>NZ_JAQZAM010000014.1 GCF_028737215.1 Actinomycetospora chibensis | reverse complement strand
ATCACCTTCCGCGCCACCCTGGCCTGGATCTCATGAACCACCAGACAGGCTCTAGCGGCCCACGGCCGGAGGGGGCGCCCCCCGGTCACCGTGGGGCAGCACGGCGACCGGGGGACGCGAGACCCCGTGCGGCCGGGCGCGGTCGGTCGCACGGGGGACCGGGTCGTCCCGAGGGACGGCACGGGGTGGTCGGGAGAAGCGTCGACGACTCTGTTCACGACAGGGACGACGGCGGCCGTGGAGACCGTGCGACGACTCCGGCGCGAACAACGGCGACAACGGCATCTATCCAACGACCGAAGTCGCCCGAGCGATACGCACTCTCGCCGCCCAGTGCGCGATTCGCGCCGGGTGGTGTCCCGGTTCACCGGTCCGGGGGACGAATCCACCGTGACGCACGTCTCCTGGGTGCCTCACTGCGCCGAATGCGACGTCCCTGTGGTCGACGGGCTCCGCCCGCCGCCGGTGGGACACTGGAGGCGTGCAGACCGCCCACGGACCGGACGGCGCCAGGACACGTGGCGACCTGGAGGCCGACCCGCCGACCGAACCCGTCGGCCCGCCCGTCACCGGGGGGAGCGACGCCGGCGCGCTCCCGTCCGCCCGCCGTCCGTCCGGCGGGGACGGCGGCCTGATCCCGGATTTCGTCGACGACCCGGAGAAGCGGGCCCGCCTGCGGCGGATGAAGGCCGTGGCGCTGTCGTTCCTCTTCGGTGCCGCGATCATCTGGATCGTCTTCCTGGTGTGGGAGCGCAACGGCGGGCCTGCGTTCACCGGCTACGTGCGCGCCGCGGCCGAGGCGGGGATGGTCGGCGGGCTCGCCGACTGGTTCGCGGTCACCGCGCTCTTCCGTCACCCGCTGGGCATCAAGATCCCGCACACGGCGCTCATCCCGCGCAAGAAGGACCAGCTGGGTGCCAGCCTGTCGGGCTTCGTCGGCGAGAACTTCCTGGCTCCCAAGGTCGTCGGGGAGAAGCTCCGCGCCGCCCGGATCTCCGCGCGGCTCGGCGGCTGGCTCACGACGCCGGGCAACGCCTCGCGGGTGACCGGCGAGCTGGCCACCGTCGTGCGCGGCGCGGTGACCGTGCTGCGCGACGACGAGATCCAGGCCGTCGTCGACCAGGCCGTCACCCGGCGCGTCGTCGCCCAGCCCTGGGGGCCGCCGATGGGCCGGCTGCTGGCCGGGGTGCTCGACGACGGGGCGCACCGCCGCGTCGTCGACCTGATCTGCGACCGCGCCTACGACTGGGTGCGCGACAACCACGACACCGTGATGGCGCTGGTCAGCAAGCAGGCGCCGAGCTGGTCGCCGCGCTTCGTCGACGGGCTGATCGGCGACCGGCTCTACGCCGAGGCCCTGTCGTTCGCCTGGGCGGTGAAGTCCGACGCCGACCATCCGATGCGCAAGGCCGTCGACCGCTTCCTGATCTCCTTCGCCGCCGACCTGCAGGACGATCCGGACACCAACGCGCGGGTCGAGGACATCAAGCGCCAGCTCCTCGAGCACCCCGAGGTCCAGGCCCTCATTTCGCGCGCGTGGGCCACCGGGAAGGCGATGCTGCTCGACGCCGCCGAGGACCCGTCGTCCCAGCTGCGGCTGAAGGTGACCGACGGCGTCGCCCGTTTCGGCGAGCGCCTCGACACCGATCCCGAGCTCCGCGACAAGATCGACGGCTGGATCGTCGACGCCGCCGGCTACGTCGTCGGCCGCTACTCGAGCGAGATCTCCACCCTGATCTCCGACACCGTCGCCCGCTGGGACGGCCCCGAGACCTCGCGCAAGATCGAGCTCCAGGTGGGCCGCGACCTCCAGTTCATCCGCATCAACGGGACCCTCGTCGGTGCCCTCGCCGGCCTGGTGATCTACACCGTGGGCGAGCTCCTCGTCTGAGGCCGTCCCCCGGAAGTGTGTGTGACAGCCCACGCGACCTGCGCAAGCACAGTGCTTGCGCCAGCTAGCACTCGTGTTAGCGTGGGTTTCAGCGAGTTCGGAGGAGGTGGTCATCGGTGTCCGGGACGGACGGGGTCGAGAAGATCGGCCAGGCCGTCGATGACATCGGTGCCTACATCCGCCGGCAGCGCGAGGGCGCGGAGGTCAGCCTCCGTCAACTCGCGAAGGTCGCGGGGATCAGCAACCCGTACCTGAGCCAGATCGAGCGTGGGCTGCGCAAGCCGTCCGCCGAGATCCTGGCCCAGATCGCGACCGGTCTGCGGATCTCCGCCGAGGCGCTGTACGTCCGGGCAGGGATTCTCGAGCCCCGGGAGCACTCCCCGGTACTCGACGCCCTCGCGTCGGACACGGAGCTGACCGAGCGCCAGAAGCAGGTGCTCACCGACATCTACGAGTCATTCCGTCGCGGCAACGCTGCCGAGACCAGCACCGTGACCGGGACCGAGGACGCCGCGCTCGCCGTGGCCGCCATCGACGCTGCCGCCCAGGCAGTCGAGGCACCGGCCCAGCGCACGTCCTGACCTACCGCTCAGGCACATCACACACGTATTCAGGAGAGAGGACGACCATGGCTGTCACCTTCCCCACCAAGTTCGACGTCCGCGAGGTTCGCGACCAGGCCAGCAAGGCCGTCTCGGACGCCATCGACCCGCTGCGCCAGCCCGCCCTGGCCGTGCTGGGCCTCGGCGACGTGGCCGTCGCCGCCGCCCGTGAGGCCGCCGAGCGCGTGCAGTCCGGCGCCACCGAGGTCCAGGCCCGCGTCGAGGACCTCCCGGCCGAGGTCCAGGAGCTGCGCACCAAGCTGACCGCGGAGGACTTCCGCCGCCTGGTCGACAGCTACCTGGCCGCCGTCCGCAGCGTCTACGCCGACCTCATCAAGCGCGGCGAGTCCGCGTACCGCGACATCACGTCGCAGCCGCAGGTCAAGCAGGCGCTGAACACGGTCGACCAGGTCTCGAGCGAGATCGAGGGCCGCCTCGAGGACGCCGTCGAGGGTGTCCGCGTCCGCGGTGAGAGCGCTCTGGCCGGGGTCACCAAGCAGACCCGTTCGGTCGGCGAGCGCGCCGCCCGCACGACGCAGCGCTTCAGCGCCCAGGCCGCCGAGGTCGTCGCCGAGGCCGGCTCCGAGCTCTCCGAGGAGATCAAGGAGGCCGGTGACGAGGTGGCGTCCGAGACGCGCAGCACCACGCGCAAGGCCGCTGCGCGCACCGCGCCGAACAAGCAGGGCCCGAAGAACGCGCCGAAGTCCGCGGCCACCGCGGGCGGCGCCAAGCGGGCCCCCAAGAGCTGAGTCCCGCCACCGTGCGGTGACGCTCTGCTCGACACGACCCCGGGACGCTCCGCCGTCCCGGGGTCGTCGTGTGTCCGGGCGAGGACCGCGCGCCTGTCGCCCCGCTGCACGGGGCACGTATCGTGGTGGCGTGTCGGTGCTCTACAACCTCGATGGCTACGTGCTGCTGGTGCTGTGGCTCCTGGGGATCCCGGTGGGCCTCTACGCCTTCGTGCACGCCCTGATGCAGCGCTCCGACGCGTTCACGGCCGCCGACAAGCTGACGAAGCCCGTCTGGTGCGCGATCACCGGCGTCGGCCTGGCGATCCTCGCGATCTCCACCAGCGGCCCCTACAGCTTCCTCTGGCTCGTCGGCATCATCGCCGTGCTCATCTACATCGTCGACGTGCGCCCGCGGGTGATCGAGATCCAGCAGGGCCCGCGCTGGTGACGTCGGCGGCTGCCCAGGCCGTCGCCGGGTCGCTGGAGCCGGTGCCCGCCCTCGAGCGGACCGACCTGCTGGCGGAACCTGTCGCCGAGGCCCTGCGCGGGCTGCCGCCCGAGGTCGCCACCGGCTGCCTGGTCGCGGAGATCGACCCCGCGCTCGCCGACACCGCCGCGTTCTGCGAGGCCTACGGCTCGCCGCTGGAGGCGTCGGCCAACTGCGTCGTCGTCGCCGGCTCGCGCTCCGGCGAGCGTCGCTTCGCCGCCTGCGTCGTGCTGGCCACGACGCGCACCGACGTCAACACCGTCGTCCGCAAGCGGCTCGACGTGCGCAAGGCGTCGTTCGCGCCGATGGACGAGGCGGTCGAGCTCACCGGCATGGCCTACGGCGGCATCACTCCGTTCGGCGTGCCGGCGTCGTGGCCGGTCCTCGTCGACCCCGCGGTGATCGCCACACCCGCGGTCGTGGTGGGCAGCGGCCGGCGCGAGAGCAAGCTCCTCGTCCCCGGTGCCGCACTCGGTGAGCTGCCCGGGGCCGAGGCGCTCGAGGGCCTCGGCCGCTGACGCGGATCCCGGTGGGAATCGGTCGTCGCCGGGGGACGTTCTCCGCTCCACATTGAATGTTCAACTACTGAGGAGGGGACGATGCCCGCTCTGACGGTCGCCGACCTGACGGTCCTACCTCGCATCCCCGAGCCCGCGGGGCCCCGCGTCGGCGTCACCGAGCGGGGGGTCCGCACGGTGACCACCGCGCCGCAGGGCTACGAGGGCGAGGGCTTCCCGGTACGCCGCGCGTTCGCCGGCGTCGACCTCGCGCTCCTCGACCCTTTCATCCACATGGACCAGATGGGCGAGGTCGAGTACGCGCCGGGCGAGCCCAAGGGCACGGCCTGGCACCCGCACCGGGGCTTCGAGACCGTCACCTACATCATCGACGGCACGTTCGAGCACGCCGACAACCACGGCGGCGGTGGCTCGATCACCAACGGCGACACGCAGTGGATGACCGCCGGCGGCGGGGTGCTGCACATCGAGCGCCCGCCGGAGGCGCTCGTCGCGTCGGGCGGCCTCTTCCACGGCCTGCAGCTGTGGGTGAACCTCCCGCAGGCGCAGAAGTGGGTGCAGCCCCGCTACCAGGACCTCCGCTCCGGGCAGGCCGCGTTGCTGACCTCCGCCGACGCCGGGACGCTCGTGCGGGTCATCGCCGGCGAGATCGGCGGGCACGAGGGGCCCGGCTCGACGTACACGCCGATGACGATGGCGCACGCCTCGCTCGAGCCCGGCGCGGCGCTGCACCTGCCCTGGGACCCCGAGCAGAACGCGCTGCTCTACGTCCTGTCCGGTGACGGCACCGTCGGCGCCGAGCGACGTCCGGTGCGCACCGGCCAGCTCGTCGTCTTCGGGCCCGGCGAGTCGCTGCGGGTCGCCGCGGACCCCGGGCAGGAGGGCCGGCACCCGAAGCTCGAGGTCGTGCTGCTCGGCGGTCGCCCGATCCGCGAGCCGGTGGCGTGGGGCGGGCCGTTCGTCATGAACACCCAGCAGGAGGTCCGGGAGGCGATGGTCGACTTCCACGCCGGGCGGCTGGGCGCGATTCCCGCCGAGCGGGTGCGCCCGCGCACGTGAGCACTTTGAGGTGCCGGAGCACCACGAAGTGCTCACATGCCGCAGGCACCTAGCGGAAGACGACCGTCCGTCCCGCGTGCACCTGCACGCGGTCCTCGAGGTGGGCGCGCAGCCCGCGGGCCAGCACCAGTTTCTCGACGTCGCGGCCGCGGCGGACCATGTCCTCGGCGGTGTCGGCGTGGTCCACGCGGCTGACGTCCTGCTCGATGATCGGGCCGGCGTCGAGGTCCGCGGTGACGTAGTGGCACGTCGCGCCGACGAGCTTCACCCCGCGGGCGTGGGCCTGGTGGTACGGGCGGGCGCCGGCGAACGAGGGCAGGAAGCTGTGGTGGATGTTGATCGCCCGCCCGGCCCACCGGTCGCAGAGCTCGGGCGTCAGCACCTGCATGAACCGTGCCAGCACGATCGCGGCCGGGTCGTGCTCGTCGACGAGGCCGGCGACCGTCGCGAACGCCGCGTCGCGGCCCGTGCGGGCCTCGTCGTCCTCGGCACGGGACGGGAACGGCACGTGGTGGAACGGCACGCCGTGCGCCTCGGCGAGCGGGCGCAGCACCTCGTGGTTGCCCACCACCGCGCGCACGTCCATCTCGAGCTCACCGCCCCAGACCCGGCCGAGCAGGTCGTGCAGGCAGTGCGATTCCTTGCTGACCAGCAGCACCACCCGCGGCGGCTCGGCGGCGTCGCGCACCTGCCAGCGCACCGGGTCGCCGCCGGGCACCTCGAGGCCCGCGGCCACCTGGCCCATCACCACGCGCAGCACGTCCGCCCCGCCGGGGACCGAGGCGGCGTCGACGACCTGGCGTGTGACGAACCAGCCCGCCTCGGTGTCGGCGTGGTAGGCGGCCTCGGTGATCGATGCGCCGAGCGCCGCCAGCCGCCCGGTGATCGCGGCGACGATGCCGGTGCGGTCCGGGCAGCTCAGGGTGACGACGAGGCGATGGGTCGCCATGGTCAGCGCTTCTCCAGCCGTCGGCGTGTGAACGCGTCCTCGGCGTCGAGCAGCGCGTCGACCTGCTCGACGACGACCTTCTCGATGCGCCCGCCGACCATCGGCACCGACACCGTGGCCTCGCCCTGGATCTCGGTGACCGCGCCGCCGCCGGAGTCGGTGAGCTTCTGCGTGCCGGTCATCGTCCCCGGGAGGCCGCGGACCGTGACCTCGAACGTGCCGTCGTAGCCGCCGTCGGTGCGCACGCGCCACGTCTCGACGCGGTCGAGCACGAGGTCGTCGCCGGTGAAGCGCCGGACCGCCGTGGGCAGGAACTCGACGGGCACCGAGTGACGCAGCTCCAGGCGGGCCCCGGAGGCGTCGACGGTGTGCTCCACGAGCGCGGGGTCCTTCCCGCCGAGCTCCTTCAGGCGTGCCCGGAGGTGGTCGCCGTCGACCAGCTCCGCGTACACCTCCTCGGCGGGGACGTCCCAGGTGGCGCGGTGGGCGATGCGGGTCGACACGGGCGGGAGGTTACCGTCGGAGGCCGTGGCACCCGGTCCGACCGCTCAGACGACGCCCGCGCCGGGCGACGGCCCCGTCGACACCGACGCCGCGACGCTGCTCGCGCCCCACACGACGCTCGGTCTCGGCGGCCCCGCACGCCGCCTGGTGCGGGCGTCGACGGCCGACGAGGTGGTCCAGCGGGCGCGCGCGGCCGACGGGGCGGGCGAGCCGCTGCTGCTCGTCGGCGGGGGCTCCAACCTCGTCATCGGGGACGCCGGGTTCGCCGGCACCGCGCTGCTCATCGACACCGAGGGCCACGAGGTCGTGCGCCGCGACGCCGACACCGTCGTCCTGCACGTCGAGGCCGGCCACGACTGGGACGCGCTGGTCGCCGACACCGTCGCCGACGGGTTCGGCGGGCTCGAGTGCCTCTCGGGCATCCCCGGGCGCACCGGGGCGACGCCGGTGCAGAACGTCGGCGCCTACGGCGTCGAGGTCGGCGACCTCCTCGTCGACGTCGACCTCTACGCGCGCCGTACCGGTCGCCGCGGCACGGTCCCGGCCGCCGACCTCGGTCTCGGCTA
Source organism: Actinomycetospora chibensis (assembly GCF_028737215.1). GTDB lineage: Bacteria > Actinomycetota > Actinomycetes > Mycobacteriales > Pseudonocardiaceae > Actinomycetospora > Actinomycetospora chibensis. The sequence goes on along the minus strand of NZ_JAQZAM010000014.1, from coordinate 206,476 downwards.
CCGCACGAGCCGCCTCAAGGGCGCGCGCAACGTCGACGGCGAGATCGTCCTGGGCGTGCGGTTCCGGCTCACCACCGACGGCCTGTCGGCCCCGGTCCGCTACGCCGAGCTCGCCCGCGCCCTCGATGTCGAGCCCGGCACCCGCGTGCCCGTCGCCGACGCGCGCGCCGCCGTGCTCGCGCTGCGCCGCGGGAAGGGCATGGTCATCGACCTCGCCGACCCCGACAGCCGCAGCGCGGGCTCGTTCTTCACCAACCCGGTGGTCGACGAGGCGACGGCGGCCCGTGTCGCCGCCCGCACCGAGGCCGCGGGCCAGGTCCCGGTCACGGCGTGGCCGCAGCCCGGCGGGCTGGTCAAGCTCTCCGCGGCCGCGCTCATCGAGCGCGCCGGCATCCCGCGCGGCCACCCCGGCGAGCACGCCCCCGCGCGGGTCTCCACCAAGCACACGCTCGCCCTGACCCACCGCGGCGGTGGGACCACCGACGACCTGCTCGCGCTCGCCCGCGACGTGCGCGACCGGGTCGACGCCGCCTTCGGTCTCGTGCTCGAACCCGAGCCCGTGCTCGTCTCCTGCGCCCTCTGACCGGGATCGCGGCGAGACGCCGCTCACGATCACAGGGCCACCGGTGTGAGTGTGCCCGCGCCCTGACAACCGTCCCGGGGCCGTTCGCGTCATGCGTTCGGGATCGATCAGGAGAGGTGGCCCTCGGGGTGCGGGAACGCGTGCAGGGTGTGCTGGCCGTGGTGGTGGCGCTCGTCGCCGTCGCGGGAGTCGTCGCGGGGTGTGCGGCTGCGGGCGCCACGCCCCGGCCGGCGGGGAGTGACGCGGCGCAGGCCCCGACCGTGACCACGACGGCCGTGCCGGGACGCGCCGACGTCGACCCGGGCGGCGAGATCAGCGTGACGGCGCCGGACGCCGCCCTGCGCGACGTCGCGCTGACCGGAGCGGACGGCCGTCCGATCGCCGGGACCGTGACTCCCGACGGACACCGCTGGGCCGCGACCGAGGCGCTCGGCTACGGCAAGCCCTACACCTGGTCCGGTGTCGCGGTGGGCGCCGACGGGGCCACCACGCCGGTGGCCGGCGGCTTCACCACGGTGAGCCCGGAGCGGGTCGTGCGCGCGCAGTTCGCGCAGCCCGACGACGCCACCGTCGGCGTGGCCGCGCCGATCGCCATCCAGTTCGACGGCCCGGTCGCCGACAAGGCGGCGGCGGAGCGGGCCCTGCAGGTGCGCACGTCGGTGCCCACCGAGGGCTCCTGGGCGTGGCTGCCCGACGACGCGCTGGGGTCGCGGGTGCACTGGCGGCCGAAGGAGTACTGGACGCCCGGCACCGTCGTCGATGTCGCCGCGAACCTGTACGGCGTGAACCTGGGTGACGGCGCGTACGGACGCGAGGACCTCACCAACCACCTCACCGTCGGGCGCTCGCAGATCGTGCGGGCCGACGTCACGAGCCACCGGATGGTCGTGATCCGGGACGGTCGGCAGGTCATGGACGTCCCCGCGAGCTACGGGCTGGGCAGCGACCCCAACCGCATCACGCGTAGCGGGACCCACGTCGTGACCGAGAAGTTCGACAACAAGCGGATGACCAGCGCGCAGTACGGCTACGACCTCGTCGAGCACTGGGCCGTGCGGATGAGCAACAACGGCGAGTTCATCCACGCCAACCCGGCGTCGGCGGGCGCCCAGGGCTCGAGCAACGTCACCCACGGCTGCGTCAACCTCTCCACCGCCGACGCGCGGGCGTACTACGACACCGCCATCTACGGCGACCCCGTCGAGGTCACGGACTCCCCGGTCCAGCTCTCCGCGGCCGACGGGGACGTCTACGACTGGGCCCTCGACTGGGACACCTGGCGGGGGATGTCGGCGCTGTCCTGAGTTCGACCCGGCGGGCCGTCGGGGTGCGGTGCCACGATGGTGGCGACGCACGAGGAGAGGTTCGGGGGACGCATGGGTCGGACGCTCGTCACGGTGCTGAGCGGGCTGCTGCTGGTGCTGGCGGCCTGCGGCTCGGGGGCGTCGTCGACGTCCGGCGCGCCCGGGTCCGCCGAGGCGCCGCCGCCGGTCGGCGTGGCGGTCGAGCCGGCCGCGAACACCGCCGACGTCGCCCCGAGGGCCACGGTGGCGGCCAGCACCGAGGGGACGTTCACCGACGTCACGCTCACCGCATCACCGGGCGGTGCCGTCGCCGGCACGCTCTCGCCCGACCGGAAGCGCTGGACGCCGTCCGGCCCGCTGGCCTACGGCGCCACCTACACCTGGGGCGGCACGGCCACCGGGCCCGGCGGGGGCTCCTCGCCGGTCACCGGCTCGTTCACCACGGTCGCGCCCGGGCAGACCGTCCGGGCCACGCTGAACATCGGTGACGACCGCGAGGTGGGGGTGGCGGCGCCGATCACGATCCAGTTCGCGGCCCCGGTGGAGGACAAGGCGGCGGTGGAGCGGGCGCTGCAGGTGCGCACGTCGGTGCCCACCGAGGGCTCCTGGGCCTGGCTGCCCGACCAGGACGGCGGGTCGCGGGTGCACTGGCGCCCGAAGGAGTACTGGCGGCCCGGCACGCAGGTCGACGTCCGCGCGAACCTCCTGGGCACCCCGTTCGGCGGCGGCGCGTGGGGCCGTGAGGACCTCACGACGTCGTTCAGGATCGGCCGTTCGCAGGTCGTGCAGGCCGACGTCAACAGCTTCCGCATGGTCGTCGTCCGCGACGGGCAGCAGGTGATGGACGTCCCCGCCAGCTACGGGACGGACTCCGACCCGAACCGCACCACGCGCTCGGGCATCCACGTCGTGAGCGAGAAGTTCACCAACAAGCGGATGGTCAGCGAGCAGTACGGCTACGACCTCGTCGAGCGCTGGGCGGTGCGCATCAGCAACAACGGCGAGTTCATCCACGCCAACCCGGCCTCCACCGGCGCCCAGGGCTCCAGCAACGTGACCCACGGGTGCATCAACCTCTCGGAGGCCGATGCCCGGGCGTTCTACGACACTGCCCTGTACGGCGACCCGGTCGAGGTCACCAACTCCGGGGTGAACTACTCGCCGAGCGACGGCGACATCTACGACTGGGCCATCCCGTGGTCGGAGTGGCAGGGGATGTCCGCGCTCTAAGTGCGGTGGAAGCGCATGCCCGTGGCCTGGTCACGGGGCTTGAGGACGATCGTGTCGAGGTTGACGTGCGACGGCCGGCTCATGGCGAAGGCCACGACCTCGGCGACGTCCTCGGCGACCAGCGGCGTGATGCCCTCGTAGACCTTGGCCGCACGGTCGGAGTCGCCCGCGAACCGCACCAGCGCGAACTCGGTCTCCACCGCGCCGGGCGCGATCTCGGTGACGCGCACGGGCGCGCCGAGCAGCTCGCCGCGCAGGGTGCGGTGCATGGCGCCCTCGGCGTGCTTGGCGGCGGTGTAGCCCGAGCCGCCGTCGTAGACCTCGAGGCCGGCGATCGAGGTGATGGTGACGACGTGGCCGTCGCCCGAGTCGATGAGCAGCGGCAGCAGACCCTTGGTGACACGCAGGGTCCCGAGGACGTTGGACTCCCACATCCAGCGCCACTTCTCCTCGTCGGCCTCGATCACCTTCTCGGTGCCCTTGGCGCCGCCGGCGTTGTTCACCAGGCCGCGCAGCGGGCTCTGCGGGGTGACGAGGTCGCGGACGCCGGCGACGAACGCGGCCACCGAGTCGACGTCGGTGACGTCGAGGGGCAGGGCGGTGCCGCCCACCTCGTCGGCGACCTCCGTGAGGCGCTCCACGCGGCGTGCGCCGAGGACGGGGTGCCAGCCGTCGGCGGCGAGGGCGCGGGCGGTGGCGGCTCCGATGCCCGAGCTGGCGCCGGTGACGACGGCGAGGGGACGGTCGGTTCCCGGTGTCGGCGTGCTCATGCCCCGCACCCTAGGTCTGTTCGTCACGTGGTCCTCGGCGAGCCCGGGAGAGCCCCACACACCTAAGCTGGCGGCGTGACCCCGGCGGCGACGACGGCGACGGCATCTCCGGCGACCCGTTCCCGTCCCCCTGGCCGGGTGGTTCGGTCGCATCCGGGGCGACCCCGCCGGGTCGCGGTGATTTCGCTGCACACCTCACCGCTCGCCCAGCCCGGCACCGGCGACGCGGGCGGCATGAACGTCTACGTCGTGGAGACGGCGCGGCGGATGGCCCAGCGCGGCGTGGAGGTCGAGATCTTCACGCGGGCGACGTCGTCCGACCTGCCGCCGGTGGCCGAGCTGGCGGACGGGGTGCTGGTCCGGCACGTCATCGCCGGCCCCTACGGCGGCCTCGGCAAGGAGGACCTGCCCAGCCAGCTGTGTGCGTTCACCGCCGGGGTGCTGCGGGACGAGGCCCGTCACGAGCCGGGGTGGTACGACGCGGTGCACAGCCACTACTGGCTCTCCGGGCAGGTCGGGTGGCTCCTGCGGGACCGCTGGGGCGTGCCGCTGGTGCACACCGCGCACACCCTGGCCAAGGTCAAGAACGCGTCGCTCGCCGACGGCGACCGGCCCGAACCGCTGTCGCGGGTGGTCGGCGAGGAGCAGGTGGTGGCCGAGGCCGACCGCCTCGTCACGTCCACGCAGGCCGAGGCGGACGACCTCGTCACCGCCTACGGTGCCGACCCGGACCGCGTCCGCACCATCGCGCCGGGCGTCGACCTGCGCACCTTCACCCCCGCGCCCGACCGCGACGCCGCGCGCGCCGCCCTGGGGATCCGGCCGGAGGACACGGCGATGGCGTTCGTGGGGCGGATCCAGCCGCTCAAGGCGCCCGACGTCCTGCTGCGCGCCGCCGCGACGATGCTCGCGCGGCGCCCGGAGCTGCGCGAGCGGCTGGTCGTCCTCGTCGTCGGCGGTCCCTCGGGCACCGGGCTCGCCGAGCCGGAGTCGCTGGTGGCGCTCGCCCGCGAGCTGGGGATCGACGACGTCGTCCGCTTCCTGCCGCCCCGGCGCGGCGACGAGCTCGCGCAGGTCTACCGCGCCGCGGACGTCGTCGCGGTGCCCAGCTACTCGGAGTCCTTCGGTCTCGTCGCCCTCGAGGCGCAGGCCTGCGGGACCCCGGTGGTGGCCGCCGCGGTGGGCGGGCTACCCACCGCGGTCGCCCACGGGCGCTCGGGGCTGCTGGTCGACGGCCACGACCCCGAGCACTGGGCCGACGCCCTCGAGCGCGTGGGCCTCGACCGGGCCGGGCGCCAGCGGTTCTCCGCAGGCGCGGTCGAGCACGCGGCGATGTTCTCGTGGGACCGCACGGCCGACGCGCTGCTCGCGACGTACGCCGAGGCCTCGCGGGCGAAGGACCGCGACCGGACACGAGGGATGGCGGTGTGAGCTCCCCTGCCCCGGACGAGCTGGAGAAGGTGCTCGCCGACGCCCTCGACGAGCGCGAGCTGTCCTACACCCGGCCGGGTCCGGGACGGTTCTTCGTGACGTTGCCGGGCACCAAGAAGCTCGCCACGCACTGCTGGCTGGTGCTCACGCCGCACGCGCTGCTGGTCGAGGCCTTCGTGTGCCGGCACCCGGACGAGAACCTCGAGGAGGTCTACCGCTTCCTCCTGCAGCGCAACGCCCGGCTCTACGGCGTGCACTACACGATCGACCGGGCCGGCGACATCCACCTCGTCGGGCGCGTGGCGCGACACGCCGTGGTGGACGAGGAGATCGACCGCATCCTCGGGCAGGTGCTGGAGGCCGCCGACGGGGACTTCAACACCCTGCTCGAGCTCGGCTTCGCCACGTCGATCCGCCGCGAGTGGGCGTGGCGCGAATCGCGGGGGGAGTCGCTGGCGAACCTCTCGGCGTTCGCGCACCTGGTGGAGGGTCGCGACTGAGCCGCCGGGCCACGCCGCCGGCGTGGGACGGGGGGCATCCGACGCCGGCGGCGGGCGTCCAGGGCGCTCGCACAGGCGAACGTGCACACGTGAGCCACGCCTCGGCCGAACCGTGGGTCGAATCGGCTTCTCGCGCTCACTGTCCCACCACGAAAGAGACGGGGCAAGCGATCGTCATGCGGCCGAATGGGTGACCGCCCGGGCCGTGAACCTCGCATCCGATCACAGAGAGATCATGCGAGAGGGCGGACACTCGCCCGTACCGACAGGTAGGTTTACCGACGCATTGCCGTCCCGCGCCCGACGAGGAGTTCCCGCATGGTCGTCCGCAGCCCGTACGCCGACGTCGACATCCCGGACGTGGGTCTGCCCGAGTTCCTCTTCGGCGACCTGAGTGAGGCCGACGCCGGCCGCGTGGCGATCATCGACGGATCGTCCGGTGCTCAGACGACCTTCGGCGAGCTCGCCGGAGCGATCGACCGCTTCGCCGCCGCCCTCGGCGAGCGGGGCCTCGGCCGCGGCGACGTGATCGCCCTGTTCGCGCCCAACAACGCCTACTACCCGGTCGTCTTCCACGGCGCCCTCGCCGCGGGCGTCGCGGTGACGACGGTCAATTCGCTCTACACCCCCGACGAGCTCGCCTTCCAGCTGCGCGACTCCGGCGCGAAGATGCTGGTCACCATCACCGCGTTCCTCGACCGGGCCCGCGCCGCGACGGAGCAGGACGGCGTCGTCGTCACCGAGACCGTCCTCATCGACGGCACCCGGGACGACGCCGGCACACCGCGGCCCGAGAACGGCCTCGCCGACCTGCTCTCCACCACGGCGGAGCGCCCGCAGGTGACCCTGACCGGCGACGACGTCGCCGCGCTGCCCTACTCCTCGGGGACCACCGGGCGCGCGAAGGGTGTGGTGCTGACCCACCGCAACCTCGTGGCGAACCTCGTCCAGTTCCAGGTGCTCAACGCGAGCACCGATGCCGACTCGAAGATCCTCGCGGTGCTGCCGTTCTTCCACATCTACGGCATGACCGTGATGATGAACCACGGCATCTACGTGCGGGCGACCGTCGTGACGATGCCCAAGTTCGATCTCGCGGAGTTCCTCCGGATCATCTCCGAGTTCCGCGTCGACCGCGTCTACATCGCCCCGCCCATCGCCGTCGCGCTGGCCAAGCACCCGATGGTCGACCAGTACGACATCGACTGCGTCGACATCGTGTTCTCCGGAGCCGCGGCGCTCGACGCCGAGCTCGGGCACGCCGTCGGGAAGCGACTGAACTGCACCGTGCTGCAGGGCTACGGGATGACCGAGCTCAGCCCGGTCAGCCACGCCATGCCGCAGGACCGTCCGGACATGGACCTCAACTCGATCGGCGTCGCGCTGCCCAACATCGAGTGCAAGCTCGTCGACCCCGAGACGGGCGAGGAGGGCTCCCGCGGCGAGCTGTGGGTCCGCGGCCCCAACGTGATGCGCGAGTACCTCAACAACCCCGAGGCGACCGCGGAGACCCTGGACGCCGACGGCTTCCTGCACACCGGCGACGTCGCCACCGTCACCGACGAGGGCGTCTTCCACATCGTCGACCGCGTCAAGGAACTGATCAAGTACAAGGGCTACCAGGTGCCGCCCGCCGAGCTCGAGGCGCTGCTGCTCACCAACGACGGGATCGCCGACGCCGCCGTCATCGGGGTCAAGGACGCCGAGGGCGAGGAGATCCCCAAGGCGTTCGTCGTCCTCCAGCAGGGCGCCCAGCTCTCCGGCGACGACGTCATGGGCTTCGTGGCCGAGCGCATCGCCCCGCACAAGAAGGTGCGGGTCGTGGAGTTCATCGATCAGATTCCGAAGTCGGCGTCGGGGAAGATCCTGCGCAAGGACCTTCGCGCTCGTGAGCAGGCGTCCACGTAGGGTCCCCGACCCGCTGTTTCGCGCCTCTGAACTGCACGGACGCCGAATGACCGATGTGAAGTCTCTGTGAGGCGCCGCAGCGGTGCGGCGTTGCGTCCGGGGTTTCCACGGAACAGTCACGGAACGAATCTCGCATAGTCGATCGAGCCTCTCCGTCGAGTAGATCGTGGATGTGGGCGTTGTAGGCGTAGACCGACAGCAGGGACCTCGACCGAGTGACCGGCCCGCTCGACGACCTCCGTAGCCGGCACCCCGGCGTTGAGGGAGGACGTGAGCGCCGCGTGCCGGAGGTCGTACGGGCGGGCCGCCAGCGGTGTGGCCGCCTGCGCTGGGCTCAGGCCGATCTCGCGGACCGGCTCCAACGGCGAGATCGGCCGGAGCTGGCGGGGGCGGGTCCAGCACTCCCGGCGACGGGCCTGGGAGCGCTCCTGGCGCTGCTTTCGACGCGATCGGTCGAGGAGCGCATCGCGATCACGTGGTGACGTTCCGAACGGCGCTCGGCGGGGTACACATGGGCTTCCTGCTCCGAACAGGTCGGCGCCGTGTCGTCACCGATTCCGATCGGTCAGCGACACGGGCCGCGCTCAACGGTGCCGACACGATCCCGGACGAAAGGCGCCCCGTGGACTCTCTGTCGCGCGCGGAGCGCCTTCCGGACCTCATGCTCGAACTGACCGACACGCTCGGCTCGGACCTCGATGTCGCTGGTCTGCTCTACTGCCTGGCTCGGGCCAGCACCCAACTGCTCGACATCGACTCGGCCGGAGTCCTGCTGCTCGACGAGAAGGGTCGGCTGATCCCCGTGGCGGCCACCCACCATTGCACCGATCACCTTGAACAGCTCCAGGCCGACACCGACCGCGGCCCGTGCCTGGAGTCCATTCGCGGCGACCGCGATGTTTCCTGCCCCGACATCGACCACGAACCGGAGCGGTGGCCCGACTTCGCCCGGCAGGCACGGGACGACGGGTTCCGATCGGTTCACGCCGTACCCCTGAGCCTGCGCCACCAGGTGGTCGGCGGCCTCAACCTGTTCAGTCGTGCGACCGGAGCACTCAGCGACGCCGACCGACGCGTCGCGGTCCTGCTCGCCACCGCAGCCGCCACCGGCCTCGTCCACTGGCGCACGGTGAACCACATCCAGACCGTCAACGGCCAACTCCAGAACGCTCTGAGCAGTCGCATCCCGATCGAGCAGGCCAAGGGCTTCATCGCCGCACGTCACCGATTGAGCCCGGAGCTCGCCTTCGAGCTGCTTCGGGCCCGGGCACGCAGGCGACGGGAGCCCTTGACCCAGGTCGCCCGAGCCGTCGTCGCCTCGCAGATCGACATCGTCTGACGGAGCTGCTGGCCTCGCGGCGCAGGCCCGAGAGTACGAGCCTCCGAGCGCGAACGAACGCGGCCGTCAGGCGATTGGGCCTGTACATCGAGCGCGAGAATCCTCAGGCTTGACGACGCTCTCGCCGGCCCGGTCCCCGTCGTCGACAGTCTCATCAGTCGAGGTCGACGAGCGAGAAGAGTCCGGATGAATATCGGTGATCTAGAGCCGTTCGATGCTGCCGTCCACCAGGCAGAAGGCGCGCTTGCCGCAGTGCTCGGAGTGTCCGCCGAGCATGCCGCGATGATCTTACGAGTTCGCGCCGACCGCCGCGGACTGCCGCTGTGTTGTGTTGCCGACGAGGTACTTGCGCGCCAGATGTCGACACCGGTGGACCCCAACATCTCCGGCTCCTGCTGACCCCGGCTTGCTCCCGTCCTCATCGCCCTCGTGCCCGCTCGGACCCAGGTCCCGCGGTAGCCACGGGCGCGAACGGCGTGGCCCCCAACCCCGGTCACGTTGATGCGCCCGGGAGAGGCGTCCCCGTCCGCCGAGCCCCCCGGCGGGCGGGGACGCCGTTCACCGAGGTCCCTGCTCGCTGTCGCGGGCGCGCGCCGTCCGGTTGGACGTGGCCGCCGACAAGGGGACATCCGCGTGCTCGGTTCACATGAGACACGAGTGTCAGCCCGGCGCCCTCTCCAACGCCGAGATGCGATGGGTCAGCCGACCCAGCGAGGGAGGCCATTCTCCGGGAGCGCCGGAGCGTGGAAGGTGTACCGGCGCCTCGGCGGTACACCCCGGACCGTGGCGATCGCGCTTGCGAACAGGCCCCGCGTAGGGCCCGCGCCGGGCTGGACCGACCGGGCGAGTCGGCCCACACTCGGGGGCGGAGGCACAGGCCCGGTCGCCACCGTCTGATGCTCTCGTGGGACGCGGGAGCCCGGGCCGATGAACGCCGATGGCCGACAGCGACCTGAACCCGCGGGACTGGCGCGACGTCCGGGTGCTGCGCGCCCGTGCCGTCCTGGCCGAGGTGCTCGTCGTGGACCTCGACGAGGCTCACCAGGGCCTGCGAGCGCACGCGGCCGCCGCCGGGACCTCGGTGCACGACGTGGCCCGCCAGGTGTGCGACGGAGACGTGGTCATCGATCGTGAGCTGTGCGTCGTGGCCTGGCCTCCGACGGAGCGTCGGGACCTCATGGAACGGGCATCGAACGCCCTCGAGACGACCCGCAAGACCTACCTGTGCCTCGCCGACGCCGCCGAAGCCCTCGCCGCCACCTACGACCGCTTCGCCGACACCCGTGAGGCGCACGCGCGCGAGGCCGGCGCCACGACCCCGGGTGAGGAGGTCAGGCTCACGCGCCGCCGGGCCGACGCCGAACGACGGGAGGCGCAACGGCTCCGTCGCGCCGTCGAGGGGACGTACGACGACGAGGGCCGCAGCAGGCGCTGACCCGTCGGGCCGCGGCGGTGAAGGGCCGTCAGCCGCGCGACCGCGCCCGCACGGGCCGTGGATACGGGGTACGCTGGCGACGCGGCCGGGTTCCCGGCGGCAACCACGGACACGGGGCGTCGAAACTCTCCGACGCCGGTCCCGTCAGTGTCGTAGTCCATGTGCGTCCCCGACCTCCGCCCGCCGGTGGGGAGGGCAGATCGCAGCGCGTGCCACTCCGGTCCTGCCTCGACAGCACGCCCGATGCGCTGCTCGTCGTGCCCACCACGCCGCAGAGCCGAGGACCGCCCGCATGCGTCCCGAACGCAATGATCGTCTCGTCGTCGCGTTGCGCACGGCCGCTCGTGATCTGGCCCGGCCGCGCCACATCTGCGACCTCGAGGAGACGCTCGCGCAGATCGTCGCCTCCGCCGTGGCCACCATCCCCGGCGTGGACGCCGGCAGCATCTCGATGACCGAGCACGGCCGGATCGAGACCCGCCACCCCACCAGTGACCTCATCGGCAAGATCGACACCAAGCAGAGCGAGCTGCACGAGGGACCGTGCATCACCGCCATCGAGGAGCCGCCGCAGTCCGGAACCGTCGTCGCGAGCGACCTCGCCGGAGCGGACGCGCAGCGGTGGCCGCGGTACGCGCCCGTCGTGGTCGACGCCGGGTTCCGGGCGCTCATGTCGATCCAGCTCTCGGTCGACCGCAGCGTGTGTGCGGCGCTCAACCTCTACTCGGCCACCCCGGACGCCTACGACGAGTACGCGCAGACGCTGGCCGGGTTGTTCGGTGCCCAGGCCGCGGTGCTGCTCTACGGCGTGACGACGGCCACCCAGCTGCAGCGGGCGGTCGACAGCCGCGACCTGATCGGGCAGGCCAAGGGGCTCCTCCGCGCGCGGTACAAGGTCGACGACGAGGGCGCGTTCCAGATGCTGGTCAAGTCCTCCCAGGACACCAACCTGAAGCTCACCGCCGTCGCCCGGTGGCTCGTCGAGAACGCCGACACCTCCGGCTCCCGCCCCGCTGCCGAGGCCTCCCCGTGAGCAGTGCCGGCCCCGACGGTGACGGCCGCCGGCGGAGCACCAGGATCCGGACCCATGGGCGTCCGGGTCGATGAGCAGGCGACGCACACCGCGGTGCTCGTCGTCGTCCCCGCGGCCGAGCCCGTCGTCGGGACGCTGCGCGACGAGCTGGACCCGTCGGCACGCCAGGGCGTGCCCGCGCACGTGACCGTCCTGTTCCCGTTCGTGCCCGCCCGGGCCGTCGACGACGGGACGGTCGCGACGCTGCGCCGCGCGGTGCGGGACGTGGCGCCGTTCTCGTTCCGCCTCGACGCCGTCGGCTGGTTCGGCGACGACTACGTGTGGCTCGCCCCGAATCCGCCGGAGCCGTTCGCGGAGCTCACCGAGCGCACCGCCCGCGCCTTTCCCGACCATCCGCCGTACGAGGGCGAGCACGAGCCGGTGCCGCACCTGACGGTCGGCTACCGGCGCCACTCCTCGCTCGCGGCGCTGCGTGCTGCCGCGGAGCAGCTCGCACCGAGCCTCCCGATCACGGCCGAGGTCGACCGCGTCCACCTGCTCGCGGGGTCGTTCGACGTCGGGTCCTGGCACGTCGTGGCCGAGGCGCCGCTGCTCGGCGACGCCTCCGTCACCCCGACACGGACGCGGTGACGAGGTAGTAGCCGATCGCGCCGAAGAGGCGGCCGGTGCGGTGGAGCTCGTCGACGGTCGAGGTCCAGCGCTGCCCGGCGTCGGCGTCGATCACGCCGGCCCGTGCGGCGGCCGGGCCGAGGCCGCCGAAGTACTGCGCCCCGAGGTCGGGGGAGAAGACGACCATGCGGCTGGTGAGCCCGACGTCCTCGAGACCCAGGTCCTCGAGCTTCCCGCGCAGGTCACGCACAAGGCGGGGATTGACGACGGACGTGTCGGCCTCGTGCGCGAGCACGGCGCGGACCAGCGCGGCGTCCGGCACGTTGACGGTGTTCGTGTCGAAGTCTGGCGCGATGACCGCGATCCGGCCGCCGGGCCGGGTCACGCGGACCATCTCGGCGAGCGCGCGGTCCGGGTCGTCCAGGTAGATCAGGACCCGTTCGATCCGCGTGACGTCGAAGGCGTCGTCCGGGAAGGGCAGGTGCTGGGCGTCGCCCGTGGTGAGGTCGACGTGCAGCCCCTGGGCCTCGGCGCGGCGGACGGCCTCGGCGATGAAGTCGGCGGAGACGTCGACCCCGGAGACGGCCCCGCCGGGCTGCACGAGCGCCGCCAGCCGGAGCGTCTCGAGCCCGAACCCGCAGCCGACGTCGAGCACCCGGCGGCCCGGCCCGACCGCGGTGCGCTCGATGGCCAGCGCCTTGAGCTCGCGGAGCAACGGCAGGCGGTCGAAGGCCTCGAGCGCGGCGACGTAGGTGGACTCCGCGGAGTGGTCGATGTCGGTGAAGTCGTGCAGGGAGATGGCCGGTGTCCCGGATGCGGGCGTCTGCTGGGCGGCCACGGTGCCTCCGGGTGCTCGGTGCTCGGCGGTACGTGATCGTCGCCCATCGACGGCGGGAGCGGAACCGGCTCGCCCGTCCGTCGCCGTACCGTGAGGGCGTGCCCACCCGCGTCGTGCTCGCGACCGTCGCGGCGTGTGCGCTCGGAGCGGGCGTCGCGGCGGCGATGCTCCTGGCCGGCGGGTCGCTGGTCCTCGTCGTGGTCCTCGTCGTGGCCCAGGTCGCGCTGCTGGTCGCGGTGCGGGACGGGGCGCGGCGCCCGCGGCAGTTCGTCCTGGCGTGGTCGGCGGAGGCGGGGCTCACGCACGCCGTCGCCGGGAACCCGACCGTGGTCTCGGCGCTGGTCTACCTGACGGTCGGTCTGGTGTTCGCCCTGGCGGCCGTCGCGTTCCTCGCGTTCTTCCGGCCCGGGACCGAGGAGGAGCCGCACGTCGACACCGCGCCGCTGCCGGTGGTCGACGGCGACTGATCCCCGGTAATCGACTCCGCAGTGATCGACGGCGCGATACGGACACTGGACGTCTGTGACGGCACTTCGCTGACATTCGTCAGTGGCAGCCGCCCGCGGTCGCGGCGGTGTCGTACTCGTCGTGGCGGCGCCACCAGACGTAGGGGTCGCCCTGCGGGGTGCCGGGCGGGGACTCCTCCCACGCCTCCTGGCGCCCGAAGGGCGTGATGTCGAGGAACGACCAGACGCTGCCCAGCTTCTCGGTGCCCCGGCCGTCGATCATGTAGGTCCGGTAGACGTCGTCGCCGTCGCGCAGGAAGACGTCGAGCGCGAACGAGCTGTCGTGGCCGAGGTCGTCGAAGAGCTTGCTGTTCGCCGCCGAGTAGAACGGCACGCTCCAGCCCATCCGCTCGCGGTAGGGCAACGTCTCGGCGAGCGGGCCGGAGCTGATCACCACGCGCGTGACGTCGCGGGCGTTGAGGTGGGCGGTGTGGCCGAACTGGTCGACGAACAGCGAGCAGCCCTCGCAGGGGCTCTCGGGGTCGGTCCACATGAACTTGTAGGCGATGAGCTGGCGGCGCCCCTCGAACACGTCGACGAGGCGGACGGGCCCGTCGACGCCGTCGAGGAGGTGGTCCCCGAGCTTCTCCATCGGCATGCGGCGTCGCGCGGCGGCCAGCGCGTCCTGCGCGCGGGTGGCCTCCTTCTCGCGCACGAGCATCTCCTCGCGGGCCTTCTGCCACTCGGCGGACGTGACAACGGGTCGCGAGGTGAGGTCCATGACGGCGATCCTAAATCTGTACTGCACAGTCCTGTCAAGCGATGATTCCGACCGATGTCGGGGTGCCTCGCTACGGTCGGCGGCGTGGACGAGGACGGTGGGGAGACCGACGAGGCCTGGGCCTGGACGAGGTGCTGCTGGCGTTGCGGCGCGACCTGGTCGCCGCGCGGGGCCGTCGCGACGAGGGCTACGGGCTCGGGGTGCGCGAGGTCGAGATCGAGCTCGCGGTCGAGGTGCACCGGCGGCGGGACACGCAGGGCTCGGTCGGGGCCAAGTGGTTCGTGCTCTCGGGGGAGGTGTCCGGCGGGGGCGAGCGGGAGCGCACCGACACCCACCGCATCCGCCTCACACTCGGCCCGGTGGCCGACGAGGGCGAGGCCGAGGAGGACACCGGCACGGACGCGTCGATCAGCGTCGTCGGCCCGGCCATCGCGGGCACGCTCCCGGAGGGCGACGAGTCGGATCAGCGTGGCCAGGATCAGCGTGGCCAGGATCAGCGCCGCCCGGGCCGTCCCGTGCGGTAGTGCCCCGGGTCGGTGAGCAGGAGCTCGCGACGCGTGCCGTGGTCGGGCCTGATGCGGTGCGCCAACCGACCGCCGTGCAGGGCGACGAGGCCCTCCTGCAACGGCTCGTGGTGCGTCGACGCCGTCGCGTCCACCAGGGCCTCGCCGACGACGTCGGGACGGCCGTCGCGGCGGCGGCGCGGTCGACGGCCTCGACCACCCACAGGTGCTCGGGAAGGGCCGCGAGGCGGTAGAGGTCGGCCAGCGCCGGGTCGACGCCGCGCGCCCACAGGCCCTCGAGGTACTCGTCGCTGCGCACGACGTAGGTGCGGAAGGCCAGCTCGCCCGCCGCGGCGGCGCGGGCCACGGGCTCGTCGTCCTCGGCGCCGCGGAGATAGCCCGCGAACCACAGCCGTCCGGCCGCCTCGGCACGCTCCGCCGTCACGTAGATCGCGGGCAGCAGCGGGAGGATCGCGGTCCGCCAGGGGCGGTGGGCGTCCTCGGGCTCCGCGAAGGGGTCGTCGACCTCGAGGTAGCGCCCGCGCGCGTCGTCGTGCCGCCACAGCGTCACCCGACGGTCGTCGCCGGGGGCGCGCCGATAGGCGACGACCACCCAGGCGTGGCTCGACGAGATCACCAGCGGCGGGAGCTGGCTGTTGACGTACCGGCACAGCACCGCGCGCCCGGACGCAGCTCCGAGAGGTCGGCGGGGACGTCGTCGGTGGACAGGTGCCAGCGGTGGCACACCGAGGGGTGACGGCGGAACAGGCGGCCGTGGAACGCGCCGTGCTCGCTGCGCCAGTCCGGGTCGAGGTAGCGCTGCTCGACGACGACGCTGCGCACCCCGTGCCCGCGGGCGATCTCCACGATGCGCTCGAGCGGGCGGCTGCCCGCGCCGCCGGCGTAGAACTCGACGAGCTCGTCCCACGTGCCGGGCACGGTGACGTCGTAGACCGCGCCCGCGGAGTCGTCCGGCGACCAGGCGAGGAACGGCCAGGTCATCGCCCGTCCAGGTCAGTGCAGGCGGACGCCCTCGGTGTCGATCTCGGCGCGGAGCTCGGCGTCGCGCACGCGATCGAGATCGGCGCGGTAGCGGCGCTGGAGCGCGGGATCGTCGAGGTGCAGACGCTCGGCCAGGTCGCTCGCCGGCTCGCCGGGCTCGACGATGCGTTGCCGCGCGGGGCGGGCTGGTGCGTCGGCCATGGGAGCCTCCGGTTCTCGCCGTCGGGACCCACGATACCGGGGGACGTCAGCGACGGGCCGGGATCGGACACGGCGTCACGGTGGACGCGGCCCCCGACAGACCGGTCTCAGCTCCCGAGCGCGGCGTCGAGGGTGATCGTGGTGCCGGCGAGCGCCTTGGAGACCGGGCAGGTCTTCTCGGCGGTCTCGGCGAGCTCGCGGAACTTCGCCTCGTCGAGTCCGTCGACGTCGGCGCGCAGCGTGATCGCGATCCCGCTGATCTCGAAGCCGCCGCCCTTGGCCGGCGACAGGGTGACCTCGGCGCTCACGTCGATCGCGTTCGCCGTGAGGCCCTCGCCGCCGAGCACGCCGGAGAGGTTCATCGCCAGGCACGAGGAGTGTGCGGCGGCGATCAGCTCCTCGGGGCTGGTCTGCCCGTTGGGGTCCTCGGCGCGGGTGGGGAACGAGACGGTGAACTGGCCGGCGTTGGACGAGTCGAGGCTCACCTGACCCGTGCCGTCCTGGAGGCCGCCCTCCCAGTGCGTGGTCGCGTCGCGGCTCGGCATCGTCGTCTCCCGGGGTCGGAGGAATGGCCTGTCGGTCGGCCCGGCCCGGCGGACGCCGGGCCGAGCCAAGGTGGGCTAGCGGCCGACGCGCTTGCGTCCGGTCACCCTGTTGTAGATCACCAGCAGGATGATCGCGAAGATGACCGATCCGATCCAGCCCACCGGGTTCGACAGCGTGAAGCGCCCGCTGAACAGGGAGAAGATCAGCCCGCCGACGACCGAGCCGAGGATGCCCAGGCCGATCGTCATGAAGATGCCGATGTTGTCCTTGCCGGGGACCAGGGCGCGGGCGATGAAGCCGACGATCAGTCCGAAGACGATCCAGCCGAGGATGGTGAGGATCATGGGTCCTGCTCCGTTCCGGGATTCGTGACGTTCAGCCGCCACGTTCCCCCGGATCCTCCTCCTGAACCAGTCCCCACGCCCGTTCCGGAGAGCTTCACCCCCCGGCCACGGCCCCCAGGGCCCTGACCTCGGGACCCTCGGAGAACCCGGCGCCGGGGGTCATCTCGACGAGATCGAAGACACGCATCGACGAGGCGCGCCCGGCCGAGCACGTGAGGGGCGTCGGCGAGGCGACCCAGCGCTCGCGCACGACCACCGAGACCGGACCGCGGCCGGACCCGCCGTCGAGCGTCACCTCGACGACGCCCGGCTCCCGCGTCTCGGTGCCGAGCACGCGCAGGGCGTCCACGCGGGCCTCACCGAACGCCAGGCGCGCGTGGTGCTGGGCGGCCTGGGCGGGCGGGGAGAATCCGGAGCGTCCGCGCACCCAGACGGTGTCGACCTCGCCGGCGGCGTAGCGCTCGACGACGGAGACCGCCTCGGTGGCGGGCACCCGGCCGAGCACGAGGCCGTGGGGGAGCAGGACGACGTTGGCGGCGAACCGGTCGCCGCCGGTGTGCGTGGTCTCCCAGGTGCGGTCCGGGTACGTCGCGGCGAGCTCGGCGGCCACCGGGCGGCCCCGCATCGCGCAGCACGCGTCGTGGCGTCCGTGGGCGCAGACGAGGTAGACGGGCTCGGACGACGCGACGGTCGCGGCCTCGACGTCGGCCAGCGCGGCGGGCAGTTCGAGCGGCGAGGCGACCCGCCCCCAGCGCACCGTCTCCGCGCCGGGCGTGGTGTCGACGAGGGCGAAGCGCCCCCGGTCGGCCATCGGCTCCCCGCGGCTGCGGGAGCGGCGGATGAGCTGGAACCGCGCCCCGCGGGCCCGGCAGAACGCGTCGATGGCGTCGAGGACGTCGTCGGGGTAGCCGGCGCCGCCGAGGGCGTCGCGCCCCCACGGTCCGGGGTGCTCGACGAGCAGCCAGCACCGCGCGGGCGGCGCGGTCGCGACGAAGGGGTCGTCGCGATCGCGGGCCGCCTCCGAGCACCGGAAGCCCGCAGATGCGTCCGGGGCATCGGTCTCCGGTGAGGTCATCTCTCCGTCATACCCGGCCCGGGCCGCGGTGGACACCCGGCGTGTGTCACGCCGGGCGCAGCACGCCCTCGCGCAGGAGCCGGCGGACGATCACGGCGCCGTCGTCCGGGTCGACACCGGGCAGCTCGCCGGCGGTGACGGGGTGCCCGTCGAGCAGGCGCTCGCAGGCCGCACGCGTGCCGGCGGGCAGCGTCACGGTGCGGTCGGCGAGCTCGAGCAGGACGGCGCCGTCCTCGCCGGTGCGCAGCCGGTGGTGCAGGCCCCGGCGGCAGCGGACGGCGGTCGACGCGTCCGCCGAGGTCGACGCCGCGGCCTGCGCGAGCGGGGCGACGGCCTCGGGGCGGTTGCCCGTCCACGCGCGCCGGCGCAGCCGCCGGGCGACGCGCGCGGCGCGGCCCGGGTCCGGCGCGGCGAGGGTCTCGGCGAGGCGCGCGGCCACGGCCTCGACGTGCGGGGCGAGCGCCTCGGGATCGGCGGCGTCGATGCCCAGCGGCAGCGAGCCGCGCAGCGTCGGGTCGTCGGTGAGCGCGTTCACGATCGCGTCCACCACGGCCCAGCGGGTGAGCACGTGGACGCCGATGGTCAGGTGCGCGCTGACCTCGCCCTGGGCGGTGGCCGAGTGCAGGTAGCCGCGCGGGAGGTAGAGCACGTCGCCGGGCTCGAGGACCTCGTCGATCAGGGGGTCCTCGGTGGCGCGGGCGGCGACGGCGCCCGCGCGGTCGTTCCAGGGCTGCGAGCGCAGCGGGTCCGCGTGCACGGGGGCGTGCACGTGCCAGCGTTTCGTGCCCGCCACCTGGAGGACGAAGACGTCGTGCACGTCGTAGTGGGCGGAGAAGCCCTGCGACGACGCGGGCGTGATGTAGGCGTTGGTCTGCGCGGGGTGCCCGAGCTCGGCCCCGAGCTCGGTGACGAGGTCCGCCACGGGGGCCCAGGTCCGGTGCACGCCCTGCAGCACGACGGTGTGCCCGTCGGCGAACAGCGCGGCGACACGGTCGTCCTGCACCTGGTCGGACACCTCGGCGCCGACGCCGCCCTCGCCGGTGAAGTGGCGCGAGTCGACCACGGTGCCCTGCTTGGCGATCCGCAGGAACGGGGTCCGCAGCCCGCGCCGCGACAGCAGCTCGTCGACGGCGGCCAGGTCGAACAGGTCGCCGAACGCCTCGGGCTGCTCGCCCTCGGCGTGCTTCGCCAGGTCCGCGGCGCGCGAGAGCCGGGCCTCGCGGCCCCAGGCCGCGCCGGCGAAGTCGTCGAGGTCGCCGGCCACGAGACGCCGCAGCGCCGGGCGATCGTGGGACCGCCCGGCGTCGGCGTCGGGGCCGCGATCCGACGAGGGATCGGGCGTGGAGGTCATCGAGGCTCAGGCCCCGCCGTCGGCACCGCCGTCGGAGCCGCCGCCGCGGGCGCCACCGTCGGAGGGGCCGTGGCCCGCGGCACCGTCGGCGCCGCCGTCGGCCGAGTTGCCGAACGCGCCGCCGTCGGACGGGCCGTGGGCGCTGCCGTCAGCGCCACCGTCGGCCCCGCCGTCGGCCCCACCGTCGGCCCCGCCGTCGGCGCCACCGTCGGCCCCACCGTCGGCCCCGCCGTCCGCGCCGCGACCGGCCGCGCCACCGTCGGCCGGGCCGTGGCCCGCACCGCCGTCGGCGCCGCCGTCCGCCCCGCCGTCGCCGCCGTTGCCGGCCGCGCCGCCGTCCGCCGGGCCGTGCCCGCTGGTGGTCATGTCGTCGTCGTTCACGTCGCACTCCTGGAGTCGAGTCGTTCGGTGACCCGGGCGGCTCCGCGTGGTGTGCGGCCCGCCGCCACCGGGTCGGAGGGTTCGGCGCATCCTGCCGCCGATGCCGCCAGCGGTACCCGGCGAGAGGTGATCTCACGCGCGGGACCACCCGGCGGCGTGGTGTCCCCGGCGGGCCGCTGGCAGGCTCCCAGGTCATGACCCCGGAGGGAACCGTCGGCACGCTCGTGCTGCTGCGTCACGGCCAGAGCGACTGGAACGAGAAGAACCTGTTCACCGGCTGGGTGGACGTCCCGCTGTCGCCGAAGGGCGAGCAGGAGGCGCGCCGGGGCGGCGAACTGCTCGCGGACGCCGGCCTGCTGCCCGACGTCCTGCACACGTCGCTGCTGCGCCGCGCCATCAACACCGCGAACCTCGCCCTCGACGTCGCCGACCGCGCCTGGATCCCGGTCCGCCGCGACTGGCGGCTGAACGAGCGGCACTACGGCGCCCTCCAGGGCAAGGACAAGAAGCAGACGATGGAGGAGTACGGCGAGGAGCAGTTCCAGATCTGGCGCCGCTCGTACGACACCCCGCCGCCCCCGATCGACCCCGACGACCCGTACGCGCAGACCGGCGACCCGCGCTACGCCGACCTCGGCGACGCGATGCCGCGCACCGAGTGCCTCAAGGACGTCCTCGAGCGGCTGCTGCCGTACTGGACCGAGGCGGTCGTCCCGGACCTGCGCGCCGGGCACACCGTGCTCGTCGCCGCGCACGGCAACTCGCTGCGCGCCGTGGTCAAGCACCTCGACGGCGTCGACGACGAGACCATCGCCGGGCTGAACATCCCCACGGGCATCCCGCTGCGCTACGACCTCGCCGAGGCGGACGACGGGGACCTCACGCCCACCAACCCGGGCGGCACGTACCTCGACCCCGACGCCGCGAAGGACGCGATCGCCGCGGTGGCGAACCAGGGCCGCTGACGCCGAGGGGGCTTTCGGGGGGGTGCTCGGGGGGGCGGAGCCCCCGAGGGTGGGTGAACAACGCCTGAACCGCAGGCCAACCCTGACTCCTTCGAACGTCGGACAGCTCACGCGGGAGGCACGCGGAGGCCCCGAACGGCCCTACCATCGGGAAACGTGGCCGTCCCCGTGCTGGTGACCGTCGTCGTGGCCCTCCTCGCCGCGGCGCTCGGAGCCGTCGCCGGGGCCGCCGCCGTGCGTCGGAAGACCGAGGCCGGCCGGGAGCGCTCGCGGGGGCCGACGGTGGCCGAGCTCCTGGCCCGGCTGGTCCGCCGCTCGCAGTCGGGCATCGCCGTCGTCAACCGCTTCGGCGACGTCGTGCTCTCCAACGAGCGCGCCGAGGCCCTCGGAGCCGTCGTCGACGCCCGCCCGGACCCGCGCCTGGCCGCCGCCGCCGAGCGCGTCGCCGCGGGCGGCGAGCCCTGCGAGGTCGACCTCTCGCCCCGGTCGTTCCCGCCGGGCTCGACCCCGCAGACGATCGTCGCCCAGGTCCGGTCGCTCGGGGACGGATTCGTCGTCGTCGACGCCACCGACACCTCCGCGGCCGTGCGCCTGGAGGCGGTGCGCCGCGACTTCGTCGCCAACGTCGGCCATGAGCTCAAGACGCCGGTCGGGGCCCTCGCGGTGCTGGCCGAGGCCGTGCTCGACGCCGACGATCCGGACGAGGTCGCCCACTTCGCGACGCGCATCCTCAACGAGTCCCACCGCCTCGGCGCACTCGTCACCGAGCTCATCTCGCTCTCCCGGCTGCAGGGCGCCGACCGGCTGCCCGAGCTGGTGCGCGTCGACGTCGACGAGGTGCTCACCGAAGCCCTGCACCGCGTGCGGGTGCCGGCCGAGGCCGCCAGCGCCGCGGGTGGCGAGGACGGCGCCGTCGACCCGCGCGGGCGGTTCCTGCTCGACGCGCCGAGCGGGCTCGAGGTGGCCGGCGACCGCACGTTGCTCGTGACCGCGCTCGCGAACCTGCTGGAGAACGCCGTCGCCTACTCGCCGGAGGGCACGCCGGTCTCGGTGCGCAGGCGCCGTCAGGGCGACCGCGTCGAGATCTCGGTGACCGACCGCGGCATCGGGATCGCCCCCGAGCACCAGCAGCGCGTTTTCGAGCGCTTCTTCCGCGTCGACCCCGCCCGCTCCCGCGCGACCGGCGGCACCGGGCTGGGCCTCGCGATCGTCAAGCACGTCGCCGCCAACCACGGCGGCGAGGTCCGGCTCTGGAGCCAGACCGGCGTGGGCTCCACGTTCACGCTCCGGGTGCCCGCCGCCACCGCGGAGGACGCCGACACGGTGGCGGACGGCCTCGACGCCGACCTCGCCCTCACACCGGCGGGATCCGGACCGGACCCGGCCCCGTCCCTGCCCGGAGGTTCGCCATGACCCGCGTGCTCATCGTCGAGGACGAGGAGTCGTTCGCCGACCCGCTCGCCTACCTCCTGCGCAAGGAGGGATTCGAGACCTCGGTGGCCGGCACGGGGGCCGCCGCACTCGACGACTTCGAACGCCACGGCGCCGACATCGTCCTGCTCGACCTCATGCTCCCGGGCATGAGCGGCACGGACGTCTGCAAGGCGCTGCGCCAGCGCTCCTCGGTCCCGGTGATCATGGTGACCGCGCGGGACGCCGAGATCGACAAGGTGGTCGGCCTGGAGCTCGGCGCCGACGACTACGTCACCAAGCCCTACTCGGCGCGCGAGCTCATCGCCCGCGTCCGGGCCGTCCTGCGCCGCGGTCAGGACGCCGACGGCGAGGGCGCCGTGCCCGGCGGCTCGGAGCGCCAGGTCCTGGAGGCCGGCCCGATCCGGATGGACGTCGACCGCCACGTGGTCACCGTCGACGGCCCGGGCGGGAGCACCGAGGTGCCGCTGCCGCTCAAGGAGTTCGACCTGCTCGAGTACCTCATGCGCAACGTCGGCCGGGTGCTCACGCGCGCCCAGCTCATCGACCGCGTCTGGGGCGCCGACTACGTGGGCGACACCAAGACCCTCGACGTCCACGTCAAGCGACTGCGCGCGAAGCTCGAGCCGGAGCCCGCCGCGCCGCGGCACCTCGTCACCGTGCGAGGGCTGGGCTACAAGCTCGACGCCTGACCATCGCGGCTGTTCGGGCCCCCGCTAGACTCGCCGCCGTGCGACTCGGTGTGCTCGACGTCGGCTCGAACACCGTCCATCTCCTGGTGGTCGATGCCCAACGAGGCGGGCACCCGACGCCGACCCACTCCACCAAGACCGCCCTGCGGCTGGCCGAGCACGTCCGCGACGGACGGCTCGAGGACGAGGGCGCGGACGCACTCGTCACCTCCGTCGCCGACGCCCGCCGCCAGGCGATCGAGCTGGGCTGCGAGGACCTGCTGGCGTTCGCCACGTCCGCGGTGCGCGACGCGTCGAACTCGAACGCCGTGCTGGAGCGGGTCCGCACCGAGGCCGGGGTCGACCTGCACGTGCTCTCCGGGCCCGACGAGGCGTCGCTGACGTTCCTCGCCGTCCGTCGCTGGCTGGGCTGGTCCGCGGGTCACCTCCTGGTGCTCGACATCGGTGGCGGCTCGCTGGAGATGGCGGTCGGGCGTGACGAGGCCCCGGTGCACGCGATCTCCGTGCCGCTGGGCGCGGGCCGGCTCACCCGCGACTGGTTCACGACGGACCCCCCGCAGCGCCGCGAGCTCAAGTCGATCACCGAGTACGCCCACGAGGTGCTCGCCCCGGCCGCCACCACGCTGCTCGGCGAGGGCACGCCGGACCGCGCCGTGGTCACCTCCAAGACCTTCCGCTCGCTCGCCCGTCTCACCGGCGCAGCCCCGCGCAGCGCTGGGCCCCGGGTGCGCCGGCGGCTGTCCGCGGCGGGTCTGCGCCAGGTCGTGGCGTTCATCTCACGCATGAGCTCCGCGGACCTCGCCGAGCTCGAGGGCGTCAGCGCCAGCCGCTCGCACCAGCTCGTCGCCGGCGCGATCGTGGCGCACGAGGCCATGACCGCGCTGGGCCTCGAAGAGGTCGAAGTGTGCCCCTGGGCACTCCGCGAGGGGATCATCCTGGGGCGTCTCGACCAGGTGCAGCCGGGCGGTGGGGTGCTGTCGGTCGGCGGGCCTCTCGCGACTGGACGACCGACCCTCCACGAGGCACGGTAGGTCGCGTGAACAGGGACGACGGGCCCCGTCCGGGCACCCAGCGCAGCGTGGCCGAGCTCCTGGCCGCCTACAGCGCGGAGTCCCAGCAGCCCCGGCGTCGCCGCACCAGCGAGCCCGAGGGCGACGGCGCCCCCGGTCCCGCGCCTGAGGCGCCCGGGGCCTACTCCGGTGGCTACGACACCGGCGGCTACGACCCGGGCGGCTACGACACCGGCGGGTACCGGTCCGCCGGGCACCAGACCGGGCAGTACGACGGTCAGCAGTACGGCGCGGGCCAGTACGGGGCCGCCCCGTACGGCGGCAACCAGTACGACGGCAACCAGTACGACGGCCAGTACGACGGCAACCAGTACGCCGGCCAGTACGACACCGGCCAGTACGACACCGGCCAGTACCGGACCGGGCAGTACGACACCGGTCAGTACGACACCGGCCAGTACGACGGCGGGCGCTACGACTCCGGTGGCTATGACCTCGGCGGATACGACGCCCCCGCTCCCGGCCACGACCCCCGCACCCACGGCCTCGCCCCGGGCGCCCACCACCAGCCCCGACGCGACCCGTGGGCGGCCGGGCCGCCCGGGCCTCCGCCGGGACCCCCACCCGGCCCGCAACCTGGCCCACCGCCCGGCCCGCCCCCGGCCCGCCCCGCTGCGCCGACGACCGGCACCCAGGCCTTCGCGGGCCCGCCGGCCGGCCCGCCGATGACGAGCCAGCCGACGAGCGCCCAGCCCTCGCCACCCACGGCGGCCCAGCCCACGCGAGGGATGCCGGCGGGATCCGTCGGGGTCCCCGCCGCCCGGGTCGGCGACGGTGGCCCCGCGACGGCGGCCTCGCCCCTCGCCCCGCCCCCGGGCGCGCCCCCGCAGCGCGGCGCCGGCCCCGCCGAGGACCGGGGCGGGCCGGCGACCGCGGCGTCGCCGATGGCCCGCCCGGACCTCGACGACGACGAGCTGGACGACGAGTACGACGACCGCTTCGAGGACCGCGTCGACGACCGGTCCGATGTCGACCCGGACGACGCCCCCGCCGGGCTCGGCCGTGCCCCGCAGCGCACCCGTCTCGACGACAGGGACGACGAGAACGACGAGTACGACGAGTACGACGACGAGCCCGAGGAGCGCCCCAGCTCGGTCAAGGACTGGGCGGTGATGATCGTCCAGCTCGTGCTCGGCGCGCTGCTCGGCGCCGTGCTCTGGACGGTCTTCTCCTACCTCTGGCAGGAGCAGCCGGTCGTCGCGCTCGTGCTCGCCGCCGCCGCGACCACCGGGCTGGTGTTCGGCGTGCGGGCCCTGCGACGTTCCGACGACCTGCAGACCACGGTGCTCGCCGTCGTCGTGGGACTCGTGGTGACCGTGTCCCCGGCTGCGATCGTGCTGCTGAGCCGCTGATCCGTGGCGTCCCACCCCTCCCCCCACGGGGGCCCGCCGGTCGCGCTGTCGACCGCCTCGGTGTTTCCGGAGCCCATGGACTCGGCCTTCGAGGTCGCCGCCGAGCTCGGCTACGACGGTGTCGAGCTCATGGTCTGGACCGACCCCGACAGCCAGCGGCTCGCCGCGGTGTCCCGGGCCTCCGAGCGCACGGGCATGCCCGTGCTCGCGGTGCACGCCCCCTGCCTCGCGATCACCCAGCGGGTCTGGACCCCCGACCCGGCCGAGCGCCTGCGTCGCAGCGCCGTGCTCGCGGCGAGCCTCGGGGCGCCGACGGTCGTGCTGCACCCGCCCTTCCGCTGGCAGCGCCGCTACGCGCTGGGGCTGCCCCGTCAGATCGACGAGCTCGAGCGCGCCCACGGCGTGCGCATCGCGATGGAGAACATGTTCCCGCTGCGGCGCGGCCCGCTGCGGTGGTCGAGCTACACGCCCGGGCACGACCCGACGAAGCCCGGCGCGCGCAACTACACGCTCGACCTCTCGCACACCGCGACCGCCGGGGACGAGGCGCTCGCCCTCCTCGACCGCATGGGGGAGCGGCTCGTGCACCTGCACCTCGCGGACGGCACGGGCATCGAGCGCGACGAGCACCTGGTGCCCGGGCGCGGCTCCCAGCCGTGCGCCGAGGTGTGCCGCCGGCTCGGCTCCTCGGGGTTCGACGGCACGGTCGTCGTGGAGATCAGCACCCGGCGTGCCCGCTCGCGCAACGAGCGCCTCGACATGCTGGCCGAGTCGCTGCTGTTCGCGCGGCTGCACCTGGGCACCGACCTGCCGCGCTCGCGCGTCTGACGTCGCGGGAGGATCGGGCCGTGGAGACGGTCGCGGTCCTGGGTGGCGGGAAGATCGGCGAGGCGCTGCTGGGCGGGCTGGTGGCCGCGGGCCGCGCCCCCGGTGAGCTGCTGGTCGTCGAGGCGGTGGCGACGCGCGCCGCGGAGCTCGGCGAGCGGTACGGGATCGGTGCGGTCGATGCCGCGGAGGCCGCGCGGCGCGCCGACGTGCTGGTGGTGGCCGTGAAGCCCGGCGACGTCCCGGCCGCGCTGGACCAGGTGCACGACGTCCTCGCCGGGCGCCGCCCGGACGGCGACCGCCCCACGGTCGTGTCCCTGGCCGCGGGCATCCCGACGGCGAGCCTGGAGGCGCGGCTCCCGGCGGACACCGCCGTGGTGCGGGTCATGCCGAACACGCCGATGCTCGTCGGCCGGGCCATGTGCGTGCTCTCGCCGGGCGCGGCCGCGGGGGAGGTCGAGCTCGCGCTCACCGAGGGCCTGCTCGCCGCCGTGGGCCGCACGGTCCGCGTGCCCGAGTCCCAGCAGGACCTCGCGACGGCGCTGTCGGGCTCCGGGCCCGCGTACGTCTTCCTGCTCGCCGAGGCGATGATCGACGCCGGCGTGGCCCTCGGCATGCCGCGCGCGACGGCGACGGAGCTCGTCACCGCCACCGTCGAGGGCGCCGGGGGCCTGCTGACGACCCCGGGCAGCGACGGCCGCGAGGGTGTCGCGCCGCATCCGGGACTGTTGCGCGAGGCCGTCACCTCACCGGGGGGCACCACCGCGGCCGCGCTCGGCACGCTCGAGGCCGAGGGCCTGCGCACCGCCCTCGCCCGCGCCGTCGCCGCTGCTCGCGACCGTTCCGTCGCCCTCGGGCGTCAGGACGGCTGAGCGCGCCGGGCGGTGCGGGGGTCCCGTTCGTCGTGACGGGATCGTTCTCCGGCGCGTCGGCGTGGACGCTTGACGCGCCTCGGTGCGCGGCTGCCGCACGGTCGGGTGGTCACGAACCAGACGTCACACGCGTCCCGCTACTCTCACGCGCACGGCACGGCGTGTCGAACCGCCGGGAGGGGAAGCCCGGCGGCACGGCCGGTGCCACGGGAAGGCGTGTGACCCATGCCCCAGAACAACGCGGGCCCCGGCCCGCGACGGACCGACGGCGACAACCTGGCGAGGGTGCAGTTCCTGACCGTCGCCGAGGTGGCGGCGGCCATGAGGGTGTCGAAGATGACCGTGTACCGGCTGGTGCACAACGGAGAGCTGCCCGCGGTCCGCGTGGGCCGCAGCTTCCGTGTGCCGGAGGACGCGGTCCACGAGTACCTGCGGGGCTCGTACTTCGACGCCGGCTGACGCCCACCCTCCACCCACCGGCCGCCACGGCGGCGGCCGGTACGGTGGTGTGTCCGCGACCCGTCGGTCGCGTCCTGCTCACGAGAGGTACTCCATTGGGTTCGGTCATCAAGAAGCGTCGTAAGCGGATGTCGAAGAAGAAGCACCGTAAGCTGCTGCGCAAGACCCGCGTGCAGCGTCGCAAGCTCGGCAAGTAGGTCCGTCCGGCCCGCGAGGGGCCCGACGCCGACCGCACGATCCCAGGAGATGCCCAGCTGATGCCCGAGGCGCCGTCCGTCGTCCTCGTCACCGGGGTGAGCCGCTTCCTCGGCGGCCACCTGGCGGCGCGTCTGGCGGCCGACCCGTCGATCGAACGCGTCCTCGGCGTGGACACCACGCCGCCGTCGCGGGAGATGCGGCGACGGATGGGGCGCGCGGAGTTCGTGCGCGTCGACATCCGGAACCCGCTGATCGGCAAGGTCATCTCCACCGCGAAGGTCGACACCGTCGTCCACGCGTCCCTGTCGGGCAATCCCGGTCAGTCCGGGGGGCGCTCGATGATGATGGAGATGAACGTCATCGGGACGATGCAGCTGCTCGCGGCCTGCCAGCGTTCCGACACGGTCCGGCGGCTGGTCGTGAAGTCGACCAGCGCGGTGTACGGCGCGAGCAAGCGTGACCCGGCGACGTTCACCGAGACCACCGAGCCGAAGGCGATCCCGCCGGGGGGCTACGCGAAGGACGCGGTCGAGATCGAGGGCTACGTCCGCAGCTTCTCGCGACGCCGGCCGGACATCCCGGTGACGACGCTGCGGTTCGTCAACCTCATCGGCCCGCGGATCGACACGTCGTTCGTCCGGTACTTCTCGCTGCCGGTGGTCCCGGTCGTGCTGGGTTACGACGCCCGCGTGCAGCTGCTGCACGAGGAGGACGCGGTCGCGGTGCTCGAGCGCGCCGCGGCGCAGGACCTGCCCGGGGTGTTCAACGTCGGGGGCGCCGGCGTGCTCATGCTCTCGCAGGCGATCCGCCGCGCGGGCCGGTTCCCGTTGCCGATCCCGCAGCCCGCGGTGCCGCTGGTCGGGCGGTTCACCCGGCGTGCCCGGCTGGTCGACTTCTCGCCCGAGCAGATGCGCCTGCTGAACTTCGGTCGCGTGGTGGACACCACGAAGCTGCGCACGGAGTTCGGGTTCACGCCACGCTGGACGACGGTGCAGGCGTTCGACGACTTCGTGGCCGGGCGCGGGCTGCGCCCGTGGATCGATCCGTCGAGGCTCGGGCAGGCCCAGGACGCGGCGGTCGCCGTCGCGCGTGCCCTGCCCACCGGCTCGTGACCCCGTACCACCACACCCTGTCCGACCACGAGCGTCCGCGAGGAGACGTCATGCCCGAGGCCCGCGTCATCCCGTTGCGCCAGGACGGAGGTCGTCCTCGACCCCGTCCCGCGCCGCGGCGGGCGAGCCGACCCGGGATCGGATCCCTCACCGAGCGCACGGCGGCCGCACGCGGGGTGGACGGCGACGGCGGGCACTCCGAGGAGGCCATGGACGCCGTCGCGCCCACCACCGGCGGCGAGCTGGCCGCGCTGCCGGCCCCGAAGGGACCGACGGAGCTCGAGGCGCGGGTGGCCGCGGTCGGCGAGTTCCTGCAGCGCCGGCTGACGGGCCGCTACGCGGTCGACGACTTCGGGTTCGACCGCGACCTGACCGAGAACGTGGTCATGCCGCTGCTGCGCCCCCTCTACGACACGTGGTTCCGCGTGGAGACCATCGGCACCGAGAACGTGCCGACCTCCGGCGGCGCGCTGCTCGTGGCCAACCACTCGGGCACGTTGCCCCTCGACGCGCTCATGACGACCGTCGCGACGCACGACGACCTGCCCGTGCCGCGCTACCTGCGCATGCTGGCCGCCGACCTCGTCTTCGGCCTGCCGGGCGTCGGCGCCGCGGCCCGCAAGGCCGGGCACACGCTCGCCTGCAATGCCGACGCCGAGGCCCTCCTGTCGGCCGGCGAGCTCGTCGGCGTGTGGCCCGAGGGGTTCAAGGGCATCGGCAAGGACTTCGCCGACCGGTACAAGCTGCAGCGCTTCGGGCGCGGCGGCTTCGTCTCGGCCGCGCTGCGCACCGGCGTCCCGATCATCCCGTGCTCGATCGTCGGGGCCGAGGAGATCTACCCGAAGATCGCCGACCTCGGCCCGATCGCGCGCCTGCTCGGCGTCCCCTACTTCCCGATCACGCCGACCTGGCCGCTGCTGGGCCCGCTGGGCCTCGTGCCGCTGCCGTCGAAGTGGTACATCGAGTTCGGCGAGCCGATCCCCACGGACTCCTACGACCCGAGCGCGGCCGACGACCCGATGCTGGTGTTCAACCTGACCGACCAGGTCCGCGAGAACATCCAGCAGACGCTCTACCGCCTGCTCGCGGGTCGCCGGAACGCGTTCCTGGGCTGAGCCTGGCCCCGGGTCGCTCGGCGGGTCAGCTGACGCGGCGGCGGTAGGCCGCGCCGGCCACCACTGCGCCGGCCACGGCGCCCGCGCCCAGCACCGACGGCACGCCGATGCGGGCGACCTTGCGTCCGGACCGGAAGTCGCGGATCTCCCAGCCGCGCTCCCGGGCCATCTGACGCAGGTCGGAGTCCGGGTTGACAGCCACCGCGGTGCCCACCACGGACAGCATGGGGGCGTCGTTGACCGAGTCGGAGTAGGCCGCGCAGCGCCGCAGGTCGAGGCCCTCACGGGCCGCGAGGGCGCGCACGGCATGCGCCTTGGCCGGGCCGTGCAGCAGCTCGCCGACGAGGCGGCCGGTGAAGACGCCGTCCTCGCTCTCGGCGACCGTGCCCAGAGCGCCGGTGAGGCCCAGACGGCGCGCGATGATGCGCGCCAGCTCCAGGGGCGTCGCGGTGACGAGCCAGACCCGTTGACCGGCGTCGAGGTGCATCTGGGCGAGGGCGCGGGTGCCCTCCCAGATGCGGTCGGCCATCAGCTCGTCGTAGATCTCCTCACCGAGCTCGACGAGCTCGGCCACCGGCTGACCGGCCACGAAGGACAGGGCCTGCTCGCGGTGGGCGCGGACGTCCTCGGGCGAGCCCTCGCCGCCGAGCCGGAACTTGAGCTGCTGCCAGACGAACCCGCGCATGTCGGAGCCGGAGAAGAAGTTCCGGGCGGCCAGGCCACGGGCGAAGTGGAAGATCGACGCGCCCATCATCATGGTGTTGTCGACGTCGAAGAACGCCGCGGCCGTGAGGTCGGGCGGGACGCGCGTCGACGGCGGCACCTGGTGGATGTCCGGGGCGTCGGCCGACGCGGCCGCGGCCGCCGGCCCCCCGCCCGAGAGCTCGCCGTCCGGGGCGCCGTCGACACCACCGGCGGCGTCCGGGCCGGCACCGTCCGGCACCGCCTCGAGGAGCTCCGAGGCGGTGGGCGTGCCGAGGGCGGCGTCCCGCACCGCGGCCTCGGCGGAGGCCTCCCCGGCGCGTCGCGCCGCGTCGCGCTCCGCCTGCACCCGGCGCTCGCGCCGTCGTCCCACCGCCGGGTCCTCCCCGTGTCGTAGCCGCCCGTGTCGTGTCCGTCCCGGGACCGGGCCGCCGGGGCGGGACGGGAGCGTCCTCGGCGGTGCCCGTCCACCCTAGACGGGAACCCCGGCCGCACACCCGGTCGCGCCGGGCGCGACCGGTCAGCCCAGGCTGAGGCCGGGCAGACCCGGCAGCAGCGGCGGCACGTCGACCTGCGGCAGCAGGGGCACGGGCAGGGGGACCTGGACCGGGTCCGGGGTGGAGGTCCGCTGCTCGCGGGAGCCCGACGAGGAGCCGGAGTCGTCCGGATCGTCCTCGCGGGTGGACGTCTCGCTCCGCGACGTCGTCGTGGACGACGTGCTCGACGTCGTCGTGCTCGACGTCGTGCTCGTGGTCGTGGACTCCGGGGTCGGGGTCGCGGTGGCCTGCGGGTCGTCCGACCCGGAGGCGGGGTCGCAGGCGCCGGTCGGCAGCGGGCCCAGGTCGTCGGACGCGTCACCGGTCGCGCAGCGCTCGGGCCCGCCGAACGCGGTGGCCCGCTCGTCGATGCGCTGCAACATCTGCTGCGAGCCGGCGGCGGCGGTGCGCCCGTCGCCGTCGAGCGAGGGGCTCAGCGTGTCGAGGCGGGCCGACTGGGAGCGGGCCCACTCGCCCAGCTCGGCAGGCGACGGGCCGGTGGGCTGGGCGGCGAGCGGCAGGATCAGGCGCGACCCGGTGCGGGCCTGCTCGTCGAACGCCCGGAGGTTCTCCAGCACGAGGGCGGCCTCGTCCGGGCCGATCCCGGCGGCCACCGGCCCCGCGCCGGCGGCCGTGGCGGCCTGGCGCTCGATGAGGTCCGAGACCTCCTCGAGGCGGGTCGAGGCGAAGTCGAGGTGCTTGAGGCCCTTGGCCTCCTGGCCGCTGGTGAGGCCGATCTCGGCGCTCTCCGACGCGCGCTTGATGCCGTAGAGCATCTCGCCGGGCAGGGCGCCGCGACTGAGGAGCACTGTCAGGGCACCGAGCAGCATCACGGCGCACGCGCCGGTGACGAAGGACGACATCAGGCGGGCGCCCGAGCGCCGGGACGTCGCGCGGGCGGCGGGGCGACGGTCCGCGGGACGCGTCCCGCCCCGGCTCTCGCGGCTCTCCCGGCGGGTGGTGGCACCGGCCCGGCCGGCCCCCCGACCACCGGCCGGACCGGGGTCCTCGGAGCGCAGCACGCGGGTGCGCTCGCGGGTCGCGCCGTCGGCGGTGCCGCCGCCGATCTCGGCCATCACGGCGGCGCGCATGCGGGCCGAGGTGGCCGCGTCGGGACCCTGCGCCGCGCGACCGGCGGTGCGCAGGGCGGCGGCGACGTCGAGGACGCGGGCGAGCTCGGGGTCGAGGTGCTCCTGGGGGCGCTCCCGGCGGGGATCGGGGGGCGCCGGACGCTCCGCCGCGTCCCGCTGCGCCCAGACGCGAGCGAACAGCTCGTCGTCCCCGTCGTACCCGCTCGACATTCCGCCCGTCCTCATCGTCCGCGCGTCACGTTGCGTGCGCGCCGTGCTCGTCGATGGGCAAAACGACCGGACGGGCGACCGGTTACGTCTTTGCGGTGTGCGGTTCGAACCACATCGTTGTGACTCACCGCAGACCCTCGGGCAACAGTTGAGCGAGGCGGCGCACCGCACGGTGCTGCAGCGCCTTCACGGCCCCCTCGTTGCGGCCCATGATGTCCGCGGTCTCGGCCACGGAGAGGCCCTGGAGGAAGCGCAGCGCGATGCACTCCTGCTGGTCGTCGCCCAGCTTGGCGACGCATTTCAGCAGCTCGGCGTGGGTGGCGCCCGCGATCACCTCGGTCTCGGGACCGGGGCGCAGGCTGCCGGGCGCGACGTCGGCGACCTCGGCGGTCGCGGACTCGAGCCGGTAGCGGCTGGACTTCACGTGGTCGAGGACCAGGTTGCGGGCGATGGTGACGAACCACGCACCGATGTCGCGGCCCTGGTAGCTCACCGAGGTGATCCGGCGGTAGGCGCGGACGAAGGTCTCCTGGGTGAGGTCCTCGGCGGCGGGCCGGTCGCCGAGGCGGTAGAGCACGAACCGGAAGACCGTGTCGTGGTAGCGGTCGAAGAGCTGACCGAAGGCGTCGGTGTCGCCGTCCTGCGCGGCCCGCACGAGCGCCCAGCCCTCGGCCGAGGCGCCCTCCTCGGGGAGGTCCTCGGGGAGCTCGTCGGCGTCCACGCTCTCCGAGCCGTCCTCGGCGAGCGGGGGCGGCCCGTCGGCCGGGACGGCCGGCACGGCGACGCCGGGGTCGGCGATCGGGAGGCCGGTGGTCGGCTCGCCCGGGTCGGCGATCGGCGCGGGCCCGGTCGGTGCGTGCCCGGTGGGTGGGTGGACGGTCGGCGGGTGCGCGGTCGGGGTAGGCGGCGGGCCCGGGAGGGGGCCGGAGCCCGTCCGGGGTGCCGGGGCCCCGTCGCCCGCCGGCGGGGGCCAGGTGTCCTCGCGCCGACGCTGCGCGGGGTAGAACGGTGCCGTCGGCGGTGACGCCGTCGGGGTGCCGTGGCCGTGGTGCCCGGCGTGGCCGTGGGCGTGGCCGTTCCCGTGGCCGTTGGTCCGGGTGTCGATCACGGGCTCGGGCGGGGTGTCGGTCCCGGTGGCGCCGCGCGCGCCGGTGCCGCGCCGGGCGTCGCCCCGGGCCGGGGGGCGGCCGGCGCCGGGCTCGTCGGCGGGATCGGGTGCCGCGCGCCTCACGTTGCTCCGGGCGGGGACGGGAGGCCGGAGGCCCCGAGAGCGTGCGCGCGCGCCGGGTCGTGACGACCGGCAGCGTCGGACATGCCCTCTCCCTCGATCGACGTTTCCCGACCGGTTCCCCCGGTGAGGAGGCCTCGTCGCGGGAGCATACGTGCGGCGCGACGGCCCCTGACACCGGCGCGCCCACGGCAGGGGTGACCCTCTCCGACCTGCAGCAACGGTGCGATGAGCGGCCGTTCGGCGTCGTCGTGGGGCTTAGCGTGGAGGTCACGGCACCGTGGGAGACTGCCGCCGGGCGAGGCAGGGGCGGTGCGAGGCGAGGGCCCCGGAGGGAGGCGACGAGCCGGTGGCGGACGAACGGTCCGACGAGCGGGCGACCGTGTCGGTGGGCGGTGCGGCGGGCGGTCGACCCGGCGGGTCGGGCGCCTCCTCGGACTCGGGCCCGGACGCGGGATCGGACGTGGAGACCCCCCGGATCGTCGTGCTCGTGCGGGCGGACTGCCGGACCTGCGACCGGATGGAGGGCGTGGTGCGGGAGATCGGC
Source organism: Actinomycetospora chibensis (assembly GCF_028737215.1). Lineage (GTDB taxonomy): Bacteria > Actinomycetota > Actinomycetes > Mycobacteriales > Pseudonocardiaceae > Actinomycetospora > Actinomycetospora chibensis. Next base: position 172,461 of record NZ_JAQZAM010000014.1, on the reverse strand, counting down.
GCGCGGGTCGGCGAGGAGCACGTCGTCGTCGACGTCGACGCCGCGGACACCGACTCCGAGTGGCGCGCCGAGTACGGCGACCGCATCCCCGTCACGCTCGTCGACGGCGTCGAGATCGGTTCGTGGCGGATCGAGCCGGACGACCTGGTCCGTGCCCTCACGGGCGGGGACGTGCCGTGACGGCGCCGACGGCCGCGGACGTGCCCACCCTGCAGACCGCCTCGTCGCTGGTGGAGCTCACCTCCGACACCTACACACGCCTGCAGCGACTGCCGTACGCCGGCGGCGGCACCGCGCTCGCGCCGGTCCGCGCCCTCCTGGCCACCGCGGTGCAGGAGCTGGACCGCGCACGCACCGACCTCGCCCGGGCCACCCGCACCGCCGGGGGGCGGGTGCAGACCTCGGCGAACGCGAAGTACGCCGCGGTGGTGGAACAGGCCCTGCCGACGGTGCGCGGGCCGGGGGACGTCGTCGGTCTCCTGCTGACCCTCGAGGACGTCCTCGCCCAGACCCTCGTCGCCGACGTCGTCGACCTCTCGTCCCCCGACGTGCGGGGCACGGTCCTGGGGCACGCGACGGCCGCCGCCCGACGCAAGGCCCTGCTGCTGACGCTGGGCGCGCTGCTCTCGACGGGGCGCGCCGACCTGGTCGCCGTGCCCCCGGACCTGGTCGCGCTGCCGCCCGGGGCGGGCACCGTCGGCTTCCCCGACGTCCTCTTCCCCACGGAGAAGGCGTCGCCGGCGATCGAGGGGGCCCTGGGATGACCGGGCCCGGCACGACGCGGCGTCGCTTCCTGCTCGGGCTGGGCGCGCTCTCGGGCGCGGCCGCGCTGGCCGCCTGCACGAACACCGCGCCGCCCGGGACCCCCGCCCCGGCGGGCACGCCGCCGCCGCCGCCGAGCACCACGACCACCGCGCCGGCCCCCGTGTACGAGGGTGACGCGGCTCTCATGGCCGTCGCCGCCGCGCTCTCCGGCCTCGCGGGCGATCTCCTCGGCCAGGCCGGCACCGGCGCGGGCCAGGGTCGGTACGGCTCCGTGCCGGGGGTGGTGACGGCCTTCCTGTCCGGGGCCGCGGCCCAGCACACCGCGCACGCCGAGGCGTGGAACCGGCTGCTGACGAACGCCGGGCGGCCCCCGATCGACGGCTATCCCCTCACCGTCGAGCCCGCGCTGCGCGGCCGCCTCGTGGCCGCCGTCGCCCCCGTCGACCTGCTGGGACTCGCCGCGGACGTCACCGCGTCCGTCACCGCCACCATCACCGCGATCGCCGGCAGCGCCACCGGGACGTCGACGGTCGCCCTCGCGGCGGGCGTCGCGCCCGTCTCCGCGATGCACGGCGCGACGGCGGACTTCCTGCTCGGGCGGCCGCCCACCGCACCCACGGACCCCACCGCCGGAGCGCTCGGCCCGGACGCCCTGACGGTCTGACCCGAACGGGGCCGGACGGCGCACCGGGACGGCCGAGTACCGCCCCGTGCTGCTCCAGGCCGGTGTGGACGACGCGTCGCGGAGCGCCGACTGGCAGACTGGAGGCCTCCGCCGGTCGACACGACACGGCGCGGGTCCGCGCCGGCGCGGAGGGTGGTCGAGCCCACGGCCGGAGGGCCCGCGGCGATTTTGTGCGTGCGTTCACGAGCGCTAGCGTTGCTCTGGATCCGATCCAGGGACGTCCGCGTGGTGCACGGCCGCGGGTGCGGGAACCCCGCGACGGCGTGGTGATGCAGGCATGACAGGAGGCGCCCGGAAGTGACGGTCGACCGCGGCACCCGGCCCGCTCGGCGCGCGGTGCCCTCGAGCCGACCGCCCGGGGTGGACCTCGCACCGGACGCCGACGGTGGCGAGGAGTCCGCCTCCCGCCCGGTGCCCGAGGCGACGGTGGCCCGCCTGGCCGTCTACCTGCGCGTCCTCACCTCCCTGCTCGCCGACGGCCGCGGCACCGTGTCCAGTGAGGAGCTCGCCGCGGCGGCCGGGGTGAACTCCGCGAAGCTCCGCAAGGACCTCTCCCTCATCGGCTCCTCCGGTGTCCGGGGCGTCGGGTACGACGTCTCCCGTCTGACCGCCGAGGTCGAGGCGACGCTCGGGCTGGACAGCCCGCACGCCGTCGCGCTCGTCGGGGTCGGCAACCTCGGGCACGCGCTCGCCCGCTACGGCGGCTTCGCCCAGCGCGGCTTCCCGGTCGCGGCCCTCTTCGACGTCGACCCGGCGCTCGTCGGCACCGTCATCGACGGCGTCGAGGTGCAGCACGCCGACGCCATCGACGTCGTGTGTGCCGCGCGCGGGGTCACGATCGGCGTGGTGGCCACGCCGGCGGAGGCCGCGCAGCGCGTCTGCGACCACCTCGTGTCCGCGGGCGTGCGCAGCATCCTCAACTTCGCGCCCACGGTGCTCTCGGTGCCGGCCGGGGTCGAGGTGCGCAAGGTCGACCTGGCGGTGGAGATGCAGGTCCTGTCGTTCCACGTGGCGCGCCGGCACGGCACGGTGCCCGCGGCCGGTCCCGCCGCCCCGTCGCGACCGACCCCGCGAGAGGTGTTCTCCCGATGAGCCTGCTCCTGGTCGGCGTCTCGCACCGCACCGCCGAGGTGCCGGTGCTCGAGCGCGTCGCCGTGTCGCCCGAGGACACCCGCAAGGTGCTCGACGAGCTCCTCACCGGCGAGCACGTCACCGAGGCGATGCTGGTCTCCACCTGCAACCGCGTGGAGATCTACGCGGTGGTCGAGACCTTCCACGGCGGCCTCACCGAGGTCTCGACCGTGCTGGCCCGCCACGCGCACGCCGAGGTCTCCGACCTCACCGACCACCTCTACGTGCACTACGCGGGCTCGGCGGTGGAGCACCTGTTCTCGGTGGCCGCGGGCCTCGACTCGATGGTCGTGGGCGAGGCGCAGATCCTCGGCCAGCTCCGCGCCTCCTACGCCGACGCCCGCGAGCTCGGCTCGGCGGGCCGGGTGCTGCACGAGCTGGCCCAGCAGGCGCTGCGGGTCGGCAAGCGTGCCCACGCCGAGACCGGGATCGACGCGGCGGGCGCCTCGGTGGTCTCCGAGGCCCTCTCCGACGCCGAGGCCGCCCTGCGGGGACTGGCCGGGCGTCGCGCGCTCGTGGTCGGCGCCGGGTCCATGGGCGCCCTGACGGCCGCGCACCTGCGCCGCGGCGGCGTCGACGACCTCGTGCTGGCCAACCGCTCGGAGGCCAACGCCGAGCGCCTCGCGGTGGCCCTGCGCGCCGAGGGTGCCACCGCCCGCGCCGTCGGGCTCGACGCGCTGGCCGCCGAGATCGCCGCCGCCGACCTCGTCGTGGCCTGCACCGGCGCCGTCGGCACCGTGGTCGGCGAGGACGACGTGCGCCGTGGGCTGGCGGGCCGCGACACGGGCGCCGCCCCGCTCGTCCTCTGCGACCTGGGCCTGCCCCGCGATGTCGACCCCCGCGTCGCCGAGATCGAGGGCGTCACCGTCGTCGACCTCGCCGCCCTCGGCGAGCGGCTGCGCTCGGCGAGCGCCGGGATCGCCGTGGAGGAGGCACGCACGGTCGTCGCCGAGGAGGTGCGCGCCTACTTCGCCGCGCAGCGCACGGCCGAGGTCACCCCGACGGTCACCGCCCTGCGCCGGCGCGCCGCGGAGGTCGTCGACGCCGAGCTCCTGCGTCTCGACGGCCGCACGCCGGACCTCGACGAGCGCTCCCGCTCCGAGGTCGCGCAGACCGTGCGCCGCGTCGTCGACAAGCTGCTCCACACCCCGACGGTGCAGGTCAAGCGCCTCGCGCAGTCCCCGGGCGGCGACACCTACGCCGAGGCGCTGCGCGAGCTGTTCGAGCTCGACCCGCAGACGCCCGCGGTGCTGGCCGCCACCGAGTCGAGCACCCTGACCACCAGCGTCGAGCCCGGCGACGAGGTCGACCAGGCGCTGGCCGTCGACACCCGGGCTCCCGGGGGGCGGCGATGACCGCCGACGCCACGGACGCGCCGCCATTGACGGGCAACGACGCGCGCACGATCCGGATCGGCACACGGGCGAGCCTGCTCGCGCGCACCCAGACCGACATCGTCGCCTCGGCGCTCACCGACGCCGGCGCCACGGTCGAGGTCGTCACGATCTCCACCGACGGCGACCGCAGCCAGGCGGCGGGCACGCCGATCGCGATGGACGGCGTCGGAGTGTTCGTCACCGCACTGCGCGACGCACTGCTCGCCGACGAGATCGACGTCGCGGTGCACTCCTACAAGGACTTGCCGACCGCCGCGGTGCCGGGCCTCACGCTGGCCGCCGTACCGGCCCGCGAGGACCCCCGCGACGCCCTCGTGGCCCGCGACGGGATGGTGCTCGGGGAGCTGCCGCCCGGCGCGGTGGTCGGCACCGGCTCGCCGCGGCGGGTCGCGCAGATCCGCGCGCTCGGGCTCGGCCTCGAGCTCGTGCCGATCCGGGGCAACGTCGACACCCGGATCGCCAAGGTGACCCGGGGCGAGCTCGACGGGGTCGTGCTCGCCCGCGCCGGACTGGCCCGTCTCGGGCGGGTCGGCGAGGTCACCGAGGTGCTCGACCCCCTCCAGGTGCTGCCCGCGCCCGCCCAGGGTGCTCTGGCCTGCGAGTGCCGCTCGGAGGACGCGGCGCTCGAGCACCTGCTGCGCACCACCCTGCACGACGAGGGCGTCGCGGTGGCCGTGGCCGCCGAGCGCGCCGTGCTCAGCGCGCTGGGTTCACCCTGCAGCGCCCCGATCGGGGCGCTCGCCGAGGTCGTCGAGGACCTCGACGACGACGGCCATGTCGTCGTACGGCTGTCGCTGCGTGCGGTGGCCACCACGGCGGACGGCGCACTCGTGCGCGGGTCCGCGACCGGAGAGACCGAGGACGCCGAGCAGATCGGTCGCGCACTGGCCGAGGAACTGCTCGCCGACGGGGCGGAGCCGACGGGGCCCTCGGGGCCCGCGCCCGCCTCCTGAACACCACGATGGGATCGGAAGACATGACAGCACCCTCGACGACCGCCGGCCGGGTCGCCTTCGTCGGCAGTGGACCCGGAGACCCGGGTCTGCTGACCGTGCGCGCCCGCGACGCCCTCGCCGCGGCCACACTCGTCGTGGCCGACCGCGGCGTGCCCGCGGACGTCCTCGGCCTGCTGCCCTCGACGACGACGGTCCGCCCGGTCGGGCTCGCCGACGACCCGGCGACCGGCGGACCGGCCACCGACGCCGTGGTCGCGCCCGGCTTCGCCGCCGACGATCCCGCCGCCACGAGCGGGCCCGCGCCCGCCGACCCCGCCACGCTGGCGGAGACCGTCGTCGGCGAGGCCCGCAGCGGCGCCTCCGTCGTGCGCCTGGTCGTCGGCGACCCGCTGGTGCGTCCCGACATCGTCAGCGAGGTCCGGGCCGTCGCGGCGGCCGGCGTGCCGTTCGACGTCGTGCCGGGCATGCCCGCCGACACCGCGGTGCCGACCTACGCGGGCGTCGCCCTGGGCCCGGCCCACACCTCGGTGGACATCACCGCGGGCGAGGCCATCGACTACGCCGCCCTCGCCGTGGCCCCCGGCCCGCTGGTCCTGCAGGCCACCGCGGCCGAGCTCGCCGGCGCGTCGGCCCGCCTCGTCGAGAACGGCTGGAAGCCCGGCACCCCCGCCCTCGTCACCGCGGGCGGCACCGGCTCCCGGCAGCGCACCGTCGAGACGAGCCTCGACAAGCTCGCCGCCGACGGCGCGGAGCTCGAGGGCCCGCTCGTCGTGACCCTCGGCGACGCCGTCACCGACCGCGCCACCCTCTCCTGGTGGGAGTCGCGCGCCCTCTACGGCTGGCGCGTGCTCGTGCCGCGCACCAAGGACCAGGCGGGCGCGATGAGCGACCGTCTGCGTGTGCACGGCGCGGTGCCCGAGGAGGTGCCCACCATCGCGGTGGAGCCCCCGCGGAGCCCGGCGCAGATGGAGCGCGCGGTCAAGGGCCTGGTCGACGGGCGCTACCAGTGGGTCGTGTTCACCTCCGCGAACGCGGTGCGCGCCGTGTGGGAGAAGTTCGGCGAGTTCGGGCTCGACGCCCGCGCGTTCTCCGGCGTCCGGATCGCCTGCGTCGGCGAGGCCACGGCCGACGTCGTGCGCTCGTTCGGCGTGCACCCCGAGCTGGTGCCGGGCGACGAGACCGAGCAGTCCTCCGAGGGCCTGCTCGACGTGTTCCCGCCGCACGACGACGTCCTCGACCCGGTGGACCGCGTCCTGCTCCCGCGGGCCGACATCGCCACCGAGACCCTGGCCGAGGGCCTGCAGCAGCGCGGCTGGGAGATCGACGACATCACCGCGTACCGCACCGTCCGGGCGGCGCCGCCGCCCGCGCCGGTCCGCGAGGCGATCAAGACGGGTGGCTTCGACGCGGTGTGCTTCACCTCGTCGTCGACGGTGCGGAACCTCGTCGGCATCGCCGGCAAGCCGCACGCCCGCACGATCGTCGCCTGCATCGGCCCGAAGACCGCGGAGACCGCGGTCGAGTTCGGGCTGCGCGTCGACGTGAAGCCCGACACCGCGGACGTGCCGTCCCTGGTCGAGGCGCTGGCGTCGCACGCCAACAAGCTGCGGGCGGAGGGCGCCCTGCCCCCGCCCCGCAAGACGAAGGCCCGCAAGCGCTAGCTTTGCGCTGACGCGCTCGTGAGTGCTTTCCCGTGCCGGAGCACGGGAAAGCACTCACACGTCCGGAGGACAAACCGCCGTGTTCCCCACCGACCGTCCCCGCCGGCTCCGGGCCACGCCCGGCCTGCGCCGGCTCGTCGCCGAGACCGACGTGCGCCCGCGGCACCTCGTCCTACCCGTGTTCGTCGCCGAGGGCCTGGACGCCCCGCGCCCGATCTCGTCGATGCCCGGGGTCGTCCAGCACACCCGTGACTCGCTGCGCAAGGCGGCCGCCGAGGCGGCGGCGGCCGGTCTCGGCGGGATCATGCTGTTCGGCGTGCCGGCCCGGCACGACGCCGTCGGGTCCGGGGGCACCGACCCCGAGGGCGTCCTCAACGTCGCGCTGCGCGACGTGCGGGCCGAGGTCGGGGACGCGTTGCCGGTCATGGCCGACACCTGCCTCGACGAGTTCACCGACCACGGCCACTGCGGTGTGCTCGACGACGAGGGCCGGGTGGACAACGACGCCACGCTGCCGATCTACGGGCAGATGGCCGTCGCACAGGCCGACGCCGGCGCCCACGTCGTCGCGCCCAGCGGGATGATGGACGGCCAGGTCGGCGTGATCCGGTCCGCGCTCGACGAGGCGGGCCACCGCGACACCGCGATCCTCGCCTACTCCGCGAAGTACGCCAGCGCGTTCTACGGCCCGTTCCGCGAGGCCGTCGACTCGCAGCTCCAGGGCGACCGCCGCACCTATCAGCAGGACCCGGCCAACGCCCGCGAGGCGGGGCGCGAGGCGGCGCTCGACCTCGACGAGGGCGCCGACATGGTGATGGTCAAGCCGGCCATGGCCTACCTCGACGTCCTGCGCCGGGTCGCCGACTCGTCCGACGTCCCGGTCGCCGCGTACCAGGTCTCGGGGGAGTACGCGATGATCTCGGCCGCCGTCGAGCGCGGCTGGCTCGATCGCGAGCGCACGATCGTCGAGACGCTCACCGGCATCCGTCGCGCCGGCGCCGACATCGTCCTGACCTACTGGGCCACCGAGGCCACCGCCTGGCTGGACCGGTGACGGTGACCGACCACGCGCGGTCCGACGCGGAGCGGGACCTCACCCCGCCCGAGGAGGAGCCCGGACGCCCCGGGCTGGTCACCGCCGCCGTCGTGCTGTGGATCGTGCTCGGCGTCCTGATGATCGGCACCGCCCTGCTGTTCGGATTGGGCCTCGCGTTCGGCACGGCCGACCCCGGCACCGGCCCGGCCGCCGTGGTCGCCGCCATGGTGGTGCTGGCCGCGGGGGGCGTCGGCACGATCGTCGCGGCCCGCCGGGCCGGGCGCGGTTCCCGGCGCGCGCGGACCGTCCTCACCGCCGTCGGCGTGGTCCTCGCCGCGGTCGGCCTGGTGCAGGTCACGTTCCTCGGGGTGGGCGGGGCGTGGTTCGTCGCGTTCGTCGCCGGGGCGGTGCTGCTCCACCTGCCCGCGGCCCGCGCGTGGTTCGGCCGGTTCCGGTGACCGGCGCGGACCCGGCCGCCGGCACGACCGACGAACCGGTCCTGTACGCCGAGACCGGGTCGCGGCCCTGGGTGCTGCTGTTCGGCCCGGTGCTCGCGGCGGCCGGGATCGGGCTCGAGAGCCTCGCCCCCGGCGGGCCGTCGTTCGCGCTCTGGCTCGGCGTCGGCCTGCTGGTGTTCCTCTACACGCTCGTGCTCGTCCGCAGCAGGCGGCGCTTCCTGCGGGTGGAGCTCACCCCGTCGACGCTGGTCCAGGGCAGCACCCGCCTGCCGATGTCCCAGGTGACGTCGCTGCGGGCCGCCGACGAGGACCACCACGGCCTGCGGGTCCTCGGCGACGGCCCGGTGGTGCCCCGCCGGCTGACGCCCGTCGTCCTGCGCCTGAGCGACGGCACCCGGGCGGTGGCCTGGGCCCGCGACGGCGCCGCGCTCCGGCAGGCGATCGGCGACCTGCTGCGGGCGCGGGCGTCGTCGTGAGGCGCGCCGTCCTGCTCGTCGCGACGACGGTGGTGCTCGCCGTCGCGGCGGTCGTGCTGCTCGTGGCCGGGGTGGACGTCCGCGAGACCACCGGCGGCCTGCTCGTCACTCCCATCCGCCAGCTGCACCTCGTCGGCGGCCTCCTGCTCGCGGGCACGGCCGCCGGGGTCGCGGCGGTGCTGACGGCGCTCGCCGCGGTGCCCGCGCTCCGGGCCGCCCGGGCACCCGCCGACACGGCGGCACCGACGTCCACCCCGACGTCCACCCCGACGTCCACCCCGACGTCCACCCCGACGTCCACCGACGCTCCCGACCCGGACGAGGTTCCCGCTCACCCGGCCGAGGCGGAGGACGCCGACCACGCCACGACCTCGCCGGGATCCGATCGCCGTTCGTGATCGCCTTCGCGGTGATCTGCGTCGTATTCTCCCGTCCGGGCCGCGGGCGACCACCCTCCGCCGCCCCGGGGGGAGATCGACATGACGGGCTCGTCGGGACCCGGCGCCGGGACGACGGGCCCCGCCGACGGGTCGGCCGAGATGTTCGGTCCCTACCGTCTGACCAGCCGTCTCGGGCGCGGCGGCATGCGCGAGGTGCACCGGGCGTACGACACGCGGCGCGACCGCGAGGTCGCCCTCAAACGCCTGGCCCCGGATCTCGCGGACGACCCGGAGATCCGCGAGCGGTTCGAGCGCGAGTGCCGCACGGCGGCCCGCCTGTCCTCGCCGCACGTGGTCCCGATCCACGACTTCGGCGTCATCGACGGACGCCTCTACCTCGACATGCGCCTCGTCGAGGGCCGCGACCTCGCCCGGCTGCTGCGCGAGGAGGGCCCGCTCGACCCGGTGCGCGCCGCCGGCCTCGTCGAGCAGCTCGCGGACGCCCTCGACGACGCCCACGCGCACGACCTCGTCCACCGCGACGTCAAGCCGGGCAACGTCCTGGTGACCACGGCGCACGGACGGGACTTCGTGCACCTCGTCGACTTCGGCATCGTCCGGCTCGGCCAGGGCACGACGGGCGGGCGGGCGCTCACGGAGGCGGGCACGACGCTGGGCACGCTGGCCTACATGGCGCCCGAGCAGTTCGAGGGCGCGGCGGTCGACCGGCGCGCCGACGTCTACGCGCTGGCCGTCGTGCTCTACGAGATCCTCGTCGGGCGGCCCCCGTTCGACGGGGACATGCCGGCGATGCTCCACCAGCACCTCAACGTCGACCCCCAGCCGCCCTCGACCCGGCGTCCGGGGCTGCCGCCCGCGCTCGACGCCGTCGTCCTGCGGGGGCTGGCGAAGAGGCCGGGCGAGCGCTTCGCCGACGCCGGCGAGCTCGCGGCCGCGGCCCGGGCCGCCCTCGACGGACGTGCCCCCGCCCCGATCCCGGACCCGCCGGGCGGCCGCCGTCCGGACGGCCCGCCCCTGCGGCCCGGGGGACCGTCGAGGGTCCCCCCGCACGGCCCCGAGCACCACCGCGAGACCTGGGTCGGACCCGCCGCTCCGCCGTCCTACCCGGCCTACGGGCAGGGCCCGTACGCGCCCGCCGGCGGCCCGGCCATCCGCTGGGACAGCGGGCCCCACGCCTCCGGTCCGCCTCCGTCGGGCCCCTGGTCGCCGACGACGCCCGCCGGCCCGCCCGGGCGGTCCCGTCCGCCCGCCGCCACGGGCAGGCCCCGCCGTCGGGGCCTGGTCATCGGCCTGGTCGCGGTGGCCGTCGTGCTGATCGCCGCCATCGTCGTCACCGCGCTCGTCGTCCTCGACCGCGGCGGCACCGCGCCGGCCACCCTCGCGCTCGGGGAGGCCGCGCCGCTGTCGCAGACGTTCACCGACAGCGCGCGCCCGGGCTGCCTGCCGGGCGACGCCACCGCCTACCAGCTGGCGACGGGCGTTCGGCCGCAGAGCGTCCTGCAGTGCGAGCGCGGGGTCGCGGCCATCGCCTACATCGACTGGCCGACCGCGCAGGACGCCCAGACGCGCGTCGCGTCGTACGAGACCTCGCCCTCGACCGACGGCATCCGCACCTGGACGATCGACGGCATCACCCAGGGCCCCTACTACCAGACCCTCGTCCAGGGGCAGTGCACGACGGTGGCCTCGTACACCGGCCTCTCGCAGATGGTGCAGGCCTACGTGACCAACGACCGGTGCGCCGACGTCACCGCGAGCCTGAACGCGACCGGCCTGCCCACCACCGAGGACCTGCGGGCGCCCGAGCGGGTCTTCCCCGGGGCGATCCGGCCCGGGTGCAACCCGGGCACGCCCACCGCGGGGACGTCGGGGGTCACGCCGAAGCAGGTGCGCGGCTGCGCCGGTCCCGAGGGCACCACCGTGAGCTACACGCGGTGGAACACCGCGGGCGACGTGAGCACCGAGGCGAACGCGCGCGGCGCGCAGTCGGGCGGCGCGGCGGCCTGGAACGCGCCGGGCGGGGGGCGACTCGGCCCCCTGGTGCAGACCGAGGACGACGGTCCCTGCCGGACCTTCGTGGGCTGGGACGCCGTCGCCTACTCGATCGAGGTCGCCGGCCCGTCGTGCGAGGCGGTCGGCCGCGCGGTCACCGCGCTCGCGCCCCCGCCGCTGGAGTCGCTCCCGGCCTGACGGGCCTGGCGGGCCCGAGGTCCCGGCGGCTGGGAGACTGGCGCCGTGACCCGCACAGCGATGACGAGCCCCGGGACGTCCGACGTCGGGCGCAGCGCGGACCTCTTCGCGCGCGCCGAGCAGGTGGTGCCGGGCGGGGTGAACTCCCCGGTCCGCGCGTTCCGGTCGGTGGGCGGCACCCCGCGGTTCATGGTGGCCGGCTCCGGGCCCTGGCTCACCGACGCCGACGGGAACCGCTACGTCGACCTGGTCAGTTCCTGGGGCCCGATGATCCTCGGGCACGCGCACCCCGCCGTGGTCGAGGCGGTGCGCGAGGCCGCGACCGCCGGGCTGTCGTTCGGGACGCCGACGATCGGCGAGGTCGACCTCGCCGAGGAGCTCGTGCGGCGCGTCGAGCCCGTCGCGCAGGTGCGCCTGGTCAACTCCGGCACCGAGGCGACGATGAGCGCGGTGCGGCTGGCCCGCGGGTTCACCGGGCGCAGCGTGGTGGTCAAGTTCGCCGGCTGCTACCACGGTCACGTCGACGCGCTGCTCGCCGAGGCGGGCTCGGGTGTCGCGACGTTCGGGCTCCCCTCGTCGCCGGGCGTCACCGGCGCCCAGGCGACCGACACCGTCGTGCTGCCCTACAACGACCTCGACGCCGTCGCCGCCGTGTTCGCCGAGCGTGGCCCCGAGATCGCCTGCGTGATCACCGAGGCGGCCGCGGGCAACATGGGCGCGGTCGCCCCCGCCGACGGCTTCAACGCCGGGCTCAAGCGGCTCTGCCAGGCCCACGGCGCGCTGCTGGTGATCGACGAGGTGATGACCGGCTTCCGGGTCTCGGCGTCCGGGTGGTACGGCCTCGAGGGCGTCGCCGGCGACCTCTACTGCTTCGGGAAGGTCATGTCCGGCGGCCTGCCCGCCGCCGCGTTCGGCGGCCGCGCCGACGTGATGGGCCACCTCGCACCCGCCGGCCCCGTCTACCAGGCCGGGACGCTGGCCGGGAACCCGGTCGCGGTCGCGGCCGGGCTCACGACGCTGCGCCACGCGACGCCCGAGGTCTACACGGCGCTGGACGCGAACGCCGACCGCCTGCACGGCCTGGTCACCGACGCGCTCTCCGCGGCCGGGGTCGTGCACACGATGCAACGGGCGGGCTCGCTGGTGTCGGTCCGCTTCGCCGACGAGGTGGGCCGGAACTACGACGACATGAAGGCCGCCGAGACCTGGCGCTTCCCACCGTTCTTCCACACCCTGCTCGACGCCGGGGTGTACTGGCCGCCGAGCGTTTTCGAGGCGTGCTTCATCTCCGCGGCCCTCGACGACGACGCGTTCTCGGTGATCGCCGACGCGCTGCCCGCCGCGGCGCGCGCGGCGGCCGCGGCGACGGCACCATGAGCCCGCTGCGCACGACCGTCCACCTGGTCCGACACGGCGAGGTCCACAACCCCGAGGGCATCCTCTACGGCCGCCTGCCCGGCTACGGGCTCTCGGACACCGGACGCGAGCAGGCGCGCCGGGCCGCCGAGCACCTGGCCGGCGTCGACGTCACCGCGCTGCTCGTCTCCCCGATGCAGCGGGCGCAGGAGACCGCGGTGCCGATCGCCGAGAAGCTCGGGGTGGAGCCGATCACCGAGGACCGGCTGATCGAGGCCGGCAACGCCTTCGAGGGCCTGAACGTCGGGGTCGGCGACGGCGCGCTGCGCAAGCCGGAGTACTGGCCGTTGCTGCGCAACCCGTTCACGCCGTCGTGGGGCGAGCCGTACCTCGAGATCGCGCACCGGATGCTCGGCGCCGCCCACCGCGCGCGGGCGCTCGCCGCGGGGCACGAGGCGGTCTGCGTGACGCACCAGCTGCCCATCTGGACCCTGCGCCGCTTCCTGTCCGGCGAGCGCCTGTGGCACAACCCGAGGCACCGGCAGTGTTCGCTGGGGTCGGTGACCAGCTTCGTCTTCGACGACGAGAGCCTCGCCGACATCGCCTACGCCGAGCCCGGCGGCGTCTCGGACCCGACGGCGACGGGCGCCTGAGTGCGTGCCGTCCTGCTCCTGCTCGTGGGCCTGCTCGTGCTCGCCGGGTGCTCGTCGTCGCCGTCGGACGGGGGGTTCGTCTTCGGCGGCACCGGCGGGCGCACGACCGTCACCTACGACCCGCCCGAGACCCGGGGCGTCCTGCCCGCCCTCGGCGGCGAGAGCCTGCTCGAGCCCGGCCGGGAGCTGTCCACCGAGGCCTACCGCGGCCAGGTCGTGGTGCTCAACGTCTGGGGATCGTGGTGCGGGCCCTGCCGCGCCGAGGCGCCCGCCCTCGACCAGGTCGCCGAGGCGTCCGCGCCGCGCGGGGTGCAGTTCCTCGGGATCGACGTCCGCGACCAGCGCGACGCCGCCGCCGACTTCGTCCGCGACCGCGGCGTCGTCTACCCGTCGATCTTCGACCCGCCGGGTCGCTCCCTGCTCGTGCTGCGCGGCTACCCGCGCAACGCGGTGCCGTCGACGATCGTGCTCGACCGCTCCCACCGCGTGGCGGCGGTGTTCCTCACCGCCGTCCTGGCCTCGGACCTGCAGCCCGTGGTCGATCGCATCGCTGCCGAACCCGCCCCCGCCAGCTGACGCCGCACGTATCGACGCCGAGGAGCCGATGTGATCATCTTTGGGACGCGCCGCGCGGTGCAGCAGCTCGCGATGGTGCTACTGACCTGCGCGAACTGTCACCGGTCGGCGGCGAACGCCGTCCTGAAGCTGGTCACGAAGTTCACGCTCTTCTTCATCCCGCTCTTCCCGGTCCGCACGCGCTACGCGACGCAGTGCACGGCGTGCGGGTTCCAGATGACCGTCGACAAGGTCGCGGCCGAGCAGCTGACGCAGCTCCCGCCCGCGGGGTCGGGGCCGCCTCCGCAGCAGTTCCCGCAGCAGCAGCACCCCGGCGCCCACGGCTGACGAGCGGACCGTCCGGCCCGGTCGTCAGCCGCCTGGTCACCCGCTGTCTCACCCGCGGCGGCGGGCGGCGAAGTCGGCGCGGGCATGCGCGGGCGTGGTGTGCTCGCGCGGGCCGGTGGCGCGCGGCGCCGTGCGGGTGCTGCCCCCGCCGGCCGAGCGGCCGCGGGCGGCGGCCCGTCGCTCGGCGCGGTTGGCCGGCTGCGGCGCGGACGGGGCCTGTGGGGACGGGGTGGTTCGCATGGGGACCTCCTGGGGGGTGTGCGGGCGGACGCCGCCGGGTGCCGGGAGATCAGCGAGCCGTCACGGTCACGACGGAGATCGACATCGACCGTGAGGACTGCCTGATCACGCCCGGGGTGCGAGGCACTGCGCCGGACGGCGGGAGGGGCAGCGGACGGGCGGGGGACCGGAACGGTCCGGACGCCTCAGGAGTCGATGTCCACGGCGAGGACGGTAGGAGGGACCCCTCCGGCGGCGCCACCGAATTACCGCGAACGCTTCGGTTCCCGAAGCATCCCGCTGGGGGGAGCGCCCCGGCGTCCCGCGCCGACGGCACGATCTACGACACATCGTCGGAGATGGGTCCCCGTCCACACGCGCGTCCGACCGGGGCGTCCTACCCTGGAGCCGCCATGAACCTGACCGAGGTGGCCACGTCCGGCCCCGTCCTGCTCGCCGTGCTGCTGTCCGTGGCGGCCGGCGCGGTCAGCTTCGCGTCGCCGTGCGTCGTGCCGCTGGTGCCGGGCTACCTCGCGTACCTCGCCGGCCTGGTCGGCGCCGACGCGCCGGCGGTGACCGAGGACGAGGTGAAGGCGCAGGCCGCCGAGCGCCGGGCCGCGGTCACCGGCGAGCTCCCGGTGGCCACCGCGACCCCGCGCCGGCTGCGCCGCTGGCGGGTCGCCGGGGCGGCGTGCCTGTTCGTGCTCGGCTTCACCGTCGTCTTCGTCGTCGGCCTCGGGTCGATCGTCTGGCTGGCCGACGCGCTACTGGCCAACGAGGCCCTCCTGCAGCGGATCGGCGGCGTCGTCACCGTGGCGATGGGCCTGGTCTTCCTCGGCCTGGTCCCGGCGCTGCAGCGCGACACTCGCCCGCACCGCGTGCCGCAGCTCGGGCTGGTCGGCGCGCCGCTGCTCGGCGCGACGTTCGGCCTGGGTTGGACGCCGTGCCTCGGGCCGACGCTCGCCGGGGTCGTCGCCCTGGCCAGCGGCACCGACGCGGGGAGCGCCGGCGTCCGGGGCGTGGTGCTGCTGCTCGCCTACTGCGTCGGGCTCGGCGTGCCGTTCGTGCTCATCGCCCTCGGCGCCGGGCGCGCGGTGCGGGCGCAGGCCTGGCTGCGGAACCACAGCCGGCGCATCCAGGTCGTCGGCGGCATCGGCATGATCGTCGTGGGCCTGCTGCTCGCCACCGGCCTCTGGGCCGAGATCATCGCCCTGTTGCGCGGTCCCATCGCCGGCTTCTCCACACCGCTGTAGGGCCACCGATGACCACCACGCTGCCGAAGGCGCCCGCCGGGGACGCCGGCCCGCCGCCCTCGGGTCCGAGTCGCGCCCGGCGCGCGCTCGCGCTGGCCCGCAACACCTGGCGCGGCCTGACCAGCATGCGCACCGCGCTGATCCTGTTGTTCCTGCTCGCGGTGGCCGCGCTGCCCGGGGCCGTGCTGCCCCAGCGCACCCCGAGCCCCAACGCCGTCGACGACTACCTCGCTCAGAACCCCTCGCTCGGCCCGGTGCTCGACGACCTCGGGTTCTTCGACGTCTTCGCCACGCCGTGGTTCTCGGCGGTCTACCTGCTGCTGTTCATCTCGCTCATCGGCTGCCTGGTCCCGCGGTCGATCGAGCACGCCCGGAGCCTGCGCGTCGAGCCGGTCGCCGTGCCGCGCAACCTCGCCCGGCTGCCCCACCACGCGCAGAGCACCTCCGACGACGATCCGGACGCCGTCGTGGCCGCGGCCCGACGGCGGCTGCGCGGCTGGCGCATCGTGGTGCGCTCCGAGCCGGGCGGCGTCCGCACGATCTCGGCGGAGAAGGGCGCGCTGCGCGAGGTCGGCAACCTGGTGTTCCACCTCAGCCTCGTGGCCCTGCTCGGCGGCATCGCGATCGGCAAGATCCTGGGCTACGAGGGCCAGGTCATCGTCATGGCCGACGGCAGCGAGTTCTGCAACTCCGGGATCTACGCCTACGATTCGTTCCGCCCCGGTCTGCAGGTCGACGGCACCGGGCTCGACCCGTTCTGCCTGACCGTCGACGGCTTCCGCGCGACGTTCCGCCCCGACGGCCAGCCCGACTCCTTCGACGCCGCGATCCGCTATCAGGACGGCGAGGCCGTGCAGAGCGGCGCCGACGCCTGGGTGCCCCACGACCTCGCGGTGAACGACCCGCTGCGCGTCGACGGCGAGCGCGTCTACCTGCTCGGGCACGGCTATGCGCCCCGGTTCACGGTGACCTTCCCCGACGGCCAGCAGCGCGTCGGCCTGGTGCAGTGGCGTCCCGTCGACCAGGCGACGCTGCTCTCCGAGGGCGCGACGAAGATCGACCCGCCGGGGGTCACCGACGAGGCGCAGCGCCGGCGCTCCCAGCTCGCGATCACCGGTCTGTTCGCGCCGACGTCCTCCGGCGGCGGCCTGGTGACGTCGGTGTTCCCGGCGCTGAACAACCCCGAGGTCGCCGTCGACGTGCTGCGCGGCGACCTGGGGCTCGACTCCGGCCGCGCGCAGTCGATCTTCTCGGTGGACCAGGGCATGGTCGACCAGGGCCGGCTGGTGCGGGTGGCCCGGGAGAACATCAAGCCCGGCGGCGAGATCACGCTCGACGACGGCACCCGCATCCGCTTCGACGGCGTCGAGAACTGGGTGTCGCTGCAGGTGTCGCACGACCCGGGGCAGACGGCGGTGCTGATCACGGCGATCGCGCTGCTCGGGGGCCTGACGCTGTCGCTGACGGTGCGCCGCCGCCGCTTCTGGGTGCGCGCGGCCCCCGCACTGCCACCTACGACAGGTGGTCGTACGGTGGTGACGCTCGGCGGGCTGGCACGCACGGACCGCGCGGGCTACGGCGAGGAGTTCGGGCGGCTCGCGGCCGAGCTGGGCGCGCGGGGCGAGGCGGAACCCGACCACGCCGTGCCTGACCACGCCATGCCCGACTCGGCCGTCCCCGAGGAGGCCGTGCCGCCCGAGGCGACGCAGGAACCGTCGGTGGACGCCGGCGGGGAGGACCGGGAGGACCCCGATGGTCGTTGACGCGCAGCTCGGCCAGTTCGGCGACCTGCTGTTCGAGTCCGCCCTCGGCGTCTACGTGCTGGCGATGATCCTGCACGCCGTCGAGCACGCGCTCCTGCGGCGTCCGGCGCGGGCCGAGGAGTCCGCGCGGGAGCCCGTCGGCGCGGCCGTGGGCGGTGGCTCGACGGGGGCCGCCGACGTGAACGACGCCCCGGCCGGCGCCGCACCGCCCCGCTCCCGGGCGGAGCGGTTCGGGCGCATGGGGGTCTCGCTCACCGTCCTCGGGTTCGGCCTGCACCTGGCGATGCTCGTGGTCCGCGGGTTCGCCGCGCAGCGGGTGCCCTGGGGCAACATGTACGAGTTCACCGCCGCGATCTGCCTGGTCGCGGTGGGGGCCTGGCTGGTCGTGCTGTACCGCCGCCCCGAGCTGCGCCGCCTCGGCGTCTTCGTGCTGCTGCCCGTGATCATCCTGATGTTCCTGGCCGGCACGGTGCTCTACACGCAGACCGCGCCCGTGGTCCCCGCGCTGCGCTCGTACTGGCTCGCGATCCACGTCTCCGCCGCCGTCATCGCCTCGGGCATCCTGCTGCTCGCCGGTGTCAGCAGCGTCCTGTACCTCCTGCGGGCCGCGCACGAGAACACCCCGACCCGCCTCGCGTGGGCCGCGCGGCTGCCGGGCGCCGACGTGCTCGACCGCGTCGCGTACCGCGCCACGGCGCTTGCGTTCCCGATCTGGACGTTCGCGGTGATCACCGGGGCGATCTGGGCCGAGGCCGCCTGGGGCCGCTACTGGGGCTGGGACCCCAAGGAGACCACCGCGCTCGTCGCCTGGATCGTCTACGCCTGCTACCTGCACGCGCGGTCCACCGCCGGCTGGCGGGGCCGCCGCGCCGCGGTGATCAACGTGGTCGGCTTCGCGGTGATGGTGTTCAACCTGTTCTTCGTGAACCTCGTCGTCACGGGCCTGCACTCGTACGCCGGCGTCGGCTGACCGGTTCCGGTCGTTCGGATCTCCACGACGGGATACGGTCTGGCGCGCCACGCGACGAGGGAGGGGCCGCCAGATGGAAGCCAGGGACGACGACGAGTCGCCGGCGACGCCCCCGTCGTCCTCGCCGCCGTCAGCGCCGACCTCAGCGCCGACCTCAGCGCCGACCTCAGGGCCGACCTCCACCACGACCTCCTCGGGCGAGACGCCGAGCGGGTCGTCGGAGACCGCGGCGACGAACGGCACCCCGGCCGAGCCGTCGGCCGTGGCCGCGCCGGCGGACTCCCCGGAGACCACGCGGCGGGTCGACACGGCCGAGGCCGCCCGCGGCGACGCCGCCCAGCCCCGCCACCCCGGCGTCGACCCGCGCGGCACTGCCGCCGCGGCCCCCGGCAGCGCCGCGGGCCCCCTGCCGGTTGAGCGGACGCCGCTCTCGGGCCGTTTCACGACGCCGGGGCGCGGTGCCCACGCGCCGCAGGGCCCGAACGGTCCCGCGACCTACGACCTCTCGTCGGCGCAGCTCCTGCGGCCCAGCAAGCGCCCGCCGCAAACAGGCTGGCGGCGTGCGCTGTTCGTCGGCAGCGGCGGCCTGGTCAACCCGGGGGAGAGCGCCGGGGACGCCGCGCGCCGCGAGCTGATCGCGCGGGTCAACCAGCCCCTCCACGGCTGCTACAAGATCGCGATGCTGAGCCTCAAGGGCGGCGTCGGCAAGACCACGATGACGACGACGCTCGGGTCGACGTTCGCGTCGTTGCGCGGCGATCGCGTGATCGCCGTGGACGCGAACCCGGACCGCGGCACGCTGAGCCAGAAGATCCCGCTCGAGACCACGGCCACCGTGCGCCACCTGCTGCGCGACGCCAACCGTGTGCGGCGGTACTCCGACGTCCGCGCCTACACCTCGCAGGGCCCGTCCCGCCTGGAGGTCCTCGCCAGCGAGCAGGACCCGGCGGTGTCCGAGGCGTTCAGCGAGGTCGACTACCGGCGCACGGTGACGCTGCTCGAGCACTTCTACAACGTGGTGCTCACCGACTGCGGCACCGGGCTCATGCACTCCGCGATGAAGGGTGTCCTCGACGTCGCGGACTCGCTGCTGATCGTCTCGTCGGCGTCGATCGACGGGGCGCGCAGCGCGTCGGCCACCCTCGACTGGCTCGACGCGCACGGCTACCGCGATCTGGTCTCCCGGTCGGTGGCCGTCATCAACTACGCGCGGCGGTCGTCGGGCAACGTCGACCTCGACCGCGTCTCCGACCACTTCGCGGCGCGCTGCCGGGCCGTCGTGCGGCTGCCGTTCGACCCGCACCTCGAGGAGGGCGCCGAGATCGAGCTGGACAAGCTCGCCTCGCGCACTCGGGCGGCGCTGCTCGAGCTCGCGGCCACCGTCGCCGACGACTTCGGCCGGGCCGGGTCGCGGGTGCGTCGCCCGATGATCCCCCGATAGAGGGAATCCCACAGACGTCACGAGGGGCGCCCCGGCGGACCGGGACGCCCCTCGCGGGAGGTCGGTTCTCAGGCCGAGGGCGGGTCCTCGCGCTCGGGGCGCTGGATCCGCTCGTCGAGCGAGCGCAGGAACTCCGGGTCGTCGTCCGGCGCGACCGGGCGCTGCGGGCGACGCGGAGAGGCCTGGCGGGTGGGGCCGGTCGGTGCGTCCTCGACCATGCCGCCGGGACCGCCGTCGTGTCCGGCCTGAGCCGCCTGGGCGGCCATCACCTTCCACAGCAACGTCCCCACGACGACCAGGACAAGCACGGCCACGAGGAACGGGATCACTCGGACGCCTCCTGCATCTTCGACGTCACCGGCCGCGGATGCTCCACGGACCGGGCATCCGCCACGCTACCGGTCGGATCGGAAGTCCGCGTGACGTGCGCGAGGTGCACGTCGGGTGACGGTCGGGTGCCCGGGACGAGCGGGTGCCGTGTCACGGGGCGCCCCGCTCAGGTCGGACGGAGTGGATCCCCGTCGGCGCCGCCGCGGCGCGTCCGACCGGCGGCCGTCCGGCCGCCGGTCGTGTCGCGTCGGTCAGCGGTGCGCCTCGCTGGTCAGGCCGTCGAGCAGGGTGCGGACCTCGGACTCGCGGAAGCGGCGGTGGCCACCCGGGGTGCGGATGGAGCCGATGCGGCCCGCGGACGCCCAGCGCGTGACGGTCTTCGGGTCGACGCGGAACATCGCCGCGACCTCGCCGGGGGTCATGAGTCGCTCGCCGGCCTCGTGAGTGATGGTCATGTCACTCCACCTTCCCTGTCGCCACGGGTGCCCGCCCGACCGCCGAACGGCGGGAGCGGACACAACGCGGCGAATCGTGACACCGGACCCCGTACGTACTCGAACGCTTGTATCCAGGTAAAGAGAACACAAAGGGCGAAACGGACGACTCCGGCGCCCGCCGGCTGCGGGCGCGGGGCACCTGTCGCGCGCCTACCCTGGTGCCGTGACCTCGCCGAATCCCGCTCCCGGGCCCGCCGAGGGCGTCCGGGACGACACCGCCGACAACCCCTCCGGCGCCACCGGCTCGCCCGGCGGCGTCGCGCTGGCCGCCTCTCTGTACGTCGGCGCCCGCCTGCTCGTCGTCGCCGTGATCGCGGGCGTGCTCGTGGTGGCCGGCCTGCCGCTGCTCGTGTCGCTGCTGATCGCCATCGTCGTGGCCCTGCCGCTGTCGCTGTTCCTGTTCCGCGGGCTGCGGGCCCGGCTCGCCGCCGAGGTGGACGCGGCGACGGCGTCGCGTCGGGCCCGGCGCGAGCAGCTGCGGGCCGAGCTCCGGGGAGACGCCCCGGGAGAGGAGCCGTCGGTCGAGGCCTAGGTGAGGGCCAGGCCGAGCGCCGTCGCGGCGGACCACACCAGCAGCCCGAGCGCGGTGTCGCGCAGCACGGGGATCAGGTCCCGGCCGGTCGACCCGGCGAGCACCCGCCGCAGGCCGGGCACGATCAGGACCAGCGCGAGGAGACCGGCCAGTGCGCCCCAGGCCCGCAGGCTGAGCACGAGGGTCATGCCGAGCGGGATCACGACGAGCGCGGCGTAGAGCACGCGGGTGTCGCGGTCGCCGAGCACCACCGCGAGGGTGCGCTTGCCGGTGTCGACGTCGGACCCGATGTCGCGCAGGTTGTTGGCGACGAGGACCGCGCAGGCGAGCAGGCCCACGCCCACCGAGGCGCCGATCCCGAGACCGCTGGCGCGGCCGGTCTGCACGAACTCGGTGCCGAGCACCGCGACCGGCCCGAAGAAGACGAACACCGCGAGCTCGCCCAGCCCGCGGTAGCCGTACGGGCGCGAGCCCCCGGTGTAGAACCAGGCGCCGAGCAGGCACACCGCGCCGACCACGATCAGCCACCAGTGCCCGCTGTAGAGCGAGAGCACGACACCGGCGAGCGCCCCGAGGCCGAGGCAGAGCAGCGCGGTGCGCTTGACCACGTACGGCTGCGCCACCCCGGAGCCCACGAGACGCAGGGGTCCGACGCGGTCGTCGTCCGTGCCGCGGACGCCGTCGGAGTAGTCGTTGGCGAAGTTCACGCCGATCACGAAGGACACCGAGACGATCAGCGCGAGCGCGGCGGCCACCGGGTCGAATCCGGCGACCCCTGCAGCCGCCCCGGAGCCCGCGAGCACGGGGGCGATCGCCGTGGGCAGCGTGCGGGGACGCGCGCCCTCCACCCATTCGCCGACGGTCGCCACGCCCGGCGACTTTACCGACGTGACGCTAGGTGCAGGGCGGCACCGGCGGCGCGCCCTGGATCCACGCGGCCGGGACGTAGCGCTCCGGTCGGGTGCGCAGCCAGAGGTTGCTGGTGCCCTGGGTGCCGGTGACGGAGCTGCCCGCGACCTGGCACTGGACCTCGACCTGGGCGCCGTCGCCGACCACCCCGCCGTCGGGCGCCGCGGCGTCCGGGGTCGCCCGTTCCACGACCGGACCCGCGCCGGCGGTGGTTGCCCGGCCCAGCGCCGCGGACTTCGCGGTCCAGAGGTAGTCGACGGTGACGAAGGCGTTGTTGCGCAGGCCGAGGCCGTAGAAGGTGCCGTCGGCGAGGTCGATGCCCGCGGGGTTCTTCACCTGGCGGCCGAAGCCGTCGCGCCCGCCGTTGTACTTGTTCTCGAACGCGGCCTGGGCCTGCGGGCGGCCCTGCGGGAGGTCCTTCCACTGCTGGCGCTGGTCCGACGGGTTCCAGTAGTCGTCCTTGGTGTTCCAGGGCCCGACGTCCCACACGGGCACGGTCGCGCAGCGCCCGCCCGCGGCACAGACGCGCACGCTGTAGTCGCCGCGCCCGTTCGGGGAGAGCGCGCGACGCGAGGGCAGCGCGGCGAACTGGTCGTTCGGCGTGATCCGGTGCCCGTTGGCGGTGACGCCGCCGACGAGGCCCTCGCGGGTGGCGAACACCCGGTAGCTGGCCCGCGGGGCGATCGTGCGCGGGCCGGTCGGCACCTCGTCGGCGAGGACCTCGAGGCTGCGCACCACCGGGCCGGCCGATCCGGTCGGGGCGAGCATCGCGAGGCGCACGGCCACGGTGCGCGTGGGCTCCGGGAGCACCGCGGGGGAGCCGGGCTCGGCGGGGAGCCACTCGCTCCACTGGCCGTCGGCGTCCTGCCCGCGCACGTCGACCGCCACCTGGGACCCGGGCGGGACGTCGCCGGTGACCGGGGCGTCGATCCGGTTGACCGGTGTCGCGAACTGGTGGGCGCCGAGGTCGAGCAGGCCCTGGCGCTCGGCGCCGCGCAGCGCGGCCGGGCCGGTCTCGGTGCCGTCGCGCATGGTGCTCAGGCGGGCGGTGCCCTCGGTGATCGCGACACCAGTCGACGTCCCGGCCAGCGGGGGTGCCCAGCGCTGCGGGCCCTCGTCGTCCGGGGCGGCCTGCGTATGCGGGCCTGTCGGTGGGGGCACGCCCGGCTCGGCGGTCGCCACCGGGGCGAGGGTCGCGAGGGACAGGGCGGTCGTCAGGACGCCGGTGGCCACGACGAAGCCTGTCCGTCGCGTCCGCCGCGCCCGGACGACCCGCTCCGTGGAGGGCTGGAGTCGAGTCGTGTCGGTGCGCACGGTGCAGTGAACGGCGCGATCACGGGCCGCGGTGTCCGATTCGGCGGAGATCCGCTCGATGGGTTGTCATCCGGTCGAGTGCTTCACCACCCGTACGGCGCGCCTCCCCGACGTCGGCGCGTGCGTGGTGCAGACGCACGGGGGTCGAGGGGCTCCTGTGGGTGATCATTGCGTCGAACCCCTCCGGCGCATCGAGGAGTCGAGCAGGCAGACCGTGTCCTCAGGACACGGTCCGCCGTGGGAGGTCTCGACCCCGCGAGCGGACGCTCATCGCCGCCGTGCGTGATCAGGGGCCGGGATCACCCCTGCCCAGCGGGTGCGACGGCCTCGGCGTCACTACCGTGGGTTGGGTGATTCCCTCGACGGCGCAGGCCCACGTCGTCGTGGACGAGTGGGTCCGGGCGGGGGTGACGGATGCCGTCGCGTGCCCCGGGTCGCGCAACGCGCCGCTGCTCGTCGCCCTCTACGCCGCCGACCGGGACGGGCGGCTCCGGCTGCACGTCCGCGTCGACGAGCGCGGCGCTGGGTTCCTCGCGGTGGGGCTCGGCTCGGTGTCGGGCCGCATCGTGCCGGTGGTCGTCACCTCGGGCACCGCGGTGGCCAACCTGCACCCCGCCGTGCTCGAGGCCTCGCGCAGCGGGGTGGGCCTGCTCGTGGTCAGCGCCGACCGGCCCGTCGAGCTCGTGGGCAGCGGCGCCAACCAGACGATCGACCAGGTCGGGATGTACGGCGAGGCGGTCCGCGCCTCGGTGGTGATGCCGCTGGCGGAGGACCGCCCCGGTGCGGCGCGCTCGTGGCGGGCGGTCGTGGCCCGGGCGCTCGACCGGGCGGCGGGCACGAGCGGGGGCGACCCCGGTCCCGTCCAGCTCAACGTCCCGCTGCGCGAGCCGCTGCTCGACCCGCAGGGCGCCGCCGACCCGCGGACCAGCTCCGACCCCGCGCTCGAGGGCCGGCCCGACGGCGCTCCGTGGACGGGGATCGTCGCGGCACCGCCCGCCTCCACCCTCGCGCCCCTGGCGTTGCGCGCGGGCGCGCGGACGCTCGTCGTCGCCGGTCACGGCGGGGAGGTCGTGCCCGCAGGGACCCGCCTGCCCGACGGCGTCCCGGTGCTCGCCGAGCCGACGTCGCCGCTGTGGTCGGACCCCGCGGGCGGGCGCGCGCTGCCCGCCGGCACCTGGGCGCTCCCGGCGGCGCTGGACGGGACGCGCGAGGACCTGCGCCCCGAGCAGGTCGTCGTCCTCGGCCGCCCGACGCTGCACCGCGCCGTGTCGCGCCTGCTCGCCGATCCGTGCGTCACCGTCGTGGCCGTCCCCTCGGTGGCCCCGACGGGCGGGCGCCCCCGGCCGGGCTGGACCGACGTCGCCGGATCGGTGACGGCGGTCGGCGCGCTCCCGCCCCCGGACGACTGGAAGCCCGACGCCGACTTCGCGCGTGCCTGGGCCGAGGCCGACGACCGGGCCCTCCAGGTGCTCGACTCCGCCGTCGCCGAGGGCAGCGGGCCCGCCCTGGCCGCGGCCACCGTCGCGGCGCTCCCGTCGGGGGCGTGCCTCGTGGTGGGTGCTTCCGCGCCGATCCGGGACGTGGCGCTCGCGGCGACGCCGCGGGCCGACGTCAGCGTGCTGTCGGCGCGGGGCGTCTCCGGCATCGACGGGGCGGTCTCACTCGCCGCGGGCGTCGCGCTCGCCCACCCCGGGCCGACCTACGCGCTGCTCGGCGACCTGACGTTCCTGCACGACACGAACGGCCTGCTCGTCGGGCCGGAGGAGCCGCGCGGGGAGCTCGTCGTCGTGGTCGCGAACGACGACGGCGGCGGCATCTTCGCCACCCTCGAGCAGGGCGCACCACGCTTCGCCGCCGCCTTCGAGCGCGTCTTCGGGGCCCCGCACGGCACGGACCTCGCCGCGCTCTGCGCCGCGCACCACGTCCCGCACCGCCACGCGGTCTCGTCCGAGCTCGGGGGTCCGACCGGGGCGCTCGCCCCGACAGGGCGACCGGGAACCCGGGTGGTCGAGGTGGCGATCGACCGGTCGGAACGGCGGGCGGCCGGGGAGCAGACCGTCGCGGCGGTGCGGGCGGCGCTCGCCGACGACCGATGCGGCGCGACCCCGCGGGAGTGACCTCGTCGTCACCGCACGCGACCACCACGGGGAATCCGGAATGATGCGCCCCGCCACGGGTCGGGACGACAGTTGGGAGTGCAGCAGGCGTGCTGGTGCTGGTGGGAGCGCACGCAGTGGCGGCGCTGGCCGCGCCGGGCCTGGTCCGGGTGCTCGGTCGACGCGCATTCACGGTGCTGGCCCTGGTCCCCGCCGCGGCCTTCGTCTGGATCCTGGCGCAGCTGCCCGCCGTGCTCGCGGGCGCCACGCCCACCCAGGAGATCCCGTGGATCCCCGCCCTCGGCATCGACATCGCGATGCGCCTCGACGCGCTGTCCGCCACCTTCTCGCTGCTGGTCACCGGCATCGGAGCTCTCGTACTCCTGTACTGCACGCGCTACTTCGTGGAGGGCGCGCGCGGGCTCGGACGGTTCGCCGGGGTGCTCACCGCCTTCGCCGGGGCGATGCTCGCGCTCGTCTGGTCCGACGACGTCTTCGTGCTCTACGTGTGCTGGGAGCTGACGACCGTCTTCTCCTTCCTGCTCGTCGGGCACGACTCGCACAAGCGGGCGAGCCGTGCGGCGGCGGTGCAGGCGCTCGTCGTCACCGCCGCGGGCGGCCTGACGATGCTCGTCGGCCTGGTGGTGCTGTCCACCGCGGCGGGCACCACGCGGCTCTCGGCGCTCGTGACGTACTTCATGGGCGCGGCCGCGACCCCCGCAGCCGTGACCGCCGGGGTGGTCTGTGTGCTGGTCGGGGCGATCACCAAGTCCGCGCTGGTGCCGTTCCACTTCTGGTTGCCCTCGGCGATGGCCGCGCCGACGCCGGTCAGCGCCTACCTGCACGCCGCGGCGATGGTGAAGGCCGGCGTCTACCTCGTGCTGCGCCTCGCGCCCGGGCTCGCCGACATCGAGCCCTGGCGCCCGCTGATCGCGACGCTGGCGATCATCACGATGCTGCTGGGCGGCGTGCAGGCGCTGCGCCAGCACGACCTCAAGCTCGTCCTCGCGTACGGCACGGTGTCCCAGCTCGGGTTCATGCTCCTGCTCGCCGGGGCCGGCACCCGGGACGGCGCGCTCGCCGCCCTCGGGCTGGTGGTCGGCCACGCGCTGTTCAAGGCCTGCCTGTTCCTCGTCGTCGGCGTGATCGACCGCCGCGCCGGCACCCGTGACCTGCGCGAGCTCTCCGGGCTCGGGCGGCGCGCGCCGGTGCTGGCGACGGCGGGCATTCTTGCCGCGTCGTCGATGGCCGGTCTGCCGCCGCTGCTCGGCTTCGTCACCAAGGAGGCGTCCTTCGAGGCGTTCCTC
Organism: Actinomycetospora chibensis; assembly: GCF_028737215.1. Classification (GTDB taxonomy): domain Bacteria; phylum Actinomycetota; class Actinomycetes; order Mycobacteriales; family Pseudonocardiaceae; genus Actinomycetospora; species Actinomycetospora chibensis. Next base: position 145,762 of record NZ_JAQZAM010000014.1, on the reverse strand, counting down.
CACGAGGCCTACGGCTCCGCGGCGGTGCCGCTGCTCGCGCTCGTCGTGCTGGGCTCGGTGCTCACCGTCGGGTACAGCACCCGGTTCGTGTGGGGTGCCTTCTGGCGCAAGCCGGGCGTGGACGCGGTGACCTGGCAGGCGCCGGGGCCGCTGTTCGTCGCGTCGCCGGTGGTGCTCGGGGTCGGGGGCCTCGTCGCGGGGCTCGGCGTCGCGAGTCTCGCGCCGCTGCTCGAGGGCTACGCCGACACGCTGCCGGCCACGTATCCGGTCCTGCTCGAGCTGGCCGTGATCCCCTCGGTCGGCGTGGCCCTCGGGCTCTCGGTGCTCGCCGTCGCCCTCGGGTTCGTCGTGGGCCTGCCGGCGGTGAGCGCCCGCCTGACCGCGCGCCACCCGCTGGCCGGGGTGCGCGCCGAGATCGCGTGGCGCGGCGTGATCCACGCCCTGGAGAACACCTCGCTGCGCGTCACGGTGATGACGCAGCGCGGCTCGCTGTCCTGGGTCCTCACCACGGTCTTCGCGGTGCTCGTGCTCGGGCCGGGGCTCGCGCTGCTGCTGTCGGCCGACCTCGGCACGGTCCGCGTCGACCGTCTCGCCGACTCGCCGTTCCAGGTGCTCGCCGCCGTCATCGGCGCCGCGTGCGCGATCGTCGCCACGCGCGTGCGCCGCCGCCTCGGCGCGGTGCTCGTGGTCGGCGGGCTCGGCTACGCGATCGCGCTGATCTTCGCGCTCGCCGGGGCGCCCGACGTCGCGCTCACCCAGGCGCTGGTGGAGACGGCGACGCTCGTGGTGGTCGTGCTCGTGCTGCGCACGCTCCCGCGCGACATCGCGGACCGGCACACGCCCCGTCAGCGCGTCCGGCGCCTGCTCGTCGCCGTGCCGGTCGGGCTGCTCATGACGGGGCTCGGCGCGGTGGCGCTCGCCGCACGGCAGGCCCCGCCGGTGTCGGCCGCCTACCCCGCCCAGGCCTACGACTTCGGCGCGGGCGCGAACGTCGTCAACGTGACCCTGGTCGACATCCGCGCCTGGGACACCATGGGCGAGCTCTCGGTGATCGTCGCCGCGGCCACCGGCGTCGCCAGCCTGGTCTTCCTGCACCGCCGCTCCGGGGCGCCGCCGCGCTCGGAGCCGCAGCCCGTGGTCACCCCGTCGACGGGGGCCGGCGGCTGGCTGCGGGCGGCCCGCCGCGGTGACGGCGACCGTGTCCTGCTGCTCGAGGTGATCACCCGCCTGGTCTTCCCGACGATGATGGTGGTCTCGCTGTACTTCCTGTTCGCCGGCCACAACGCGCCCGGCGGCGGGTTCGCGGGCGGACTCGTCGCCGGTCTCGCGCTGGTCGTGCGCTACGTCGCGGGCGGTCGCTACGAGCTCGGCGAGGCCGTCCCCGTCGAGGCCGGTGTGCTGCTCGGGCTCGGGCTGCTGCTCGCGGGCGGCACCGGGGTGGGCGCGCTGCTGCTCGGCGGCGAGGTCCTGCAGACCGCCGTGCTCGAGGGCGACGTCCCGGTGCTCGGCGACGTCAAGTTCGTGACCTCGCTGATCTTCGACGTGGGCGTCTACCTCATCGTCATCGGACTCGTGCTCGACATCCTGCGCAGTCTCGGCGCCGAGCTCGACCGCCGGCGCTCCGTCGCGACGGGCGAGATGTCGACCCGTCAGGAGGTCCCGTCGTGAGCTCGCCGATCGTCCTGCTCGCGCTCGTCGGCGTGCTCTACACGGCCGGGGTCTACCTGCTCCTCGAGCGCAGCCTGACCCGGGTGCTGCTGGGCGTCCTGGTGCTCGGCAACGCCACCAACGTGCTCGTCATCGTGGCCGGGGGTCCCACGGGCGCGGCGCCGCTCGTCGGCCGCGCGCCGGAGGAGACGATGAGCGACGCCCTGGTCCAGGCGCTGGTGCTCACGGCCATCGTCATCACGCTCGGGGTGTCGGCGTTCCTGCTCGCCCTCATCCACCGCGCCTGGACCCTCGACCGCGAGGACGACCTCACCGAGGACGCCGAGGACCGCTCCGTACGCCGCCGCCTGGCGCGCGGGGAGCAGGAGGACGAGGAGGAGCTGGACACCACGGGCTGCGAGACCGTCGGCGACACCGACCCGGAGGACACCGAGACGGGCCCCGACCCCGTCCGCGCGGCGGCCGGCGCCACCGGGGAGGACGCGCCGTGAACCCGGGCTCCTCGCTGCTCGCGACCCTGATCCCGCTGCCCGCGCTGCTGCCGCTGCTCGGCGCCGGCCTGACCCTCGTGCTCTCGCGACGCCCGATGCTGCAGCGCGCGGTCAGCGTCGCCGTGCTCTCCGTCGTGGTCGTCATCGCCGCGCTGCTGCTGGTGGCGGCGGTGGAATCGGGGCCGGTCGTCGTCACGGTCGGCTCGTGGCCGGTGCCCCTGGGCATCACGCTCGTCGTCGACCCGCTGTCGGCGCTGATGCTGCTGACGTCGATGACGGTGACGCTCGCCGTGCTCGTCTACGCCATCGGGCAGGGCGTGTACGACCGCGACGAGGACACCCCGATCACCATCTTCCACCCGACCTACCTGGTGCTCGCCGCGGGCGTGGCGAACGCCTTCCTCTCGGGGGACCTGTTCAACCTCTACGTGGGGTTCGAGGTCCTGCTGATGGCGAGCTACGTGCTCCTGACGCTCGGGGGCAGCCGCTCGCGGGTGCGGGCCGGCATCATCTACGTCGTCGTCAACGTGGTCTCGTCGCTGGTCTTCCTCGTCGGCATCGCGCTGGTCTACGCCGCGGTGGGCACGCTGAACCTCGCCCAGATCTCCACGCGCATGGAGCAGGTGCCACCGGGCACGGCGCTGGCGATCCACCTCGTGCTGCTCACGGCGTTCGGCATCAAGGCCGCCGTGTTCCCGCTCTCGGCGTGGCTGCCCGACAGCTACCCGACTGCGGCCGCCCCGGTCACCGCGGTGTTCGCCGGCCTGCTCACCAAGGTCGGCGTGTACTCGATCATCCGCACCGAGACGCTGCTGTTCCCGGACTCCGAGGTCACCCGGACCGTGCTGCTCGTCGCCGCGGGGCTGACCATGCTGGTCGGGGCGCTCGGCGCCATCGCGCAGGCCGACATCAAGCGGATCCTGTCGTTCACCCTCGTCAGCCACATCGGTTACATGATCTTCGGGATCGCGCTCGCCACCCCGCTCGGCGTGGCCGGCGCCGTGTTCTACGTCGTCCACCACATCACCGTGCAGGCGACGCTGTTCTGCGTGGTCGGCCTCATCGAGGGCGTCGGCGGCTCGACGTCGGTGACACGTCTCGGCGGGCTGGCGAAGGCGTCGCCGCTGCTCGCCGTGCTCTGGTTCATCCCCGCCGTCAACCTGGGCGGCATCCCGCCGCTCTCCGGTTTCATCGGCAAGCTCGCGCTGGTGCAGGCCGGTGTCGTCGACGGCTCCGCGCTGGCCTGGACGCTCGTGGTGGTCTCGGTGCTCACGAGCCTGCTGACGCTCTACGCGGTCACCAAGGTGTGGGTGCTCGCCTTCTGGCGCCCCGCCGACCAGATCCCGGTCTCCGAGGAGCCCGACCAGGACGAGGACGAGGAGGCCGACGAGGGCGACGAGGACGTGCCCGACGGCCGCGAGCGGACGACCGGCGGGCTGCCCGGCGCCCCGACGCCGCGCAGCGGGGTGCTCACGCAGGTGCGCCCCGGCACGGCCCGCACGATCGCGCGCGCCGAGGCGAACTCCGGCGCCGAGGTCGACTGGCCCGTGGCGCGCCTGGCCCCGGCCGACAGCACCCCGGCGCTGTCCGGCCGGTTCCTGGGCGCCGCCGGCGACACCGTGTCGTCGCGGCTGCCGCGGGTGATGACCGCGGCGACCGCCGCGCTCGTCGTGCTGGGTCTCTCGCTGACGGTCGCGGCCGGCCCGCTGTACGCGGTGGCCGACCAGGCCTCCGACGACCTCGTCGCCCGCACGCCCTACATCCAGGCCGTGTTCGCCCAGGCCGTCGACGACCGGGTCGCACGGTGAGCCGGGAGGGCCGGGACGGGGGCGAGGGGCGCCGCACCCCGCCCAACACCGGCGGGATCCTGCGCCGCGCCGTCCCGCTCGTCTGGCTGATGATCGTCTGGGTCCTGCTCTGGGGGACCTTCTCGTGGGCCAACGTGCTCGGCGGGCTGGCCATCGGGCTGCTCGTGCTCGTCCTCTTCCCCCTGCCGGCCGCCCCCGGCGGGGGCTGGATACGGCCGGGGGCGGCGCTCGGCGCGGCCGCGCGGTTCGTCGGCGACCTCGTCGTGTCGAGCCTGCAGGTCGCCCGGCAGTCGCTGCAGGCCGTCACCGGCCCGCCGATCCGCAGCTCGGTGATCGCCGTCCGGCTCGCGTCGTCGTCGGAGTTCGTGATGGCGATGGTCACCGAGGTGCTCACGCTCGTACCCGGCAGCGTGGTCATCGAGGCCCGGCCCGAGGAGCGGACGATCTACGCCCACGTCCTCGGCGCCGACGACGACCAGGCCGTCGCGGACTTCCGCGCGCAGGTCGCCCGGCTCGAGGGCGACATCGTGGCGGCCCTCGGCCGGCCGGCCGCGCCGACCGTCCCCGTGGGTCCCGACACTGCCGAGGAGAGCCGATGAGCACCCTGCCCGCCCTGCTCGACGCCGTCCTCGTCGTCTCCCTCGTGCTGCTCGGGCTCTCCGCGCTCCTCGTCGTCGTGCGGCTGCTGCGGGGCCCGACGGGTCTCGATCGCCTCATCGCGCTCGACGTCCTCGTCGCCGAGTTCCTGTGCGGGCTCGTGGCGTACGCGGCGCTCACCGGCGACTCGTCGTTCGTCCCCGTGGTGGTCGCGATCAGCCTGGTCGGCTTCCTCGGCTCGACCACCGTGGCGCGCTTCGTGCGACGGGGGACCGGACGATGAGCACCCCCACCCAGAGCACGGTCGAGCTCGTGCTGGACACGATCGGCACGGTGGCGATCGTGCTCGGCGTCCTGCTGGCACTGGTCGCCTCGGTCGGCCTGCTGTCGCTGCCCGACGTGCTCAGCCGCATGCACGCCGCCACGAAGCCGCAGGTGGTGGGCCTGCTGCTCATCGTGATCGGCGGCGCGCTGCACCTGCGCACCAGCCCCGATGTGTGGATGCTCGTGCTCGTCGGGGCCTTCCAGCTCGTGACGGCCCCGGTCACCGCGCACGTCGTCGGTCGCCTCGCCCACCGGGGCGAGGGCGGCGTCCGCCGCGACCTGCTGTACGTCGACGAGCTCACCGACCGCCCGGACGAGGCCGACCCGGGTCCGGACGACCAGGAGGACGACGACGAGGCCCGCGACGAGGACGGCTCGCCCCACCGCAACGGGGCGGCCGTCGGGCGCAGCCGTCGCAGGCGCGGGGACGGCTCCGACGGGGCCTCCCTAGACTCGGGCGAATGACAGGGCTGCGCGAGCTGGCGCGGCGGGCCGTCGCGAAGGCGCGTCCGCCGGCCGAGGCCGCGGTCGCGCTGCTGCGCCCCGCCGCCCGCAAGGCTCCGGAGATCGTCGTCGCCGTGGGACTCGTCGTCAGCGTCCTGCTCGGCCTGGTGCTCGTCGCGGCCGCGCGCAACGACGCCCACATCGACGCCTCGATCGGCCGTGCCGTCGGCGAGGTGCTCGAGGGCGGCTCGGGGCCCCACGTCTACGTTCGCTTCACCACCGGCGAGGGAGCGGTGCTCACCCCGGAGGACGGCGTGTTCTACCCCCGCGGCCTCGAGCCCGGGCAGCTCGTGCGGGTCGAGTACGACCGCACCGACCCCGAGCTGGTGCGGGTCGCCGGGCGCACCTGGACCGAGGGCCTCCTGCCCGTCGCGCTCGGGCTGCTCGTGCTCTGGGCCGTCGTCGCCCCCGGTGCCTGGGCGCTCGGGCGGGCCCGGCGACGCCGGGAGGAGGCGGTGGCCGCGCGCGAGGCGTGGACGGTCCGCGACGGCGACGAGAACGAGGGTGACGGCGAGCGCGAGGACGGCGAGCCCGAGATGGCGGGGGCGGGGCACCGATGAGCCCGAAACCGGGCGGCACCCGCGCGGAGCTCGACCGCGACCCGGGCGCCGTGGCCCGGATGTTCGACGGCGTCGCCGCGCGCTACGACGTCACCAACACCGTGCTGTCGTTCGCCCAGGACGTCCGCTGGCGCCGGGCCACCCGCGCGTGCCTCGCGGTCGGTCCGGGGGACACGGTGCTCGACGTCGCCGCGGGCACCGGGGTCTCCACCGTCGAGCTCGCCCGCACCGGGGCCCGCTGCCTGGCCACCGACTTCTCGCTCGGGATGCTGCGCACCGGCCGCTCGCGGCTCGTGGGCAAGCTGGGCCGCAGCCCGGTGCCCTACGTCGCCGCCGACGCCCTGCACCTCCCGCTGCCCGACGCCTCCGTCGACGCGGTGGTCATCTCCTTCGGCCTGCGCAACACCGTCGACGTCGACGCCGCGCTCGCGGAGTTCGCCCGCGTCACCCGCCCGGGCGGCACGCTCGTGGTCTGCGAGTTCTCCCGGCCCACCTTCGCGCCGTTCCGCCGCGTCTACACCGACTACCTCATGGCGGGCCTGCCCCGCGTCGCCCGCGCGGTGAGCTCGAACCCCGACGCGTACGTCTACCTCGCCGAGTCGATCCGCGCCTGGCCCGACCAGCCCGCCCTCGCCGCCCGCATCGGCGCCGCCGGCTGGCGCTCGGTGGCCTGGCGCAACCTCTCCGGCGGCATCGTCGCCCTCCACACGGCGACCAAGCCCGCCTGACCAGTACCAGCCTGGGGGCCATGCTGACCGAATCGACACAGCACGCCGATGGGGTCAGGAAAGCCCCCACGTGGCCGCGAACGACGGCACATGACCCGCGTCCGCGCATCCGAAACCACCCTCGGCGGGCGATCACGCCACACGGTCCCTAGACTCCCCGTAGCCGAGCTAGTGAACGGATTCACAAGGAGCCGTGCCGTGTCCGCCGCCACCACCGGAGCGCGCCGCAGCCCCGACGCCGACGCCGATGTCGTCGTCGTGGGTGCCGGTCCCGCAGGCTCCACGGTCGCGACGTACCTGGCGCGCGCCGGGCTCGACGTGCTCGTCCTGGAGAAGGCGACGTTCCCCCGCGAGAAGGTCTGCGGCGACGGCGTGACCCCGCGCGGGGTGAAGCAGCTCGTCGACCTCGGCGTCGACACGCGCGAGGAGGCCGGCTGGCGCCACCAGCGCGGCCTGCGCGTCATCGGCGGCGGCACGAGCATCCAGCTCGACTGGCCCGAGCTCGCCACCTTCCCCGCCTACGGCCTCGTGCGCCCCCGGCGCGACTTCGACCAGATGCTCGCCGACCACGCCCGCGCCGCCGGGGCCCGTGTCGAGGAGGGTGTCTCGGTCTCCGGCGCGGCCGTCGACGAGCGCACCGGCCGCGTCACCGGCGTCGACGCACGCCGCGGTCCGGAGCGCGAGCCGGTCTCCTACCGTGCGTCGCTGGTCGTCGCCTGCGACGGCGTCGGCGCGCGCACCGCGCTGAGCCTCGGCATCGGCAAGCGCGACGACCGCCCGCTCGGCGTCGCGGTGCGCCGGTACTACACGAGCCCGCGCCACGACGACGACTACCTCGAGACGCACCTCGGCCTGCACGACGGCCCGGGCGTCGGCCCCGACCTGCACGGCGGCTACGGCTGGGTGTTCGGGATGGGCGACGGCACGGCGAACGTCGGCCTCGGTGTCCTCGCCACGCGGAAGAACGACAAGCGCGACTACCGCGCCCTGCTCCGGCACTGGGTCGAGGGCCTGCCCGCCGAGTGGGGTCTGCGCGAGGAGAACGCCACCGGCGCGATCGGCGGCGCCGCGCTGCCGATGGGGATGAGCCGCACCCCGCTCTACCGCGACGGCCTCGTGCTCGTCGGCGACGCCGGCGGGATGGTCAACCCGTTCAGCGGCGAGGGCATCGCCTACGCACTGCAGTCCGCGGCCATCGCCGCCGAGTGCGTCGTGCAGGCGAGCGCCCGGCCGGAGGGCACCGGACGGGAGCGCGCGCTGGCCGCGTACCCGGCGGCGGTCCGCCACGAGCTCGGCAGCTGGTACCGCGTCGGCAACCGGGCCGCGAGCGCGCTCGGCCGGCCACGGTTCATGCACCACGCCCTGCGCCTCGGGATGCCGAGGCGACGTCTCATGGAGGCCGCGCTGCGGCTCTTCACCGGCCTCACCGACGGACGGGACGGCGACGCGGGCGACCGCGCGCTCGACCTCGTCCTGCGGATGGTGCCGCCACTCGGGGACGCGCCGCCGGGGTCGCCGAGCACCCGGAAGGAGGGCTCCGTCGCGGCCTGAGCCGCGGACCGCTCACCCGGGTTAGGCCGCCCTCATCGGCGTCTCGCCCGTTCGGGCTCATTAGGGTCGGTCCCGCCCGCCGACCGTGATCCACTGCACGGCCTGCGCGAGGGCCGCACCACCACGAACTCCCGACGCGCAGCACGGGGAGGAAGGAGCGACGATGCTGGACCTCTACGTCCCGCTGGTCGTCATGTTCGTGCTCGCCGCCGGGTTCGGGCTGTTCTCGGTCACGGCCGCGCCCTTCATCGGACCGCGTCGCTACAACCGCGCGAAGCTCGACGCCTACGAGTGCGGCATCGAGCCGTCGCCGCAGCCGGTCGCCGGCGGCGGCCGCATCCCGGTGGCCTACTACCTCACCGCGATGCTCTTCATCCTCTTCGACATCGAGATGGTCTTCCTCTACCCGTTCGCCGTGAACATCGACGCGCTCGGGTTGTTCGGTCTCGTGGAGATCGTGCTGTTCGTCGCCACCGTCGCCTTCGCCTACGCCTACGTGTGGCGCCGCGGCGGGCTGGACTGGAGCTAGAAGTATGGGACTGGAAGAGAAGCTCCCGAACGGGATCGTGCTGGCCAGCGTCGAGAGCCTGGTCAACTGGACCCGCAAGGCATCGCTGTGGCCCGCCACCTTCGGGCTGGCCTGCTGCGCGATCGAGATGATGACCTCGGGCGCCCCGCGCTACGACCTCGGCCGGTTCGGCATGGAGGTGTTCCGCCCGAGCCCCCGCCAGGCCGACCTGATGATCGTCGCGGGCCGCGTCACCAACAAGATGGCCCCGGTCCTGCGCCAGATCTACGACCAGATGGCCGAGCCCCGCTGGGTGCTCGCGATGGGCGTCTGCGCGTCGTCGGGCGGGATGTTCAACAACTACGCGGTCGTCCAGGGCGTCGACCACGTCGTCCCCGTCGACATGTACCTGCCGGGCTGCCCGCCGCGGCCGGAGATGCTCATCGACGCGATCCTCAAGCTGCACCAGAAGATCCAGGCCGAGCCGCTCGGACCGGTGCGGGCCGAGCTCGCCGCCGAGCGCAAGGCGCAGGGCGAGAAGCTTGAGCTGCTGCCGTCGTCGGTGAAGTACGCCAAGCGGGACAAGCACGGGGAGGTGAAGGAGGAGCATGTCTGGTGACGAGAAGGACGGGCCCGTGACCCCGGGCACCGGTGCCGGTGGCGCGAGCGGCCCGTCCGGCGCGTCCAACGCCTCCTCCGCGGGCGCGGCGGCGTTCGGCCCCCAGGAGATCGCCCGCCGCGACGTGTCCGGCGCCGTCGCCGGACGGGCCCGTGAGGGCATGTTCGGCATCGCCGGCTCCGGCGACACGTCGGGCTTCGGCGGGCTCCGCCTGCCCGCCTACGCGCCGGCCCCGGCCGAGCGGCCCTACGGCGGCTGGTTCGACGAGGTCGCCGACGAGGCGGCCGCGGCGCTGGCCGACGACGGGGGCGCCGACTTCGACACCTGCGTCCACCAGGTGACCGTCGACCGCGGCGAGATGACCTGGTACGTCGATCGCGAGCACCTCGTGCGGCTGGCCCGCACGCTGCGCGACGACCCGGCGCTGCGCTTCGAGTTCTGCTCCGGCATCTCCGGGGTCGACTATGGCGAGGGCGTGCCGCAGCAGCTGCACGTCGTCGTCCAGCTGCTGTCGATGACCTACCGCCGGCGGCTGCGCCTCGAGATCGCCCTCGAGCTCGACGACGCGCACTGCCCGTCGCTCGTCGAGGTCTTCCCGACCGCCGACTGGCACGAGCGCGAGACCTGGGACATGTTCGGCATCGTCTTCGACGGCCACCCGAGCCTGACCCGGATCCTCATGCCGGACGACTGGAACGGTCACCCGCAGCTCAAGAGCTACCCGCTCGGCGGCATCCCCGTGGAGTACCACGACGCGGAGATCCCGCCGCCCGACCAGCGGAGGGCCTACACATGACCACGACGGATCCCTACGCCGCCTCCTCCCGCGAGACCACCGAGGGCACCGTCTACACGGTCACCGGTGGCGACTGGGACGAGATGATCGACCAGACCGCCGGCGACGAGCGCATCGTCATCAACATGGGTCCGCAGCACCCGTCGACGCACGGCGTGCTGCGGCTCGTGCTGGAGCTGCAGGGCGAGGTCGTCACCGACGCGCGCCTGGTCATCGGCTACCTGCACACCGGCATCGAGAAGAACTGCGAGTACCGCACCTGGACCCAGGGCGTCACCTTCGTGACGCGCGCGGACTACCTCGCGCCGCTGTTCAACGAGACGGCCTACTGCCTCTCGACCGAGCGGCTGCTCGGCATCGACGTGCCCGAACGCGCCGCGACGATCCGCGTGCTCCTCATGGAGATCAACCGGATCGGCTCGCACCTCGTCGCGCTCGCCACCGGCGGCATGGAGCTCGGCGCGCTCACCGGCATGACCAACGGCTTCCGCGAGCGCGAGGAGGTCCTGCACCTGCTCGAGTTCCTCACCGGCCTACGGATGAACCACGCGTTCATCCGCCCCGGCGGGGTCGTGCAGGACCTGCCCGAGGGCTACAGGGAGCGCATCACCTCGTTCCTCGAGGTCATGCGCGGGCGGCTGCCCGGCTTCCACAAGCTGCTCACCGGCAACCGCATCTGGCGCCAGCGCCTGGAGGGCGTCGGCTACCTGCCCCTCGACGGGTGCCTCGCCCTGGGCGTCACCGGCCCGATCCTGCGCTCGGCGGGTCTTGCCTGGGATCTCCGCGAGGTCGAGCCGTACCTCGGGTACGAGAACTACGACTTCGAGGTCCCCACCGACACCGCCGCCGACAGCTTCGCCCGCTATCTCCTGCGGGTCGAGGAGATGAGCCAGTCGCTGCGGATCATCGAGCAGGCCCTCGACCGGCTGGAGCCGGGCCCGGTGATGGTCGAGGATGCCAAGATCGCGTGGCCGGCCAAGCTGTCGATCGGTGCCGACGGCATGGGCAACTCCCTCGATCACGTCCGCAAGATCATGGGCCAGTCGATGGAGTCGCTGATCCACCACTTCAAGCTCGTCACCGAGGGCTTCAAGGTGCCGCCGGGCCAGGCCTACGTGCCGATCGAGTCGCCCCGCGGCGAGCTCGGCGCGCACCTGGTCTCCGACGGCGGCACCCGTCCGCTGCGCGTGCACCTGCGCGACCCCAGCTTCGTGAACCTGCAGGCCGCGCCCGCGATGTCGGAGGGCGGGATGGTCTCGGACGTCATCGCCGCGCTGGCCTCGCTGGATCCCGTGATGGGGGGTTGTGACCGATGAGCCGCGCTCTCGGACCCGAGGCGCCGGCGGCTCCGCCCGTCGAGCCCGAGCACGCGATCGACGAGGCCGGCGGCACCACCGCACAGCACGCCGAGCGGGCCTCGGTCGACACCACGGTGTTCGACGGGGTGCGCGACCGGGCCACGGCGATCGTCGCCCGCTATCCGCAGCCACGGTCGGCCCTGCTGCCGCTGCTGCACCTCGTGCAGCACGTCGAGGGCCACGTCTCCCGCGCCGGGATCGCGTTCTGCGCGGAGGTCCTGGAGATCACGACCGCCGAGGTCTCCGCGGTCGCGACCTTCTACACGATGTACAAGCGCGAGCCCGTCGGCCGCCACCTCGTGAGCGTCTGCACGAACACGCTCTGCGCGGCCCTGGGCGGCGACGACATCTACGCCGCGGTGCGCGAGCGCCTGGGCGGGATCGGCCACGAGCAGACCAGCGCCGACGGCACCGCGACGATCGAGCACGCCGAGTGCCTGGCGGCCTGCGACCTCGCCCCGGTGCTCACCGTCGACTACGAGTTCTTCGACAAGCAGACGGTCGAGTCGGCCGTCGAGATCATCGAGGCGCTGCAGCGGGGCGAGAAGCCGCACCCGACCCGTGGTGCCCCGCTCAACGACTTCCGCTCGGTGGAGCTGCTGCTCGCCGGGTTCTTCGACGACCCGGCCGTCGGCGGTCTCGCCGCCGTCGCCGGTCCGTCGGCGGCCGAGGAGAGCCTGCGCGGCGCCCGGCTCGCCGAGGAGCGCGGCTGGACCGCGCCACCCGTGCCGGACGAGGGAGGCTCCGCATGACCGACCCGCTCACCCCGGTCCTGACCAAGCACTGGCTCGGCCCCGAGTCCTGGACGCTGCGCCACTACACCGAGCTCGGCGGCTACGAGGCGCTGCGCACCGCGCTGGCGACCCCGCCCGACGACCTCGTCGCGCTCGTCAAGGACTCCGGCCTGCGCGGACGCGGCGGCGCCGGGTTCCCGACGGGCATGAAGTGGAGCTTCATCCCGCAGGCCAAGCTGGGCGAGACGCCCACCGGCCCGGCGGCGAAGCCGAAGTACCTCGTCATCAACGCCGACGAGGGCGAGCCGGGCACCTGCAAGGACGTCCCGCTGATGATGGCGGACCCGCACTCGCTCATCGAGGGCTGCATCATCACGAGCTGGGCGATCCGCGCGCACTTCTGCGCGATCTACGTGCGTGGCGAGGTCGTCCACGTCCTGCGGCGCCTGCACGCGGCGGTGCGCGAGGCCTACGACGCCGGCCATCTCGGCAAGGACATCCACGGCAGCGGCTTCGACCTCGACATCGTCGTGCACGCCGGCGCCGGGGCGTACATCTGCGGCGAGGAGACGGCGCTGCTCGACTCGCTCGAGGGCCGTCGCGGGCAGCCGCGGCTCAAGCCGCCGTTCCCGGCGACCGCCGGCCTCTACGCCGCGCCGACCGTCGTCAACAACGTCGAGACGATCGCGACCGTCCCGGCCATCGTCAGCGGCGGCAAGGACTGGTTCCGGACGATGGGCCGCGAGCGCTCCCCCGGCCCGAAGATCTACTCGCTGTCCGGCCACGTCGAGCGGCCCGGACAGTACGAGGCGCCGCTGGGCACGACGCTGCGCGAGCTCCTCGACCTCGCCGGCGGCATGAAGGACGGCATCCCGCTGAAGTTCTGGACGCCGGGCGGGTCGTCGACGCCGCTGCTCACCGACGAGCACCTCGACGTCCCGCTGGACTTCGAGGGCGCCACCGAGGCCGGGTCGATGCTCGGCACCACCGCGCTCATGATCTTCAACGAGACCGTGTCGGTCCCGTGGGCGGTCATGAAGTGGACCGAGTTCTACGAGCACGAGTCCTGCGGCAAGTGCACGCCGTGCCGGGAGGGCTGCTACTGGCTCGCCGGCATCCTGCGGCGGATGGTCGACGGCGAGGGCACCGAGGCCGACATCGACACGCTGCTCGACGTCTGCGACAACATCCTCGGCCGCTCGTTCTGCGCCCTCGGCGACGGCGCGGTCTCGCCGATCACCAGCGGCATCAAGTACTTCCGGCAGGAGTTCGTCGACCTCTGCACGGCGCAGCAGCGGCATCCGGAAGTGGACCGAATCGTGGAGCTGAGCGGAGCCAGCGCATGACCGCCGCGTCCGAGAAGGCCCCGGAGAAGCCCTCCGAGCAGGACGATCTGCCCCCGGTCCCGCACGGGCACGTGCGGCTGACCATCGACGACCGCGTGGTCGACGCCCCGCAGGGCGAGCTGCTGATCCGTACCTGCGAGCGGCTCGGGATCGTCGTCCCGCGCTTCTGCGACCACCCCCTGCTCGACCCGGCCGGCGCCTGCCGCCAGTGCCTGGTCGAGGTGGAGATGGGCGGGCGCAAGATGCCCAAGCCCCAGGCCAGCTGCACGATGACCGTGGCCCAGGACATGGTCGTCAACACCCAGATGACGTCCGCGGTGGCCGACAAGGCGCAGCAGGGCGTCATGGAGCTGCTGCTCATCAACCACCCGCTGGACTGCCCGATCTGCGACAAGGGCGGCGAGTGCCCCCTGCAGAACCAGGCGATGTCCTCGGGGCGCGCGGAGTCCCGCTTCGTCGAGGAGAAGCGGACGTTCGCCAAGCCGCTGCCGATCTCCGACGAGGTGCTGCTCGACCGCGAGCGCTGCGTGCTCTGCCAGCGCTGCACGCGGTTCTCGCGGCAGATCGCCGGCGACCAGTTCATCGAGCTGCTCGAGCGCGGGGCGCACCAGCAGATCGGCACCGAGGAGACCGCCTTCGGCGAGGGCGAGGACTTCCAGTCCTACTTCTCCGGCAACACCATCCAGATCTGCCCGGTCGGCGCGCTGACCTCGGCGTCCTACCGCTTCCGCTCGCGCCCGTTCGACCTCGTGTCGACGCCCGGCGTCTCCGAGCACGACTCCTCGGGGGCGGCGGTCCGCCGCGACTGGCGTCGCGGCGCGGTCACCCGCGTGCTCGCCGGCGAGGACCCGGACGTCAACGAGGAGTGGATCGACGACAAGACCCGCTTCGCGTTCCGCTACGCGCAGTCGACCACCCGGATCACGCGCCCGCTGGTGCGTGGCGACGACGGCGAGCTGCACGAGACGTCGTGGACCGACGCCCTCGAGCATGCCGCGACCGCCCTGCTCGCCGCGCGCGACGGCACGGGGCCCGCTGCGCTCGACGCGGACGGCGAGCCGCCCGGCGAGCCCAAGCGCGGCGTCGGCGTGCTGCCCGGCGGTCGCCTGACGATCGAGGACGCCTACGCCTACGCGAAGTTCGCCCGCGTCGCGCTGAGGACCAACGACATCGACGCCCGCGCCCGCGCGCACTCCGGCGAGGAGCTCGACTTCCTCGCCGCGCACGTCGCCGGCACCGGCCTCGGGGTGACCTACGCCGACCTCGAGTCGGCGCCGGCCGTCCTCACCGTGGCCCTCGAGGTCGAGGAGGAGGCGCCCGTCGTCTTCCTGCGGCTGCGCAAGGCGGCCCGCACGGGGACGGCGGTGCATCACCTCGGTCAGTGGTCGAGCCCGGCCGTCGTCAAGACCGGTGGCCGGCTGGTCCGCAGCGCTCCCGGCCGCGAGCCGGAGGCGCTGGCCACGCTGCCCGACGACGTGGCCGCCGCGCTCGCGACGCCGGGCGCGGTCGTGCTCGTGGGGGAGCGCGCGGCCGAGGTGCCCGGTCTCTACGCCGCCGTCTCCGACCTCGTCGGCCGCACCGGGGCCCGCGTGGCCTGGGTGCCGCGACGGGCCGGTGAGCGCGGCGCGGTGGACGCCGGCGCGCTGCCGACCCTGCTGCCCGGCGGACGGCCCCTCGACGACGTCGCCCGTGCCCAGCTCGCGTCGAGCTGGGGACTCGCCGACGAGACGGCCCTGCCTGCGACGCCGGGTCGCGACGGCGCCGCCATCCTGCGGGCCGCCGCCTCCGGCGAGCTCGCCGGGCTCGTGGTCGGCGGTGTCGAGCTGGCCGACCTCCCCGACCCGGTGCTCGCCCGCGCGGCGTTGCGCGAGGCCGACGTCGTCGTGAGCCTCGAGCAGGTCGCGTCCGAGGTGACGCAGTACGCCGACGTGGTCCTCCCCGTGGCCCCGGTGATCAACAAGTCGGGGACCTTCCGCAACTGGGAGGGCCGCGACCGCCGCTTCGCCACCACGATCGACCCGTCGGGCGGCTCCTCCGGCCGCGTCGGCGGCACGGCCGCGATCACGCTGCCGGACTGCCGCGTGCTCGACACCCTCGCCGTCGAGATGGACGTCGACCTGTTCACGCAGACCCCGGAGGTCGCCGCCGCGGAGCTCGGGCACCTCGGTGCCGGCCGGCCGACGGAGATCGGGCCGGTGCGCGGCCCGGACGGGTCGGGTGACGCCGACGGCGACACCGCGGCGGGCACCGACGGGAGCCTGCGGCTGGCGTCCTGGCGCCAGCTCCTCGACGGCGGCGCGCTGCTGATCGACGAGCCGGAGCTCGCCGGGACGGCCCGCCCGCCGAAGATCCGGCTCTCGACGGTCACGGCTCGGCGGCTCGGGCTGGTCGAGGACGCGATGGCCGGGCTCGAGGGCCCGCGCGGGTCGCTGCACCTGCCCGTCGAGCTCGCCGACCTCCCCGACGACGTCGTCTGGGCGCCCGCGCGGGTGCCGCAGCCCGGCGGCGGGGTCGTCACGCTGGCGGGTCTCGGCCTCACCCACGGCGGGCCCGCCCGCCTCACCGGCGGTACCACCACTGACGGGAGCTCGGCGTGAACCCTGTTCCCCCGCCGGGGTACACCCAGACCCTGCTCGCGGACGACCCGTTCTGGCTGACGCTGATCAAGGTCGTCGTGGTCTTCGCGATGCTCATGCTGATCACGCTGTTCATGATCTGGTTCGAGCGCCGCGTCGTGGGCCGCATGCAGCAGCGTCCCGGCCCGAACTGGAACGGCCCCTTCGGCCTGCTCCAGTCGCTGGCCGACGGGCTGAAGCTGGCGTTCAAGGAGGACATCCGCCCGGTCCTCGCGGACAAGGCCGTCTTCTTCATCGCCCCGGTGCTCTCGGTGATCCCGGCCTTCGCCGCCTGGGCGGTCATCCCGATCGGTCCCGAGGTCTCGATCTTCGGCGAGCAGACCGCGCTGCAGCTGACCGACCTGCCCGTCGGCATCCTCGTCGTGCTGGCCTGCTCGTCGATCGGCGTCTACGGCATCGTGCTCGCCGGCTGGGCGTCCGGCTCGCCGTACCCGCTGCTCGGCAGCCTGCGCAGCGCCGCCCAGGTGATCTCCTACGAGCTGGCCCTCGGGCTGTCGATCATCGCGGTCGTGCTGTACGCGGGCTCGCTGTCCACCGCCGACATCGTCGCCGCGCAGTCGACCGGCTGGTACATCTGGCTGCTTCCGGTCAGCTTCGTGATCTTCGCGGTGTCGATGGTGGGCGAGACCAACCGCGCGCCGTTCGACCTCCCCGAGGCCGAGTCCGAGCTGGTCGGCGGCTTCCACACCGAGTACTCGTCGCTGAAGTTCGCCCTGTTCTTCCTCGCCGAGTACGTCAACATGGTCACCCTCTCCGCGGTGGCCACCACGCTGTTCCTCGGCGGCTGGCAGGCCCCGTGGCCGCTCTCGCTGTGGCCCGCCGCCAACGAGGGCTGGCTGCCGATCGTCTGGTTCCTCGGCAAGACGCTGGCGTTCCTGTTCGTCTACGTCTGGCTGCGCGGCACGCTGCCCCGCCAGCGCTACGACCAGTTCATGGCGCTCGGCTGGAAGCTGCTGATCCCGATCAGCCTGGTCTGGCTGATGCTCGTCGCCACGCTGCGCGTGCTGCGGGCCGAGCTGACCACCGCCCAGATCCTCATCGTCGGCGGCGTCGCGCTGGTGCTGCTCGTCGGTGCGGCCCTGCTGCTGCCCGACCAGACCCCGCCCGACGACGACCCGGAGCCCCCGGTCGTCGCCGACTACCCCGTGCCACCCCTGGACCTCGCCGTGCCGCCGACCCCGAAGCGGCGCCGCCGCGCGGTGACGGCCGCGCGCGGGGACGACCGGGAGGCCGAGACCGTGACCGCCGGCGCGAAGGAGGGAGACCGCTGATGGGCATGTTCGACGGGATCGCCGGATTCGGCGTGACCTTCTCGACGATGTTCCGCAAGGTCGTCACCGAGGACTACCCGCGGGTGAAGAAGGTGACCGCCCCGCGCTACCACGGGCGGCACCAGCTCAACCGACACCCGGACGGCCTCGAGAAGTGCGTCGGCTGCGAGCTGTGCGCCTGGGCCTGCCCCGCCGACGCGATCTACGTCGAGGGCGGCGACAACACCGACGAGGAGCGCTACTCCCCGGGTGAGCGCTACGGGTCGATCTACCAGATCAACTACCTGCGCTGCATCGGCTGCGGCCTGTGCATCGAGGCGTGCCCGACGCGCTCGCTGACGATGACGAACGAGTACGAGCTCGCCGACGACGACCGCCAGGACCTGATCTACGACAAGGACCGCCTGCTCGCCCCGCTGCTGCCGGGCATGGAGCAGCCGCCGCACCCCATGCGCCTCGGCGAGAACGAGCAGGACTACTACGTCCAGGGCCCCGAGATGGCCCGCCGCTCGGACGTCCAGGACGCGGTGCGTGAGGAGATCCAGATGACGCCCGAGGCGTCGCGGTGAGCGCCGTCCTGGCCGGCCAGGTCCTCGCCGCCGCCCCGATGACCGGCGGCGGGGAGATGACCACCGGCGAGTCGGTGGCGTTCTGGATCCTCGGCCCGGTGGCCCTGGCCGGCGGGCTCGGCATGATCTTCTCGCGGAACGCCGTGCACTCGGCGCTCTGGCTGGTGATGACCATGCTGTCGCTCGGGATCCTCTACATGGTCCAGCAGGCGCCGTTCCTGGGCTTCACCCAGATCATCGTCTACACCGGCGCGATCATGATGCTGTTCGTGTTCGTGCTGATGATGGTCGGGCGCGACGCGTCCGACTCCGTCGTCGAGGTGCTGCGCGGGCAGCGGCTCGCGGCGGCCGTCCTCGGCGTCGGCCTCGGCGGTCTGACCGTGGCCGCCGTCGCGGAGACGCTGACGACGATCGGCCCGGTGGGGCTCGGGCCCGGATACGGCCCCGAGGCCCGCGGCAACGTGCAGGCGCTCGGGACGAGCATCTTCCGCGACTACCTGCTGCCCTTCGAGCTGACCTCGGCCCTGCTCATCACGGCGGCGGTCGGCGCGATGGTCTACACGTTCGCGGGCCAGGCCCGTCGCAAGCAGTCGAGCCAGCGCGAGCGGGTCGTCGAGCGTCTCCGTGGCCCGCTGGAGAACTACGGGTCGCGCTCCGGCCCCGGCGTCTTCGCGACCGCCGACTCCGTCGCCACCCCGGCGCTGCTGCCCGACGGCTCGGTGGCCCCGGCCTCGCTCTCGAAGATCATCGAGGCCACGCGGCGCGAGCGTCTCGACGCCGACATCGCCGACGTCCGCAGCGACACCGGCCCGGCGACCGACGTCTCCGCCCGGGCCCTGCGCGGCGGTGGCGGCGACGGCGCGGAGGCGGGCGCCGGGAGCACCCACGACCGGCTGCACGAGGGCACCCACGAGGGAGGGGCCCGATGAGCCCCACGATCTACCTGCTGCTCTCCGCGCTGCTGTTCGCGATCGGCGCGGTCGGCGTGCTCGTGCGCCGCAACGCGATCGTCGTGTTCATGTGCATCGAGCTCATGCTCAACGCCGTGAACCTGACGCTCGTCACGTTCTCGCGCATCAACGGGTCGCTCGGCGGCCAGATCATGGCCTTCTTCGTCATGGTCGTGGCCGCGGCGGAGGTCGTCGTCGGGCTCTCGATCATCATGGCGATCTTCCGTACGCGCCGGACGACCTCGGTCGACGACGCCAACCTGCTGAAGTACTGAGGGGACCAGAAGTCGTGGCTTGGACCCATGCGCTGGCGACCGCCGCCCCGCTGCCGCCCGTCGTGCCCGTGGAGGGCGGCGCCGCCGGCGCGGCGTGGCTGCTCGTCGCCCTCCCCGCGCTGGGCGCGCTCGTGCTGTTCGTCGGCGGGAGGCGCACCGACCGGTGGGGCCACCTGCTCGGCGTCGGCACCGTGGTCGCGGCCTTCGTGTACGGGGTGGTGCTCTTCCTCGGGACGGTCGCGCTGCCCGCCGAGGAGCAGGTGCGCGATCTGCCGCTCTATGACTGGATCGCGGTCGCGTCGCTGAACGTGGAGCTCGGGCTGCGGCTCGACCCGCTCTCGCTCTCCTTCGTCCTGCTGATCACGGGCGTCGGGTCGCTGATCCACATCTACTCGGTGGGCTACATGTCCCACGACCCGAACCGCCGCAAGTTCTTCGCGCAGCTCAACCTCTTCGTCGCGGCGATGCTCGTGCTGGTCCTGGGCAACGGGTTCGTGACGCTCTACCTGGGCTGGGAGGGCGTGGGTCTCGCCTCCTACCTGCTCATCGGCTTCTACACGCAGCGCCGGTCGGCGGGCAGCGCCGCGAAGAAGGCGTTCCTGATGAACCGCGTCGGGGACGTCGGCCTCGCGATCGCGATCTTCATCCTCTTCCTCGAGCTGGGCACCACCCAGTACGCCGACGTCTTCGCCCGCGCCGGGGAGATCTCGCCCGGTGCGCTGACCGCGATCACGCTCCTGCTGCTGCTCGGCGCGTGCGGCAAGTCGGGCCAGTTCCCGCTGCAGGCCTGGCTCCCGGACGCCATGGAGGGCCCGACCCCGGTGTCGGCGCTGATCCACGCGGCCACGATGGTCACCGCGGGCGTCTACCTCATCGCGCGGTCGAACCCGCTCTACGACCTGGCGCCGATCGGCCAGCTCGTCGTCACGATCGTCGGCGCGATCACGCTGCTGATCGGCGCGATCATCGGCTGCGCGTACGACGACATCAAGAAGGTCCTGGCGTACTCCACGGTCAGCCAGATCGGCTACATGATGCTGGCCGTCGGGCTCGGCCCGGTCGGCTACGCCGCGGCCCTTGCCCACCTGTTCACGCACGGCTTCTTCAAGGCGGGCCTGTTCCTCGGGGCCGGCTCGGTGATGCACGGGATGGCCGACGAGACCGACATGCGCCGGTACGGCGGGCTGTGGCGCCACATGCCGGTGACGTTCTGGACGTTCACCCTCGGCTACCTCGCCCTGATCGGCTTCCCGTTCCTGTCCGGGTACTTCACCAAGGACCTGATCATCGAGGCCGCGCTCACCGCGGGGCCGGTGGCGGGGTGGCTCCTCGGCGGTGCGGCGCTGCTCGCGGCCGGGCTGACGGCGTTCTACATGACCCGGCTGATGCTCATGACGTTCTTCGGAGAGGAGCGCTGGCGCGACCTCCGCCCGCGGCGCGTCGACCCGGCCGACCTCGAGGACCCGCCCGAGCACTACCACCCGCACGAGTCGGCGGCCTCGATGACGGTGCCGATGATCCTGCTGGCGATCGGGTCGGTCGGCGCCGGCGCGTTCCTGGTCCTCGGGGAGCGGCTCGCGGACTTCCTCGAACCCTCGATCGGTCCCACGGTGGAGCCGTACGACGTCCCGGCCGTGTTCTACGTCGGCCTGGTGCCCTACCTCGCCACCGCGCTGATGCTCGTCGGCGCCGGGATCGCCTACCTGGTCGTGGGCCGCCGCACCGTGCCGGTCGAGCGCCCGCAGCGCGTGAGCCTGCCCGTGCGCGCCGCCCGGGCCGACCTCTACGCCAACACGATCAACGAGAGCGTCATCGCCCGGCCGGGCCTCTGGCTCTCGCGCGCGCTGGTCTACGTCGACAACCGTGGCGTCGACGGCGCCGTCAACGGCATCGCCGCCCTGCTGGGCGGCACGTCCGGGCGGCTGCGGCGCAGCCAGACCGGCTTCGTCCGCACCTACGCCCTGACCATCCTGGGAGGCTCCGTCGTGCTCGTCGCGGCCCTGCTCACCGTCGGCGGGTTCCCCGGATGAGCGCCGTCCTGCTGGTCCTGCTGCTCCTGCCGCTGGTCGGCGCCGCCGTCGTCGGCGCGATGGCCCGCCGGGAGGACCTCGACCGCGCCGCGAAGATCCTCGGTCTGGCGCTCTCGGCGGTCTCGCTGGTGCTCGTGATCGTGCTGTGGGCCGGGTTCCGCACCGGGCCCGGCACGCCGCGCTTCCAGGCCGAGCTGTCGGTCGCGTGGATCCCGGCGTTCGGCACGCGCTTCGCGCTCGGTCTCGACGGGATCGCGCTGACGATGATCGCGCTGCTCGCGGTGCTGGTGCCGATCGTGCTGTGGTTCGCGTGGGCCGAGAAGCTGCCCGCGGGCCGCACCGGCGCGGGCTTCACCGCGCTGATGCTCTCGACGCAGGGCGTCCTGGTCGGCGTGTTCGCCGCGACCGACGTCTTCCTGTTCTACGTGCTGTTCGAGGCGATGCTCATCCCGATGTACTTCCTCATCGGGCGCTTCGGCGGGCCGCGCCGCCAGTACGCCGCGGTGAAGTTCTTCCTCTACTCGTTCCTCGGCGGGCTGATCATGCTCGCCTCGGTGATCGGGCTGTTCGTCGCGAGCGACACCCGGCTGGGCGAGGGGACGTTCGACTGGGCCGCCCTGCAGGGCATGGCGGCACAGCTCCCGCTCTCCACCCAGATCCCGCTGTTCCTCGGGTTCTTCGCCGCGTTCGCGATCAAGGCGCCCCTGGTGCCGTTCCACACGTGGCTGCCCGACGCCGGTGCCGAGGCCCCGATCGCGGGAGGCGTGATCCTGCTCGGCCTGCTGGACAAGGTCGGCACCTTCGGGTTCCTGCGCTACAACCTGCCGCTGTTCCCAGCGGCGTCCCGCGAGCTCGCCCCGCTGCTGCTGACGCTCGCCGTCATCGGTGTCGTGTACGGCTCGCTGCTCGCCGCGGTGCAGACCGACATGAAGCGTTTCGTGGCCTACACCTCGATCGCGCACTTCGGCTTCATCGCGCTCGGCATCTTCGCGTTCTCCTCGCAGTCGATCGCGGGCTCGGCGCTCTACATGGTCAACCACGGCATCTCGACCGCGATGCTCTTCCTGGTCGTCGGCCTGCTGATCCGCCGTGGCGGCACGGCGTCGATGACCGAGTACGGCGGGGTCGGGCGGGTCGCCCCGCTGCTGGCGGGCATGTTCCTCATCGCCGGCCTCTCGACGATCGCCCTGCCCGGGACCAACTCGTTCATCAGCGAGTTCCTCGTCCTGCTGGGGGCGTTCCCGCGCGAGCCGGTGTTCAGCGTGATCGCGACCGTCGGCATCGTCTTCGCCGCGCTCTACATGCTCTGGGTATTCCAGCGCGTGATGACCGGGCCGTTGCGCGGCTCGGCGGTGGTCGGTGACGGCCCGGGGGCCGCCTCCGCGGCGGTGATGACGTCCGCCTCCGACGGCGACGCCGACGACCCCTCGGCGCGCAACCTCACCGCGCGCTTCGGCGACCTGACCCGCGGCGAGGTCGCGGTGCTGACCCCGCTCGTGGCCCTGATCCTCGTGCTCGGCTTCTTCCCCGGTCCGGTCCTCGAGGTCCTCGAGCCGGCGGTGTCGGCGACCATGGCCGAGGTCGGCGTCGTCGACCCGGTGACCCCGAACGGAGTGGCGCGATGACCGGGCAGGCCTTCCCGTCGGTCGACTACGGCGCGCTCGCGCCGGTGCTGATCGTGCTCGGCGGCGCGTGCGTGTCGGTGCTGCTCGAGGCGCTGCTGCCGCTGCGGGTGCGCGGGCGCACCCAGCTCGGCCTGACGCTCACCGTGGTGGCCGCGGCGCTCGTCGCCGTGATCGTGCGGGCGACGTCGGGCGCGGCGCCGGTGTCGACGCTGGCCGGGGCGCTGGCCGTCGACGGGCCCGCGCTGTTCCTCTGGGGCACGCTGCTGGCCCTCGCGGTGCCCAGCGTGCTGCTGCTCGCAGACCGTTCCGTGGAGCCCGGCGGGGCGTTCCTCGCCGACCCGGTGGCGCTCGGCGAGGCCGAGGCCGCCGAGCAGCGGGTCGCCGTCGGCGCCCGCGCGGGCGGCTCGTCGTCGGCCCGGTCCTCGGGCGGCGGCGGTCGCACCGGGCGGTCGGCTCGTGGGCAGACCCCCGTCGAGAGCCAGAGCGAGATCTACGCCCTCGTGCTCTTCGCGCTCGGCGGGATGCTCGTCTTCTGCGCCTCCGACGACCTGCTGACGATGTTCGTCGCGCTCGAGGTGCTGAGCCTGCCGCTCTACCTGCTCTGCGGGCTGGCGCGGCGCCGGCGGCTGATGAGCCAGGAGTCGGCGGTCAAGTACTTCCTGCTCGGCGCGTTCTCGTCGGCGTTCTTCCTCTACGGGCTCGCGCTGCTCTACGGCTACGCGGACTCGGTGAAGCTCTCCGACATCTCGCTGGCGGCCGCGGGCTCGCTGCGCCCCGACTCGCTGCTGTTCGCCGGGCTGGCGCTGCTGGTGGTGGGGCTGCTGTTCAAGGCCTCGGTGGGCCCGTTCCACACGTGGACCCCCGACGTGTACCAGGGCGCGCCGACCTCGGTGACCGCGTTCATGGCCGCCTGCACGAAGGTCGCCGCGTTCGGCGCGATCCTGCGGGTGTTCACCGTCGCGTTCGGCTCCACGGTGTGGGAGTGGCGCGGGGTGCTGTGGGTCGTCGCGATCGCCTCCATGGTGATCGGCGCGGTGCTCGGCCTGACCCAGACCGACGTCAAGCGCATGATCGCCTACTCGTCGGTGGCGCACGCCGGCTTCCTGCTCCTCGGTGCCATGGCGATCACCCCGCAGGGGCTCTCGGCGACGCTGTTCTACCTGCTCGCCTACGGCTTCACGACCGTCGCGCTGTTCGGGCTGGTGTCGCTGGTGCGCGGCCCCGACGGTGAGGCGACGCACCTGTCGGCCTGGGCGGGCCTCGGGAAGCGCGCGCCGGTGGTCGCCGCGGCGGTGACGTTCCTCATGCTGGCCCTGGCCGGGATCCCGCTGACCAGTGGCTTCACGGCCAAGTTCGCGGTGTTCGCCGCGGCCCTCGCCGACGGTATGGCGCCGCTGGTCATCGTGGCTCTGGTGGTCAGTGCGGTGGCCGCGTTCTTCTACCTGCGGCTGATCGTGCTGATGTACTTCTCCGAGCCCGCGGCCGACGGCCCTACCGTCAGCGTGCCTGGCCCGTTCACGACGGTGGCGATCACACTGGGGGTCGTGGTGACCCTCCTGCTCGGCGTCGTGCCAACCGCCGTCCTCGGATGGGCCGACGGCCTGTCCTTCCTGGGCTGACGCGTGACCGGCCCTCAACTCACCCAGGTCGCCGGCCTGCCGATCGGGGACCCCGATCTCGCGGCCGCGACCAGCGACGGCCTCGACCGGGTCGAGGAGCTGCTGCGCCGCGAGGTGCACAGCGACTACCGCTTCGTCACCGACACGTCGCTGCACCTCATCGAGGCCGGCGGCAAGCGCTTCCGGCCCCTGCTGACGCTGCTCGCGGCCCAGCTGGCCGGCGGCACCTCCGAGGACGTCGTGGTGGCCGCGACGTCGGTGGAGCTCGTGCACCTGGCGACGCTGTACCACGACGACGTCATGGACGAGGCCACGATGCGCCGCGGCGCCGAGAGCGCCAACGCCCGGTGGGACAACACCGTCGCGATCCTCACCGGCGACTACCTGTTCGCCCACGCCTCGCGGCTGGTCT
Source organism: Actinomycetospora chibensis (assembly GCF_028737215.1). Classification (GTDB taxonomy): domain Bacteria; phylum Actinomycetota; class Actinomycetes; order Mycobacteriales; family Pseudonocardiaceae; genus Actinomycetospora; species Actinomycetospora chibensis. Next base: position 120,783 of record NZ_JAQZAM010000014.1, on the reverse strand, counting down.
CCCAGCTCGGGCCGGACGCCGTGCGGATCATCGCCGAGACGTTCGCCGAGCTCGTCACCGGCCAGATGCGCGAGACCCGCGGGCCCCGCGAGGGCGAGGACGCCGTCGAGCACTACCTGGCGGTCGTGGCCGAGAAGACCGGCTCGCTGATCGCCACCTCGGGCCGCTTCGGGGCGATGTTCGCGGGCGCCCCGGACGAGCACGTGACGGCGATGCGGCGCTTCGGGGAGATCATCGGGACGGTCTTCCAGGTCTCCGACGACATCATCGACATCGCCTCGCCGTCCGGGGACTCGGGCAAGACCCCGGGCACCGACCTGCGCGAGGGTGTCGCGACGCTGCCGGTGCTCTACACGCTGGCCGGCGACGGTCCCGAGGTGGCGCGCCTGCGCGCCCTGGGCGTCGGGAGCCGGGAGCTGGCCGACGACGAGGTCGACGAGGCGCTGGAGCTGCTGCGCGGCTCGGCGGGCCTGCACGAGGCCCGCGCAGCCCTCGACGCCCGCGCCGACGCCGCCCGCGCCGAGCTCGCCGCCCTCCCGGACGGCCCCGCCCGCCGCGCCCTCGCGGCCCTCCTCGACTACACCGTCGCCCGCACCGGCTGATGGGCCTCCGGCCCACGTGAGTGATCTGGGTCGTCCGGACGACCCGGATCACCCACGTGCGCGCAGCGCATCGGCGGTGAAGAGGGCCAGGGCGGCCCAGACGAGCGCGACCCCGATCCACCGCGAGGTCGGCATGGGCTCGCCGGCGACCACCACGCCCCACAGGAACTGCAGCGTCGGGTTGATGTACTGCAGCACGCCCAGGGTGGCCAGGGGCAGACGCCGGGCCCCGGCGGCGAAGAGCAGCAGCGGGATCGCCGTCACCGGTCCGGCGGCGACGAGCAGTAGCGCGTGGCCCGCGCCGAACCCGGTGAACGTGCCCGCGCCGGTGATCTGGAGCCCGACGAGGAAGACGATCGCGAGCGGGCCGAGCAGGAAGCCCTCGGCGGTCAGCCCGGGGATCGGCTCGAGCGGGACCCGCTTCTTGACCAGCCCGTACAGCCCGAAGCTGACAGCGAGTGTCAGGGTGATCCACGGCAGCTGCCCGGTGCCGACGGTCAGGACCACGACGGCCGCCGCGGCGAGCCCGATCGCGAGCCACTGCACGGGGCGCAGGCGCTCGCGCAGCACGACGACCGCGAGCAGCACCGACACCAACGGGGTGCCGTAGTAGCCCAGGGCGGCGTCGACGACGTGGCCGTTCGTCGTCGACCAGATGTAGGTGCCCCAGTTGACGGCGATCAGCACCGAGCCCGCGGTGATCAGCGCCCAGGTCCGCCGGGACAGCCCGCGCAGGTCCACCCAGCGCCGGGCGACCGTGATCACCAGCAGCATGCCGAGGAACGTCCACGCCACGCGGTGGGCGACGGACTCCACGGCGTCGGCCGGCGCGAGCAGCGGCCAGAACGCGGGCGAGAGGCCCCACAGCACGTACGCGCCGACCGCGGCGGCGTACCCGCGTCCGGGCCCGCCGGGGTGATCCGCGCCCTTCTGCCGACCTGTCTCGCTCGCCGGCGCGAAGCTCATCGGTGCACCCCGTCCTCGAGGTCCTGCTCGCCCGGCGCGCACGGGGCGACCGCCCCGGCGACCGCGGTGACCCGCACCGCGTCGTGCTCGCCGTCGAGGGCGGGGGGAGCCGGGCGACGCTGTCCGCGGGCATGGCCGCCGAGCTCGCCGCGCAGGGCTTCGGCCACGCGTTCGACGCCGTGTACGGGGCGTCGGCCGGAGCGATCAACGGGGCGTGGTTCGTCGCCGGCGCCGCCGACGACGGCGCGGCCGCGTGGTCGCGGCCGGGGGTGATGCGCCGTGTCACGGGTGTCGCGCGGTTCCTCGTCGGGCGCCCGTTGGTGGACATGGCCTGGGTGGTCGACCACCTCTACGAGCGCGTGGTCCCGCTGGACTGGGATGCGGTCCGGGGCGCGCCGACGGAGCTGCACCCGATGGCCACCGACGCGGACACCGGTGCGTCGGTCGACCTGCGCCCGCTGGTCCACGACACCCCCACCCTCAAGGCCGCGCTGCGGGCGTCGACCCACCTGCCGATCCTCGGCGGGCCGCCCGTCGAGCTGGCGGGCCGGCGCTACCTCGATGCCGCGCTGGCCGAGACGCTGCCCTACAGGACACCGCTGGGCGACGGGGCGTCGCACGTGCTGCTGCTGCGGACGCGGCGCGCGGACGACCCGGCCCGCCCGCCGTGGCGCAGCGGCGACCTGCTCGCCCGGATGCTGCTCACGCGCACCGCGCCGGGCGCGGCCGCCGCCTGGCGGACCCGGCACGCTCGTCAGCTCGCCGACGACGCCGACCTCGCGGGTCCGGTCGCCGCCCGGGTGCAGACGATCCGCCCGCCCGCCGGCAGCCGCGACGTCGGCCAGCTCGAGACCGACCCCGGAGCGCTGGACGACGCGGTGGCGACGGGCCGGGCCGCCGTGCGCGCCTGGTGCGCGCACGGCTGACCCCCGGCCCGTCGTCCTACTGCTCGTTCTCGGGCTCCGGCATGACCGCCCAGGTGTCCTTGCCGCGCAGGAGGGCCTCGAGGTTGTCGCCCCGCTGCTCCGCCTGCTCCGTGGCAGCCTCGACCTGGGCGCGCGCGCCGTCGTCGTAGGTCGGGCGGTCGACCTTGCGGAAGATCCCGGTGACGGTGTGCGTGAGGTCCTGGTCGGAGAGCCGCGAGAGCGCGAAGGACTGCGTCGGGTCCTCCTCGCCGGCACGGTGGACGACGACGGCGTCCTCGCCGACGTCGGCGACCTTGGCCACCTCGAGCCCGCCGGCGGCCGACCGGACCACGCCGTACTCGCCGTCGTTGCCGAAGAGGATCGGTTCGCCGTCGACCAGCTTGATCAGCCGCTCGGCCACGTCGTCGCCCTTGCGCAGGACGTCGAACGAGCCGTCGTTGAAGATCGGGCAGTCCTGGAAGATCTCGACCAGCGACGCGCCGCGGTGGGCGGCGGCCTGGCGCAGCACCTCGGTGAGCCCCTTGCGGTCGGAGTCGAGCGCCCGCCCGACGAACGTCGCCTCGGCGCCCAGCGCCAACGACACCGGGTTGAACGGCGCGTCGACCGAGCCCATCGGCGTGGACTTGGTGACCTTGCCGACCTCGGAGGTCGGCGAGTACTGGCCCTTGGTCAAGCCGTAGATCCTGTTGTTGAACAGCAGGATCGTGATGTTCATGTTGCGGCGCAGCGCGTGGATCAGGTGGTTGCCCCCGATCGACAGCGCGTCACCGTCGCCGGTGACGACCCAGACCGAGAGGTCCGGGCGCGTGACCGCGAGGCCCGTCGCGATCGTCGGCGCGCGCCCGTGGATCGAGTGCATGCCGTAGGTGTCGAGGTAGTACGGGAAGCGCGACGAGCAGCCGATGCCCGAGACGAACACGATGTTCTCGCGCTTGAGCCCGAGCTCGGGCAGGAAGCCGCGCACCGAGGCGAGCACGGCGTAGTCGCCGCAGCCCGGGCACCAGCGCACCTCCTGGTCGGAGGTGTAGTCCTTGGCCTTCTGCGTGTCGTCGGTGGTCGGGACGAGGTCGAGACCCCCGACGCCGGGCGTGGGCAGGTCTGTAGCCAGAGAGGTGTGGGGGCCGGTCATGCGGGCAGGTCTCCCTTCACGGCGTCGGTGAGGACACCGGCGAGCTCCTCGGCCTGGAACGGCAGGCCGGCGACCTTGGTGTACGAGTGCGCGTCGACGAGGAACTTCGCGCGCAGCAGCATCGAGAGCTGGCCGAGGTTCATCTCCGGCACCACGACACGGCGGTACGAGCGCAGCACGTCACCGAGGTTGCGGGGCATCGGGTTGAGGTGGCGCAGGTGCGCCTGGGCCACCGACAGGCCCGCGGCCCGCACGCGGCGGCAGGCCGCTCCGATCGGGCCGTACGACGAGCCCCAGCCGATGACCAGGACCTCGGCGTCGCCGTCGGGGTCGTGGACGGTGAGGTCCGGCACCGGGATGCCGTCGATCTTCGCCTGGCGCAGCCGGACCATGCGGTCGTGGTTGTCCGGGTCGTAGGAGATCGTGCCCCGCCCGTCGGCCTTCTCCAGGCCGCCGATGCGGTGCTCGAGCCCCGCGGTGCCCGGGATCGCCCAGGGGCGGGCGAGGGTGTCGGGATCGCGCAGGTAGGGCCAGAACTCGCCGGACCCGTCGGGCGCGTTGGCCTCGGTGGCGAATGCCGTGGACAGGTCGGGCAACGAGTCGACGTCGGGCACGCGCCACGGCTCGGAGCCGTTGGCGATCGAGCCGTCGGAGAGCAGGAAGACCGGCGTGCGGTAGGTCAGCGCCATCCGCACCGCGTCGAGCGCGGCGTCGAAGCAGTCCGCGGGCGACTGCGGCGCGATGATCGGCACCGGGGCCTCGCCGTTGCGCCCGTACATCGCCTGCAGCAGGTCGGCCTGCTCGGTCTTCGTGGGCAGTCCCGTCGACGGGCCGCCGCGCTGCACGTCGAGGATCAGCAGCGGCAGCTCGAGGGCCACCGCCAGGCCGATCGTCTCGGACTTGAGCGCCACACCCGGCCCGGACGTCGACGTGACGCCCAGCGCACCGCCGAACGACGCGCCGAGCGCGGCACCGATGCCGGCGATCTCGTCCTCGGCCTGGAACGTCGTGACGCCCATGCCCTTGTGCTTCGAGAGCTCGTGCAGGACGTCGGAGGCCGGCGTGATCGGGTAGGTGCCCAGGAACACCGGCAGCTTCGCCTGCAGACCGGCGGCGACGACGCCGTAGGCCAGCGCGAGGTTGCCGGTGATCTGGCGGTAGGTGCCCTCCGCGAGGCGTGCCGGGGCGACCTCGAAGGTGACCGCGAAGCTCTCGGTGGTCTCGCCGTAGTTCCAGCCGGCCCGGAACGCGAGGATGTTGGCCTCGGCGAGGTCGGGCTTCTTGGCGAACTTCTCGCGCAGGAACTGCTCGGTGGCGTCCGTGCCGCGGTGGTACATCCAGGACAGCAGCCCGAGCGCGAACATGTTCTTCGCGCGCTCGGCGTCCTTCTTGCTCATGCCCGTCGGCTCGAGCGCACCGCGCGTCAGCGTCGCCATCGCGACCTTGTGCGTGGTGTAGGGCTCCAGCGAGTCGTCCTCGAGGGGGTTCGACTCGTAGCCGACCTTCGCGAGGTTGCGCTTGGTGAACTCGTCGGTGTTGACGATGAGCATCCCGCCGTGCGGCAGGTCGGCGATGTTCGCCTTGAGCGCCGCCGGGTTCATCGCCACGAGCACGTCGGGGCGGTCGCCGGGCGTGAGGATGTCGTAGTCCGCGAAGTGGAGCTGGAAGCTCGACACCCCGGGCAGCGTGCCGGCAGGGGCCCGGATCTCGGCGGGGAAGTTGGGCAGCGTCGCGAGGTCGTTGCCGAACGCCGCGGCCTCCGAGGTGAACCGGTCGCCGGTGAGCTGCATCCCGTCACCGGAGTCGCCCGCGAAGCGGATCACGACCCGATGGGTCTGGCGCACCTCCCGTCCGGCCGGGCCGACGTCGGTGTCAGTGCTCATCGAGCGATCGCGTCCCTTCAGACTCCTCGATCTCGTCCCCCCGGAAAAGAGCGGACTACCCAGGCTAACCTCACCGCCGCGTCACGGTCCGGCGGCAGGTCGTGGGTCACACGCTGGACCGAAAAAGGCACGTCACGCACGCGCTGCGTTCGCCGGAGCGGCACGGGGTCACGTCTTGCCGGTCGCGCGGCGCACGCGGGCGAGGCCCTCGCGGAACCCGTCGGAGCGCAGCGACTCGAGCTGGGGCCCGACCTCGACGGCCACGGCGTCGCGGTGCCGGTCCAGCTGCCCGGTCGCGCGGATGCTCGCCTTGGTGGCGACGACGAGCTCGCGGGGCGCCGCCGCCGCGGTCGCGGCCATGCGCAGGGCCTCGGCAACGGCCGCCGACCGCCCGTCGGCACCCTCGCCCGTCGCCACCCGCAGCACCAGACCCAGCTCGGCGGCGCGCGCCGCGTCGAGACCCTCGCCGCCGAGCAGCATCGCCGTCGTCACCTGCGGCCCGACGATCCGCTGCGCCATCCACGTCATGCCGCCGCCGGGGTGCACGCCGAGGCGCAGGAAGCCGGGCTCGAAGCGGGCGGTCTCGCCTGCGATGCGCACGTCGGCGGCGAGCGCGAGGTTCAGCCCGGCGCCGACCGCGGGCCCGTCGACCGCCGCGAAGGTCGGCAGCGGGCACTCCGCGAGCGCGAGGAAACCGGCGTAGATGTGCTGCAGCGCGTCGGGACCCGCCTCGCCGGCCGCGGCCAGCTCGTCGAGGTCGCCGCCGGCGCAGAAGGCGGGCTTGGGGTCGTCGTCGCCGGTGATCACCACGGCGCCGACGCCCTCGTCGGCCCCGACCTCCTCGAGCACGGCGACGAGCCGCTCGGAGAGCGCGCCGGTCATCGCGTTGCGGCGCTGGGGGTCGGAGACGGTGAGGAGAGCGACACCGTCGAGGCGTTCCACACGGACGTCCGGGGAGGTCATGGGCCCAGCATGCCGTCCGCGTGACGCGGCTCGCGGCCCGGGAGTCGTTGCCATGGGTAACGTGCGGCGCGTGCCGATGTCGATCGAGCCGCCCGCGGACGCCGCGGCGCCGCAGCGCAACCCCAAGGCGCCGCCACCCGGTGAGCGGACCACCTCGCACTACGAGGGCTGCCGCGGCTGCGGCGACGTGCCGGGCAGCCTGCGGGTCCGGTCGTGGGTCGGGGACGACGGGGTGTCGGTGATCAGCCGCTTCGACGTCCTGGAGGAGCACCAGGGGGCGCCGGGCCTGCTGCACGGCGGGATGCTCATGACCGCCCTCGACGACGCCCTCGGGACGGCCTACACGCAGGTCACCCGCTCGGCGGTGACGGCGCGGCTCGAGACCGACTTCCGCCGCCCCGTGCCCGTCGGCAGCACGCTGTGGCTGCGCTCGCGCGTCGACGCCCTCGTGGGCCGCAAGATCTACGTCTCGGGCGAGGCCCACCTCGGCGAGCTCGACGGCGAGGTCGCCGGCACCGCCCGGGCGCTCTTCCTCGAGGTCGGTGTCGAGCACTTCCTGCGCCACGGCCGCCCCGAGGACCTCGAGGCCCTGGGCGCGAGCCGCGAGGTGATCGAGGCGGCACGCACCGCGCGCTGAACGCGGGCACCGCCCTCCGCCGCTTGTGCCAGCCCTGCGGCCTCGCTTGCGCTCAACGCCAGGATCCCCACATCGTCGCCGGGTCGTGCCAGCCTGGGGGCCATGCTGACGTTCAACGTCAGGAAATCCACCCGCTCGTGGGGCTCTTGACGCGTCGCGGGGACCAGCGCTGAGATCGTCGACAGCGTCGCGTCCGGGCCGGTGTCAGACCGGCGGATGGAGGCGCCGGAGCCCTGGAGTCCACACCCCATGGCTGTTCGTATCGACCACCTCGCGCTCGCCGCGCACGACGCCCGCGAGTCCGCCCAGTTCCTCGCCGACATCCTCGGGCTGCCCGATCCCTACGAGGCGGGCCCGTTCCTCGCCGTCGACGTCGACGAGACGTTCACGATCGACTACGCCGCGCCGCCGATCGACTTCCCCGGCCAGCACGTCGCGTTCCTGGTCGGCGAGGACGACTTCGACGTGATCCACGCCCGGCTGGAGCACCGCGGCGTCACGTACTGGGCCGACCCGCACCAGCGCTGGGCCGGGCAGTACAACACGAACGACGGCGGCCGCGGCCTCTACTTCGACGACCCCGCCGGCCACCACCTCGAGGTCATCACGCGCCGCTACGGGTCCGATGGCTGACGTCCGGCGGGCCGGGGTCGCCGACGCCGCGACGGTCGGGGCGCTGCTCCACGACTTCAACACGGAGTTCGACACCCCGACGCCCCGCGCCGACGTCCTGGCCGGGCGGCTGCGGGCGTTGCTGGCCGGGGACGACCTCGTCGCCCTGCTCCACGGGGACCCGCCCGACGGGTTCGCCGTGGTGTCGTTCCGGCCCAACGTCTGGTTCGACGCGCCGGTGGCCCTCCTCGACGAGCTCTACGTGCGTCCCGATCTCCGCGGCCGGCGCATCGGGCACGCGCTGATCGAAGCCGTCGAGGCGCTGGCGGAGGACCGCGGCGGCCGGATCGTCGAGGTCAACGTCGACGGCGAGGACACCGACGCCCGTCGCTTCTACGCCGCCCACGGCTACGCCTTCATCCAACCCGGAGCGACGGAACCGAGCTACTACTACGCCAAGGAGTGGTGAGGAACCCCGACGTCGACCGGGGGCCGACCCCGAGGCGCACCCCCGATACCGACGCCACCGTGGGTCCATGGACCTCAGCTCCCGCCAGACCGTGCGGGCCACCCGCGTCTTCGTCCGCGCCGAGCAGGAGGCGGCCCGCAGCGGCGACACCCGTCTCGGCACAGCGCACCTCCTGCTCGCCCTCGTGCGCGACGAGCGCGACCACGGCGGCGGGCTGCTCGACGCCCTCGACCTCGACCGGGCCCGCACGTACCTCGCCGCCTCCGGTGTCGGCTACCGCGATCCCGGGCACCGGCCGTGGCGCCCCGGTGCCGTCCTCGCTCTCGCCACGGCGCTCCGGCTGGCCGACGAGGACGCGGAGCCGACGGTGGGCGTGCGCCACCTCCTGCTCGGTGTCCTCGCCGACGACGCCGAGGACGCTCCGCGGCTCCTGCGCGCGCTACACCTCGACGTCGACGCGATCGTCGCCGCCGCCCGGAGCGACCTGGCTCAGCCCGGGACCGCGGCGATCGCGGCGCGCACCTGGGCGGCGTCGAGGTAGTCGTCCGTGTGCTCGAACTCGCCGAGGCGTCCGCTGCGGTCGGTGAGGAAGCCGAGCCGCACGGGGTTCTGACCCTCCACCGCCCGCAGCGTCCAGCTGGTGGCGACGCGGGCGACGGCGGCGGGCGATCGCAGCGCCCAGAGGTGGTACGCGCCGGTCACGGCCGCGGCCGGCAGGCCGGCGAGGTCGAATCCCAGGGGCTTGGCGACGGCGTCGGCGCCGCCGAGGTCGACGACGAGCCCGAGGTCCCGGTGGCGGTAGTCGCGCGTCGGTCGTCCCGCGAGGCTCGCCGCGACGTTGTCGGCGGCCACCGGTGCCTGGCGGGTGGCGTGCTGCGCGGTGGGTGGGCAGGTGGCGCCGCCGCCGGTGGCGAGGTCGGGCACGGCCGCGGCGTCGCCGAGCGCGAACACCTCCGGGCGTCCGGGCACCGCGAGGTCGGCCGCGACGACCAGCCGGCCGTGCTCGGTCGCGGCGTCGAGGTGCCCCACGAGCGGGCTGGGCGCGACGCCGGCGGTCCAGATCAGGGTCGAGGTGGCGAGACGGCGTCCGTCGGAGAGCGTCACGGACTCGTCATCCGCAGCGGTCAGGCTCGTCACCAGGTCGACGTGGACCCCGCGGGCCTCGAGCACCCGCCGCGTGTCGTCGCCGAGACGGTTGCCCATGCCGGGCAGGAGGCCGTCGTGGTGCTGCACGACGTGCCACTGCATGAGCGACGGGTCGAGCCGGGGGAACCGCCGCGCGAGCGCGGTGGTCATCAGCTGCATGTTCGCCGCGGTCTCGACCCCCGCGTAGCCCCCGCCCACGACGACGAAGCGGCAGCGCCGTGCGCGCTCGTCGGGGTCGGTGGAGGCGTTGGCGACCTCGAGCTGGGTCAGGACGTGATCGCGCAGGAACGCGGCCTCGGCGAGGGTCTTGCACCCCCGCCCGGACTCCCGCAGCCCCGGGATCTCCATGACCTTCGTGACGCTGCCCGGCGCGAGCACGAGCCGGTCGTAGGCGAGCACGTGGTCGCGGCCGGTGATGCTGTGGACGAGGACCCGGCGCGCGTCGAGGTCGACGCCCGTCGCCCGCCCGGGCAGCAGCATCGTGCGCTTGAGTCGCCGTGACAGCGACACCACCGCGGCCCGCGGCGGCAGCACGCCGGCCGCCACCTGGGGCAGCAGCGGGAGGTAGAGCATGTAGTCGTCGGGGCAGACGAGGCGGATGTCGGCGGTCGGCGCGAGCTTCTCCAGCCGCCGCGCCACGCTCGCGCCGGCGAACCCCCCGCCGACGACGACCACGCGTTCGCCCATGCCGTCCTCCCTCTCCACGCCGCCACCGCCCGACGTGCGGGACCCCTGCCGGTTGCCTGCGGCGGCCCGGAACGACCCTGATGAGTGGTTGTCCGGGAATCCCCTAACGCCCTCGAGGTCCCCGGCGACAGTGGCGGTGAGTGCGGTCGCACTCGCGCCACATCATCACTCGGGGGAATCATCGTGCCTGCTCACCGCGCCGCTCGCCGGACCCGTCGCCTCCACGTCGTCGCCCTCGGCGGGCTGACGCTGCTGGCGGCCGTCGGCCCCGGAACGGGCGCCGCGTTCGCGGCCGGGTCGGACGTGAAGAACTGCGACGACTTCCAGTACCAGGAGGACGCGCAGGACGAGTACAACGACGACACGACTGACCCGAACAAGCTCGACGGGAACGACGACGACGGACGGGCGTGCGAGAGCCTGCCCTCCCGTGAGGCGATCACCGATGTCTCCCTGGACAGCGACGCCCCGGACGATGACTCGGCCACGTCCACGGGCGGGCACACCTGGACCGCCGCGGACACCTCCGACGAGAGCTCGACCAGCACCCGCGACCGCGACTGCGCCGACTTCGACTCCCAGGCCGAGGCCCAGGCCGTCCTCGAGGACCACCCCAGCGACCCCGAGCGGCTCGACGCCGACGACGACGGCATCGCGTGCGAGTCGTTCGGCTACGCCGACGAGGTGGAGACCGCGCCCGCGGCGGTGACCGAGCACGAGAGCGCCCCGGCCACCCAGGACAGGGCGCCCGCCTACCCCGTCGGCGGCGTGGACGCCGGCGACGGCAGCGCGCCCGCGGGCGTCCCGGACCTCCTGACCTACGGCCTGCTCGGCTCCGCGGCCGTCGCCGGCGCGGTCGGCGCCCGCCACGCCCTGGCCGGCGGCCGCCACCGCCGGGCGTGAGCCGTGGCTACCGCGTGACGGTGATGTCGCCGGCGACGCCGTCCGGGAACGAGGCGGGCGGCGTGCCGTTGCTGCAGGTCAGCTCGGGGTCCTCGGCGAACACGGCGGCCTGGTCGAAGGTCGTCACGCCGTCTCCGACGTCGCGGATGTAGAAGTTGGCGCGGAGGCCCGGCGTCCCGTCCCGTTCGATGTTGACGCAGTAGAAGTCGCGTCCGTCGCCGGGCGGGCGGATCTCGCGGACAGGACCGGTCGGTCCGAGCGCCAACGTGGCCACGCCGTCGACCTGCCCGCCGACCGAACGGGCGTCGACGACGATGACACCGACCACCGTCGTCAGGGTCCCCCGGATCAGGAGGTCCCCGTCGGACGGCGGTGCGTGGTCATCGCCCCGGCACTGCGGAGCCTTGCTCTCACAGGCGGCGGCCCGGGGAGCGCCGAGGGGCTCCGGCCCGAGACCGAGCAGCGACCCGACCACCGCCGCGGTCACGGCCAGCATCACGAACGTCGGCCTCATTCGTACCCTCCACGTGGTCGCGAGCGCGGGGCGCGTCGGGTCCACAACGAGGGCCGAGGGTGGTGGGTTATCGGCGCCGGTCAGCGGTAGTTCGTGAACTGGAGCGCGATCTCGAAGTCGCGCTCCTTGAGCAGGGAGATGACGGCCTGGAGGTCGTCCTTCTTCTTGCCCGTCACCCGGAGCTGGTCGTCCTGCATCTGGGCCTGGATGCCCTTCGGGCCCTCGTCCCGGATGGCTTTCGAGATCTCCTTGCCCTTGTCCTTGCTGATGCCCTGCACCAGGGTCCCGGTGACCTTGTAGGCCTTGCCCGAGAGCCCGGGCTCGCCGATGTCGAAGGCCTTCAGCGAGATGCCGCGCTTGATCAGCTTCTCCTTGAAGACCTCGATCGCGGCGTTGCAGCGCTCCTCGGTCTCGGCGCTGACGGTGATCGCCTCCTCGCCGGCCCAGGAGACGTCGGCACCGGTGCCGCGGAAGTCGAACCGCTGCGAGAGCTCCTTGCTCGCCTGGTTCAGCGCGTTGTCGACCTCCTGGCGGTCGACCTTGCTCACGACGTCGAACGAGGGGTTGGCCATCGTCGTCCTCCCTGACGTGTCGGCCGGGCGTGCGCACCGGGGGGCCGCCTGCGTCGACGGCGAGCCGGCATCTGTATTCTTGCCGACGTCATCCTGCGGGGTGGCACACCCTGGCGGGTTGCCCGAGCGGCCAATGGGAGCGGACTGTAAATCCGTCGCGAAAGCTTCGAAGGTTCGAATCCTTCACCCGCCACCACCAGGCCCATCGCCTCGCTGACCAGCGACGATGGGCCTGATTCATGATCAGGGCCATGTTCGGCTCCGTCCGGCCGTGACCGGCCCTGCGTGGGTGTCCACGGACTATTCACGGACGGGCTGCTCACCTCGCCCTGGCATGACCTCCTTCAGGAACGTGCCCCACCGACGTGGCGGCCCCCCCGACCGAGTGATGACCTCGATGATCGAGCGCGGGTGCTGCGGCGCGATGGCCTCGCGGACCAGGAGGTCGGCGAGGTCAGCGCGCGAGGTGTACTTACCGGGAAGGCGCCGGGTCGCGACCTCGTAGTCCTCGGTGGGCCCGACCGCGTTGAACAGCCCCGCCGGGCGAACGACCGTCCAGTTGAGTCCGCTTCTCTTGACGATCTCCTCCATGCGCTGCATGTCGTCGTACAGCGTGCGACCCACGGTGTTCCGCAGGAGGGGGATGACGCCCCTGCGCCAGAACACGGACTCGCCAGGTTGCTCCTCCGTTGCCACTGTCGTGGAGCTGACGCAGACCAGGCGCTCGACGCTGTGAGCGGCCATCGCACGGGTGATGTTCTCGATCCCTCGCGAGTACACCGTGATCTCGGTCCTGCTGTAGGGCGCCCCGAACGTCGAGATGACCGCCCCGGCCCCGGCGAGCGTCCGCTCGACGCCGTTGCGATCGGTGACGTCCGCAACGACCACGTCGAGCCGCGGTGCGGTCAGGGGGTACTGGTCGGGCTGGCGTCGTGTCACCGCAGTGACGTGGTGACCGACCGTCAGGGCCTGTTCGACGACCAGTCGGCCCGTGGGTCCGTTGGCTCCGAAGACGACGAGGTCCACGAGCACTCCTTCCATCGAGATAGCGGCCGGCTTCCGACCCTCACGGCGGACGGTCCACTCCGAGGGCCTCATCGATCCGTCGACGAGCGGCGTTCTCCTGGCCGACGATGCACGTCGCGTGTACCCGCAGATTCGGCGGCGACCAGAGCAACGACCTGCGACCACCAGCCTTCTCACTCGAAGCGAGGCGTGAGGTACCTGGCGACGATGCTCGAGAGGGCGGTTCCGTCGTCGGCCACCAGGACGTGACCCTGCGGATCGTCGACCCACCAGCGGAGCCGCTCGGCCACGCCTCCGTCCTGTCGGTAGCTGAGCTGTTCCAGCAGCTCGGTCACGGCGTCCGCGTCGCGCTCGCGAGCTGCCCTGATCTCGAACTCCACCCAGCCATGGTCGCCTACTCGGGCCACCGGGGTCGGGGAAGCGCAGGAGACGGGCTCCGCCCGGACCCGGCACCACCCGGAGATCAGCGGGGAGGGCACCAGACGGCGGCGGCCTCCTCGCGGCGCGCCGGAGGCCAGCCAGACCGCGGGTCGCTCCGTGCCAGGCGGAAAGGAGTACCTGGCACTCCGGACCCACGTGATCGGACCGCGTCAGCGGCCGAGCACCGCCGGCGCCGTCAGACGGGGCTCGGCGACGAGCTCCGGGGGCCCGTCGCCGCGGAACTCCACCCCCTGGAACGCGGTCGGCGCGCTCGCGAGGTCCATCCAGTAGAAGCGCAGGATCGTGCCGTCCGGATCCGTCACGTCGACCACCGCCTCGTGCGGCGCGCGGTCCTGGATCCCCGTGCACTCCGCCCCGAGGGCGGCGCAGCGCTCGCGCACGACCGCGAGACTCTCGCGGCTCTCCATGTGCATCCCGACGACGTCGAAGCCGGTCAGGTCGGACGCGCTCGCGCAGTACTGCCGCAGGCGCAGCGCGACGTTGAACCCGCCCTCCTCCGACCGCAGGACCGCCCCGCGCAGCTCGCCGTCCTCGACGAACTCGTAGGCCAGGGCGAGGTCCATCAGGCGGCAGTACCAGTCCACGCTGTGCTGCAGGTCGGTGACCGGGAGCTTGATGTGCAGCAGCTTCGTCATCCCGATGGCCACGGCGGTCTCCTCGCTCGCGATCTCCTCGTCGACGTGGGGACGAGTGTGCTCCTGCGAGGTGCGCCGCGTCGCTCCTCCTACGCGGCGAACTCCGTCAGCGAGAGGTTGTTGCCGTCGGGGTCGCGGAACCACGCGATCCGCGCGCCGCCGGGCGCGGTCCAGATCCCGCGGTCGTCCTGGCCCATGCCCTCGTAGCGGGTGACGGTCACCCCGCGGCCGGCGAGCTCGTCCACGGTGGCGGCGATGTCGTCGACCGCCCAGCCGAGCACCGTGTACGGCACCGCGGCGGGGACGTCGACGGCGGTGATCCGCAGCATCGTCCCCGCGACGTCGGCGACCAGTGCGAACGGTCGCTCGTCGACCAGGTCGAGCCCGAGGACGTCGCCGTAGAACTCCTGCGCGGCGTCGAGATCGGACACCCCGACGAACCCCATCAACCGCCCCTGCACGCGCCCAGCATCCACCGCGGGGCAACACCTCGGCCGCCACTACCGTCGCCGACCGTGATCCTTCCCCTGCCGCCGGACCGGCACGCGGAGGCCGTCGCGCTCTGGCGCGCTGCCGGGCTGACCAGGCCGTGGAACGACCCCGACGCCGACCTGCGGCGGGCCGTCGACGGTCCCACCTCGACCGTGCTCGCCGCGCTCGAGGACGACCGGCTCGTCGGGACGGTCATGATCGGCCACGACGGGCACCGCGGCTGGCTCTACTACCTCGCGGTCGACGAGGGGTTCCGGCGCCGCGGCGTCGGCCGCGCGCTCGTCGCGGCCGCCGAGGCGCGGCTCGGCGCGCACGTGCCGAAGACCCAGCTCATGGTGCGCGGCGACAACGCCGCCGCCGTCGCGTTCTGGGAGCGCCTCGGGTACGCCGTGCAGGACACCGCCGTGCTCGGGCGGTTCCTGGCCCCGTGAGGCGTCGCGCTCAGCCGAGCCGTTCGGCGGCGACCTCGACCCCGGGGCCGGTGAGCGCCGCGAGCCCCACCGAGCGTCCCGTCGCCACCAGCAGCAGCTCGCCCGCCGGGCCGTGCACCTCGCGGTCGCCCTCACCGAACGACGCGTCGATGTCGGTGGGGACGAGGCGCAGGCCCTCGAGCCGCTTCTTCGCGCCGTAGAACGACGACGCGCACACGTGGTGGAGGGCGAGCGCGGCGTGCTCCGGCGGCATCGGCAGCGTCCGCCCGAGCGGCCGGGTGATGTCCTGGCCGTGCACCATGACGTCCACGAGCGGGTCCGCGGGCTGGGTGCCCAGGGGACGCTGCGCCGAGGAGATCGTCTCCCGGTACTGGGCGGCGAGCTCGCCGGGGGAGTACTCCGCCGCCCGAGCGCGGGACGTCTTGTCGATCATGCGGTTGATGTCGCCCCGCGCGGCCAGCACGGCCTTGACCGCCTGGAAGCGCGAGAGCCGCGAGGTGAGCGTCATGTGCGCGACGACGTCCTGGACGGTCCATCCCGCACAGAGCGACGGCGAGCGCCACTCCTCGGGGGTGAGGGTGTCGAGGACGTCGGCCAGTGCACGACGCTCCGCTTCCACGGCGGCCTGCAGGTGGGCACGGTCCACGGCGCGCTCCTGGGGTCGGGGGACGCGACGCTAGCGGTGCAGGCCGTCGAGGTACATCGTCATCCGGACCGTCGTCCCGCCGTCGCGCGTGCTGTGCAGCCGGACGAGGTCGCAGAGGTGATGGGTGAGGTACAGCCCGTAGCCGCGGCCGTCCGACGGGCCGGGCGGGTGACGCCCGACGAGCGGATCGTCGACGTATCCCGAGTCCTGGATCTCGGCGACCACCCGGTCGTCGGTGTGCCAGAGCGAGAGGATGCCCGGTCCGTCGGTGTGCACCACCGTGTTGAGGGCGACCTCGTGCACCGCCAGGCAGAAGTCGGTGACGCGGTCGGGCGTCATCCCGGCCTGCGTGGCGTGCTCGGCGACGGCCCGGCGGACGGCACGCGGGCCGTGCGGCGGCCGGAAGACCAGGGTCTCGCTCTCGTCCGGCCCGTCGAGCAGCGGGCCGAGGACGGCCTCGGCGAGCTTCAGAGGGTCGCCGAAGCTCGCGTTGGCCACGGGCGTCCCGTCCTCGACGACGAGCGGGTGCACGGCGCGGGCGTCGGCGAGGCCGTCCGCGTCGAGGAGCCGCGTGTCGTACGGGCAGAGCACGGAGACCGGACGGTCGGCGAACGCGAGGTTGGTCAGCGCGTCGTGCTGCAGGTAGGCAGCGCGCTCGTCGGCGGGCCGGTCGGGCCACAGCGCCTCGGCGACCGCGCGGACGCGGCGCCCCGGACGGTCCTCGACGAACTTCTGCAGCGCGGGGACCAGGCGCGCCGGGTTGAGCCCCAGGCGCCGCACGTCCTGCAGGACCACGGCCCGTGCGTCGTCCCCCAGCGCGTCGTGGACGAGCGACAGGTGCCTCTCGGGCAACGCCACGACCACCGCGTCGTCGGCCTCGAGGCCGCCACGGACATGGCCGACCACGTCCCGCACGAACTGCTCGTCGCCGTCGTAGAAGAAGACTGCGTGCTCGAGGGACGCGACGTCGCGGCGATGTCGCCCGCGGATCTCCGACACAGTCACCCTCGCACCACCCCGCTCCGTGGCGGCGTCCTTCCGTTGCACCGATCCTGGCCGTTCCGCACTCACCGACGACACCCGATACCGCCCAGTGGGCCGGCCGATGCGTCGGACGGTCGTGTCCGTTGGGCACGCTGGGTCACAGCGCGCTACACCCGAGCTACACCGCGTCGGCGCCGCGTTCACCGGTGCGGACGCGGGTGACGAGATCCACCGGGACGATCCACAGACGGCCGTCCGGGTGCACCGCGCCCGCGACCTCGCCGAGCACCCGCTCGACGATCTCGTCGTGCAGGATCGTCTCGATGCGCAGGCAGGGCGCGAACTCGTCGACGACGACCTGTCCACGGTGGATCGCGCGCCGGCCGCCCGAGTTGGGGCCGCGCACCTCGGAGATGGTCATCCCGAGCACGGCGTGACGCTCGAGGGCGCGCCGCACGCCGTCGAGGGCGTGCGGCGGGACCATCGCGTGCAACATCCTCACCGCGGCTGCCCTCCCTCGTCCCCGCGGACGCTACGGGGCCGGGCGCCCCGAGGCGAGGGCGTGCTGCCTAGGCTGCCGCGATGGCTGATCGGATCGCTGAGTCGCCCGCGCCGGTCGTGCTCGTCCTCGGTGGCCGCAGCGAGATCGGGGTGGCGCTCGCCTGCCGCCTCGCCGCCTCCGGCCGCGCCGGGACCGTCGTGCTCGCCGCGCGGCGCGCGGACGACCTGGCCGCCGAGACCGCGGCGGTTCGCAGCGCCGGCGCCCGGGTGGCGACCGTGGAGTTCGACGCCGACGACCTCGGTGCGCAGGGCGCCGTGCTCGACGCGGTCGAGGCGGATCACGGGCTGCCCGACACCGTCGTGCTGGCCTTCGGCGTGCTGGGCGACCAGGCGCGCGCCGAGCGGGACGCCGCGCACGCCGCCGCTGTCGTGCACACCGACTACACCGCACAGGTCGCGGTGCTCACCGAGGTCGCGGCGCGGATGCGCGCCCGGGGCCGCGGCGAGATCGTCGTGTTCTCGTCGGTGGCCGGCGTGCGGGTGCGGCGTGCCAACTACGTCTACGGCTCGGCGAAGGCCGGGCTCGACGGCTTCGCCTCGGGCCTCGCGGACGCCCTGCACGGCAGCGGGGTGCACCTCACGCTCGTGCGCCCCGGGTTCGTGGTCGGGCGCATGACCGCCGACAGCGGGATCGATCCCGCGCCCTTGTCGTCCACTCCGGGCCAGGTGGCCGACGCGACCGCCGACGCCCTGACCACCGGTCGCGACGTCGTCTGGGTGCCGGGCTCCCTGCGCGTGCTGTTCACGGGCCTGCGCCTGCTGCCCCGGTGGGCCTGGCGACGCCTGCCGCGGTGAGGGGGCTGCGCCCCACGTGAGGGATCTGGGTCGCCGGGGCGACCCGAATCCTCACGTGCGCGTCAGCGCCTCGTGATCTCCGCCGAGGCGCCGGGGGCGAGCTGCGGGCCGGTGACCGGGACGTCGCCGAGCGCGTCGTCGATGGCGGTGAGGGTGTCGGCGCTGAGCTCGATCCCGGCCGCGGCGGCGTTCGCGTGCACCTGCTCGGGACGCGACGCCCCGACGATCGCCGACGCCAGCTCGGGCCGCCGCAGGACCCAGGCCAGCGCCATCTCCGGCATCGAGAGACCGGCACCCTCGGCGATCGGCACGAGGCGCTGCACGGCCTCGAGCGTCCGGTCGGTGAGCTTCTGCTTGATGAAGCCGTTCATCTCGTCGCTGGCGGCCCGCGAGTCGACGGGCACCGGCTCGCCCGGGCGGTACTTGCCGGTGAGCACGCCCTCCGCGATCGGCGACCAGACGATGTTGGAGATGCCGTGCTCCGCGGTCACCCCGAACACCTCGGCCTCGGGCGCGCGCCAGAGCATCGAGTACTGGGGCTGCGAGGACACCAGCGTCACGTCGTCCGGGCACGCCTCGAGGCCCGCGCGGATCTGGTCCGGGGTCCACTCGCTGAAGCCCAAGTAGCGGGCCTTGCCGGCGCGGACGACCTCGGCCAGCGCCTCCATCGTGTCCTCGATCGGCGTCTGCGCGTCGAAGCGGTGGCACTGGTAGAGGTCGACGTGGTCGGTGCGCAGACGCGCGAGCGAGGCGTCGATCTGCTTCGCGACCTGGGTGGGGGAGAGCCCGCGGTCGGTGTCGGACATCGGGAAGTAGACCTTGGTGGCGAGCACGTAGTCCTCGCGCCGGTAGTCGGAGAGGATCCGGCCCCAGGCCTCCTCGGCGGCACCGCGCCCGTAGACGTTGGCGGTGTCGAAGAACGTGATGCCGGCGTCGAACGCGGCGCGGGTGCACGCGGCGGTGGCGTCCGCCTCGACACCTCCGGAGTAGGTCAGCCACGAACCGAGGGAGATCTCCGAGACCTGCAGGTCGCTCGTACCGAGCTGGCGAAGGCGCACCCCGCCACCGTAGGCCGGAGACGTCGGCACGGCCCGCGCGGAGATCAACACTCCTATTGGACGGAAGCTCCGGTCCGGTCGTCGCATGTTGTCGACCGGTCGACGCAGTTCACGATGACCGACGTGTGAATTGCCGCGACAGCGGCTTTCGCCGTCCCGAACGACTGGCACGATGGGGCCACGAACTCGCGAGGGTGGTCCCGAAGAGTCCCCGGCAGAGCCGCTGCGGACCGTCGTGTGGACCTCCTCGGGTCCTCGACCGTCCGCACGCCGTAGGGGTTACGTGAACATGTTGCTGGCGCCGCTGCGCCCTCTGGCCGACGTCCTCGATCTGACGGCCGAGGCGGTCGCCGCCGTCGGCACGGTCTCGGTGGCGGCCCTGGGGGTCGTGCTGGCGCGCACCTCCGAGTCGTCGGACGCGCCGCGCCTGCAGCTCGTGGGCCGCTCGCCGGAGGTCTGAGCCGCCCCTAGCGCGGCGTCGGCTCGTCGCGCCCGCGCAACAGCTCGTTCAGGGTCCGCAGCTCGTCGCGGATCTCGGTGAGCAGGTCGGGGATCTCGTGCGTGCGCTCCCAGTGGGGCGTCACGTCGATGCCCAGCTCACCGAGCTCGCGCTGGTAGAGCTCCGCGAGCAGCGTCCGGTAGGGCTCGTCCGGGATGGTGCCGTTCTCCCACCGCGACAGCTGTGTCTTGAGGCTCGCGGCGCTGGCCACGTCGACCTCGCCCCGCTCCGCGAGCTCCCGTAGTCGGGCGACGGCCGTCGTCTGCGACCACCCCCGGTCGCGCCGGGCATCGCGCAACGAGACCACGTCGTCACAGTAGACGACGCCCACGCCAGCAGGGCTTCTCTCTAGCGGCGCCGGGGAGAGCGGGAGGCCCGCTTCGGGGCGGGCAGCCGCGACGACTTCCGCGTCGGCCGCGCCGCCGCCGGCTTCGCCGCAGGCGTGTCGTCGCGGTTCTCGTCGCCGGCCTCGCCCACCGACGGCGGGAGCTCGGTCACCGACGGACGGACGGGCTCCACGGCCCGGCGCGGCGCGGACCGGGCGGGGCGCAGGACGCGCCGGCTTCCGGGGCTCCCGCCCTCGACAACGGCCGGGGCGTCGTGGTGGTCCAGGAACGCGCACAGCCGGGCCCACGTCGTGTGCTTGGCGGCCCGGCCGGCAAGGACGCCGAGGTGTCCACCGGGGGCCGTCGTCAGACGCGTCGGCGCGCCCGTGAGACGACGCGCGCCGGTGCGGACGGCGCGGGGCGGGACGACGCGGTCGTTTTCGCCGGCGACGAGCAGCGTGGGCCGCTGCAGGTCCGCCAGGTCGATCACCCGGTGGCCGACGGGGACGCGGCCCACGGCGAGGTCGGCGGGGTCGACCATCGCGCGGAAGTAGCTGCCGACGTAGCGCGCCTGCTCGCCGATGATCGCCCGCAGGTCGTCGACCGCCTCGAGCTGGGCGAGGAAGTCGCGGTCGTCGAGCCGCGCGATCATCGTCAGCGGTGCGGTCAGGAGCTCGTCGAGCGAGCCGAGGCCGAGGGCGCTGATCAGCCGGGGCAGCGGCATGATCGCCAGGAGCGTCTGCAGCGTCGCCAGGACCGGCCCGCCGGCCGCCACCGCCAGCGGCTGCGCCCGGACCACCGGCGGCACCTCGTCCAGCGCGAACGGCGTCGCGATCGCCGTGACCGAGGCGAGCGGGAGGTCGGGGTGCCCCGCGGCGCTGAGCACCCCGTGCAGGCCGCCGATCGACCAGCCGACCAGATGCACCGGGGCGCCGTCGTGGTGACGGCTGACCGTGCGCACGACGTGCGGGAGGATCTCGTCGACCCACCGCTCGAGGTCGGCCGGGCCCGGCGCGATCGCGCCACCGAACCCGACGAGGTCCTCGTCGTCGACCTGGTGCACCGAACGGCCCTCGCCGACGAGGTGCTCGACGAGGCTGTTGCCACGCCGCAGGTCGAAGGCGACGCCGCAGGCACCGAGCGGGGACACCAGCAGCACCGGCGAGCCCCGCAGCCGCGCGGTGGGGTGCACGGCGTAGCGGTAGGTGCTCACCGATCCGGAGCGCGCGAGCCCGAGTGCCCGGCCCACGCCGCCCGCGCCCGGGTCGCCCGGACCGGTGTCGAACGCCGAACGGGGCATGCGACGCAGGTCCGCGAGCGGCCCCTCGAGCACACGGGCACGCACGTTGTCGACGGCACGCCACGCCCCGGCCGGGGTCAGGATCACGGCCCCTCCTCTGCGCTCCGCGCTCGTGAGCGCTTACCCGTGCCGGAGCGCCGCAACGCACGCACACGGCCGAACGTCGAACCCTAGGCCTGGTGGACGACTCCGGCCTCCTGCAGTTTCGCGACACGGTCCGGAGCGATGCCCCAGTCGGCCAGGGCCTCGGCGGAGTGCTGCCCCGGTGCCGCGGGCGCGGACGGCGTGGCGCTGGGCGTGCGGTCGAAACGCGGCGCAGGCGCGGGCTGGCGGACGCCGAACGCGTCGATGAACAGCCCGCGGGCCCGGTTGTGGGGGTGCTCCTGCGCCTCGTCGATGTCGAGCACGGCGGCGACGACGGCGTCGGTCGGCTCGAGGTCGGCGGCCCACTCGTCGCGGGTGCGCGTGGCGAACACCTCCGCGAGCCGCCGGTGGAACTCCGGCCAGCGGGCCATGTCCCACTGGTTGCTCGCGATGTCCTCGCCCTCGAGTCCCAGGTGCGTCATCAGCTCGGCGTAGAACTGCGGCTCGATGGCCCCGACCGCGACCCAGCCGCCGTCGCTGCAGCGGTAGTGCTCGTAGAACGGCGCGCCGCCGTCGAGGAGGTTCTGGCCCCGAGGGTTGGGCCACATGCCGCCCGCCCGCATGCCGTAGACCATGGCCATCTGCAGGGCCGCGCCGTCGACGATCGCGGCGTCGACGACCTGTCCGCGCCCCGACGTCGCGCGCTCCACCAGCGCCCCGAGCACGCCGACGACGAGCAGCATCCCGCCGCCGCCGAAGTCGCCGACGAGGTTGATCGGGATCGCCGGGGCGCCGTCGGGCCCCTCCATGTGTGCGACGACGCCGGCCGTCGACAGGTAGGTCAGGTCGTGCCCCGCGCGCGAGGCGTTCGGCCCGTCCTGTCCCCAGCCGGTCATCCGGCCGTAGACGAGGCGCTCGTTGCGGGCGTGGCACTCGTCCGGACCGAAGCCGAGGCGCTCGGCCACGCCCGGCCGGTAGCCCTCGAGCAGGACGTCGGCGCCCTCGACGAGGTCGAGCAGGACCTCCAGGCCCTCGGGCGACTTGAGGTCCAGCGCCACCGAGCGGCGACCGCGCGCCAGCACGTCCTTGCTCGCGTTGCCGATCGAGAGCCCGCGGCCCCCGGCCGGCCGGTCGACGCGCAGGACGTCGGCGCCCATGTCGGCGAGCATCATCGCCGCGAACGGCCCGGGGCCGATCCCGGCCACCTCGATGACCTTGACGCCGTCCAGCACACCCATGGGGCCCGATCTCCTCTCGCCGCGGTCGTGGCGGGGGTGAGCCTACGAGACAGTCAGGACTGACGGTATGGGCGACCGGCGGCGGTCACTGCTCCTCCTCCCCCTCCTTTCCGACGCGCAGGATCCCCCACATGCCCTGTGTCACGGCCCATCGGAAGGCGCCGCTGCGGTAGGCGTGATCGCCGGCATGCCGTGCCTTCATCGCGATGTCGTGGACGACGTCCGCGGTGAGCCCTGAAAGGCCGCCGACCTGGGGCGACGTCCTCCCGAGCCACGGTGCCATCGGCCACTGCTGGCCGTGGACCGTGAAGGTGTGGTTGCGCGGCTTGTCGCACGCGCCTACCAGGCGCAGCCACAACGTGTCGCCCTGCTCGGCCTCCCACGTCGGCGTCGGAGGGGTCTCGTGCAGCTGCGTGCGCGGGTGCACCGGTCGGCATCGGTAGTTGATGCCCTTCTGGCCCGCGTCCTCGGGGTCGTCGCCCGGCACGACGTCCGCCACCGGCGAGGTCAGATCGCCGAACGCGTAGTGCCGCAGACCGTCGTGCCAGAACAGGACCTGCTCGTTCGCGGTCTCGCCGCCGGGTCCCCGCACGGTCGTGCGGGGACCCGTCCAGTCGTCGGGCTCCCAGCCCTCCGGCTCCACGATGATGGCGCCGACGAGACCGTGGTGGCGGTGGTTCCGGATGTCGGCCATGTCGTGCAGGTAGCAGACCTGACCGATGTCCTTGCCCAGCTCGGGGTCGGCGTACCACCAGTAGCAGCGCCAGTTCTGGCGGTCGTGTCCGTGACCGTCGTGCTCGGCGACCGCCCCGTCGTCGGGCCCGTGCCCGTGTTCGTCCTCGAGCGGCAACGGACGGACCGTCGAGTCGCGGTTCGTGCCGACGTAGGCGCCGTCGTCGGTGATGACGTCGTACTGCAACAGGGCGGGGTGGAGCGAGACGCGGGGGCTGACGGTGCGCCGGTCCTCGTCGAGCGGCAACGCGGGTGGGTGCGGTTCCGGGCCGAAGCGGGGGAGGAGCGGGTCCTCGTGGCGCCCCGTCCAGCCGTCGCGCGCCTCGAGACCGTCGCGCGGCAGGCTGACCTCGTTCACGAGGCACACCCGCACCCACTGCCCGGGGCGGCAGCGGAGGACCAGGGGCTCGGGTCCGGGAGCGGCGCCGGGCTCGGGCCCGACCCGCCACACCCCGTCCACCCACGGCTCCATCATGAGCTTCCCCGGCCTCGACTCCTTCGTCCGGAGCTCCGACTCGGCGAACGGCGAGACAGTGGCGGTGGCTTCGTCGCGCTCGGTACCTCGGGCGATCTCGCCGTCGGCGAGCGCCTCGTACACGAGCCCGTAGGGGTCCGTGAGGCGTCGGCCGTCGTACTCGTGCTCGATGCGGCGGGCCCGGACCGTGTACCAGCGGTAGCGCTCGCCGCACTCCGGTCGCCACGCCGACGGCGAGGGCACCTCGGTGCCCGGGAGCTGCGGGGTCTCGGAGCCGGGCACGAGGACGCGGACGAGTCCCCAGCAGCCGAGCCAGAGGTCGTCCATCGCGCTGAACCGCCACAGGTGGTCGCCGATGTCGTACGGAGAGGTGCCGTCGCCGTTGATGTCGAGGGTGAACGCCTCCGAGATGCCCAGCGTCTGCTGGTTGACCAGCGTCGACGCCGTGCCGTCGGGATGGTGCGCGTCCCTCTGCCACTCCCGCCGCCATCGCAGGCCGTGGGCGACGAAGCTGTGCTGTTCCTCGTGGGACCCCTGGATGAGCCGGATCCGCAGTCGCTCCCCCGGGTAGGTGGGCACGATCGGCGTCTCGGGGTCGCGGAGCCACGACGTCTGCCCCAGTTCCTCTTCGTCGCCGGGCTCGGGTTCCTCCTTCCGCTCACGCCGGCGCTCGTCGGTGGCGAACCACTGCGCCGGGTCGGGGCCGCGGGCAGTCAGCGGGGCGCTGCGGTAGTTGACGGCCATCGTCCCCGGGTCGTCGTCGCCGCTGAGCTCGCCGGGTGGGTTCAGGGGACGCTCCGCGCGGTCGTACAGGGGCACGAAGTCGCCGACCCCGAGGCAGGCCTCGCGGAACGGACCGATGTCGCTGTCGTCGAGGGGCTCGACGATCGCGCTCGCTCCGATCCAGGCGGTGACGGGAGCGGTGTCCTCCTCCGTCGACGGTGCGGGGACCTCGTCCGCGTCCTCCTCGGCGGCTCCCCGTAACCCAGGGCGCAGCGGACCCTCGGCCCTGCGCTCGTCGTCCTCCTGCGCGTCCTGCTCCGCGTGCGCGCCCTGCACGGGCGGCAGCTCCTCGACCAGGGCCGGACCGAGGGTCCACTCGGCACCCGGCGGCTCGGCGATGAGCGCGGCGAACAGGCCGCGCTTCTGGCGGTAGTTCGCGAGGAGGTGGTCGTGGAAGAAGCACGGGCCGAACTCCTCGTCGACCACCCACCGGTGGAGGCTCACGTTGGCCGGGAGCGGGACGTCGCCCACCCCCGGCACCGCCTCCCTGCAGCTCGCCCCGGACAGGTAGTTCCAGCCGGTGGAGGAGCCGTCCGCAGCCAGGACGTCGAACTTGACGAGGTGGACGTGCAGGCCGCACTCGACGGGGAGCTGCGTCACGTCGAAGTGGTCGGCGCCGATGGTCCCGAGCTCGTTGTGCAGGCGGAGCTCGACGACGTCGCCGTGGTTCGCGCGGACGAAGAACGGTTCCCGAGGACCGCTCCGCGTCGGCAGGGGGTGCGACGTCCGCACGCCGCCGACGACGGTGCTGACGCCGCCCAGCTCGTAGAAGTGGCCGTGGTGGTCGTGCCAGCCGATGCGGTTGTAGTCCAGCCGCTCCTCGCGGACGGCCACGTCGTACGAGATCACGCGGCCCGCCGCCGGCACACCAGCGGCATGGGCCCAGTCGTGGGCCTTCGCGTCGAGGGCGACGAAGGGCGCGCCCGGTCGCTGGTCGGCCCCCGGCGCGAACGCGGCCTCCTCCTCCGGGGAGGCGTCCCGCAGCGCGAGGAGGCGGCGTCGACCGCCGACCTGGTCCGGAGCCGCGGCCGGCGGCGGCGGCGCCTTCTGGGGCACGCCGGCGTCGACGAACCACGGGAAGCCGACGCGGTCGCCCTGCTCGGGCTCGTTGCCCTCGAGGGCCACGAGCCGGGGGCACGGGCTCCCGTCGGGCAGGTTGCGCTCACCGTCAACGAAGCGGTCGAAGCTGCGCCACAGGCCCCACATGCCGTGGTGGAAGTGGGGATACAGGTGGCAGTGCCAGATGATGTCGCCGACGGCGCGCTGGCGGCTTCCCGAGCCGTAGAGCGGATCGATCGTGAAGCCGGTCTGTGGGCCGATGGTGATCGAGTCGAGGAGCTGGGAGCCGCGCGGCTCGCCCGGTCGCCACGTACTCGGGACGGCCGTGTCGGTCGGCACCGCGTGCCACTGGTGGACGTGCAGGTGGAAGACGTGCGTCTCCTTGATCCCCGCGTGCACGAGCCGCACCCGACAGGGATCGCCCTGATAGGCGCGGAGGATCGATGTCACGGGGTCGCCGAACAGCCAGGAGCTGTGGTGCTGTTCCTCGCCCGCCACCCGTTCGATCCACGAGCCGTCCGCGCGTCGCCCGACCCAGAATTCCTCGGCGAGGGTGTGCGTGTTGATCTCACGCTTGACGGCCCGCAGCTCGTGCGGGCTGGTGTCGGGCCGCCGGTGCCAGCCGGGTCCGGTGCCGTTCTCCTCCTCGCGGTCACGCCGCCGGGTGTCGGCGGCATACTGCCGCATCCGGTGGGGGAGGCGGTTGGGCATCGGCTCGGCGCGGTACGACAGCGGCATCACCGTGTGCTCGCCGCCTCCGACGTGCAGGGCGCTGTGCACCTCGGGCTCGTCGTGGATGAAGATCGTGAACTCACGGTGCGGACGCCAGTGGTCCCCGTCCGTCGCGAGGTCGACGTACTGCTCGGAGGCGGCCTCGGCGGCGGTCGGGTAGACGTCGACGTCGAGCATGCACCCGAGGTCGGAGCCGGTGACGTCCTCGCCCGTCTCCGGGTCACGCCACGTGGCTCCCGGCGGTTCGACCAGTAGCACCCCGAAGAGGCCGTGCACGTTGGTGCCGTCCTCGGTGCCGCGGACGTCGGCGAGATCGTTGAGCGGCCAGACTCCTTCGGTGTCCGCGGTCCACCGGTAGGTGATCCGCCCCCGCGGCGCCGCCGTCGTCGACGGGTTCAGCCCGACCGCGGCGCCGTCGGCCTCCCGGACGCCGCCGACGAGACCGGAGCCCTGGCGGTGCAGACCGACGTGACGGCTTCGGACCTCGTTCCGGAGCGTCACCTCGACCGTCTCGCCCTCACGCGCGCGCAGGACGAGGGGGCGTGCCGCAGGCAGGGGCCGAAGCGGATTGACCCGGTCGTACGACCCCCGCGCCGCGACCTGAGCGGGAGCGACGGCGGCGACGTCGAGGTCGGCGATGAAGTCGTTGAGCACCAAGCGGTCGACGTCGGTCGCGGCGAGTCCGGTCTGCTGGGCGAGCAGGGCCCGGCCGGTGGTGGCGTAGAGCTTGTCGATCTGGACCAGGCGGTCGGCGATCGCGCCACGGAGGACGGTGTCGGCGTCGATCCACCGTGCCCGCCACCGGGCGCGCTCGGTCGGATCGCGGTGGACCTCGCGGACCTCTCCGTCGGTGAGCTCGTCGAGGATGGTCGCCAGTTCGTTCACCGTGGTGCGGTAGTGCTGTTCGATCTCCCGGCGCACCGGGGGGATCGCCGGGTCCTGGGCGTCCTCCTCGACCGCGTCGGCGACGATCACCTCGCCGCGGTGGGCGAGGAGGTCACCGTGGGCGGCCAACGTGGTGCGCAGGAGACGTTCCATCTCCTCGTAGCGGCGGAGGCCGTCGACGAGCATCGTGATCAACTGCTGTCGCCGGTGCGCCTCGGGGAGCCACTCGTCGTCGCGCCGCCACTCGTCGCGGACCCACTGGAGGATCGGGACGAGGGTCGTGGGGGCGTAGAGCAGGCCGTTGCGGTCGTGGTCGCCGTCGAGCGTGTAGACGATCGGGAACTCGAGCGCGGTGACGTCGTAGGAGCGGTCGGGCATGAGGGCCTCCGACGGATGCGGCGTCAGGCGCCGAGGAGTGGGTGGACCAGGCCGAGCGGGAGGAGATCGGCGAGCAGCACGGTGCCGAGGAGGACGAGCACCAGACCGGTCGCACGTGCCACCGCGCGGGCCGCAGGAACGAGGCGCTCGGCGGCCATGACGATCGTGAGCACCACCATCACCGGGAGCGCGAGCGCACCGGTGCCGAGACAGAGCAGCATGAGGGCCCAGCAGCAGCCGACGCAGGAGACGCCGTAGGCGCCCGAGATCGCCGCCGCGTCGCGGGTCGGGCCATGCCGGCCCCACAGACGCAGGGCGAACCACCGCGGCGTGCGGCAGGCCGTCAGGCACGCGTTCTTGATCGGGGTGAACTGGTAGAGCCCTGCGAGCAGGACGACGCCGCCGGCGATCCTGACCCGCGTCTCCGTGGAGGTCGCCGCGCCGAGCGCGAGATCGAGTGCCGCAGCACCCGTGATCAGGACGACCCCCGTGGCGGTCCAGACGCCGACGAACGCGGCGACGGCGGTGAACAGGCGCGACACCCTCCGGCCGCGCCCGCTCAGGAGTCGGCCGAGCAGGCCGACGAGGGGTAGGGCCGGCGGCAGCATCATCGCCAGGACCATGAGGGTCCAGCCGGCGAGCGAGATCGCGACGGTCGTCGTGCTCGTCGTCACGACGCCGTGGTGGCCGTGGCGGGCCTCTCCGGGAGAGTGGACGGCGACGGTCCCGATCCAGGCCGCCGCTGCGACGGCGAGCACGACGGTCGCGGCGAGGGTCGGACGAGGAAGGCGATCGGGGCGGGGCGGTGTACGGACAGCCATGACGTGTCCTCCGTCGACCGTCGATCAGTACCGGTACTCGAATCCACCGCGCATTCCGGACCGCGCAGCGGCCTCGATGTAGCCACCGCCACGGAGCGCGGGAACGGCAATGCGCAATTCCTCTCCGCGTTGGGCGGTCGAGGAGCCGACGATCCGGAGTTCACGATGGAGCGCCGTGTGGTTCATCTCCAACGGCTCCGTCTCCCCCTCGAACGAGAGCGCGACACCGTGCGCCGAGACGAGTGGACAATCCACGTCGCCGATGCGGATCGACCACCCGCCGGAGGTGGTCCTGACGGCGATCGGCGCGGTCACGGTCTCGAGCACCGTGCCGGTGACCGACATCAGGACCCCCAACGGGTCCTGACGATCAGGGACGAGGTCGCCCCGGAACGCCTTGTCGATGGCCGTGTACTGGGTATTCTCGGCGCCGTCGTCGATGAACAGCACCGTGGTCGCGCGGCTGTCCCGACGAGCCGGGCCGTGGCTCGTGACCGCGGCGACCGCGCGCCCGTCGACGGGTTCGCCGTCGATCGTGCCCTCCTCGATCTCCCAGACGACGAGGCCGGTGCAATGGCCCTCATCGGGGCTGTCGTCCACCCAGCACGGGCACAATTCGAAGCAGTCGCAGGCCTCGATGAAATGGCCGCGAAAATGATAGGTCACGCCGTCCCCCCGATGACTCGACGATGTGCGGATCGTCGTCGACGTGACGAGTGTGGTCTGGGTGAAGTCTGAGGCGTAGGCGCCGATCGGGGGAAGAATCCGGTAATGATCGAAATTTGTCGCTTCGTGCACCTGATCCCATTCCGCGAGTAACCGGACCTCACGGAGAATGCTCATTCGGGCACGGAGTGAGGCGCCCGGGAAACACGAAACGGCGCCCCCGCTGCTCAGGAGCAGCGAGGGCGCCGTTCGGTTCAGGACACCTCAGGACGACCGGGTCACTCCCCGCGCAGGGACTGGCCCTTCTCCGCCTTCTCGACCAGCGAGGCCGGGGGCGCGAAGCGGTCCCCGTAGGCCTTGGCCAGGATGCGGGCACGCTCGACGAAGCCGGGCAGGCCGCCCGGGTAGCCGTCGATGTACTGCGCCACGCCGCCGGTCCAGGCCGGGAAGCCGATACCCATGATCGAACCGATGTTGGCGTCGGCGATGGTGTGCAGGACACCTTCGTCGAAGCACTTCACGGTCTCGAGGGCCTCGGCGAAGAGCATGCGCTCCTGCATGTCCTCGAACGGCAGGTCGCCCGTGGCCGCGCCGAACTCGTCGGACAGGCCCGGCCAGAGGCGCGTGCGCTTACCGGACTCGTCGTACTCGTAGAACCCGGCACCCGAGGAGCGGCCCTTGCGGCCGAGCTCGACCATCCGGTCGATGATGGCCTCCGAGGGGTGCGCCACCCAGGTGCCGCCCGAGGCCTCGACGCCCTTGCGGGTCTCCTGGCGGATGTGCTGCGGCAGCGTGAGGGTCAGCTCGTCCATCAGCTGCAGCGGCGGGGCCGGGTAGCCGGCCTGCGAGCCGGCCTGCTCGATCGACGACGGCGCGGCGCCCTCGCCGAGCATGGCCACGGCCTCGTTGATGAACGTGCCGATGACGCGGCTGGTGAAGAACCCGCGGCTGTCGGAGACGACGATCGGCGTCTTCTTGATCTGCAGCGCGATGTCGACTGCCTTGGCCAGCGTCGCGTCGCTCGTCTTCTCGCCGCGGATGATCTCCAGGAGCGGCATCTTGTCGACCGGCGAGAAGAAGTGCAGGCCGATGAAGTCCTCGGGCCGGTCGACGCCGGTCGCGAGGTCGGTGATCGGCAGCGTCGAGGTGTTCGAGCCGAGCACCGCGTCGGGCGCCAGGTAGGGCATGAGCTCGGCGAAGACCTGCTTCTTGAGGTCGGGGCTCTCGAACACGGCCTCGATGACGAGGTCGGCGCCCGACGCGTCGGCGGCGTCCGCGGTCGGCGTGATGCGCGCGAGCACCTCGTTGGCCTTCTCCTGGGTCTGCTTGCCGCGCGAGACGGCCTTGTCCAGGATCTTCTGCGAGTACGCTTTGCCCTTGTCCGCGTTCTCCTGCGAGACGTCCTTGAGCACGACCTCGAGGCCCGACATCGCGCACGAGTACGCGATGCCCGCCCCCATCATCCCGGCGCCGAGCACGACGACCTTGCGGGCGCTGTGCTTCTCGTAGCCCTCGGGGCGCGAGGCGCCCTTGTTGATGGCCTGCAGGTCGAAGAAGAACGCGCGCGTCATGTTCGTCGACACCTGGCCGCAGGCGAGGTCGGCGAAGTAGCGCGACTCGATCTGACCGGCGTTGTCGATGTCGACCTGCGAGCCCTCGACCGCGGCGCACATGATGCTGTACGGCGCCGGCATCGGAGCGTTCTTGAGCTGCTTGCGCAGGTTCGACGGGAACGCGGGCAGGTTCGCCGCGAACGACGGCGTCGACGGCGTGCCGCCGGGGATCTTGTACTTCTTCTGGTCCCAGGGCTGGACGGCCTCGGGGTTGTCCTTCACCCACTGCTTCGCCCGGGAGATCATCTCCTCGGGGGTGTCGACGACCTCGTGCACCAGCCCGGCCTCGAGCGCGGCCTTCGGGTTGCGCTGCTGACCCTGCAGCAGCACGTTCATGAGGCCGTCGGCCAGGCCGAGCAGGCGCACGACGCGCACGACGCCGCCACCGCCGGGCAGCAGGCCCAGCGTGACCTCGGGGAGCCCGATCTTCGAGCCCTTCGCGTCGAGGGCGATGCGGTGGTGCGTCGCCAGGGCGATCTCGAGACCGCCGCCCAGCGCCGCGCCGTTGATCGCGGAGACGACGGGCCTGCCCAGCGTCTCCAGGCGCCGCAGCAGACCCTTGATCGCCTGCGACTGGTCGAAGACCTTCTGCGCGTCGGCCTTCGTGTACTTCACGAGGTCGTCGAGGTTGCCGCCGGCGAAGAAGGTCTTCTTCGCGGAGGTCAGGACGACGCCCGTGATCGAGTCCTTCTCGGCCTCGAGACGGTCGAGCGTGGCGGCGAAGTCCTCGCCCCACTTGGCGCTCATCGTGTTGGCCGAGGCGGTCGGGTCGTCCATCGTCAGCGTGACGATGCCGTCCCCGTCGGCCTCCCACCGGAACATGTTCTCGGACACTGCGCTACTGACTCCTCGTTCGCTGGTCGGTGACGTTCCGGGGTGGCTCAGACGCGTTCGATGATCGTCGCGACGCCCATGCCGCCGCCGATGCACAGCGTCACCAGGGCGCGGCGCAGGTCGCGGCGCTCGAGCTCGTCGACCATCGTGCCGACGAGCATGGCGCCGGTGGCGCCCAGCGGGTGGCCCAGCGCGATGGCGCCGCCGGCCACGTTGGTGCGCTCGTGCGGGAAGCCCAGGTCCTTCATGAGCTTCATCGGCACGGCGGCGAAGGCCTCGTTGATCTCGAGGAGGTCGATGTCGTCGACCGTCATGCCGGCCTTGGCCAGCACCTTCTCGCACGCGGGCGTCGGGCCGGTGAGCATGATCGTCGGGTCGGCGCCGGAGACGGCCGTGCCGACGATGCGGGCGCGCGGCGTGAGGCCGTTCTGCTTGCCGGCCTCCTCGGAGCCGAGCAGCACCAGCGCGGCGCCGTCGACGATCCCGGAGCTGTTGCCGCCGTGGTGCACGTGGTTGATGGCCTCGACCCAGTGGTACTTCTGCAGCGCCACGGCGTCGAAGCCGCCCATGTCGCCGATGCCGGCGAACGAGGGCTTGAGGCCGGCCAGGCCCTCCATCGTCGTCTCGCGCATGTGCTCGTCGCGGTCGAGGACGGTCAGGCCGTTGCGGTCGACCACCGGCACGATCGAGCGGTCGAAGGCGCCGTCGGCCCACGACTTCGCCGCCCGGGTCTGCGACTCGAGCGCGTAGGCGTCGACGTCCTCGCGGCTGAAGCCCTCGAGGGTGGCGATGAGGTCCGCGCCGATGCCCTGGGGGACGAACGAGGTCTTGAGGTTCGTCTCCGGGTCCATCGCCCAGGCGCCGCCGTCGGAGGCCATGGGCACGCGGGACATCGACTCGACGCCGCCGGCGACGATCAGGTCCTCGAAGCCGGAGCGCACGCGCTGCCCGGCCTGGTTGACGGCCTCGAGCCCGGAGGCGCAGAAGCGGTTGAGCTGGACGCCGCCGACGTGGTCGGGCAGGCCCGCGGCGATGGCCGCGGTCTTGGCGATGTCGCCGCCCTGGTCGCCGATCGGCGACACGCAGCCGAGGACGACGTCCTCGAGCTTGTCGGGGTCGAGCTCCGGGTTGCGCTTGCGCAGCTCGTCGATGAGTCCGACGACCAGCGAGACGGGCTTGGTCGCGTGCAGCGAACCACTGGCCTTGCCCCGGCCGCGAGGGGTGCGGAGCGCGTCGTAGATGAATGCCTCGGTCACGGGTGGGGTGTCCCTTCGCGCGCGTGGTGAGCCGACTGCTCTCAACAGTCATGATGGACTGTTTTGCTCTCGTGTCAACGTGCTGCCGACCTCCTGTTACTGGCCGGTAGCGTTGTTCGAGTCTCGTTGACAGGTTGCCAACGGCTCGCGAGGGTGGGGCCATGGCGGGTCCGGACTACGACGTCCTGGTGGTGGGCTCGGGCTTCGGCGGCGCGGTGAGCGCCCTGCGCCTGGCCGAGAAGGGGTACCGGGTCGGGGTGCTCGAGGCGGGGCGCCGGTTCGCCGACGGCGACTTCCCCGCGACCTCCTGGCAGTTCCGCGACTACCTGTGGGCCCCGTGGGCCCGCTGCTTCGGCATCTTCCGGGTGAACCCCCTGCGCGACGTCCTCGTGCTCTCGGGGGCCGGCGTCGGCGGCGGCTCGCTGGTCTACGCCAACACGCTCTACCGGCCGGGGCGCGCGTTCTACGACGACCCGCAGTGGCGTGACATCACCGACTGGGCCGACGAGCTCGACCTGCCCTACGACCAGGCCACGCGGATGCTCGGCGCCACCACCTACCCGCGGGTCTCGCCGTCGGACGAGGTGATGCGCGACGTCGCCGAGGAGATGGGCGTCGGCCACACCTTCGGTCACGCCGACGTCGGGGTCTTCTTCGGCACCGGGCGGGCGGGAGAGAAACCGGGCGAGGAGGTCCCCGACCCGTACTTCGGCGGCGCGGGGCCCGCGCGCCACGGGTGCCTGCACTGCGGCGAGTGCATGACCGGGTGCCGGCACGACGCGAAGAACACGCTGGTCAAGAACTACCTGCACCTCGCCGAGGCGGCGGGGGTCCGGGTGCACCCGCTGACGACGGTGACACGCATCCGCCCGCGCAGCGGTGACCTGTCCGGTGCCTCCGGCTACGAGGTGGACGTGCGGCGCACCGGGCGTCCCGGCGGGCGGCGCACGCTGCGGGCCGACCAGGTTGTCGTCGCGGCGTCGGCGCTGGGCAGCCAGCGGCTGCTGCACCGGATGCGGCGCCGGGGCGACCTGCCGCGCGTCTCCCCGCGGCTCGGCGAGCTCTCCCGCACCAACTCCGAGGCCATCCTCGCCGCGCGCGCCCCGCGCGACGACGTCGACTTCACGCGCGGGGTCTCCATCACCTCCTCGATCCACCCCGACCCGCACACCCACGTCGAGCCGGTGCGCTACGGCCGCGGGTCGAACCTGCTCGCGCTGCTCTCGGCGGTGCTCGTCGACGGCACGACGGCGACGGACGACCGCACGCTCGGCGCGCGCGGCCCGTCGTGGCGCCGGATCGCGGGCGAGGTGCTGCGCTCGCGCCGGACCCTGCGCGCCCTGCACCGCCCGCGGCGCTGGGCGGAGCAGTCGATCGTGCTGCTGGTGATGCAGTCGCTGGACAACTCGCTGACGCTGCGGCCGCGGCGCCTGTTCCGGGGCCTCACCTCTCGCCCGGGCGCCGGGACGCCGAACCCCGCGTGGATCCCGTCGGGCCACGACGTCGCTCGGCGTGTCGCCCGCCGGATCGGCGGCTTCCCCGTCGGCGCGAGTTCGACGCTGGTCAACGTGCCGGTCACCGGGCACTTCCTCGGCGGCGCGGTGATCTCCGAGACGCCGGCGACGGGCGTCGTCGACCCCTATCACCGCCTGCACGGCCACCCGGGCGTCCACGTCGTCGACGGCTCGACGGTGCCGGCGAACCTCGGGGTGAACCCGTCGCTGACGATCACCGCGCTCGCCGAGCGCGCCATCTCCCTCTGGCCCAACCGCGGGGAGACCGACCCGCGACCCGCTCCCGGCGAGCCCTACCGCCGTATCACGCCCGTCGCCCCGAAACACCCCGCCGTGCCCGCCGACGCCCCGGGCGCGCTACGGATGATCACCGACCTCCCGACCCCGACCCTCGGAGTGCCGACGTGACCACCGCCTACCCCCCGGAGCCCTGGACGCTCGTCGGACGGATGGACCTGTCGACCTTCCTCGTGCCCACCGAGGACCTGCCGACCGCCACCTGGCCGGACGACTGGCGCCCGCTGGTCCTCGGCGGCCGGACGCCGGTCGGTGCGGCGTGGGTCGACTACGCCCCGGGCGGCGCCATGAGCTACCGGGAGCTCCTGGTCGCGGTGGCCGGACGCGTCGGTGCCCGCGTGCGCCCGCACATCGTCGCCATCTGGGTCGACAGCCCCGCCTCCCGCGACGGCGGGCGGGAGCTGTGGGGCATCCCGAAGGGCCTCGCGCGGTTCACCGGCGTCGCCGAGGGCACGCCGGAGATGATCCTCGAGGGTGCGGCCCGCCCGGCGGCGTCCGCGGTCCTGCGCCACGGCCGTCGCCTCCCGGGACGTCCCCGCGTCGGGTTCACGCTCGCCCAGGACCTGGACGGGCGACGCTGCGAGAGCCCGGTGGCCAGCCGCGCGGGCCTCGGGCTGCTGTCCGCGCAGTGGTCGTTCGACCCCGACGGGCCGCTGGCCTTCCTCGCCGGGCACCGTCCCGTCGTCTCGGCGACGCTGCACGACTTCGCGATGCTGTTCGGGATGACGCCGGCCGATCGCGCGCGGGTGAACCAGCGTGGGGGCCACGCTGACGTTCAACGTCAGGAAAGCCTCCACGTCGACCCTGCTCGATGAGCACACCCCTGCGCGGCCGGCGGCTCGACCCCGACGCACGACGCGAGGAGATCGTCGCCGGCGCGCTGCGGCTGTTCACCGAGCACCCGTACGCCGCGGTGTCGACCACCGACCTCGCCGGTGAGGCCGGGGTCGCGCGGGGCCTGATCAACCACTACTTCGGCACGAAGCGCGCGCTCTACCTCGAGGTCGTGCGCCGGCTGACGACGATCCCGGAGGTCGCGGTCTCCGAGCTGCCGCCGGGCACCGTCGACGTCCGGGCCGGTGCCGCCGTCGACTGGTTCCTCGACGCCGTCGAGCGTCACCGCGGCCTTTGGCTCTCGGTCGGCACCGGGGCGGCCGGGGACATCGACGTCGACGCGATCCTCGCCGAGGCCGACGAGATCGCCGCCGACCGCGTCCTCGCGGCGCTGGCCCCCGACGCGCCCGACGACCCGTACCGGGCCCGCCTGCGGTCGTTCTTCGGCCTGGTGCGCTCGGCCTCGCGGGAGTGGCTGGTGCGCGGCACGCTCGACCGCGCCGGCACCCGCACGCTGCTCGTCGACGGCCTGCTCGCGGTCCTGCGGCCCGGCGTGCCCCCTGGCCGCTCGGACAGTCAGGTTTGACCGTTCCCGTCGGCGGGATGCACGATCGTCCTCCACCGACGGCACCAGGGACGGGGAGGGGCGAGAGGATGAGCAGCCGATCGACCGCCGAGCCGGAGCGGCGCTCCCGCGAGCAGCGGACCTCCGACAGCCGCACGCGCATCCTCGACGCGGCCGTGTCCTGTCTCGTCGAGTCGGGCTACGCGGGCACCACGACGCTCACCATCCAGAACCGGGCCGGGGTCTCCCGGGGGCGGCTGCTGCACCACTTCCCGTCCAAGGAGAACCTGCTCGTCGCCGCGGCACAGCACCTCGCGACCAGCCGGTTCGCCGCCGACGGCCTGGCCCGCGCGGACCTGCCGGACGCCGACGTCGACCCGGGGCCCCGTCTCGACCGGGCCGTCGAGGTCATGTGGTGGACCTACCAGCAGGCCTACTTCTGGGCGTCGGTCGAGCTGTGGACCGCCGCGCGCACCGATCCGGCGCTTGCCGCGGCCCTGCTCCCCGCCGAACGGCGCCTGGGCGCCGCGATCCGCCAGACCGTCGACGTGTTCTTCGAGGACTACGCCGACCCGCCGCGCGCGGCGCTCGTGCGCGAGACGCTGCTGACCGCCATGCGGGGCGTCGCCCTGACCTACGGGTTCGACCCGCGCGACCCGCAGACCGACCCGCACCTCGAGCAGTGGAAGCAGCTCGCGCGCATGCTCCTGCTGCCCGAGGGCGGGCCCGGCGACTGAGAGCTCCTACAGCAGGGACTTCAGGGTCTCCAGCGACGACTTCACGGTCTCGTGGTCCGGGTCGAGCGGCTGGATGTTGAGCTGGGTGACCCCGGCGGCGGCGAACTCGCGCACCTGCTCGGCCACCTCGTCCTCGCTGCCGATCAGCGAGACCGCGTGCACGAGCTCCTCGGGCACCTTCTCGGCGGCCTCGTCCTTGCGGCCGGAGAGGTAGAGGTCCTGGATCTCGGCCGCCTCGTCGGCGAAGCCGTAGCGGGCGGCGAGGTCGTTGTAGAAGTTCTTGCCCTTCGCGCCCATCCCGCCCACGTAGAGGGCGAGCTGGGGACGCACGTGCTCGCGCAGCTTCCCGGCGCCCGGCCCGACGGCGAACGGGACGTTGACCGAGGTCTGCAGCTCGCCCAGCGACGGGTCGCGCTTGGCCTTGCCGGCCTCCAACGACGGGCCCCACACCTCGTGCGCGCGGCCCGGGTGGAACCAGATGGGCTCCCAGACCTCCGCGAGCTCGGCGGCCAGCTCGACGTTCTTCGGCCCGATCGCCGCGAGCATCACCGGGATCTGCGCCCGGACCGGGTGGTTGATGAGCTTGAGCGGCTTGCCCAGCCCCGTGCCCTGCTCCGGGGGCAACGGCACCGTGTAGTGCTTGCCCGAGTACTCCACCTTCTCGCGGCGCCACACCTGCCGGCAGATCTCGATGATCTCGCGGGTGCGTCCGACCGGCGCGTCGTAACGCACGCCGTGGAAGCCCTCGATGACCTGCGGCCCCGAAGCGCCCATGCCGAGCACGAACCGCCCGTCGGAGACGTAGTCGAGGCCGGCCGCGGTCATCGCCGTCAGCGACGGGGTCCGCGTGTAGATCTGGACGATGCCGGACTCGATGTGCACCCGCGACGTGCGCGCGGCGATGTAGCCGAGCTGGCTCACCGCGTCGAAGCTGTACAGCTCGGCCACGCTCACCGCGTCGAGCCCGACGTCCTCGAGCTCGACGAGCTTCTCGACGGTCTCGCGGAAGCCACCCCGGGCGTAGGCGATCCCCATGCCGACCTTCATCGCACTCATCCGAGCACCACCCGCCCGATGATCTCCTTCATGATCTCCGTGGTTCCGCCGTAGATCGTCTGGACGCGGGTGTCGAGGTACGCCTTCGCGACCGGGTACTCCTTCATGTAGCCGTAGCCGCCATGCAGCTGGAGACAGCTGTCGATGACCTCCTTGGCCGTCTCGCTGGCCCAGTACTTCGCCATCGACGCGTCCGCGGGGCCGAGCTTGCCCTCGTTCAGCTCGGTGATGCAGCGGTCGACGAAGGTGCGGGTGACGGCGAGCTTGGTGGCCATCTCGGCCGCCGAGAAGCGGACGGTCTGGAGCTTCGCGAGCGGCTTGCCGAACGCCGTGCGCTCCTTGACGTAGCTGATCGTCTCCTCGAGCACCTTCTCCGCGCCGGCGATGGAGCCGACGGCGATCGAGAGGCGCTCGCGGGGCAGGTTCTGCATCAGGTAGATGAAGCCCTTGCCCTCCTCGCCGAGGAGGTTCCCTGCGGGGACGCGGACGTCGGTGAACGACAGCTCCGCGGTGTCCTGGGCGGACATGCCGATCTTCTCGAGATTGCGGCCACGCTCGAATCCGGGGGTGTCGCGCTCGACGACGATCAGGCTGAAGCCGTGGGCGCCGGCGTCCGGGTCGGTCTTGCAGACGACGATCACCAGGTCGCTCATGACGCCGTTGGTGATGAACGTCTTCTGACCGTTGATGACCCATTCGTCGCCCTCGCGGACGGCGCGGGTCTGGATGCCCTGCAGGTCCGAGCCGGTGCCGGGCTCGGTCATCGCGATGGCGGTGATCATCTCGCCGGTGCAGAAGCGCGGCAGCCAGCGCTGCTTCTGCTCGTTGTTCGTCAGCTCGTTCAGGTACGGCGCGATGACGTCGTTGTGCAGCGTGAAGCCGAGCCCGCTCGTGCCCGCGCGGGCGACCTCCTCGGTGACGATCCACTGGAAGCGCAGGTCGGGCGTGCCGCCACCGCCGTAGGACTCGGGAATGTCCATGGCGAGCAGGCCGGTCTTCCCGGCGGCCAGCCAGATGTCCCGGCTGACGTGGCCCTGCTTCTCCCACTCCGGGTGGTGCGGGACGGCCTCCTTCTCCAGGAAGTCCCGGACCATCTGCCGGAAGTCGGTGTGCTCGTCGGAGAAGATCGTTCGCTCCACCGGGTGGCCCCTCCTCTAGGGACGTGCGGGCGCCCTCCTGGATCCCGGCTGTGGGTCCAGCGGGCCCGCGTCCGTGCTGGTGGACCTCAGCGTGGCTGCACCGCCCGGTAACAGTCAAGCCTGACTCTTCCGCGCTTCCGTATGACCGGTTACGGTCGCGCCTGCCCTGTGGTCGGCGTCACCGTCGTCCCCTCTGTCCCGTTCCCCCGGCCCGCCGCGTGGAGGTCCCCTGTGTCGTTTCGCCTGACCGACGTCGTGCGCCAGCACACGAGTGACGCCGACCTGGTGGCGCTGACGTTCGACGGTCAGAACACGACCTACGCCGAGCTGGACCGTCGCGCCGGTCTGGCGGCGCGGGCGATGGCGGCCGACGGGCTCGGCGCCGGGGCGCGCGTGGTGTGGCTGGGCAAGAACCGCCCCGAGTTCTTCGACCTGCTCTTCGGTGCGCCCCGCGTACGCGCGGGCACCGCGCCGCTGAACAACCGACTCACCCACGACGAGCTGATCGCGGTCATCGAGGACTCCGCGGCCCCGCTCGTGGTGCTGGGTCCCGATTTCGCCGACCTGCGCGAGCGGGTGGAGTCGGTCGACGCCGTGCGCCGCGTCCTGGTCGTCGACGACGACTACGAGGCCTGGCTCACCGCGTCCGACGAGGTGCTCGACCCGCCCGACGACGCGCAGGACGACGACTGCGTGCTGCAGCTCTACACCTCGGGCACCACCGGCCTGCCCAAGGGCGTCGTGCTGACCCACACCCAGTTCGCCGCGCTGCTCTCGGTCGGCGACCACTGGGGCTTCGACACCGAGTCGGTCGGCCTGGTCGCGATGCCGCTGTTCCACATCGGCGGCTCGGGCTTCGCGCTGGTCTGCCTGTCGTTCGGGGCGCGCGTCGTCCTCGTGGCCGACATCGTCCCCGACCAGCTGCTCGCCACCATGGCCGACGAGGGCGTCACCAACGCCTTCCTCGTGCCCGCGGTGCTGCAGTTCCTCGTCGGGGTGCCCGGCGCCGCCGACCGCGACTGGTCGAAGCTGCGCGCCATCGCCTACGGGGCCTCGCCGATCACGAGCACGGTGCT
The DNA here is from genome assembly GCF_028737215.1 of Actinomycetospora chibensis. Taxonomy (GTDB): domain Bacteria; phylum Actinomycetota; class Actinomycetes; order Mycobacteriales; family Pseudonocardiaceae; genus Actinomycetospora; species Actinomycetospora chibensis. The sequence goes on along the minus strand of NZ_JAQZAM010000014.1, from coordinate 80,806 downwards.
GAACCGCGTGCTGAACACCTTCAAGGCGCCGCTGTTCCAGGTCTACGGCTCGACCGAGACCACCGGCGCGATCACGCAGCTCGACCCCGAGGACCACGACCCGGACGGCCCGCGCGCCCACCTCATGCGCTCGGCGGGCAAGGCGTACCCCTGGGTGGAGCTCAAGACCGTCGATCCGGCCACCGGGGAGGACCTGCCCACCGGTGAGGTCGGCGAGGTCTGGATCCGCTCCTCGCAGGTGACTCCGGGCTACTGGGCGCGTCCGGAGGAGACCGCGAAGGCGCTGTCGGACGGCTGGTTCCACACCGGCGACGCCGGCTACCTCGACGACGAGGGCTTCCTGTTCCTCACCGACCGGATCAAGGACATGATCGTCACCGGTGCGGAGAACGTGTACCCCATCGAGGTCGAGAACGTCCTCTCCGGCCACCCCGACATCGCCGACGTCGCCGTCATCGGCGTCCCGGACGAGCGGTGGGGCGAGACGGTCAAGGCCGTCGTCGTCCCCCAGGAGGGCTCGACGATCGACAGCGAGGCACTGCTGGAGTGGTGCAAGGAGCGCATGGCCGGCTTCAAGCGGCCGCGCTCGGTCGACGTCATCGACGCGCTGCCGCGCAACGCGTCGGGGAAGATCCTCAAGAAGGACCTCCGCAAGCCCTACTGGGAGAACGCCGAGGGGCGGCAGATCGGCTAGAACAGCCTCTGAGCTGCGAAAACGCCGGGTGTCCGATGTGAATCCGTTGTGAGGCGCTGTGGCCCGAACCGGTTCGTCGGCGTGTCGCGCGGAACAGTCACGGAACAGATCTTGCATTGTCGATCAAGCCTCCGGGTCCAGTAGATCTTGGATGCGGGCGTTGTAGGTGTCGCGCTGGCCGTCGAGGCACTTGGCGTAGGTCGACAGCAGGACCGCCACGGAGTGGCCGGCGCGCTCAGCGACCTCGGTGGGTGGGACGCCGGCGTTGAGCCACGAGGACAGCGCGGCGTGGCGCAGGTCGTACGGGCGGGCCGCGAGCGGTGAGGCCGCCTGGGCGGGGCTGAGCCCGATCTCGCGCGCCTGCTTCCAGACGCGCGTGTAGACGGACTCGCGGATGCGGCCGTCGGTCGTCGCTGCGTGGAAGAGCCGGCCGTCCGGTGCGGTGCCGAAGGCGTCGAGGTGCTCGCGCAGGATCGCGACGAGTGCCGGTGGAATGGGGACGCGGCGGACGTCCTCGCGGCGGCGGCGCTTGAGCGGGCGGCGGTCGGCGTGGCGTGCGCCGTCGTTGTAGTGCTCGCCCGAGACGCCGGTCAGCGACCCGGAGAGGACCAGCTCGCCCCAGCCGGCGGCCGGGAGCTTCGCCTCGGTGTCGCGGAGCTGCTGGGCCTCACCGGGACGCAGGCCGGCGTAGTAGAGGCAGGCGAAGAAACCGCGGAGCCGGCGGCCGCGGTCGGGGCGGTAGCTGGCGCCGACGTAAGTGAGCGCGGCGAGGAGCTGGCGAGCCTGGGCCGGGTTGACGACCACGCGGGGGTCCACACCCTCGGTGGTGCGGGCGGTGCCGACGCGGCGGCCGGTGATCGGGTTGGCGGGCAGGAGACCGATCTCCACGGCGTATCCGGCGACCCGGTGGAGGACGGCGCGGCGCTTGTCCCACGTGCTCGAGGTGACGGAACGGCCGTCCGCGGCCGTCGAGAGCGACTGCAGCAGTGCGCGGGCGGTCAGGGAGTCGTTCAGGTCCTCCACGGGCCGCGAAGCCCGGCGCAGCCACGAGACGGCCGCCCGGTCCTCGGCGTCGGTCGGTTCGTCGCGGCGCGGCGGCGGCAGGAGCCGGGTGCTGAGCAGGCGTTGGAGGTTCTCCTCCGCCGGCGGGTGGTCGAGGTCGGCGACGAACTTCGGGACGATCGCGGCCAGGTTCACCACGACAGCGCGGCGGGTGTTCGGCGGCGCGCTCTTCCACACGTGGTCGACGTAGGCCATGGCCAGCTCGAGGAACGTGCCCGCCTGCCGCTTGCGGGTCATCGACGGCGGCAGCCCGGACGCGACGTCGAACGCTTCCCCGGCGCGGGCGGCACGGACGAGCTCGGACCGGAACGACTCCGCGAGCGCCTTCGTGGCGTAGGACTCGGAGTGTTCCTTTCCGGCGGTGACCCAGCGGACGCCCCACGGCCGGCGCCGGCCCTCGGACTTGCGGAGCTTCCAGAACTGCACCTGGTAGGTGCTCTCGTCGCTCATGCCGCGCCCTCGCGGTGGGCCTCGAGCCAGTCGAGGAGGTCGCCACGACGCACCCGGAGCTGGCCGTTCGGGAGCCGGAAGCAGGGCGGAGCCACCCTCCGCTCGCGCCACTCGTAGAACGTGTGCTTGGACAGCCCGCCAAGCGCCTCGAGCACCTGGGGCACGTTCAGCAGCTCGTCGCGGTCGGGGCGCGGTCCCTTCGTCGTGGACATGGTCAGCTCCTCGGGCTCGTCGTGCGGAGGGGGCGGGCCTGCCGGGCGCGGTGCAGCAGTCCGGCGACGGCGGTGGCGGTCGGGGTGTCGAGACAGGCGACGGCGGTGAGCGCCCGGCGCTCGTCGTGGCCAAGGTCAAGCCCGACGAGAGGCCGGACCAGGGCGTCGACGTTCAAGCCGAACGCGGCAGCGTCCTCGCGGCCGGTCACGGCCGCTGCCCGTCGTTCGGAATGTCGGCGGCACGGTCGGTAGCGGCGCCGAGCTGGTGGGCGAACTCGCCGGCGCTGCTCGACACCGCGGGCCCGAGCGTCGGGAAGGCGGCGAAGAGCAGCACGAGGGTCACGACGCCGGACACGAGTGCGGGCGCGGCCTTGTGGCTCTTGATGAGCAGGGCGGTAACGAGGCCGGCGATGATGACGATCGCGATGAGGTTCACGAGGCGGCCCGCCGTCCGTGGGCCTGGATGCGGTCGACGTACTCGCCGTACTCGCCGAGGTAAGGCACGCGGATGCGCTCGCAGTCGCGGCCGAGCCCCGACAGGTAGGCGATGCCGGCGGCGGCGTTGGCGTGCTCGCGGCCGAGGGGCCGGGCGTCGTCGCCGTGCAGCATGGCGAGGCTGTCGGCGGGGACGCGGAAGGAAATGCGCAGGGCGAACTGGTCGCGGGCGTAGCCGCCGCCCACTGCCGTGGCCTCGAACCGCTGGGCCAGCATTAGCACCCGGAAAGCGGCCTTGCGGCCTTCGGAAAGCAGCCGCAGCACCGCGGAGCGGATGCGGTCCCCGACCGGGACGCCCTCGCCGCGCTTGGGCTTCGGCAGCGCGTCGGCCGCTCGCAGGAGGCCGGGGAACTCCTCGAGCACCACCAGCATGAGCGGGGTGGTTGGGGTGGCCTCGATCTTGTCGCGGCGGGGCGGGATGGTGGCCAGCCGGCGGTCCATCTCGGAGACCAGGTCCTCGAGCAACACCGCGTGCGCAGGGACGTCACCGGTGCCGACGACCTGATGGGGCCGGTGGACGGTGCCGTCCCACGGGCGGCCGAGCAGGAGTCCGGTGATGTCGGAGCCGGTGACGAGGACGTCGGGGGCGGCGGCGACCTGGGAGAGCAGCCCGTAGCAGAGATTGGTCTTGCCGGAGCCGTTCTGGCCCTGGCCCGCGAGGTGGCCGGCGTCGGTGAACGCGTGGCCGAGCGTGATGCCGTCCTCGGTGCGCCCGAGGATCAGCGCCTCGTAGCCGGAGTTGACGGCCAAAGACGGGAGCCCGAACCGGTCACGCAGCGGGTCGTGGTTGAGCACGGTGACCCGGACCCATCGCCCGGCCAACGGCTCGACCCGCAGGCCGTGCCCACCCAGGGAGTGCGCGAGCCGGGGCCCGTTCTCGCGGCTGGTGAAGTCGGCCGGTTCCTGGCCGGCCATCAGCTCCACCGACAGGCTCATGGGCGGACCGCCGTGGACGGCGCCGACGCGTGGGGTGCGGACGGTGACCCCGGCGGCGACGGAAACGTACTGGCACAGCCGCAGGGCGGTGCAGGCCTCGCGGAACTCGGCGGTGACGGCCTGGGCCAGGCGGTGCGCCGCGATCGTCTGGTCGCGTTCGGCGCGGCGGGCGCGCCACCGGCTGATGAAGCCGGGCGGGCGGCGGTGGCCGGTGGTGGGTGGGCGGGTGCGGTCGAGGGTCTTGGTGGTCATGACCGGCTGCTCCGGTGGGTGCGGGCCCGCTGGCGGCGGGCGCGGGAGGGGGAGGCGGCGACCTGAACCTGCGTGACCTCCCAGACCGAGGAGCCGCAGGCGGGGCACCGCTCGAGGGAGAGCTGCACGACCCCGTCGCCGGAGTCGTCGCCGATGGGGGCGGGGGTCCACTGCTCGACGCAGCTGGCGGCGCGGCAGGTCAGGACCAGCTCGTCGAGCAGCGCGGCGGTCCGGACCTGAACGCTGGTGCGAGGCCGGGCGGGGGCGGCCATCAGGCAGCCGCCGTCTCGTCGCTGGTGGCCTTGCGCGCCGGCCGCGTCGAGTCGGTCGCCGCGGCGCTGGCGGGGCGGATGGCGGTCGCCGAGAAGGACACCTCGATGCCCTTGGCGCCGTTGCGGGCCGGGCGTACGCGAGCGGAGAGGTCGTCGAAGGTGACTTCGGTGTAGGGCGCCAGCTCGGGGGCCTCGTGGCTGACGATGCGGACGCCATGCAGTTCGGGGCGTCCGTCGCGGCCGGTGTCGAACAAGCAGTCGTAGATGCGCACCGGGGCGCCGGTGGCCTCGTCGATCAGGGGTTGCCCGCTGGAGCGTCGGCCGTTGGGGCCGTCCTCCCAACGCTCGAGGGTCTGGGCGTGGCCGGTGGCAATGGCCATCATCCGGGCTTCGCTGATGGGGGCATGCAGCTCGTACATGGGTGGTCCTCCTTGGTGGGTGGTCAGGCCGCGTCGGGCGGCCGTTGGATGCGGGTCTCGGTCCCATTGCGGGCGAGGCGGCGCCGCTCCGAGGCAGTCAGGCCGCCCCAGATGCCGTGGTCCTGGCGGGTCTCGATCGCGTAGGACAGGCACTGGCTCCAGACCGGGCAGCGCGCGCAGACGGCTTTGGCGCGGTCGACCTGGGCGGCGATGGTGCGACGGGTGCGGTCCTCGGTGATCGGGAAGAACAGGTCCGGGTCGGCGTCTCGGCACGCCGCACGGTGGGTCCAGGGCTCCATGTCGGCCTCATTGACTAGACAATGCAGACGTTGGAGAGCCTGGTGTGCCACTCCGCTCCACGTCAAGTAGACGGAGCAGATTGCCTAGACAATGTTCGGTAACCGGGCCAAACTGGCGGCATGACCAGCAGAGGCGCCGGGCCGCTCTACCAGCGGATCGCCGACAACCTGCGCGCCCGCATACAGAGCGGGGAGCTGGCCGCCGGCGCCAAGCTGCCCACCGAGGAGTCGCTGACCAAGACTCACGGCGTCACGCGCGCGACCGTGCGCCAGGCCGTGCAGGTCCTGGTCAACGAGGGTCTGGTCGTGTCCGAGCGCCCACGCGGGCACTTCGTACGTCGGATCGAGCGGCTGATCTACCGACCGCAGAAGGAGTGGCGGGAGCGCCCGACGCATCCCGAACTGGACCAGTTCATGGACGAGCAGGTCGAGCTGGGCCGAAAGCCCTCACAGACCATCGCGGTCGAGCTGGCCGCGCCGCCGCCCGACGTCGCCGCCCGCCTCGGGCTCGCCGAGGGCGACACCGTCGTCATCCGCAAGCGCGTGCGCTACCTCGACGGCACCCCGTTCAACACCAACGACTCGTACTTCCCGCTCGAGCTGGTGCAGGGCAGCGAGATCATGCACCCCGCCGACATCGGCCGCGGCGCCAACCAGGTCCTCGCCGAGCTCGGAGCCGAGCAGACCCACGCGGTCGACGAGATCGAGGTCCGCATGCCCACGCCCGACGAGGCCAGCCGCCTCGAAATCGGGCTCGGCGTGCCGGTCGCCATGCACCGCGTCACCGGCTACACCGACAACGGCCGACCCGTCCGCGTCGTGCGCAACGTGCTCCCCGGCGACCGCCACCTCATCGCCTTCGAACGCACCCGGCCCGCCAAGCCACAGAAGGGCGATGAGCAGTGATTGTCCGCAGCGCCGGCCTCGACGACCTCGGCGCCGTGCTCGACCTCTTCCGCGAGGCCTCCCGCTGGCTCGCTGGCAAGGGCATCGATCAGTGGCAGTGGGAACCCCGGGTTAAGCAGGTTCGATCCGACATCGAGCAGGGCAACGTCTTCGTTGGCAAGAACGATTCTGGTCGAATTATCGCCACCGTCACCGTTGACACCTACGCTGACCCGGACTTCTGGGGACCGGACGACGATCCCGACGGCGCCCTCTATGTCCATCGCATGATCGTGGCCCGCGACCACGCCGGTGAAGGAATCGGCGATGAACTCACTCAGTGGGTCGAGCAGTTCGCTGGCGCACTCGGCTACGACTACGTGCGCCTCGACTGCTACCGCTCCAATACGGGACTGCACCGCTACTATAAGGCGCACGGCTGGAGCCACGTCCGAACGATAGACGTACCGTGGCGCCCGTCGGGCGCGCTCTTTCAGCGTCCTACCCCGAGATCATCCATCTGTCCCGCTTGAGGACTGACGTGCTCGCGCGTCCTGGTGGCTGAAGACCCGTACGCCGCCACCAACGTCCCGCGGCCACGGGGGGCCGATCGCCGTGACCTCCTGCGCCCACCGCGCCGAGGGTCGATCCCCGGAGCCACGGTGCACTTGAGTTGGCTGCGCGGCTCCGATCACGACTCCGGCGGGCAGGACCGCTCGGACCGTAGGTCGCCAGTTCCCACCTCAAGATCAAGCTGTGGCGACCGCCACATCTGCCCTAGTTCGGCGGGACGTGGCTCCGGTGCGCCGTGGGTCTGACCAGCACGTTCGCGCGAGACAGTATGCGCCGTACGGGTGATCCGAGCTGCGCACGATCTCGCGCTCCGTAACAGCGGCGGGCGCTGTAGCTATATCAGGTGACGTGCAGCTCGCAACGAGATCGATCTTCGTCTCGCAGGCGAGCCGGTGTACAAGGGTGTACAAGTGGGGGGCCTCGGATTGTCTTCGGTCTGCGTCGCAGTACCTTCCGCGGAACGGCGCGACGACGCCACCGCACGTCGATCAACGCATGTCTTCCCGACACGGCGGTTCCCGTCCGGAGTCGTTGTGGCTCCGACTGCGCTGTTCGTCGTATTGCTGGTAGCCGCGGGAGCGCTAGTTGGCCTTCGCTCAGACGCCGTGGATGCCCAGACGGGTCTTGCCACGGGCGAGGTTGAGCACCCGGGCCTGGCGGCTGGATTGTCCTTGGCCCTAATTGCAGTGTGGGCGTTCAGTGCCCTCTGCATGCTGATCGTGGTACCAATTCGTCGACTGCGGGATGATCTAGAGGCCAGCATCCTCGACGGCCCACGCCTGTTCCGCCGCTCCCTCACCCGCGAGACCGAGCGCCTCGCGGGCACAGTGTGCGTTGGCGGCACAGGCAATCGTCGTACGGTCAGCGCGCTCCATACTCTGTGGTTGGTCGGCCTTGCAGTGGTCGCCTGGCTCGTCACGACATCGATGATGGTCGGAAGCGACCATGGAGCGAGGTTCGCGGTCGCCGAAGAGGGGCAGCGGGCCACCGACGCGGTCGCAGCTTCGGTGCGCCACGAGCTCGAAGGCGGCCTGGCAGGCTTGGGAGCGGTTGCCGCCGAAAACCGCGCGATGGACGACCCTGCGGGCACCACGGAAGAGGCCCTGGCCGCGCGCCCAATCTTCCGTGCAGTCCAGGTGCTCGACTCTGAAGCGCATGCACTCGCATCAGCTGGCAACAGCTCGGCGTCGTTCGCCTCCGCCCCTGGCCCAGGGATCACCATTCTCAACACCAGCGGAGCCGAGCCCGTCCTGGTGGCTGCGAGTCCGCTCGACAGCGGCCGAATCCTGGTCGGCCAGTACGACATTCGGGCGCTCAACGATCGTCTACGAGTCGCCGATTCGCCGATCTCGGTGGTTGACGGCGCGATGCGAACTATTCTAAGCAACGTTGGTTACCAAGCCTTCACCGAGCTCGCAAATCCGGCGTTGAGGGAAGTGGCATCCCAAGCCGCTAGCGGCCACCGCACCTCACCTGTAGCGCCTGAGGCTGAGGGGACGGTTCTCACTGCCCAGCGCATCGGCTTTGAGGATGCCACAGCCCGTTTGGAGTTGGTTGCAGTTGCGGAGCACGATACGGCGGCAATGGTGTTCGCGCACGACGCGACGAGGCGCGCGGCATTCGCTATTTCCAGCGTGGCGGGTGGATTCGCTGTTGTCTTCCTCAGTTGGATCTACATCAGCGCGGTGAGGCCTTTGCGCCGGCTGGGACTACACGCAGAAGGCGTCGCCGCCGTCGCAGCTGGAGGGGTGGCTCCAGAGCCGGTGGCGCCGGAACGGCTCAACGAGTCCGGGGCGATCGCGGCGGCGCTGAACCGACGGCTTGTCGAGGCAGTGCGTGCCAGGACGGCCTCCGCCGACGCTTTCCTGAGCCTCCCCACGGAGGACCCCGCGACGGTCGCGATGCATCGCGTAGACGCCATTCCGACCCAACGGATCAGCCCTCACCCCCTACACCGGCGGTCACGACCCGTAAAACTAGTGGTCGTCGCCCCGCCACGAGGGCGCACCCGAACTGTCCAGGCCGAGGCGAGTCGCTGAGGTGGGCTTTCTATTCACCATCTATGCCATCGGTTGCCTTCTGTTGCTGGTCGCAGGGGTGAACGAGCAACGCCGCCATCTGGCAAATCTTCACAGCATCCCTTCCCGGATCGTGATCAATGGTATCCGCGGCAAGAGCTCGATTACCCGGCTCTGCGCCGGGGCTTTACGGGGTGGCGGGCAGTTGGTTGTGGCAAAGACAACCGGCACGGCCGCTCGTTTCATAAGCCCGGACGGCGAGGACGAGCCCATCTACCGCAAATTCGGGCTCGCTAACATCGTCGAGCAGATTGATATCGTTCGCCGCGCCGCAGCGTACCGACCGGACGCTCTCGTCATCGAGTGCATGGCGGTTCTTCCCGACCTGCAAGAAGTCAACGAGCGAAAGCTCATTCAATCGACGGTGTGCGTGATCTGTAACGTCCGCGAAGACCACCTAACGGAGATGGGCCCAACGCTCGATGATGTCGCCCGCTCTCTTTCGCGCTCGATGCCTATAGGCGGTGTGTGCATAACCGCTGAGCAGGACCGAGTACACATCCTACGCGACGAAGCGGAGCGTCGAGGATGTCGCTTGATTCAAGTTGACCCGGAGTCTGTTTCCAACTCCGAAATCGAGCGCTTCCCGTGGATTACGTTCAAGGAGAACGTCGCTATCGCGATTGCCGTGGCCGCGCTCTCCGGGGTTGATCGCAGTACAGCGCTCGAGGGCATGATCGCCTCCCGTCCCGACCCAGGGACAGTTGCAGTCAGCACCCGCGACGCGTCGGGTCGCACAATTTCCTTTGCCAACATCTTCGCGGCCAACGACCCCGAGTCGACGATGATGAACGTCGAACTGCTCGCCAGTCGAGGATTGATTGGTCGACCGCTCAACGTGGTTATCAATTGTCGACCCGACCGCATCGAGCGCAATGGGCAGATGGGCGAACTAACCGCCCGCCTGAATCCAGACAAGATTATCATTATCGGAGAGCAGACTCGGTCCGCGAGGGCGGCCATTCCAACCGATATTGCGGACCGGGTGGAGGACTTGGGTGGAGCTCTCGACTTCATCGCCTTGATCGACTCGCTGAAGACCGACACGGGCGGCGCAGGCTCTCTCGTCGCGGTTGGCAACATTCACGGGCAGGGCGAGGTCTTGCTCGACCGGCTGCGGGCCCTCCCCGCTGCACCCGCACACACTGCCTACGCCCCGCTCGTACTGTCTCAAGCCCAAAGCTTATCGAGCACCGAATCCCCAGCAGAACCAAAATCGGTAGCGAGAGCTCCCCTTCCGCCAAATCGTCAACAGGGGCGAACCGGGCTTCGCTCTGGCCGTCAGGGCGGGGCCCACCGGATCACTCCCCACCGCCGTTGGAAGTCACCATGGTAAGCGGCGCTCTCTCAGCGCAAGTGGCCACCGTCGCCCTCGCGATCGGCTTAGTCTTCGCTCTAGCCTGTTACCTCACTACCAACTTGTCCCCCGGTGGAATGATTACGCCGGGATGGGTTGCCCTCACTCTTGCTGAGGACACTCGCAAGATTCTTGTGATCGTGGTGGTCACTGGCCTGACATACGCCGCCACTCTGCTGTTGCAGCGTAATGTGATTCTCTACGGCAAGCGTCTTTTCGCTTCTGTCACGATGATTAGCGTCTTGCTCTCTACGACGCTATTCCTGGTAATCCACGAGGACTATCCACTATTGTTCGCAAGCGAGACACTTGGGTTCATCATCCCAGGCCTGGTTGCGTACCAGCTCGTGCGCCAGCCCACCCGCGCCACGATGCTGTGCACAACGGTGGTCAGCGCGGCGAGCTACGGGGTGCTGGCAGTGGGAGTCCTTCTGGGCTTCGTCCCCACGCTCTGACCCCAATTGGGAAGGATCATCCGCAATGCGACGTATGCGCGTGGTTGGCGGGCCGCCCAGGGGTGGTGGCGTACTTATTCTCGTCGTCGGTGTGGTTGGCCTTTTGATCGGGATCGCGGCTGGGCCAGCGATGAAACTACTCCCGGGCCTCACCCGCTGGGAGACGCCCGTTGTTCTGCCGTCGAGCGATCCTGCTGGCTTCCAATTCTCGCGGCTGCACAACCCTGACCGCACCGAGGTCATCGACCGACAGGGCATCGCGGTGGCAACCTTCACCGACGGGGCACGCACTGTCACGATGGCCGGGCCGTTAAGGACGATCTCCGAGCCTCGCTCTACCAGCGCTACTGTTGAGACAAGCATCTGGGTCCGAGTAGCGCCGGAGCCTTGGCATGCGGGGCGTGAGCAGGAGCCGTGGGTAAGGCAATGGCTCTCGACTGCGTTGGCTGACTCCAGCCCAGATGTACTCGCGATCGCCACTGAGTACACCGAGGAGGCGTCAGATCAGTGGGCCCAGGATGGCGTGCGCTTCGCCGGTAATGCCAATTTCGGGCCGGAGCTGGACAACGGGAAGCGGGACATCGGCGCCGATTTCTACGACTATCTCGGGCACTCCTGGCGCTTCCCAGACGGCGTCGAGAAACACCCCAATGCGGAACAGGCGGGCGCCCTAGACTGCTCGGGCTACCTCCGAATGGTCTACGGGTATCGGTCGGGCTACCCATTGTCCAGCCGTGACGAAGGCATCGGCTTGCCGCGCCGGGCCGACACGATGGCCCGCTCTGGCCCCGGAACTGTCATCATCTCCGACCGCGGTGCCCGACCCACTGACTTTAGCGCGCTCAGGGCAGGTGACCTCTTGTTCTTCACCACCGACGACGACCCAGATATTGACCACTCTGCGATCTACCTGGGTCGCGACAGCGACGACCGCCACCGGTTCATCTCCAGCCGCGGTGGCGCCAACGGGCCCACTATGGGCGATTTTGGTGGCGCCTCTGTGCTTCAAGGCGACGGTTTCTTCGCCGAACGCTTGCGGGCCGTGCGCCGCATCTAGTGATTCCAGGTGTCGTGCGGTGTCGATCGGCGAGCGGTGAGCCAGTGGTCGGCGACGAGCGGCGAGAGCATCACCACTCGAACGGGAGGCGTGGCAAATTGGCCGGGGAGAATTCTCGACGGCGGTCGGCACATTTGGCGCTGTTGTTCGCGGTGGTAATCGCGGTCGCTGTGTCTTCCTGTACTAGCCCGGTCGCTCCGGACTCACGCCTGCTGTCGGGTCCGATCGTCGGCCAGGTCGTCGACCTCAATGGCGCGCCTGTCCCCGACGCGTCCGTCACGGCTGGCCAAAGCAACACGCGAAGCGACCTTCGCGGTTACTTCTCTGTGGTGGGGGAACCGGGTGGGAGCTGGGTTTCCGTGTCCAGGGCGGGTTTCCTCAGCAGGACGCGTGCCGGCACTGCGGGTGACCCTCTGTTAGTGCGGCTGACCCCTGATGACGGCGAGACGGTGGCGCTGCAATTCGGTGGGGACGTTATGATGGGACGTCGATTCTTCGATAACAATGAGGACGGCAGGCTGAATGACTCGGTGATCAGCAACCCCTCGGACCTCAACGAGCACACCGGTCTCTTGAGCTCGGTTGCACCCTTACTGCGCGACGCCGACGTGACATCGGTGAACGTCGAGAGTCCGGTCACTGACGAGCCGTATATCGATCCCCGAGGGCCACGGCCGGCCCGTGTGCACCCGACCAAAGAATTCGTCTTCGCGAGTGGTCCAGCGCTGCCGCCTGCGCTGGCTGGCGCCGGCGTGGATGTGGTCGGTTTAGCGAACAACCACCAGTACGACTTCCTCGAGGATGGAGTGCGGTCGACGGTAGAGAGCTTCGCGGCTGCCGGGTTCGGGCCTGGGCTTGGCCAGTTCGGGCTGGGCAACACGGTCGACGCGGCCTACACGCCAGCAGTGATCCCGGTGAAGGGCGCGCGGATCGCGTTCCTGGGCTGCACGACGATTACCGGAGCCGAGCACTCCATCTCCTATGTGGCGGGTCCGGCCAAGGGCGGAGCGGCGCCATGCGAGCCGAATCGAGTGCGCGACTCGATTGCGGCTGCCAAGGCTTCGGGCGCAGTGGTTGTCTTTTCGGTGCACGGAGGGTTCGAGTACGGCCGGGAACCGGCGGACCAGGTGCGGTCACTCACGACGATTGCGCGAGCGGCGGGCGCGACGCTGGTCGTGAACGCTCACCCGCACGTCGTCGGCGGGCTCGACTGGGACGGGGGTGCCCTGACAGCCTGGTCGCTCGGCAACCTGGTCTTCGATCAGACCGTCTGGCCCACGTTCCAGAGTTACGTTCTGAACGTTCACGTGCGCCGTGGCCAGATCGTCCGTGCTTTTCTTGAGCCGATCATGGTGGAACGCTACGTTGCGCACGGGCTGCGTTCGGACCTCGCCAACTACGTGAACAGAACTGCGGCAGGGTTGAGTCGCGGCCCCTTCCTCTTGGAGGACGGCGCTCTCGAGCTTCAGGTTGCCGGGCGTGAACGAGTACCGGCCCGACGCTCAGTGATGGTTCCGGCTTCTCCGGCCGGGACCATTGCGGAGGTCGGTGACGGTTGGGCGCTGCGCGGCGCGAATCCGCGAACGGTCGAGCCAGGAACCGATCTGCTGTGGACTGGGGATTTTGAGAATAGTGTGCTTGGATCGGGCCCGGGCGCGCTTTGGACCCATGGTCCGGACAATGCAGTCGTTCATGACCCGGCGCCGGGACGCGGCCTCGTCTACCAGCTGCGTCGTGACGGCAATGACGCGGAACCGGTCGTGGGTACGACAATCCACCGGGCCCTTCTGGCCAACCCTGGGTCGGAGCAGTTACTTCGTCAGAACAGGGACGAGGACGATGCCGGCACGGGAGCGGTTCGGCCGGGGCCTCGCCCTGTGGCGCAAGCGCAGGTATCGATGGAAGGGATGGTGCGACTTGCGCCCGGCGCTCGACTGGAAGTGCAGCTCTCCTGGTTCTCCGATACTCGGGGGCCGTCTAGTTCACAGACCGTACGGGTGATCGAGGGGGGCCGCGAAGGTATGGATTGGCATTCCATTAGGATTGATGCCATTACGCCGCCAGATGCAGTCGCGGTGGGCGTTTTCCTGCGCTTGTCTCCCCCTACCGCGAGCCCAGGCGAGCCGTCACCGCCGCGAGATGTGTCCGCTGGGCTCGATGCACTGCGGCTCGTCGAATGGTCGCCGCCCGGCTCGTCAGCGCTTGCGAAGGCCACCCACGTTCGTACCGTTGCCGGCGGGCAGGTCGAGTTGGAGCGCTCGGGCACCGCAGCCGAGCCCTTTCTCCCTCCGCTAGCGGCCCGCCCCGTTGAGAGCCCATGACGAAGGAGGCCCGCTTGAAGTCGACAGACAGGCCCTACGATTAGTCGGTCCGGCCTGGTCCCGGGACTGACATAGCTCGGTGTATCGAAGGTCGCGTTCCTCAAGCCATTGACGGGCGCCAGCTACGCCACGTGTCTCGGCGACTTCGAGTAGGTCGACCTCTCGACGCCCAGCACTGAGCCAGTTCCACGTATCGGCAATCAGACCGAGCCGTGCATCCGCTTCCTGGTCCTCTTCGGCGATCTCCGCGTCGGTAGCTTCGCGATCGAGGCGGGCTAGGGCGCGGAGGTCCCGTTGACCACGAGACCAGGTGAGCTGGCGTCGGCCGTCGGAGGCTTCCTCCCATTCCCACCAGCGGGCGAGGTCGTCGGCGCGGTAGGTGTCGACGGCGTCCGCCAGGAGCTGCATCGGCGTGCGGCCGCCACGAGCGCGGCCGTCCTTCTGGCTGGCGCCGGTGACCTCGTGGGCCATCTTGGTGAAGTAGTCGGCCAGGTCGCCCTCGCCGAGTTGGGCCTTGCGCAGGTCCCATCCGTGTTCGTCGGAGGCGTCGAAGCCCTTGCGCTCCAGGGCGCGGAGCCAGCGTCCGAAGATGCGCGCGCCGATGCCGGCGGCGACTAGCTCGGCGGAGACGTCGTCTGCGAAGCACAGCAGGGCGTGAACGTGAACGTGCCAACCGTTGGCGCCGTCGGTGACCTCCACGACCCGCGCCCAACCGAGCAAGCCGCCGAACAGGGCGGAGTCCTTGACCCAGGTCGACCCGGAGGTGACCGCGGCCCAGGCGTAGCCCAGGACGTCCCAGGAGCCCTCGCGAGCCTTGATCCCGGCGAGTTCGATTTCCTCCGCCTCGGCGGCGCGCTCGTCGACGTCCCACCCGTTGGCCTCGGCCACCTCCCGATCTGCGCGGCGCTCCTCGAGCAGGTCCCGCCTACGGCGCTCAGTGGTCGAGAGTCCGAGGCGGTCGCCGCGGCCATGGCGCATCGTGAGGGTGAGCATGAAGGCGCTTCCGCCCCGCTCGTGGACCGCGCGCATCACCGTGGCGAGGTCGTCGGCGCGGCAGGTGGCGATCTTGACCGCGCACACCGGGCAGGTCCACACCGAGCCGCAGTGCTTGAGCCCGCCATACGCGGCCGAGCGGGTGCCGTCCCTGTTCGTGATCACCCCCAGCGTCGGGCACACATCAGGGCCGCCGATCTTGTGGCCGCACTGCTGCACCCGCTTCAACCCCGAGATCGGGCGAAGCTGACGACGACGGGCCCAGCGGTCGCGGCGACGACTCCGAGAGCGCTCCTGGCGCTCCCGCTCGGCGGACTCGGGGCCTTTGCCCGCACCACCAACACGCCCAGGACCGCGGCGGTCGGGGGTGTGGTCCTCGCGGCGGCGGCGCCCGCGTCGAAGAGCTGTTGCCCCTTTACCGAGACCCGCCCCGCTCACCGGGCACCACCAGCGGTCAAGGCCGGCGCTGGCGCGCCGGCAGTGGCCGGCCCTTCCGGGCCGGCCACGCTCTCACTCCTGACTTCGTCCCGTGCCGCGCGGCCGGCCCCCGGGCCAGCCACCACGGCAGCGGCAGCAGCGACCTGGACCACGGTGGGAGCCGGCAGCGGGGCAGGCCTCCGGCGGCCAGGCGCTCCGCCCTGGACCAGGACACCGACCTCAGGAGAGCCCCCACCAGCAACCGAGCCAGCGGCAAGGCAGGGGTGGTGGTCGGGACGGGGCCTCACCCACGACGACGCGCCCGAGGGCTGCCAGACCGTTCGCACAGCCGCAAGCGCCACCAGGGCAGTCACGCGCCGGCCATCGACGACAGGGGCGCTTGCACCCGCACGAGCGGCCCGGCAGGGCAGAGCCCGCGCCGCCGAGGGAGAGACCCCGAGGACGAATCCTGCGACGGGAGGTAACGGCCGGTGCTCCTCTGACCACCAGCAGAAGTCGTGCGTTCCGGATTCTTCGGGACACTTCTCCGTCGATTGAGACTGCGGCATTCTGGCCTTCTCGTATCGAAGCGGGAGCCCGAGGTGAGAGGCATGAGCGCAGGCCCGACCGACGACAAGGCCACGTGCATCCGGTCCATGGAGATCATGAGCACCGGCACGCTCGAGGACTTCGCCGAGGTCTACACCGCGGATGCACTCGACCGTGAAGCAGACGAGTACCCGCCTCTCCGCGGCCCTGAGGGCCTGCATCGGTCCGCCGAGCGGCTGAGGGGTGCCTTCTCCGACATGCGGTGGGAGGTCCACGAGGCGGTGCAGGACGGCGCCCTGGTCGTCCTCCACACGACCATGACCGGGCACCAGACCGGGACCCTGACGGCCTACGGGCCGGACGGTGCGGTCAGTGCGGTCTTCCCGTCGCGGGGTCGATCGTTCTCGGCCACGCAGACGCATTGGTTCCGCATGGAGGGCGGGAAGATCGCGGAGCACTGGGCAAACCGGGACGACATGACGATGGGCCGTGAGCTCGGTTGGCTTCCGCCGACACCCGGCTATATCGTCAAGATGGTCCTGGCCCGACGGCAGGCGCAGCGGGAAGCGAAGGCTTGAGGGTTGAAGCCGCAGCCGGTAACCGGCGTTGGCCGCCGCTGATCCGTGCGGGCCGCGGAACCACCACGGAACACCTCGACGCCGATGATCGCCGGAGACGTACGTCTCCGCAGGTGAGGTGGCTCCTCTGACTCGCGGCGTCAGGTACTCAAGAAGGATCTCCGCAAGCCCTACTGGGAGAACGCCGAGGGGCGTCACATCGGCTGAGCAGGTCCTGTCCGTGCCGCGTCCCACTCCGGCTGTGCAGCGAAACACGTGTCTCTGATCGCGTCCGCTGAACCGATTTATCGGTGCCCAGCCGGTTTCCGCGCGAGGAGGGCAGGACACCCCGTGTGCAACGGGTCACGGCGACTTCTTCGGGGGATTCGCCGCGTGACCGTTCCGGAAGGCCGGTCTCGCTCCTGTCCGCTGGGGAGCCGATCAGGAGCGAGACCGGCCCTCTACCTCTCTTTCCTCTCCCTCATCCCCGCCCGGCGCCGCTCGCGATGCGCGGCCACATGGGCGCGGTTCCCGCAGAGCTCCGGCATGCAGTATCGCCGTCGACCGGCACGGCTGGTGTCGACGAAGACCCCCGAGCAGGTCGGCGACGCGCAGTCGCGGAAGCGATCGGCGTCGAGCACCCGCACCACGCCCAGCAGGCCGACCCCGGCCAGGAGTGCGAGCCGCTCGGCCAGCGTGGCGTCCGGTCGTGGCGCGACCGACCACCGCCACCGCCCGCCGTCGTCGCGCGTGAGCGACGGCGGTCCGCCCGCCCGGGCGACCAGCGCCCCGGCGAGCGCCGCCACGTCGGCCTGGCCGTCCGGTCGCTCGCCCGCCTCGATCGCCTCGCGCACGGGCGCGCGCAGCGCCCGCACCGCCTCGAGGTCGTCGACCGTCGGCTCGTGGTCCGTCGCGACGCCGTGCTCGACGAGGAACCGGGTCAACGCGGGGACGCCGTCGAGCTGGTCCTCGCCGTGCCAGACCCCGGGCGCGGTGTTGACCAGCTCCGTCGCCAGGGTCGCGCCGCTCACGTAGTCGTCGAGATCGACCCGCACCCTGCACCTCCTCCGCGTCACGTAATCGGTGAAGCGAGGTTATACCCCTGAGGGTTGGGCGACCGCCGATCGACCGCCCGGGGTACTGCGACGCCTCGTGCGCCTCGGGGCGCGTCGTCCCGCCGGGCGCCGGGTACAGCAGCGTCGTGACGGTTGAGAACACAGGCGTCGCGCTCGCCCGGCAAGCCACCGAGGCGCTCCGGCACCTCGACGACCACGGGCGGACGCTGCGACCGGACGGTACGGACCACTTCACCTGGTCCGCGGACGTGCTCGACGAGCTCGCCCGCCTGGCGGAGGTGCTGGGCCGCGCGGTGGAGCGGGTCTCGGGTGAGGACGCCCCGGACGCCGAGTCCCACGCCCAGGCGCTGGCAACCGCGATCGTGGCGCACCGGAACTCCCTGCTGCGACACGGGAGATCCGATCGCCCTTTCCTCCCTGGCGATGACCACACACCTCCCCCGGACATCGCCCTCGGACACCGCGGGGACCGCCGGCTCGACCTCGTCGGCTGAAGGACCGTTCACCGGGGGTGGCATAACGCACCCTTGAGAACGGCAATCCGGTCGTAACATGGGGTGGTCGGCCGCGCCCCCCTCGGCCGACCATGGTTCCGGGAGCGCATCCCCCCGCGCTCCCGGAACCCCCTACCTCACCGCTCGGCGACGTGCTCCAGCACGAGATCCGCGAGCCGGTCCGGCGCCTCGTCCGGAATCCAGTGGCTGACGCCGGAGAACACCTCGAGGCGGTAAGGCCCGCGCATCCACGCGGCGTTGCCCTCGACGGCCGCCCGTGAGACCGCGGTGTCGCCGTCGCTCCACACCATCAGCGCCGGGGCCTCGACGGGGATCGGCAGGCCGGGGTGCTCCCAGAGCGGCGTCGCGCGGTACCAGTTGACGCCCCCGGCCACGGCCGCGCGCAGACCGCCCCGGGACGCGAGTGCGGCCTCGTCCCGCCGGGCCCGCTCCGCCGTCTGACCGGTCCGTCGCAACACCCGGGGCAGGGCGCCGGGGCGGCTCAGGAACCGCTCCGGCAGCCCGGGGAGCTGGAAGACGTACGTGTACCAGGACAGCGCGACCTGCCTGCTCGACCGCATCGCCCGCAGGAACGCGGCGGGGTGCGGGACGGACACCCCGGTCACGGTGCGCACCCGCTCGGGGTGCAGCGCGGCGAGCGCCCAGGCCACGATCGCTCCCCAGTCGTGCCCGACGACGTGCACCGGTCCGCCGCCCGCCGCGTCGACGAGGGCGACGGCGTCGGCGGCCAGCTCCTCGACGCGGTAGGCGCGGCGCCCCGCGGGCCGGGCGCCCGGCGAGTACCCGCGCTGGTCGGGGGCGAGGACGCGGTAACCGGCGTCGGCGAGGCGGCGGGCCACGGGCTCCCAGCTCGCCGCGGTCTGGGGGAAGCCGTGGAGCAGCAGCACCGGGGTGCCGTCCGCCGGACCGTGCTCGATGACGTCGAAGCGCAGGCCGTCGCGCGTGAAGGAGTCCACGGTCCTGGATGGTGCCGCGCCGGCGCCGTCACGTCGATCTTGCGCGACCTCGCGACACTCCGTCGAAGGAGGACCCTCGGGTGGGGCGCTCGCGTTACGGTCGGTGCTCGTCGCATCCGACCGGAGATGCGGCGTGGAGCCGGTGTGCACGGGAGCGGCAGGGACAGATGTCTTCAGGCTTGAGGCGGTTCCTGATCGTGGTGGTCGTGGCCGTCCTGCTCTACTTCGTGATCGCCCAACCCGTGGGCGCGGCCGACGTCGTCCAGTCGATCCTGACGATCATCGGCAACGCGCTGGCGTCGATCGCGACGTTCTTCGAGTCGTTGTTCTAGTCCGGCTCTAGGCGGCGAACTCGCCCGCCGCGTACCGCTCGCGCAGGCGGTGCTTGACGAGCTTGCCCGTCGGCGTGCGTGGCAGGTCGTCGGTGAAGACCAGCCGCCGGGGCGTCTTGTAGCGCGCGATGCGACCGCGCACGTGCTCGAGGAGTTCCTCGGCGAGCGCCTCGGTGGGCTCGGTGCCGGGGGCGGGCTGGACGACGGCGAACACCGACTCGCCCATCTCGTCGTCCGGCACGCCGATCACCGCGACGTCGTAGACCGCGTCGTGCAGGGTCAGGACGTCCTCGATCTCCTGCGGGTAGATGTTCACGCCGCCCGAGATGATCATGAAGCTCTTGCGGTCGGTGAGGAAGAGGAAGCCGGCCTCGTCGACGTAGCCCAGGTCGCCCGTGGTCGTCCACGTCTCGTGCTCGGGGTGCTGGGCGCCGCGGGTCTTGTCCGGGTCGTTGTGGTAGGCGAAGGGGACGCGGTCGCGCTCGAAGTAGACGGTGCCGACCTCGTGCGGGGCGAGCTCGCGGCCCTCGTCGTCGCAGACGTGGATCGTGCCCAGGCCCGCCACCCCGACCGAGCCGGGCCGCTCGAGCCACTGCTGCGGGTTGATGAACGTGATCCCGTTGGCCTCGGACGAGCTGTAGTACTCGTAGAGCACCGGGCCCCACCAGTCGAGCATGGCCTGCTTGACCTCGACGGGACACGGCGCGGCGGCGTGGATCGCCACGCGCAGACTCGAGACGTCGTAGCGCTGCTTCGTCTCGTCGGGCAGCTTGAGCATCCGCACGAACATCGTCGGCACCCACTGGCTGTGGGTGACCCGGTAGCGCTCGATCGCGGCGAGGGCCTGCTCCGGGTCGAACCGGTGCATCATCACGACGGTGCCGCCGGTGGACTGGATCGTGGCCCCGAAGCGCAGCGGCGCCGCGTGGTACACCGGCGCAGGCGAGAGGTAGACGGTGTCCTCGTCGAAGCCGTACATCGGCTTGAACACCGCGATGTAGAGGTCGCCGGGCTCGTCGATCTGACGTTCGACGAGATTCGGCTTGATCCCCTTCGGTCGACCGGTGGTGCCCGAGCTGTAGAGCATGTCGCCGCCGCGGGGCTGGTCGGCGAGCGGCTCGGGACTCTGCGGGCCGACGACCTCGTCGTAGTCCCGGTGCCCGGCGACCGTGCCGCCGAAGGCGAGGCGCAGCGTCACGCCGGGGGTCGCGTCGACGATCGCCCGGGCGAGCTCCTCCTTCGCCGCGGACACCACCAGGGCGCGGGCCCCGCAGTCGTCGACGATGTAGGCGGCCTCGTCGGGGGAGAGGTGGTGGTTGACGGCGGTGACGAGCAGGCCGGCGCGCTGGGCGGCCCAGTAGACCTCGAACACCCGCGGGTGATTGTCGCTGAGCAGTGCGACGACGTCGCCGCGCTGCAGCCCGTGGTCGAGCAGCGTGCGCGCCAGGCGCACCGAGCCGTCCTCGAGCTCGCGGTAGGTCAGCCCCTCGCCGGTCTCGGCCATGATCACCGCGGGGCGGTCGGGGTGGGTGGCGGCGAAGGTGCCGGGATACATCGTCGTCTCCTCAGCGATCACGAGACCGGGGGTCGGCGGGCCGTAGAGTAGATTACGGTGTGCTCGGAGGGGAACCGAGCGTTCGCGTCGAGGTGGGGGGACCGGGAGCCATGCCGACCGCCACCCCGCAGGCCTACTTCGAGGTGTCCCTGCGGCTGCTCGCCCGCGAGGGCCGCAACGGGCTGCGCATCGGGCGCCTGTGCGCTGCGCTCGGGGTCACCAGCGGGTCCTTCTACCACCACTTCGGAAGCTGGGAGGGCTTCGTCGCCGCGCTGCTCGAGCACTGGGAGCGCGAGGAGACCGCCCGTCTCGTCGAGCTCGTCAACGCCTCCGACGACGCCCTCGAGCGCGTCACGCGCATGAAGTACCTGGCCCTCACCGTGCCCCACGAGGCCGAGACCGCGATCCGGGCCTGGGCGACGGTCGACCCCACCGTCGACGCCGCGCAGCGGGCGGTGGACCGCGGCCGGGTGCGCGCGCTCGGCGACGTGCTCGCGCCGGTGATCACCGACGACGCGGTCCGCGAGCGGCTCGCCTCCCTCGGGGTGGCGGTGCTCGCCGGCCACCAGCAGATCGCGGGCGTCACCCCGGTCGAGCTGTCCTCGCTGCTCGACGAGTTCGAGCTGGTCGTGCGCGCGCACGCCGACGGCGTCTGGGATCCCGTCGCCACTCCGGTCGCACCCTGGCGGGCGGACGCGCGCGAGGACCGGTGATCGACGCGGATTTCCTGGCCCTATCGGCGTGCTGTGTTGGAGTGCCAGCGTGGCCGCAGGGCTGGCACCGCAGGTGCGTCAGTCGGCGTAGCGCGGCGCGCGTCCCTGGCTGAAGGCGGTGACGGCCTCGGTGAGGTCGTCGGAGATCAGCGCCGAGGCGTTCCACGTCGCGATCTGATCGAGGCCGTCGGCCACGGAGTGGTCGCGGGCGTAGGTGATCGCGTGCTTGGTGCCGCGCATCGCGAGCGGGGACTTCGCGGCGAGGGCCCGGGCGATCTCCTGGACGTGGGCGACGAGGCCCTCGGGGTCGTCGGCCTCCACGCAGGCGTTGACCAGACCCATGGTCTCGGCCTCGGGGCCGCGGACGTCGCGGCAGGTGTAGGCCATCTCGCGCGCCCGGCCCTCGCCGACGATGCGGGGCAGGCGCTGCAGGACGCCGACGTCGGCGGCGAGGCCCATGTCGACCTCCTTGAGCGAGAACTTCGTGCGCGGGGTCGCGTAGCGCAGGTCGCAGGCGACGGCGAGGTCGAGGCCGGCCCCGACGCAGACGCCCTGGATCGCGGCGAGGACGGGGACCCGGCAGCGCTCGACGGTCGTCAGGACGTCCTGGAGATCGAGGATCAGACGGCGCAGCGCCTCGCGGGCCCGGCCGGGGTCGGCGCCGTCGGGGGCCATGCCCTGGATCTCGGCGAGCATCGAGAGGTCGATGCCTGCGCAGAAGTGCTTTCCGGCACCGGCGAGGACGACGACGCGCACGCCGGGGTCGGCGTCGAGCGCGGTGAAGGTGTCGCGCAGCTCGCGCCACAGCGTGCGGTCGAGCGCGTTCGCGGCCTCGGGGCGCTCGAGGCGCACCGTCGCGACGCCGCCGTCGTGCGTGACCGACAGTGCAGTGGGGGTGGCCGGCGCGTCCAGGTCGAGCGTGCTCACGTCCGTGTTCCCTTCGCCGGGGTCCAGGTGGGGGCTTTCCTGACGTCGAACGCCAGCATGGCCCCCAGGCTGACACGAGGCTGGCACCCTGCCCGTGCTGACGTGGAGTGATCAGTCGGTGACGCAGGTCTCGCGCCGTAGCATCACGCACGTTATGGTGCGCCGGATGCGGGCTCGTCGCGAGCTCCGTCGCCGAGGACGCCGACCCGGGGAGGGCCACCCCAATGAAGATCAACGTCGACTGGGACAAGTGCACCGGCATGGGGATGTGCGAGTCCCTGGCGCCCGACGTGTTCGAGGTGGACGACGACGGCTCGCTCATCCTGCACGCCGAGGAGGTGCCCGACGGGCAGGAGGACGAGGTCCGCGAGGCCGTCGCCGCCTGCCCGACCGAGGCGCTCTCGCTCGAGTCCTGAGCGGTGACGCACCTGGTGGTCGTCGGGGCGTCCCTCGCCGGCCTGCGCGCCGTGGAGGCCGTGCGCGGCGACGGGTTCGACGGGACGGTGACCCTGGTCGGGGCCGAGGAGCACCTGCCCTACGACCGGCCGCCGCTGTCCAAGGAGTACCTCGCCGCCGACGAGTGCCCCGACCCGCGTTACCGGGAGCACGCGACCTTCGCCGACGACCTCGACGTCGAGCTCGTGCTCGGCACGCCGGCGTCGGCGCTCGACACGTCGGCGCGCACCGTCACCGTCGGGGACCGGTCGATCTCCTACGACGGCCTGGTGATCGCGACGGGCGCCCACGCCCGTGCCCTGCCGGGCACCGAGGGGCTCGCGGGCGTCCACGTCGTCCGCACCCTCGACGACGCCATCGGGCTGCGCGGGGCCCTGCGGGACGGCAACCGGAAGGTGACCGTCGTCGGGGCGGGCTTCATCGGCTCCGAGGTGGCCGCGGTCGCCCGCTCGCTCGACCTCGAGGTGACGATCCTCGAGGCGCTGGACACCCCGCTCGTCCGCGCGATCGGCGAGCGGATGGGCCGCGCGCTGACCCGCCTGCACGAGCGTCACGGCACCGAGGTGCGCACCGGGGTGGCCGTCGACGAGGTGCTCCACGACGACGGCCGGGTCCGCGCCGTGCGCCTGGGTGACGGCACCGAGCTGGACACCGACCTGCTCGTCGTCGGCATCGGCGCGCAGCCGACCACCGGCTGGCTCGAGGGCTCCGGCCTCACCGTCGACGACGGCGTCGTGGCCGACGCCCGCCTCGCCGCCGCGCCGGGCGTCTACGTCGCCGGCGACGTCGCCCGGTGGCCGAACGCGCTGTTCGACGACGTCCTCGACGGCCCGATGCGGCTGGAGCACTGGACCTCCGCCGCCGAGCAGGGGCGCTACGCGGCCCGCAACGCCGTGGACCCGGAGAACGCCAAGGCGTACGAGACCGTCCCGTACTTCTGGTCGGACTGGTACGCGAGCCGGGTGCAGTTCGTCGGCGTCGCGGCGGGCGACCACGTCGAGGTCGTCGCGGGCGACGACGCCGACGGCGGACCGTTCACCGCGCTCTATCGGGCGAACGACCGGATCGTCGGCGCCCTCGCGGTCGACATGCGCGCCGAGGTCATGAAGTACCGCCGCCTCATCGGCAGGCGCGAGGGCTGGGACGCCGCGCTCGCCCTCGCCGCCGAGCGGCGCGAGCAGGCAGCGGCGAAGGCAGCCGAGGCGAAGGCCGCGGCGGCCGAGACGACGGCACAGGACGGGGCGCGCGCATGACCACCACCACGAGCACGAAACCCGACGTCGACCCCGTCGACCTGTCGTCCCTGGAGTTCTGGGGCCGGCCGATGGCCGAGCGCGACGCCTCGTTCGCCGAGCTCCGGAGTGAGCGTCCGATCTCCTGGCACCGGCCGCCGGAGGGCATGCTCATGCCCGGCGAGGACGACCCGGGGTTCTGGGCCGTCGTCCGCCACGAGGACATCGGCTACGTCAGCAAGAACCCCAGGCTCTTCTGCTCCGGGCAGGGCGTGCAGTTCCAGGACGCGCCTGCGGAGCTCCTCGAGGCCAGCCAGTCGTTCCTCGCCATGGACGCCCCGCGGCACACCAAGCTCCGCAAGATCGTGAGTGCCGCGTTCACACCGAAGCAGGTCCGCCGCGTCGAGGACAGGATCGCGGAGCGCGCACGGTCGATCGTCGACGAGCTGCTCGACCACGGCGACGGCGACTTCGTGGCGCTCGTGGCCAAGCGGCTGCCGATGGGCACGATCTACGACCTCATGGGCGCTCCCGAGGAGTACCAGGAGTCGCTGGCCGAGGCGGCCGACCTGCTCGTCGCCACGAACGACCCGGACGTGCTCCAGAACCTGGGCCTCGAGGACCCGCTGCAGGCGGCGGGCCAGGCGCTCATGGCCCTGCTCGGCCCGGCGCTCGAGCTCGCCGAGGCCCGCCGCCGGGCCCCACAGGACGACCTCATGACCAACCTCGTGCAGGCCGAGGTGGACGGCGAGAGCCTCACCGACAACGAGATCGGCGCCTTCTTCGTGCTGCTCTCGGTGGCCGGCAACGACACCACGCGCAACACGATCGCTCACTCCATGCGGCGGCTGACCGAGAACCCGGACCAGCGTGCGTGGCTCGCCGAGGACCACGAGGGCCGGGCGAGGACGGCCGTGGAGGAGTTCGTCCGCCACGCCAGCCCCGTGGTGACCTTCCGGCGTACCGCGACCCAGGACACCGAGCTGCGCGGCACGCCGATCGCCGAGGGCGACAAGGTCGTCATGTTCTACGAGTCGGGCAACCGGGACGCCGAGGTCTTCACCGACCCGCTGCGGTTCGATCTCTCCCGCGACCCCAACCCCCACGTCGGCTTCGGGGGTGGCGGACCACACTTCTGCATGGGCAACATGCTCGCGCGCACCCAGTTGCGGCAGATCTTCTCGCAGCTCCTGACCCGGGTCCCGGACCTGACGGTCGGCGAG
This sequence comes from Actinomycetospora chibensis, assembly GCF_028737215.1. Lineage (GTDB taxonomy): Bacteria > Actinomycetota > Actinomycetes > Mycobacteriales > Pseudonocardiaceae > Actinomycetospora > Actinomycetospora chibensis. The sequence goes on along the minus strand of NZ_JAQZAM010000014.1, from coordinate 55,488 downwards.
CCCGAGACCCTGCGCAGCAACTTCGTGCACGCGGTGAAGACCATGCCCTGCTCGATCCGGGGCTGACGCTCGCGTCCCCTCACGGGGGAGGCGGAGATTCAGGGGAGCACAGAGTGGTGCGGACGCTGGTGCTCTCGGGGGCGCGCTCGCGCACCGAGCGCGAGCTGGTGCGGCAGTGGACGGAGTCGACGTACCGCGACGGCCGGGCCCAGGTGGTCCCGGACGGCGCCCGCGAGCTCGCCGGTGCCCTCGACGCCGCGGCGCCCGACACCACGGTCGTGCCGGTGCGCGTGGTCTGGCCGCCCGACGAGCGCGCCTCCTCGGACGACCCGTCGCTCTCGGATCTGTTCTCGCTGAGCCCGCGGCGCCGGGGCGTGCGCCACGCGCGCGCCCGGCTGCGGGGCTGGTCGGCCGACCGCGCGCGGGTCGTCGCGGGCGACGCGGCGACGCTGTCGGACCTGCGGCGCGAGGGCGACCAGGAAGTGGGCTCGCCCGAGGGGTCGGGCTTCGTGGCCTTCGTCCGCCGCCGGGCGACCCTGGCCTGCGACCGCGCCGAGCGGCGGCTCACCGGCGACCGCTACAAGGTCCCCCGGCTGATGGCCGAGCAGATCGTCGCGTCCACGGCGGTCGCCCGGAGGGCCGCCGACCTGGCCCGCGAGCTCGGCCTGACGCCCGACGAGGTCCTGGCGAAGACGTCGGACTGCCTGGAGGAGATGGCCGCGGTGCAGAGCCCGCCGGCGATCGAGGCCTTCCGGTCGGTGATGAGCCCGCTGCACCGCAAGGCCTGGGACGTGGACGTCGACACCTCCAGCCTCGAGCGCCTGCGCGAGCAGGGCCGCCGGCGTCCGCTGATCTTCCTGCCTTCGCATCGCAGCTACGCCGACCCGCTCGTGCTGGCCGAGGTGCTGCACGCGCACGACTTCCCGCGCAACCACGTCCTCGGCGGCGACAACCTCTCGTTCTGGCCGCTCGGCACGCTCGGGCGACGGGCCGGGATCGTGTTCATCCGCCGCAGCTTCGGCGACGACGCGATCTACAAGTTCGCGGTGCGCGAGTACCTCGGCCACCTGCTGGACAAGCGCTTCAACCTCGAGTGGTACATCGAGGGCGGCCGCACCCGCACCGGGAAGCTGCGCCCGCCGAAGTACGGGCTGCTGCGCTACCTCGTCGACGCGGCGGCCCAGCTCGAGCCGGACTCGCCCGGCCGCGACCCGCTGCTGGTGCCCGTGTCGCTGCACTACGACCAGCTCCACGAGGTGGGGGCGCTGGCCGCGGAGCAGGGCGGGGCCGGCAAGAAGGCCGAGGGCCTGGGCTGGCTCGCCGGCTACATGCGTGACCAGCAGCGGCGCATCGGCTCGGCCCGGGTCCGCTTCGGCGAGCCGCTCGCGCTGCGGGCGGCCCTGGACGAGGCCGGCGAGGGGCGCTCGCAGCTCGAGAAGGTCGCGTTCCGGATCGCGGTCGGCATCAACCGGGCCACGCCCGTGACGCCGACGTCGGTGGTCACCTTCGCACTGCTCGGAGCCGGCGGGCGGGCCCTCACGTTCGAGCAGGTCCGCGCGGTCGTGGAGCCGGTGCGCCGGCTGCTCGAGCGCCTGCCGGCGATCGGCGACCTCGGCTCCGACGAGGCGCTGGAGGACACCCTCGAGCGGCTCGTCTCGGTGGGCGTCGCCGAGCGCTTCGACGGGGGCCCGCAGGCCGTCTGGTCGATCGGGCCCGACCGTCACCACGTCGCCGCGTTCTACCGCAACGGGGTGCTGCACCACCTGCTCACGAGGGCCGTGCTCGAGATGGCGCTGCTGACCATCGTCGACGCCGACCTCCCGCAGAGGGAGGCCCTCGAGGCGTGCTGGGAGACGGCGCTCGAGCTGCGCGACCTGCTGAAGTTCGACTTCTTCTTCTCCCGCAAGCGGGAGTACCGCGACGAGCTGCTCGCCGAGCTCGACCGCCTCGCCCCCGACTGGAAGGACCTCCTCGGCACGCCCGGCGGTGCGGCGCAGATGCTGGGCCGCGCGGAGCTGCTCGTCGCGCCCCGCACGCTGCTGCCGTTCGTCGAGTCGCAGTGGGTGGTGGCGACGGTGCTCGCCGACCAGGACGGAGCCCTGGAGGACCGCGGTCCCTTCCTCGACGCCTGCACGGGCCTCGGGCAGCAGTGGTGGCGCCAGCAGCGCCTGCACGGCGCCGACGTCGTGTCCCGCGAGCTCTTCTCCACCGCGTTGCGCGCGGCGGAGAACCGGGCACTGCTGGGTGCGGACGCGACACCGGCGGCGCGGGCGGCCTGGCGCGACGAGGTCGCCGGTGTCCGCGACCAGCTGCGCCGTGTCGCGGAACGCGAGCACGCACTCCGGTCGGAGGTCTTCGATGCCCCTGCCCAGCGCTGAGCTCGACGCCCGGCGGGCCACGGTCCGGGCCGCGCCGTCGGGCAGCGTCGCCGTCGTCGACGAGACCGCGCTGCTCGATGCCTCCGCGGTCGCCGCGCACGCCGGCGAGTCCCTGCGCTCCGGGCGCACCTCCTGGCGCTCGCTGCCCGCCGACATCGCGCTGGTCGCGGGGGCGGGTGACGACGAGGCCGCCGTGCGGCGGCTCGTCGCGGGCTGGGCCGGACAGGACGAGGACACCGTCGCCCGGCGGGCGCGGGTGCTGCACCGCGACGAGCTCGGGGCGGCGCTGCGCCCGGAGTTGTGGTCGCTCGTGGCCGAGCACCGTCGTGCCGGGCACCGCGTGGTGGTCACCGGGCACGCCCCCCGCCCGGTGCTCGCGCCCCTCGCCGAGGACCTCGGTGCCGACGAGCTGGTCACCACGGAGGTCGAGGTCCGCGACGGCACGCTGACCGGGGAGGTCGCCGGGCCGGTCCTGGTCGACGGCGACGGGAGCGCGAAGGCCGCCGCGCTGGCCGCGGCCCACGACGGGCAGCCGACGTTCGTCTACGCGGGCCCGTCCTCGCCGGCGCTGCTGGACGCCGGCGAGCGGCCCCTGGTGGTGACACCGCGGGCGACGACGTGCGGCGACCGGCCGGTGCTCACGGTCGCGGAGCGGGGCGGCACACTCGCCACGCCCGGCGACGTCCTGCGCACGGCCGGGTTCTACGGTGCCCTGCTCGGCGGCGCTTCTGCGGGCGCGGCGGTCGGCCTCGCCCGCCGGTCCCGACGGCAGATGGTCGACCTCGCCTCGTCGGTCACCGGCGACCTCGGGCTCGCGCTGGCCGGCATCGACGTCGACGTGCGGGGCGCGGAGCACCTGTGGTCGGCGCGGCCGTGCGTGTTCGTCTTCAACCACCAGTCCAAGCTCGACGTCGCCCTGCTCATGAAGCTGCTGCGCGGGGGCTTCACCGGCGTGGCCAAGGCGGAGGCCGCCTCCATCCCGCTGTGGGGCCAGATGTTCAGCCTGGCCGGCGTCGCCTTCGTCGAGCGCGGCAACGCCCGCCAGTCGAAGGAGGCCCTCGAGCCCGCGGTGCGCAAGATGCGTGACGAGGGCTGGTCGCTGGCGATCGCGCCCGAGGGCACCCGCTCGCCGACCCCGCGCCTCGGGCCGTTCAAGAAGGGCGCCTTCCACATCGCGATGCAGGCGGGCGTGCCGATGGTCCCGATCGTCATCCACGACGCGGGCGAGGTGATGTGGCGCGGGCACCAGACCCTGCGGGGTGGGACCGTGCACGTCGACGTCCTGCCGCCGGTCGACACCTCGGAGTGGAGCGTGGCGACCATGAACGATCACGTCGCCGACGTGCGGGCACGGTTCGTCGCGACGCTGGAAGGCACGCCGTGAGCCCGTCGGTCACCCCCGACCCCACCCCACCCCGGAGCTCCGACGGGAGCCTCCTCTGGTCCCGGTCGGAGGAGATGACCGGTTTCGAGGCGCTCATGTGGCGCGTCGAGGTCGACCCGCGGATGCGCTCGACCGTCGTCATCGTCGAGACCCTCGACCGCGAGCCCGACTGGGACCGTTTCGTGGCCGCCACGGAGTGGGCCTCCCGGGTGGTCCCCCGGTTCCGGGAACGCATCGTCACGCCGTTCCTCGGCACCGGGACACCGCACTGGGCGCTCGACCACGACTTCGACCTGCACTACCACCTGCGCCACCTGCGGCTGCCCGACGGCGCGGGCACCGACGGCCTGTTCACCTTCGCCGAGCAGGTCGCCATGACCCCGCTCGACCCGTCGCGCCCGCTGTGGGAGGCCACGCTCGTCGGCGGGCTGCCCGACGGCGGGGCCGCGCTGCTGTTCAAGCTCAGCCACGTCCTCTCCGACGGCATGGGCCTCGCGCAGCTGTTGGCCGGGCTGCACTCGCGCACCCGGGAGCCCACGACCGACAAGCCCCAGCCGCCCGCGCCGACCGGCGAGGCCCCGAATCTGTCCCAGGAGCTCGCGCGCCAGGTCCGCAGCGACCTCGGTCTCGTCGGCGGGGCGGCGCGCGGGCTGCTCGGGATGGCGGCGTCGCTGGTCCGCCCCGACCGTGCCGTGCGGGACGCGCTCGGCTACGTCGTCTCGGCGCGGCGGGTGCTCTCGCCGCCGCCGGCCCCACCGCTGCCGGTCCTGGCGCACCGCAGCCCGTCCTGGCGCTTCCGCACCCTCGACGTGCCGTTCGCCGACCTTCGCGCGGCGGGGAAGGCGGCCGGCGGCTCGATCAACGACACCTACCTGGCGTCGCTGCTCGGCGCGTTCCGCCGCTACTCGGCCCGCCAGGGCGACCCGCTGCCCCCGGAGCGGCTGATGCCGGTGACGCTGCCGGTGTCGGTGCGCCGCGAGGAGCACGAGGCCGGCGGCAACCACTTCGCGCCCGCCCGGCTCTCCGCCCCGGTCGGCATCGTCGACCCGGCGGCCCGGATCGTCGACGTCCGGCGGCGGATGAAGGCCGCGCTCGCCGAGCCGGCGCTGGAGAGCGTCGAGGTCGTGACGCCGTGGCTCGCGCGGCTGCCGGGCTCGGTCATCACCGGCCTCGGTGCGGGCGCGGCCACCGGGGCCAACGACCTGCAGGCCAGCAACATCCCGGGCCTGCAGGGCGACATCTACCTCGCCGGCGCGCGGATCGTGCGCAGCTACCCGTTCGCGCCCCTGCCAGGCTGCGCGGCGATGATCGCGATGCTGACCCACGGCCCGACCTGCTGCGTGGCCGCCAACCTCGACGCCGCGTCGATCACCGACCTGCCCGGCTTCGAGCAGGACCTCGCCGACGGGTTCGACGAGGTGCTCGCCCTGGGACGCCCGTGAGCGCGCCCGAGGATCCGTACCGGGGCGGGCGCGGCGAGCCGCTGGTGCTGCTGCACGGCGCGAGCATGTCGTGGCGGGCGTGGCGCCCGGTGCTGTCCGGCCTCGAGACGCACCACGACGTGCTCGTGCCGACGATGATCGGGCACCGCGGCGGGGCGCCGTGGCCCGAGGGCGAGCCGGTCGGGGTCGCGGGGATCGTCGACGACGTCGAGTCCCTCATGGACGCGGCCGGCATGCCGACCGCGCACCTCGTCGGCAACTCGCTGGGCGGCTGGGTGGCCCTCGAGCTCGCCCGGCGCGGGCGCGCCCGCACGGTGGTCGCGCTGTCGCCGGCCGGGGGCTGGCGCACGCGCCTCGACCTGCGCCGGCTGGTGTGGTCGTTCCGCCTCGGCTCGGCGCTCGGCGGCTCGCCCGCGGTGCGGGTGCTGGCGGGGCGGCCCCGGGTGCGGCGGCTGCTGCTCGGCCGGGTGCTCGAGCGCGGCGACCGCGTGCCGACCGCCGACGTGCCCGACCTGATCGACGACCTCGGCGGCTGCGTGATCCTGCACGAGCTGCTCGACGGCGCGGCCGAGCACGGCGGGCTCGCGTCGTTCGAGGAGCTGCCGTGCCCGGTGCGCGTCGCCTGGTGCGGGCGCGACCGGCTCATCCCGTGGCGGCGTCACGGCGAGACGCTGCGGGCGCGCCTGCCCGGCGCCGAGTTCGTCCGCCTGCCCCGTGTCGGCCACGTGCCGATGTGGGACGACCCCGACCTGGTGGTGCGCACCGTCCTCGGTGTCACCACCGCCCACCCCTGCGTTCGCGAGGAGACCTCTGCATGATCGGGACCGAGACCGACCTGGAGCTCGACGGCACGCACGGCCGCGTCGTCGTCCGCCGTCGCGACCCCGAGGGTGCGCCGCGCCGCGTGGTGCTGGTCGCGCACGGCTACGGCGAGCACTCCGGGCGCTACGCCCACGTGCTCGACCGGCTCGCCGGCGACGGGGCCGTCGTCTACGCCCCCGACCACCTCGGCCACGGCCGCTCCGAGGGCGAGCGCGTGCTCGTCGCCGACGTCGAGGACACCGTCGAGGACCTCGACCAGGTTCGCCGCACCGCCCGCAACGAGCACCCCGACCTGCCGATCGTGCTGCTCGGGCACTCGATGGGCGGCCTGATCGCCGCCCGCTACGCCCAGCGGTTCCCCGACGTCCTCGCGGGCCTGGTGCTCACCGGCCCCGTCGTCGGCGGCAGCCCGGGCATCTTCGGCCTGCTCGAGTACGACGAGATCCCCGACGTCCCGATCGACCCCGCGGTGCTCTCCCGCGACCCCGCGGTCGGCGCGGACTACGAGTCCGACGAGCTGGTGTGGCACGGGCCGTTCAAGCGCCCGACGCTCGAGGCGTTCGTCGCGGCGGTCGAGGCGATCGCCGCCGGGCCCGGCTTCGCGGAGCTGCCCGTGCTGTGGATCCACGGCGAGGACGACCAGCTCGTCCCGCTGGACTCCACCCGGCCGGTCATGGAGAAGCTCGCCGGCAGTGACGTCACCACCCGCATCGAGCCCGGCGCCCGGCACGAGGTGCTCAACGAGACCAACCGCGACGAGTTCCTCGACGACATCGCGGCGTTCGTCGACAGGGTGGCGTAGATGTCAGCGGAGTGCCGTCGCTGACGTTGAGTGTCCGTATTCTTCCGTCGATCATGACCGACTAGACCGGCGCGGGCTCCCCGTCGCCGGTGAGGACGCGGCGGATCAGGTGGATGGCGAGCACGACCGAGCGCTCGCGGATGTCCCCGCGCTCGCCGGGCAGCACCGGGTCGCGCGCCAGGGTCCGGCCGTCGGCTGTGCGCACGCAGAAGCAGACGTAGCCGACGGGCTTGGCCTCGGTGCCGCCACCGGGGCCGGCCACGCCGGTGATCGCGACGGACACGGTCGCGCCGAAGCGGGCGAGCGCGCCGTCGGCCATGGCCTCGGCGACCTGCGGCGACACCGCGCCGTGGGTCTCGATCAGCTCACGGGGCACGCCGAGCAGGTCGGCCTTCGCGTCGTTCGAGTACGACACGACGCCGCCCGCGACGTGCGCCGACGCCCCCGCAGGCGCGGTGAGACGCCCCGCGAGCAGGCCGCCGGTGCACGACTCGGCGGTGGCCACGACCTGACCGTCGAGCAGGTCGAACAGCAGCTCGTCGACGGACTGCCCGGTGCGGGAGAAGACGGTGCGCCCGTGTCGCCGGTCGATCTCGGCGATCACCGCGTCGCGGGCCGTCGCCCCGGCGGTGGAGCCGGGGGCGTGGCGGAGGTCGACCTCGAGGGTGAAGTCACGCAGGCACGTGGTGATCTCCAGCGGCTCCAGGTCGGTCTGCTCGCCGACGTCGCGCAGGGTCGCGGCGATCTCGGACTCGGGCACCCCGAAGAGCCGCAGGTGGGTCTCGGCGTAGGGCTCGGTGCGGGCGAGGACCTCGCGGACCGGGTCCGTCGCCAGCGCGTCGTCCCACATCGCGCGGACCTCGCGGGGCGGACCCGGCAGCACCAGCACCGTCGGCCCGCCGCGCTCGGCGTCGGGCGGGACGGCGAGACCCGGCGCGGTGCCGGCCGGGCGGATCGGCGTCGCCCCGCGCGGCACCATCGCCTGCTTGCGGTTGGCGGCGGCGAGGGCGTCGGCATCCCAGCGGAGCCGGTCGGCGAACTTCGCGATGATGTCGCCGACCACCTTCTCCATGTGCTCGTCCAGCTCGAGCGGACGCCCGGTCTCGGCGGCGACCACCTCGCCGGTGAGGTCGTCGGCGGTCGGCCCGAGGCCCCCGGTCGTCACGACGAGGTCGACGCCGTCGCCGGCGAGGAAGCGCAGCGCGGCGGCCATGTCCTCGGCGCGGTCGCCGACGAGCAGCAGGTGGGACACCTCGACCCCGAGCTCGCCGAGGCGTTCGGCCACCCAGGGACCGTTGCGATCGGTGATCCGACCGGTCAGCAGCTCGCTGCCCGTCGCCACGATCCCGGCCCGCACGCCCGTGCGCGCCCCTTGCCCGTCGTCGGTCACGCCGCACCCCTGTCCGATCCGTAGCCCTCCCGCCATCCCACCAGAGCGGGCAGCCCGGGGCCTGCCGACACGGATGTGTCGGACTCCGGGGCGCACCTGTGTCGGTCGGTCATCGTTGAGGTCCACATGAGGTGCACGATGGGCCGGAGGAGTGAACTGCCTGTCCGTCGGTTGGCCACGATTTGTTGCGTAGGGTGAACGAGACGACGATGTGGTGCGCTGCCCCGGCGACCCTCCGCCACCGGCGGCTCGTCGTCGCGGGCGCGACCGGAAAGGGTGTGGTGACGTGACTCCGGCTCGTGTTGCGTCGGCCGTCGCCTCGCCGGCTCCCGCGCTCTGGGTCCTGATCGTCGCCGGCCTGCTGCTCCTCATGCTCGCCGCCGCCGTCGTCGGCCTGCTGGTCCAGCGGGTCCGTCGCCATCGTCACGACGTCGAGGCCGCCGCGCTCGCCGAGCGCCTTCGTCGCGACGCCCACCACGACCCCCTGACCGGCCTGCTCAACCGTGAGGGCTTCCTGCACGCGGTCACGGGGGGCGCGGTCGCGGTGGTCGACCTCAGCCTGCTCGACCAGGTCAACGACACCCTCGGGCACGCCCGCGGCGAGGTCTTCGTCCGCCTCGCCACCGAGCGGCTCGTCGACGTACGGCTGCCCAGCATGGCGGGGCGGGCCCTCGTCGCCGCCCGCCTCGAGGGCGACACGTTCGCGGTCCACATCCCGGGCGTCGACGGCCACGACGCGCACCGGGTGGGCGAGGAGCTGCGCGAGCGACTCCTCGCGCCCTACCTCGTCGAGGGCGTCCGGTTCGAGCCGCCGGTGGTGGTCGGCATCGCCGCGGACGGCCCGTGGCTCGCCGACATCCCGGCGGGTCCCGAGCGCACCGCGGCCCTGCTGCGCCGTGCGGACGTCGCGCTCGCCGCCACCCGCGACGGGGTCGAGGCGGTGCGCTGCTACGAGCCGAGCATGGGGGAGCGGGCCGCCCGCCGCCTGCGTCTCATCCGGGGCTTCTCCGCGGCTGTCGAGCGCCGGGACGTCCGCGTGGACTTCCAGCCGGTCGTCTCGCTCGGCGCGCGCACGGTCGTCGGCGTCGAGGCACTCGCGCGGTGGGACCACCCGGAGCTGGGTCTGCTGCTGCCCGACGAGTTCGTCCCCGTCCTCGAGGCCACCGGCCAGATCGCCGAGCTCACGACGTTCGTGCTCGACGAGTCCCTCGCCGCGGCCCGACGCTGGCTCGACCGCGGGATGCGGCTGTCCGTGGCGGTGAACGTCTCGGTGGGCAACCTCGGCATGCCGGGCTTCCCCGAGGAGGTCGCCACCCTGCTCGCGGACCACCGCGTCCCGGCCGAGCTGCTCACCCTCGAGCTCACCGAGTCCGGGGTCTCCTCGGAGCGCGAGGTCGCGCTCCCGGTGATGCGCCGGCTGCACGCCCTGGGCTGCCACCTCGCTGTCGACGACTTCGGCACCGGCCAGTCGTCGCTGGCGCACCTGCGCAGGCTCCCCGTCGACCAGGTCAAGATCGACAAGAGCTTCGTGCTGGGCATGGGCACCGAGTACGGCGACGTCGCCGTCGTCCGCGCGATCGTCGAGATGGGGCACACCCTGGGTCTCACCGTCGTCGCCGAGGGCGTCGAGCAGGCCGCGGTGCGCGCCACCCTCGTGGAGATGGGCTGTGACGTCGCGCAGGGCTACCTGGTGTCCCGTCCGCTGCCCGCGCGGTGCTTCGACAGCTGGCTGGAATCCCTCGACGCGCACCCCGACGAGCCCGGTGCGGCGCCGGGACCCCGCACTCTGATCGCGTGACCGCAGGGGGTAAGCTCTGTCGTGCCCTCCGGGGCAGGCCCCTTTAGCTCAGTCGGCAGAGCGTCTCCATGGTAAGGAGAAGGTCTACGGTTCGATTCCGTAAAGGGGCTCTCGGTGAGCAGGTCGGCGGACGGGCTTCCGCCGGCTTCGTCATGAGACGGGTGCTCCCCGCGGCGGTGTAGCTCAGTCGGTAGAGCAAACGGCTCATAATCGTTGTGTCGCCGGTTCAAGTCCGGCCACCGCTACCCAAGCGACACGGGTCCGCCCGCGGCCGCTGCCACACCGTGACGAGAGGAACCTCCATGGCCACCACCGACGTTCGACCGAAGATCACGCTGGCCTGCGAGGAGTGCAAGAACCGCAACTACATCACCCGCAAGAACCGGCGGAACGACCCCGATCGTCTGACGATCAAGAAGTTCTGCCCGAACTGCGGGACGCACCGCGGTCACCGCGAGACCCGCTGACGCGCACACCCCGTGCCGCTCGACGAGTCGTTCGTGGGCCGCTCCTGGCCCGCGGAGACCTACGAGGTCTCGCTGGAGAAGATCCGGGAGTTCGCGGTCGCCGTCGGCGCCGACGACCCCGTGCACCACGACCGTGACGCCGCCCGGTCCGCGGGCCACCCCGACGTCGTCGCGCCGACGACGTTCCCGGTGGTCTTCACCTGGCCCGCGACCCGGCGCGTCGTCGACGACCCCGCCCTCGGCCTGGACTTCACGCGTGTCATCCACCGCGACCAGGGCTTCGAGGTGCGGCGCCCGGTCCACGCCGGCGACGTCGTGAGCAGCGTCGTGTCGGTCGACGAGATCCGTGAGCTCGCGGGCAACGACGTCATCACCTTCCGCTGCGACGTCACCGACGCCGACGGCGAGGCCGTGGCGACGACCCGGGCCACCCTCGTCGGCCGCGCCGAGCCCGACGGCGGTGACGCGTGAGCGCCCTGTCCGACCTGGCGTCCGGCGACGCCCTTCCGGCGCGCACGGTGACGATCACCCGCGCCGACCTCGTGCGCTACGCCGCCGCGTCCGGCGACCAGAACCCGATCCACTGGAACGAGCGCGTCGCGCTCGAGGTGGGTCTGCCGGGCGTCATCGCCCACGGCATGTTCACGATGGCCCTCGCCGCGCGCTACGTCACCGACCTCGCCGAGGACCCCACGGCCGTCGTGTCGTTCTCGACCCGCTTCACCCGCCCGGTGGTCGTCCCCGACGACGACACCGGCGCCACCGTCGAGTTCGGCGGCAAGGCCGGCGACACCGCCGACGACGGCAGCCGCACGGTCACCGTGACGGCCACCCACGAGGGCAAGGGCGTCCTCGGCAAGGCCGTCGCCACCGTCCGCCCGGCCTGACCGCCCGCGCCGCGAGCTGGGGCCAATACCGCCGTCCAACGTCAGCGTGGCCCAGGCTGGCACCCGTCAGGCCGCCGCCGGCACGCCCAGGGTGGCGAGGACCGCGCGGGCGAGAGCGTCGGAGCCTGCGGCGTTGGGGTGCACCGGCAGGGCGGGAGCGGTGGGGACGAGGCCCTCGATCCAGCGCGTCCCGGGAAGCGTGCAGACGTCGTGGCCGACGGTCGGGGTGAAGGTGTCGACGTACGTCGCGTCGCCCTCGGCGGCGGCGTCGGCGATCGTCTCGTTGAGGTGGCCGAGCACGCCGCGCAGGTACTCCACGTCGCCCGCGGTGTAGGGCACGACCGGGTAGCACCCGGGGCCCTGCGCGGGCAGCACCGAGGGATAGCCGATCAGCAGCACGCGGGCGTCCGGGGCGCGGGAGTCGACCTCGTCGAGGACGTCGCCGAGGCGCCCGGCGAGCGTGTCGATCCGCTGCTCGAGCTGGTCGGTGCCGCCCGCGGTCCAGCGGTCGCGGCACGGGGTGCCGAACGGCGACGGGCTCACACAGCTCTGGACGATCTCGCCGAAGCCGATGTCGTTGCCGCCGATCCCGACCGTGACGAGCTGGGTGCCGGGCCCGAGCGCGTCGTACTGGGGCGGGTTCACGCCGCTCGAGGTCTGCTGCGGGGCGGCGAGGTCACGGGTCTGGGCGCCGCTGCAGCTCACGTCGGTCAGCCGGGCGCCGGAGCGCTCGGCGACGAGGTGCGGGTAGTTGTTGGCCGAGCGCAGGCAGCCGGGCGGGGTCCCGGCGATCGGACCGGTCAGCGGCGAGGCCGTGTAGGAGTCACCGAGCGCGACGTAGGCCTGCCCGGCGGTCGTCGGGGCGCCCATCGCCACGGGCGCGACGAGGACTCCGAGGAGGCCGATGCCGAGGGCGACGAGCAGGCGCAGGACGACCGGACGACGCACCGGGACTCCCTCGGATCCGGGGTCCCGGCGGGACCGTCGGGGCGGATGATCGCGGGTCTCAGCGTGCCTCTGCCAACAGGTCGGCCATCCGGGTGACACCGATGCGCAGGTCCTCGTCGCCGAGGGCGTAGGAGAGCCGGAAGTACCCGGGCGTCCCGAATGCCTCGCCCGGCACCACGGCCACCTCGGCGTGCTCCAGGATGAGCGCGGCGAGGTCGACGCTGGTCTGCGGGCGCTCGCCGCGCAGCTCGCGCCCGAGCAGGCCCGCCACCGACGGGTAGGCGTAGAACGCGCCCTGGGGGACCGGGCAGGTGATGCCGTCGATGCCCGAGAGCAGCTCGACGATGAGCCGCCGGCGGCGGTCGAACGCCTCGCGCATCTCGGCCACCGCGTTGAGCGGGCCGGACACGGCGGCGAGCGCCGCGCGCTGGGCGACGTTGCAGACGTTCGAGGTCAGGTGCGACTGCATGTTGACGCCGGCCGCGACCACGTCGGCGGGCCCGATCATCCAGCCGACGCGCCACCCGGTCATGGCGTAGGTCTTGGCGACGCCGTTGAGCACGACGCAGCGGTCGGCGATCTCCGGCACGGCGACGGGCATCGATACGTGCTCGGCGCCGTCGTAGGTCAGGTGCTCGTAGATCTCGTCGGCGATCACCCAGACACCGTGCTCGGCGGCCCAGCGCCCGACGGCCTCGACGAGCGCGCGCGGCGCGACCGCGCCCGTGGGGTTCGACGGCGAGCACCACAGCAGCGCCTTGGTGTTCGGCGTCCGCGCCGCCTCGAGGGCCTCGACGGTCGGCAGGAAGTCGGTGGACTCGTCGGTGCCGAGGACGACCGGCTCGCCGCCGGCCATGCGCACGGCCTCGGGGTAGGTCGTCCAGTACGGCGCGGGCAGCAGGACCTCGTCACCCGGGTCGATCAGCGTCGCGAAGGCCTCGAACACGGCCTGCTTGCCGCCGTTGGTGACGAGCACCTGGCGCGCCTCGACCTGCCAGCCCGAGTCCCGCGCGGTCTTCGTCGCGATCGCGTCCCGCAGCTCGGGGAGCCCGGCGGCGGGGGAGTAGCGGTGGTTCTTGGGGTCCGAGCACGCCGCGATCGCCGCGTCCACCACCGGCTGCGGGGTGGGGAAGTCGGGCTCGCCGGCGCCGAAGCCGATGACCGGCCGGCCAGCCGCCTTGAGGGCCTTCGCCTTCGCGTCCACGGCCAGCGTGGCCGACTCCGCGATCCCGCCCACACGGGCCGAGATGCGGCGGTCGGTCGCGGTGGACTGGAGCGAGGTCACCGATGCCATGTCCCCGATATTGACAGATGGGAGCGACGGCGTTCCCGGCCAGGTCCCGCCGTGGCCAGGGGTCGGGGCGCTGCTCCCGCGGGTCGTTGCGTACCATCGACGGTCGGGACGGTTCGTCCGTCGTCCTCGCGCGTCCGTCGGCGTGCGGGGAACGGCGTCGGATCGTCCGGGCGGGCCCCCGGGTCCGCCACAGGGGCGTAGCTCAATTGGCAGAGCAGCGGTCTCCAAAACCGCAGGTTGCAGGTTCAAGTCCTGTCGCCCCTGCACTACACGACAACGGGCCCGCCGGCCGGCGGGACGGTGGACGAGGACGGTGAGGACGGCCCCGTGAGCGAGGACAGCAGCCGACGTCGGCGCGCGAGCGACGACGACGAGGCGCGTCCGGTCACCGCCGCCGGCCGTCGACGGCGGGCCTCCGGCGACGGTGCCGGGGACGCCGCGGACACCGGTACGTCGCGGCGTCCCGGCGGCAAGGGCACGGCCACCCCCACGCGCGACCGGGCGCAGGCCGAGCCGGAGGGCTCGCTCATCACGCGCCTGCGCCGGTTCCTGCGCGAGGTCGTGGCCGAGCTCCGCAAGGTCCACTGGCCGACCCGACGGCAGATCGTGGTCTACACGTTCGTCGTCCTCGTGTTCGTGGCGTTCATGGTGTCCCTGGTGGCGGCCCTCGACTGGGTGTTCGCCAAGGCCGTGTTCGCCCTCTTCGGCTGACCGTTCCGCGAGCGGCCGGCCGGGCACCTCCGCGGTGCCCGCCGTGCAAAGGAAGTGAGACGAGAAGTGACCTCCGCAGGATCCGGCGCAGACTCCGAGACCACCACCCCCGACGGCGGCGAGCCCGAGCTCGTCGGCGAAGCCCGCACGCGCGGCGTCATGGTGCGTGAGGGCAGTGGGACGTACGGGGACCTCAGCACCGAGGAGAACCCGGCGACGCTCGACGACGCCGCGGTGGCGCGCGCCGGCCAGGAGGCCCGCGAGGCCGCCGAGGACGCCGACGACGAGACCGCCGAGGACGAGGTCGACGCCGAGGCCGAGCTCCGCGCCGCCCGCGCCGCGCTGGGCAGCCCCGCCGACGAGGACGACTCCGACCTCCCCGTGGAGTCGGCGGGTACCGGCGACCTCGCCGCGCGCGCCGACACCGAGGACGCGCCGGTCGTCGACGAGACGCCCGTCGCGGAGCCCGCCGCCGAGGTCCCTGCAGAGGAGGCAGAGGAGGAGGTCGACCCGGCGCAGGCCCTCAAGGACTCGCTGCGTCTGGCCCCCGGCGACTGGTACGTCGTGCACTCCTACGCGGGCTACGAGAACAAGGTGAAGGCGAACCTCGAGACCCGTGTCCAGACGCTGGACGTCGAGGAGTTCATCTTCCAGGTCGAGGTGCCCACCGAAGAGGTCACCGAGATCAAGAACGGGCAGCGCAAGCAGGTGCAGCGCAAGGTGCTGCCCGGCTACATCCTCGTGCGGATGGACCTCAACGACGCCTCGTGGAGCGCCGTGCGCAACACGCCGGGCGTCACCGGTTTCGTCGGGGCCACCTCG
The DNA here is from genome assembly GCF_028737215.1 of Actinomycetospora chibensis. Classification (GTDB taxonomy): domain Bacteria; phylum Actinomycetota; class Actinomycetes; order Mycobacteriales; family Pseudonocardiaceae; genus Actinomycetospora; species Actinomycetospora chibensis. Next base: position 40,343 of record NZ_JAQZAM010000014.1, on the reverse strand, counting down.
CGCCCGTCGCCGCTGACCCTCGACGAGGTCGTCAAGTTCCTCCTGCCGCGGCAGGAGACGCCGAAGAAGGCCAAGGGTACCGACAAGTCGGGCACCGAGTCCTTCGGCGCCAAGCCCGCCGTCGAGGTCGACTTCGAGGTCGGCGAGTCGGTCACCGTCATGGACGGCCCGTTCGCGACGCTGCCCGCCAGCATCTCCGAGGTCAACGTCGACGCCCAGAAGCTGAAGGTGCTCGTCTCGATCTTCGGCCGCGAGACCCCGGTCGAGCTCGGGTTCAACCAGGTCTCCAAGATTTAAGGCACCACCCCCGGAACAGGAAGCAGTCCATGCCCCCGAAGAAGAGGCGACTCTCCGCAGTCGTCAAGCTGCAGATCAGCGCCGGCGCGGCCACTCCGGCCCCGCCCGTCGGCCCGGCCCTGGGTCAGCACGGCGTGAACATCATGGAGTTCTGCAAGGCCTACAACGCCGCCACCGAGGCGCAGCGTGGTCAGGTCGTGCCGGTGGAGATCTCGGTCTACGAGGACCGGTCGTTCACCTTCGAGCTCAAGACCCCGCCGGCGGCCAAGCTGCTGCTCGCCGCGGCCGGCGTGAAGTCCGGCTCCGCGACGCCGCACAGCAAGAAGGTCGGTTCGGTCACCGCGGACCAGGTCCGCGAGATCGCCCAGACCAAGATGGCCGACCTCAACGCGAACGACCTCGACCAGGCGTCGAAGATCATCGCCGGCACCGCCCGGTCGATGGGTCTGACCGTCGCAGACTGAGCAGTGTGACCCGCGCCGACACGGTCGGCGACACGTGGGAGGGCGGCGCAGCCCTGACCACCACTGATCCATCAGGACAAGGACAGACATGAAGCGCAGCAAGGCCTACCAGAACGCCGCCGAGAAGGTGGACTTCGACAAGCTCTACGCCCCGCTCGAGGGCATCGAGCTCGCCCGGGAGACGTCGCCGACGTCGATGGACGCGACCGTCGAGGTCGCCATGCGCCTGGGTGTCGACCCGCGCAAGGCCGATCAGATGGTCCGCGGCACCGTGAACCTGCCGCACGGCACCGGCAAGACCGCCCGCGTCATCGTGTTCGCCACCGGCGACAAGGCGCGCGAGGCCGAGTCGGCCGGCGCCGACGTCGTGGGGTCGGACGACCTCATCGAGCGCATCCAGGGCGGCTGGCTCGACTTCGACGCGGCCGTCGCCGCGCCCGACCAGATGGCCAAGGTCGGCCGCGTGGCCCGCATCCTCGGCCCCCGCGGGCTCATGCCGAACCCGAAGACCGGCACGGTCACCCCGGACGTCGCCCGCGCCGTCGGCGACATCAAGGGCGGCAAGGTGAACTTCCGCGTCGACAAGCAGGCGAACCTGCACCTGATCATCGGCAAGGCGAGCTTCGACGTCGAGAAGCTCGTCGAGAACTACGGCGCCGCGCTCGACGAGATCCTGCGCGTGAAGCCGTCGGCCGCGAAGGGCCGCTACGTCAAGAAGATCACCGTCACCACGACGATGGGCCCGGGCATCCCGGTCGACCCGAACCGCACGCGCAACCTGCTCACCGCCGAGGCCTGAGCAGGTCTCGGGGCACCCTGCTGCGCGGGGTGCCCCGAGGCTCCGCGTAGACTGAGCGACAGATCGAACCCCGATCCACCCGAGACCGCTGGTCTCCGCCCGGCCCCTGTACTCCAGGTCCGAGCGGACGAAGGCCCCACGACGGGGCGTCCCGCGCAGGAGGACGAGGGCAGCGAGTCCGCCGGGCCCCGCCCGTGCGTCACCTCCACGCCCCGTGCGCCTGCGCACGGGGCGTTCGTCGTTCCGGGCCCCGCCCACCGCGGTCGCCCCAGCACGCAGAGAGGAGGCGCGCATGGCTACAGAGACCGAGAGGCCTCCGAACGCCGACAAGGTGGCTGCGGTCGCCGAGATCGCCGCGGAGTTCCGCGACGCGTCGGCGATGGTCGTCACCGAGTACCGCGGCCTGTCGATGAAGCAGATTTCGCAGCTGCGGCGTTCGCTGGGCTCGGACGTCACCTACACGGTCGCGAAGAACACCCTGGTCAAGCGGGCTGCCGCCGACGCCGGCGTCGAGGGTCTCGACGACCTGCTCGTCGGCCCGACGGCCATCGCCTTCGTCAGCGGGGAGCCCGTGGACGCCGCCAAGGCGCTCCGCGACTTCCAGCGCGACAACAAGGCCCTGGTCGTCAAGGGCGGCTACATGGAGGGCCGCGCGCTCTCCGCCGTCGAGGTCACCCAGCTCGCGGACCTCGAGTCCCGCGAGGTGCTGCTGGGCAAGCTGGCCGGCGCCATGAAGGGCAACCTCACGAAGGCCGCCCAGCTGTTCAGCGCCCCGGCCTCGCAGGTCGCGCGTCTCGCGCAGGCCCTGCAGGACAAGCGGGCCGCCGAGGGCACCTCGAGCACCGAGGACGCCGTCGCCGCGGTCGAGTCCGCCGACGCCGAGGCGGCCACCGAGGCCCCCGCCGAGACCACCGAGACCGCCGACGCCTGAGTACGGCCGGTCCCATCCCCATCACTGATCATTCTTTAGGAGCCACCATGGCGAAGATGTCCACCGACGAGCTGCTCGACGCCTTCAAGGACATGACCCTGATCGAGCTCTCCGAGTTCGTGAAGAAGTTCGAGGAGGTCTTCGAGGTCACCGCGGCTGCGCCGGTCGCCGCGGCGGCCGCCCCGGCCGCCGGCGGTGCCGCCGCCCCGGTCGAGGAGGAGAAGGACGAGTTCAACGTCGTCCTCGAGGGCGCCGGCGACAAGAAGATCCAGGTCATCAAGGTCGTCCGCGAGGTCGTCTCGGGCCTGGGCCTCAAGGAGGCCAAGGAGCTCGTCGAGAGCGCCCCGAAGCCGATCCTCGAGGGCGTCAACAAGGAGGCCGCCGACGCGGCCAAGGCCAAGCTCGAGGAGGCCGGCGCCAAGATCAGCCTGACCTGATCGGCGCGCACGAGCGCTGCACGGAACGTACGGGGCGGGGACCGGTCGGTCCCCGCCCCGTCGTCGTCTCAGGGCGCGTCAAGCCCGCGTCCGGGCGTCGCCGGAGCGGGTGGCGCGGCACTCGCCGATGGGGCGGGTGGCAGCGATCGGTCCACCGAACGCGTGAAGCGGACCGCTCATCGCCACCCGTGCGGCGCAAGCACCCGTCGTGTCCGGTCGATCACGACCCGGCGTCTGCCCAACTTTGCGCGTGAGTAACCTCCCGCAGAACCCCGTCGTTGTAGACGTGACGCCCCTCTCGCGGGGTGCCGGCCACATGACGTCGGTGACACAGCGGGCGCGCATCAGGTCGACACGACGACGACAGTGGGAGGACTCCGATGGCGGGCGTCGAGGTCGGGATCAAGAACCTCTCGAAGTCCTTCGGCAGCTCCAACATCTGGTCCGACGTCACGCTGACGCTGCCGGCCGGTGAGGTCAGTGTGCTGCTCGGCCCGTCGGGTACGGGTAAGTCGGTGCTCCTGAAGTCGATCATCGGATTGCTGAAGCCCGAGAAGGGCTCGATCTTCATCCACGACACCGACCTCGTGCGGTGCTCGGAGTCGAAGCTCTACGAGATCCGGAAACTGTTCGGCGTGCTGTTCCAGGACGGCGCGCTGTTCGGTTCCATGAACATCTTCGACAACATCGCGTTCCCCCTGCGTGAGCACACCCGCAAGGGCGAGAAGGAAATCTCCGACATCGTCATGGAGAAGCTCGACCTCGTCGGGCTCGGCGGCGCGGAGGACAAGCTCCCCGGCGAGATCTCCGGCGGCATGAAGAAGCGCGCCGGTCTGGCCCGCGCGCTCGTGCTCGACCCCGAGATCATCCTGGTCGACGAGCCGGACTCCGGCCTGGACCCGGTGCGCACGGCGTACCTCAACCAGCTGATCGTCGACCTCAACGCCCAGCTCGACGCGACGATCCTCATCGTCACCCACCACCTCGGGACGGCGCGCTCGCTGCCGGACAACATCGGGATGCTCTTCCGCAAGAACCTGGTGATGTTCGGCCCGCGCGAGGTGCTCCTGACCTCCGAGGAGCCCGTCGTGCAGCAGTTCCTCCAGGGCCGCCGTATCGGCCCGATCGGCATGTCCGAGGAGAAGGACTCGGCCCAGATGGAGGCCGAGATGGAGGAGCTGAAGAAGAAGGGCGGCGCGGCGGAGTCCGAGGAGTCCTTCATCGACCCGCAGCTCGAGGTCAGCGAGGGCGTGCCCGAGCGCAAGGCGGTGCAGCGGCGCAAGGACCGCGTCATGCAGGTCCTGCACACCCTGCCGCCGAAGGCGCAGACGGCGATCCTCGAGCAGCTCACCGAGGAGGACCAGGAGCGCTACGGCATCTCCCGGGACCAGGACCGCACCGAGCTCATCGAGATCACCCGCAACAACCCGCCCGAGGACGCCGACCCGTTCGGCTACCAGGCCATGGCCGAGGCCGAGGACAACTCGATGGTCGAGGACTCCCCGGCCGGCGAGGGCGAGGGCGAGGGCGACCAGGCCGGCAGCGGCGACCCCGACGCCGACGCCGAGGCCCGCAAGGCCCCGCCCGCCGACCCGGAGTCCGACGAGCCCCTCGTGGGTGTCCCCGTCGACGAGGACGCCGGCGGCACTGTCGTGCTGCCCCAGGCGGGGGAGCACACCAAGGAGGGCGACGAGCAGTCCGACCCCACCGGCGCCGACTCCTCGGGCCAGCAGACGACCGAGCAGTCCTCGGACCAGCAGGGGCAGCAGGACTCGAGCCGGCAGGACTCGAGCCGGCAGGACTCCGACCAGGACCGGGACGACGACCCGCCGACCGAGCAGTTCCAGGCGGTCCGGGACGACTCCGGCCAGGACCAGGGCGGCCAGGACCAGGGCGGCCAGGACCAGGGCGGCCAGCAGCAGGATCAGCGGACCGAGCAGGTCGCCACCGCCGGAGCGGCCGGCGCGGCGGGTGCCGCCGCGGCCGGTTCCGACGACGCTCAGACCACCGGACGCCACCACTGGCGCGGTGAGGAGGCCGGTGCCCCGGCCGATCAGGGCGGCGACCAGGGTGTCGCCGGCCTGGTCCCGATGGCGGCCCGCCCGGCGCGCGAGGACGGCGGCCAGCAGCAGGACCAGGGCCAGCAGCAGAGCCAGGGTCAGCAGCAGGGCCACGGCCAGCAGGGCGCGCGCAGCGGCCGCGAGGCCGAGCGCTCGGGCTGGGCCCAGCCGAACGCCGGCCAGGACGCCGCCCCCGATCCCGGCGGGGAGACGACCAACGACCCGCCCGCCGAGGGCGGGCCGGGGTCCCCGCAGCAGGCCCCGCCGGGCGGCGAGTCGTCCGGTGACGTGCCGCGCGGGCGCGAGGACGACGACAGCAAGCTCGGCGGGCTTCGCCGCATGTTCCGCCGGAGCGGCTCGTGAGCAACCGTCTCGCGACCGGGAACTTCCCCGGCGCCGGCGCGCTCACCGCGACCGGGAAGATGTTCGCCCTCGGCCTCGACGTCGTCGTCGGGATCTTCCAGCGGCCGTTCCAGACCCGCGAGTTCATCGACCAGTGCTGGTTCATCTCGCGTGTCTGCATCCTTCCCGCTGCGCTGGTGTCGATCTCCTTCGGCTCGGTCATCTCGCTGCAGCTGGGGTCGCTGATCCGGCAGTTCGGTGCGCAGTCGTTCTCCGGCGCGGCGAGCACGCTGGCGGTCATCCAGCAGGCGGCGCCCGTCATCTGCGCGCTCCTCGTGGCCGGGGCCGGCGGATCGGCGATCTGCGCCGACCTCGGCGCCCGCACCATCCGCGAGGAGATCGACGCGATGGAGGTGCTGGGCATCAACCCGATCCAGCGCCTGGTGGTGCCCCGGGTGCTCGCCTCGATCCTGGTGTCGGCGCTGCTCTTCGGCCTCGTCTCGATCGTCGGCGTCGCCGGCGGCTACTACTTCAACGTGGTCCTGCAGGGCGTCACCCCGGGCGCCTACGTGCAGGGCTTCTCCGCCCTGTCGAAGCCCACCGACCTCCTGGTCGGCTTCATCAAGGCCGCGCTGTTCGGACTCGCCGCCGGGATCGTCGCCGCGTTCCGCGGCCTCAACCCCGCCGGTGGTCCGAAGGGCGTGGGCGACGCGGTCAACCAGGCCGTCGTCATCACGTTCATCCTGCTGTTCGCGATCAACGTGATCGTGACGGCCGTGTACCTCAACCTCGTTCCCCCGACCAAGTTCTGACCAGCTCGACGTTCTGACCGCCGCTCCCCAGGCCAGGAATCGATGACGATCACTTCACGCGCACGTCGTGCCGCCAGCGCGCCGCTCGGTGTCCTCGACACCCTCGGCGACCAGGCGTCCTTCTACGCGCGCACCCTCGGCTGGATCCCCAAGTCGGTGACCCGCTACCAGCGCGAGGTCCTGCGGCTCCTGACCGAGGTCGCCTTCGGGTCGGGCGCGCTCGCCCTGATCGGCGGCACCGTCGTCATCGTCGCCACGCTGACCTTCTTCACCGGCTCGGTGGTCGGTCTGCAGAGCTACTCGGCGCTGAACCAGATCGGCACCTCGGCGTTCTCCGGCTTCGTCACCGCGTACTTCAACACCCGCGAGGTCGCGCCGCTGGTCTCCGCGCTGGCGCTGTCCGCCACGGTCGGTGCCGGCTTCACCGCCCAGCTCGGCGCGCAGCGGGTCTCGGAGGAGATCGACGCCCTCGAGGTCATGGCGGTGCCGTCGCTGCCCTTCCTCGTCACCACCCGCGTGGTCGCCGGCTTCATCGCGGTCATCCCGCTCTACGTCATCGGCCTGGTGGCCTCGTACCTCGCCGCGCGCCTGCTGGTCACGAACTTCTACACGCAGTCGCCGGGCACGTACGACCACTACTTCAACCTCTTCCTGCCGCCGCAGGACGTGCTCTATTCGTTCGGGAAAGTGATGGTCTTCGCCCTGGCGATCATCCTCGTGCACTGCTTCTACGGCTACAACGCGAGCGGCGGACCGGCGGGTGTGGGCGTCGCGGTGGGCAACGCGGTGCGGAACTCGATCGTCATCTTCACCGTCCTCGACAACCTGCTCACGCTGGCCATCTGGGGCACCACCACGTCGATCAGGATCGCCGGATGAGCGCGCCGACGCAGGACGCGGAGCGCGACGACCAGGGTCCGCAGCTCAAGGACAAGCGGCCTCCGCTCAGCTCGTTCCGCCGCCGCTCGGCGGGCGTCGCGCTCATCCTCGTGATGCTGCTGGTCGTCGCGCTGTGCCTGGCGAACTTCAACAAGGTGTTCAAGCCGACGGAGACGGTCTACCTGCGCACGGCGACGGTGGGCAACCAGCTCTCCAAGCAGGGCGACGTGAAGGTCCGCGGCGTCATCGTCGGCGAGATCACCTCGATCGACAGCGACGGCTCGGGCGCGGTCATCGAGATGGCGATGAGCCCCGACTTCCTGCCGACCATCCCGAGCAACACGACGGCCACGCTCATCCCGAAGACGCTGTTCGGTGAGCGCTACGTGTCGCTGTCGATCCCGCCGGACGCGAGCCCCCGCCCGCTCCAGGAGGGCGACACCATCGCGCAGGACCGGTCGTCGAACGCGACGGAGACCGAGCAGGTGCTCAACAACCTGCTCCCGGTGCTCACCGCGGTCCAGCCGGAGAAGCTCTCGGACACCCTGGGCGCGGTCTCGCAGGCCCTGTCCGGTCGCGGCGAGCAGCTCGGCGACACGCTGGTGCTGCTCAACCAGTACGTCGAGGGCCTCAACCCGTCGCTGCCCGACCTCCAGGCCAACCTGCGGGCGCTGGCGCCGACGGCGGACATCTACAACCAGGCGGCGCCGGACCTGATCCTCGCGCTCGACAACCTCGTCACCACCAGCCGGACCCTGGTCGAGGAGCGCGCGGCGTTCGAGTCGACCTTCCGCACGGTCACGTCGGCCTCCGACACGACGACCGCCTTCCTGGCCGCGAACCGGGAGAACATCATCGAGCTCGCGGCCACGTCGCGGCCGATCCTCGAGCTGCTGGCGCGGTACAGCTCGGAGTTCCCGTGCCTCTTCCAGCAGCTCACGAACCTCACGCCGAAGATCAACGCCGTCCTTGACGAGAGGACTGGCATTCAGATCGATGCCGAGATCACGATCGACAACGGCAAGTACGTCCCCGGCGAGGAGCCCCGCTACCTCGACACCCGAGGGCCCCGCTGTTATCAGATCGAGGGCCAGGCGCCCCAGTTCCCGCCGGGTGGTCCGATCAAGGACGGCTCGACCCCGCCCGATCCCTCGCGCAGCACCCAGGACGCCTACGCCGGCGGCGAGGGCGGCGAGATCGATCAGGAGTCGCAGACCGGTGATGCCTCGCCGGCAACGGCACGGGGTGGCGGCCGGACCGAGGGGCAGTCCGCCCCCGGCCGTGTCGACGGCGCCAACATCGGCCTGCCCAACACCCCCAACTCACCCGAGGAGCGCCGGCTGGTGACCGAGGTGACGGCGATGCAGATGGGCGTGAGCCCGTCGCAGGTGCCCTCCTTCGCCCCGTACCTCAGCGCGGCGACGCTGCGCGGAGCCCAGGCGGAGTTCCGGTGAGGGGTCTTGCGGCGCCGCTGATCAAGCTGGCGATCTTCACCATCGTCACGGTGCTGTCGGTGGCCGTGCTGCTCACGGCCATCCAGAACTCGTACTTCGGCAGCACCGAGGACTACAAGGCGCGGTTCACCGACGCGTCGGGCCTCATCGCGGGCAGCGACGTGCGCATCGCCGGCGTCCGGGTCGGCCAGGTCACCGAGGTGCAGCTGGTCGACCGCGACACCGCCGAGGTCTCGTTCAAGGTCGACGAGACCCGCAAGCTGCCGGCCGGGTCGATCTTCTCGATCAAGTACCAGAACCTCGTCGGGCAGCGGTACCTCGAGGTCGCCCGCGGCAACGGGCCGATGAACGCGATGCTGCGGCCCGGCGCAACCATCCCGGTGAACCAGACCCGCCCGCCGCTGAACCTCACGGTGGTGTTCAACGGCTTCAAGCCGCTGTTCCAGGCGCTGAACCCGGCCGACATCAACCAGCTGTCGTTCGAGATCATCCAGGTGCTCCAGGGCGAGGGTGGCACGGTCAACTCCCTGCTGGCCCGCACCGCGTCGCTGACGTCCACCATCGCGGACCGGGACGCCGTGATCGGCTCGCTGATCACGAACCTGAACACGGTCCTCGACACGGTCAACGCCCGTGACGAGCGGCTGTCCGGGCTGATCGTGTCGCTCCAGCAGCTGGTCAGCGGCCTCGCCGCCGACCGCGTCCGGATCGGGGAGACCCTGCAGCCGATCGCCGACCTGACCACCACCACGGCCGGGCTCCTCGAGGAGGCACGGCCGCCGCTCGCCGACGACATCGTCCAGCTGGGCCGGCTGTCGGCCAACCTCAACGACAACCGGGGGCTCGTGGAGACCTTCCTGCGCAATACCCCGCAGAAGGCGAACAACTTCGGGCGGGCGGGCAGCTACGGCTCCTGGTTCAACTTCTATCTCTGCGGGCTGGGCGGCTCGGTCAACTTCGGCGGAAAGACGCTTCCTGAGGTGTTCCCGGTGCTCCCGCCCAACTTCCCCAGCACCTTCACCTTCCCCCTCCCGGATACGGCGCAGCGATGCCAAGGATGAAGCCGTTCCGCAAGCGGAACCCCCTGCCGATCGGCGCGGCCAGCCTCGCCATCCTGCTGCTGCTCACCGCGGCGTCCCTGAACATCCGGGACCTTCCCCTCATCGGGCAGGGCCCGACGTACTCGGCGCGCTTCAGCGAGTCGGCCGGTGTGCAGCCCGACGACGATGTCCGCATCGCGGGCATCCGGATCGGGACGGTCACCGACCTCGAGCTGGACGGCAAGGACGTCGTCATCTCGTTCAAGGCGCCGGACGCCTGGGTCGGCGACCGCACCTCGGCGTCGATCGAGATCAAGACGGTGCTCGGTCAGAAGTACATCAACCTCGAGCCCGCCGGTGAGGCGCCGCTCGACCCGGACGCGTCGATCCCCCGGGAGCGCACACGCGCGCCGTTCGATGTCATCCAGGCGTTCTCGCAGCTCTCGACGACCGTCGAGGACCTCGACACCGACCAGCTCGCCCAGAGCCTCGGGGTCCTGTCCGAGACGCTCGACGGCGCGGCCGGGCCGGTGCGCGGCGCGCTCGACGGCCTGAGCCGGCTCTCGCGCACGATCTCGTCGCGGGACCAGGAGCTGGCCCGTCTGCTCGCCAACACCCGCACCACCACGCAGGTGCTCGCCGACCGCGACGCCGAGGTCGAGCGGTTGATCAACGACGGCAACCTGCTGCTCTCCGAGCTGCGGGCCCGCAAGGCCGCGATCGACAACCTCCTCAACGGCACGATCGCGCTCGCCGCCCAGCTCCGAGGCCTGGTGGCCGACAACGAGGCGACGCTGCGGCCGACCCTCGAGCAGCTCGACGGCGTGCTCTCCACGCTCGAGGAGAACTCCGCGAACCTGGAGAACGGGGTGCGCCTGCTGGCGCCGTTCATCCGGGTCTTCGGCAACGTCGTCGGCAACGGTCGCTGGTTCGACGCCTACATCTGCAACCTCGACCCGCCGGGCGACCAGACCTGCGATCCGGGCAGCTCGCTGAACCCGGCGGACCTGCTCGGGACGCTCGACCCTGCGCTTCTGGCCCAGATCCTGCGAGCGGCGCTGGCCCAGCTCGGTTTCCCCGCGGTGCCGACAGATCCGACCGCGATCACGAACGTCATCGCAGGACTGTCCCCAACGGACGTGGCCCGGCTCGGGGAACTGGTCGCCGGAGGAGCAGGTGGCGCTCTGACGGACGAGCAGCTGGCGGTCCTGTTCCAGCCTGATGGAGCGAACTTGAACTTGATCCGTCAGCTCCTGGGAGCCCTGCCCTTGGCCGGTGGAACGGGCCCGCCAGCCAGCGCCGAAGGACTTCTCCCTGGCGCGGGGGCGACTGGTGCAGACGGCGGAGCCGCCGGCGGCGAAGGCGGAGGCAACTGATGTCGAACCGCGTCGCGACGTTCCTCGAGAGCGCCGCCCGCACGCTCGCGGTGGCGCTGGTGCTGGCGCTGCTGGCGACGGCCGGGCTCTGGTACGCGCTCCAGCGCGGCAGCCAGCGCACCGTGACCGCGTACTTCGCGAACACTGTCGGCCTGTACACGCAGAACGAGGTGACGATCCAGGGCATCCCGGTCGGCTCGGTCGACGAGATCGTCCCGCAGGGCGACGTCGTGCGGGTGACCCTCAAGGTCGACAACGACGCCCCGGTAATGGCGAACCCGCAGGCCGTCATCGTCGCGCCGACGCTGGTCAGCGACCGGTACGTCCAACTCGGCCCGACCTACGAGGGTGGGCCGCAGCTGGCCGACGGCGCGATCATTCCGGTCGAGAAGACGGGCACGCCGGTCGAGCTCGACCGCGTCTACCAGAGCCTCGACACCATCGCCCGGTCCCTCGGCCCGAACGGCGCGAATCGCGCCGGGGCGCTCAACCAGCTCCTGCGGTCGTCGTCAGGTGCCCTCGGCGGCAACGGCGAGCTGCTCAAGAGCACGATCACCGAGCTCGGCGGCGCCGTCGGCACCCTGGCCGACAACCGCGACAACCTGTTCGCGACGGTCGACAACCTCGGCCAGTTCACGAACATGCTCGCCCGCAACGACGGCGCGGTCCGCGACCTGAACAACCAGCTCGCGGACATCTCCGCGTTCCTCGCGTCGGAGCGCGGCAACCTCTCCACGGTGCTCGCGACGCTGCCGCCGGCCCTGGACGACGTGGCCCGCTTCATCCGGGACAACCGCGACATCCTGCGGACCGACGTCCGGAAGCTCGCGAACATCACCGACATCCTCGTGCGGCAGCGCGCCGCGCTCACCGAGTTCGCGAACGTCGCTCCGGCGGCCCTGGGCAACCTGACGAACTCCTACAACGCCCGCTCTGCCACGCTCGACGTGCGGCCGGTGCTCGCGCCGGAGCTCATCGGCGACGGCCTCGACCCGCGCGCCCTGATCTGCAACCTTCTGGCGAATCAGCCGGCTCTTCCGGCGGTCTTAGAGCAGTCGGCCCCGAGCGATGCAGTAACACAGCTGGCCCGCGCCTCGGTGGTCTGCGGCGCCGTCCTCGGTGGGACGGGCCCCGAGTCTCCGCTCGGACTGTCCCTCGCCCCGATCCAGGACCTGTTGGGCCTGCTCAACGGCCAGCCTTCGCTGAACGCCTTGGTGCCGGTCACCGACGGGCTCTTGCCGGGCGCCGGCGGACAGGCGGGCGGCGCCGACGGTGCAGCTGCGGACACAGCCGACGGCGGTGCCGGAGGCGGCGCGACGCCGACCGAACCCGGCAGCGGCATCTTGGGCTTCGAGACCCTCGGAGGTGGCCAGTGAGTGCGTCGAAGACGGGCTCGAGGCGACGCACCCGGGTCGTCACGCTCCTGGTGGTGGCGTTGTTCGCGCTCTCGGGCTGTGGTATCCAGTCCCTCCAGGAGCTGCCCCTGCCCGGTGGGGCTGCCCTCGGCCCCGAGCCCTACGTGGTCACGGCGCAGTTCACCAACGTCGTCGACCTCGTGCCGAACAACAGCGTGCGCGTCAACGACGTCCCCGTCGGGGTCGTCCGGGACGTCACGCTCGCGCCCGACGGCTGGACGGCCCAGGTGGTCGTCGAGGTCAACGGCGCGGTGGTCCTGCCGGCCAACGCCACGGCCCGCCTGCGCCAGACCAGCCTCCTCGGCGAGAAGTTCGTCGAGCTCTTGCCCTCGCCCACCGACCCGCCGCAGGGCCGCCTCGCAGCCGGCGCGGTGATCCCGGCCGACCGCACCGACGTCGGTGCCCAGGTCGAGGAGGTGCTCGGTGCGCTGTCGTTGCTGCTCAACGGCGGCGGCGTCGAGAAGGTCCAGACGATCGCCCGCGAGCTCAACGCGGCGACCTCGGGCAACGAGGCCCAGCTGCGGTCCCTGCTGCAGAACCTCGACCAGTTCGTCGGCACGCTCGACCGGCAGAAGGCCGACATCGTGCGAGCGATCGACTCCTTGGAGCGGCTCAGCCGCACCCTCGTCGACCAGCGGGCGCGGATCGCGAACGTCATCGACAACCTCGGCCCGGGCCTCGACGTGCTCAACCAGCAGCGCGGCCTGCTCGTCGGCACGTTGCAGTCGCTGAACCGACTTTCCGACGTCGGCACGGACGTGATCCGCCGCAGCCAGGCCAACACCGTGGCCGATCTGCGGGCGCTGCAGCCAATCCTGCGCAACCTCGTCGAGGCGGGGGACGCCCTGCCAGGCTCGCTCCAGATCCTGCTGACGATCCCGTTCGCGGACAACTCGCTGAAGGTCATCAAGGGCGACTTCGCGAACATCAACGTGACGCTCGACCTGGACCTCCAGGCGATCCTCACGAACATCCTGAACAGCCCCGAAGTCCCGGGCGTCGATGCGATCTTCCGGCTGCTGCAGCCACCTGGGACGACGCCGGTCGGCGGATCGGACGCCGCCGCCGCGGGCGGCGCCGGCACCTCCCGGACCGCCGGTCTCACGCCCGCATTGCCCGGTCTCAGCGGAGGTAACGGCGGATGATCGGCACCAAGACCCTGCGGCTGGTGGCGCTGTTCGCCGTCATCTCGATCGTCGGCATCGTCTACGTCGGCCTGCGCTACGTCGGCGCCGACTCGCTGATCGGTCTGGGTCCGTACACGGCCAAGGTCGAACTGGCCGACTCCGGCGGCATCTTCCCCGACGCCTCCGTCAGCTACCGCGGCGTCGAGATCGGCAAGGTCGGCGACATGCGGGTCACCCCGCAGGGCCTCGAGGTCGATCTCGAGATCGAGCAGGACGCCCCGCCCGTCCCCACGTCGTCGATGGCGGTGATCGCCAACCGCTCCGCGGTCGGCGAGCAGTACGTCGATCTCCAGCCGCCGAACGACCGCGGTCCCTACCTCGACGAGGACTCGGTCATCCCGGTCGCGCAGACGCGGACCCCGGTGCCGGTCGACCAGCTGCTCGCGGACGTCAACGCCCTCGCGACGTCCGTCCCGCTGCCCGAGCTGCGGACCACCGTCGACGAGCTCTTCAACGCGTTCGACCGGGCCGGTCCGGACCTGCAGCGCCTGCTCGACTCGAGCAACGCGCTGATCCCCGATGCGATCGACAACCTGCCGCAGACACGCCAGCTGCTGCGCGACGGGCGGATCGTGCTGACCACCCAGAGCCAGCTCGGGCCGCAGATCACATCGTTCAGCCGCGATCTGCAGCTGTTCACGGCGCAGCTCAAGGCCGACGACCCCAACCTGCGCCGGCTCGTCAGGGCGGCCCCGCCGGCCGCTCAGCAGCTCGAGGGCCTCATCCGCGACGTCGGACCGGACCTCAGCCGGACGATCGCCAACCTGCTCACGATCACGCGCATCCTCGAGCCGCGCCTCGCGGGTGTGGAGCAGGTCCTCGTGACCTATCCGGCGCTCTCGGCCGCGGCGCCCTCGGTCCTTCCTCCGCCAGGGCCCGGCGAGGTACCGATGGTGCACTTCGGCCTGGTCGTCAACATCGCCGACCCACCCTACTGCCGCAACGGCTACCTGCAGCCGGACGCGGGTTGGCGGCGCGCTGACCAGAAGGACTTCATCCCCATGGACACCAGCGTGCGCTGCAACGAGGCCCCGCCGGTGAACGTCCGCGGCAGCCAGAACGTGGGGCCCGCGCCGTTCAATTCGTCGAATCCGGGCAGCCCCGCCGACGCGGGTGGATCCGGCTCGTCGGAGAATGCGACGGAGGACACCGCGACGCTGGCCTCGCTGCCGGCCGGCGGCGTCCTCGAAGGCAGCCAGCGCGGCGCCCCGCCGATCATCATCCCGGGCCTGGGCGACTGACCCCCGACGCACGACCCCGCCGGGCGCTCCCCGACAGCCCGGCGGACGACCTGAGGAGCTGAGCGCCACGTCCACGACGACGGCCGAGAAGGCCCCCGACACCGACGAGGCCCCCGACCCCGCCGGTACCGCCGAGCGACGCCGGCGGCGCACCGTCACGGTGCTGGCCGTCCTGACGGTCCTGGCCCTCGCGGCCGCCGTCGCGAGCGGCGTCTACTGGTGGTCGGGCACCCAGAGCGACAACGCGAGCGCCGCGGCGATGCGCGACGAGGCGACCGACGCCGCCGAGCAGATCGTCGTCAACATCAACACCGTGCGGCCGGCGACGCTCGACGCGGACCTCGAGGCCGCGCAGTCGTCGCTCACCGAGCCCATGCTCGGCCAGTACCAGCAGGTGCGGCAGCGGTTCGCCGAGAACCTGCGCCAGTCGCAGGCCGAGGTCGTCGCGACCCCGGTCTCCGCGGCCCTGACCGCCTTCGACCCCGAGCGGGCCACCGCCTCGGCGATCGTGGCGATCGACGTCAACGCCCGCAGCGCCACGGCGCAGCCCCAGTCCAAGCAGCAGCTGTTCCTCGTCGAGATGATCCGTACGCCGGACGGCTGGAAGGCCGCCAAGGCGACGCCCTCGACCGGACAGCAGTAGCCGCGGCCGACACCAGAAAGGGGGAGTGACCGTGCCACCCCGCTCCCGCACCAAGCCCGGCTCCGCCGCCCGTCGACCCAAGGTCGCCGGCCTGCGCCAGCACGCCCACGCCGGGGCCGCGAGCCCCGACCTCACCGAGCAGGACTTCGACGACAGGCCGCTCGACGCGTCCCCCGTCGCCGACCGGGACACCGCTCCTGCCGCGTCCACGACGGCGCCCGCGCCGCTGGCAACCCCGGCGACGGTGCCCGCCGACCCCCCCGAGGACACCCCGTCGGAGTCGTCGGAGCCCACGGGCGCGGACGGCACCGCCACCGCGACGCCGGTGACATACGGCGACGTGGCGCCGAGTGAGCCCACGAGGGCTGCAGCGGCCACGGACACGACGACGGTCGGCACCGCCCCCGCCGAGGCCCCTGCCGACGACACCGCGGCCGAGGAGACGACGGCGCACCCCGCCGCGGACGCCTCGACGTCCACGGTGCCGTCCACGGAGACCTCCCCCGAGGAGAGCTCCGAGGACGCCACCGTCGACGCCGCCGAGGGCGAGCCGACCACGGACGGCGCGGCGACCACGGTGACGACGCCGCGGCCGAAGGGCCGTCGCACCACGCGCATGACCCCGCGCGCGGACGCCCCCACCACGGTGCGCCCCGGCCGAGACGAGGACCCCGCCGCGTCCCCGACGCGAACGGCGAGGCCCACCCGGGTACGAGGCCGCACGCCGGAATCGGACGGGGCCCCGCGTCGCTTCGAGCGGCAGCGCGCGGCGCTGACCCGCTTCGGCGGCTCGAAGGCCCTGCCGGCCCCCCTCGTCGCCGTCATCGTCGTGTGCCTGGTGCTCGCGGGCCTCGCCTTCTGGCAGGGTCGGCAGGCCTGGACCAGCGGGCCGGTGAGCAACCAGGCCGTCGTCGACGTCGGGGGCACCGCCGAGCTGGTCGGGCAGAGCCGCGAGTCGATCGAGAAGATCTTCTCGTACGACTTCACGCGGCTCGACGACTCCGTGGAGGCCGCCCGCACGATGTCGACCGGCCAGTTCACCGACCGCTACCTGTCGGTGTTCGACCAGACGATCCGGACCCCTGCGCAGCAGCAACAGCTGCGGCAGACCGCTACCGTCCAGAACATCGGCGTCGTCTCGATGCGGGACGACCGGGCGACGGTCATGGCGCTGACGCAGTTCTCGGCGCAGCGCACGACGACCGGCCAGTCGACCAACGCGCCGGGGCTCCTGCGCCTCGAGATGGAGCGCGTCGACGGCCGCTGGAAGCTCGCCGAGCTGACCCCCCTGACGGCGAACCGCTGATCGTCCCCGCGACGTGCCGGGTGGACCGACGGTCCACCCGGCATCGTCGTGTCCGGGCCCGATCGGGTCCACGTAGGGCCTGACCTGCACGGGGATCGCCCGATCCGCCCGGGCGACACCGGGCGCGCCCCACTTGACTCCGGCGGCACGGGCGGTCACTCTGTTCGCAGCGCGGCACCCCCGCGTCAGACCCCGGAGGTCGATCCCGCGAAGGCGGACATCCCTCCCGGCGCGTCACGAGGGGGGGTCGTTCGACAGGTGCCATCATGCATGGCTAGACTGTCGGATCGCGCTGCCCTACGTCTGTCCGCCCCTTCGTGTGCCGACGCCCGGGCCGCGTCCACGCCGACCGGATCGCTGCGCTGCGTACCGGCCGGTGAAGCTACTGACAGCGTTCAGACAGCGTTGTTCCGGAAGGACGCATCTTGGCAGTTACCCGCGCCACCAAGGTCTCGAACCACCACGCGTCGTTCCCCGGGGCACCCACCCGGGTCTCCTTCGCCAAGCTGGACCAGCCTCTCGAGGTTCCCGACCTGCTCGCCCTGCAGACCCAGTCGTTCGAGTGGCTGGTCGGCAGCGAGGAGTGGTTCGAGCGTCGCGTGGAGGCGGGTGAGGAGCTCCCCGCCGGCGGCCTGGAGGAGGTCCTCTCCGAGATCTCCCCGATCGAGGACTTCTCCGGCTCGATGTCGCTGTCCTTCTCCGACCCGCGCTTCGACGAGGTCAAGGCCTCCGTCGAGGAGTGCAAGGACAAGGACATGACGTACTCGGCCCCGCTCTTCGTCACCGCCGAGTTCACGAACAACACCACCGGTGAGATCAAGAGCCAGACGGTCTTCATGGGCGACTTCCCCGTGATGACCGACAAGGGCACCTTCATCATCAACGGCACCGAGCGCGTCGTCGTGTCGCAGCTCGTGCGCTCGCCCGGGGTGTACTTCGACCGCTCGGTCGACAAGGCCACCGACAAGGACGTCTTCAGCGTCAAGATCATCCCCAGCCGCGGTGCCTGGCTGGAGTTCGACGTCGACAAGCGCGACACCGTCGGGGTCCGCATCGACCGCAAGCGCCGCCAGCCCGTCACCGTCCTGCTGAAGGCGCTGGGCTGGACCACCGAGCAGATCCAGGAGAAGTTCCACTTCTCCGAGACGCTGCTGGCAACCCTCGAGAAGGACTCCACGGCCGGGCAGGACGAGGCCCTGCTCGACATCTACCGCAAGCTGCGTCCGGGCGAGCCGCCGACGCGCGAGTCGGCCCAGACGCTGCTCGAGAACCTCTTCTTCAAGGACAAGCGCTACGACCTCGCGAAGGTCGGCCGCTACAAGGTCAACAAGAAGCTGGGCTCGGCCGTCGATCCCTCGGTCGGCACGCTGACCGAGGACGACATCATCAACACGATCTCCTACCTCGTGCGCCTGCACGCGGGGGAGACCGAGGTCGAGGCCGAGACCGGCTCCATCCCGGTCGAGACCGACGACATCGACCACTTCGGCAACCGCCGTCTGCGCACCGTCGGCGAGCTCATCCAGAACCAGATCCGGGTGGGCCTCTCCCGCATGGAGCGCGTCGTGCGCGAGCGCATGACGACGCAGGACGTCGAGGCGATCACGCCGCAGACCCTGATCAACATCCGGCCCGTCGTGGCCGCGATCAAGGAGTTCTTCGGCACCTCGCAGCTCTCGCAGTTCATGGACCAGACCAACCCGCTCGCGGGCCTGACCCACAAGCGCCGGCTCTCGGCGCTGGGTCCGGGCGGTCTGTCGCGTGAGCGCGCCGGCATGGAGGTCCGCGACGTCCACCCGTCGCACTACGGCCGCATGTGCCCGATCGAGACGCCGGAAGGCCCGAACATCGGCCTGATCGGGTCGCTGTCGAGCTTCGCGCGGGTCAACCCGTTCGGCTTCATCGAGACGCCCTACCGCAAGGTCGTCGACGGCGTGGTCATCGGGCAGATCGACTACCTCACCGCCGACGAGGAGGACCGCTTCGTCGTCGCGCAGGCCAACGCGCCGCTCGACGAGGACGGCCACTTCTCCGAGGAGCGCGTCCTCGTCCGCCGCAAGGGCGGCGACGTCGACCTCATCGCGCCGACGCGCGTGGACTACATGGACGTCTCGCCGCGCCAGATGGTCTCGGTCGCGACGGCCATGATCCCGTTCCTCGAGCACGACGACGCCAACCGCGCGCTCATGGGCGCGAACATGCAGCGTCAGTCGGTGCCGCTGCTGCGTTCCGAGTCGCCGCTGGTCGGCACCGGGATGGAGCTGCGCGCCGCGGTCGACGCCGGCGACGTCATCGCGACGGACCGGGGCGGTGTGGTCGAGGAGCTCTGCGCCGACTACATCACGATCATGGACGACGAGGGACAGCGCACGACGCACCGTCTCCACAAGTTCACGCGGTCCAACCAGGGCACCTGCATCAACCAGAAGCCGATCGTCTCGGAGGGCGACCGCGTCGAGGCCCGCCAGGTCCTCGCCGACGGGCCGTGCACCGAGGACGGCGAGATGGCCCTCGGGAAGAACCTCCTCGTGGCGATCATGCCGTGGGAGGGCCACAACTACGAGGACGCGATCATCCTGTCCCAGCGTCTCGTGCAGGACGACGTCCTGACCTCGATCCACATCGAGGAGCACGAGATCGACGCCCGGGACACCAAGCTCGGCGCCGAGGAGATCACCCGGGACATCCCGAACGTCTCCGAGGAGGTCCTCGCGGACCTCGACGAGCGCGGCATCATCCGCATCGGTGCCGAGGTGGCCGACGGCGACATCCTCGTCGGCAAGGTGACGCCCAAGGGCGAGACCGAGCTGACCCCCGAGGAGCGCCTGCTCCGCGCGATCTTCGGCGAGAAGGCGCGCGAGGTGCGCGACACCTCGCTCAAGGTCCCGCACGGCGAGACCGGCAAGGTCATCGGCATCCGGGTGTTCTCCCGCGACGACGACGACGAGCTGCCGCCCGGGGTCAACGAGCTGGTCCGCGTCTACGTGGCCCAGAAGCGCAAGATCTCCGAGGGCGACAAGCTCGCCGGCCGCCACGGCAACAAGGGCGTCATCGGCAAGATCCTGCCGGTCGAGGACATGCCGTTCCTCGCCGACGGGACGCCGGTCGACATCGTCCTCAACACCCACGGTGTGCCGCGACGCATGAACATCGGCCAGGTCCTGGAGACCCACCTCGGGTGGATCGCCAAGAGCGGCTGGGAGGTCGACCCGGACAACACCGAGCAGTGGGCCGTCGACATGCCCGACGACATGCGCCGGGTGGAGCCCGACACGAACACCGCCACCCCGGTGTTCGACGGTGCGCGGCAGAACGAGATCTCCGGGCTGCTCCAGTCGACGCTGCCCAACCGCGACGGCGTGCGGCTGGTCGGTCCGGACGGCAAGGCGCAGATCTTCGACGGACGTACCGGTGAGCCCTACCCGCACGCGATCGCGGTGGGCTACATGTACATCCTCAAGCTGCTGCACCTGGTGGACGACAAGATCCACGCCCGCTCCACGGGCCCGTACTCGATGATCACCCAGCAGCCGCTCGGCGGTAAGGCCCAGTTCGGTGGCCAGCGCTTCGGTGAGATGGAGTGCTGGGCGATGCAGGCCTACGGCGCGGCGTACACGCTGCAGGAGCTGCTCACCATCAAGTCCGACGACGTGCTCGGCCGCGTGAAGGTCTACGAGGCCATCGTCAAGGGCGAGAACATCCCCGAGCCGGGCATCCCCGAGTCGTTCAAGGTGCTGCTCAAGGAGCTCCAGTCGCTGTGCCTCAACGTGGAGGTGCTGTCCTCGGACGGCGCGGCCATCGAGATGCGCGACGGCGACGACGAGGACCTCGAGCGTGCCGCGGCGAACCTGGGCATCAACCTCTCGCGCAACGAGTCGCCGTCCGTCGACGACGTCGTGAACTAGTTCCTCGCCGGCCGGCCCCGGCCTCCACACCGGGGCCGGCCCGCGGACCTTCGATACACCGCTCACCCATCCAGGGGAGAACCTTTGCTCGACGTCAACTTCTTCGACGAGCTGCGGATCGGTCTGGCCACCGCCGACGACATCCGCCAGTGGTCCTTCGGCGAGGTCAAGAAGCCCGAGACCATCAATTACCGCACGCTCAAGCCCGAGAAGGACGGACTCTTCTGCGAGAAGATCTTCGGTCCGACCCGGGACTGGGAGTGCTACTGCGGCAAGTACAAGCGCGTCCGCTTCAAGGGCATCATCTGTGAGCGCTGCGGCGTCGAGGTGACCCGGGCCAAGGTGCGCCGCGAGCGCATGGGCCACATCGAGCTGGCCGCGCCGGTCACGCACATCTGGTACTTCAAGGGCGTCCCGTCGCGCCTGGGCTACCTGCTCGACCTGGCGCCCAAGGACCTCGAGAAGATCATCTACTTCGCGGCGTACGTGATCACGGACGTCAACAAGGACCAGCGTCACGCGGACCAGTCGACGCTGGAGAACGAGATCTCCGGGGAGCGCAAGCGCCTCGAGACCCAGCGCGACAACGACCTCGAGGCCCGCGCGCAGAAGCTCGAGAGCGACATCGCCGAGCTCGAGGCCGAGGGCGCGAAGTCCGACGTGCGGCGCAAGGTCAAGGAGGGCGGCGAGCGCGAGATGCGCCAGCTGCGCGACCGTGCGCAGCGCGAGATCGACCGCCTCGACGAGGTCTGGACCACGTTCGTCAAGCTCGACCGTGCCCAGCTGATCTCGGACGAGACGCTCTACCGCGAGCTCTACGACCGCTACGCGGACTACTTCACCGGCGCCATGGGTGCCGAGGCGATCCAGAAGCTCCTGGAGACCTTCGACATCGACGCCGAGGCCGACAACCTCCGCGAGACCATCCGCTCGGGCAAGGGCCAGCGCAAGCTGCGCGCGCTCAAGCGGCTCAAGGTCGTCGCGGCGTTCCAGGCCACCGGGAACCGTCCCGGCGGCATGGTGCTCGACTGTGTCCCGGTCATCCCGCCGGACCTGCGCCCGATGGTGCAGCTCGACGGTGGCCGCTTCGCGACGTCGGACCTCAACGACCTGTACCGCCGGGTCATCAACCGCAACAACCGCCTCAAGCGACTGATCGACCTCGGCGCGCCCGAGATCATCGTCAACAACGAGAAGCGGATGTTGCAGGAGGCCGTCGACGCGCTGTTCGACAACGGCCGTCGCGGCCGGCCGGTGACCGGGCCGGGCAACCGCCCGCTCAAGTCGCTGTCCGACCTGCTCAAGGGCAAGCAGGGCCGGTTCCGTCAGAACCTGCTCGGCAAGCGCGTCGACTACTCCGGCCGTTCGGTCATCGTCGTCGGCCCGCAGCTCAAGCTGCACCAGTGCGGCCTGCCCAAGCAGATGGCGCTCGAGCTGTTCAAGCCGTTCGTCATGAAGCGGCTGGTCGACCTCAACCACGCGCAGAACATCAAGTCCGCGAAGCGCATGGTCGAGCGTCAGCGCGGCCAGGTCTGGGACGTGCTCGAGGAGGTCATCAACGAGCACCCGGTGATGCTGAACCGGGCGCCCACGCTGCACCGCCTCGGCATCCAGGCCTTCGAGCCGCAGCTGGTCGAGGGCAAGGCCATCCAGCTGCACCCGCTGGTCTGCGAGGCGTTCAACGCCGACTTCGACGGTGACCAGATGGCGGTCCACCTGCCGCTGTCCGCCGAGGCGCAGGCCGAGGCCCGCATCCTCATGCTGTCGGCGAACAACATCCTGTCGCCGGCGTCCGGCAAGCCGCTGGCCATGCCGCGCCTGGACATGGTGACCGGCCTGTACTACCTCACCCAGCGCCGCGAGGGCACGGCCGGCGAGGGCCGGGCGTACTCGTCGGTGGCCGAGGCGATCATGGCGTTCGACCTGGGGTCGCTCGACCTCCAGGCGCCGATCAAGATTCGCCTCGTGGGCTCGGTCGTGCCCGGTCCGGGGATGACGAACGGCTCCCACGAGCCGGGCAAGCCGTGGCTGGCCGACACGACGCTGGGTCGGGTGCTCTTCAACGAGCTGCTGCCGGAGGACTACCCCTTCGTCAACGACCAGCTGCCGAAGAAGCGCCAGGCCGCGATCATCAACGACCTCGCCGAGCGCTACTCGATGACCGAGGTCGCGATGACCCTGGACCGGCTCAAGGACGCCGGCTTCCACTGGGCCACGCGCTCGGGCGTCACCATCGCCATCGACGACGTCGTCGTGCCCCCGCGCAAGCAGGAGATCCTCGACGAGTACGAGACGCGCGCGGAGCAGGTCAACAAGCGCTACCAGCGCGGTGCGCTCTCCTACCAGGAGCGCAACGACGAGATGGTGCGCATCTGGGGCCAGGCCACCGAGGAGGTGGCGAAGGCGATGGAGGACAACTTCCCCGCCGACAACTCCATCTCCCGGATCGTCGCCTCGGGCGCGGCCGGCAACATGACCCAGGTCCGCCAGCTGGCGGGCATGAAGGGTCTGGTCGCGAACCCGAAGGGCGAGTTCATCCCGCGCCCGATCAAGTCGAACTTCCGCGAGGGCTTCTCGGTCGTCGAGTACTTCATCTCGACACACGGCACCCGCAAGGGTCTGGCCGACACCGCCCTGCGGACCGCCGACTCGGGCTACCTGACCCGGCGTCTCGTCGACGTCTCGCAGGACGTCATCGTCCGCGAGGTCGACTGCGGCACCGAGCGCGGCATCCCGATGCCGATCGGCGAGGAGGGCCCGGACGGGACCCTGGTGCGCGACATCCACGTCGACACCAGCGTCTACACCCGGACCGCGGCCTCGGCCGTCACCGACGCCGACGGCAACGTGCTGCTCGACCGCGGTGCCGACATCGGCCAGCAGGCGATCGACGCCCTCCTGGGCTCGGGCGTCGGCAAGGTCCGGGTCCGCAGCGTCCTGACCTGCGACTCGGCTCAGGGTGTCTGCGCCCGCTGCTACGGCCGCTCGCTGGCCACCGGCAAGCTCGTCGACGTGGGCGAGGCGGTCGGCATCGTCGCCGCCCAGTCCATCGGTGAGCCCGGCACGCAGCTGACGATGCGCACCTTCCACACCGGTGGCGTCGCGGGTGAGGACATCACCACGGGTCTGCCGCGTGTGCAGGAGCTCTTCGAGGCCCGCGTCCCGAAGGGCAAGGCGCCGATCGCCGACGTCGACGGCCGCATCCAGCTCGAGGACGGCGACAAGTTCTGGAAGATCACCCTCATCCCGGACGACGGGAGCGAGGAGGTCGTCTACGACAAGCTGTCCAAGCGCATGCGGCTCGCCACGGTGCCGGTCGACGGCTCCGAGCGCCCGCTGCAGGACGGCGACCACGTGGGCGTCGGTCAGCAGCTGCTCGAGGGCACGGCCGACCCGCACGAGGTGCTGCGCGTGATGGGCCCCCGCGAGGTGCAGCTGCACCTCGTCGACCAGGTGCAGAAGGTGTACCGGTCGCAGGGTGTGTCGATCCACGACAAGCACATCGAGGTCATCGTCCGGCAGATGCTCCGCCGGGTGACGATCATCGACTCGGGTGCCACCGAGTTCCTGCCCGGTGGTGTCGTCGACCGCGCCGAGTTCGAGGCGGCCAACCGCAAGGTGGTCTCCGAGGGCGGCGACCCGGCGGCGGCCCGCCCGGTGCTCATGGGCATCACGAAGGCCTCGCTGGCCACCGAGTCGTGGCTGTCCGCCGCCTCCTTCCAGGAGACGACGCGCATCCTCACGAACGCGGCCATCGAGGGGAAGTCCGACAGCCTGGTCGGACTGAAGGAGAACGTGATCATCGGAAAGCTGATCCCGGCCGGCACCGGCATCAACCGGTACCGGAACATCCAGGTCCAGCCGACCGAGGAGGCCCGCGCGGCCGCCTACGCCCTGCCGAGCTACGACGACGGGTACTACGCCCCCGACGTGTTCGGCTCGGGCAGCGGTGCCGCCGTGCCGCTCGACGACTACGACTTCGGCCAGTTCCGCTGACCTCGAAGGCGTAGCACCGCACGACACCGGAGGGCGTCCCCGCACCAGCGGGGGCGCCCTCCGTCGTGTGCGCGGTCGGTGGTGCGAGGGACGCCTCGGCTGCTCTCAGGGCGCTCAGGGCGCCCCTCGCTTCTGTGGAGCGGCGCGCGGTCGGTGACGCGAGGGACGCCTCGACTGCCTCCAGGGCACCCAAGGCGTCCCTCGCTCCCCACCAGGCCCGGAGCGCCCACGGAGGGCGTCACAGGGGGCCGGGTTGCACGGCGCTCCGGCGGTGGGGGATGCTGTGGAGGTCCGGTCGTCGTCCTGCGGCGGCATGGTGGCCCGTGAGGCGCCCACCGAGGACACCCGAGGGGCCCCGGAGCTCAGGACGCCGGTGGCATTCCCGGAGACCGCCAAGAGGCGGTCCGGGCCCTGATCCGACCCGCTGCATGCTGCCGTGCGGGATGCGCGTACCCTGGAACGCAGAGCCCGACGTGGTCGGGTCGTTCCGCGTGCCGGTGGGTGTGTGGTGCGCCGGTTCCCGAGCGGGGAGCCACGGCGCCCCTCTCCCCGGCCGGCCGACAGAGCCGGTACCCCGGGTGCGGACGTACGAGCCCGATCAGACAGTCCAGAGGAACGGAAGTCAGCGCACTCGATGCCCACCATCCAGCAGTTGGTCCGCCGGGGCCGCGAGGACAAGGTCGAGAAGACCAAGACCGCGGCCCTGAAGGGGAGCCCGCAGCGCCGTGGCGTCTGCACCCGCGTCTACACCACCACGCCGAAGAAGCCGAACTCCGCGCTGCGCAAGGTCGCGCGCGTCCGGCTCTCGAACGGCATCGAGGTCACCGCCTACATCCCGGGCGAGGGCCACAACCTGCAGGAGCACTCGATCGTGCTCGTGCGTGGTGGCCGGGTGAAGGATCTCCCCGGCGTCCGGTACAAGATCATTCGCGGCGCGCTGGACACGCAGGCGGTCAAGAACCGCAAGCAGGCCCGCAGCCGCTACGGGACGAAGAAGGACAAGAGCTGACATGCCGCGTAAGGGACCCGCACCGAAGCGTCCGCTGGTCGCCGACCCCGTCTACGGGTCGCCCCTCGTGACGCAGCTCGTCAACAAGGTACTCGTCGACGGGAAGCGCTCGTTGGCCGAGCGCATCGTCTACGGCGCCATGGAGGGCTGCCGGGAGCGCAACGGCGCCGACCCGGTGGTCACGCTCAAGCGCGCGCTGGACAACGTGAAGCCGGCCCTCGAGGTCCGCAGCCGCCGTGTCGGTGGCGCGACCTACCAGGTGCCGATCGAGGTCCGGGCCGGCCGCTCGACCACGCTCGGCCTGCGTTGGCTGATCACGTACTCCCGCGCCCGTCGCGAGAAGACGATGATCGACCGGCTCTGCAACGAGCTGCTCGACGCCTCGAACGGCCTCGGCGCGGCCGTGAAGCGCCGCGAGGACACCCACAAGATGGCGGAGTCGAACAAGGCGTTCGCGCACTACCGCTGGTGATCGCGTGGGGCGCCGGGGTGCGAACCACCCCGGTCCCCGACCGATCCGAGAACACCCGCCGCGGGACCCGCGGCGACGACCCGACGGAAGAGGAATCTCGTGGCACGCGACGTGCTGACCGACCTGGGCAAGGTCCGCAACATCGGGATCATGGCCCACATCGACGCGGGCAAGACCACCACGACCGAGCGCGTCCTGTTCTACACCGGCATCAACTACAAGATCGGTGAGGTCCACGACGGCGCGGCCACGATGGACTGGATGGAGGAGGAGCAGAAGCGCGGCATCACGATCACGTCCGCCGCGACGACCTGCTTCTGGAAAGACCACCAGATCAACATCATCGACACGCCGGGTCACGTCGACTTCACGGTCGAGGTCGAGCGCTCCCTGCGCGTCCTGGACGGCGCCGTCGCCGTCTTCGACGGCAAGGAGGGCGTGGAGCCGCAGTCGGAGACGGTGTGGCGCCAGGCCGACACCTACAACGTCCCGCGCATCTGCTTCGTCAACAAGATGGACAAGCTCGGCGCGGACTTCTACTTCACCGTGCAGACGATCAAGGACCGCCTCGGCGCCAAGCCGCTGGTCCTGCAGCTGCCGATGGGGTCGGAGTCGGAGTTCTACGGCGTCGTCGACCTGGTGCGCATGCGCGCGCTGACCTGGCGCGGTGACGTGTCCAAGGGCGAGGACTACGCGGTCGAGGAGATCCCGGCCGAGATGGCCGAGCAGGTCGCCTCCTACCGCGAGGCGCTGCTCGAGGCCGTCGCCGAGAAGGACGACGCGCTCATGGAGCGCTACTTCGCCGGCGAGGAGCTCACCGTCGAGGAGATCGAGCACGGCATCCGCGCCGTGACCGTCACCGGCGAGGCCTACCCGGTCATCTGTGGTTCGGCGTTCAAGAACAAGGGCGTGCAGCCCATGCTCGACGCCGTCATCGCCTACCTGCCGGCGCCGACCGACGTCCCGCCGGTCGAGGGCACGCTGCTCGACGGCGAGACGCCGATCCAGCGCAGCCCCAACACCGACGAGCCCTTCGCGGCCCTGGCGTTCAAGATCGCCGCGCACCCGTTCTACGGGAAGCTGACCTACGTCCGGGTCTACTCGGGCAAGGCCTCCCAGGGCACGCAGCTCATCAACTCGACCAAGGACCGGAAGGAGCGCATCGGCAAGTTCCTGCAGATGCACTCCAACAAGGAGAACCCGGTCGACAACGCCACCGCCGGCCACATCTACGCGGTGGTGGGCCTGAAGGACACGACCACGGGCGACACCCTCTGCGACCCGCAGAACCCTGTGATCCTCGAGTCGATGACCTTCCCGGAGCCGGTCATCTCCGTCGCGGTCGAGCCGAAGTCGAAGGCCGACCAGGAGAAGCTGTCGACGGCCATCCAGCGTCTCGCCGACGAGGACCCGACCTTCCGGGTCAACCTCGACGAGGAGACCGGGCAGACGATCATCTCGGGGATGGGCGAGCTCCACCTCGAGGTGCTGGTCAACCGGATGAAGTCCGACTACAAGGTCGAGGCCAACATCGGTAAGCCGCAGGTGGCCTACCGCGAGACCATCCGCAAGACGGTCGACAAGTACGAGTACACGCACAAGAAGCAGACCGGTGGTTCGGGGCAGTTCGCCCGCGTCATCATCAAGCTCGAGCCGCTCGAGAAGACGGCCGACGGTCCGCTCTACGAGTTCGACAACAAGGTGACCGGTGGTCGCGTCCCGCGGGAGTACATCCCGTCGGTGGACGAGGGCGCCCAGGACGCGATGCAGTACGGCATCGTGGCCGGCTACCCGATGGTCGGGCTCAAGCTGACGCTGCTCGACGGTCAGTACCACGAGGTCGACTCGTCGGAGATGGCGTTCAAGGTCGCCGGATCGATGGCGCTCAAGGAGGCGGCCCGCAAGGCCGACCCCGCGCTGCTCGAGCCGGTGATGGCCGTCGAGGTGAACACCCCCGAGGACTACATGGGTGACGTCATCGGCGACCTCAACTCCCGCCGTGGCCACATCCAGGCCATGGAGGAGCGGGCCGGCGGCCGCGTCGTACGCGCGATCGTCCCGCTCTCGGAGATGTTCGGCTACGTCGGCGACCTGCGGTCGCGGACCCAGGGCCGGGCGAACTACTCCATGCAGTTCGACTCCTACGCGGAGGTCCCGGCCAACGTGGCCAAGGAGATCATCGCGAAGGCGACCGGCGAGTGACGCGGGTCCGTGACCCGGGTGAGAGCCCGGGTCGCGGACCACGTCGCGGGACGTCACAGGGCTTTCGCTAGCCTCGTGTCGGCCCTCTCGGTCCTCCGAGACACGGCAGGACCCACCGACGAGCACCACCCGGCCCGTCCCGTCACGAGGGACGAGCCAGGAGAACACAGTCCAGGAGGACGAGAGCAGTGGCGAAAGCCAAGTTCGAGCGGACCAAGCCGCACGTCAACATCGGCACGATCGGTCACATCGACCACGGGAAGACGACGCTCACCGCGGCGATCACCAAGGTGCTGCACGACAAGTTCCCGCAGCTCAACCAGGCGTCGGCCTTCGACATGATCGACAAGGCGCCGGAGGAGCGGCAGCGCGGCATCACGATCTCGATCGCGCACGTCGAGTACCAGACCGAGAAGCGCCACTACGCGCACGTCGACTGCCCCGGGCACGCCGACTACGTCAAGAACATGATCACCGGTGCCGCCCAGATGGACGGCGCCATCCTCGTGGTGGCCGCCACCGACGGCCCCATGCCGCAGACCCGCGAGCACGTGCTGCTCGCGCGCCAGGTCGGCGTCCCCTACATCGTGGTGGCGCTGAACAAGGCGGACATGGTCGACGACGAGGAGATCATGGAGCTCGTCGAGATGGAGGTCCGCGAGCTCCTCTCGTCGCAGGACTTCCCCGGCGACGACCTGCCCGTGGTCCGCGTCTCCGCGCTCAAGGCGCTCGAGGGCGACGCCGAGTGGGGCGACGCCATCATGAGCCTGATGGACGCCGTCGACGACAGCATCCCGTCGCCGGAGCGTGACACCGACAAGCCGTTCCTCATGCCCGTCGAGGACGTCTTCACGATCACGGGCCGCGGCACCGTCGTCACCGGCCGCGTCGAGCGCGGCATCGTCAAGGTGAACGAGGAGGTGGAGATCATCGGCATCCGCGCGAAGTCGACGAAGACCACCACCACGGGCATCGAGATGTTCCGCAAGCTCCTCGACGAGGGACGCGCCGGCGACAACGTCGGTCTGCTCCTGCGCGGCATCAAGCGCGAGGACGTCGAGCGCGGCATGGTCATCGGCAAGCCCGGTTCGATCACGCCGCACACCGAGTTCGAGGGCCAG
Source organism: Actinomycetospora chibensis (assembly GCF_028737215.1). GTDB lineage: Bacteria > Actinomycetota > Actinomycetes > Mycobacteriales > Pseudonocardiaceae > Actinomycetospora > Actinomycetospora chibensis. Next base: position 10,955 of record NZ_JAQZAM010000014.1, on the reverse strand, counting down.
GTCTACATCCTGGGCAAGGACGAGGGCGGACGGCACACGCCGTTCTTCAACAACTACCGCCCCCAGTTCTACTTCCGGACCACCGACGTCACCGGCGTGGTGACGCTGCCGGAGGGCACGGAGATGGTCATGCCCGGTGACAACACCGAGATGTCCGTCCAGCTGATCCAGCCGATCGCCATGGAGGAGGGCCTCCAGTTCGCCATCCGTGAGGGTGGCCGGACGGTCGGCGCCGGTCAGGTCACGAAGATCAGCAAGTAGGACAGGGGAAGGGGCTCGAGCCCCTTCTCCGACCCCGGTGGGGCTCGGCCCGAGCGGCCGTGCGACACTGGACACCTAGCTCGCACGGGGCGGTCGGCTCAGGCTGTATCGAGTCGACCGCCCTGCTGTGAGCGGGGGTCCGAGAGCCACACCGTGGGCCCGGATCGCCCGGCCATCGTGCCGGGGGTCCACCGTGCCGCCCCTCGTGTCGAGGAGCGGGACGGACACACGTTGAACAGCGCGGGGTCCGCGGGGCCGCGGTGTGCGGAGTGCACACGGCGGAGCCTGTCGACCGACTCGACACACCCGACCGCGTGGACCGGAGACGGTCTCGCTCGGGGGTGTCCGGGCCGGAGGCATGAGCACCGGGGCGTCTCGAGAACCTGGCCAGCCACCAGGGGTCACACCCTGGCGGGACGAGAAGAGGAACGGCAAAGCCACCATGGCGGGACAGAAGATCCGCATCCGGCTCAAGGCCTACGACCACGAAGCGATCGACGCGTCGGCTCGCAAGATCGTCGAGACCGTGACGCGCACCGGCGCCTCCGTGGTCGGGCCCGTGCCGCTGCCCACCGAGAAGAACATCTACTGCGTCATCCGCTCGCCGCACAAGTACAAGGACTCGCGCGAGCACTTCGAGATGCGCACCCACAAGCGACTGATCGACATCGTCGACCCCACGCCGAAGACGGTGGACGCGCTCATGCGCATCGACCTGCCGGCGAGCGTCGACGTGAACATCCAGTGAGGTCGGCAGTGACGACAGCGAATGCAGCCAATGCAGCGCCGGCACGCCACGAGCGGAAGATGAGCGGCGTCCTCGGCACCAAGGTCGGCATGACCCAGGTGTTCGACGAGTCGAACCGCATCGTCCCGGTGACCGTGGTGAAGGCCGGCCCCTGCGTCGTGACGCAGGTGCGCACCCCCTCGGTGGACGGCTACAACGCCGTGCAGATCGCCTTCGGCGCCATCGATCCGCGCAAGGTGAACAAGCCGGAGACCGGCCACTTCTCCAAGGCCGGGGTGACCCCGCGGCGCCACCTCGCGGAGCTGCGCACCAGCGACGCGAGCGAGTACGAGGTCGGCCAGGAGGTCACCGCCGAGGCGTTCGCCGCCGGTGCCGTCGTCGACGTCTCGGGCACCAGCAAGGGCAAGGGCACGGCGGGTGTCATGAAGCGCCACGGCTTCGGCGGCCTCGGGGCCAGCCACGGCACGCAGCGCAAGCACCGCTCGCCGGGCTCCATCGGCGGCTGCGCCACCCCGGCGCGTGTCTTCAAGGGCACGCGCATGGCCGGCCGGATGGGCAACGAGAAGGTAACCACGCAGAACCTGACCGTGCACGGCGTGGACGCCGACGCGGGCCTGCTGCTGATCCGCGGCGCCGTCCCCGGCCCGCGCGGCGGCCTGGTTCTCGTCACGTCGGCCGCCAAGGTCGACCCCGCGAAGGGCGGTGAGCAGTGAGCACCCCGGGCCAGGACAAGGCAGCCGACGGACACACCCCCGGAGTGACCGACTCCGAAGGCCCCGACGCGGCCGAGCAGACCGAGGCCGGCACCAGCTCGGCGACGGCCGCGGCCACCGCCACGCTCCGGGCGACGCACGGTCACTCGACCCGTCGCCGCGGCTACACGGCCGGCGAGGCACGTCGTCTCGCCCGGCGGGACCAGCACGCGACGGCCTCCGGCGAGACGCGCTCCGTGCCGGTGAACACCCCGACCGGCGGGACCGACGGCACCGTGGAGCTCCCGGGCGTGCTGTTCGACGCCCCGGCCAGCACCGCGCTGATGCACCAGGTCGTCACCGCGCAGCTCGCGGCGGCCCGTCAGGGCACGCACGACACCAAGACGCGCGGCGAGGTCCGCGGCGGCGGCAGGAAGCCGTACCGCCAGAAGGGCACCGGCCGCGCCCGCCAGGGCTCGGTGCGCGCACCGCAGTTCACCGGCGGCGGCACGGTCCACGGACCGACGCCGCGCGACTACGACCAGCGGACCCCCAAGAAGATGAAGGCGGCCGCCCTGCGCGGCGCGCTGTCGGACCGCGCCCGTCACGAGCGCATCCACGTCTTCTCGGCGCTGATCGAGGGCACCGCCCCGTCCACCAAGGGCGCCCGCACGGCGCTCTCGGGCGTGGTGACGTCGGGTGCGGAGCTCCGCAACGTGCTCGCCGTCGTCGCCCGCGAGGACGAGGCCGGCCGCCGCAGCGTGGCCAACCTGCCGGCGGTCCACATGATCACGCCGGACCAGCTCAACACCTACGACGTCCTGCGCGCCGACGACGTGGTCTTCACGTCCGCGGCGCTCGAGGCCTTCATCGCCTCGCGCACGGTCACCGACCCGCCCGCCCAGAAGGAGGCCGAGAAGTGATCGCCGACCCGCGAGACGTGATCATCGCGCCGGTCATCTCCGAGAAGAGCTACGGCCTGCTCGAGGAGCGCCAGTACACCTTCCTGGTGCGCCCGGACGCGAACAAGACGCAGATCAAGGTCGCCGTTCAGCAGATCTTCGACGTGCAGGTGGCCAGCGTGAACACGCTGAACCGTGAGGGGAAGCGCAAGCGCTCCCGCCGCGGCTTCGGCAAGCGCAAGGACACCAAGCGCGCGGTCGTGACGGTGACGCCCGAGAGCCGGACCATCGACGTGTTCGGCGCGCCCGGGGCAGGGAGCTGACCATGGGAATCCGCAGGTACAAGCCGACGACCGCGGGGCGGCGCGGCGCGAGCGTCTCGGACTTCGCCGAGATCACGCGCGACCACCCCGAGAAGTCGCTGATCCGTCCGCTGCACAACAAGGGCGGCCGCAACGTCACCGGGCGCATCACGACCCGGCACCAGGGCGGGGGCCACAAGCGGGCCTACCGGCTCATCGACTTCCGTCGCCACGACAAGGACGGCGTGCCGGCCAAGGTCGCTCACATCGAGTACGACCCGAACCGCACCTCGCGCATCGCGCTGCTGCACTACGCGGACGGCGAGAAGCGCTACATTATCGCCCCGGAGCGGCTGCACCAGGGCGACACGGTGGAGGCCGGCCCCAAGGCCGACATCAAGCCGGGCAACAACCTCCCGCTGCGCAACATCCCGACCGGTACGACGATCCACGCGATCGAGCTCCGCCCCGGTGGCGGCGCCAAGATCGCGCGCTCGGCCGGCTCGAAGGTGCAGCTGGTGGCCAAGGACGGCCCCCACGCCCAGCTGCGGATGCCCTCGGGCGAGATCCGCAACGTGGACGTCCGGTGCCGCGCCAGCATCGGCGAGGTCGGCAACGCCGAGCACTCGAACATCAACTGGGGCAAGGCGGGCCGCAACCGCTGGCGCGGCAAGCGCCCGTCGGTGCGCGGTGTCGCCATGAACCCGGTCGACCACCCGCACGGCGGTGGTGAGGGCAAGACCTCCGGTGGTCGCCACCCGGTCAACCCCGCCGGCACGCCCGAGGGCCGTACCCGAGGCCGGAAGGAGAGCGACCGCATGATCGTGCGTCGCCGCCGCACCGGCAAGGGCAAGAAGAAGCGCTGACGAGAGCAGGAGGGAGCGAAGCGATGCCACGCAGTCTCAAGAAGGGCCCGTTCGTCGACGACCACCTGCTCAAGAAGGTGGACGCGCTCAACGAGGCCAACCGCAAGACGGTCATCCGGACCTGGTCGCGCCGTTCGACGATCATCCCGGACATGATCGGCCACACGCTGGCCGTGCACGACGGACGCAAGCACGTCCCCGTGTTCGTCTCGGAATCCATGGTCGGGCACAAGCTCGGCGAGTTCGCCCCGACCCGCACGTTCCGCGGGCACGTCAAGGAGGACCGCCGCTCCCGCCGTCGCTAGTCGACGCCGGGATACAGCGCGCGGGACCTCCATGGCCCGGAATCAGGAAGGAACGTCAGAGATGTCTGCACCAGCCGACACCGACACGGCCCCGCGCGGGGCCGTGGCGCGGGCGCGCTACGTGCGCATGTCGCCGATGAAGGTCCGTCGCGTGGTGGACCTGGTGCGCGGCATGCCCGTGGGCGAGGCCGCCTCGGTGCTGCAGTTCGCCGAGCTCAAGGCCGCCCAGCCGGTGGCCAAGGTCGTCGCGAGCGCGGTGGCCAACGCCGAGAACAACGTCGATCTGGACCGCGCGAACCTGGTGATCTCCACGATCACCGTGGACGAGGGTCCGACCATGAAGCGGTTCCAGCCCCGCGCGCAGGGCCGGGCGTACCGCATCCGGAAGCGGACCAGCCACATCTACGTCGAGGTCACCGAGGTGGCCGCGGCGAAGGGCGGCCGAGCGCGTTCGAAGAGGAGTGGCCGCTGATGGGCCAGAAGATCAACCCGCACGGCTTCCGCCTCGGTATCACCACCGACTGGAAGTCGCGCTGGTACGCCGACAAGCAGTACGCCGACTACGTGGCCGAGGACGTCAAGATCCGCCGCATGCTCTCCAAGGGCATGGAGCGGGCCGGCATCTCCAAGGTCGAGATCGAGCGCACGCGTGACCGCGTCCGCGTCGACATCCACACCGCGCGTCCGGGCATCGTCATCGGGCGCCGCGGCGCCGAGGCGGACCGCCTGCGCGGCAACCTGGAGAAGCTGACCGGCAAGCAGGTCCAGCTGAACATCCTCGAGGTCAAGGGTGCCGAGGCCGACGCGCAGCTCGTCGCGCAGGGCGTCGCCGAGCAGCTGTCCAATCGTGTGTCGTTCCGCCGCGCGATGCGCAAGGCCATGCAGTCGGCCATGCGCAGCCCCGGCGTGAAGGGCATCCGGGTGCAGTGCTCCGGCCGGCTCGGTGGCGCCGAGATGTCGCGCTCCGAGTTCTACCGCGAGGGGCGCGTGCCGCTGCACACGCTGCGCGCGGAGATCGACTACGGCCTGTTCGAGGCCCGGACCAACTTCGGCCGCATCGGCGTGAAGGTCTGGATCTACAAGGGCGACGTGGTCGGCGGCAAGCGCGAGTCCGAGCGCCAGGCCGCGCTCGACGCCGCGACGCGCGACCCGCGTGGTGGCCGTGGCCGTGGCGGCGGCTCGAACGACCGTCCCCGCGGGCGTCGTTCCGGCTCGTCGGGCACGACCGGGACGAGCACCGAGGCCGGGCGCGCCGCAGCTGCCGAGCAGGCAGGTGCGGGTGCGACCACGGGCGGGGCCCCCGCCGGCGCCGCCCCCGAGGCGACCACGCAGACGGAGTCCTGAGTCATGCTGATCCCCCGCAAGGTCAAGTACCGCAAGCAGCACCGGCCGGACCGGACGGGCGCCGCCAAGGGCGGCACCCAGATGTCCTTCGGCGACTACGGCATCCAGGCCCTGGAGCACGCCTACGTCACCAACCGGCAGATCGAGTCCGCCCGTATCGCAATCACGCGGCACATCCGCCGTGGCGGCAAGGTGTGGATCAACATCTTCCCGGACCGGCCGCTGACCAAGAAGCCGGCCGAGACCCGCATGGGTTCCGGCAAGGGCTCGCCCGAGAAGTGGGTGGCGAACGTGAAGCCGGGCCGGGTCATGTTCGAGATGAGCTACCCGAACGAGGCCACGGCCCGCGAGGCGCTGCGTCGCGCGCAGCACAAGCTGCCGATGCGCTGCCGCATCGTGAGCCGTGAGGAGAGTTTCTGATGGCCGCCGGAACCCCCGCGAGCGAGCTCCGGGAGCTCAACGCCGAGGAGCTCGTCGCCCGCGCCCGTGAGGCGAAGGCCGAGCTGTTCAACCTGCGCTTCCAGATGGCGACCGGGCAGCTGGACAACAACCGTCGACTGCGGACCGTGCGCCACGACATCGCGCGCATCTACACGGTGATGCGCGAGCGCGAGCTCGGCCTGTCGGTCGCCCCCGATGAGGAGGGAGCGGCATGAGCGAGAGCACCGCTGAGACCACTGCTCCGGCGAGCTCGGGCGCCACCGCCCCCGAGCGTGACGAGCAGGAGCAGGTCCGCGCCGAGGTCAAGCAGGCCGACAAGGCCCAGCAGACCCCGGGCGAGGCCCGCAACGACGACCGTGGCCTGCGCAAGGTGCGTGAGGGTCTCGTCGTCTCGGACAAGATGGCCAAGACCATCGTCGTCAGCCTCGAGGACCGGGTGAAGCACCCGCGCTACTCGAAGGTCATCCGGCGCACGAAGAAGGTCAAGGCGCACGACGAGAACAACACCGCCGGCCCCGGCGACCGCGTGCTCCTCATGGAGACCCGGCCGCTGTCGGCCACCAAGCGCTGGCGTCTCGTCGAGATTCTCGAAAAGGCCAAGTGATCCTTGGAAACCGTCCGCTCGTGCGGGCAGGTCAGGAGAAGAAGTGATCCAGCAGGAGTCGCGGCTGCGTGTCGCCGACAACACGGGTGCACGGGAGATTCTGTGCATCCGCGTTCTCGGGGGCTCGTCCCGCCGCTACGCGGGCATCGGCGACGTCATCGTGGCGACCGTGAAGGAAGCCATCCCGGCCGCCGGTGTCAAGCGCGGCGAGGTCGTCAAGGCCGTCATCGTGCGCACCCGCAAGGAGAAGCGCCGCCCGGACGGCTCGTACATCAAGTTCGACGAGAACGCAGCCGTGCTCATCAAGAACGACCGTGAGCCCCGCGGGACCCGCATCTTCGGCCCCGTGGGCCGCGAGCTGCGCGACAAGAGGTTCATGCGGATCATCTCGCTCGCGCCGGAGGTGCTGTAGCAGATGAAGGTCAAGAAGGGCGACACGGTCGTCGTCATCGCCGGCAAGGACAAGGGCGCCAAGGGCAAGGTCATCAAGGCCTTCCCCGACCGCGACAAGGTCCTCGTCGAGGGTGTCGGCCGCGTCAAGAAGCACACGGCCCAGTCCGCCAACCAGCGCGGCGCCCAGAGCGGCGGGATCGTCACCCAGGAAGCGCCGATCCACGTCTCGAACGTGATGGTCGTCGACCCCGACGGCAAGCCGACCCGCGTCGGCAGCCGCGAGGGTGGCGAGGGCGAGCAGAAGCGCGTGCGCATCGCGCGCCGTAGCGGGAAGGACCTCTCGTGACCACGACCGAAGCTCCCGAGACGACCCGTCCGCGGCTGCAGCAGCGCTACCACGACGAGATCAAGAACGCGCTGTCGGAGCAGTTCGGGTACACGAACCCGATGCTGATCCCGGGCGTCGTCAAGGTCGTCGTGAACATGGGCGTCGGCGAGGCCGCGCGGGACTCCAAGCTGATGGAGGGCGCGGTCCGCGACCTCACCCTCATCGCCGGCCAGAAGCCGGAGATCCGCAAGGCCCGCAAGTCGATCGCGCAGTTCAAGCTGCGCGAGGGCATGCCGATCGGCGCCCGCGCGACCCTGCGCGGCGCGCGGATGTGGGAGTTCCTGGACCGGCTGCTGACCATCGGCCTGCCGCGCATCCGTGACTTCCGCGGTCTCTCGCCGAAGCAGTTCGACGGCTCCGGCAACTACACGTTCGGTCTGTCGGACCAGACGATGTTCCACGAGATCGACCAGGACTCGATCGACCGGCCGCGGGGCATGGACATCACCGTGGTCACCTCCGCGACCACCGACGAGGAGGGCCGGGCGCTGCTCCGTCAGCTCGGCTTCCCGTTCAGGGAGAACTGAGAATGGCGAAGAAGGCTCTGGTCAACAAGGCCGCGAAGACCCCGAAGTTCAAGGTTCGCGGCTACACCCGGTGCAACCGCTGCGGGCGCGCCCGTGCCGTGCTTCGGAAGTTCGGGCTCTGCCGCGTGTGCCTGCGCGAGATGGCGCACCGGGGCGAGCTCCCGGGCGTCAGCAAGGCGTCCTGGTGAGCGCGGCGAACACCTCCGCGAACACCGCCGAGGTCCCCGAGGCCCCGAGCGAGGGCGCGATCGACCCCGCGCTCCTGCGTCTGATCCAGCGCGTGGCGCACCGCGAGCACATGCTCGTCGGCGTCGCCTCGCCGACGGCGCATCCCCGAACCACCGCTCAGAAGAGCTCCACACGCCGCAGGCCCGCCATCGGGACCGCGCGCACGGCCTCCGTGCGCCCGACCCGGGGAACCACGGCGAGGAAGGTGACCTGGTCATGACGATGACCGACCCGATCGCGGACATGCTGACGCGCATCCGGAACGCCAACTCGGCGTTCCACGAGAGCGCGACCATGCCGCACAGCAAGCTCAAGACCCACGTCGCGCAGGTCCTCCTGGACCAGGGCTACATCGCCGGGTTCCGCACCGAGGACGCCACGGTGGGCAAGTCCCTCGTGGTCGACCTCAAGTACGGGCCGAACCGCGAGCGCAGCATCGCCGGCATCAAGCGCATCTCGAAGCCGGGTCTGCGCATCTACGCCAAGTCCAACGAGCTCCCCCGGGTGCTCGGCGGTCTCGGCGTCGCCATCATCTCGACGTCCTCCGGTCTGCTGACCGACCGGCAGGCCTACCAGCGACGGATGGGCGGGGAAGTCCTCGCCTTCGTCTGGTAACGGCTCGGAAGGAGAGGGACCAGACAATGTCACGTATCGGCAAGGCCCCGATCACCGTGCCGTCCGGCGTGGACGTCGCGGTCGAGGGCCAGCAGGTCACCGTCAAGGGACCGAAGGGCACGCTGAGCCACACCGTCGACGAGCCCATCCGGGTCTCGGTCGACGACGGTGTCATCTCGGTGGCCCGCCCCGACGACGAGCGGGACAACCGTGCGCTGCACGGCCTGTCGCGCTCGCTGCTCAACAACCTCGTGCAGGGCGTGAGCCAGGGCTACGAGCGCAAGCTCGAGATCCACGGCGTCGGCTACCGCGTGCAGCTCCAGGGCTCGACCCTGGTGTTCGCGCTCGGGTTCAGCCACCCGGTCCGGATCGATCCGCCCGAGGGCATCACGTTCGCGGTCGAGAGCCCCACGCGGTTCTCCGTGCAGGGCATCGACAAGCAGCTGGTCGGCCAGGTGGCCGCCAACATCCGCTGGCTGCGCCGTCCTGACCCGTACAAGGGCAAGGGCGTCCGGTACGCCGGCGAGCAGATCCGCCGCAAGGTCGGGAAGACGGGCAAGTGATGGCTACCAACACCGAGAGCACGACCACGGCAGCGCCCAAGGACAAGGCCAGGGGCCACCTGGGCAAGAACATCTCGGAGACGCGTCGCACGGGTCGCACCCGACGCCACGTCCGGCTGCGCAAGAAGATCGCCGGCACGCCGTCGCGTCCCCGTCTGGTCGTCACCCGCTCGACCCGGCACATCACGGCGCAGGTGGTCGACGACATCGCCGGTCACACCCTCGCCCACGCCTCCACGCTGGAGGCGGACGTGCGCGGGCTGGAGGGCGACAAGAAGGCCCAGGCCGCGAAGGTGGGGGAGCTCATCGCCGCTCGCTCGCGGGCCGCCAGCATCGACGCGGTCGTCTTCGACCGCGGCGGTCGCCGCTACCACGGTCGCATCGCGCAGCTCGCGGATGCGGCCCGCGAGGGGGGTCTGCAGTTCTGATGCGGACTCCCAGGACGAACACGATTGGAAGGAACGCCTGATGCCGGGACGCACACGGCGCGACGGGCCCGCGGGCTCGGGCGCACAGGGCGGCGAGCGTCAGGGCGGCAGCGCCGGTCGCGACCGCCAGCAGGGCGGCCGCGACCGCCAGCAGGACCGCACCCCGCACCTCGAGCGCGTCGTCGCCATCAACCGCGTGGCCAAGGTCGTCAAGGGTGGTCGTCGCTTCAGCTTCACCGCCCTGGTCGTCGTCGGTGACGGCGACGGCATGGTCGGCGTCGGCTACGGCAAGGCCAAGGAGGTGCCCGCCGCGATCGCGAAGGGCGTCGAGGAGGCGAAGAAGAACTTCTTCCGCGTCCCGCGCGTCGGCGGCACCATCACGCACCCGATCCAGGGCGAGGACGCCGCGGGCGTCGTCCTCCTGCGTCCGGCGAGCCCCGGTACCGGCGTCATCGCCGGTGGCCCGGTGCGTGCCGTGCTGGAGTGCGCGGGCATCGCCGACATCCTGTCGAAGTCGCTCGGCAGCCAGAACGCGATCAACATCGTGCACGCCACCGTGGCGGCGCTGAAGGGCCTGCAGGTCCCCGAGGCCGTCGCCGCCCGTCGTGGCCTGCCGATCGAGGACGTGGCGCCGGCGCGCATGCTGCGTGCCCGGGCCGCGCAGGGAGCGTCGTGATGGCCGACCTCAAGGTCACCCAGACCCGGTCCCAGATCGGGGGCAAGCGCAACCAGCGCGAGACGCTGCGGACCCTGGGGCTCCGGCGCATCGGTGCCACCGTCGTGCGCCCGGACACGCCCCAGAACCGCGGCCTGATCAACACCGTTCGTCACCTGGTGACGGTCGAGGAGGTGGGGAGCGATGGCTGAGTCGTCCCCGATCAAGCTGCACCACCTGCGCCCGGCCCCGGGCGCCAAGACCGCGAAGACCCGTGTCGGTCGCGGTGAGGCGTCGAAGGGCAAGACCGCCGGTCGCGGTACCAAGGGCACCGGCGCGCGGAAGAACGTCCCCGCGGGCTTCGAGGGCGGCCAGATGCCGCTGCAGATGCGTCTGCCGAAGCTCAAGGGCTTCCGCAACCGCAACAAGGTCGTCGCGCAGGTCGTCAACGTCGGCGACCTCGCCCGGCTGTTCCCCGACGGCGGCGAGGTCGGCCCGGCCGAGCTCGTCGAGGCGGGCGCCGTGCGCGCCGGCCGTCCGATCAAGGTGCTCGGCACCGGCGAGGTCGGGTCGGTGACGCTGCGCGTCACCGCGCACTCGTTCTCGGGCTCGGCGAGCGAGAAGCTGACCGCCGCCGGCGGCAGCGCCACCGTCGTCGAGTAGCAGTACCCCTCGTGACGCACGCACCGGCCC
>NZ_JAQZAM010000013.1 GCF_028737215.1 Actinomycetospora chibensis | reverse complement strand
CCGGCCCGCGCGGGTGTGGAGTTCCGCGGTGCGGCCGAACGACATCTGGAGGTCCGAGTGCTCGGCGCCGTGCGGTCAGCTCTGACCACACCGGACCTGCGCAAGAAGATCCTGTTCACGCTCGGGATCGTCGCGGTCTACCGACTGGGAGCCACGCTCCCGGCACCCGGCGTCTCGTACTCGAACGTGCAGGAATGTCTGCGGCAGGTCCAGGGCAGCGACGCGGCGAGCGTGTACTCGCTGATCAACCTGTTCTCCGGCGGCGCACTGCTGCAGCTGTCGATCTTCGCCCTGGGCATCATGCCCTACATCACGGCCAGCATCATCGTGCAGCTGCTGACCGTCGTGATCCCCCGCTTCGAGCAGCTGAAGAAGGAGGGGCAGAGCGGTCAGGGCAAGCTCACGCAGTACACGCGCTACCTGACGATCGCGCTGGCCGTCCTGCAGTCGACGGGCATCGTCGCCCTGGCCGACCGCAACCAGCTGTTCCAGGACTGCGACCCCGCGCAATTCCCGATCCTGCCGGGCGCGGACGTCTTCGACCTCGCGGTCATCGTCATCGTCATGACGGCGGGCACCGCGGTCATCATGTGGTTCGGCGAGCTGGTGACCGAGCGCGGTGTCGGCAACGGCATGTCGCTGCTCATCTTCACCTCGATCGCGGCCCGCATCCCCGCCGAGGGCGGCACGATCCTCTCGAACGCCGGCGCCATCGCGTTCACCGTCGTCTGCGCGTTCGGGCTGGTCATCATCGCCAGCGTCGTGTTCGTGGAGCAGGGCCAACGCCGCATCCCGGTGCAGTACGCCAAGCGCATGGTCGGACGCCGCATGTACGGCGGCACCTCGACCTACCTGCCGCTGAAGGTCAACCAGGCCGGCGTCATCCCGGTGATCTTCGGGTCGTCCCTGCTCTACCTGCCCGACCTGCTCTCGCGGATCACGGGCAACCAGAACTCCGGCTTCTCGCGCTTCGTCCAGACGTACCTGGCCAACCAGTCCAACTGGTTGCACATCATCCTGTACTTCGCGCTGATCATCTTCTTCACGTACTTCTACGTCGCGATCACGTTCAACACCGAGGAACGCGCCGACGAGATGAAGAAGTTCGGGGGCTTCATCCCCGGGATCCGGCCCGGCCGTCCCACGGCCGAGTACCTCAGCTACGTGTTGTCCCGCATCACCTTGCCCGGCTCGATCTACCTGGGCATCATCGCCGTCCTGCCGAACTTCTTCCTGGGCCTGACCGGTCAAGGACAGAACCAGAACTTCCCCTTCGGGGGCACGGCTGTTCTGATCATGGTGGGCGTCGGGCTGGACACGGTGAAGCAGATCGAGAGCCAGCTGATGCAGCGCAACTACGAGGGCTTCCTGCGCTGACCGGGTAGCCGGTCGGCGCGGTACACGGACCACTGGATGTCGGGCGAAGGAGTGTTGTCGTGAGGATCGTTCTGGTGGGGCCGCCGGGAGCGGGCAAGGGAACGCAGGCCACGCGGCTGGCCGAGCGGCTCGACGCCCCGCACATCTCCACCGGGGACATCTTCCGCGAGAACATGAAGAACGAGACCGAGCTCGGCAAGGAGGCCCAGCGCTACGTCGACGCGGGCGACCTGGTGCCGGACGAGGTCACGGTCAAGATGGTCAAGGACCGTCTCGCCCAGCCCGACGCGGCCGAGGGCTTCCTGCTCGACGGGTTCCCGCGCAACAGCGCCCAGGCGCAGGAGCTCGAGACCGTGCTCGACGACCTCGGTCAGCGCCTGGACGCCGTGCTCGTCTTCGAGGTCGACGACGAGGAGCTGATCAAGCGCCTCACGTCCCGCGGCCGCTCGGACGACACCGAGGAGACCATCCGGCACCGCCAGGAGGTCTACCGCTCGGAGACCGAGCCCCTCATCGCGCACTACAGCGACATCGCCGTGCGGGTCGACGCCGTCGGGTCGGTCGAGGAGATCACCGACCGGGCCATGGACGCGCTCGCCGACGAGCCCGACGACTGACTTGGGGAACCCGAGTCGGCGCCCGATGACGGAGGTCGTCGCAGTGCTCACAGCGGGGGTCGGCGGGATCGCCGACCGCGTGCGGGGACGCTTCGTGGAGATGAAGACGCCGGGCCAGATCGAGGCGATGCGCGCGGCCGGCCTCGTGGTCGCGGCCGCCCTCGCCGCCGTCACCGACGCGGTCCGTCCCGGGGCCAGCACGGCCGACCTCGACGCGGTCGCCGAGGCCACGATCCGGGAGGCCGGCGCGGAGCCCTCGTTCCTCGGCTACCAGGGGTTCCCGGCCTCGATCTGCGCCTCGGTCAACGAGCAGGTCGTGCACGGCATCCCCTCCGCCACGAGGGTGCTCGCCGACGGCGATCTGATCTCGATCGACTGCGGCGCGATCCTCGAGGGCTGGCACGGGGACGCCGCGGTCACGGTCCCCGTGGGCACCCCACGCCCCGAGGACGAGTCGCTGTCGGCGGCCTGCCGGGCGGCCATGTACGCGGGCATCGAGCGCCTCGTGCCCGGCGGCCGGCTCGGCGACGTCTCGCACGCCGTCGAGGACGAGGCCCGACGTCGCGCGGCCGCGGACGGACGCGAGTACGGGATCGTCGCCGACTACGGCGGGCACGGCATCGGGACCTCCATGCACATGGACCCGTTCGTGCCGAACCTCGGGCGGGCCGGTACGGGCATGCGCCTGCGCAGCGGGATGGTGCTGGCCATCGAGCCGATGCTCACCGGCGGCACCGACGAGACCGACGAGCTCGCCGACGGCTGGACCGTCGTCACCTCGGACGGCAGCCGGGCCGTGCACTGGGAGCACTCGGTGGCCGTCACCGACGACGGGCCCCGCATCCTCACCGCGCCGGCGTGAGCGGAGCCGCCGGCGGATAGCAGAACTATCCGCTCGCTGTTATCCTCGGGCCAGTGGCGTGAGGAGACGGGGTGGTCGTGGTGGCCGGGGACGAACTGCGGGTGTCGGACGCGGACCGCGAGCGTGTGGCGGCGCGACTGGGGCGGGCGCATGCCGAGGGGCGGCTGACGCTCGCCGAGTACGACGAGCGGGTGCGCGCGGCGCACGGCGCGGTGGTGGGGTCCGACCTCCTGCCGCTGACCGCGGACCTGCCGGTCGAGGCGCCGGCGCGCTCGGGAGGCGCGGCTGGTTCGGAGGCGCGGCCGGCGCGCTCACCGATGCGAGCCGCGGTGGCGGTGTGGGCGGTGGTCTCGGTGATCAACCTCGTGATCTGGGTCGCCGTCTCGGTCGGCACGGGCGGGGTCGTGGCACCGTGGTGGATCTGGGTCGCCGGACCGTGGGGGGTCGCCCTCGCGATCGGGGCACTCGCCGCCCGGGCGGGCCTCCCGTTCCCGGGTCCGTGCGCCGGGATGCCGATCCGGCGCTGACGTGATGGTCGAGGGCCCCGGTGGCGAGGCTCCCGACACGCCACGCGTACACTCGACAGCTGGTGCGCGTGTCGTGCCGGCCCTCGCTCGTGTGTCGGTCCGGTGTCGAGCGCGCTCCCCGTCCCTTGTGGACGTGTCGCCGCGACGCGGTGGCACCGAGCCGGGGACGGCAGCGTACGTCGAGAAGAATGCGGAGGACATGGCGAAGAAGGACGGCGCCATCGAGGTCGAGGGCCGGGTCATCGAACCCCTGCCCAACGCGATGTTCCGGGTGGAGCTCGAGAACGGGCACAAGGTCCTGGCGCACATCAGCGGCAAGATGCGTCAGCACTACATCCGGATCCTCCCCGAGGACAAGGTCGTGGTGGAGCTGTCGCCCTACGACCTGTCGCGCGGCCGGATCGTCTACCGCTACAAGTGATCCACACAGCGAGGAAGAGGACGTGAAGGTCCAGCCGAGCGTCAAGCGCATCTGCGCGAAGTGCCAGGTGGTCCGCCGTCACGGGCGGGTCATGGTCATCTGCGACAACCTGCGCCACAAGCAGCGCCAGGGCTGAGAACAGACCCAGGGCAGCAGTACCAGGCACCCGCGGCCACACGCGGCCGCACTCCATTCCTCCCCGCACCTACGTCGGCTCGAGAGATCGATGCCCCGGCGGAACACCCCCGGCTCGGGAGGCCGGGGCCCGGACCCGTGAGGTCCGGGACGGGCGGGGAGCCAGACCTCCCGGACGACACGAGGAGCACGTCGCCACATGGCACGACTCGCCGGCGTCGATCTCCCCCGCGAGAAGCGGATGGAGATCGCGCTGACCTATATCTTCGGGATCGGCCGTAGCCGTTCCAAGGAGATCCTCACCGAGACCGGCATCGACCCCGACCTCCGGTCGAAGGACCTGTCGGACTCCGATGCCGCGACACTGCGTGCGTACATCGAGAACCACTTCCGGGTCGAGGGTGACCTGCGCCGCGAGGTCCAGGCGGACATCCGGCGCAAGGTCGAGATCGGCAGCTACCAGGGGCTGCGGCACCGCCGCAACCTGCCGGTGCACGGGCAGCGGACGAAGACCAACGCCCGCTCGCGCAAGGGCCCCAAGAAGACGGTTGCCGGCAAGAAGAAGGCCGCACGCAAGTGATGCAGGCCCCCCTCGATCAGGAGAAGAGCTAGATGCCACCCAGGACTCGCCAGGGCGCGGCCGGGGCCAAGAAGGTCCGTCGTCGGGAGAAGAAGAACGTCTCCCACGGGCACGCGCACATCAAGAGCACGTTCAACAACACGATCGTCTCCATCACCGACCCGACCGGCAACGTCATCAGCTGGGCCTCGGCCGGACACGTGGGCTTCAAGGGCTCGCGCAAGTCGACGCCGTTCGCCGCGCAGATGGCTGCCGAGAACTGCGCCCGCAAGGCCGCGGAGCACGGGATGAAGAAGGTCGACGTCTTCGTGAAGGGCCCGGGCTCGGGCCGCGAGACCGCGATCCGGTCGCTGCAGGCGGCCGGCCTCGAGGTCGGCACGATTTCCGACGTCACCCCGCAGCCGCACAACGGCTGCCGCCCGCCGAAGCGTCGCCGGGTCTAGGGCGGAGAGGAGACACACGATGGCTCGCTACACAGGACCTGCCACCCGCAAGTCCCGCCGCCTGAAGGTCGACCTGATCGGCGGCGACAAGTCCTTCGAGCGCCGCCCGTACCCCCCGGGTCAGCACGGCCGGATTCGCATCAAGGAATCCGAGTACCTGCTGCAGCTGCAGGAGAAGCAGAAGGCCCGCTTCACCTACGGCCTGCTCGAGAAGCAGATGCGCAAGTACTACGAGGAGGCGAACCGTCGCGAGGGCAAGACCGGCGACGAGTTCCTCAAGCTCCTCGAGTCGCGTCTCGACTCGGTGGTCTACCGCGCCGGGATCGCGCAGACCCGTCGTCAGGCCCGCCAGCTCGTGGGCCACGGCCACTTCCTGGTCAACGGCCAGAAGGTCGATGTCCCCAGCTACCGGGTGACGCAGTACGACATCATCGACATCCGGGACAAGTCCCGGAACATGCTGCCCCTCGTGGTGGCGAAGGAGAACTTCGGCGAGCGGCCCGTCCCGGGCTGGCTCCAGGTCGTTCCCGACTCGCTGCGCATCTTCGTCCACTCCCTCCCGGAGCGGACGCAGATCGACACGCCGGTCTCGGAGCAGCTGATCGTCGAGTTCTACTCGAAGTAAGCCCACGAAGTACGCAAGACCCCCGGCCCGGGCGATCGTGCCCGGGCCGGGTCTCACGTTCGGCGTCAAATAGCGGACGCCGCATCGGAAAGGTTTCGCACGTGCTGATCTCTCAGCGTCCCGCACTGTCCGAGGACGCCATCGACGACACCCGTTCCCGGTTCATCATCGAGCCGCTGGAGCCGGGTTTCGGCTACACCCTCGGCAACTCGCTGCGTCGTACCCTGCTGTCGTCCATCCCGGGCGCGGCCGTGACCAGCATCCGCGTCGACGGTGTCCTCCACGAGTTCACCACCGTCCCGGGGGTGAAGGAGGACGTCACCGACATCATCCTGAACCTCAAGGAGCTCGTCGTGAGCTCCGAGGAGGACGAGCCGGCGACGATGTACCTGCGCAAGCAGGGCCCCGGCACCGTGACGGCGGGCGACATCGTCCCGCCGGCCGGCGTGACCGTGCACAACCCCGACCTCCACATCGCGACCCTGAACGACCAGGGCCGCCTCGAGGTCGAGCTCGTCGTCGAGCGTGGTCGCGGGTACGTCCCGGCCGCACAGAACAAGGCGTCCGGCGCCGAGATCGGCCGCATCCCGGTCGACTCGATCTACTCGCCGGTGCTCAAGGTCAGCTACAAGGTCGAGGCGACCCGCGTCGAGCAGCGCACCGACTTCGACAAGCTGATCCTCGACGTCGAGACCAAGCCGTCGATGACCCCGCGCGACGCGATCGCGTCCGCCGGGCGCACCCTCGTCGAGCTCTTCGGGCTGGCCCGTGAGCTCAACGTCGACGCCGAGGGCATCGAGATCGGGCCCTCGCCCGCCGAGGCCGACTCGATCGCCGCGTTCGCGATGCCCATCGAGGACCTCGACCTCACGGTCCGGTCCTACAACTGCCTCAAGCGGGAGGGCATCCACACGGTCGGCGAGCTCGTCGGCCGCTCGGAGGCCGACCTGCTGGACATCCGCAACTTCGGTGCGAAGTCCATCGACGAGGTCAAGATGAAGTTGGCCGGGCTGGGCCTCGCGCTCAAGGACAGCCCGCCCGGGTTCGACCCGTCCGCCGCGGCGGCGGACTACCCCTCGGAGGGCTTCGAGTCCTACGGCTCCGACGGCGGCTTCGGCGGCTACGGGGCCTCGGAGGACGACGGCCAGGACTACGCCGAGACCGAGCAGCTCTAGCACCCCAGCAACTCTGACGTGCTGCCCCCTCCCCGGTCCGTTCGCGGGCCGGGGAGGAAAGGCGTCACGAGACAGGAGCATTCGACATGCCCCAGCCCAGCAAGGGCCCGCGGCTCGGGGGTTCCCCCGACCACCAGAAGCTGATGCTGGCCAACCTGGCCACGTCGCTCTTCACCCACGGCCGCATCCACACCACGCGGGCCAAGGCCGACCGGCTGCGCCCGTACGCGGAGCGGCTGATCACCAAGGCCAAGAAGGGCGACCTGCACAACCGGCGTCTCATCCAGGAGCAGATCCGGGACAAGGACGTCGTGCACCGTCTGCTCGCCGAGATCGGCCCGTTCTTCGCCGACCGGCCCGGTGGCTACACGCGCATCGTGAAGACGCTGCCGCGCCGGGGCGACAACGCGCCCATGGCGGTCATCGAGCTGGTGAACGAGCGCACGGCCAGCGCGGAGGCCTCCCAGGCCACCCGCGTCGCGGCCCCGCCGACGTCCCCGTCGGGCCCGGGCGCCGAGGTCGGTGACACCGCGACCGGTGCCGCCGCCACGGCGGCCTCCATCGCGGCGGCCGAGAGCGGCGAGGAGACCTCCGCGCCGGAGGTCCCCGAGGCCGAGGCCGCGGCGGCCGAGGACACCGCCTCCGAGGACACGACCGAGTCGTCGGCGGCCGCCGACGACGACGTGCCCGAGGACATGGCCGACAATGCGGCGGCCAGCGCGGGTCTCGAGACCTCCGGTTCGGACTCGGACTCGGACTCGAAGGACTCGGACAAGTCCTGACCCCGCACGACCCCCACGAGCCCGCCGTCGACCCCGACGGCGGGCTCGTGGTGTCTCCGGGCCCGACCCGGCGGTACCGGATCGACCTGGCCTACGACGGCACGGACTTCTCGGGCTGGGCGCGCCAGCCGGAGCTGCGCACGGTGCAGGGCGTCCTCGAGGAGACGCTGTCGACGATCTGGCGGGTGCCGGTCGCGCTGACCGTCGCCGGGCGCACCGACGCCGGCGTGCACGCCGACGCGCAGGTCTGCCACGTCGACCTGCCCGCCGGGGTGGAGCTCCATCCCGGTCTGATCGGCCGGCTGGCGCGGATGCTGCCGGCCGACGTGCGGGTGCGCGCGGTGACGCCGGCGCCCGACGGCTTCGACGCGCGGTTCTCCGCGATGCGCCGCCACTACGCGTACCGCGTCAGCACCGCCCCGTGGGGGCCCGAGCCGCTGCGCGCGCGCGACACCCTGCGCTGGCCACGGCCCCTCGACGTCGACGCGATGAACACTGCCGGTGCCGCGATGCTCGGCGAGCACGACTTCGCGGCCTACTGCCGTCCCCGCGCCGGCGCGACCACCGTGCGCGAGCTGCAGCACCTGCGTTGGGACGCGGAGCCCGGCGAGCCCGACGTCCTCGTCGCCCGGCTGAGCGCCGACGCGTTCTGCCACTCGATGGTCCGCTCCGTCGTCGGCGCGCTGCTCGCCGTGGGCGAGGGCCGGCGGCCCGTCGAGTGGCCCGCGGCGCTGCTCGCGGCGCGCGCGCGGTCGAGCGAGGTCACCGTCGTCGCCGCCCGGGGGCTGCGGCTGACCGGGGTCGACTACCCGGACGCCGCGGACCTCGCGGACCGCGCCGCGCGGACGCGGCGTCGTCGTGACGAGGTGTGAGTGTCGATCGATAGGTGTCAGCGAAGTGCCGTCGCAGACACTGGGTGTCCGTATCGGTACTTCGATCATCGGGACCAGAGCTCAGCCGCCGCTGCCGTAGGGCCGGGTGAGGATCTCGAGGTTGTGGCCCTCGGGGGAGTCGAAGTAGGCGCCCCGGCCGCCGTCGTTCGTGTTGTGGCCCGAGCGCCGGTGACCGGGGTCGGCGTAGGTGGGCACGCCCCGGTCCTGCAGGCGGGCGGCGATGACCGCGAACTCGTCGTCGGGGACGAGGAAGGCGTAGTGCTGCGGGTGCGGGTCGTCGACGTTCATGAAGTCCAGGCTCGTGCCGTGGGCGACCTCGACGACGGTGAACGGCCCGAAGTGGACGGGCGCGGGCAGACCGAGGACCTCGGCGAGCCAGGCCGCACCGGCGTCCTGGTCCCGGGTCTCGACGATGGTGTGGTTCAGCTCGATGGGCATGACGTCGAGGGTCCGACCTCGAGGGCGGTCGAGGTCAAGCCCCGGTCAGCCCCCGGCCGCCACCTCGACGGTCCCGCCGTCGACGCGGCAGGGCAGCGCGACCAGGTGGCAGTCGCCGGGGTCGATCCCGCGGCCGGTGGCCACGTCGAAGGTGTAGCGGTGGTTCGCGCAGGTGAGGACGCCGCCGACGAGCGTCCCGCGCTCGAGCGGCCAGGCCCGGTGCGGGCAGCGGTTGTCGTACGCGCGCACCTCGCCGTCGACGCGGACCAGCAGCACCCGCCGGCCGCCGACCATGACCGCGATCATCCTGCCCTCGGGCAGGTCCGCGACGGCCAGGACCGGGCTGAACGTGTCGTCCATCGTGTCTCCTCGCCGGGCTAGTCACCCCGGCGCACCGGGCCCAGGATCGCGCTCTCGCGGGGGCCGGTGACGAGGTCGACGCGACGCCAGAGGTTGCGCCCGAGCACCACGATGCCGCGATCGGGGAGGGTCCGCAGGGTCTCGGTCATCGCCGGCGTGAGTCGCCACAGCCGCCCGGCGAGCTCGGCCTCGTGCGGGGGCAGGCGCTGGATGAGGACGAGGTCGGCGTCGTCGGCCAGGTCGGACACCGCGGGCACGAGCGACGGCAGGACGACCAGCGTCGTCTGCCGCGGACGTCGCGCCGGTGCGGGACCCCGCGCCGTCGCGCCCCGGTCGTAGACGACGAGCAGGGGCTCGCCCCCGGCGGCGAGGTCGGCGGGGGGCTCGCGCACGACGCGGACGGGGACGGCCGGGTCGTCGGCGGCCGGGTCGTCGGCGTCAGCGGCCTCGGCGCCGGACACGCTTCCCGCGCGCCGGACCGCGTCCCACACCGGCGGGCGCCCGGTGACGACCACGGCGCGCGTGCCGGTGCCGACCGCGCGCAGCGTCACCTGGCGGGCGAGGTAGAGCCCGCCGAGGAGGACGACGCGCGTGGGGGCGGGGCGCACGAGGGTGACGGCGACCGGCTCGCCGTCCGCGTCGGCGCCGAGGACGACGCCCGCCGGCCGCACGGGCGGACCGAGGGCGTCGAGCATCTCCGGCGGCACCGAGAACGTCGGCGCGAGCTCCGGGTCCGCGCGGGTGGGGGCGACGCGGCCCGCGGCGCCCGGCGTCGTCACGGCGCCACCCCGAGCGGGAGCGTCGCGGCGAGCCCGGCGGCGTGCTGGCCGTCGAGCGGGTCGAGGGTCATTCCGAGGGCGTGCCCGCGGGCGACCAGCTCGCGGCCGGCCTCCTCGAGCGCGTCCGGGGTGTCGGCGGTGAGGCGCACGGTGCCGCGCAGCCCGACGGTCGCCGGCGCGCTCCCGTCCGCCCGCGGGTCGGGCTCGAGGGTCAGGGCGAGCGTGCAGGTGCGCGCCGCCGTCGCCGTGAGGGCGGTCAGGCGCTCCGGGGCGTCCGCGGCCGGCCAGCACGTCACGGCGTGCGCCGCGTGCCCGACCTCGCCGACGACGACGGCGCGCCAGTGCTCCCGGAGGCGCTCTGGCCCGCCCGGGGTGTCGGAGACCTCGAGGCCGGACTCCAGGACCTCGTCGACACCGAGCGGGCGGACCGCGGTGCCATGCTCGGCGAGCACCCGCCCGATCCGCGCGAGCGCCCCGACCACGGCCCGGTGCGCCCCGGCGACCCCGCCGCCGCGCTCGGCCACCGCGTCGGGGCAGCGCGAGGGATCGAGCCGCACGACGAGCCACGCGTCCCGGCGCGAGAGCGGCGGCAGGGCGCCGAGGACCTCGCGGTACGCGGCGGCGGCGGGAGTGTCGTCGGCGACCGGACGGCAGTGCCAGAGTGCGCTCACGGCGTCGAGCACGACCCCCCGGTCGGCCAGGCACCCGGCGAGCGACGCCAGCGGGAACGTCGCGGCGCCCGACGAGGCGTCGCCCGCGACGAGGCCGGGCGCGCCGTCGGGGGAGGTCGGGTCGAGCGCGAGGACGGCGCTCCAGCCGCCGCCGTGCCCGAGCATCCCCACCTCGCGGCCGTCGTGGTCGCGGGTGCGCGCGACGGTGAGGTCGCCGGTGAGCAGGCGCAGCGTCCGCAGGCGCGGGTCGGCGTCGGGATCGAGCGGCTCGGATTCGCGCTCGCGGGTCCGGAGCCGGTAGCGCAGCGCCAGCCCGATCCACACGACGAGCCAGCGCCCGCGCACCCGCAGCAGCCCGACGAGGATCGCGGCGGACAGCACGACCCCGGCGAGCGGCAGGAGCCCGCGGTCGACGGCGACGAGCGCCACCGCCAGGGCGAGCCCGACCTCGACGACGACCACACCCGCGAGCGGGACGGGCCCGAGCGAGGGCCCGGACGGCCGGCGCGACACCGACGGTGCCGGGCGGACCGGAGTGACGACGAGGCTCATCGCGCACCACCCCGCCGGCGGCGGACCGCGACGGCGCCCACCGCGAGGACGGCGGCGACGGCACCGACGGCGGCGGTGATCCACCCGCTGCCGGACCCCTCCGTCGGGGGCGCCGGCGGCTCCGGACGGACCTCGGGCCCCGTGCGGGGCGGGCCGCCGCGGATCGCGGCCGCGGCGTCGAGCACCCCGTAGCCGACGGCGTCGTCGCGGACGCCGGGTGCCAGCCCGGGCGGCGGAGTCGCGGAGCGCACGAGCGCGGCGGCGACCTCGCGCGCCGGGGTCTCGGGCGAGCGCTGGCGCAGCAGGGCCGCGGCCGCGGCGACCCGCGCCGCGGCGAAGCTCGTGCCGACCAGCGGCCCCGAGGAGCCGTCGGGCGCGCCGAGGGTCGTGGTGAGGCCGTTGCCGCTCGCTGCGAGCGACGACGGCTCGCGCCCGGGGGCGGCGAGGTCGACCCAGGGTCCGGCGAGCGACGAGGGGTCCGGAGCGCCGGCGTCGTCGACCGCGCCCACGGCGAGCACGTCGTCGCCGAACCATGCGGGCACGGGGACGCTGCGCACCGGCCCACCGGTGTTCGGGGCGCAGGCCGGGCCGGTGTTGCCCGCGGCGGCGACCACGACGACACCCCGGTCGACCGCCTCGCGGACGGCGGCGCGCAGGGCCCCGAGCGCGGGCGCGTCGGACGGGTCGGCGACCTCGGCGGGCGTACGGCAGGCGGTCAGGGCGAGGGTGAGCACCCCGACGCCCGGGGTGTCCGCGGCGTGCCGGACGGCCCGGGCGAGGCTGGTGACGTCGCCGACCCCGGCGCGGCCGTCGACGCCGAAGAAGGCGCTGGTCTGGCGGACGGCGAGCACGCGGACGGCAGGTGCCCGGCCCACCACCAGGTCGTCGGGGGCGGGGCTGGCGGCGATCACCCCGGCCACGGCGGTGCCGTGCCCGTCGCAGTCGTCGAGGCCGGAGGTGCCGGCCACGAAGTCGCCACCGTCGACGATGCGGCCCGCGAGCCGGGGGTGGGCGGCGACGCCGGTGTCGACGACGGCGACCAGCTGGCCCTCGCCGCGGCCGCCCACCCAGGCGTCCGCGGGGTCGGGGCCCGGCGGGAGGTCGCCGAACCCGGTGCCCGACGGCGGGGTCGGCGAAGGGCAGGGGGCGTCGCGGCGCGCGCCGGGCACGCCGTCCGGGGCGGCGTCGAGGGCGTCGAGGGCCGCGCGGTCCGGCGCGGGGGGCGTCGGGGCGCTGGAGGGGGCGTCGACGGGATCGGCGGCCCCGGCGGGCGCGGCGCTCAGCACGACCGTGAGCACGGTGAGGACGACGGCGACACCGGCGCCGGCGAGCGTGCGCGTCACAGGAGCCGCATCGCCGTGTACAGGTCCATGACGGCCAGCGCCACGGGCAGCACGGCCGCGATCCCGAGGGCCTCCGCGATGTCGACGGCCCGCCGGGCCACCGGGGAGAACCGCCGCCGGGGCACCACGGCGCCGAGCACGAACGCGCCCGCGCCGGCGGCGAGGGCGACCGCCGGCACGGCCAGCATCGCGACGGGCGGCGGGGCGACGAGCAGCCAGCCCACGACCAGCCCTGCACCCGCGAGCAGCGCGCAGACGAGCAGGGCCACGGCCTGGACGCCGTTGGCGTAGGTGCGCGAGCGCAGGCCGAGCAGGAGCGTCAGCAGGACCGCGAGCGCCCAGCCGGCGACACCCCGCCAGCCGCCCACCGGCGCGAGCGCGAGCACGGTGACGGCGCCCGCGGTGACGGCGCCGCATCCGAGGACCAGGCCGGAGAGGGCGGCGTGGGCGCGATCGGCGCGTCGTTCGATGTCGGCGTGCTCGGCGACACCGGGGTCCTCGGCGAGCTCGTCGGCCGACGCCGGGACGCGGGGCAGGGGGAGGCGGGCGAGCGCGATCCCGGTGCGCGGGAGCAGGGCGGAGGCGACGAGGGCGAGCGCGCCGACCCCGGCGGCGATGCCCGCGGCGTCGCCCGCGTCGGCGACGGTGGCGATGCCCGTGGGCAGGGCGATGAGCACCGCCGCGGTGAGGGCGCCGAGCAGGGCGGCGACGCCGGTGCGCCCGGCCCGGCCGAGTGCCAGGAGCGAGGCGGCGGCGACGGCCGCGGCGAGGACCGCGCCGAGCAGCAGCTGCGGGGCCCCGGCCGTCGCGGCCAGCGAGGCGGCGGGGCCGGCGGGGGCGGCGGCTCCCCATGGCACCACGGCGACGCCCGCCACCCCCGCGAGGGCCACGGCACCGATGGCGAGGACCGATCCGGCGGCCGTGCCGTCGACCACCCGGGTGCACACCGCCGCCGCCGCGAGCGCCCCGAGGGCGGCGACGCCGGCCACCGCGGCCGTGCCCAGCCCTCCGGCGGTGCCCGGGCCCCGACCGGCGACGACGAACGCGAGGACCGCGCCCACGAGCCCGAGCGCCAGCCCGCAGAGCCCGAGGACGCCCGCGAGCCCCGGCCCCCACGCCCGGTAGCTCGGCGGCGTGGCCTCGGCGACGGCGTCGACGACGTCGTCGAACAGCGGTGGCGGCGCCGCGTCGGCCCGGCGTCGCAGCACGAGCTGGTCGCCGTCGAGGACACCGAGGGAGGCGAGCGTGCGCGACGGGTCGACCGGGCCCTGCCCGAGCGGGGCGAGCGTCCAGGCGCCGCCCCGCGCGCCGGCGGCCGGCTCGCCGGTCATGTCCAGCAGCGCCGGCAGCAGGTCGGCCAGCGGGACGTCGGGAGGCAGGGCGACGTCGACCCGCGTGCGGGGCGCGAGGACCGACACCCGGCTCGCGGCCGTGACCGGCGCCGCCGACCCCGCGGACCCCACGGGCAAGGAGGCGCGGGCCCCGTCGCCGGCGGCCTCCGGCAGCGCGCGACCCGGGCGGGCGGTGTCCGTCATGCGCTCCTCCCGGCTCTCGGCGACCGTCGGTTCGGGGATCTTGTCATCGGCGCCGTCCGGGACCGTCCGGAGGTTCGCCGAGACGGACCCGGCGCGGGCCGCGGCTCCTTAGTATGGCCGGACCGCGAGGGCCGGGTGGTGCATTCGGAGGATGGGGGGCGACCGGTGGGCACACGGGTCTTCCGGCGCGCGGCGCGCCCGGCGCCCCCGGAGGTGCCGTCGGGCGAGGTCCATCTCGAGGCCCCGCCGGAGATCCCCCGCGCGGTGCCGACGTCCCCGTTGCTGCGGCTGTTGCCGCTGCTCATGGTGCTCGGCTCGCTCGGGTTCGTCGTCGTCATCGGCGTCGACAACCCCACCTCGTGGCTCTTCGGCGGGATGTTCGCGCTCTCGACCATCGGCATGGTGGCCGGTGGCGCGACGCGCGGCGGCGGGCAGCGCCGGGCGGAGGCGGACGAGGACCGCAAGGACTACCTGCGCTACCTCGCGCAGATGCGCCGGCGGGCCCGCGAGACGGCGGTCGACCAGCGGCGCGCTCTCGAGTGGACCCATCCCGAGCCGACGAGGCTCGTCGGTCTCGCGCGCGGCCCGCGGATGTGGGAGCGCCGCCCGTCCGACCCGGACTTCGCGCACTTGCGCGTCGGCCGCGGCTCCCAGCGACTCGCCACCGCCCTCGTCCCGCCGCAGACCGGTCCCGTCGACGATCTCGAGCCGGTGTCGACGGTGGCCCTGCGCCGCTTCGTGCGCACCCACTCGATCGTCCCGGATCTGCCCACCGCGGTGTCGTTGCGCGCGTTCGCGTCGGTGGGCGTCACCGGGGGCGACGCGGCGGCCCGTCGCGGGCTCGTGCGGGCGCTGCTCGCGCAGCTCGTGACGTTCCACAGCCCCGAGGACCTCGTGGTCGCCGTGGCCGCGACGGGGCCGGCCCGCGGGGAGTGGGAGTGGGTCAAGTGGCTCCCGCACGTCGCGCACCCGCGGCTCTCGGACGGGGCCGGGCCGGTGCGGATGGTGACGTCCTCGCTGGCCGCCGTGGAGTCGTGGCTGGCCCCGGAGCTCGCCGGGCGGGGCCGGTTCACCCGGGGCGCCGCGCCGGCCGCCGACACCCGGCACGTGGTCGTCGTGCTCGAGGACGCCGAGGTCACGCGCTCCGAGCAGGTCGTGCTCGAGGAGGGTCTGGCCGGCGTCACCCTGATCGACCTGTCGGACTCGCTCGGCACGCTGACCGCGCGCCGGGGCCTCGGGCTGGTCCTGGGGGAGGGTGGGGAGGACACGGCCGAGGGCCGCATCGGGGCCCGGGGCCAGCAGGGCGTCGAGTGGTTCGGCCGTCCCGACACCCTCGGCGGCGCCGAGGCCGAGGCGCTCGCGCGGCGGCTCGCGCCCTGTCGCCCGCCCGCGGCCGGCGCGCACGACGAGGAGCCGCTGCTGACCAGCCCCGGCATCCTCGAGCTGCTCGGCGTCGACGGGGAGCCCGACACGTTCGACGTCACCGCGGCCTGGCGTCCGCGCCCGGTGCGCGACCGGCTGCGGGTGCCGTTCGGGGTCTCGGCCGACGGCGAGCCGGTGGAGCTCGACATCAAGGAGGCCGCCCAGGAGGGGATGGGCCCGCACGGGCTGTGCGTCGGGGCCACCGGGTCGGGCAAGTCCGAGCTGCTGCGGACCCTCGTGCTCGGGCTGATCACGACGCACTCGTCCGAGGCGCTCAACCTCGTGCTCGTCGACTTCAAGGGCGGCGCGACGTTCGCCGGGCTCGCCGGCGCGCCGCACGTCGCCGCGGTGATCACCAACCTCGCCGACGACCTGAGCCTCGTCGACCGCATGCAGGACGCGCTGGCGGGCGAGATGCAGCGCCGCCAGGAGAAGCTGCGCGCCGCGGGCAACCTCGCCAACGTCGGCGAGTACGAGCGCGCCCGGGAGAACGGCGCGCCGCTGGAGCCGTTGCCGACCCTGTTCGTCGTCGTCGACGAGTTCTCCGAGCTGCTGAGCCAGAAGCCCGACTTCGCGGAGCTGTTCGTCGCGATCGGGCGGCTGGGCCGCTCGTTGCCGATGCACCTGCTGCTCGCCTCGCAGCGCCTCGAGGAGGGACGGCTGCGGGGGCTCGACTCGCACCTATCCTACCGCATCGGGCTCAAGACGTTCTCGCCGTCGGACTCGCGTGCCGTGCTCGGCGTCCCGGACGCGGCGGAGCTCCCGCCGGTGCCGGGCTCGGGCTACCTCAAGGTCGAGTCGTCGACGATGACCCGGTTCAAGGCCGGGTACGTGTCGGCGCCGTACCGCTCGGCCGAGCCCGCGCCGCCCGACCCCTCCCCGGTGCCCCGCGAGATGCGCCCGCGCCCCTTCACCGCGGGCTGGGTGGAGCCCGGCGCGGTGCTCGAGGGGGGCCACGCCCCGGCCGGCGGGCCGCCCGCGGTGATCGGCCCGCACGGCCCCTCGGCCCCGCGCGGGGCGGGGACGCCGTCGGTGCTCGACGTCGTCGTCGAACGGCTGCGCGGCCAGGGCCCGCCCGCGCACGAGGTGTGGCTGCCGCCGCTGGCCGACCCGTCCACGCTCGACGCGCTGCTGCCGCCCCTGACCGCCACCCCGGACCGCGGGCTCACCGCGCCCGGCTTCCCCGCCAACGGGCAGCTCGCGGTGCCGGTGGGCGTCGTCGACCGCCCCTACGACCAACGTCGCGACGTGCTGTGGGCAGAGCTCGCCGGTGCGGCGGGGCACGTGGTGGTCGCCGGCGGGCCGCAGTCGGGCAAGTCGACGCTGCTGCGCACGCTCGTCGCCGGGGCCGCGCTGACCCACACGCCGGCCGAGGTGCAGTTCTACGCGGTGGACCTCGGCGGCGGCACGCTGTCCGGGCTGGCGGGGCTGCCGCACGTCGGCACGGTCGCGGGACGCGGCGAGCCCGAGCTCGTGCGGCGCACCGTGGCGGAGGTGACCGCGCTGCTCGCGGGGCGGGAGCGCTGGTTCCGGGAGGCCGGCGTCGAGTCGATGGCCGACCTGCGGGCCCGGCGCCGCCGCGGCGAGCTCGCGCCCGGCACGGGCGGCAGCGACATGCTCGGCGACGTCTTCCTCGTCGTCGACGGCTGGCACGCCTTCCGGAGCGAGCACGAGGGCCTCGAGCAGACGGTGATCTCGCTGGCGACGGGCGGGCTCTCGTACGGGGTGCACGTCGTGATCACGGCGAGCCGGTGGGCGGAGCTGCGGCCCGCGCTCAAGGACCTGCTCGGCACCCGCTTCGAGCTGCGGCTCGGCGACCCTTCGGAGTCCGAGGTCGACCGCCGCGTCGCCGCCGTCGTGCCGTCGGGGCGGCCGGGGCGCGGGCTCTCGCCGGACAAGCGCCACGTCCTCACCGCCCTGCCGCGTCTCGACGGGGTCGCCGACACGGCCGACCTCGGGCGCGCCACCGGCGAGCTCGTCGCCCGCGTCGCGGCGGCCTGGAGCGGCACCGGGGCGCCGCGGGTCCGGCTGCTCCCGGACCGCGTGGGCGTCGAGTCGCTGCCCGGCCCGGACGAGGGCCCGCCGCACCTCCTGCCGCTGGGGCTGTCCGAGGAGCGCCTCGCGCCGGTCCTGCTCGACGTGTCCGCCGACCCCCACTTCGTCTGCTTCGCCGACGCCGAGTCGGGCAAGACGGCGCTGCTGCGGGGGCTGGCCCACCAGATCGTCACGCGGTACCGGCCGGAGCAGGCCCGGCTCGTGATCGTCGACTACCGGCGCTCGTTGCTCGGGGCGGTGGCCAGCGACCACCTCATCTCCTACACGTCGTCGGCCGCGGCGCTGACCCGGGCGCTCGCCGAGCTCGTCGAGTCGCTGCAGCGCCGGCTGCCCGGCCCCGACGTCACCCCCGAGCAGCTGCGGGCGCGCTCGTGGTGGACCGGCCCGGACGTCTTCGTCCTCGTCGACGACTACGACCTCGTCGCCGGCGCCGCGACCAACCCGCTGGCCGTCCTGCTCGACCTGCTGCCCCAGGCCCGCGACGTCGGCCTGCACCTCGTCGTCGCTCGGCGCACGGGCGGGGCGTCCCGCGCGGTGTTCGAGCCGGTGCTCG
This sequence comes from Actinomycetospora chibensis, assembly GCF_028737215.1. Lineage (GTDB taxonomy): Bacteria > Actinomycetota > Actinomycetes > Mycobacteriales > Pseudonocardiaceae > Actinomycetospora > Actinomycetospora chibensis. The sequence continues at coordinate 214,386 of NZ_JAQZAM010000013.1, read as the reverse complement.
CCCGCCTGCGCGAGCTCTCGTCGCCCGGGATCGTCATGAGCGGCAGCCGCGACGAGGGCGTGCTGCTGGGCACGGTGCGGCCGGGTCCGCAGCCGCCCGGGCGCGGGTGGCTCGTCGGGCGACGCCACGGGGAGCGCCTCGTGCAGGTCGGGTGGCGTGCCCCGGATCCGCCGATCACGGTCCCGGACGCCGCACCGTGAGCGAGGGCCCGACGGTCGCGATCGATCTCGGGGTGACGACGGTGGCCGCGGCGGTGGACGTGTCGCCGTCGCCCGACCCCGCTGAGGGACGCACTCCCGCGGAGACCGTCGAGCCCGCCGACGTGCCGCTCGATCTCGCCGCCGTGTTCGCCCCCGCCGACGGCACGGCCCTCGCCGTCGGGGCCGCCGCCCGGCGGCTGGCTCCGACCGATCCCTCGCGCTACGAGCCGACGCCGCGCCTGCGGGTCGACGATCCCGACCTCCTGCTCGGCACCCGGGTGGTCGGGATCGCGGAGGCGTGGGGCGCCGTCCTCGCCGGGGCGCTCGAGCGGGCGGGCCCGCTGCTGCGCGGCGACCGGCCGCGCCACCTCGTCCTCACCCACCCGGCCGGTTGGGACGCGGGGCGCCGCGAGGTGCTGCGGCGCGCGGGCTCCGGGCTCGCCGCCGAGCTCACCCTGCTCGCGGAGCCCCTGGCGGCCGCCGCGTACGCCGCATGGATGCGCCCGCGGGAGAGACGTCCCGGACCGATCGCGGTGCTCGACGTCGGGGGGCGCGGCGCCGATGCGTCCGTGCTCGCGCCGGAACCCGGGCGCTGCGGCGGGGCCCGGCTGCTCGCGCGGCGACGGGACGAGCGCTTCGGGGGCGACGACGCCGACGAGCTGCTGCTGGGTCACCTGCTGTCGACGCTCGCGGACGAGCCGACCCCCGAGGACCCGTCGCGTGATGATCCTGCGGCGCGGCGCGACGCCGACCGGGTCCGCGAGGTCGTCGCCGCCACGACCCTCGGCGACCGCCGCCACCGTCAGGTGCTGCTCGACGACGTGCGCGCCGCGAAGGAGCGGCTCTCCGACGCCGAGCAGGCGGCGGTGCCGCTGCCCGGACGGCTCACGGCGGCGTGGCTGTCCCGGGGCGAGCTCACCGAGGTTCTGCGCCCGTCGCTGCGGCGGGTCGTCGACCTGCTCGCCGAGACGCTCGCCGACGCCGGCACCGGCCCGGAGCACCTCGACGGCGTGTGGCTCACCGGCGGCGGCGCCCGGATGCCGCTGCTCGCGGCGCTCGTGCACCGCGAGCTGGGTGTGCCGGCCACCGTGGCCCTCGAGCCGCGGCTGGTCGTGGTGCAGGGCGCGCTCGTCGTGGCGCGGGAGGACGAGGCGTTGCGCGGAGGCGGCGCCGGTGCCGCGGCGTCGCGGGCGGCGGTCGCCGTCGGGGCCGGTGCGGGCCGGTCCTCGTCGTCCGCGCCCCGACCGGCCGCCGGTCCGCTGCTCGACCCCCCGACCGTCGAGCTGCCGCCGGGGGAGCGGGCGTGGCCCCGGGCCGAGCCCGCGAGACCCGACGCCGAGCCGACCGAGGACCTCGGCGATCCCGCGGACACCCCCGCCTGGCTGACGCCGACCTCGTCGGGGTCCGCGGCGCTGCTCCCGGTGCGCCGTGTCGGCGCCACGAACGGGGACGGCGGGGACGACGGGAGCGAGGGCGCCACCGCCCCCGGGGCCTCGCGCCGGCTCCCCGCACGCCGGCCGGGGTCGGCGGGCCCGCCGCGGGGCCCGGTGGGTGTCGGCGCGGTCGTGATCGCGGTGCTGGCGATCCTCGCTCTGGTCACCGGGATCGTCCTGGGCGTGCGGGCCGTGAGCCGCCCGTCCGGCACGCCCACGGTCGTCGGCGGGCAGGTCTTCGTCACCCCGGTCGGGTGGGTCACCGCCGGCGGCGACGCGGCCGCGCGCCGGGTGCTGCTCCGCCCCGCCGGTGCCCCGCGGGGGACCGACCTCGTCGCCGTCCAGGAGAACCCCCTCGACGGCGCCGCTGCCGAGGACCCGGAGCGCGCCCGCGGGCAGCTGGCCGCCCAGTACGAGGCCGCGCGCGCCGCCGGCGATCCCGTGTCGGGCTACGAGGCGCGTGCCGAGTTCGGCGACCGCGAGGTCGCCCGCTACCGCCAGGACCCCGCGCCGGGTGTGCGGGTCGACTGGTTCGTGGTGCTCTCGTCGTCGTCCTCGATGGTCAGCGTGGGGTGCCGACACGCCACGGACGACGCCGGGGCGACGCGGGTCCTCGCGGCCTGCGCGCAGGTCGTCGAGACCCTCGGGCCCGCCGGCTGACCGGGGTCGCGGACCGGGTCCGCGGGTTTCACCAAACGACCACCACGGCCCGCGCCCGCTCGTCATGCTCGATCCGTCAGCAGCACACGGGGCCGGTCGGCCCCCGGACACGGAGGGAGCCGCGGATGGCCGGGCAGTTCGGTACCGAGACCGACGTCATGCTCACCGCCTCGCAGCGGATCCAGGACATCAAGCAGGGCATGCAGGGCCACATGAGCAGCCTGCAGTCGCAGCTCGCGCCCCTGGCGGGCACGTGGCGCGGCCAGGGCTCCGTCGCGTTCCAGGGGCTCATGGCGCGGTGGAACGAGGACGCGACGCGGATCAACACCGCCCTCGACGAGATCGCGGCGAAGATCGGCCAGAGCGGGCGGAACTACGCGGCGTCCGACGAGGACAACCGCCAGGCGTTCTCCCAGCTCGGCGGCACGGGCGGGTCGGGCCCGGCCCCCGGTGCGACGACGCCCGCCTCCGGCGGCGGCCTCGGCCAGTACCTCTGAGACACCCCGCACGTACGAGGACGGAGTTGCCATGAGCAGTGAGATCCGGGTGTCGTTCGGCGACATCGAGGGCGCGCAGGCCAGCATCGGCCGGGGCGCGTCCGCCATCGAGCAGGAGCTGGCCGATCTGGACTCGACGATCGCCCAGCTCGCGGTCTGGGACGGCGCGGCCGCCGACTTCTACCGCCAGCGCCAGCAGCAGATCCGCACGTCCTGGGAGGACATGAAGGGCCTGCTGGCGCAGATCGGCACGCGCACCGGCACGGTCAACGCGAACTACCAGAACACCGAGAACCAGGTGAGGAACATGTTCACCTGACGGCGGCTCCGCGGGGACGACCAGCGGCGAGGGGGTGGTCGCCGTCGTCGACGGCCGCACGCGTACTCTGGACGACTGATGCGCGGTGCATGTCCCGCGCCCGCTCGACCACACCCCGGCCCCGAGCCGACCGCCCAGCCGTCCGTGACGAGGTAGCTTCCGTGCGCACGTTCAGTCCGAAGCCCGGTGACATCGACCGCGCCTGGCACGTCATCGACGCGTCCGACGTCGTCCTCGGCCGCCTGGCCGCCCAGAGCGCCCAGCTGCTGCGGGGCAAGCACAAGCCGACGTACGCGCCGCACGTCGACACCGGCGACTTCGTCGTGATCGTGAACGCGGAGAAGATCGCCCTCACCGGCGGCAAGCGTGACGACAAGATGGTGTACCACCACAGCGGCTTCCCCGGTGGTCTGCGCTCGCGCACGATCGGCGAGGAGCTCGACAGGTTCCCGGCGCGCGTGGTCGAGAAGGCCATCAAGGGCATGCTTCCGCACAACCGCCTCGGCCGCGCCATGGGCAGCAAGCTCAAGGTGTACGCCGGTCCCGAGCACCCCCACGCCGCGCAGAAGCCGGTGCCTTACGAGATTCGACAGGTGAGCCAGTGACCAGCCCCGACGACGCGACCGACCAGCCCGAGGTCAACGACACGGACGCGGCCCAGACGCTCGCCGAAGCTGCGGACCTGCCCGAGGGCGCCGTCGGCGGCACCCCGGTGTCCGCCACGGACGAGCCCGGTGCCGATGACGAGGTCCTGGCCGAGGTCGAGGTGGACGCCGACACCGACGCCGAGACCGACGTCTTCGGTGACGCCGCGCCCGCGCCGGTGTTCGCCCAGATCGACCGCCCCATCCAGACGGTCGGCCGCCGCAAGGAGGCCATCGTCCGCGTCCGCCTCGTGTCGGGCACGGGCCGCATCGTGTGCAACGGGAAGGCCTTCGAGGAGTACTTCCCGAACAAGGTGCACCAGCAGCTCATCCGTGAGCCGCTGGTGATCACCGAGCGCACCGAGCAGTTCGACGTCTTCGCCACCCTCCACGGCGGCGGCACGTCGGGCCAGGCCGGCGCCCTGCGCCTGGGCCTCGCCCGCGCCCTCACCGAGGTCGACCCCGACGACCGTCCGGGCCTCAAGAAGGCCGGCTTCCTCACCCGCGACCCGCGGGCCACGGAGCGCAAGAAGTACGGCCTCAAGAAGGCCCGGAAGGCTCCTCAGTACTCGAAGCGCTGATGGCGCGGCTCTTCGGCACCGACGGTGTCAGAGGGCTGGCCAACGCCGACCTGTCGCCCGAGCTGGCGACGGCGGTCTCCGCGTCGGCCGCGGGCGTGCTCGCCGAGCACGCCCGGGTCGGCGGTCGGCGTGGTGCGGCAGGCAGTCGTCCCCTGGCCGTCGTGGGTCGCGACCCGCGAGCCAGCGGCGAGATGCTCGAGGCGGCCGTCACCGCCGGCCTGAGCGCCGCGGGTGCGGACGTCCTGCGCGTCGGCGTGCTGCCGACGCCCGGTGTCGCATACCTCACCGGCGAGTTCGACGCCGACCTCGGCGTGATGATCTCGGCGTCGCACAACCCGATGCCCGACAACGGCATCAAGCTCTTCGCTGCCGGCGGGCACAAGCTGCCCGACGCCGTCGAGGACGAGATCGAGGCGCACGTCCGCGAGGGTCACGCCACGCCGCGTCCCACCGGCCGTGACATCGGGCGGGTGCGCGACGTCCCCGACGCTCTCGAGCGCTACGTGGCCCACCTCGCCTCGGCCACGCCGACGCCGCTGACGGGGCTGCACGTGGTCGTCGACTGCGCGCACGGCGCCGCCTCGCAGGCCGCGCCCCGCGCGTACGCCGCGGCCGGTGCCCGGGTGACGGCGCTGCACGCGGACCCCGACGGCTGGAACATCAACGACGGCGTCGGCTCCACGCACATGGACGTCCTCACGCGCGCGGTCGTGGCCGAGGGTGCCGACCTGGGGATCGCCCACGACGGCGACGCCGACCGGTGCCTGGCCGTGGCGGCCGACGGCTCCGTCGTCGACGGCGACCAGATCCTCGCGATCCTCGCGCTCGACATGCACGAGCGCGGCGAGCTCGCGGCCGACACCCTCGTCGTCACCGTGATGAGCAACCTCGGCCTGCACCTCGCCATGGCCGACGCCGGGGTCGCGCTGAGGACGACGGCGGTGGGCGACCGCTACGTCCTCGAGGAACTGCGCTCCGGGAGCTTCTCGCTCGGCGGCGAGCAGTCCGGGCACGTCGTGCTCCCGGCGCACGCCACCACGGGCGACGGCCTGCTCACGGCCCTGCGCCTCATGGCGCGCGTGGCGCACACCGGACGCCCGCTCGGCGAGCTCGCCGCGGTGATGACGCGCCTGCCCCAGGTGCTCGTCAACGTGCCCGTCGCCGACAAGGCCGCCGTGGGCGCCTCGACGGAGGTGGCCGACGCCGTCGCCGCCGCCGAGGCCGAGCTCGCCGGTCGGGGCCGGGTGCTGCTGCGCCCCTCGGGCACCGAGCAGCTCGTCCGCGTGATGGTCGAGGCGCCGACGCAGGTGGTGGCCGGCCAGGTCGCCGACCGGCTCGCGGGGCTCGTCTCCAACGTCCGCTGACGGCCTCCGCCGACGACCCTCCGCGGACGACCCCCGACGACCGCCTGACGCCCGCCTGACGACACAGCGCCACCGGCCTACGACGCTCGGTGTCGCCGCGCCCACCGGGGCGGGGGCGGGGCCGGGTTCGCGCTCCTCGGCGGTCGGTCAGGCGTTAACCTGACGGCGGTCCCGCGCCCCGGCGTCATCGCCGACCGGGACGGGACGGTGTCGGCACCCCGCGCGTGCGGGCCGGACGCGGAGGACGCGGATGGACTCGATCCCGCCCCCGCACGGCCCGGCCCGGCACCTCGAGGACCTCGTCGCGGGTCTCGACGAGGACGCCGCCGAGGACGACGGCCCGCCGCCGGACCTCCCCGAGGTCGTCGAAGCCGTGACGGGACGCGCGCGCGACCTCCACGAGCTGGCCGACCGGCTCAGCGCCGAGCACGGCGAGCCCGGCCGGGTCGGCGAGGCCGGCACGCTCTCGGCCGTCGCGCTCCTGCGGGCCCACGCCGGCGCGGTCGACGACCTGGCGGAGCACCTGCTCAGCGCCGGATCGGGCGACGGTCCCGGCGACGACACGGGCCCCCAGGGCCCCGGACCGCGCGGGGTGCCGCGCAGCGCCGGGTGACCCGCCCCGACCGCCCGCTCCGGCTCGTCGGAGAGGCCGGCCCGGTCGACGTCACGGGGCCGTCCCGCGCGGCCCTCTTCGGCGCCGTCGACGCCGCGGTCGGCGTGCTGGCCACCCACCTCACCCGCTGGGCGGCGCTGCCGCCGTGCTGGCGGGGCATCCCCGCCGGCCCGGACACCGACCCGGCCACCGTGCGGCGCGCCGGCGCCGAGGCCCGCGAGCTCCCGGACCCGGCAGCCCTCGCCGCGCAGGCGGAGGCGCTGCGCGAGGCGGCGACGCAGGTGCGCCGCCAGCACGTCGACACGGCCGAGGACCTCGGGCCGCTGTGGGACACGTGGGCGGGTCCGTCGGCGGACGCCGTGCAGAAGCGGGTGTCGGCGCTGGCGCGCTCCGCACACGGCCTCGTGGGCGAGCTGGGGGACACCGCGGACGTCTTCGAGGTGGCGGCGGCCACTGTCGCGGCCGCGGCGCGCGACCTCGCGGCGGGCGCGGCCGCCGTCCGGCCCGCCGATCCCGTGGGCGGCCTGCACCCGGCCCAGGTCGACGCCCTGCTGGCCGCAGCGCGGGCCGACCCGTCGGCGGAGCCCCGGCTGCGGGCCTGGGCCGCCGACCTCGAGGAGCGCCTGCGTGTCTTCCTCGCCGCCGCCGCGCGCAGCCGTGCCGCCGGACGCGAGGCCGGCGCGCGGGTGCGCGAGCGCCTCGCGGCGGGCGGGGGCGACCCGCTCAGGCCGAGTGGACCTCGGTCCCCTTGACGGGGCCGTCGAACGCCGCGGCGTAGCGCCCGTCGCCGTTCAGCCGGTGCAGCAGGAACCCGGTGAGCAGCGCCTTCACGAGGCTCCGCGTCGCCGCCTCGCCCTTCCCGTCGAGCAGGATGTCGCTCCAGTGCCGCCCCTCGAGCAGGCCGAGGTGGGTGGCCTTCTTGATCGTGCGCAGCGAGGACTCGCCGCCCCAGTTCTGCTCGACCAGATCGGCACCCGCCGCGGGCGGCGACACGAGGTCCTTGCCGAAGCCGAGGTGCATGCCGGGCAGGTGCACGGCGCGGGCGGCGTCGACCGCCGACGGCTTCGTGTCGGTCAGGGCGATGGTGGCGACGGCCTGGACCGCGACGCCGTGACCCACCTCCCAGTACGGCTCGCCGACCGCCTGCACCTGGGTGTCGGCCGCGGGCACCGCCGCGGCGAGGACGGCCGAGCCCGCGCCCATGCCGTGCCCGGCGAGGCCGAGCTTGCCCGGGTCGACGCTCACGGCGGCGCCGCGGGCGCTGCCGCCCAGCCGCACACCCGAGCAGACGCCGAGGGCGGTGCGCAGATCGTGGGCGAGGGCACGGTGCGAGCCGATCGGGCTGCGCTGGGTGTCCGGGGCCGCCGCGACGATCCCCCAGCTCGCGAGATGCCGGAGCAGCCCGAAGTAGCGGGAGGCCGGCTGCAGCCAGTCGTGCGCGAAGGCCACGGCCGGCAGGCCGGTGCCCGTGGCGGGGGTGAACACCGCTCCGGGCAGGCCCACCAGCGCGAGCTCTCCGCGCAGCACGGGGTACGGGCCGGGCCGCGAGAGCTCGGCGACCACGGCCTTCGGCGCCAGGGCCTTCCCACCGATCACGCTCGCCATGGCCCGGGAACCTATCGGAGCGGGCCCGTCACGGCCCGTCGTGACCCCCGGGAGGGTCGTGCACCCGCAGGGGCCGCGAGCGGGCGCGTCTACCCTGAGGCCCGTGTGCGGGATCGTGGGATACGTCGGCTGGCGCGGAGCCCAAGAGGTCCTCGTCAATGGTCTGAGACGACTGGAGTACCGCGGGTACGACTCCGCGGGGGTCTCCGTCGTCGACGGGACGGGGTCGCTCGAGGTGCACCGGGCGGCCGGACCGCTCGACAACCTCGTCGCGGTCCTGCCCGAGGGCGGGGCGTCGGACGAGCCCACCGGGCGCGGTGGGACCACCGGGATGGGTCACACCCGCTGGGCCACCCACGGGCCGCCGACCGACCGCAACGCCCACCCGCACCAGGACGCCACCGGCAAGGTCGCGGTCGTCCACAACGGCATCATCGAGAACTTCGCCGCGCTGCGCGCCGAGCTCGAGTCCGAGGGCGTCGAGCTGGCCAGCGACACCGACACCGAGGTCGCGGCCCACCTCGTCGCGCGGGCGTTCGACGCCGAGCCGGGCGCGGGGCTCACGGGTGCCGTGCGCGCCGTCGTGGCGCGTCTCGAGGGCGCGTTCACGCTGGTGTTCACCCACGCCGACCGGCCCGACGAGATCGTCGCCGCCCGGCGCTCCTCGCCGCTGGTGGTCGGCGTCGGCGAGGGCGAGATGTTCGTCGCCTCCGACGTCGCCGCGTTCATCGACCACACCCGCGAGGCGGTCGAGCTCGGTCAGGACCAGATCGTCACGCTGACCCGCGACGGCGCGGTCGTCACCGACTTCCACGGCGACACCGCCAAGACCCGCCCCTTCCACGTCGACTGGGACATCGCCGCCGCCGAGAAGGGCGGCCACGACTTCTTCATGCTGAAGGAGATCGAGGAGCAGCCGACCGCGCTGGCCGACACCCTGCGCGGGCACCTCGTCGACGGCCGCATCGTGCTCGACGAGCAGCGCCTCTCCGACCAGGAGCTGCGCGACATCGACAAGGTGTTCGTGGTCGCCTGCGGCACGGCCTACCACGCGGGCCTGCTCGCGAAGTACGCGATCGAGCACTGGTGCCGCATCCCCGTCGAGGTCGAGGTGGCCAGCGAGTTCCGCTACCGCGACCCCGTGCTCGACCGCTCCACGCTCGTCGTCGCGATCTCCCAGTCGGGCGAGACCGCGGACACGCTGGAGGCCGTGCGCCACGCCCGCGACCAGAAGGCCCGGGTGCTCGCGATCTGCAACACCAACGGCGCCCAGATCCCGCGCGAGTCCGACGCCGTGCTCTACACCCACGCCGGCCCCGAGGTCGGTGTCGCGGCGACGAAGACGTTCACCGCGCAGGTCGTCGCCTGCTACCTCGTCGGCCTCGCGCTGGCGCAGACGTTCGGCACGAAGTACGCCGACGAGGTCGCCCGCGAGTACGCCGAGCTCGAGTCGAGCACCGACGCCGTGGCCCGCGTGCTGCAGACAGTGGTCGAGCCGACCCGCGCGCTGGCGCGCGAGCTCTCCGCCTCGAAGGCGGTGCTCTTCCTGGGCCGTCACGTCGGCTTCCCGGTGGCCCTCGAGGGCGCGCTCAAGCTCAAGGAGCTCGCCTACATGCACGCCGAGGGCTTCGCGGCCGGCGAGCTCAAGCACGGCCCGATCGCGCTGATCGAGCAGGACCTGCCCGTCGTGGTGGTCATGCCCTCGCCCAAGGGGCGCGCGATCCTGCACCAGAAGCTGCTCTCGAACATCCGCGAGATCCAGGCCCGCGGGGCCCGCACGATCGTCGTGGCGGAGGAGGGCGACGAGACGGTGCGCCCGTTCGCCGAGCACCTCATCGAGGTCCCGGCGGTGTCCACCCTGCTCCAGCCGCTCGTGGCGAGCGTGCCGCTGCAGGTCTTCGCCGCCGAGGTCGCCCGCGCTCGCGGCTACGACGTCGACAAGCCCCGCAACCTCGCGAAGTCCGTCACCGTCGAGTAGTCCTATGTGCGTGATCTTCTGAGCTGTAGCTCAGAGGATCACGCACGTACGGCGGAGGAGGCAGCCAGGTGTACGGCGTCTGGACGCCCGAGCAGGTGGGTGCCGCCGAGGAGCCCGTGCTCGCGCGCACTCCCGAGGGCGCGCTGATGCGTCGGGCGGCGCACGGCGTCGCGCAGGTCGCGCTCGCCGAGCTCCGGCGCCGCACCGGCGGGGTCGCCGGGCGGCGGGTCGTCGTGCTCGTCGGCGCCGGCAACAACGGCGGCGACGGGCTCTGGGCCGGCGACGAGCTGCGCCGGCGCGGCGTCGCCGTCACCGCCGTGCTGCTGAGCCCGGACCGCGCGCACCCCGCGGGGCTCGCGGCCTTGCGGAAACAGCGCGGACGCATCGTCACCGACGTCGAGCACGGCGTCGTGGCCGTGGACCACGCCGACCTCGTCCTCGACGCGATCGTCGGCACCGGCGCTCGTGGGGGCCTGCGGCCCGAGGCGGCCACGCTGGTGGACGCCGCCCGCACGACGGACGTCCCGATCCTCGCCGTCGACACCCCCAGCGGCGTCGACCCGCTCACCGGCGTCCCGGGCGAGCACCACGTCCGCGCCGCCGCCACCGTGACGTTCGGGGCCCGCAAGCCCGTCCACGTGCTCGCCGCGCCCCTCTGCGGCCCCGTCACCCTGATCGACATCGGCCTCGGCCCCGAGCTCCCGCCCGCCCCGGTCGACGTGCTCGACGCGGCCGACGTCGGCGCGCGCTGGCCGGTGCCCGGGCCCGGCGACGACAAGTACAGCCAGGGCGTCGTCGGGATCGCCGCAGGCTCCCGGACCTACCCCGGCGCCGCCGTCCTCGCCTCCGGGGCCGCGGCGCTGTCCACCAGCGGCATGGTCCGGTACGCGGGCAGCGCCGCCGACGAGGTCCGCGCCGCGTGGCCCGAGATCGTCGCCACCGACACCGTCGGCGAGGCAGGGCGCGTGCAGGCGTGGGTCGTCGGCCCGGGCCTCGGCACCGACGACGCCGGCGCGCAGACCCTCGCCGACGTCCTCGACACCGGCCTGCCGGTGCTCGCCGACGCCGACGCGGTGACGCTGCTCGGCCAGCACGCCGGGCTGCGGGAGAAGGCCGCGGGCGCCCCGGTGCTGATCACCCCGCACGCCGGGGAGTTCGCCCGGGTCGCCGAGCTCACCGACGACCGCGTCGACTCCGCCCGGCGCGCGGCCGCCGACCTCGGGGTCACCCTGCTGCTCAAGGGCAACGCGACGGTCGTCGCGGCCCCCGACGGACGTGTGCTCGTGCACCCCGCGGGGAGTGCCTGGCTCGCCACCGCGGGCTCCGGCGACGTGCTCTCCGGGGTCGCCGGTGCCCTGCTCGCCGCCGGCCTCGAGCCCTGGTGGGCGGGCGGCTGCGCGGCGTTCGTGCACGCCAGGGCCGCCGACATCGGGGCGGGCGCGGACATCGGTCCCGGCTCGCCGGTTCCGGCGTCGCACGTCCAGGCCGCCCTGTCGACGGCGATCCGCCAGGTCCGGGAGGCACGCGGATGACCCCCCACGGAGCCGCGACGAACACCCGCCCCCGCGTCGAGGCCCACATCGACCTCGACGCCCTCGCCCACAACGTCGACCTGCTCGCCGGCCTCGCCCGGCGGTCCGGCGCCGCCACGATGGCCGTGGTCAAGGCCGACGGCTACGGCCACGGGGCGGTCGACGTCGCGCGCACCGCCCTCGCGAGCGGCGCCACCTGGCTCGGCGTCTGCACCCTCGGCGAGGCCGCCGAGCTGCGCGCCGCCGGCATCGACGCCCCGGTGCTCTCCTGGCTGCACCTGCCCGACGAGGACTTCGCGCCCGCGGTGGCCGACGGCGTCGACCTCGGGGTCTCGTCGCGCCCGGAACTCGACGGCGTCGTCGCCGGGGCGCGCCGCGCCGGCCGGCCCGCCCGCGTGCACCTCAAGATCGATACCGGGCTGAGCCGCAACGGCTGCCCGCCCGAGGCCTGGGGCGAGCTGCTCGACGCCACCGAGGACGCCCGGTCCGCGGGCGAGGTCGAGGTCGCCGCCGTCTGGTCGCACCTCGCGCACGCCGACGCCCCCGCCCACCCGACGATCGACGTCCAGGCGGCCCGCCTCGACGAGGCCTGGCGCACGGCGTCGGCGCGCCTCGGCGGGCCCGCCCCGTGGCGGCACCTGGCGAACTCCGCGGCCACGCTCACCCGCCCCGACCTGCACCTCGACCTCGTCCGGCCCGGCATCGCCGTCTACGGCCTCGACCCGCTCGAGGCTCCGGACCATCACGGGCTGCGTCCGGTCATGACGTTCCGCACCCGGGTCGCGCTGGTCAAACGGATCGCCGCCGGGGAAGGTGTCTCGTACGGTCACGAATGGGTCGCTCCCAGCGACCGGGTACTCGCACTGGTCCCCACGGGGTACGCCGACGGGGTGCCCCGACGGCTCGGAGGGACGATGACGGTGCAGCTGGCCGGTCGGCGCCGACCGGTCGTCGGGCGCGTGTGCATGGACCAGGTCGTGGTCGACCTGGGTCCGGCCGCCGACGCCGCAGACGCGGCCGTCGCCCCGGGCGACGAGGTCGTCCTCTTCGGCCCCGGCGACGCGGGCGAGCCGACGGCCGCCGAGTGGGCGCGCTGGCTCGACACCATCCACTACGAGGTCGTCACGGGCGTCGGCTGCCGTCCCCGCGTCACCCGGACCTCCGGGTCCCGCCCATGAGCGACGACGGACGCCACGACCACCGCGTCTCCCCGGGCGGCGTCGCGGGGGCCGTGGCCGGCGCGGTGCTGGGCGGCGCCGCCGCGGCGGGTGCGGTCGGGGCCGGCCGGGCCCGCAACCGCATCCTGCGCCAGCGGGCGCGCCTCTCCGAGGAGGAGCAGGCCCACCCCTCGAAGCTCGGCATGCTCCCGCCGGGCCGCGAGTCGTCCGTCGCCGCGGACGACGGTGTGCGGCTCTCGGTGGAGGAGGTCGACCCGGTCACCCCGGGCGCGAAGGCCGAGCTGACCGTCGTGCTCGTCCACGGGTTCGCCCTCGACCGCAAGTGCTGGCACTTCCAGCGCCGGATGCTCTCCGAGCTCACCGAGCCCGCGGTACGCACCGTGCTCTACGACCAGCGACGCCACGGCCGCTCCGGCCAGGCGAGCGCGCGCTCGTGCACGATCGCCCAGCTCGGCGCCGATCTCGACGCGATCCTGCGCTCCGTCGTCCCCGAGGGCCCGATCGTGCTGGTGGGGCACTCCATGGGCGGCATGACGATCATGGCACTGGCCGAGCGCCACCCGAAGCTGTTCACGGAACGCGTCGCCGGCGTGGCACTGGTCTGCACCTCGGCGGGCGACGTCATGGCCGGCGGGCTCAAGCAGGCCGTGCTGTCGCACCGCAACCCGACGGTCAACGTGCTGGGGCGGGTGGCGCACTGGCAGCCCGCCTTCGCCGACCGCGTGCGGCGGGCCGCCGGCAACGTCATCTGGGCGTTCGTGCAGGGCCTGTCGTTCGGTGACCGCTCCACCGACCCGGCGCTGGTGAACCTGGTCGACCGGACGATCGCCTCCACCCCGCTCGACGCGCTCACCTCGTTCGCCAACACCCTGTCCACGCACAACCGCCGCGCGGCGCTCGCGGGGCTCTCCCAGTGCGAGGTGCTGGTCGCGGGCGGGACTCTGGACCGGATGATCCCGTACGAGCACTCCGAGCTGATCGCCGCGGAGATGCCGCACGCCGAGCTCCTGCCCCTCGAGGGCGCCGGGCACATGGCGATGCTCGAGCAGCCCGGCGAGTTCGACGCCGCCCTGCTCGAGCTCCTGCGCCGCTGCACCCACCGCACCCAGGTCCTGCGCCGCCTGCGCCCCGGCCGCGCCGCGTCGGACGACCGGCCGCGCCGGGGACTGCGACGACCGCGGCGACGGGCGTGACCCGGCCGGGAGCCGTGGGGGCGGGGCGGCGCGTCGTGCTGCCCACCGCGGCGGACACGACGGCCCTCGGGCACGAGCTGGGCACGCGCCTGCAGCCCGGCGACCTCGTCGTGCTCGCGGGCCCGCTCGGGGCCGGCAAGACGTGCCTCGCCGCCGGCATCGGCGAGGGCCTCGGCGTCGAGGGCCCGGTGACGTCCCCGACCTTCGTCATCGCCCGCGAGCACCCGCCGCTGCCCGCCGCCCTGGGCGGCCGCGGGGTCGTGCTCGTCCACGTCGACGCCTACCGGCTCGGGGTCGGGACGAGCGGCGACCCGGACCCCCGCGACGTCGCCGCCCAGATCGACGACCTCGACCTCGACACCGACCTCACCCGTGCCGCCGTGGTGATCGAGTGGGGCGAGGGCGTCGCCGAGCACCTCGCCGCCGAGCACCTGACGGTCCGGCTGGACCGCACCGGGACGCCCGACGGGGCGGGTGGGGATCTCGACTGCAGGCTCGCCGTGCTCGAGGGCCCCGCCCGCCTCGTCGGCGGCGGGGACCCCGGCTCGTAGGGTCTCGGGCGTGCTCGTCCTGGCTCTCGACACCGCCACCGCCCGCATCACCGCGGGTGTGGTCGAGCTGGGTCCGGACGGACCCCCCGTCACCCTCGCCGCCCGCGACGGAGTCGGCGCCCGGGCTCACGCCGAGCTCCTCGCCCCCGCGGTCCGCGACGCGCTGGCCGAGGCCGGACGCACCCGCCGCGAGCTGGACGCCGTCGTCGTCGGACTCGGCCCCGGGCCGTTCACGGGCCTGCGCGTCGGGCTCGTCACCGCGGCGGCGATGGGCGACGCGCTCGGCATCCCGGTGCACGGCGTCGGCACCCACGACGCGATGGCCGCGGGCCTGCCGGGACGGATCCTGGTCGTCACCGACGCCCGCCGCCGCGAGGTCTACTGGAGCCTCGTGGTCGACGGGGTCCGTACCCACGGCCCCGAGGTCGTGGCGCCCGCCGTGCTCGCCGAGCGCCTGGAGGCCGACCTCGGACCGGTGGACCGGGTCGTGGGCGACGCGGCACACCAGCTCGGCGCCGGGGGCGAGGTGCCCGGCCCCACGCCCTCCGGACTGGTCGCCGTCGCCGCGGCCGCCCTGCGCGCGGGAACGCCGCCCGCTCCACTGTCGCCGCTCTACCTGCGCCGCCCCGACGCGATCCCGCCCGGCGCGCCGAAGACCGTCACGCGCGCATGACCAGCACCGACGTCGTCGTCGACGCCCTGACCCCCGACGACGCCGACCGGTGCGCGCAGCTCGAGGCCGTCCTGTTCCCCGGCGACGACCCGTGGAGCGCGCGGGCGTTCCGCGACGAGCTCCGCGCCGGCCACGTCTACCTCGCCGCCCGCAGCGCGGGGGAGCTCGTCGGCTACGGCGGCATCGCCCTGCTCCCGGCGCGGCTCGGGCAGCAGGCCGAGGCCGAGATCCACACGATCGGGGTGGACCCCGGCCACCAGGGACGCGGCATCGGGCGCGCCGTGCTCGACGGCCTGCTCGCCGCCGCCGACCGGATCGGTGCGACCACGTACCTGGAGGTGCGCACCGACAACGGGGCCGCGCAGCACCTCTACCGCGTCACGGGGTTCGAGATCGTCGGCACCCGCCGCCGCTACTACTCCTCGGGTGCGGACGCGCACACGATGAAGCGGCCGCCCGGCGGCGAACCGGCCGGCGACCCGCCCAGGTCAGACCCTCGTTGATGACCTGGCACTCTCGGGGATAGAGTGCCAGCAGCACGGCGTCGGAGCCGCCCCGGCACCCGCGACGACGGGACGGACCGCCGGCGCCGTGGAGATCGTTTCCGGCGTATACCGCTCCGACCCCAGACAGGTGGAGGTCACCGACGTGGCCAGCGTGAACATCAAGCCGCTCGAGGACAAGCTCGTGGTGCAGGCCAGCGAGGCCGAGACCACGACCGCGTCCGGCATCGTCATCCCGGACACGGCCAAGGAGAAGCCCCAGGAGGGCAAGGTCCTGGCCGTGGGCCCGGGCCGCGTGGACGACAACGGGAACCGCATCCCGCTCGACGTCGCGGTGGGTGACGTCGTCGTGTTCTCGAAGTACGGCGGCACCGAGATCAAGTACAACGGCGAGGACTACCTGATCCTCTCCTCGCGCGACGTGCTGGCGGTCGTCAACTAACGACGCCGCTCCACAGAGCACAGCGATGCCGCCCCGGTGGCCCCGGACGGGGTGACCGGGGCGGCGTCGTCTCGCGTCACGAAAGGTAGGTCAGTGCCCAAGCAGATCACGTTCGACGAGACCGCCCGCCGCGCCCTGGAGCGCGGCGTCGACCAGCTGGCCGGTGCGGTCGTGGTGACCCTCGGACCGCGGGGGCGCCACGTCGTGCTGGAGAAGAAGTTCGGTGGTCCGACGATCACCAACGACGGCGTCACCATCGCCCGCGAGATCGAGCTCGAGGACCCCTTCGAGAACCTCGGTGCGCAGCTGGCGAAGAATGTCGCCACCAAGACCAACGACGTCGCCGGCGACGGCACCACGACGGCCACGGTCCTCGCCCAGGCGCTGGTCGCCGAGGGCCTGCGCAACCTCGCCGCGGGCGCCAACCCCACCGCGCTCGGGGCCGGCATGGTCGCCGCCACCGAGAAGATCACCGAGGTGCTGCGCTCGCGCGCCACCCCGGTCGACGGCCGTCAGGGCATCGCCGCCGTCGGCGCGGTCGCGTCCCGCGACCAGACGATCGGCGACCTCATCGGCGAGGCCATGGAGAAGGTCGGCGAGGACGGCGTCATCACCGTCGAGGAGGCCTCGACGCTCGCGACCGAGCTCGAGGTCACCGAGGGTCTCCAGTTCGACAAGGGCTACATCTCGCCCTACTTCGTCACCGACAACGACTCCATGGAGGCGGTGCTCGAGGACGCTCAGGTCCTGCTGCACCGCGACAAGATCAGCGCCATCCAGGACCTCCTCCCGCTGCTGGAGAAGGTCGTCGAGGCGGGCAAGCCGCTGCTGATCGTCGCCGAGGACGTCGAGGCCGAGGCGCTCTCGACGCTCGTGGTGAACTCGATCCGCAAGACGGTGAAGGTCGCCGCGGTCAAGGCGCCGTTCTTCGGCGACCGCCGCAAGGCGTTCATGGACGACCTCGCCGCCGCGCTCGGCGCGACGGTGGTCAACCCCGAGACCGGCACCAAGCTGGCCGACGCCGGTCCCGAGGTGCTCGGCAGCGTGCGCCGCGCGGTGATCACCAAGGACACCACCACCTTCGTCGAGGGTGGCGGCTCCAAGGACGCCGTCGACGCCCGCGTCGCCCAGATCCGGCGGGAGATCGACGAGACCGACTCCGACTGGGACCGCGAGAAGCTCCACGAGCGGCTGGCGAAGCTCTCCGGCGGCGTCGCGGTCATCAAGGTCGGCGCGGCCACCGAGACCGAGATGAAGGAGCGCAAGCACCGCATCGAGGACGCGATCGCCGCCACGCGCGCGGCGGTCGAGGAGGGCATCGTCCCCGGCGGCGGCAGCGCGCTGCTGCACGCCTCGGCCGAGCTCGCCGACGGCCTCGGCCGCACCGGCGACGAGGCCACGGGCGTGGCCCTGGTGCGCCGGGCGCTCTCGGCGCCGCTGCGGGCCATCGCCCGCAACGCGGGGCTCGAGGGCTCGGTCGTCGCCGCGCGCGTCGCCGAGGCGGGCTGGGGCACCGGCTACGACGCCGCGGCCGGCACCTACGGCGACCTCATGGCGACCGGGATCATCGACCCGGTCAAGGTGACGCGCTCCGCGCTGGAGAACGCCACCTCCATCGCGCGCATGGTCCTGACCACGGAGAGTGCCGTGGTGGACAAGCCCGTGGACGAGGAGCCCGCCGCCGCGGGCGGTGGCCACGGCCACGGTCACGGGCACGGCCACTGACAGACCTGCACGAAGCACGACGGGCCCCACCGCAGCCGCGGTGGGGCCCGTCGTGTGTGCGGGGGTCGGGAAGCGGCTCAGCCGCTCGTGAGACGGCGCGGGCGCCCGGTGGCGACCGCGACCCGCTCGGATTCCGACATGCCGCCCCAGATGCCATAGGGCTCGCCGGCGGCGATGGCGTGCCGACGGCACGGCTCGACCACCGGACAGTCGCGGCAGACCGCCTTCGCCCGGCGCTCCCGGTGCGCGCGGGCGGGGCCGCGCTCACCGTCGGGGTGGAAGAAGAACGCGCTGTCCATGCCTCGGCAGGACCCGAGTCGCTGCCAGTCCCAGATGTCGGCATTGGGTCCCGGAAGCCGGCGGACGTCCGCCATGAGCCACCTCCTACGCGAGGACCCGTGGGTCCGGCTGCTCCGCGCGTCCGCACGGGGGTCGGTGTGGTCCGCCTCCGTGCGGTCGCGCTTCCGGTGGCCGTCACTGACCGTGCCCACGACGGCGCGGACCGCGACCACCGACGGGGACCCTATGGCGGTTGCGCGCGACCGGACAAGAGCTTGCGACGTGCGCCATCCCTCACGTCGAACGGTCGCCTACATGCAGGGGTGCTTGCCGAACCGGCTCCGATCCGTGATCATCCTCCGCACGCGGAGTACACGGGAGGTCGCCGGACGGTCGTATTCGGTGGATCTCCGGTCGTCACCGTAAGGTCGCTGGGACGTTGGACAGGGGGAGGGTCGTCACGCTCCTCCGGTCGTCGTACCGGGCGGAGTCGGGAGGCCGTGGTGGCCCTCGGCCCCATCGAGGCGTGGACTGCCCTGCGCCCGTCGTGAGGAGAGCGCATGGACCGGCACGTCGAGCGGGGACTCGACCGCGGACGCGAGCCGGGGCCGACGCGGCCCGGCGAAAAGAGCGCCGACGGCGGGTCAAGCTCGTCGCTCCGGGTGCCGATGGGGGAGAGTGCTCGCTCATCGGCTGCTGCGTCCGTGCAGAAAGGAGCTCCCGTGACCACGGTTCTGATCTGCGACGATCGTCGCAGCGTCCGTGAAGGCCTCACGAGGGTGATGTCCGCGGTCCCGGGGGTCCACCGCATCGACTGCGTCGCCCACGGCGACGAGCTGCTCACGCGGTTCTCGCGGCAGACCGTCGACGTCGTGCTCGTCGGCACCCAGCGCGCGGTGCCCACGGGTGTCGAGGCCACGCGCCGCCTGGTGGCCGCCCACCCGCAGGCCAACGTCATCGTCTTCGGTGCTCCCGACGACTCCGGCAGCATCGCCGCCGCGATCGCCGGCGGTGCCCGCGGCTACCTGCGCTGGGACGCCTCGCGCCCCGAGCTCGTCGCCGCGCTCGCCCACACGCTCGCGAGCACCTCGGTGCCCGCCCCGCGCACCCCGGCCGACTCCGGCGTCCAGCTCACCGAGCGGGAGCTGCAGGTCCTGCGCGGCATGGCCCAGGGCAAGAGCAACGGCCAGATCGGCCGCGAGCTCTACCTCTCCGAGGACACCGTGAAGACCCACGCCCGCCGCCTGTTCCGCAAGCTGGGCGTTCGTGACCGTGCGCAGGCCGTGGCGCACGGCTTCCGACGGGGCCTGGTCTCCTGACCGCTTACCGGAACGACGGCCGTTCGGGGGGTGCCGGCGACGTGACCCGAGGGACGCACGCCGACGACGTCCCGACGCCGGTGTTCGGGATCCCTCGCGCGGTGCACCGCGCGGCGGATCGGTGGCGTGGCCCGGATCGGGCGAACGTCGCACCTCCTGCTTCCTGGGCCGCGCAGGGCCCGCCGACCGCCCGCTACGCTGATCCGACCAACCCGTCGACCGGTCACCTCACCTCGGCCGGACCGTCGGACCGTCCGGCGGTGGAGCCGACGCCGATGCGCCCGGTGCCACCGCCCCGCGTAACACCGGGGCCACGCGCAGCGATGAGCGAAGTAGGGAACGACCTCGAGGGTCTGGTGGCCGCCGCCAACGACGGCGACCGTTCGGCTCTCAACCGCGTTCTCGCGATCATCCGGCCGCTGGTCGTGCGGTACTGCCGCGCGCGCATCGGCCGGCAGGAACGGTCGGCGGTCTCCGCCGACGACGTGGCCCAGGAGGTGTGTCTCGCCGTGCTGACAGCGCTGCCGGGCTACCGCGACCAGGGTCGCCCGTTCCTCGCGTTCGTCTACGGCATCGCCGCCCACAAGGTGGTCGACGCCCACCGTTCGGTCGCCCGCAGCCGCTCCGAGCCGGTGGAGGAGCTCCCCGAGGAGCTCGATCCCCGGGACGGCCCCGAGCAGCGTGCACTGAACGGCGCGTTGTCCGTCCAGATGGGTCAACTGCTCGACACGCTTCCCCCCAAACAGAGGGAAATCCTCGTGTTGCGTGTCGTCGTTGGATTGTCGGCGGAGGAGACCGCGGAAGCGGTCGAATCCACTCCCGGCGCTGTGCGGGTGGCACAGCACCGGGCCCTGTCGAAGCTGCGGACCGCCGTGTCCGCGATCTCGGAAGAGGTGAGTTGAGTGGGCGGCCACCGGGCGTCGGGCGGGTCGGAGGGCGACCTCGTCGACGGCCCCGTCGACCTCGCAGCGGTCCGGGCGGACGACGCCCTGATCGACGCGCTCGCCGGCGGTGCCGGCGGAGGGGCTGACGGCTACGGATTCGGCGGCTCCGACGACGACGACCGCCTCGCGGCGATCCTCGCCGCGTGGCGGGCGGACATCGAGGCCGACCCGATGCCGGAGCTCGTGTCCCTGGACGAGGCGGCCGAGGCCGTCGCCGCCGGGCACGAGTCGCGCGACCGGTTGCGCTCGCGCGGCCGACGACGCATGCCGTTCGCGATCGCCGCGGTGGCGGCTGCCGTCGCCTGTGCCGGGCTGACGGTCGCGGTCCACGGCGCGATGCCGGGCGACACGCTCTGGGGCGTCTCCAAGGTCTTCTTCGCCGAGCGCGCGCAGGGTGTCGAGCGCGTCGAGGAGGTCCGCACCCGCATCGAGGCCGCCAACGGCGCCCTGGCGCGGGGCGACACCGCGGCGGCCCGCAACGAGCTGGCCCAGGCCAACATCGCCATCCCGCAGGTCGCCCCCGAGCAGCGGGCCCCGCTGGTCCAGGAGCGCGACCGGGTTCAGAGCTCGATCGAGTCCGACCCCTCGCCCTCGTCCCGCGAGCCCGCCGGCTCCGAGCCGAGCACGGCGCCGTCGTCGGGCGCAGGGCAGCAGACCGCGGACGACCCCGCGAGCCCGAGCCCGGAGGCCCCGGCCGCGGCGACACCGGAGGAGTCGGCACCGACCCAGTCGGAGCCCCAGGAAGTGCCGGCGACCCCGCAGGACGGCGACGACGCCCCGCCCCCGCCGCCGCCCGGCGGGACGACCACCAACGGGATGTCCTCCAGCCCCGGTGCGACGACCACGACGGGCTGACCCACTCCGAACGCCGAACGGCCCGGCCCCCGCGAGGGGACCGGGCCGTTCGTGCGTGAGGAGGAGGGCTACTCCGCGAGCGTCGCGTCCGCGAACCCGCGGCAGTACTCCCAGGTGACGTAGGACGCCGGGTCCGGGTCGAACGGGGGCTCGTGCGGACGCATGTGGCCCTCGTCGAGGAGCTGCTGGAGGCTCGCCCGCAGGAGGTCCCAGTCGTGGTAGTGCTGCTCGGAGCAGTCCTCGCAGTCGACCACGACGCCACGGACGCCGCGGGGCGCCAGCAGGGCCTCGAACACGGCGAGGTCGCCGAGGTCGGCCACCACCTCGTCGCGCTCGGCGTCGTCGAGGGGCGCGTCGTCGGCGGCGTCGGCGTCCGGCCCCCCGAGCGCGCGGGCGGGGTCCGCGGGATCTCCCGCGAACGGATCGGGCGGCAACGCTTCGTACGGCACGACCAGCAATTTACCCGTCTCGCGGCGAGCGTCACGCGGCGGCGGTCCGCACGCCCGGGGGACCGGTCGGCGGCGCGACTACGATTGACCGCATGGTGTTGACCGAGCCCGGGTTGCCCGAGAAGTTCGCGTTGCTCGGCCTGACCTTCGACGACGTCATGCTCCTGCCGGCCGAGTCCGACGTGGTGCCCTCCGAGGCCGACACGTCCGCGCGGCTGACCCGCCGGGTCACCCTGCGCGTCCCGCTCGTGAGCTCGGCGATGGACACCGTCACCGAGTCGCGGATGGCCATCGCGATGGCCCGCCAGGGCGGCATGGGCGTGCTCCACCGCAATCTGCCGGCGGAGGCGCAGGCGGCGCAGGTCGAGGTCGTCAAACGGTCCGAGGCCGGCATGGTCACCGACCCGGTGACCTGCTCGCCCGAGGACACCCTCGCCGAGGTCGACGCGCTGTGCGCCAAGTTCCGCATCTCGGGGCTGCCGGTCGTCGACGGGTCCGGCCGGCTGGTCGGCATCATCACCAACCGCGACATGCGCTTCGAGGTCGACCACTCGCGTCGCGTGCGCGAGGTCATGACCTCCGAGGACCTCGTCACCGCGCAGGTGGGCGTGACGGCCGAGGCCGCGCTCGGCCTGCTGCGCCGACGCAAGATCGAGAAGCTCCCGCTCGTCGACGGCGCCGGGATCCTGCGCGGGCTGATCACGGTCAAGGACTTCGTCAAGACCGAGCAGTACCCGATGGCCACGAAGGACCCCGACGGCCGCCTGCTCTGCGGCGCGGCGGTGGGTGTCGGCGACGACGCCTGGTCGCGCTCCATGGCCCTGGTCGACGCCGGCGTGGACGTCCTGGTCGTCGACACCGCGCACGGGCACTCCCGCGCGGTCACGGCGATGGTCGCGAAGCTCAAGCAGGAGCTCGGCGAGCGCGTCGAGGTCGTCGGCGGCAACGTCGCCACCCGGGCGGGCGCCCAGGCGCTGGTCGACGCGGGCGCGGACGCCATCAAGGTCGGCGTCGGGCCGGGCTCGATCTGCACCACGCGCGTCATCGCCGGGGTCGGCGTCCCGCAGATCACCGCGATCCACGAGGCCGCGGCGGCCGCGTCGCCGGCCGGTGTCCCGGTCATCGGCGACGGCGGGCTGCAGTCCTCCGGCGACATCGCGAAGGCGCTCGCCTCCGGCGCGAGCACGGTGATGCTCGGGTCGCTGCTGGCCGGCACCGCGGAGACGCCGGGCGACCTCGTCCTGCTGGACGGCAAGCAGTTCAAGACCTACCGCGGGATGGGGTCGCTGGGGGCGATGCAGACCCGCGGTCGGCAGGGCTCCTACTCCAAGGACCGCTACTTCCAGGACGACGTCCTCTCCGACGACAAGCTGGTGCCCGAAGGCGTGGAGGGGCGCGTACCCTTCCGGGGGCCGCTGGCCCAGGTGGCCCACCAGCTCGTCGGCGGACTGCGGGCGGCCATGGGCTACACGGGCTCGCGGACCACGGAGGAGCTGCAGCGGGCGCACATGGTGCGCATCACCGCCGCCGGGCTCGCCGAGTCGCACCCGCACCACGTCACCATGACCGCCGAGGCGCCGAACTACGGCGCGCGCTAGCCAGGAAGGACCTCCCGCGTGCGCGAGCAGGTCGAGATCGGTCGGGGCCGCAGCGCCCAGCGCAGCTACGTGTTCGACGATCTCGACATCGTCCCGTCCCGCCGGACGCGCTCGTCGTCGGCGGTGTCGACGGCCTGGCAGCTCGACGCGTACCGCTTCGAGCTCCCGCTGCTGACGCACCCGACGGACGCCGTGGTCTCCCCGGCCACCGCCGCCGAGGTCGGACGGCTCGGGGGCCTCGGCGTCCTCAACGCCGAGGGCCTGTGGGCCCGGCACGCCGAGGCGGAGAAGGCGCTGGCCGAGGTGGTCGCCCGCGCCGCCACCGACCCCGCGGACGCCGTCGCCGAGCTGCAGCGCCTGCACGCCGCGCCGGTGCAGCCCGCGCTGCTCACCGAGGCGCTCGAGCGGATCCGGGGCGGCGGCGCCACCGTCGCGGCGCGGGTGAGCCCGCAGCACGCCCGGGAGCTCACGCCGACCCTGCTGGCCGCAGGTGTCGAGGTGCTCGTCGTGCAGGGGACGATCATCTCGGCCGAGCACGTCGGGGGCGAGGACGACGGCACCCCCGAGGGTCCGCTCGACCTCGAGGACTTCATCGACGGGCTCGACATCCCCGTCGTCGCGGGCGGGGTCGCCGACTACCGCACCGCCATGCACCTCATGCGCACCGGCGCCGCCGGCGTCATCGTCGGCTACGGGCAGAGTGCGGCCACGTCGACCGACGCCGTGCTGGGCATCGGGGTGCCGATGGCCACCGCGCTCGTCGAGACGGCCGCCGCACGGCGCGACTACCTCGACGAGACCGGCGGGCGCTACGTCCACGTCGTCGCCGACGGCGGCATGGGCACGTCCGGCGACATGGCGAAGGCCATCGCCTGCGGGGCGGACGCGGTGATGCTCGGCGAGCAGCTCGCCGCGGCCGAGGAGGCCCCGGGCGCGGGCTGGTACTGGACGGCGTCGGCCGCGCACCCGTCGCTGCCCCGCAGCGGGATCACCCGTGTGCCCACCGTCGCACCCGACCTGGCGACCGTCCTCACCGGACCCGCCCGCTCCGGCGCGGGCACGATGAACCTCTTCGGCGCCCTGCGTCGCGCGATGGCCAAGACCGGTTACTCCGACCTCAAGGAGTTCCAGCGCGTGGGGCTGTCCGTGCGCCGCTGACCTGCGATCACGCAGGGCGATCACCCGGTCTCCCGCGGAAGTGGGCCTGGACAGGAAACGACGGGTGCGCTCAGGTCGCCCTCATGAGCGCGCACTCCGGGGGGTCGTGGCCACGGCGTGCGGCGTCGGCTCCCGTGTTCGTCGGGCGCCGCGGCCCGCTGGCGCTCATCGATGAGGCCTGGGACGACGCGTGCGCCGGGCGACCGGGGGTCGTGTGGGTGGAGGGCGAGGCCGGCGCCGGCAAGAGCGCGGTGCTCGCGCGCGCCGTCGCCGGGCGTCGGGCGTCCGCCGTCCTCACCGCCACCGGCGACGCCGCGGAGGTCGGGCTCGCGCACGGGCTGCTCGACCAGCTCCTGACGGATCTCCCACCGGCCCTGCTGGACCGCTTCCCGCTGCTTCGCCCCGACCGCGACCCGCGGGCCGACCCGCTGGCCGTGGGCGCCGACCTGCTCGGTGCGCTGGGCGCCCTGCCGGACGACCGGCCCGGGGAGGACCCGGTGCTGCTGGTGCTCGACGACCTGCAGTGGGCCGACCCGGCCTCGGTGCGGGTCCTGGTGTTCACGCTGCGACGGCTGCGCCACGACCGGGTCCTCGTGCTGGCCGGCGTGCGGGTGGCCGGGACCGGGCCCGGCGCGCGGGAACCGGGCCCCGCCGACGCCTGGTGGGAGCGCCTCCCGGCCGCGGGTCGGGCGATCCGCCGCGTGCGCCTCGAGGGTCTCGAGCCCGCGGAGCTCTCCGAGCTCGCCGCCGCCGTCGGTCGTCCGCTGGGGGCCACCGGCGCCGCCGAGCGGCTGTGGCGCCACACCCGGGGCCACCCGCTGCACGCGCGGGCGCTGCTGGAGGAACTGCCGCCCGAGGTGCTCGCGGGCAGCGCCGACGCGCTGCCGGCGCCGCGCAGCCTCGCGTCGGTCGTGCTCGTGCGCCTCGCCCGTGCGGCGCCGGCGACCGAGGCGCTGGTGGTCGCGACGTCGGTGCTCGGCGAGAGCGCCCCGCTCACGCTCGCCGCCGCCGTCGCGGGCCTCGACGACCCCGCTGCCGCCCTCGACGAGGCGGTGGGGATGGGCCTGCTCGAGGAGCTCCCCGGCGGGCCGACGGTCCGGATCGGGTTCGTGCACCCCCTCGTGCGGGCCGCGATCCGTGGGGACCTGCCGCCGATGCGGCGCCGCGCGCTGCACGCGGCGTCGGCCGGTCTCCTCTCGGGACGCGCCGCCCTCGACCACCGGGTCGCGGCGGCCGCCGGCCCGGATCCGGAGCTCGCCGCCGAGCTCGAGGACCTGGTCGCCGAGCCGGGCGCGGCCCTCGCCGGCTCCGAGGCGGCCGACCTCCTGCGCGCGGCTTCCGATCTCAGCACCGACGCGGACGACCGCGAGCGCCGGCTGCTCGCGGCGGTGTCCCGGCTGCTCGCGGACGGCGAGGTCGCGCGGGCCGTGGCCCTCGAGGGCGCGGTCGAGGGCTGCCGGCCGGGGCCCTGGCGCACCGCGGTGCTCGGCCAGCTGGCGCTCGTCACCGGACGGTTCGGCGTGGCCCACGAGCGCCTGGAGGCGGCGCTGGCGACGGGCGATCCGGGCGCGGGACGGCCGGGCGACCGGGCGCGCTCCGGCGCCGCGGCCCACCTCGCGGTGCTGCATCTCCTGCGCGGCGACCCGGCGCGGGCGATCGAGTCCGCCGGCGTCGCGCTCGCCCACCCCGCCCGCGGTGACGACGTCCGCCTCCCGGCGGGGCTGGCGCTGATCGTGGGGCTCGCGGTCGCAGGACGCGGCGACGACGCCCGGGCGATCCTCGACGGCGCCGGGGGCGACGACGGGCGCGGACCGCCGGTCGACGCGCTGACCCTGCGGGGGATGCTCGCGACGCTCGGCGGCGACGACGCGACGGCGTCGCTGCACCTCGACGAGGCGGTCCACCGCGCGCGGGCGGGTGAGCCGGTGCGCGCACTGGCCCTCGCCCTGGCCTTCCGCCCGGCGGTCGCGGACCGGATCGGGGTCACCGAGGGCGTGGTCGAGGGCTTCGAGCTGGCGATCACGCTCGCCCGCGACGGGGGAACGGCGCTGCCCGGCGCGCTCGCGCACGCGTTCGCGGCGGAGGCGCTGGCGATCCGGGGACGCGGGGACGAGGCGCGGACCCACCTCGCGGCGGCGGCGGCGCACGGCCCGCACTGGTGGGGCGTCGACCTGTGCACGTCGGTCGCGGGGGCGGTGCTCGCGGAGGTCGAGGACGATCCCCACGGGGTGCTGCGGGCGCTCGCGCCGGCGCAGGAGCCTGCGGTGCGAGCGGCGGCCGACGGCCTCGGGGTGCTCGCCCCGCGGGTGCTCGAGGCCGAGGCGCTGCTGTCCCTGGGCCGGGTCGACGAGGCCGCGGCGGCGCTCGACGCCCTTGCCCCGCGGGCGACCGGCCGGTACGCCGTCGACGTCGCGCGGCTGCGGGTCCGGCTCGGGGCCGCCCGGCGCTCGGTGGCCGAGGCGGGCGTCGCCGACGTGGTCGCCCCGCACGCGGTGGCCCGCCTGGAGACCGAGATCGGGCGCCGCCTGCTCGCGGCCGGCGAGCGCCGGGCCGGCGTCGACCTCCTGCGCACCGCCCGCGACACCCTCGCCCGCCTCGGTGCCGCGCCGTGGTGTGCCCGCGCCGAGGAGCTGCTGCACGCGGCCGGGCTCACGCCGGCGCCGACCAGCAGCGATCCCGGCGCGCTCGGGCTGACCCCGCACGAGGAGGCCGTCGTCGCCCTCGTCGCGCGGGGGCTCACGAACCGCGAGGTCGGGAGCGACCTCTACATCACCCCGCGCACCGTCGCGTACCACCTCAGCAACGTCTACGCGAAGCTCGGCGTGACATCCCGGCGCGAGCTGCGCTCGCGACTGGAAACCCGACTGGAAGGTCCGGCCGGGGCGTCCGTCCCCTCCTCGCCGCACGCTCGACGCTGACGAGCGGAGAGGAGGCCGGCATGCAGCTGACCGTCGATCTCCTCCGCACCCCCGACGGGCGCCTGGAGGGCACCGTGATCACCGAGACCGGCCGGGAGCAGGCGTTCTCCGGCACGCTCGACCTGCTGCGGGTCCTGGAGGACCTGCAGGCCGAGCCCGTGCAGGACGAGCGGTGAAACCCGCGACGCCGCGGCTCGCCGCGGTGATGGGTCTCGTCTTCTCGGGCCTGTTCGTCGCCGCCCTCGTGGTGGTGAACGGCGTGCCGCACCTCGGCGCCCCCGACGCCGCGTACGGGACGTTCTACGACGGGGCCGGCAACACCGTCGTCACCGCCGTGGCCCTCTACCTCGTGCCGCTGGCCGGGATCGCGTTCCTCTGGTTCGTCGTCGCCCTGCGCTCCGTGCTCGACTCGCTGGAGCCGGCGCCCTCGGCCATGGCGAACGGCCTCAACCTGCTGTCCGGGGTCCTGTTCGTCGCCCTGCTCTTCGCGGGCACGGCCGCCCTCGCGACGCCGGTGCTCGTGACGACCATCGGCGGCGGTCCGCCGCTGTCTCCCGAGGCCGCGCGCGCCCTGTCCGGGCTCGGCTACGGCCTGGTCTTCGTGTTCTCCGTGCGCGGTGCCGGCATGTTCGCGCTGACCACGACGACGCTGCTGCGCAGCGCGGGCGTCATGCCCCGCGGCGCGGCGATCGCCGGCTACGTGCTCGCGACCTGGCTGCTGATCACGGCGACCGACCACCCCGCGAGCCTGCTCGTGCTGCCGGCCTGGGTGGTCATCGTCGCGGTCGTGCTCCTGCGCCACGACCGCCGCGGCCGCCTCGAACAGCCGGCCGCGAGCGCGCCCGGATCCGCGGCGCCCACCACCGTCACCCCCGTGCCCACCCCGAGGAGCGAGCCATGACCACCCCGGCGTCGACGACGGCAGCCACGACCACCGCTGGGCAGCCCGCCGCCTCCCGCCCGCTCTCCGACATCCCGGGCCCGAAGCCGCTGCCCGTCGTCGGCAACATGCGCGACGTCGACACGCATCGGCTGATCCAGAGCATCATGGAGCTGGCCGACGAGTACGGCACGATCTTCCAGCTGCACACGCCCGGCGGGACGACGTACGTCGTCTCCGGTCTCGAGATGGTGCAGGACCTGTGCGACGACAGCCGCTTCGACAAGCTCGTCGGCACCGGCCAGCGCGAGATCCGCAAGACCCACACCAGCGCCGGTCTCTTCACCGCGGACACCGCCGACCCGCTGTGGAAGTCCGCGCACGACATCCTGCTGCCGAGTTTCTCGACCTGGGCGATGAAGGGCTACCTCGACCCGATGGTCGATATCGCCCAGCAGCTGATGCTCAAGTGGGAGCGGCTCAACCCCGGCGAGCCGATCGACGTCGCGGGCGACATGACCCGTCTGACGCTCGACACCATCGCGCTGTGCGGCTTCGGCTACCGCTTCAACTCCTTCTACCGCGACACCCAGCACCCGTTCGTCGAGGCGATGATGGAGTCGCTCTCCGAGAGCCTCAAGCGCCAGCAGATGCTCCCGATCCAGGTCAAGGTCCGTCGGGGCGCCCAGCAGCGGTTCCTGGCGAACGCGAAGTACATGGACGACACGATCGACACGATCGTCAAGGAGCGGCGCGCCTCCGGCGATCCGGGCACCGACCTGCTCGGACACATGCTGGTCGGCACCGACAAGCAGGGGAACACGCTGCCCGACCACAACATCGTGGCGCAGTGCGGCACCTTCCTGATCGCCGGCCACGAGACGACGAGCGGGCTCCTCTCGTTCGCGATCGCCTTCCTGCTCAAGAACCCCGATGTCGTGGCGCGCGCCCAGGAGGAGGTCGACCGCGTGCTGGGCACCGACCCCAGCGCCGCGCCGACCGTGGCGCAGATCGGCCGGCTCGGCTACGTGCGCCAGATCCTCGACGAGACGTTGCGGCTCTGGCCGACCGCGCCCGCGTTCACGCGCCAGGCGAGGACCCCGGGTGAGACCGTCGGCGGGTACGGCCCGTTCGACCCGGGCACGGGGATCGTCGCCCTGACCCCGATGCTGCACCGGTTGCCGGAGGTCTGGGGCACCGACGCGCGGGAGTTCAACCCCGACCACATGGCCCCGGAGCGCCTCGACGCGCTGCCGCCCAACGCCTACCGGCCGTTCGGCTCGGGCCAGCGGGCGTGCATCGGGCGGCAGTTCGCGCTGCAGGAAGCGGTCCTCGTGCTCGGCATGGTCCTCCAGCGCTTCGAGCTCGTCGACCACGCGAACTACCAGCTGAAGATCAAGGAGTCGCTGACCATCAAGCCCGACGGGCTCACGATCACCGTGCGGCCCCGGGTGGGCCGGACGTGGGGGTCGGCAGAGCGGCCCGTCGTCAGCATCCCCGAGCCGCGGGCGGCGTCCCTCCCGGTCGCCTCCCCGGATCGTCACGGCACCCCGCTGCTCGTGCTGTTCGGCTCGAACCTGGGCGCCGCCGAGGACCTCGCCACCCGCATCGCCCGCGACGCGAGCGACCGCGGCTACACCGCACGTACCGCCGCGCTGGACGAGGCCGTGGGCGAGCTGCCGACCGACGGTGCGGTGGTCGTCGTGACCTCGTCGTACAACGGGGAGCCGCCGGACAACGCGGGGAAGTTCTGCGCCTGGCTGGACGGAGCGGCGTCGTCGGCCGCAGGCGTGAAGTACACGGTCTTCGGGTGCGGCAACCGCGACTGGGCCGCGACGTACCAGGCCGTGCCCATGCGCGTCGACCGCGGGCTCGAGGCCCGCGGCGCGACCCGCGTGTACCCGCGCGGCGAGGGTGACGCCCGCGGCGACTTCGACGCGCAGTTCGAGGACTGGTACGCCGGGCTGTGGGACGGCCTCGGTGCCGCCCTGGGCCTGGACGCCTCGACGACGGCGACGGCCGACGGCGGACCGCGGCTGTCCGTGACGCTCGAGCAGCGGCGCACCGCGAGCCCCGTCCTGCAGTCCTATCGCGCGCAGGCGGCCACGGTGCGGGTGAACCGCGAGCTCACGGCCCGCGCCGGCACGCCGGGCGGCCGCTCGGTGCGCCACCTCGAGATCGCGCTGCCCGCCGGTGCCACCTACGCGACCGGCGACCACCTCGGGGTGCTGCCCCGCAACCCGATGGGGCTGGTCAACCGCGTCATCACCCGCTTCGGGCTCGACGGGGGCCAGTTCGTCACCGTCACGGCGTCCGGCAGCGCGCCGACCCACCTCCCCGTCGGCGAGCCCTACCCGCTGCTCGGCATCCTCGCGGGCTGCGTCGAGCTGCAGGACGTGGCGAGCCGCGCGGGCCTCACGGCGATGGCAGCGGCGATGCCCGAGGGCCCGGCGCGCGACGAGCTCGCGGGCCTGGCGGCGAGCGACGACGACGCGAAGGCGCGCTACCGGGAGCAGATCGCCAAGCCCCGGCGCACGCT
The DNA here is from genome assembly GCF_028737215.1 of Actinomycetospora chibensis. Classification (GTDB taxonomy): domain Bacteria; phylum Actinomycetota; class Actinomycetes; order Mycobacteriales; family Pseudonocardiaceae; genus Actinomycetospora; species Actinomycetospora chibensis. Next base: position 183,756 of record NZ_JAQZAM010000013.1, on the reverse strand, counting down.
GCTCGAGCTGCTCGAGGCCCACCCGGAGTGCGACCTGCCGTTCGCGACGTTCCTCGACCTGCTGCCCCCGCTGCGCCCGCGGTTCTACTCGATCTCGTCGGCGCCCCAGACGTCGTCGGAGGTCGCGCTGACCGTCGGGGTGCTCGAGGGCCCGGCGCGGGCGGGCGACGGCGTGACATTCCGGGGCGTGTGCTCCGGGCACCTGGGTGACGTCCCCGAGGGCGGCACGGTGTTCACGTTCGTCCGCTCGCCGAGCATCAGCTTCCGGCCCCCGGAGAACCCGCACGTCCCGATGATCATGGTGGGCGCGGGGACGGGGATGGCCCCGTTCCGCGGGTTCCTCCAGGAGCGCGAATCGCTCCGGGCGCGCGGCGTCCCGATCGCACGCTCGCTGCTGTTCCTCGGCTGCCGCGACCCCGAGGACGATCTGCTCTACGCCGACGAGCTCGCGGCCTACGAGAAGGCGGGCGTGGCCACGCTGTTCCCGGCGTACTCGCGGGTGCCGGGCTCGCCGTACCGCTACGTCCAGCACGCACTCGAGGGCGCGGCCGACGAGGTGTGGGCGGCGATGCAGTCCGACGCCGTCGTCTACGTGTGCGGCAACGCCTCGACCATGGCGCCGGGGGTGCGCGCGGCCCTGGTCGCGGTGTTCCGCGCGAAGACCGGCGCGGGCGAGGCCGACGGCGAGGCCTGGCTCGCGGGCCTGCGGGCGTCGGGCCGGTACCTCGAGGACATCTGGGGCGAGACCGCGGTGGTGTAGGCGCGGGGTGCCACGGCGGGCCCGCCCCGGACGAACGAACGGCGCTTTCGCTGCTTGCGATGCAACGACAGCGCCGTTCGTTCTGTCGGAGGTCCGGCCGGACGGGCCAGCTCGCGTCCTAGGAGCCCTTGACGTTCACGATCTGCCGCAGGGTGTGCCGGACCTCGACGAGGTCGGCGGCGTCGGCCATGACCACGTCGACGTCCTTGTACGCCGCGGGGATCTCGTCGAGGAACGCCTCGGCGTCCCGGAACTCGATCCCGGCCATGGCCTCCCGCAGCTGGTCGTGCGTGAAGGTCTTCCGGGCCGCGGTCCGCGAGTACGCCCGGCCCGCCCCGTGGGGCGAGCTGTGCAGCGACGCGGGCTCGCCCTTGCCGGCCACCACGTACGACGCGGTGCCCATCGACCCCGGGATCAGGCCGGCCCGACCGGCCGAGGCATCGATGGCGCCCTTCCGGGAGACCCAGACCTGCTCGCCGAAGTGCTCCTCGGACTCGGTGTAGTTGTGGTGACAGGAGATCCGCTCCTGCTCCACCACCTCGGTGCCGACGAACTCCGAGGTCTGCCGCACGACCCGGTCCATCATCTCCTCGCGATTGAGCAGCGCGTAGTGCTGGGCCCACCGCAGCTCGCGGATGTAGGCCCAGAACTCCTCGGTGTCCTCCGTGAGGTAGGCGAGGTCCGGGTCGGGCAGGTCGACGCCGGCGCAGGCCTCGCGCGCCACGGCCGTGTGCCGCTGGGCGATCTTGTTGCCCACGCCCCGGGACCCGGAGTGCAGGAACAGCCACACCCGGTCGGCCTCGTCGACGGTGACCTCGATGAAGTGGTTGCCGCTGCCCAGCGTGCCGAGCTGCGCCTCCCACCCCTTCTTGTCCCGCGACGGGTCGAACCCGGCCTCCTCGGCGAGGTTCGTGAGCTCCTCGACCCGCGGCACGGAGGTCGCCACGACCTTCCGGTTGTGGTGCCCGGCCCCGAGCGGGATCGCCCGCTCGATCGACTCCCGCAGCGGCGCGAGCGACCCCTGCGCCCGCAGCTCCCCGACGTCGAACTGGGTCCGGACGGCCGCCATCCCGCAGCCGATGTCCACGCCCACGGCCGCCGGCATGATCGCCCGCAGGGTCGGGATCACCGAGCCGACGGTCGCGCCCCGGCCGAGGTGCGCGTCGGGCATGAGTGCGACGTGGGGGTGGATGAACGGCATCGCCGCGGTCCGCTCGGCCTGCTCGCGCGTGCGCGCGTCGAGGATCGACGCCCAGTTGACCAGACGCTCGCGGATCTTCTGCATCGTGTTGCCTCCTCTCCGCGGCGCGGGTGCCGTCGGACGGGGAGGGACGCTAGCCGCGAGATCGGGTCGGGGCCGCCCATTTGCGCGGAGCACGAAGTGCTCAGGCCACGCCGAGCTCCGCGGACATGGCGGCGGTGGCCTCGAGCAGCGCCGCGGTCACGTCGCGCAGGACGTGCTCCGACGCCGCGCGCTCGGGCAGGGCCAGGGCGACCACGAGCGGGAGGGAATCGCCGGTGGTGAGCACCGGCGCGGCCACCGAGGCGATGCCGGGGATGACGCCGCCCGACGTCCGGGCGTAGCCCAGGCGCCGGACCTCCTCGACGACGGCGTCGACCTCGCACGTCGAGCCGGCGCCGGTGTCGGCCTCCTGGGCGCGCAGGACGGGCTCGGTGAGCGAGCGGGGCAGGTGGGCGAGGTAGACCCGGCCCACCGACGACGTCAGCATCGGCATCGTCGCGCCCACGCGCACGGTGATCGGGAGCGCGTAGGCGCCGTAGTCCCAGCGCACGATCACGGGCCCGTGGTCGCCCCACACCGCGAGGTTGACCGCGTGGCCCGTGCGGTCGCGCAGGCCCGGGATGTACTGCGAGACCAGCCCGACCTCGTCCATGCGCCGCAGCGACTCGGCGCCGAGGCGGCGCAGCGCCGGACCCATGTCGTAGAGCCCGGAGCTGCGCGACTGCGCCACCATCCCCGCACGCCCCAGGCTCACGAGGTAGCGGTGCGCCTTGCTGGCGCCCATCCCGCTGGCGTGGGCGATCTGCGTGAGGCTCATCGGCCCGCCGCCGCGCTCGAGGGCGTCCAGCACCGTCATCGCGATCTCGACCGACTGGATGCCCTGACGGGAGGCGCCCGACGCGCTCTGCGGTTCGGGGTCGTCGTCCTGCGCGCCGGCGGGGGCCACGCCGGGGAGCGTAGTCACGGCCCCGTCATCACCCGGGCCACGATCGTCACGCCGTGACCCGCGCCGTCTCGGACGTCACCGAGCGGGACCGGATCGCCGGGACCGCCACCGCCAGCAGCGCCCCGACGATCCCGGGGACGGCGAACAGGTAGAAGTTCCACGCCACGCCGAGCCCGGAGGACAGGATCGCCGCGCCCACCAGCGGGCCGGCGATCGCGCCGAGGCGCCCGATCGACAGCGCCCAGCCGATCGCACGGCCGCGCAGCTCCGGCGGGTGGTGGCCGACGATGTAGGCGTTGGTGAGCACCTGCGAGCCGATGAGTCCGAGGCCGCCGATGAACATGAGCAGGAACAGGACCCCGAGCGCGGGACGGGCACTCATCACCAGCAGGCTCGCGGCGCCGGCGAGGAACGCGACGGCCACGACGGGCTTGATGCCGACGCGGTCGGCGATCCGTCCGCCGAGGACCATGCCCACACCGGCGCCGACCCACAGAGCCGCGGTCTGCAGCAGCGAGGAGCCGAGCGAGTAGCCGGCGGTCTGCATGATCGTCGGGAGCCAGGTGCTGATGCCGAACACGAGCAGCAGGCCGCAGAACGACATCGCCCAGAACAGCAGCGTCGCGCCGCGCACCCCGGGGGCGAGCAGCGGGCGCAGGCCCAGGAGGTCGCCGCGTGAGGTGCCGCCCGACTCCTCGTGCACCGGGCTCTCGGGGAGCATCCGGATCGCGAGCGGGAGCAGCACGATCGCCGGGGCCGCGCCGATGACGTAGATCCAGCGCCAGCTCCCGCCGGTGAGCAGGGCGGCGCCCAGCAGCGGGGCGAGCAGGGCGCCGGCGGCGTAGCCGGACATCATGATGCCGACGTTGCGAGCTCGGCGTTCCGGCGCGGAGAGGTCGGCGACATAGGCCGTCACCGTCGGCAGCACGATGCCCAGCCCGACGCCGACGGCGAGGCGGGCGGCCCCGAACAGGGCGAAGGTCGGCGCGATCGCGCACACGAGCATGCCGAGGGAGAACAGGCCCGCGCCGCCGATCAGCAGCCGCCGGCTGCCGGCCCGGCGGATGGTGGCCGCGCAGATCGCGGCACCGAGCAGCATCCCGATGGCCACCAGCGAGCCGACGGTGCCGGCGGCGGCCTTGTCCGCGCCGAAGCCGCGGTCGGCGAGCAGGGACGGGACGGTGACGCCGTAGCAGGCGAGGTCGTAGCCCTCGAGCGCGGCGAAGCCGGCCGAGAGGACCAGGACGAGGCGCTCGGTGGCGCGTGCGGGTGGGTCCGGAGGGAGAGTCATCGGGGCTCCTGGCGTCGTCGGCGAGGGTGGCTGCGGGCTGGTCAGTGCTTGCCGGTCAGTGCTGGAGGGCCGGGCTGGGCGCGCCGAGCGCCGCGACGAGCTCGCGGGCCAGCGCGTCCGTCGTGTCGGCGTCGGTCGCGGTGCCGAAGACGTAGAAATCGGGACGGACGGCGGCCGCGACGGCACCGAGGGACGCGAGCCAGGCCAGGTGGGTGCCGTCGGTGTCCAGGAGGCCGTCCACGACGGCCCCGGGTCGCGGGTCCGTGTGCAGGGCGACGACGCGGACGCCCGCGGCGGCGAGGGTCGCGGCGGTGTCCTCGTCGAGGGTGACGCTGCGGGCGTCGAGCAGCAGGTGGGCACCGTGCCCCGCGACCTGGTCGAGCCGGTCGCGCACCGTGCCGTCGTCGACGACGCCCTGCACCGCGAGCTCCCCGCGCCCGGGACCCGACGCCGTCGCCAGCAGGCCGTCGAGCAGCCCGGGGAAGCGGATGGTGTCGGGCTTCTGGTTCGCCGCCCGGCGCCCGAGCAGGACGCGGTCGCGCTCGGCGGCCCGCTCCGGGTCGCGCACCGTCTGCTGGCGACCCAGCTCGATGCCCTTCTCGATCACCGCACGGACGTGGGGCTCGCGCTCCTGCTGGTAGGTGTCGAGGACGTCGTCGGCGAGCCGGCCCCGCAGGACGGCGTCGAGCTTGAACGCGATGTTCTGGGCGTCGCGGATCCCCGAGCACATGCCCTGCCCGAGGAACGGCGGCATCTGGTGCGCGGCGTCGCCGGCGAGCAGGACGCGCCCGACCCGCCAGCGGTCGGTGACCAGGGAGCGGAACGTGTAGGTGGCGACGCGGATGAGCTCGGCGTCGTCGCGGGAGAGCCAGCGGGTGGTGCGCGCCCACACCTTCTCGGGGTCGCGCTCGACGTCGAAGTCCTCGACCGAGTCGAGCATGTAGCTGAAGCGGTGGTGCGCCGGACCGAGCGAGATGATCGAGGTGGGGCCGGCCGGGTCGCCGACCTGCCGCGCGGTGGGCACGGTGTGCGCCGCGGCGGCGTCGCGGAAGCGGAAGTCGCACACCATCCAGGGCTCGGAGAACCCGTAGTCCTCCATCGCCAGCCCGAGCGCGGAGCGCACGAAGCTGTTGCCGCCGTCGCAGGCGATCACCCAGCGGGCCCGGACCCGGTGCGGCTCGCGGCCGCCGACCCGGAGCTCGACGTGGTCGCCGTGGTCGGCCAGGCCCGTGACCGGGCTGTCGAAGCGGACGTCGACTCCGGCCTCGCGGGCGCGCCGGTCGAGCGCGTCCTCCAGCTCGGGCTGGTACATCATGTACCACTCCGCCCAGCCGCTGCGGCCCGTCTCGGCGAAGTCGTGCTCGATGAGCAGCTCGCCCGCGGCATTGCGCCACTCGTAGTTCCGCTGCACGTGCAGCGTCGGCACCAGCTCCTGCGCGACGCCGAGACGCGCCAGCGTCCGCATCGTCTCGTCGTCGAAGATCGCCGCCCGGGGCAGGTTGTAGAGCCCGGCGTAGCGCTCCAGCGCGACGACGTGGTGTCCGGCGGCGCCCAGCAGCGCGGCCGTCGCCATCCCCACGGGCCCGTAGCCCACGACGGCCACGTCCACGGTCTCGGAGTCGGGGGTCGAGCTCCGCTGCGCTCCGTCTCCGGCGCTCTCGATCATGCGTGCTCCTCCTGTGAGGTTTGACACCGACGAACGGTAGGATTCATCATTGAGGAAGTCAATGCGCGATGGTGAATCTCAGGAGCGAGGTCAGGATGCGGACGATCGGGCTGGAAGAGCACTTCGTCACCGAGGAGCTCGCCGGGTACGGCGCGGGCACGGCGACGATCGCGGAACCCCACGTCTGGGCGGAGATGTCGCGCCGGCTGCTCGACCTCACCGGGGCGCGGCTCGAGCGCATGGACGCCGCCGGGCTCGACGTGCAGGTGCTCTCGCTGAACTCGCCTGGCCTGCAGGCCGAGCCGGACGCCGCGACGGCGGTCTCGCGCGCCACCGCCGTCAACGACCTGCTCGCCGCGACGATCGAGGCCCACCCGACACGGTTCGCGGGCTTCGCCGCGCTGCCGCTGCAGGACCCGCAGGCCGCGGCGAAGGAGCTCGAGCGCTCGGTGACGCAGCTCGGCCTGCGCGGGGCGCTGGTCAACGCCCACACCCAGGGCCGCTACCTCGACGACCCCGAGCTGCGCGTCGTCTGGGAGTACGCGGCCGGCCTCGACGTCCCGCTGTACCTGCACCCGGCCAACGGCGTCGACGCGGCGGACGTCCTGTCCGGCCACCCCGAGCTCATCGGCCCGATGTGGAGCTGGGGCACCGACACCGCGTCGCACGCCCTGCGGCTGATCTTCTCCGGGGTGTTCGACGACTTCCCCGAGGCGAAGCTGCTCCTCGGGCACATGGGCGAGGCCCTGCCGTTCGTGCTCTGGCGCCTGGACTCGCGCTGGGACTTCCATGCCCACCACGGCATCGAGCTGGCCCGCGGGCGCCCGTCGGAGTACCTGCGCCACAACCTCTACATCACGACCAGCGGCGTCTGCTCCGCCGCGCCGCTGCTGTGCTCGCTGCTCGCGCTGGGGTCCGACCACATCCTCTTCGGCACCGACTACCCCTTCGAGGAGATGGACGTCGCCACCGAGTTCCTGCGCACCGCCCCGATCAGCGAGGCCGACCGCGCCAAGATCGCGCACGGCAACGCCGAGCGGCTGCTGCGGCTGTGAGCACCGGACTCACGGACGAGGTGCTCGCGAGCTTCGCGTCCACCCCGGACCAGCGTCTGCGCACGATCCTCGAGCGCGTCGTCGTGCACCTCCACGAGCTCGTGCGCGAGGTGGAGCCCACCGTGGCCGAGTGGGAGACCGCGATCGGCTTCCTCGCCGACGTCGGCGCGATGTGCGACGACACCCGCCAGGAGTTCATCCTGCTCTCCGACGTGCTCGGGGTGTCGTCGCTGGTGGAGACGCTCAACGGCTCCCCTGAAGGCACCGAGAGCACCGTGCTCGGCCCCTTCCACATGACGTCGTCCCCGGCGCGCGAGCTCGGGGACAGCATCGACGACGTCGGCGGCGGGCGGCGCGCGCTGGTCACCGGCCGGGTGGTCGACCCGGCCGGGCGGCCCGTGCCCGGCGCGGAGATCGACGTCTGGCAGTGCACCGAAGACGGTTTCTACGACGTCCAGCAGCCGGACGTGCAGCCGGCGGGCAACGGGCGCGGGCTCTTCCACGCCGACGACGAGGGCCGGTTCCGGTTCCGGACCGTCGTCCCGGCCCACTACCCGATCCCCACCGACGGACCCGTCGGCGCGCTGCTGGGCACCACCGGGCGTCATCCCTACCGGCCCGCGCACGTGCACCTGCTCGTCTCGTCGCCGGGGTTCGAGACGCTGACGACGCACCTGTTCGTGAAGGGCAGCCCGTACCTCGTGCAGGACGCGGTGTTCGCGGTGAAGCCCGACCTCGTCGTCGATTTCGTGGAGGTCGATCAGGTCACCGAGGGGATGGACCGGCCGTACCGGCACGCGGACGTCGAGATCGTGCTGGTCCCCGCCTCCTCGGACGTACGTTGACGGGCATGCGCTTCGTCCACGACGCCCTGCCGATGCGCGTGGTGTTCGGCCCCGGCCGCCTCGCCGAGCTGGGCGAGGAGGTCGAGCGCCTGGGGCTGACCCGGGTGCTGGTGCTCGGGACCCCGGAGCAGGAGGCGACGCTGCAGCGGGCCGCGGACGGGCTCGGCGGGCGCGCTGCGGGCGTCTTCGCGGGCGCGCGGCAGCACGTGCCGGTCGAGGTGGCCGGCGCGGCTGCCGACCGGGCCCGGGAGCTCGACGCGGACGGCTGCGTCGTGGTCGGCGGCGGGTCGTCGGTGGGGCTGGGCAAGGCCGTCGCGCTGCGCCACGGCCTGCCCGTCGTCGCCGTGCCGACCACCTATGCCGGCTCGGAGATGACCCCGATCTGGGGGCTCACCGAGGACGGGGTCAAGCGCACCGGTCGCGACCGGGCGGTCCTGCCGCGCTCGGTCGTCTACGACCCCGAGCTGACCGTCTCCCTGCCGGTCGGCCTCTCGGTGACCAGCGGGCTCAACGCCGTCGCCCACGCCGTCGAGGGGCTGTGGGCGCCGGACGGCACGCCGATCACCGCGGTGATGGCCGAGGAGGGCGCGCGGGCGCTGCTGGCGGCACTCCCGGTGATCGTGGAGACGCCCGACGACCTGGACGCGCGGTCCGGGGCGCTGCAGGGCGCGTGGCTCTGCGGCGCGGTGCTCGGGGCGACGACGATGTCGTTGCACCACAAGCTCTGCCACGTCCTGGGTGGCTCGTTCGACCTGCCGCACGCCGAGACCCACGCCGTGGTGCTCCCGCACGTCGTGGCCCACAACGGCCCCGCCGCGCCCGCGGCGGCCGCCGCGCTGGGCCGGGCGCTCGGGGTGGGCCCCGACCCCGACACGGTGGCGAAGGCCCTGGCCGCCCGGGCCCGCGACCTGGGCGCCCCGACCTCGCTGGCGGCCCTCGGCATGCCCGCCGACGGGCTGCCCCGCGTCGTGGAGCAGGTGCTCGCCGCGCCCTACGCGAACCCCGCCCCGGTGACGCGGGAGAGCCTCATGGGGCTTCTCGAGGCGGCGTTCTAGCGAGTCGGCTGCGCAGGGCCGCGACACCGGGTCCGTCGAGGTCATCGAGGTGGGCGGCGCGCCCGGCCATGACCATGACGAGCGCCAGCGTCGGACCGGTGACCAGGGGGCCGTCGCCGGCGGCGAACGGGCCATCGGTGGCCTCGAGGCGCAGGCCCTCGCTCACCGTCTTCCCGGCGACCGTGAAGTCGCGGCTCGCGACGAACTCGGCGACCGTGGTGGTCGTCTCCACGGGCGGCGTGCGCACGATCCCGAGCGGGCGGCGGATGTCCTCGCCGTGGATGACGACCTCGCCGAGCCACGCCGCCTTCGGGCCCCACGTCGACGTCGTGCTGTCCTGCACCGCCCGAAAGCGCGCGAGGGTCTCCGCGGGCGTCGTGCCGCGGTGTTCGGCGAGCCGGCGGTCGTTGTGCCGGTCGAAGTCGAACCGCGCACCCAGGACGCTGCGCACCCAGCGCCAGGGCCCGATGCTCGCGGCGGCGGTGAGGTGGGCGACGGTCTCCTCGACCGTCCACCGGTCGGACAGCGACGTCGTCGCCCACTGCGCGTCGGTGAGCCCGGCGAGGTCGTCGGCGAGCGCGGCCCGCTCGACGTGGGTGGCGGCGTAGACGGTGCGGGGGTCGGCCACGGGCATGAGGATCCCTTCCTCGGCGGGTGCGTCGAGAGGTGGACGGCCGCCGCGCCGCGAACTCATCGATGCTCCGCACGTGGGTGTTCCGGGTCGTCAGGACGACCGAGAACACTCACGTGGCCGAAGGCCATCCGCAGGTGGGCGTCGAGGGTGGCGACGGCGTGGTCGGCGGTGACGTGACCGCCCAGGACGTGGACGGCCAGCCCCTCGACGAGCGAGAGCAGGCCGGTGGCGGCCTGCTCGGGCTCCAGGGCGCCACGTCCTGCGGACCGGATCTGCTCCGCGATCATGGCGCGCATCCCCCGGGTGTCCTCGCGCAGCCGGGTCGCCACGGTGGGGCGGCTCGCGGCGTAGGCGTGGAAGGCGATCGCGACCCGGCCCTCGAGCACGCGGTCGTCGTCGACCGGCAGGAGCTGGACGAGCAGGGCGCGCACGACTGCCCGTGGCCCGTCGTGCGTGGTCGGGTCGGCCTCGAGACGGGCCTGGACGCGGGCGGAGACGACGTCCAACGCGAAGACCATCATGTCGTCCTTGGTGCGGAAGTAGTGCTGCACCATCCCCGCGGTGACCCCGGCCTCGGCCGCGACGTGGCGCAGGCTCACGTCCATCAGGCCGCGGGTGGCGGCGACGCGGAGCAGGGCGTCGGCGAGCAGCGTCCGGCGCTCGTGGGGGTCGACCTGCTTCGGCACGGCGTCACCTTGTCACATTGCACTTGTATCGTCATCCTTCTCGTGGCATCGGCACTGTGGAGGAGGAGCCGTGGAGCAGGCGCTGCCGCTCGAACGCCCGGACCCGGTGGGGCCGCCGGCGTACGACCGGACGGCCGGATCCGTGAGCCGTGTCGTCCGCGACGATGGGCGCCGCGCGTGGCTCGTCACGTCCTACGACCTGGTCGCGGCCGGACTCGCCGACCGGCGTCTCGGGCTCGTGCCGCCCGGGGTCCCCGTCGACGAGCGCGCGTCGTTGTTCCAGGACGGGCCGGCGCACGCCCGCCTGCGCCGCCTCGTCGCGCGGGCGTTCACCCCGCGCCGCATCGCCGATCTGGCGCCGCGGGTGACCGCGCTCGCCGAGGCCCACGTCGCGGCGCTCGTGGACGCCGACGGCCCGGTCGATCTGGTCGACGTGCTGTCGACGCCCCTGGCCGTCGGGAGCCTCGGGCTGCTGCTCGGTGTCGACCTGGCCGAGCACCCCGAGTTCCGGAGTCTGGTCGAGGACGCCCTGCGCGCCGATCCGGCGGCCGCTACGGGCGACCCCGCCCAGCTCGCCGAGGCCGAGCGCGCGTGGGGCGCGCTGAGCGCGTTCACCGCCGGGCTCGTCGCGGCCGCCCGGCAGGACCCCGGTGCGGATCTCCTCAGCGCCCTCGTCGCCGTGGACGACGCCGACGACGGGCGGCTGGGCGACGGCGAGCTGGTCGCCCTCGTCAGCGCGCTGCTGGCGGCCGGGGTGATCACGGTGCGGGGAGGGCTCGCGGTCGCCGTGGTCCACCTGCTGCGCACCGACGCCCTGGCCGGCCTCGCCGAGCGGGCCGACGTCGAGGCCCTCGTCGACGAGCTCGTCCGGCGCCTGGGTGTCGAGGTGTTCCCGCGCTGGGCCCAGGAGGACCTGGAGATCGGCGGCGTCGCGGTCGCGGCCGGCGACGAGGTGCTCCTACGGATCGAGGCCGCGAACCACGACCCGGCCCGCTTCGACGACCCCGAGGCGTTGTGCCCCGGCCGGCGCGGCCCGCACCTGGGCTTCGGGCGGGGCCCGCACCACTGCCTGGGCGCGGCGCTGGCCCGGCTGGAGATCACCGCAGCGCTGACGGCCCTCTCACGACGGGCTCCGAACCTGCGCCTGGCCGTCCCGCTCGCCGAGGTGCCCTGGCATCGCGGCGACGTGGACGCAGGACCCCTCGCACTGATGCTCCGCACGTGAGTGTTCCGGGTCGTCAGGACGACCCGGAACACTCACGTGGCCGGAGGCCCTCACACGAGCTCGGAGTCCCGCACCTTCTGGAAGCCGCGGGCCATGCGGCGCTTGGCGGGCGGGATGCGGTCGACCAGGCGCATCCCGGTGCGCTGGGCCAGCACCGAGAGCGGGCCGATCACCGGGCGACGGGCGGTGCCGTTGTCGTTCATGAACTCCAGCGACTCGCGCACGGCGAGCGACGAGTACCGGCGCATGAGGTCCTCGTACTCGCCGACGGCCTCGACGAGCCCGAGCTCCCCGTCCCGCACGCGCACGAGCCGGTCGCGCAGCTCGCGGGCGTCGCGCAGCGCGGTGTTGGCGCCCGCCCCGCGGCCCGGGGTCATCGTGTGGATCGCGTCGCCGAGCATCGTCACGGTGCTCGGGGTCCACGCCGGGACCGGGTCGGCGGTGCGGATGCTCAGCGCGACCGCCGCGCCGGGGTCGGAGGTGGCGATCAGGTCGAGCCAGCGCGGGTCCCAGTCGGCGCCGAGCTCGCCGGCGAGGGCGACGAGGTCGGCGCCCTCGCGCTCGAGCACGTCGGCCGGCGCGAGGGTGCGGGACGTCGTGATCGCCCAGGACACGTGGTCGGTGGTGTTGTCGAAGCGCAGGCCGGGCCAGCGCTCGACGAGCCCCTCGTCGTTGGAGCCCGGACCGTCGACGCCGCCCCACGGCATCCGCATCACGTGCGTGATCCCGAACTGGCCCCGGCGGTCGAAGCACATGCCGAAGCCGTTCCGCACGGGGTCCGGCAGCAGGGCCTCGGTGCGCTCGGTGAGCAGCGTCTTCCCGCCGATGCCGACCAGGCCGGTCTCGGTGTGCCTGGCGTGCGGGAGGTACTGGCGCCGCACCGGCGAGCCCGCGCCGTCGGCGCCGACGAGCAGGTCGCCGGTGTCCGAGCTGCCGTCGTCGAAGTGCGCGGTCACGCGCCCGTCGGGGTGCTGGGAGTAGTGCGTGAAGCGGCGGTCGAACGTGATGACGTCCTCCATGCCCGTGAAGAGGACCTGGCGCAGGGTCATCCGGCTGACGTTGTGCTCGCTGTCCTCCGGGTCGCCGCTGGTGTGCGGCAGGTCGTCGAACGACATCGTGAGCAACGTCCGGTACCGCTCGGTGAGCATCGCGAGCGTGTCGTAGGGCGCGGCGGTGGTGGCCACGAACGTCGCGAAGAGCTCGGGGGACAGACAGGCCTTGAGTGCTCGGGCGCCGTTGGGGGAGATGCCGACCCGGTAGCCGTGCAGGCCGCTCGTCCGGGTCCGGTCGCGTTCGTGCACGGCGACGTCGACGCCGGCGCGGCGCAGGCCGTGCGCGAGGCACATGCCGCCGGTCCCGGCGCCGATGATGATCACCTTCATGGCGTGTCCTCCCCGCCGGTGTCCGCCCGGCGTGCGATGTCGGTCAGTTCGGCGCGGCGCGGTCCCAGGTGAGGGCGCCGGAGCGGAGGTCGTCGAGCAGGGCGGCGATCCAGGCGACGTCGGTCTCGAGGTGCGCGATCGCGTACTCGGCCTCGACGACGACGATGCGCGGCAGGAACGCGGGCGCCGTCTCGAGGTCGTGGCGCACGCGCTGGAGCTCGCTGCGCCGGTCGGACAGGCGCAGGGCCAGCGCGTCCGCGGCGACCTCGGGGTCGAGCAGCGGCAGGTGGGCGAGCGCGGCGGTGAACTCGGCGAACTCGTGGCGTGGCGCCGTGAGCATGTCGAGGGTCCAGGTGATCGCCAGCTCGCGGCCGGCGTCGGTGGCCGCGTAGACGGTGCGCTCCGGCCGCGTCGCCTCCCGTTCGGTGGCCCGGGCGACGAGCAGGTCGTCGCGCACGAGGCGGTCGATCGTCTTGTAGAGCTGCGAGCGCTGGCCGACGTTGACGACCTGGTCCTTGCCGCGCTCCCGCAGGAGCTGCTGCATCCGGTACGGGTGCATGGGCTCCTCGGCGGCGAGAGCGAGGACGGCGAGGGCGAGTCCGGAGCGCTGAGTCATGGTAGCGAGGACACTAGTGTCATGGACACTACAAGGCAAGGACGTCCCGGTGGTGCGCCTTCCGGCACGATGGGGGCCGTGAGCTCCAGTGGTGACCGCCCCGTCCTCGTCGTCGACTACGGCGCGCAGTACGCGCAGCTCATCGCCCGGCGGGTGCGTGAGGCGCAGGTGTACTCCGAGGTCGTCCCGCACACGACGGCCGTCGACGACATGCTCGCCAAGGACCCGGCGGCGATCGTGCTCTCCGGCGGGCCGGCGAGCGTCTACGCCGACGGGGCCCCGGGCGTCGACCCCGCGCTGTTCGACGCCGGGGTGCCGGTGTTCGGCATCTGCTACGGCTTCCAGCTCATGGCCGGCGCGCTCGGCGGCGTCGTCGAGAACACCGGCGCGCGGGAGTACGGGCGCACGGAGCTGTCGGTGACCGATCCCGGGCGCCTGCACGACGCCCTGCCTGTCGCGCACCCGGTGTGGATGAGCCACGGCGACGGCGTGACCAAGGCGCCCGAGGGCTTCACGGTCACCGCGTCGTCGCCCGGTGCGCCGGTCGCCGCGTTCGAGGACGTGGCGCGCCGGTTCGCCGGTGTCCAGTACCACCCGGAGGTCGGGCACTCGCCGCACGGCCAGGAGGTGCTGCGCCGCTTCCTGCGCGACGTCGCCGGCGTCGACGCCGACTGGAACACCGCGAACATCATCGCCGAGACCGTCGACGCGATCCGCGCGCAGATCGGCCCGGAGGGTCGCGCCGTCTGCGGCCTCAGCGGCGGCGTCGACTCCGCGGTGGCCGCGGCGCTGGTGCAGCGGGCGATCGGCGATCGCCTCACCTGCGTGTTCGTCGACCACGGCCTGCTGCGCGAGAGCGAGCGCGGCCAGGTCGAGCGCGACTTCGTCGCGGCCACGGGCGTCGACCTCGTCACCGTCGACGCGGCGGAGACGTTCCTGCGCGAGCTCTCGGGCGTCGTCGACCCGGAGGAGAAGCGCAAGATCATCGGCCGGGAGTTCATCCGGTCCTTCGAGGGCGCGGCGCGCGAGGTGGCCGAGGGCAAGGGCGCGGACTTCCTGGTCCAGGGCACGCTCTACCCCGACGTCGTCGAGTCCGGCGGCGGGTCCGGCGCGGCCACCATCAAGTCGCACCACAACGTCGGCGGTCTGCCCGACGACCTGCAGTTCTCGCTGGTCGAGCCGCTGCGCGCGCTGTTCAAGGACGAGGTGCGCAAGGTCGGCGCCGAGCTGGGCCTGCCCGAGACGATCGTGCGTCGCCAGCCGTTCCCCGGTCCGGGGCTCGCGATCCGGATCATCGGGGCCGTCGACGCCGACCGGCTCGCCACTCTGCGCCGCGCCGATGCGATCGCCCGCGAGGAGCTGACCTCGGCCGACCTCGACGAGGTGATCTGGCAGTGCCCGGTGGTCCTGCTCGCCGACGTGCGCTCGGTGGGTGTGCAGGGTGACGGGCGCACCTACGGGCACCCGGTGGTGCTGCGTCCCGTCTCCAGCGAGGATGCGATGACCGCCGACTGGACCCGCCTGCCCTACGACGTGCTCGAACGCATCTCCACCCGGATCACCAACGAGTGCGCTGAGATCAACCGTGTGGTCCTGGACGTGACGAGCAAGCCGCCGGGGACGATCGAATGGGAGTGACCGACTAGTGGCCGAGACGATCTTCAGTGAGATGTCCCGGCTGGCGCTCGAGCACGACGCGATCAACCTCGGCCAGGGTTTCCCGGACACGCCGGGCCCGCACGAGGTCGTCGACGCCGCCGTCGCCGCCATGCACAAGGGATGGAACCAGTACCCGCCGGCGGTGGGCATCGCGTCATTGCGTACGGCGATCGCGGAGCACCAGCGCCGCTGGTACGGCCTCGACGTCGAGGCGACCGGCGGCGTGGTGGTCTGCTCCGGCGCGTCCGAGGCGCTCTCGTCGGCCATGACCGCGCTGCTGCGTCCCGGCGACGAGGTGATCGCGCTCGAGCCGTACTACGACCTCTACGGGGCGACCGCGCAGCTGCTCGGCGCGCACCTGGTGCCCGTGCGCATCCACGCGCCCGACTACGCGCTCGACCCCGCGGCGCTGCGGGCGGCGGTCACCGGGCGCACCCGCATGATCGTGCTGAACACCCCGCACAACCCCACCGGCGCGGTGCTCTCGCGCGACGAGCTGCAGGCGATCGCGGACGTCGCGATCGAGCACGACCTCATCGTGCTGGCCGACGAGGTCTACGAGCACCTGGTGTTCGACGACAACGTCCACGTCCCGATCGCGACGCTGCCGGGGATGTTCGAGCGCACGATCACCGTCGGCTCGGGCGGCAAGACGTTCTCGGTGACCGGCTGGAAGATCGGCTGGGCGACAGGCCCGGCCCCGCTGGTCGAGAAGGTGCTCGGGGTCAAGCAGTGGTTCTCCTTCGCCGCCGGCACGCCGTTGCAGCACGGCATCGCGGTCGGGCTCGAGCTGCCCGACAGCCGGCTCGCCGCCCTGGGCGCCGACCTCGGACGCAAGCGCGACCTGCTCACCGACGGCCTGCGCGAGCTTGGCCTCGAGGTGTTCCACTCCAAGGCGACGTACTTCGTCACCGCTGACGTCGCGCCCCTCGGCGTCACCGACTCGCTCGAGTTCTGCCGCTCGCTGCCCGAGCGCGTCGGCGTCGCGGCCGTCCCGAACCAGGTCTTCCACGCCTCGCCCGAGGGCGTCGAGACCCAGGTCCGCTTCGCGTGCTGCAAGCGCGACGAGATCCTCGCCGACGCCCTGCTGAGGCTGCGCAAGCTCTGAGGCCCGGGGTGTCAGCGAAGTGCCGTCGCTGACGTTGAGTGTCCGTATTCTTCCGTCGATCACTCGCGGCCGGTCACCACGCGGGGCGCAGCGGCCCCGGGGTGACGACGCGGCGCAGCATCGCGTGCAGGGCGCCGAGCGACGCCCGGGGCAGCACCTCGTTCCAGCCGGCGACGACGTCGGCGGCCGCCGCCTCCGCCGCACGGGTGCACGCCTCGCCCGCCTCGGTCAGCCGCAGCAACCGCGCGCGGGCGTCACGGGGATCGGGCTCGCGCACGACGTAGCCCCGCTCGACGAGCCCCGCGACGAGCTGGCTCGCGGCCTGCTTGGTCGTCCCGAGGTGCTCGGCGAGGTCGACGACCGTGGTGTCCGCCGCCGCGATCCGGGCGAACGCGAAGCCGTGCGCGGGCCGCAGGTCGTCGTACCCGCGAGCCGCCATGCCCTCTCCGATGCCGTCGACCACCTCGGTGGCGGCGCGCAGCACGAGCATGGCCAGGTCGGTGGCAGCACGGTCGTCCACGCCCGCACCTTGACACACCGGTCAAGCAGACTGACCATATGGTCAATCACATTGACTATCCCGAGGAGTCCCGATGCCCGTCCTCCGCCCCGCCGACGCCGTCCGCCACGAGGTGCACGGCGCGTCCTTCCACGCCCTCGTCGCCCCGTCGCGCGGCAGCGCCGAGCTCTGCGCCTGGCGCCTCGAGGTCCCACCGGGCCAGGTCGGGGCGCCGCACCGGCCGAGCCGCGAGGAGGTGCTGCTGGTGCTCGACGGCGAGCTGACCGTGGTCCTCGACGGCCACCCGGAGACGGTCGTCGCCGGCGACGTCGTCCTCGTCCCGGCCCGCGCCGAGCTGCGCGTCGACGGCGGGACGACGACGGCGTCCGTCTGGGTCACCACGTCGCCCGGTCTTGAGGCGGAGCTCGCCGACGGCTCCCGGCTCACGCCTCCCTGGGCGCAGTAGGCCGGCTGTCCTCGAGGGACAGCTCGCCCTCGGGCACGTAGAGCCGCGGCGCCACCATCCCGCTCACCACGGTGATCAGGGCGATCCCGACCAGCAGGAGCCCCGGCGCCCACGAGCCCCCGCCGGCCGCCGCGAGCACCGCGGTGGCGACGAGGGGGACGAAGCCGGACACGATCCCCGCGAGGTTGGCGGCGAGCGCGATGCCGCTGTAGCGCAGGCGCGCCGGGAAGAGCCGGGCGAGCAGGTCGCCGGAGACCGCGTACGGGATCGAGAGCATCGCGACCCCGAGCGTCACGCCGAACACGACCGCGGCGGCGTTACGGGTGTCGAGGAGCCAGAACATCGGCAGCGCGACGACGGCGGACGCGACGCCCCCGAGCACCGTCACCCGCGCGGCCCCGAAGCGTTCCGCGAGGCGGCCGCCGATCACGAGCACCCCGATCTCCACCACGGCGGCGACGAGGGTCGCGCCCAGCACCAGGGGTCGCGGCAGGTCGAGGTCACCGGTGGCGTAGCTGATGACGAACGTGGTCGCGAGGTAGAAGCCCCCGACCCCGAGCAGCGCGGACCCGGCGCCGACGAGCAGGCCCGGCCACGCGCCGGTGATCACCTCGCGGACGGGGGCGGACGCGCGGGCGTCCTCGGCGAGCAGGCGGTCGAACAGCGGCGACTCCTCGACGCGCCGCCGCAGCCACAGGGCCACGGCGACCAGCGGGAACGCCGCGAGGAACGGGAGGCGCCAGCCCCAGGAGTCGAAGTCCTCGGGCGGCAGCAGCGCCACGAGCAGGAACGCGCCGGAGGAGAGCAGCGTGCCGACGGGTGAGCCGATCTGGGGCATCGCCGCGTACCGCCCGCGCTTCTCCGGCGGGGCGTGCTCGACGGCGAGGGTGATCGCGCCACCCCACTCCCCGCCGACCGCGACGCCCTGCAGCAGGCGCAGGAGGGTCAGCAGCACCGGCGCCGCGACGCCGATGTCGGCGAAGTCGGGCAGCACACCCACGAGACCGGTGACGATGCCGATCATGACCACGGTGATCAGCAGGCAGGCGCGCCGCCCGATGCGGTCGCCGAGGTGGCCGAAGATGATCCCGCCGAGCGGGCGCGCGGCGAACCCGACGGCGAAGGAGGCGAACGCGGCGAGGGTGGCGACCACGGCGTCGTCGGTGGCGAAGAACAGCCGGTTGAACACCAGGGACGCGGCGGTGCCGTAGAGGAAGAAGTCGTACCACTCCAGCGCGGTGCCGACGAAGGCGCCGACGGCGACGCGGCGGGCGTCGGCCGCGGTGGGGGTGCGGTCCGGGGACGAGGTGTCGCTCATGAGGGGTCTCCGTCGGGCGGCAGTCCCAGGGCGTCGGCGCCGTGCGTGGCGCGCCCGCCCCGGAGGGTGGCGACGACCTCGATGTCGCCGATGCGGTCGGTGTCGACGCGGGTGAGGTCGTCGCCGAGGACGACGAGGTCGGCGGCGAGGCCGGGCGCGAGCCGCCCGCGGACGTCCTCGTCACCGGCGATCCAGGCGGCGTCGACGGTGTAGGCGCGCAGCGCGGCTTCGACGTCGACGGCCTCGTCGGCGCCGAGGACGCGCCCCGCCGCGGTACGGCGCTGCACCATCGACGCCATCCCGCGCAGGGGGTGCCCGTCGGCGACGCACGGCCGGTCCGAGCTCGCGGGCACACGCACGCCGGCCCGCAGGAACGACGCGTGGCGGTAGAGCAGGCCGGCGCGCTCGTCGCCGACGGCGGCGGCCATCGAGTCGCCGATCTCGTACAGGAAGCGGGCCTGCGGAATCGGCGTGACGCCGAGGGCGGCCAGGCGCGAGAGAGCGGCGTCGTCGACGACCCCGGCGTGCTCGAGGCGGTGCCGGGGTGGGCGCACGCCGGGCCAGGGCCGGTCGGCGGCCGCGGAGAAGGCGTCCACCGCGGCGTCGACGGCCCGGTCGCCGATGGCGTGCGCGGCGACGGTCCAGCCGCCGGCGACGGCCTCGACGAGGGCGTCGTGCAGGACCTCGGGCTCGGCGCCGAGGTAGCCGGCGTGGTCGCGATCCGCGTAGGGCTCCCGCATCGCCGCCGTGCGCGAGCTCAGGGCGCCGTCGAAGAAGATCTTCGCGGGTCCGATGCGGAGCTCGTCATCACCGAGGCCCGGCCGCAGCCCGAGATCGAGGCCCCGCCCCGCCCCGCCGGGCGCGTCGTGCAGCACCGAGATCTCGGGCATGAGGTCGACCCGCACGGTGAGGTCCCCGCGCTCGCGGGCGAGCTGGTAGGCGGCCAGCTCGCGCGGCGAGCGCCCGATCCACCCGCCGGCGATCCCGGCCTCGGTGACGTGGGTGAGGCCCTCCCGGGCGAACACGGCGGTGGCGCGCGCGATCGCGTCGGCCAGGTCGGTCACGCCGTAGGGCCGCAGGAGGTCGCCGGCCAGCGCCTGCGCGGCCTCGAGCAGGACGCCGGTGGGGTCGCCGGCGTCGTCGCGGACGATCACGCCCCCGGCGGGGACGACGGCCTGCCCGTCCAGCACGCCGGCCCGCGCCAGGACCACGGTGGACACTGCGCAGACGTGCGCGGAGCGGTGCTTGAGCCACACCGGCCGGCCGCCGCCGGCACGGTCGAGCGCGTGCCGGTCCGGCGAGCCGCCGAGCGCGACGTCGTCGTAGCCGCTGCCGACGACGAAAGCGTCGGGCGGGAGCTCGGCCGCCCGAACGGCGACCGCGTCGTAGACGGCGTCGAGGTCGCGCAGCCCGCCGAGGGGGATCTCGGCGAGCGACTGCCCGAACCAGGCTGTGTGCTGGTGGGCGTCGTCGAATCCGGGCACCACCGTCGCGCCCCCAACGCCGGCCACGCGGCGCGCCCGCACCCCGGCCGGGAGCTCGTCGTCCTCCAGCACGGCGAGGATGCGGCCCTGGTGGACGGCCAGCGCCCGGCCGCGCGGGCGGGCGTCGTCGAGGGTCAGGACGTCGGCGTCGCGCAGCAGGAGGTCGATCTCCAGTTCGTCGGACACGGGAGGCCTCCTCACGCCAGGTGGTGGAGTCGGGTCAGGGGCAGGTCCACGGCGTGGTGCAGCGGCACCTCGCGGCCGTCGACCCGCACCGGCGCCGGCTCACCGGGGATCTCGACGTCGGGGGTCGCGGTGTTGAAGAGCATGTCCGCGGCGCCGAGGCCCCGGCTGTCCGCGATCGCGGTGTAGCGCGGCCCGATCGGCAGGGCGGCACGCGTGGCCGGGTCGTCGAGGCACGCGGCGGCGACGAACTGGTGGGACAGCCGGGCGGGCGCACCGCCGCGGGCCCCGTGGAAGCCGCGCATCCGGCGGGGCTGACCGATCCGCGTCGAGCCCGACCCCGACCCGGCCGCGCCCCAGGCGACGAACCCGGACTTGATCACCAGTTCGGGCACCGCCCCGAACCAGGCGGGCGACCACAGCACGATGTCGGCGACGCGGCCGGCCCGCAGCGAGCCGACGTGCCCGGCGAGCCCGTGCGCGACGGCCGGGTTGTGCGTGAGCTTGGCGAGGTAGCGCAGGACCCGCGCGTTGTTCGCGACGTCCGGACCGGTCTCGCCGGCGAGGTGGGCCTGCACGTGGGCGAGCTGCCAGGTGCGGCGCACGGTCTCGCCGATCCGGCCCATGCCGAGCGCGTCCGAGTTGATGATGGAGATGGCGCCGTCGTCGTGCAGCCGGTTCTCCGCCGCGATGGCGTGCTCGCGGATGCGGCTCGCGGCGATGGTCCGGTCGCTGGGCAGGTCGGGGTGCCCGCGGTGCACGGTCATCGTCATCGGGCCCAGCTCGCGGACGGTCGCGGCGGTGAGCGGGAGGGTGGGCGTGGTCGACGACGTCAGGACGGAGTCCCGGCCGACGATGCGCAGCAGGTCGGGGTGCCCGCCGCCGCCCTCGACGTGGTACGCGTGCACGGTCCGCCCGCCCACGGCGTCGAGCGTGTCCTCCAGGAAGCCGGACTCGTTCAGGGTGTCGGTGTGCAGGGCGACGGGGAGGTCGGCCTGCTCGGCGACGCCCAGACAGGTGTCGACGGCGTCCGGGCCGGCGCCCCAGTCCTCGTGGACCTTGAATCCGCCCGCGCCGGCGAGCACCGCCCGCTCCAGGAGCTGGGCCGAGCCGGACGACCCCCGGGCGAGGAACGCGGCGTTGACCGGCGCGCCGGTCCAGGAGGCCATGAGCGTGTGCAGGTTGGGCGCGGGGTTGGCGCCGACGTCCCAGACGCCGCCGATGCCCATGCCGACCAGCGTCGTCACGCCCGCCGAGAGCGCGGCCGGGACGAGGTCGGCGTTGGAGAGGTGGACGTGGGAGTCCACGGCGCCCGGCGTCGCGACGAGGCCCTCGCCCGGCACCATCGCGGTGTGGGCGTCGACGACGAGCTCGACGCCGTCCTGGACGTCCGGGTTGCCGGCACGGCCCACCCCGACGACGCGCCCGTCGGCGATGCCGATCGAGGTCTTGCGGATCCCGAGGACGGGGTCGAGCAGGAGGACGCCCAGCACGACCATGTCGAGCGCGCTGTCGCGGGGCGCGCGGTCGGTGACCAGCGCGCCCTGGCGGGCGGTCTTGCCGCAGCCGCCGAGCATCTCCTCGCCGGGCTCGGTGTCGTCGGCGGCCACCTCCACCCACAGGTCGGTGTCGCCGAGGCGCACGCGGTCACCGGTCGTGGGGCCGTAGAGCCTCGCGTACTCGGCGCGGTCGAGGGAGCTCACCGGGCGACACCTCCCAGGCGCACGGCCGTCGCCGCCCGCGTCGTCCCGGCCTCCACCCGCAGCGCCGTCCCGGCGGCGATGTCGAGGCGCAGGCGCGCGGGGTCGGCGTCGTCGGTGTCGACCTCGTCGTCGACCTCGACGCGGAGCCGCCGGTTGAGCCGGTCGAGCGGGACGTGCGAGGTGACCCAGACCGGCTGGTCGCCCTCGTTGTGCAGGCGGACCCCGCAGCGGGCCCGGCCCGGGGCGAGCTCGACCGTCCCGGCGGCGGGGCGGACGGCGCCGGGGCCCTCGGGCGTCGGCGGCCCGAACGGCCGGTCGACGTGCACGAGGGTCGTGCCGTGCGGGAACAGCGCCTCGACCTGCACCGACGGCACGGTCGTGGCGACGCCCGCGAGCACCTGGTCGGGCCCGACGATCCCGTGCGCGCGCCGCACCACCTCGTCGAGGTCGTGACCGTCCCAGGCCAGCTCGCAGATCTCGTCGCACACCAGCGCGACCGCCTCCGACGCCCCGAGCCGGGCGCCCCGCGCGAGGCGACGACGGGCGAGCTCGGCCGCGCTGTGCAGCAGCACCCTCTCCTGCTCGCGGGGGATCAGGTGCACGGCGTCCTCTCCGGTGACGGCCTCGGTGGTGAGCGCTCCAGCGTGCCCGGACCGTCCGGCGCACGGAAGGCGTCCTCGTCGCGTCCCGCGCGCCCTAGGTTGGGCAGATGCACAACGATCGTCGCTGGCGGGATCTCGTGGAGCGCGTGCGCGACGACGCCGACGCGCTGCGGGTCGCGTTCGTCGACCGGGTCCGCACGGTGCCGGCCTACGGGCGGGGCCTCGTCCCCGCCGAGCGGCTCGACGCCGACGCCGACGACACGTTCGCCTACCTGCTCGGCCGTCTCGCGGGGCGCGCCGTGCCGGAGCGGCTGGCCGAGGTGGGGCCCACGATCGGCCGGGACCGGGCTCGCCGCGGCGTGCCGCTCGACGACCTGCTCACCGCGGTCCGCCAGGACTTCGGCGTGCTGTGGGAGGCCCTGCGTGCACGGGCGACGCCGGACGAGGCGGCGCTGCTGGTCGAGCGCGTCCAGACCGTGTGGACCGTCGTCGAGGACTACTCGTCCCGCATCCGGCTCGCGTACCTGGAGGAGGAGGCGGTGCTCGCGCGGGAGCGCCAGGGCGAGCGCACGGCGCTGGTCGGGATCCTCCTCGCGGCCGACGACCCCGCTCCGGAGGACGTCCGGCGGGCCGCGATCGCGCTGGGACTCGACGCCGGGGACGACGTCCTCGTCGCCGCGGCCGCGGGTGGGGACGCGGCCGCGCTCCGACGGGCCGCGGACCGCCTGGCCGCCGGCGGTCGCCCGGTGCACGTACAGCCGACCGGCCGGCACAGCGTGCTGCTCGCGCGCTGGGAGGGGCCGGACGGCGCGCCGGTGCGGGCCGCCCTCGAGGGCGTGCGCTGCGGGGTGGGACCGACGGCGCACGGCCTCGCCGAGGTCCCGCGCCGCGCCCGGCTCGCGGGCGAGCTCGCCGACGTCACGGCGGGCGGGCCCGCCGAGCCCCGCACCCTCGCCTCGGCCTGGCTCCCGCTCGCCGCGGCCCGACTCTCCGACGTCGGGCCCGACCTCGTGGCGTGCGAGCTCGGCGGTCTGGCCCGCGTGCCCGCGGCGGAGCGGGAACGGCTCGTCGCGACGGTGCGCCGCTTCGCCGTCGACGGAGCGGTGGCCGACACCGCCGCGTCGCTGTTCTGCCACCGCAACACCGTGCTGAACCGTCTGCGCCGCGTCACCGGGCTCACCGGGCGGGACCCGACGGTCCCGGCGGACGCCGCGGTCCTGCTGCTGGCGCTCGCCTGCGACGAGATATCTCCATCGTCGAGAGGTATCGTGATGGAGTGAGCGATGTCGTGGTGGTCGGCGGGGGTCCCGCCGGAGTGCTCCTGACCTACCTGCTCGCCCGGGGCGGGGCGTCGGTGACGCTGCTCGAGTCCCGCCACGACTTCGCGCGCCGCTTCCGCGGCGACACGCTCGCGCCCGGGGTGCTCGAGTACCTCGACGGGCTGGGGCTGGCCGAGCCGCTGCTCGCCGAGGTACCGCACACCCGCTCCGACGCCTTCCGCTGGCACACGGCGTCGCGCACCTGGACGCTCGTCGACTACCGCGGCGCGAGCACGCGTTTCCCGTTCTACGCGCTGATCCCGCAGGCCGAGTTCCTGCCGTGGCTCGCCGAGCGGGCCCGCGCGCACGGGGCGACGGTGCACATGGGGGCGCGGTTCTCCTCGCTGCGCCACGATCCCGACGGGCGCGTGTCCGGCGTCGAGTACACGGTGGACGCCGCGAAGCACCACCTCGACGCCGCACTGGTCGTCGGGGCGGACGGCCGGAACTCCAAGGTCCGGGCGACGGCCGGGCTCGCGGTCACCGAGCTGGGGGCGAGCCTCGACATCCTCTGGCACGCCCTGCCGCGCCGCGACGACGACCCGTCGTACTCGGGCCTCGACCTGTTCGGCACGCCCACCGGCAGCGTCGCGCTGCTCGATCAGGGCGGCGACTGGCAGCTCGGGTGGACGATCCGCGCGGGCACGCTCGCCGAGGTCCGCACTCGCGGCATCTCCGCGCTGCGGGACGCCGCCGTCGGCGCCCTGCCGTGGCTCGCCGGGCGCCTCGACGACCTGGGCGACGTCGCCGACCTCACCCTGCTCCCCGTGCGCATCACCACCGTCGAGCGCTGGACGCGGCCCGGGCTGGTGCTGCTCGGCGACGCCGCGCACGTGATCTCGCCGGTGGGTGGCAACGGGATCAACCTCGCGCTCGCCGACGCGGCCGACCTCGCCAACCGTCTCGTCGGTCCCCTGCGCCGGACCCCGCCGTCGCCGCGTCAGCTCGACGACGCCGCGGCGGGCCTCGAGGCCGCGCGCCGCCCGGCCGTCGAGCGCGAGCAGCGGGCCCAGGTGCGCACGGAGCGCGCCGCGGCCGAGCGCATCGGCAACGGCGATCCCGGCCCGCCGCCGGTGCTGCGCGTACTGTCCCGCCTGCCGGGCTTCCCGCGGCTCGCCGGGCGGCGCAACCGCGTCGACGTGCCGGCACCGGTGCCGGTGATCGCGGCCGCCGCACCCTGAGCTGGGGGATTTCCTGCTGCTGGACGTCAGCGGGCCCCCAGGCTGGTAGGTCAGGCGAGCAGCGGGGCCAGCTCCGCCGCGTGCTCGCGGAGGAGCTCGATCAGCTCGGTGTTGGGCGCTGCGACGCGGTCGGCGGGGCCGGTGAGGGCGAGGCCCGCGACGAGGCGGCCGTCGCCGGGCGCGCGGATCGCGACGGCGAGGCAGCCCCGGGCGGCGTGGAACTCGCCGCACTGGCGGGCGAGGCCGGTGCGCGCGACCTCGACGAGCGCGACCTCGAGCTCGTCGCGGTCCACCACCGTCCGCGGGGTCAGGCGGGCGAGCGGGCCGTCGGGGAGCTCGTCGTGCTCGGCGAGCAGCAGGCGGCCGAGCCCGTTGGCGTGCGGGTGGCGGGCGAGCTCGTCGGCGTCGGTCGGCGGGTGGTCGGGGTCGGGGTCGACGAACAGGAACCGGTGCCGGTCGTAGGCGACGAGGTGGGCGCCCCAGCGGACGCGCTCGCGCAGCCGGCGCATCACGTCGCGCGCGGCGGTCGGGGCGGAGAGGGGCGCGGGCGCGAGGTTCGCGATGCGCCGGCCGAGGGCGAAGCCGCCGAGGTCGGGCAGCCGCACGAGGTACTCCTCGGCGACGAGCAGGTTGAGCAGCCGGTAGGTCGTGGCCGGCGGGATCCGCAGTGCGGCGGAGATCTCCTTCGCGGTGACGCCGACCCCGGCCGCGGCCACCTCCTCGAGGATGAGCAGCGCGCTGCGCACCGCCTGGGGCTGCCGCCCGCTGATCGGCGAGGTCACCGGGGTCCCGCGGCGAGGACGTCGGCGGTGGTGGTCTCGTCGTACACGCCCATCCCCCGCAGGGCCGCCCCGCGGCGCCGACGCAGGACCACCCAGCCGCCGGCGCCGAGAACGAGCAGGCCCGCCAGGGTGATCAGCAGGCCGGCGCTCGCGTGGAGCACCACCACGACGACGGTGGCGACGAGCGCGGCCGACGCGAGCACCGAGGCCACGACGACCCCGCCGGTGAGCTCGCCGATGCGGGCGAGGAACCGGGGCGCGGCGAGGCACACCAGCAGGTAGGCGGCGAGGAAGCCGAGGGTGGCCACCGCGACCAGCCCGCCGAACACCGTCGCGGGCGCGACGCCGGCGGCGGTGCCGACCACCACCACGGCCGCCGGCACCGGCACCGTGACCCACACCGCGACGGCCGGTGTCAGGTGGCGACGGTGGGTGCGCCCGAGCGCCGCGGGTGCCACGCCCTCGCGGGCCAGCGAGAACAGCACGCGGACCAGCGTGTTCAGCGCGGCCAGCGCACACGCGCCGAAGGAGGCCACGATGCCGACGTCCATTCCGACCGAGGCCCAGCTGAGGTCCCCGACGGTCGCCGGGACGCCCGACGTCGGGCTCGTGGCGCGGCCCGCGCCGCCCGGCGTGGCCAGCTGCACGAGGGTCGCCACGAGGTAGAGCACGGCGGCCACGGCGGCCGTGGTGGTGATGGCCCGGGGGATCGATGCGAACGGCCTGCGGGCCTCGACGCCCAGCGACGCGGCGCTGTCGAACCCGATGAACGCGGCCAGCGCCGGCAGCACGCCGACAGCGATGCCGCCCAGCCCGGGTCCACCCAGCCCCGACCCGGACCCGGCGCCCACCGGGGCCGGCGGCGTGCCGGGGGCCGTGGTCAGGGCGAGCGCGACGAGCACCACGAGGATGAGGCCGATCGACACGGCCTCGATCACCAGCATCACCCGCCCGGCCAGACGGACACCCCGGACCGCGCCCACCGCCACCGTGATCGCGAGGACGACGACGAGCGCGACGCCGACGCCAGCGGCGAACGCGTCGCCGCCCCCCGCGAGCCGCGCCACGAGCGCGCCGCCGTACCAGGAGACGCCGGCGAACGTGACGGCGACGAGCATCCCGTACCCCACGACCATCGCCACCGCGCAGGCGTAGGCGCCGCCGGGGCCCAGCCCCTGCGCGGTGAAGCTGTAGAGACCGCCGGCCGCGGCCATCCGTCGCGCGAAGACCGTGATGCACGCGGCGACCAGCCCGACCACGACGGCGGCGATCGCGAACGACCAGAGCGCCCCGTTGCCGGCGGCGGCGATGACGAGCAGCGGGGTCGAGGCCATCGCGCCGGCCGGGGCGGTGGTGGCCACGGACTGGGCGAAGACCCCCGGCGGGCGCAGGGAGCGACGGCGCAGCCCGGCCACCGGCGAGCGCGACCGCAGCACGGGGATGCGCGTCACGGCGGACCTCCGGGCGTCGGCACGCCCGTCACCGTAGGGCCGGAGCCCCGTCACGGCGACGAACTCGTCCTCCGAACGAGAAACGACCCGCCGCGATTCTCATTCCGACGGCTCCGCGCGAATGGCCGATCTCCGTTCGGAGAACGATCGAAGGTCACGACGTGGATTCGTGGGAGTTCGGATCTCTCCGGACCCCGCGCAGCTCAACGAGGGGTTGACCCCGCGGGAACGCCTCCGCAAACGTGACCCGCGACATTCTCCTCGGCCCCTTTCCTCCGATTCCCGGGAGTCGCCATGGCCGCGCCCACCGAATCCGCCCACGCGCCCGCCACACGCCTGTCCGGCACCCTCGGGGTCGGTGCCATCGTCTTCATGGTCGTCGCGGCGGCCGCCCCGCTGACCGTCATCGCGGGCACCATCCCGCTGGGGGTCGGGGCCGGGAACGGCGCCGCCTTCCCGGCCACCTTCGTGCTGTGCGCGGTGGTGCTCCTGCTCTTCGCCGTCGGGTTCTGCGCGATGAGCCCGCACGTCCCCGACGCCGGCGCCTTCTTCACCTACGTGCGCCACGGTCTCGGGCGGCCGCTCGGGATGGGCGCGGCGTTCCTCGCGCTCGCCACGTACACCGCCGTCCAGCTCGCGGTCTACGGCTACATCGGCGCGGCGATCGACGAGCTCGTCACCAGCTACGGCGGTCCGAGCGTGCCGTGGTGGGTCTGGACGATCGCGGTGATCGCCGTGGTCGCCGTCCTCGG
Organism: Actinomycetospora chibensis; assembly: GCF_028737215.1. GTDB lineage: Bacteria > Actinomycetota > Actinomycetes > Mycobacteriales > Pseudonocardiaceae > Actinomycetospora > Actinomycetospora chibensis. The sequence continues at coordinate 155,845 of NZ_JAQZAM010000013.1, read as the reverse complement.
CTACCGCCACATCGAGCTCTCCAGCCGGGTCCTCGGCGTGCTGCTGATCGCGGAGATCGCGATCGTGGTGGTGCTCGACGTCGTGGTGGTCCTGGCGGGCGGCTCCCCGGAGGGCCTCTCGACGGCGGCGTTCGACCCCGGCCAGATCTTCTCGGGCGCGGTGGGCATCGCGATCATGTTCGCGATCGCGAGCTTCATCGGGTTCGAGGCCACCGCGGTGTTCCGCGACGAGGCCCGCGACCCGCAGCGCACGATCCCGCGCGCCACCTACCTCGCGCTCGTCATCATCGGGGTCTTCTACGCGGTGTCCAGCTGGGCCATCGTGTCCGCATGGGGCGACGAGGCCGCGGTCGCGGAGGCCGGGGCGAACCCGGGCACGTTCCTGGTCTCGACGGCGACGAACTGGCTCGGTCCCGTCGGCGGGCACATCGTGACGATCCTGCTCGTGACCAGCCTGTTCGCCGCGATCCTCGCGTTCCACAACGTCGCGGCCCGCTACTGGTACGCCCTCGGAGGGCACCGGGCCGTCCCGGCCGCGTGCGGTCGCACGCACCAGAGCCACGGCTCGCCGCACGTCGCATCGCTCACCCAGACCGGGATCTCGCTGCTGTTCATCGTGGTGTTCGCGGTGGCCGGGCTCGACCCGGTCGCCCAGGTCTTCGCGTGGATGGCGGGCACCGCGACGCTCGGCGTCCTCGTCCTCATGGTGATGACCTGCCTGGCCGTGCTCGTGTTCTTCGCCCGCAGCGGGGTCGACCGGCGCGTCTGGAACACCCGGATCGCCCCGCTGCTGGGGCTGCTGGGGCTGCTGGGCTGCCTGGTGCTCACCCTCGGCAACTTCCCGACGCTCATCGGCGGCTCCACGGCGCTGGCGGTCGGGATCGGCGCCGTGCTCGTCCTCGTCACCCTCGCGGGCGTGGCCGTCGGCATCACCCGGCGCGAGGGCACGCCGCCCGTCGTCACCCGCGAGACCGCCCTGTGACCACCCGTTTCCAGCCGATCCGGAGGACTGCACCGTGACCGCCACCGCCCCGGGGAGCGTCGCCGCCGACGCCGCGACCCACCCGCTCGACCTGGCCACCACCGAGGAGTTCCGGGCCGTCCGGGAGGTGCTCGCCGACGCCGGGATGCTCGGCGACTCCGTCCGCTACTGCTTCGCCGGGCTCGAGGAGCCCGACAAGGCGGCCGTCCTCGCCCACACCGACGGCGACCGCGTCGACCGGCGGTTCCGCGTCCTGCTGCTCGACATGAGCGGCGCGCCCTCGCGCGACGTCGTCGTCTCCGCGACCCGCGGCGAGGTCGACGCGGCGGTCGAGCTCGACCCCGCGACCAGCGGCCAGCTCCCGATCATCGACTCCGAGTTCGAGATCATGGAGGAGATCGTCCTGGCCTCCACCGAGTGGTGCGACGCGCTGCGCCGCCGCGGCATCGACCCGGCGACGGTCCGGGCCGTGCCGCTCTCGGCCGGGGCCTACTACCCGGAGGAGACCGGGCGACGCATGGCGCGGGTGCTCGGGTTCCGCCAGGACCACGAGAAGGACTCGCCCTGGGCGCATCCCGTCGACGGTGTCGTCGCCTACGTCGACCTCGTCGCCCGCGAGGTCTCCCGCGTGATCGACCACGCGCCGCTGCCGGTGCCCGACGAGCCGGGCAACTTCGACGACCCCGAGCAGGTCGGCCCGCAACGCACGACCCTGAAGCCCATCGAGATCACCCAGCCCGAGGGGGTCAGCTTCACCCTCGAGGGCAACCGGCTGCGCTGGGAGGGCTGGGACCTGCGCATCGGGTTCAACGAGCGCGAGGGCCTGACCCTGCACCAGATCGGCATCCACGGCCGGCCGGTGGTCTACCGGGCGTCGATCGCCGAGATGGTGGTGCCCTACGCCGATCCGTCGCCCGTGCGGTTCTGGCAGAACTACTTCGACGCCGGCGAGTACATGTTCGCCCGCTACGCCAACTCGCTCGAGCTCGGCTGCGACTGCCTCGGCGAGATCCGGTACATGGACGTCGTGGTGGCCGACGACGACGGCTCGCCGCGCACGATCACCAACGCGATCTGCCTGCACGAGGAGGACTACGGGATCCTCTGGAAGCACACCGACCTGTTCACGAACGCGTCGGAGACCCGCCGGCAGCGTCGCATGGTGATCTCGTTCTTCACCACGATCGGCAACTACGACTACGGCTTCTACTGGTACCTCTACCTCGACGGCACGATCGCGTGCGAGTCGAAGTTGACCGGCATCCCGTTCACCTCGGCGTACCCGTCCGAGGGGCACCCGTTCGCGACCCGGGTGGCGCCGGGGCTGGGCCTGCCCTACCACCAGCACCTGTTCTCGGCGCGCCTGGACATGGCCGTCGACGGCCAGCGCAACGCCGTCGAGGAGTGCGAGGTGGTCGCCCTGCCGATGGGGGAGGACAACCCCTGGGGCAACGCCTTCACCGAGTCGCGCACGCGGCTGACCCACGAGGCCGAGGCCCAGCGCCTCGCCGATCCGGGCCGCGGCCGCACCTGGCAGGTGGTCAACCCGGAGTCGACCAACCGCCACGGCCGCCCCGTCGCGTACGCCCTGCAGTCCGACGGGAGCCCGACGTTGCTCGCCGACGAGCGCTCCGTCGTCGCCGGCCGCGCCGCCTTCGCGACGAAGCACCTCTGGGTCACCGCCTACGACGCCGACGAGCGCTATCCGGCCGGCGACTACGTCAACCAGCACGCCGGCGGGGCGGGCCTGCCGACCTGGACCGCGGCCGACCGTGCCCTCGACGAGGACGGCCGGGGCGCCGACGTCGTCCTGTGGCACACGTTCGGCCTGACGCACGTGCCGCGCCCGGAGGACTGGCCGATCATGCCCGTCGACTACGCCGGCTTCCGGCTGATGCCCGTCGGGTTCTTCGACCGCAACCCCACGCTCGACGTCCCGCCGTCGTCGAACGGTCACTGCCACTCGTAGGCCCCGGCACTCCTGACCCTGCACAGCATTACTGGCTGGTATCGCTCGCTGTGCGAGCGATACCAGCCAGTAGTCGTTCTCAGGGGCGGCGGCGCAGGGTCGCGAGGAGGACGCCGAGCCCGACGCCGACGGCGCCGAGGGCGAGGACCCAGCGCGGGTCGACGCTTGCGATCGTGCCGGTGAGGGCGAGGACGGCGACGAGGATCGCGGCCAGGCCGGCCACGAGGCCCAGCGGGTCGGGCCCGGGCCGGCGGGCCGGGGCCTCGCCGGCCTCACCGTCCATCGTGTCCACGTCGTGGTGGATCGTGTAGGGCTGGTCGGGGGTGTAGGGCTGGTCGGTGTAGGACTGGTCGGTGTAGGACTGGCCGGTGTAGGACTGGCCGGTGCCGGTCTCACCGGGTCGGCGCTCATCCACGGCGCACCTCCACGTCTCCGCCGCCGCTGACGGCCTGCAGCTGGATCCTCGGGCCGCCGGGCCCGTCGGGTCCGAGGTCGGTCACCGGGCCGTCGACCCGGCCGAGGCACTCCGCCGTGCCGCCGCCGCTCTCGCAGGTCGCGGTGACGTCGGCGTTGATCGGCACGAGGACGGTGACGTCGCCCGCGCCGCTGCTCACCTCGGTCTGCACGGGCGGCGACCCCGGCGGGGTCGCGGCGAGGCCGCGCAGGTCGAGCTCGGCGTCGCCGTAGGCCGTCTCGTAGGCCGGGGCGACCGTGCCGATCATCGGCGCCCAGGAGGCGTCACCGAGGGTCTGGACCGCGCCCGGCGCGCCGTCGGAGTCGAAGCGGAAGTCCCCGTCGTTCCACGGGCCGTTCCCGGCGCCGTTGGCGGCGGCCACCAGCACGAGCGCGAGCGGCACCGCCGCGATGATCAGTCCGCGTCCCCGGTGCAGGAACGCACCGACCACCAGTCCCGCGCCGATCACGGCGAGGGCGGTGCCGAGCACGGCGGTGACGCCGAGCGGCACCAGGCCGAGCAGGCCCAGCAGGGCGACGATCCCGGCTGCGACGATCGCGGCGCCGAGGGTCACGGGCACGACCTTCGAGCGCGGCTTCGACGGCTCGGGCGGCGCCGCGGGCTCCGGGAGGTCCCAGGCGAACGGCGCCGCGCCGAGCGGGTCCCACGACGGCGGCTTCGGGGCGTCCCCGGTGTCGGCGGTGGGCGCCACCCCGTCGACCGCGACAGGCCGCTGCGGGTCCCGCAGGTGGCCGCGGCTGCGGTGCAGCGCGTAGAGCAGGCCGACCGCGACGACGATGCCGATCACCGTGCCGAGGTCGCCGGAGAACGCCGAGGCGACCGCGGCGATCCCGAGGAGCGTCCCGATGACGACCGCCCACACCGGCGTCTCGCGGCGCCGGCCCGTCTCGTCGACCCGCGGGAGGACGAGGATGCCGGCGATGTAGACCAGCAGGCCGACCCCGTAGAACAGCGAGACCACGAACCCGACCCGCACCAGCGTCGGGTCGACGGCGTAGCGCCGCGCGATCGCGGCGGCGACGCCCGCGATCTTGCGGTCCTCCTTGAGCCGGGCGGGGCGCGTCGCCCACATCTCACGGAGGGTCGCGCCGACGTCGGCTCCCGCCGGCGCCCGCGACCCCTGGCCGGGACTGCTCATCGTCCTCATCCTCCTCGCCGTTCGGGCCGGTGTGCGCGGCCCGTCGTTCCCCGTCGGCCCCGTGCGAGCCGGCGATGACGTCGACACTGGCCGCCGCACAGGCCCGAAACCTCCGGGAGCGACCCCGGTCCCCACCCCGAGACGACCCCGAGGACCTCGGGGGTCTCCGACCGGCCCGCCCGGGGGCGCGCGCGTGTGACGATGACGTCGTGGACGAGACGGCCTCCGTGGAGGAGGTGGACACGGTGAGCGAGGCGGCGGCACCCGCTGCCCCGGCACCCGCTGCCCAGCCCGCGCCCTTCGCCCTCTCGCGTGTCCGCCGCCGCCGGCAGGGATCGGTGATCGCGGGCGTCACCGGCGGGGTCGCCGACCACCTCGGCGTCGACGTCCTGCGCGTGCGGCTGGTGTTCGTGCTGCTCGTGGCCGCCTCCGGCGCCGGGTTCCTCGCGTACGCCGCGCTGTGGCTGTTCTGCCCCATCGAGCCGCGCGGCGTCCGGCGCGAGCTGCCGCCGAACGAGCGCCGCCAGGGCCTGGGGCTCGCGACGCTCGGGGTCGGGCTCGCGTTCGTGCTCTCCGCGCTGGGCGGGGAGCTCTCCGGCTGGGTGACCGTCCCGCTCGGGGTGGTGCTCGCGGGCGTGGCCCTGGTGTGGCGGGAGGCCGACACCGGCACCGGGGTCGCCGCCGGAGCGACGCGTCGCGCGCGCTGGCTCGGCGGGAAGCTCGGCCTCGTGCGGGCCCTGGCGGGCGCGCTGCTGGTCACCGCGGGGATCGCGGCCTTCCTGCTCGGCAACATCGACCTCGGCCAGGTCCAGTTCGGCCTGCTCGCGGCCCTGGCCACCCTGGCCGGCGTCGTCGTGCTCACCGTGCCGTGGTGGCTGCGCCTGGTCCGCGAGCTCGGCACCGAGCGCACCGAGCGCATCCGCGGGCAGGCGCGTGCCGACATCGCCGCGCACCTGCACGACTCGGTGCTGCAGACCCTCGCGCTGATCCAGAAGCAGGCGGGCGAGGACGCCTCCGGCCGCGAGGTGCGACGCCTCGCCCGCAGCCAGGAGCGCGAGCTGCGGGCCTGGCTCTACGGCCCGCCCGGCGGCGACACCGGGCACCCCGCCGCCGCGACCGACGCGACGCTGGCTGCCACCCTCGCCGCGGCCGCCGGCGAGGTCGAGGACGACTACGGGGTGCGGGTCGCGCCGGTCGTGGTGGGCGACGCCCCGCTGGACCCGGACACCGCCGCCCTGGTCGCGGCGGCCCGCGAGGCGATGGTCAACGCCGCCAAGCACGCCGGCGTCGACGAGATCGACGTCTACGCCGAGGTGGAGACCGAGACCGTGGAGATCTTCGTGCGCGACCGCGGCTGCGGGTTCGACCCGGCCGCGGTGCCCGACGACCGGCGCGGACTCGCCGGCTCGATCACGGACCGCATGGCCCGCCACGGCGGGAAGGTGCAGCTGCGGAGCACACCGGGCGCGGGCACGGAAGTCGGTCTCGTCCTGCCCCGTGCCCGGCGCGGGACCCCGGCCGCCGCCACCCCCGACAGCGAGGAGGAGACCCGATGAGCGAGCCCGCCGCGCCCGACGACGCCGTCAGCGTCGTGATCGTCGACGACCACGCGCTCTTCCGGCGCGGGGTGCGCGCCGAGCTCGAGTCGCTGGCTCGCCGCACCGTCAGCGTCGTGGGCGAGGCGGGCTCGGTCGACGAGGCCGTCGCCGTCATCGGGCACCGCCGGCCCGACGTCGTGCTCCTCGACGTGCACATGCCGGACGGCGGCGGCGCCGCGGTGCTCGCCCGGACCCGGCCGGAGCACCCGGAGGTCGTGTTCCTGGCGCTGTCGGTGTCCGACGCCGCCGAGGACGTCATCTCGGTGATCCGCGCGGGCGCGCGCGGCTACGTCACCAAGACCATCTCGGGCCGCGAGCTCGCCGACGCCGTGGTGCGGGTGCACGCCGGCGACGCTGTGTTCTCCCCGCGTCTCGCGGGCTTCGTGCTCGACGCCTTCGCCGACCGCCCCGGCGCGACCGGTGTCGTCGACCCCGAGCTCGACCAGCTCACCCGGCGCGAGCGCGACGTCCTGCGCCTGCTGGCCCGGGGCTGGTCGTACAAGGAGATCGCCGCCGAGCTCGTCATCTCGGTGAAGACGGTCGAGACCCACGTCTCGAGCGTCCTGCGCAAGACGCAGTCGTCCAACCGGCACGAGCTCACGCGCTGGGCGAGCGACCGCCGGCTGGTGTAGCGCCGATCAGCTGTCGTCGTCCCTGCCGCGACCGCGGTCGCCGCGGTCGCCCCCGCGGTCGCCCCCACGGTCGCCCCCACGGTCGCCCTGCTCGTCGCCCGAGCGCCCGTGGGAGTCGTCGTCGCCGTGGTCCTCGACGCGCGTGGTCGGGGGTGACGAGGTGGTGGTCGGGCCGGACGCCTCCGCGACAGGGGCCTCGAGGCTCAGCCCGGTGGCGGCCGCGCGGGGGCTGGCCGCGTCGACGTTCTCGTCGGTGTCGATGAGCCAGCGGCCGTCGGGCCCCTGGACCATGCCGAGCTCGTGCACCTCCTGGCTGCGCTCGCGGCCCTCGGGAGCGAAGTCGAGCGTGGCCCGCACCGTGTCGGCGTCGAGCGCCGAGGCGTCGACGACCTGCACCGACGAGATCGTCGACCAGAACGCCTGGTAGTTCCCGAAGCCGCCCGTGCGGGCCTGCAGGTTCGGCCCGAGGCGCGCCCAGCCGGCGGCCTCGTTCCCGGTGACCACGCCGTAGTAGTCGCGGACCGCGCTCACCATCGCCGCCTGCGGGTCGGCCTCGCCGCCGCCGACGGTCGACCCGACGGTCGCGCCCGTGGTGTCCGTGCCCGACGACGAGAGCAGGGCGACGCCGACGACACCGCCCGCCACCAGGGCGACGAGGAGCACGATGACGGCGATGGTCGCGGTCGGCCGGCGACGTGGGCGTCGCCGCGATGCCGGCGGCTCGGGGGCCGGCATGCCCTGGCGGGTGGGCGGCCCGGCCGGTGCCGGCCCGCTGGCCGGCGGGGAACCGGGCCGGCCGGGTCCGCCGGCGCTGCCCCAGGGGTCCGACCCGTGCCGCGCCTCGGGCACGGGCGGCGGGCCGCCGGCGGGGTCGGTGGCGCCCAGGGGGACGAGGTCGGCGAGCGGGGTCTCGGTGCGCCCGCCCGCGTGCGCGATCCGCCCCAGCTCCTGGCGGGCCTGCGCGGCGGACGGGCGCTCGGCGGGGTCGTCGCGCAACAGGCGCATGAGCAGCGCGGTCAGTGGCCCGGCCTGCTGCGGCGGGACGACCTTGCCGGCGGCCACGGAGTGCAGGAGCGCGAGCGCGTTGTCGTCGGCGCCGAAAGGCGGGATGCCCTCGACGGTGGCGTAGAGGGTGGCGCCGAGGGAGAACACGTCGGACGCGGAGGTCGAGTTCTCGCCCCGGGCGACCTCGGGGGCGAGGTAGGCCGGCGTGCCGGCGAGCATCCCGGTGCGGGTCAGCGTCAGGTCGCCGGTGGCGCGCGAGATGCCGAAGTCGGTGATCTTGACGGTGCCGTCGGCCCCGAGCAACACGTTGCCGGGCTTGACGTCGCGGTGCACGATGCCGGCCTGGTGGGCGGCGTCGAGCGCGTCCGCCACCTGGCGCCCGATCCGCGCCACCGTGCGCGGCTCGAGGGTGCCCTGCTCGCCGAGGACGGCGGCGAGGCTGCGCGACGGCAGGTACTCCATGACCAGCCACGGCTCGTCGCCCTCGATCGAGGCGTCGAACACCGAGATCGCGTGCGGATGCTGCAGGCGGGCGGCGATCCGGCCCTCGCGCAGGGTGCGCTGGCGGACCTCGTCGGCCTCCCGCTCGTCGAGGCCGGCGTGCAGGAACACCTGCTTGACGGCGACGACCCGGCCCAGACGCTCGTCCGTGCCGCGCCACACGACACCCATCGCCCCCGCGCCGATCCGTTCCTCGAGGCGGTAGCGCCCGGCGACCACGCGGGGAGCGCTCACCGGCTGCTCCCCGTCCGTGTGTGCACGAGGGTCACAGTAGAGGTCCCGACCGGGTGACGACCACGCGCCCGGCGAGCCCCCACCGCACCCCCGCGGCGGTTCAGGAGCCGCCCAGCAGGCCGTCGACGGTGTCGTCGACGGCGCCGGTGGTGTCGCTCGCGGTGTCGGTCACCGAGTCCACCGTGTCGTCCACCGTGTCGCCGACGGCGTCGGTGGTGTCCTCGACCGTGTCGCCCGCGGACTCGGAGACCTCGTCGACGGTGTCGGCCGTGTCGGCCCCGGTGTCGTCGGCCGTGTCCGCGCTCTCCTCGACCAGGTCGGAGGCCGTGTCGCCGACGACCGGGGTGTCGTCGACGGCGTCGGAGGCCGAGTCGCCGACCTCGTCGACGGTGTCGGTGACGTCGTCGGTCGCCGACGCGACCTCGTCCGTGGTCGCGTCCAGCGCGCTCCCGACGTCCTCGCCCGTCCCGTCGACGGCGTCCGTGACCGCGTCGGTGGTGGGCTCGACGACGTCCTCGGTGGACGGGACCGGCGTGGTCGCGGCGACCTCGCGGGCGCCCCGGACGGTCGTGGCAACGGTCGAGGCGGCCGGCGCCACGACGTCGTTCCCGACCGTCGCGGGCACGCCGCTCACGGGGGTCGAGCCCGCCAGCACGCCACCGAAGAGGCCGCCGACGCCGTCGACGACCGGTCCGACCTCGCCGACCGTGGTCTCGACGACCCCGGCGAGGCCGCCGACGGTCGTCCCGACCGTGGTGCCGGCGCCGCCGACCGTGTCCCCGAGCCTGCCGGTCACACCCTCGACGGTGGTGCCGACCCCGCCGACGGTGTCCCCGACGGTGGTGCTCAGGCCTCCCACGGTGTCGTCGACGGTCCTGGTGAGGCCGCTGGCGACGGGCCTGACGGGGCCGCCGACGAGGCCGCCGACGGAGTTGCCGACACCGCCGATCGTGCCGCCCACGCCGGTGCCCAGCTCGCCGACGGTGTCGCCGACGCCGCCGACGAGACCGCCGGCGGTGGTGCCGACGCCGCTGATCACGCCGCCGGCGCCGGCGCCGACGTCGCCGATGACACCGCCGGCCGTGTCGCCGACGCCACCGATCACGCCGCCGACCCCGCCGATCACCCCTCCGACGGGACCGCCACCGGGCGCTCCGCCGCCGGGTGTTCCGCCGCCGGGTGTTCCGCCGCCGGCTCCGCCACCGCCGGCTCCGCCACCGCCGGGGAGCCCGGGGGCGCCGCCGGGGAGGCCGCCTCCGCCGGGCGCTGCGCCACCGTTCGCGCCGCCCGGGGTGCCCGCGCCGCCGGGGAGCGTGCCCGCCCCACCGTCCAGGAGGCCGCCGGCGAGCCCGCGGCCCGCGACGGCGGACCCGCCCGGGGCGCCGAGCCCCAGGCCGAGGTCGGCGACCGAGGCGCTGAGCGTCACTTGCGCCGGCGTGGCGATGCCGTCCGGGCCCAGGGCGCCGGGGATCGAGCCCGGCAGGCCGGGGCCGCCGAGGCCGGGCGGGAGCGCGACCGGGCCGCCCGTCCCCGGACCCTCCTCGATGAGCGGCGGGACACCGGGCAGCGGCAGGCCGGCCACGCTCGCGACCGCACCGGCGACCAGGAGGACGCCCGTGCTCGCTCCGAGCGCCCGGCTGTTCCCGCGGCCGAACACGTTGGTCCGGCGGCGCGCGGAGCGCCCGGGGGTGGGCGGGGTGGGTCGCCGGAGGGCGAGGGGGGCCGGGGGCTCGTCGGCGACGATCTCGTCCGTCGCCGGCTCGTCGGCTGCCGCCGTGGCCGGAGGCGACCCGTCCATCACCGGCGGCGGCACGGTCAGCCGGGCGAGGATCTCGGTGACGGGGATGCCGGCGGTGTGGCGGGGCTCGTCGGCGACGGACGCGCTCTCGGGGTCCCGGAACAGGTCGTGGACGGGATGGCGCGGCACCGGGACGAGCTCGATCAGGCCTTCCTCGTCGACGCTGTCCTCGTCCGGGCCGGCGTCGTCGAGGTCCTCGAGGTCGTCCGCACCGTCGTGGGCGACGATCTCGGGGTCGTCGTCCCCCGGGAGCGCCGGCGGGGGGACGGTGGGGACGGCGAGGAGTGAACCGGTGGTCGTGGCCGGCTCGTCGAACCAGGCGTGCCGGCCCTCGCCCTCGCGCATGTCTGCCGCTCCTCGTCCGTCGAGGACGCGCCGGGTCCGGGTTCACCGGGACGGGGGCGCGTCGTCCACTCCGTGTGAGGACATAGCTACTCGCGTGTCATCCGGGCGGGGAAGGTCTATCCAGGGGACGAAGGTCCATCGTCCGGGTCAGGGCGCCCAATGGGCGTGCCGTGCCTCTTGGCGCGCCCGGCGCTGCCCGCCGACCGGTCGTACACAATCGACCGCCGTCGGTCGTCCGGCGACGACCGTTCGGCTCAGGACGACCCGGAGGCGAGCCGCTTGCGGGCGCCCTGGAACTGGTTCACCGCGACGAGACCCACGCCGCCGCCGACGAGCAGTCCGACGACGTCCAGCGGGACCCCGCCGCCGGTGAGCAGCAGGGCCACGAGGGCGCCCAGCGCGAGACCCCCGGCGGCCGGGATGCGACTGCGCGCGTCCGCAGCCAGATGTCCGGCGCCCGGACGCTTCGATGCCACCGACGAGAGCATCAACAGGTACCCGCCGTAGCCCAAAGAGGCGAGCAGGCCCAGCACGGTGATGATCGTGGCGATCAGGTCGATGACCGTTCCCATGACACCAGGGTGCCACTCGTCGTGTGGGGTCCGTAGTACGTCGCGAGGGTCTGCGGTGTGCGGCGCGTGCGCCCGGTGCCGGGACCTCACCCGTCAGGACGCAGAGGATGCGGCCGTTCGTGTGGCGGGCCCGATGCGGCCCGTCCCGTTCGCCCGCCGGACAGGAGGCCGGGGCGGGGGTGCCGCACCCCGCGGCGCGTCCTCAGCTCCGCCCGCCGAGGCGTCCCCGGCCGAGGCGCAGCAGCAGCATGGCGAGCTCGCGACCCTCGGTGCCGAGCCCGCGGAAGCGGGCGAGGACCTGCATCTCGCGGTTGTAGACGATGCGCGGCCCGCCGGCGGCCATGCGGGCCAGGCCGATCCGCTGGGAGATCTCCGAGCGCCGGCGCACGAGACGCAGCAGTTCGGCGTCGATCGCGTCGATCTCCTCCCGCAGCGCGGGGATCTCCTCGGCGGTCGCCGGGGCCAACGGCGCGGCGGCCTCGGGCGCGCCCTCCTGGCCGTCCTCGGGCGCGGTCTCCGGCGCGCCCTCGGGGGCGGGCTCCGCCGCCGTCGCGGCGTCGGACGTCGGGGCGTGCGCGGGATCGCTGGTCATGGCACTCACGGGATCGGCCTCCAGGGGGTGTCCGGGGTGGGTGGGGTCCTCCTGACCCCGGACACGAAGACGCCCCGGGGTCCGTGGACTCCGGGGCGGCGTGGGTCGGGCGCGGCGGGCGCGTCAGGTGTCCACGGGCACCAGGGTCCGGTACCCGTAGAAAAATCGACGCGACTGCTCGTGCACGCGGATCACTATGCCATCGCGCCTCGATGCCGCCAACCGTCGGCTGTCGGGGGTTGTCGGACGGTCCCGGTAGCGTGGACCGACGATGAGCACCGGTCCCGCCACCCGCCCGCCCGCGTCCGACGCCGGGTCGGGTCCGCCGGTGCGCTCGGCGGCCTCCGCCCTGTCGCGCCGCCTCGCCGCCGCGGCCGCCGGAGGCGGTGACGCCGGGGCCGGAGCTGCGGTCCGCCGGGACACCGGCCGTCCCGATCCGGCCGAGGATCCGCTGCTCGAGGGCATGAACCCGCCCCAGCGCGAGGCCGTGGTGCACACCGGCTCGCCGCTGCTGATCGTCGCGGGCGCCGGGTCGGGCAAGACGCGGGTGCTCACCCACCGCATCGCCTGGCAGATGCGCCACCAGGGGGTCGGACCCGGCCAGTTCATGGCCATCACGTTCACCAACAAGGCCGCGGCCGAGATGCGCGAGCGGGTCGCGGCGCTGGTGGGTCGCCGTGCGAACGCGATGTGGGTCTCGACGTTCCACTCGATGTGCGTGCGGATCCTGCGCCGGGAGTACCGCCACCTCGGGCTGAGCTCCACGTTCTCGATCTACGACGCGGACGACTCGCGGCGGCTGGTCGCCACGGTCGCCCGCGGGCTCGACCTCGACACCAAGAAGTACTCGCCGCGCGGGCTGCTGGCGCGCATCTCGGCGTGGAAGAACGAGCTGGTGTCGCCGATCGAGGCCGTCGACGCCGCCGCCACCGAGGCGGAGAAGCGCACCGCCGAGGTCTACACCGTCTACCAGGACCGCCTGCAGCAGTCGAACTCCCTCGACTTCGACGACCTCATCGGCCGCACGGTCGACCTGCTCACCCGCTTCCCGGACGTCGCCGAGTACTACCGGCGCCGGTTCCGGCACATCCTGGTCGACGAGTACCAGGACACCAACCACGCCCAGTACATGCTGGTCCGGGCGCTGGCGGCGGGCAGCGACGACGGCTCCGTCGAGCCCGCGGAGCTCTGCGTGGTGGGCGATGCCGACCAGTCGATCTACGCCTTCCGCGGCGCCACGATCCGCAACATCGTCGAGTTCGAGCGCGACTACCCCCAGGCGCGCACGATCCTGCTCGAGCAGAACTACCGCTCCACCCAGCGCATCCTCAGCGCCGCCAACGCGGTCATCAGCCGCAACGCCGAGCGGCGGGACAAGCGGCTGTGGACCGACGCCGGCGACGGCGAGCTGGTCGTCGGCTACGTGGCCGACAACGAGCACGACGAGGCCGCGTTCGTGGCCTCCGAGATCGATCGCCTCGTCGATGCCGGCGAGGTCCGGTTCGGCGAGGTCGCGGTGTTCTACCGGACCAACGGCCAGTCCCGTGTCTTCGAGGACGTCTTCATCCGCCTCGGGCTCCCGTACAAGATCGTCGGCGGGGTCCGCTTCTACGAGCGCCGCGAGGTCCGCGACGCGATGGCCTACCTCAAGGTGCTGTCCAACCCCGAGGACACGGTCTCGCTGCGCCGCATCCTCAACGTCCCGAAGCGCGGCATCGGCGACCGCGCCGAGTCGGTGGTGGCCGACGCCGCCGACCGCGAGCGCATCACGTTCGCCGCGGCCCTGCGCCGTGCCGCGGCGGGCGAGGTCCACGGGCTCGCGACGCGCTCGCAGCGCAACATCGCCGACTTCGTCGAGATGATGGACGGCCTCGCCGCCACCGTGGCGGGCGGCGCGTCGGTCGACGAGGTGCTCGACGCCATCCTCGACCGCTCCGGCTACCGCAAGGAGCTCGAGGGCTCGGAGGACCCGCAGGAGCAGTCGCGCCTGGAGAACCTCCAGGAGCTCGTCAGCGTCGCGCGCGAGTTCGTCCAGGACGCCATCAACGCCGAGGGGCTCGAGGAGGAGCCGGCTGCCGCGGCCGTGAGTGACGATGACGGCCAGGACGACACCCCGGGCGACGGCCTCGCCGAGCCCGGCTCGCTCGAGGCGTTCCTCGAGCGGGTGTCGCTGGTGGCCGACGCCGACTCGATCCCCGACGGCGGCGACGGCGTGGTCACGCTGATGACGCTGCACACCGCGAAGGGCCTCGAGTTCCCGGTCGTGTTCGCCACCGGCTGGGAGGACGGCATCTTCCCGCACTCGCGGGCCCTGGCCGACCCGGCGGAGCTCTCCGAGGAGCGCCGCCTCGCCTACGTCGGCATCACCCGCGCCCAGCAGCGTCTCTACCTCTCGCGGGCGGTGATGCGCTCGGCGTACGGGCAGCCGCAGGCCAACCCGCCGTCGCGGTTCCTCGACGAGGTGCCCGCGGACGTGTGGGAGTGGCGGCGCGTCGAGCCGACCTTCGAGCGCTCGTCGCCGGTGGGTCGCACGCGGTTCGGCTCCGGGCGCTGGGCGAGTCCCGGCACCGACGTCAGCGGGCGCCCGTCGCGCCCGTCACCGATGCGTCCGGACTGGAAGGAGGCGCCGACGATCTCGCTGGACGTCGGCGACCGCGTCAGCCACGACAAGTACGGCCTCGGCACGGTCACCACCGTCGACGGCGTCGGCTCGCGGGCCACGGCCACGATCGACTTCGGGTCCTCGGGCACCGTGCGGCTCATGCTCATCGGCGGCGTGCCGCTCACGAAGCTGTAGCCGCTGATCAGGGGCGCGTCATGCACCCGGGTCGGCCGGCCCGGGTCGATGAGGTGCTCGTGATCCCGGCGATGACGTGAGACCGCCCGCCCGCACATCGCGAGTGGCACGTTCCGCAGACCGTCGGGCGTGTCGGTCATGCGCAACGTGCCGCTCGCCGCGGGCCGGGTGCGCCGAGGTTCGGCCCGACGCCTCGACGCGGCGCGTCAGTGGTCCTCGCCGGCATCCGAACACCCGGCGTCCGAACGGCCCCCACCCCGCAACACGAACGGCGCGTTCGCTGCTGCGGAAGCAACGAGAGCGCCGTTCGTCGGGCACCCGCTGCCGACGAGGGCCCCGGAGCGCGGTGCGCTGCGGGGCCCTGGTCGTCCTACGGGGGAGCGGACTAGTCCTGTTGGGATCCCAGCGAGATGCCGCGCTCGGCGAGCCACGGCAGCGGGTTGATCTTGTTCTCGCCGTTGGTCCAGACCTCGAAGTGCAGGTGCGGGCCGGTGGAGCGGCCGCGGTTGCCGATCTCGGCGATCTCCTCGCCGGCCCGGACCTGCTGGCCCTCCCGCACGTAGGAGCGGTTCACGTGGCCGTAGACGTTGATCGTGCCGTCGTCGAGCTCGACCTTGACCCACATCCCGAAGCCGCTGGCCGGGCCGGACTCGACGACCGTGCCGTCGGCGACCGAGACGATCGGGGTGCCGATCGGGCCGGCGATGTCGATGCCTCGGTGCGACGAGCCCCACCGGGCGCCGAAGCCCGAGGTGAAGCGACCCTCCGCCGGCTTGACGAAGTCGGGGCGGGCGGCTTCGGCGGCGGCGCGGGCCTGGGCGGCGCGACGCTCGGCGGCCTTGCTGATCGCGCTGACCTGACCCGGGCCCTCGGCGGAGTCCTCCTCGTCCGAGGACGCGGCGGCGGACGAGGCCGGCGCCGTGACGGGCAGGACGTTCGAGGTGGCCGCGTCGAGGCCCGTCGAGGAGACCGAGGAGGCCGAGGAGGCCGAGGAGGCCGCGGAGGACGACCCGGTGTCGGTCGTGGTGCCGCGGTCGGCGGCGAGAGCCAGCTCGGCGGTGGTGGGCGCCTCGCCCAGCGCGTCGAGGCCGGCGAGGCTGTGACCCGCAGTGGCCACGGCGCCCACGGCGACCGCGGCGACGGCCAGACGGCCCCGCAACGGCGACGGGCCACGCCCGGCGGGCGGCGCGGGGCGCAGGCCACGGCCGGGGTCGGCGTCACGGCGCTGCGGTGCCGGCCGGGGTTCCCGGCGCGGCTCACGGGGGAGCTCGCGCGGGTCGGACGGCAGGGGACGGCGACCGTCGCCCTGGGGGCCCTGCGGCCCCGCGGGCCGGCCACCGGCGGGCCGTGCGGGGGCCGGAGCCGGACCGGGACGGAGGCCGACGGGCCGGGTGGGGAGCGGTCCCGGTGCGCGCCCACCGGTGACCAGGCCCGCGGCGTCGCCACCGCGGCGCCCACCACGGGCGCCGAGCCCGGGCAGACCACCGGCGATGCCGCTGAGGTCGGGGAAGCGCGGGCCCGACGGTCCGCCGGCGAGAGCCGGGGTGAGACCGAGGGCGAAGAGGGGCGCGGACGGCGGGCGGGGGGAGCTGTGACTCGCCAAGACCATCCTTCCCGCAGATCGGGGTCCGTCGCGGCGGCGCGGGCCGGGGGAGCCCTGAGGAACGTTCGGGGTCGTTCCGTATGCCGTTCGTGACCAGACCGTGATGAGGACCAGCGGAAGGTAGCCAGGACGTCACGTCCCCGGCAAACGACACGAGTGCCTCGAGCGGGTCGCTACGCCGTGCGTGCGGGCGGGCGCGCTGAGCGGTCGTCACCGGGACGGGTGACGCCGTTCGACCCGTCCGGACCTAGAAGAAGCCGTTCATCCGGCGAGTGCCCGCTGGTCGCGCCCGCCGCGGAGCGGGCGTCGGGCGAGCAGCCGGCCCACGAGGTGTACGACCTCGGGGTCGATGGTCATCGACAGGTGCCCGACGTGCTCGAGCGTCACCTCGGTGACCTGCAGGTCCGGGTGCTCGAGCCGGGCGTGGGACTGCGGGATGATCAGCTGGTCCTGCTTGCTCCACACGGCGACGATGTGGGTGCGGCACCCGGGGGCCGGCTCCTCGAGCTCGCGGAGGAGGTCGGAGCCGGGGCACAGCTGCTGCGGCACCGGCGTCGGCGGCAGGAAGTGCGCGATGAGGCTGCCGCGGTGCGGCGTGCCCAGGGTGACCAGCGTGTCGACGCGGGCGTCGCCCCCGAGCCGCTGGACGTAGTAGCGCGCCATCAGACCGCCCAGCGAGTGGCCGACGATGTGGACGCGGTCGGCCCCGGTGCTCGCGCAGATGCGCTCGACGTGGTGGCCGAGCTCGCGTGCGGCCTCGCGGATGTCCCCGGTGAACGCGGTGAGCACGCTGAAGTTGACGGCGTGCACGACGCCGAACCCGCGCCGCCGCAGCTGGCGGGCGAGGAGTGCGAAGATCGAGCGGTTGTCGACGATGCCGTGCACCAGGAGCACCGGTGTGGTCGACGCGTCCATGTCGGAGACGACGAGGCTCCGCTGCGACGGGCTCAGGGCGTCGGTGCGGTGATGGACGAAGGTGCCCGCCGGGCGCAGGGCCTCGTCGATCAGTCCCCACGGGTAGAGCGAGAGGTGCACGGCGGTGTAGGCGAGCTCGACGGCCAGCCCGCGCACGCCCGCGGGGACCCCGACCGTGCGGGCGGCGTAGGTGACGCCGCGCCAGAGGGCGCCCGCCACCGAGGCGAGGGGGCCCGCCCCGACCGGCTCCACGGCCAGGTCGACGGGTCCGACGCCGCCGTGCTGCGCGTCCCTCGACATGACACTCGTCACGTCCATGAGGTGGACGTTAGGCGCTGTTCACGTACGTGTCACCTGGACCTGGGTCCAGACCGATCAAGATCAGCGTCCGGATCACGGGTCCGTGCGCGGTCCGGAACGATTCAGCACTCCGTGGGGTGCTTCCTGTGTCCTGCGTCGCCCCGGTCACGGCGACCGGTGCCGACCAGCCTGGATAGGGTCCCCGCACATCCGTCGAATCGTGGGCGCCGGCGGCGCCGCGCGACCTCGCCCGGCGCCCGCCGACCGGCGGCGGCCGGGGAGTTGGTGAGGAGAGTTCACGAGTGGACCTGTACGAGTACCAGGCGAAGGACGTCTTCGCCGCCCACGGCGTGCCGGTGCTGCCCGGGCGCACCGTCGACACCGCCGCGGAGGCGGAGCGCGCTGCGCAGGAGATCGGCACGGCGGTGGTGGTCAAGGCGCAGGTGAAGACGGGCGGCCGCGGGAAGGCCGGCGGCGTCAAGCTGGCGAAGGACCCGGCCGAGGCCAAGGAGAAGGCCGAGGCGATCCTCGGCCTCGACATCAAGGGCCACATCGTCCATCGGGTCCTGGTCACCGAGGCCAGCGACATCGCCGAGGAGTACTACTTCTCCTTCCTCCTCGACCGGTCCAACCGCACCTTCCTGGCCATGGCGTCGGCCGAGGGCGGCATGGAGATCGAGGAGCTCGCCGTCGAGCGGCCCGAGGCGCTGGCCCGGGTGCCGATCGACGCGATCGCCGGCGTCGACCGCGCGAAGGCCGACGAGATCGTCGCCAAGGCCAAGCTGCCCGCCGAGGTCGCCGACGAGGCCGCCCAGGTCATCGTCAAGCTCTGGGAGACCTTCGTCGGCGAGGACGCCACGCTGGTCGAGGTCAACCCCCTGGTGCGCGACCCGCAGGACAGGATCATCGCGCTCGACGGCAAGGTCACCCTCGACGAGAACGCCGAGTTCCGGCACGCCGAGCACGCCGAGCTGGTCGACGAGCGCAGCCAGAACGCGCTCGAGGCCAAGGCGAAGGAGAAGGGCCTCAACTACGTCAAGCTCTCCGGCGGCCAGGTCGGCATCATCGGCAACGGCGCGGGTCTCGTCATGTCGACCCTCGACGTCGTCGCGTACGCCGGCGAGGCGCACGGCGGCATGAAGCCCGCCAACTTCCTCGACATCGGCGGCGGCGCTTCGGCCGAGGTCATGGCGGCCGGGCTGGACGTCATCCTCGGCGACGACGACGTGCGCAGCGTCTTCGTCAACGTCTTCGGCGGCATCACCTCGTGCGACGCGGTCGCGAACGGCATCGTCGAGGCCCTGAAGATCCTGGGCGACGACGCCGCCAAGCCGCTCGTCGTCCGCCTGGACGGCAACAACGTCGACGAGGGTCGCCGGATCCTCGCCGAGGCGAACCACCCCCTGGTCACGGTGGTGGACACGATGGACGACGCGGCCGCGAAGGCCGCCGAGCTGGCTGCGGCAGGGGCCTGACATGTCGATCTTCCTCGATGAGAACAGCAAGGTCATCGTCCAGGGGCTCACGGGCTCCGAGGGCATGAAGCACGCGACGAAGATGCTGGCCTCCGGCACCAAGATCGTCGGCGGCGTCAACGCCCGCAAGGCCGGGACGACCGTGGAGATCACGGGCACGAACGTGCCGGTCTACGGCGGCGTCGAAGAGGCCATGAAGGAGACCGGGGCCGACGTCTCGGTGCTCTTCGTGCCGCCGAAGTTCGCCAAGGACGCCGCGGTCGAGGCCATCGACGCCGGCATCGGGCTCGCCGTCGTGATCACCGAGGGCATCCCGGTGCACGACTCGGCCTGGTTCTGGGCGCACGCCTGCGCCAACGGCAACCGGACGCGGATCATCGGTCCGAACTGCCCGGGCATCATCAGCCCCGGCAAGTCCAACGCCGGCATCATCCCGGCCAACATCGCGGGCCCGGGCACGATGGGCCTCGTGTCGAAGTCGGGCACGCTGACCTACCAGATGATGTACGAGCTGCGGGAGATCGGTTTCTCCACGGCGATCGGCATCGGCGGCGACCCGGTGATCGGCACGACGCACATCGACGCCCTCGAGGCGTTCGAGGCGGACCCCGAGACCGAGGCCATCGTCATGATCGGCGAGATCGGCGGCGACGCCGAGGAGCGTGCGGCCGACTACGTGAAGGCCAACGTCACGAAGCCCGTCGTCGGCTACGTTGCGGGGTTCACGGCTCCCGAGGGCAAGACGATGGGCCACGCCGGTGCCATCGTCTCCGGCTCCGCGGGCACCGCGCAGGCCAAGAAGGAGGCGCTCGAGGCCGCCGGCGTCAAGGTGGGCAAGACGCCCTCCGAGACCGCCGACCTCGCGCGCTCGCTGGTCAGCCGGGGCTGACGCCCCGGCCCGACCGCCCGCTCCACCGCTGACGTCGTCGTCCCGGGAGGACACCTCATGAGCTCACCGACCCAGGGTCCGCCCCCGGGCGGCCCGTCCGGCCAGCGGCCGCAGGGCGCGTCCGGTCCCGGCTGGGGCTCCGGCGGCGGGTCGCCGTACGGCGCGTCGTCGCCGTACGGGGGGTCCTCCTGGGCCGGCGCCGGTCAGGGCCAGCCCGGGCAGGTTCAGCCCGGTCAGGGCCAGCCGCCGGGCCAGGGCCAGGGTCAGGGCCAGAGTCAGGGCCAGACCGGTCAGGGCCAGCCCTACGGCCCGCCCGGCCAGGGCGGCTACGGAGGCCAGCAGCAGGGCTACGGGCAGCAGGGCCAGCACACTCAGCAGGGCTGGGGTGCCGGGCCGGGGGCCGGCGGCCAGGCCCCGTCCTACCCGCCGTCCGGTGGCTTCCCGGCGGCGACCACGACGATCGCGACGACGCCGGAGTCCGGCGCCGCGACGGGGCCGAACCCGTCGGCGTCCGGGGCCTCCGGGATCACGGCGTCCTCGAGCGCCGAGAAGGGCGTCGCGCTCGGGGCGGGCATCCTCGCGCTGCTCGCGTACATCCTGACCTTCTTCGGCTCCGCCGAGGCGTCGGGCGTGGCCTCCGACCTCAGCGCGGCCTTCGGGTCGCTGTTCTACCTGCCGCTGGTGCTCGCCGGCGGGCTGCTCACGGCGGCCTCGCTCCTGCCGCGCGGCCCGCAGACGCTGGTGCCGGGCGCCGTCGTGGGCGTCACCGGCGCGCTCGCCATGCTGCCGCTGCTGGCCTATGCCGACGGGCTGCTCGTCGTGCAGGTCGTGCTCGCGGTCCTCGCGGCGGTCGCCTCGGTCGTCGCGGCGCTGTTCGCCAGCGGCGTGATCAACGCGCCGGCGTCGCGCCCGGCCTCCTCCGGGTTCGGCGCACCGGCGGGCGGCGCCGGGTCCGGTGCCCACGCCGCCGGGCCCGGTGGCCCCTGGGGCGGGGCCCCGGGCGGACCGTCCGCCGGCCCGCCCGGGTACGGCGCTCCGGGTGCGGGTCCGCAGACCGGCCCCGGGTCGGGCCAGTTCGCCAACCCCCGTGGCCCGGGTGGTCCCGGCCAGGGTGGCCAGGCGGCGGGTCCGCCGTCGGGTCCCCTCGGCGGGGGCTACGGCGGCCCGGGCTCGCCGGCCGTCGGTTCGGCGGCGGCCACCACCCAGGTGGTCCCCGGCGCCACCGCCTCCGGGCAGGGCTCCTCCACGTCGGGCGGCGACACGTCCGGCGCCCGCTCCGACCGCGACGACGCCCCCGACGCGTCGGGGGGCAGCACCACCGTCACGCCGACGTCGGGCGCGGGCCCCACCGGCACCCCCGCCGCCGGGTTCTCCACCTACGGCTCCGGCGACGGCGGCCCGTCGTACGGCTCCGGCCCGGGCAGTTCCTCGTCCGCAGGCCCCGCCAACGGGGCCGGGTCGAACACCCCGCCGTCGGGCACGCCGCAGGCCTCCGCGGCCGGCTCGACGCCCGGGGGCGGCAGCTCCACCCCCGGCTACGGCATCCCGTCCACCGGCTGGGGGGCGCCCTCGGGCAGCCCCGGTGGCTCGGGCGGCCCCGTCGCGCCGCAGCCGCCGACGGGCGAGTCCCGGGGTGCCCACGAGTCCGGCGAGGACCCGGGCCGCCCGCAGTCGTCGTCCGACGACCGGCGCGGCGAGTGGGGCTCGCCCCGCTGAGTCCTGCGCGTCGCGGAGGGAGCGAGGGACGCCCTGGCTGCCCCGGACGCCGTCGGGGTGACCCTCGCTCCGACCCCCGGAGCGGCCGCGCGGCGTGGCAGCCGGGTGCGACGACGCCCGGCTGAGAGGGTCTCGAGGCGTGACGGCGCCGACGGACGATCCCCCGCGGCGCGGCCGTCGTGCCGCTGGCACCCCCACCGCTACGGCCCCGGCGCGGTCGACCGGGACGCCGGCGTGGCTCCCAGTGCTCGCGCGGGTGGCGCTGCTGCCGCCGGCGGTCTGCTACGGCATCGCGGTGGTGGTCGCGGGCGTGGTCGCCGCGCTGGCCTCCGGCGCGACCCCGGGCGGTGAACCCGGCCTGGGCCAGGCGCTCGCGGTCGGCATCCCGCTGTGGCTGGTCGCCCACCTCGTGCCCCTGCAGGTCACCGGCGTCCCGCTGGGCGTCCTGCCCCTGACGCCGGCGATCCTGCTCGCCGTCCTCGTCGCCGGCGTCGCGCGCGGCGCGGTCCGGCGGCTGGGCGCTCGGCCGGGCGATCCTCGGCCCCTGCACGGCGTCCTCGTGCCCGTCGTGGCCACCGCCGCCGCGGCGCACGCCGTGATCGGGGTGCTCGCCGCCGCCCTGCTGACCCCGGAGAACGTCGTCGACGCCTCGCCGGGGCTCGCCGGCGTCTCCTGCGGCGTGCTCGCGGGCCTGGCCGCGCTGGCCGGGGTCGCGGGTCCGTGCGGCGTCCTCAGGGTGACCCGCCGCCTGCCGGCGTGGGCCCGCCAGGGTCTGCGCGGCGGCCTCCTGGCCACTGCGGGCCTGCTGACGGCGGGGGCGGCCCTGCTGCTCGCCGCCCTGTTCGCGGACGTCGCCGACGTCCGCGGCGTGTTCGTCGGCATCGCCCCCGAGGCCGGGAGCGGTGCCGGGCTGGCCCTGCTCACCGCCGCCTACCTGCCGAACGCCGTCGTGGCGGCGACGGGCTGGCTGATCGGGCCCGGGGTGTCGATCGGCGCGGCGTCGGCCACGCCGATGGCGATCACCTCCGGCCTGCTGCCGCCGATCCCGCTCGCGACCCTCCTGCCGCAGAGCCCGCCCCCGACCTGGGCCGGTCTCGCGTTCGCCGTCCCGCTCGCCGTCGGCAGCCTGGTGGGGTGGCGCCTCTCGCCGACCGCCCCCGACGCCCCGACCCGGGTCCGCTCGGTGCTCACCGCGGCCGCGACCGCCGCCGTCCTGCTGGGCCTCGCCGGCGTGCTGTCCGGGGGGCGCCTCGGCGCGGGGCCCTTCGACCCCGTCTCGGTGCCCGCGGTCCCGGTCGCGCTCGCCGTGCTGGGCTGGGTGCTCGTCCCGGGCCTCGTCGTCGCCCTGCTCGCGGTGCCGATGGGCACCAGCGGGGCCGCCGCCCGTCCGGCGCGGCGGCGTCCGAGGACCACGGCGCCGGAGGTTCCCGCCGAGCCCGACGAGGTGACCGACGCGCCCTCCGGGGACGTCGACGACGCACCGGACGGGGGTTCCGCCGCCCCGGACCCGGCCGAGGCCGCCGGTGACGAGGGCGTCGGTCCTGGTGACGGCGTCCGCGGCTAACCTGGGGGCGACATCCACGCCCGGCCCGGGAGCAGCGCTGACCACCACCGAGCAGCACCGGCTGCGACTGCCGGCGCCCGCCCGCGTCGTCGTCCTGGCCTCAGGGTCGGGGAGCCTCCTGCAGGCCCTGCTGGACGCCGGCGAGGACGAGGGGTACCCGGCGCGCGTGGTCGCCGTCGTCTCCGACCGCTCGGCCGTCGGGGCCCTCGACCGTGCGACCGCGGCGGGTATCGACACCGTCGTCGTCCCCCCGGCCGAGCATGCCGACCGCGCCGGGTGGGACGCCGCGCTGGCCGACACCGTGGCCGCCGCGGAGCCCGACCTCGTCGTGTCGGCGGGGTTCGCGCGGTTGCTGGGCACGGCGTTCCTGGCGCGGTTCGGGGGGCGCACGATCAACACCCACCCCGCCCTGCTGCCGGCGTTCCCGGGCGCGCACCCGGTGCGCGACACCGTCGCCTACGGCGTGAAGGTCACCGGCGCGACCGTGCACCTGGTCGACGCCGGCGTGGACACCGGGCCGGTCCTGGCGCAGGAGGCCGTGATCGTGGAGCCGGACGACACCGAGGACACGCTGCACGAGCGCATCAAGGTGGTGGAGCGGCGCGTGCTCGTCGAGACCGTGGCGGCGCTCGTCCGCCACGGCGCCACCGTCACCGGACGAGGAGTGAGAATTCCGTGACCGCCACCGAGTCCCAGGCCGCCGCCCGGTCGGGCACCGACGGCCGCCGCCCGATCCGCCGCGCACTGGTCAGCGTGTTCGACAAGGCCGGACTGCTCGACCTGGCCACCGGGCTGCACGCGGCCGGCGTCGAGATCGTCTCCACCGGGTCCACCGCGGGGCGGATCGCCGACGCGGGCGTGCCGGTGACGCGCGTCGAGGAGGTCACCGGCTTCCCGGAGTGCCTCGACGGGCGGGTCAAGACACTGCACCCGCGGGTGCACGCCGGACTGCTCGCGGACACCCGCCTGCCCACGCACACCGAGGCGCTCGAGTCGCTGGACATCGCGCCGTTCGACCTGCTGGTGGTCAACCTCTACCCGTTCACCGCCACCGTCGCCTCCGGCGCCTCTCCCGACGACTGCGTCGAGCAGATCGACATCGGTGGCCCCGCGATGATCCGCGCGGCCGCGAAGAACCACGAGTCGGTCGCCGTCGTCACCGACCCGACGCGCTACGCCTGGGTGCTCGAGCAGGCCGCCGAGGGCGGCGTGCCCCTGGCCGACCGCCGGGCGCTCGCGGCCGAGGCCTTCCGCCACACCGCGTCCTACGACGTCGCCGTGGCGTCCTGGATGGGCAACGTGCTGGCCCCGGACGGGGAGGGCTCGCCGTTCCCGGGCTGGGTGGGCACCACCGCCCGGCGCCGCGCCGTGCTCCGGTACGGGGAGAACCCGCACCAGGCTGCCGCGCTCTACGGCGACCCGGAGAACACCTCGGGCATCGCCGGCGCGACGCAGCTGCACGGCAAGGAGATGTCGTACAACAACTACGTCGACACCGACGCCGCCTGGCGGGCCGCGCACGACCACGGTGCTGACGGAGGGGTCTGCGTGGCGATCATCAAGCACGCGAACCCGTGCGGGATCGCGGTCGGCACCGACGTCGCCGAGGTGCACCGCCGGGCCCACGCCTGCGACCCGACCAGCGCGTTCGGCGGGGTGATCGCCGCCAACGCCGAGGTCTCGACGGCCATGGCCGAGACGGTCTCGGAGATCTTCACCGAGGTGATCGTCGCCCCGTCGTATGCCGACGGCGCGGTGGAGATCCTGGCCCGGAAGAAGAACATCCGGGTGCTCACCGCCACCTGGGTGCCCTCGCCCGCCGAGCAGCGGGCGATCTCCGGCGGGCTGCTGCTCCAGCAGCGCGACGCCGTCGACGCCCCCGGCGACGACCCCGCGCACTGGACCCTGGCCTGCGGTGCGGCGGCCTCGCCGGAGCAGCTCGCCGACCTCGCGTTCGCCTGGCGCGCCTGCCGCGCGGTGAAGTCGAACGCGATCCTGCTCGCCCACGGCGGCGCGACGATCGGCGTCGGGATGGGGCAGGTCAACCGCGTCGACGCCGCCAAGCTCGCCGTCGCCCGGGGCGGCGACCGCGTCGCCGGCTCCGTCGCCGCCTCCGACGCCTTCTTCCCGTTCCCGGACGGGTTCGAGGTCCTCGCCGAGGCCGGGGTCGCCGCCGTCGTCCAGCCCGGCGGCTCGGTGCGCGACGAGCTGACCATCGAGGCCGCGAACAAGGCCGGCGTGACCATGTACTTCACGGGCACCCGCCACTTCGCCCATTAGGCGGGCGCGTCCCACCGCTCCCGCAGCCACGCCCCCGCCCGCGCCAGGGCGGCGGCGGCCTCGGGGTAGACACCGACCCCGAGCTGGAAGAAGTGCTGCATCTGCGACCAGACGTCCAGCGTCACGGGGACGTCCGCCAGGGCCGCGACACGGGCGACCGCGAGGGCGTCGTCGAGCAGCACCTCGTGGCTCCCGACCTGGACGAGCAGCGGGGGCCACGCCGTCGCGGCCTCCGACGGCGCGACGAGCACGGGGGAGACGGCCGGGTCGGCGGGGTCGTGGCCGTCGAGGTACTCGCCCGCCATCCGCGTCAGGCTCTCCTGGCTGCACTCGAGGTCGAGGTCGCCGCGCGCGCCGAACGAGGCCGACGAGCAGCGCAGATCCGCCCACGGCGACATGAGGTAGGCGGCGGCCGGCCGGGGGAGCCCGGCGCGGGCGGCCGCCTGCAGCGTCTCGAGGACCAGCCCGCCGCCCGAGGACTCCCCGGCGAGGACGAGGCGGTCCGCCGGGACGTGCTGCTGCTCCAGCAGCCACCGCGCGGCGCGCACCGCCGCGTCCACGTCCTGCGGGTAGGGGTACTCGGGGGCCAGCGGGTAGTCGAGCAGCAGGACCCGGGCCTCCAGCGCGCGGGCGAGGTGGCCCGCGAACTTGTGCCGCGACTTCGGCGAGGTGATGACGTGCCCGCCGCCGAACAGGTAGAGCAGGGTGCTCGTGGGCGCGGCGTCCGTCGCCTGCGCCCACACCCCGGCGACGCCGCCGTCCGCGACGGTCTCGTAGGTGATCTCCTCCGGCGTCGCGCTGAGGTCCTCGGCGTGCTCGCCCGCCGTGCGCTGGGCGGCGAGCGGGAGCTCGGCCATCCTCGGCGCCCGTCGCACCATGTCGGCGAAGCGCTGTGCCTCGGCACTGACCACGGGTCGTCCTCCTCCGGGCGGGCACGACGGAAGCGCTACGTGGCTCTCCGTTCGGCCATGAGGAGTACAGTAAGCCGCCGTGCCCGACCCGTCATCACTGCGCGTCGATCCCGAGCTCGCGGCACTGCGCGGGGAGCTCGACGGCATCGACGAGGCTCTGTTCGCCCTCGTGCGCGACCGGATTCGCTGCATCGAGCGCGTCGGGGCGATCAAGGCGCAGGCCGGGATGCCGGTGTTCCAGCCCGGTCGGGCGGCCGAGGTGCAGCGTCAGGCCGCGGCCCGCGCGCGGGAGCACGGCCTCGACGAGGGCTTCCTGGTGCGCCTGGCCGACCTGCTCATGGAGGAGGCCATCCGGATCGAGGAGGCCGTCGTGGCTCAGACCGGCGTGGCTCAGGCCGGGGCGTCGAAGGACGCGCCCGCGAACTCGCCGCCCACGTAGGAGTCGGTGTCGACCGGACGCCGGTCCACCTCGTCGGCGAACACCTCGGCGTCGTCCTGCGGGCGGTAGCCGATCTCGTGCGCGCCGGCGAGCGCCCACCGTCGGCGCGTGTTGGCCGAGACGCCCCAGACGATGCGGAAGCCCGGGGACGGGCAGGTCAGCGAGGCCTCGACGAGCCGGCCGCAGTCGTCGGGCGAGAGCCACGTCGACAGCCCACGGGCGTCCGTCGGGCGCTCGCGGCACGTCCCGATCCGCAGGCAGACCACGTCGAGGCCGTAGCGGTCGTGGTAGAGGCTGCCGAGCGCCTCGCCGGCCACCTTGCTGACGCCGTAGTAGGTGTCCGGTCGGGGCGGGAGGTCGTCGGGCACGGGGTCGACGGCGGGGTGGAAGCCGGCGGCGTGGTTGCTGCTGGCGAACACCACGCGGCGGACGCCCGCGCGACGTGCGGCCTCGAACACCGTGTACGTGCCGTGGATGTTGGTGGCCAGGATGTGGTCCCACGCCTCCTCGCCGCTGTGGCCGCCGAGGTGGATGACGGCGTCGGCTCCCGCGCTCGCCGCGACGAGCGCGTCGAGGTCGGTGACGGAGGCGGTGACGACCTCCTCGTCGGCGCCCACGTCCTCGGGGGTGGCGATGTCGAGCAGGCGCAGGGTGCGGCCGGGGCGGGCGAGACGAGGGCGCAGGTAGCCGCCGATCCGCCCGGCGGCTCCGGTGACGAGGACGCGCTCGGTCATGGTCCGGAGCCTGCCCGTCCCGTGCCGGCGGGGCGACCGGCGGGCCGATGCGGCGGCGAGGAGCGGACCGGACCTGTCCGCGGGGGATGCTTCGGTTTCCGACGCTTTCCGTCGGTCGGGGTGACCCTCGCCCGGAGGGCTCGTGGCTGTCGGGGGACTGAGCTAGCGTTCTCCTCGTTCGAACACATGTTCGATGAGGAGGGGTCGTGGCCGCTGCACCGGTGTCGTCGTCGTCGGTCTCGTCGCTGCTCGACGGGCAGGGTTCCCCGTCGCGCCGCTGGGCCGACCTGGGGGTGGTGCGGGCCTCCGAGCTGAAGGGGCGCCGTGCCGGCCGGCCGCCCGCGCCCACGCACGTGGAGCCCTCGCCGGAGTCCTCACCGGAGCCCGAGCCACCCCGACCGATCGATCGCGAGGGCGACGCGGTGCTGCCGGTGGCGGGCCCGCTGGCCGGGCTCCTGCCCGGGGGCGGGCTGCGGCGCGGGTCGGCGGTCGCGGTGTGCGGCTCCACGTCGCTGCTGCTCGCGCTGCTGGCCGAGGCGTCACGGGCCGGGGCGTGGTGCGCGCTGGTGGGCCTGCCCGACCTGGGGATCCAGGCTGCCGCCGAGGCGGGGCTCGACCTGTCGCGCACGGCGCTGGTGCCGCGTCCCGGTCCCCGTCCGGCGGCGGTGGTGGCCGCCCTGGTCGACGGGGTGGACGTGGTCGTGCTCGACACCACGCTGCCGGGCGTGCGGTGGCCGGCGGGGGATCGGCAGCGGCTCGGGGCACGGGTCCGTCAGCGGGGGGCGGTGCTGGTCCCCGTGGGCGCGCCGGGGACGTGGCCGGGCGCCGAGGTCGAGCTGCGGGCCGAGGGCGGCGCGTGGGCCGGGCTCGGCGGTGACGGCACGGGACGGTTGCGTTCGCGGCGCGTCCGCGTGCGCTGCGCCGCCCGCGGCCGTCCCGGCGAGCAGGAGGTGCCGGTACTGCTGCCGGGGCCGGCCGGGGAGTGCGCGCCGGACGGCGAGCTGCCGATCGGGGCGCCGTTGACGGGTCCGCCGCGCCCGGTGCCGGCCGAGCCGACGCGCATCGGGGCGGTCGGATGAGCGCGCCCGCGCGGGTCCTGGCGCTGTGGTGTCCCGACTGGCCGGTGGTGGCCGGCGCGGCCGAGGCCGGCCTGCCGTCCGCGCGCCCGGCCGCGGTCCTGGCGTCGCACCGGGTCGTGGCGTGCTCGGCGACGGCGCGGGCGCAGGGGGTGCGCCGGGGGCTGCGACGCCGCGAGGCCCAGGCCCGCTGCCCCGACCTCGCGGTGCTCGCCCGCGATCCCGAGCGCGACGCCCGGGGCTTCGAGCCGGTCGCCGCGGCGGTGGAGGAGCTGGCGCCCGGCGTGGAGGTGGTGCGCCCCGGGCTGGTCGCGCTCTCGGCGCGCGGGCCCACCCGGTACTTCGGCAGCGAGGAGATCGTGGCCGAGCGCCTGGTCGACCACGTCGCCGCGCGCGCCCGCGTGGAGTGCCAGGTGGGGGTGGCCGACGGGCTGTTCGCCGCCGGGCTCGCCGCACGTCGCTCGCTGCTGGTGCCGGCGGGGGAGAGCCCGGCGTTCCTGGCGCCGCTGCCGGTCACCGAGCTCGAGCTCGAACCGGGCGTCGAGCCCGACACCGCAGGTGCCGACGACGACGCCAGCGCCGCCCGCGCGGAGCTGATCGGCCTGCTGCGCCGCCTCGGTCTCGGCACGCTGGGTGCCTTCGCCGAGCTGTCGGCGACGGACGTGGCCTCGCGCTTCGACGCGGCCGCGGTCCGGGCCCACCGGTTGGCCCGCGGGCTCGACGAGCGCCCGCCTTCACGGCGCCGCATCCCCGACGAGCTCACCGTGGAGCTCCCGCTCGACCCCCCGGTCAACCGCGTCGACGCCGCCGCCTTCGCCGCCCGCTCGCTCGCCGAGCGGCTGCACGAGGCGCTGGGGCGGGCGGGGCTCGCGTGCACGCGCCTCGGGGTGCAGGCGCGCACCACCGAGGGCGACGAGCTGGCCCGGGTGTGGCGCTGCGCCGAGCCGCTGACCCCGAACGGCACCGCCGACCGCGTCCGCTGGCAGCTCGAGGGCTGGCTGTCGCGTCGAGGAGAGGGGGCCGGGCGGTCCGACGGTGGGCTCACGGTGCTGCGCCTCGTGCCGGAGGAGGTCGTCGAGGCGGGGCGGCTGCAGCTCGGCCTCTGGGGCGAGGTCGGGGTGGCCGACGAGCGGGCCGGTCGGGCGCTGGTGCGGGTCCAGGGCCTGCTCGGGCCCGAGGAGGTGCTCACCGGGGTGTCCGGTGGCGGGCGGGGACCGGGCGAGCGGGTCCAGCTGGTGCCGTGGGGCGACGAGCGCGAGACCCCGGGCATCGACCCGCAGGCCCCCTGGCCAGGGGCGCTGATCGCTCCGTCGCCGGCCCGGGTGCCGCCCGAGCCGCTGCCGGCGCGGGTGCTCGACGCCGACGGCGCCCCGGTGCGCCGGGCCACCCGTGGTCGTCTCTCGGCGCCGCCCGCGCACGTGGCCCTCGGCGCCGACTCGGCGGCGCCCACCGCGCCGGTCCGGGCCTGGGGCGGCCCGTGGCCCGATCCCGGCCGCTGGTGGGACCCACGGTCCGCGCCCGGGGGCAGCGTGCGCATCCAGGTCGTGTGCGCCACCGACGCCGACGAGATCGCCGCCGGTCGCGACCCCGAGCCCGACCCGGCCGCCGACCTCGCGCCCGACCCGGTGGCGTCCGGCGCCGACGCGGTGGGACGTGCGCTGCTGCTCGTCCACCGCGACGAGCGCTGGGCGGTGGAGGGGATCTACGACTGAGCAGGGCCCCGCTCAGTCGAGGACGGCCGTGGCCTCGACCTCGACGAGCACGTCGGGCTCGAACAGGTGGTCCACGCCGATGAGCGAAGCCGGAGGCATCGGCGTCGGGAGCCCGATCTCCTCGGCGACGCGGTCGACGCCCGTCATGAAGGCGGCGATCTTCTCCGGTGCCCAGCCGACGACGTAGAAGGTCAGCCGCACGACGTCGTCGAACGTCGCGCCCGCGCCGGCGAGGCCTGCCGCCGTGTTGCGCAGCGCCTGGGCGACCTGTCCGGTGAGGTCGTCCGGCGCGACCGGCGTGGCGTCCGCGCGGCGGGCGATCTGGCCGGCGACGTGGACCTGACGGGTCCCGGTCCCGACGGCGACGTGGGCGTACGGGGTGGGCTGCATCAGGCCCTCGGGGGTGAAGCGCACGACGGTCACGGGATCCTCCTGGAGGGGGAGCGGCACTGGGATACCGTGGATACCTGGTTCCTCCAGGACACTTCAACGAGACCAGGTGTCATGCCGGATACCCCGAACGCCCCCTACGAGGGGATCGTCATCCTCGCGCCGCACCGGGAGCTGCTCGACCAGGTGCTCGACAAGTGGTCGCTGGCCGTGCTGAACGAGCTCTGCGAACGCCCGTGCCGGTTCAACGACCTCCGCCGCGCGATCCCGGCCGTGACCCAGAAGTCGCTCACGGCCACCTTGCGACGCCTCGAGCGCAACGGCGTCGTCGAACGGGTCGTCGTCAGTTCGCGTCCCGTCGCCGTCGAGTACCGGATCACGCCCCTGGGCAAGACGTTGCGGCACCCGGTCGACGTCCTCCTGGCGTGGGCGGCGGAGCACATGCCGGAGATCGAGCGCGCTCGCGCACGTTTCGACGAGGACGTGCCCGCGCACTGATCGCACGCCTCCCCGGCGCGGAGCACCGATCTCGTCGTTCGTGTCCCGTGTGTCGGACTCGTCGACTAGTCTGTCGAACACGTGTTCGAACGACGTCGGAGGCGCGGATGGGGTGGGGCAACCCGCCGGTGAGCTGGTCGGAGATGGAGCGCCTGCTGTCGGGGCGCCCCTCCGACGGGCCCAGTCTGCAGGGGCGGGGCAACGGGACGCGCCAGGCGATCCTGGGCGACGCGGCGAAGCGGAGCCCGGCCAGGAGGGACGGCGAGCCGCACGAGGGGCGCCTCGGCCCCTGGCCGCCGGACGACGGGCCGGAGGACGGCTGGGTCCGCGATCCCCTGGCCTTCGACGACAGCGAGCGGATCGACGGGCCGGGCACGCTCCGCCCGCCGCGCGAGGAGCACTTCCCGGGCGACGGGGGCGACAGCCCGGCGTGGTCGCGGCACCGCACGCCCTACCGGTCGCCGGCGGGGGCGCGCCCGACGGGTCTCACCGTCCCCTACGCCGAGCTGCACGCGCACTCCAACTTCAGCTTCCTCGACGGCGCGTCGCACCCCGAGGAGCTGGTGGAGGAGGCCGCACGGCTGGGGCTGGAGGCGATCGCGCTCACCGATCACGACGGCATGTACGGCGTGGTCCGTTTCGCCGAGGCCGCGCAGGAGCTGGGGGTGCCGACGGTCTACGGCGCCGAGCTCTCGCTGGGCCTGTCCGCGCCGCAGAACGGCGTGCCCGATCCCGAGGGCGACCACCTGCTGGTCCTGGCCCGCGACCCCGACGGCTACCGGGCGATCTCGCGGGCGATCACCGAGGGGCAGATGCACACCCACGGAGAGAAGGGGCGCCCGGTCTACGACGCCGAGCGGGTCGCGGCGACGCTCGGCGGGCACGTCCAGGTGCTGACGGGGTGCCGCAAGGGATCGGTGCGCCGGGCGCTGGCCGCGGAGGGGGCGCTCGGCGCCGCCCGCGAGCTCGACCGTCTCGTCGCCCTGTTCGGCGCCGAGAACATCGCGGTCGAGCTCACCGACCAGGGCCTCCCGGACGACACCGAGCGCAACGCGGCGCTGGCGGGGCTCGCCGCGGGGGCCGATCGGGGGCGCGGCCTGCGCACGGTGGCCACCACCGGCGCGCACTACGCCACCCCCGACCGTGCCCGGCTCGCAGCCGCGCTGGCGGCGGTGCGGGCGCGGCGCAGCCTCGACGACGCCGAGGGCTGGCTGCCGCCGGGGCCTGCCCACCTGCGCTCCGGCGCGGAGATGGCCGAGCGCTTCGCCCGCCACCCGCAGGCCGTCGCCCGCGCCGCGGAGCTGGGTCGCGAGTGCGCGTTCTCCCTCGACCTGCTGGCGCCCGAGCTGCCCCCGTTCGCGGTGCCCGAGGGCGAGACCGAGGCGAGCTGGCTGCGCCGGCTGACGTGGATGGGGGCCGCGCTGCGCTATGGCGACCGGATGCGCTCGCCGCGGGCGTTCGAGGTGATCGAGCACGAGCTCGGGGTCATCGAGACGCAGGGCTTCCCCGGCTACTTCCTCATCGTCGCCGACATCGTGAAGTACTGCTCCGATCATGACATCTACTGTCAGGGTCGGGGGTCGGCCGCGAACTCGGCGGTGTGCTTCGCGCTGGGCATCACCCACGTCGATGCCGTCGAGATGAACCTGCTGTTCGAGCGGTTCCTCTCCCCGGAGCGCGACGGCTATCCCGACATCGACCTCGACATCGAGTCCGACCGCCGTGAGGAGGCCATCCAGTACGTCTACGCCCGCTACGGGCGCGACCGCGCGGCGCAGGTCGCCAACGTCATCACCTACCGGCCGCGCTCGGCGGTGCGCGACGCCGCCCGCGCGCTGGGCTTCGCCCAGGGCCAGCAGGACGCGTGGAGCAAGCAGATCGACCGGTGGGGGCCGTCGGCCGGAGGTGCGGGCGCAGCGCTGGCGGGGCAGGTGCCCGAGATGCCGGCGGCGGTCGCCTCCCTCGCCGAGCAGATCGCGGGCTTCCCCCGCCACCTGGGGATCCACTCCGGCGGCATGGTCATCTGCGATCGCCCGGTCGACCAGGTGGTGCCCGTGGAGTGGGGACGGATGCCGGGGCGCAGCGTCATCCAGTGGGACAAGGACGACGCGGCGGCGGTCGGGCTGGTCAAGATCGACCTGCTGGGCCTGGGGATGCTCTCGGTGCTGCACTACGCCGCCGACCTCGTCGCCGAGCACCACGACGTCCGCGTGAAGCTGCACGAGCTGCAGGCCACGGACGAGAAGGTCTTCGCGATGCTCGCCGAGGGCGACTCGGTGGGCGTGTTCCAGGTCGAGTCCCGGGCGCAGATGGCAACGCTGCCGCGGCTGCGGCCACGGGAGTTCTACGACCTGGTGGTCGAGGTCGCGCTCATCCGTCCCGGGCCCATCCAGGGCGGTTCGGTGCACCCCTACATCCGGCGGCGCAACGGCCTGGAGCGCGTCGTCTACGACCACCCGCTCTGCGAGCCGGCCCTGGAGAAGACGCTCGGGGTGCCGCTGTTCCAGGAGCAGCTCATGCAGCTCGCGGTGGACGTCGCGGGCTTCTCCGCCGCCGAGGCCGACGAGCTGCGGCGCGCATTGTCGGCCAAGCGCTCGAGCGAGCGGATCGAGCGGATGCGCGAGCGGTTCTACGAGGGGATGGCCGCCAACGGGATCACCGGGGACCTCGCGGACACGATCTTCGGCAAGACCAGGGCGTTCGCCAACTTCGGCTTCCCGGAGAGCCACTCGATCAGCTTCGCGTCGCTGGTCTACGTCAGCGCCTGGTACAAGTTCTACTACCCGGCCGCCTTCTGCGCGGCGCTGCTGCGCGCCCAGCCGATGGGCTTCTACTCGCCCCAGTCGCTCACCGCCGACGCCCGCCGCCACGGGGTGGTCGTGCTCGGCCCCGACGTCCTGGTCTCCGCGGACACCTCGGGCCTGGAGCCGCACCCGGACAGCACCGGCGGGGTCGCGGTGCGGCTCGGTCTCGCCGGGGTGCGCGGGATGGGGGACGAGGTGGCCGCCCGGATCGTGGCGGAACGGGAACGGGAGGGCGCCTACCGGGACGTCGCGGACCTCGCGCGCCGCGCCGAGCTGCCCACCGCACAGGTCGAGGCGCTGGCCACCGCGGGGGCGCTGCGCTGCTTCGGGCTCGAGCGCCGCGAGGCGCTGTGGGCGGCAGGCGCGGCGGCCGCCGGGGTCGGGGTGGTGCGCGACGGCGTGCGCCACGACCGCCTGCCCGGCACCGCCGTGGGTCTCGAGGCGCCGGCGCTGCCGGGGATGAGCGCGGTGGAGCTCACCGTCGCCGACGTCTGGGCCACCGGCCTCACGCCCGACAGCCACCCGGTGACCCACCTGCGGAACGCGCTCGACGAGCGCGGCGCCTACTCGGTCGGCGCGGTCGCCCGCGTGCCCGAGGGCGAGCGCATCGAGGTCGGTGGGGTGGTCACCCACCGCCAGCGCCCCGCGACCGCGGGCGGCACGACGTTCCTCAACCTCGAGGACGAGACCGGCATGCTCAACGTGGTCTGCTCGGAGGGGCTCTGGGCGCGCCACCGGGTGGTGGCCCGCACCAGCGCGGCGCTCGTGATCCGTGGCCGGGTCGAGCGCGCCCACGACGCGCCGACCGTGGTCAACCTCGTCGCCGACCGCATCGAACGCCTCGAGCTCCGCGTGCCCTCGAGCTCCCGGGACTTCCGGTGAGCCCCGCACTCAGGACGAGGGACGCCCCGACGCCGTCGCCGACGGTCCGGGGCGCCCCTCGCGGTGCGTGGGTGCGCGGGTCGGTCAGCCGCCGATCAGGGCCTTGCCCATCGGCATCGGCTTCCCGCCGGTCGCCTGCCCGAGGGCGTCGAAGAACAGGTAGACGCCGACCAGGGCGAAGGCGAACACCACGATGCCGCCGACGAACAGCAGGCCCGTCGAGCCGCTCGAGGTCCCCAGCAGCACCAGCAGCAGCGCCGCGTCGATGAGGACGAACAGCACGGTGAACGCGGCGGGCAGGCGCAGCGAGGCCACCGTGAGGATGACGATGCCGATCAGCCAGGTGAGCAGGAAGGTCTCCTGGGCGCCCGTGGCGACGGCGGTGTCGGTGGAGGTCGGCCCGAACCAGTCCTGACCCAGCGAGGTCGCCAGGAGGGCGAAGCTCAGCCAGAACCCGGTGAAGATGCCGAAGATGGCCGCCGGTGCCCCGGCCCCGATGCGCACCGACCAGACCGTGGCCACCAGCTGCCCGATCCCGGTGCACATGAACAGGATCGGGAGCATGCCCACCAGTGCGGTGCTCGACGCTCCGGTGAAGCCGACCAGGTAGAGCCCGAGGGCCACCGAGCCGATCACGAAGGTCGGGACGCCGACCAGCGCCGGGTTGGCGCCCGCCGCGGCCGCCGCTTCGGCTCCGGTGTCCGGGGCCGCGTGCGCCGCGGTGGACTGCTCGTCGATGGTGCTCATCCGCACTCCTTCGTGGGTCTCGCCCGGAGCGTGGGTCGTGAGACCGTCCCCGTTGGTACGCGTGGACGCACGGTGTGGCCCCGGTGCCTCACAAGTGTGAGGTGGACCACGCCCTCTGCGGCACCGCCCGAACGGAGGGGGACGGTTGGAGGGGTACCTGCCCATCCGCATCGTGAACCGATCCAGGGCATGCTGCGACGTATGCGCGCACGGCGGGGGACCGCGGACATCCTGCGCGAGGCCGCTCGCGGCGTGGTCTGCGGGGCCGTCGGTACCGGGGCGATGGCTCTGACGGCACGGCTGCATCGTGAGCTCCACGCCCGCCGCCACGGCATCCGTGTCGACGAGATCGAGGAGATCGAGGAGATCCTCGACTACGACGACAGCGAGCACGTCGTCATCGCCGCCTCGACGCTGTTGCAGCACGTGATCGGCTGGGCGCCGCGCTCCGAACGTGGCCGGCGGACCCTGTTCTGGCTCGTGCACTGGGGCTACGGCTCGACGGTCGGCGTCGGCCACCTCGCCCTCCGACGCGTCCTCGGGCGCGAGCCCGGGCCGGGCCTGGCCTTCTTCGCCGGCTGCCAGACGATGGCCCTCGGCCTGTTCCCCGTGCTCGGCGAGACCCCGCCGCCCTGGCGGTGGGAACGCCACCTGCTGGTGACGAGCACGGTCCAGCACGCGGTGTACGCCGGCGGCGTGGCCGCGGCGAACACGGCGACGGCCCGTCTCGTCGACACCCGGTCCCGTCGCCGAGGGTGGCCGCTCCGGCTTTCCGGCCGGTAGGAGTCCGGCCGGGGCACTACCGTCCCCGGACCGTGGCTCCCCAGCGTTCGCGGACCCTCATCGGCCTCGCCGGGGCCTTCATCACCGGGATGTTCATCGTCGGGCAGGCGCGGGTCAACGCCGAGCTCGGCGCCGAGCTCGGTGACGGGATCGTCGCCGCGGTCATCTCGTTCGGTCTCGGGCTGGCGCTGCTGCTGATCCTCGTGGCGCTCCTGCGCCCGGGTCGCCGGGGCCTGCGGCGCGTGGGGTCGGCGCGGCGGCGCGGCACCCTGAGGTCCTGGCAGCTGCTCGGCGGCCTGGGTGGCGCGCTGCTGGTCGCCGGCCAGGGCGTCACCGCGCACGTGCTGGGCACGGCGCTCTTCACGATCGCGGTCGTCGCCGGCCAGTCCAGCGGCGGGCTCGTGGTCGACCGCGTCGGTCTCGGGCCGGCCGGACCCCAGGCCACGACGCCGCCGCGGGTCGTCGGGGCGCTGCTGATGCTCGGCGCCGTGGTGCTGTCGGTGGCTCCATCGGTCAGTTCCGACGCGCCTGTCGCCCTGGCACTGGTCCCGCTCGCCGCCGGGCTCGCGATCGCCACGCAGCAGGCGCTCAACGGCCGGGTCGCGGCGGCCGCGGGCGGCGCGGGCACCCGGACCGGCGACGGCGCCGACGACGCGGAGAGCGACTCGTTCGTCGCCTCCGTACTCCCCGCCGCGACGATCAACTTCGTCGTCGGCCTGATCGCGCTGGTGCTCGCCGGGATCGTCGCGGTGCTCGTGCTCGGGCCGCCGAACCCGCTGCCGAGCGCCTGGTACCTCTACCTCGGCGGCCCGTTCGGCGCGATCTTCATCGGGCTCGGGGCGTGGGTGGTCGGCCAGATCGGGGTGCTGCTGCTCTCGCTCGGCGCCGTGGCGGGCCAAGTCGTCGCCGCGCTCGTCCTCGACCTCGTGCTGCCGTCGGCGGCCGGGACCCCGGGCGTCACGACGGTCCTCGGGGCGCTGCTCACCCTGGTCGCGGCGGCCGTGGCCGCCGCTCCGTGGCCGCTGCGGCGGCGAGGCGACCGGGAGCGCACGGCCGACCTGCCATCATGAGGTCGTGACCGCGACCAAGCTGGATGGGAAGGCCACCCTCGCGTCGATCCTCGACGAGCTCTCCGGGAGGGTCGCCGCGCTCACCGCGGCGGGTCGGACCCCGGGGCTCGCCACCGTCCTGGTGGGCGACGACCCGGGCTCGCAGTCGTACGTGAGGGCCAAGCACAACGACTGCGCGAAGGTCGGGATCACCTCGATCCGCCGCGACCTGCCCGCCGACGCGACGCAGGCCGACGTCGAGAAGGTGATCGACGAGCTCAACGCCGATCCGGCCTGCACCGGCTACATCGTCCAGCTGCCCCTGCCGAAGGGCCTCGACTCCGGCGCGGCCCTCGAGCGCATGGACCCGGACAAGGACGCCGACGGCCTGCACCCGACCAACCTCGGGCGCCTCGTGCTCCAGGAGCCGGGCCCGCTGCCGTGCACCCCGCGCGGGGTGGTCGAGCTGCTGCGCCGCTACGACGTGCCGTTGAACGGCGCGAAGGTCACCGTCCTCGGCCGCGGCGTCACCGTCGGGCGGCCCCTGGGCCTGCTGCTGACCCTCCGCTCGGTGAACGCCACCGTCACCCTGTGCCACACCGGCACCAAGGACGTGGCCGCCGAGCTCCGGGCCGCGGACGTCATCGTGGCTGCGGCCGGCGTCCCCGGCCTGGTCACCGCGGACATGGTCAAGCCCGGCGCCGCCGTCCTCGACGTCGGCATCACCCGGGGTGAAGACGGCCTCGTCGGTGACGTCGCCCCGGAGGTGGCCGAGGTCGCCT
The DNA here is from genome assembly GCF_028737215.1 of Actinomycetospora chibensis. GTDB lineage: Bacteria > Actinomycetota > Actinomycetes > Mycobacteriales > Pseudonocardiaceae > Actinomycetospora > Actinomycetospora chibensis. The sequence goes on along the minus strand of NZ_JAQZAM010000013.1, from coordinate 117,658 downwards.
CGTACCTCGCGCCCGTCCCGGGCGGGGTCGGCCCGATGACGCGGGGCATGCTGCTCACCAACGTCGTCGAGCGCGCGGAGCGCGGGACGGAGTGAGCGTGCGGTGACTGCCGTGACCCCGCGCCCGGGACGGCCGTCGGCACCCCAGCCGACGGGCCGACCGGCGCCGCCGCCCGACGAGAGTCCCACCGAGGTGCTCCCGTCCGCGGCAGGACGGCACGCCCGCCCGCGCACCACGCGCGCCGAGATGATCCGCAAGGTCCGCGCGCACCTGCCGTTCCTCGCGGTGATGCTCGTCGTGGGCCTCGCGTTCGGTCGCATCGCGCTGCAGCACTGGCGCGAGGGCACCACCGAGCTGGGCCTCGCCCTGCTGCTCGCCGGGGCGCTGCGCGCGAGCCTGACCCGCACGGCGGCCGGTCTACTCGCCGTGCGCAGCCGCCGCGTGGACATCGTCACGTACGTCCTGTTCGGGCTCGTCGTGATCGCCGTGGCGCTCACGATCACCGGAGGACCGCTCGCCACACGGTGACGTCCGCCCCTCGTGGCCCGCGCGCCCGTTCCGGGTACTCGCTGCGTTGATAGCGTGCGGGCAGGTCGGACGGCGCCGATGGTCGGCGCCCACGAGGAGGGCATTCGAGTCGTGGCGAAGATCAAGGTAGAGGGCACCGTCGTCGAGCTCGACGGTGACGAGATGACCCGGATCATCTGGCAGTTCATCAAGGACAAGCTGATCCACCCGTACCTCGACATCGACCTCGAGTACTACGACCTCGGCATCGAGCACCGCGACGAGACCGACGACCAGGTCACGGTCGACGCCGCGAACGCCATCAAGCGCCACGGCGTCGGCGTCAAGTGCGCCACGATCACGCCGGACGAGGCGCGGGTCGAGGAGTTCGGCCTCAAGCGCATGTACCGCTCGCCCAACGGGACGATCCGCAACATCCTCGGCGGCGTCATCTTCCGCGAGCCGATCGTCTGCCAGAACATCCCGCGCTACGTGCCGTCCTGGACGAAGCCGATCGTCGTCGGCCGCCACGCGCACGGTGACCAGTACCTCGCCCAGGACTTCAAGGTGCCGGGCCCGGGCACGGTGACGATCACCTACACGCCGGAGAACGGCGAGGCCCAGGAGCACAAGGTCGCGGAGTTCCCGGCCGAGGGCGGCGTCGCGATGGGCATGTACAACTTCAAGGCCTCGATCGAGGAGTTCGCGCGGGCCTCGCTGCAGTACGGGCTCGACCGCAACTACCCGGTCTACATGTCGACGAAGAACACCATCCTCAAGGCCTACGACGGCATGTTCCTCGAGACCTTCCAGGAGATCTTCGAGTCGGAGTTCAAGGCCGACTTCGAGAAGGCCGGGCTGACCTACGAGCACCGCCTGATCGACGACATGGTGGCCCAGGCCATCAAGTCCGAGGGCGGCTACGTCTGGGCCTGCAAGAACTACGACGGCGACGTGCAGTCCGACATCGTCGCGCAGGGCTTCGGCTCGCTGGGCATGATGACCTCGGTGCTCATGACCTCCGACGGCACCGTCGAGGCCGAGGCCGCCCACGGCACGGTGACGCGGCACTTCCGCAAGCACCAGCAGGGCGAGGAGACCTCGACCAACCCGATCGCGTCGATCTTCGCGTGGTCGCGGGGCCTCGCCCAGCGCGGGCGCCTCGACAAGAACGACGAGCTCGTCGAGTTCGCCCAGAAGCTCGAGGACGTCTGCGTGCAGACCATCGAGTCCGGGAAGATGACCAAGGACCTGGCGCTGCTCGTGGGCGGCGACGCGAAGTCGCTCAACACCCAGGACTTCCTCGACGCGATCGACGAGGGCCTACAGAAGGCGATGGGCTAGAAGGCGATGGGCTGACGGCCGATCGACTCCCACCCGGGCCCCTCTCCCACCTCGGGAGAGGGGCCCGCGTGCGCTCGGCGCCCTCTCCCTGATCGAGGGGTAGCGTCCGACCTCGTCGGGGACCCGCTCGAGCCAGCCTGCCCGCCGGAGGACCCCATCGCTGACACACTCGGCTCCATGGACAAGGCCCCCGCCTCCCGGGACGTCGCACGGGGGGACGCCCCGACCCGCGGGCACCTGATCGGCGAGGGACTCGCCTGGACCGCCCGCTGGAGCCTGCGCTTCCTCATCGTCATCGCCGGGCTCACGGTCGTGACGCTGATCCTCATCGAGCTGTGGGACGTCGTGTTCCCGGTGTTCCTCGGGCTCGTGATCGCGACGATCGTCGAGCCCCCGGTCACGTGGCTGCGGCGCCGTCGGGTCCCCGGCGCGCTGGCGACGGCGCTCGTGCTGATCCTGGGGCTGGCCGTGCTCGGCGGGGTCGTGGCGCTGATCGCGCCGTCCGTGGCCGGTCAGGCGCCGCAGATCGCGCAGGGTGCCGTCGGCGGCATCCAGCAGATCCAGGGCTGGCTGCAGGGACCGCCGTTCAACCTCGGCGCCAGCCAGATCGGCGGGTACGTGCAGGCGGCCGTCGAGCGCCTCCAGCAGAGCGCGGGCCAGATCGCCACCGGTGTCCTCACCGGCCTCACCACCGTCGCCAACAGCGTCATCAATGCGGTGCTCGCGCTGGTGCTCGCGTTCCTGTTCGTCAAGGACGGCCCGAAGTTCCTGCCGTGGGTGCGCCGCACGGCGGGCCCGACGTCCGGGGACCACCTCGCCGAGATGGGGGCCCGCAGCTGGCTGCGCCTCGGGGGGTTCATCCGCTCCCAGGCGCTCATCGGCTTCGTCGACGCGGTCTTCATCGGTGTCGGCCTGGTGATCTTCGGGGTCCCGCTGGCGCTGCCCCTGGCGGTGCTGACGTTCTTCGGTGCCTTCATCCCGATCATCGGTGCGCTGGTGGCGGGTGCGCTCGCGGTGCTCATCGCGCTGGTGGTGCAGGGGCCGGCGACGGCGATCGGGGTGCTGATCCTGATCCTCGTCGTCCAGCAGGTGGAGGGGAACCTGCTGCAGCCGCTGGTGCAGGGCCGCGGCCTCGGGCTCAACTCGGCGCTGGTGATCCTGGCCGTGACGGCGGGCTCGAGCCTCGCCGGCATCGCCGGGGCGTTCCTCGCGGTGCCGGTGGCGGCGGTGCTCGCGGAGATCCTGCGCTACTTCGGGGAGCAGATCGACCGGCGCACGGGCGAGCACGAGGACGGCGCCGGAGACGCCTCGTCGGGGGAGAAGGCTCCGGGGGAGAAGCCGACGTCCGTCGCGGGGACGACCACCGTCGGGCCCGACGAGGAGCCGGGCGACGCGACGGCGGACGTTCCCGGCGACGGCACCGTGCGCGCGCGCTCGCGGGGCGCCCGAGACGCCTGAGCCGCGGGGCGTCCGCGTCAGCGGGTCAGGGCGGCCCGCGGGTTCCGGACCAGCGCGACGGTCTCGTGCCGCCGCACCCACGCGACGACCGCGACGCCGACCAGCACGACGGCCGGGACGGGGACCATCGCGCCGCCGAGCGTGGCCAGGGTGCTGATCACGGCACCGATCATGAGGACGACGCACCCGGTGGCGGCCAGGCCGGACAGCCGGGGGATCAGCAGCCCGATCGCGGCGGCGAGCTCGATGACGCCGATCGTCACCGTCAGCCCCGGCCCGATCCCCATCATCGCGAACCCCTCGACGACCCTCGGGTCGAGCGAGATCTTCCCGAGGGCGGAGAACAGATACACGGCGGCCAGGAGGACCTGGAGCACGCCGAGCGCCCAGCGGGCCGACCTTGGGCGGGTCGTGGTCGGGGCGGCGGACGCCGTCGTGGTGCTCATCGTCATCTCCTCGGTTGGACAACCTTTCGGTTTGATATAACAACAGGACTGGTGGGTACGGTCAAGAGGTGGAGCCTCGCGATCAGGCGTTCAGCTCGAGCGCGTAGGACTGGCCGAGCACCTCGGCGCCGAACTCGCGGTGGCGCTCCTCGCCGGTCAGCCTGAAGCCGCCGTCGAGGTAGAGGCGCCGGGCGGCGGCGAGCGGCTCGTTGGTCCACAGCACGAGGCGCGCGTAGCCGGCGTCGCGCGCGAAGTCGATGCAGCACGTCACCAGCTGTCGACCGAGGCCGTGGCCGCGGGCGCCGGGGTCGACGAGCAGCAATCGGAGGCGGGCGGTGCGCTCGTCCTCGCGGACGCACAGGACGCTGCCGACGCGCCGGCCGTCGAGCTCGGCGATCCACCCCGCGTCGAGGCCCGGCCGGGCGTGCGTCGCGTGGTCGGCGACGATCCGCGCCGTCACGGCCTCGATGGCCCAGCCGTACTCGCGGGCGTAGAGCTCCCCGTGCGCCATCAGGACCCAGCCCAGGTCCCCCGGCCGGTCCATCGCCCGGATCGTGACCTCGCCCATGTCGACCTCCTCACTGAAACGACTGTTTCAGTGAAGCACACTGAGGATGTGGATTTCCTGGCGTTGAGTGCAAGCGAGGACGCAGGGCTGGCACGGACGTGCCCGTGAGCGAGCCCGAGGGGTCGGCGCGGCGGCGGGAACTGCTCGAGGCCGCGTACGCCTGGGTGCTCGAGCACGGGTGGGCGGGGATGTCGCTGCGCCCGCTGGCCGAGGCGATCGGGTCGAGCCCCCGGGTGCTGCTGTTCCTCTTCGGCAGCAAGGACGGGCTGATCGCCGCCCTGCTCGACCGCTCGCGCGCCGACCAGCTCGCCGTCCTCGACGACCTGCGCGACGGGCCGGCGGACCTCGCGACGGTCGGCGCGCGCGTCTGGGCGTGGCTGGCGGCGCCGGGACACCGCGCCCTGCTGCGCCTGTGGCTCGAGGCCTACACACGCTCGGTCGGCGCCGCCCCGGACGCGCCGTGGGCGGGGTTCGCGGCCCGGACCGTCGGCGACTGGGACGCCCTGCTCGCCGCGCACCAGGACGTCGACGACCCGGCCCGGCGCGCCCTGCTGCTCGCCGTGCTGCGGGGGTCACTGCTCGACCTGCTCGCGACCGGGGACACCGCCCGCCTCGACGCCGCCGTGGCCGCCCACCTGGCGACGCTCTGATCCACCAGTCGGGGGGCCACGCTGACGTTCAACGTCAGGAAATCCCCCACGATCACGAGCCTGCCGTCAGACCACGAGACCCACGACCGCGGCAAGGAGTGTCATCAGACCGAGCACGAGGAACGCCGCCGGGAAGCCGCCGACGAGGCCGGCGACGGCGACCCCGCCGGCCGGTGCGAGCGCGACGGCGAGCGTCACGGGCGCCGAGAAGACGCCGTTGATCCGCCCGAAGGCGCGGGTGCCCCAGCGGTCGGCGACGGTCGAGGCCTGCAGCAGGGTGTGCAGCCCGCGCCCGGCGCCGGCGACCACGGCGAACGCGACGAGCAGCGGCGCCGGTCCCGGCACGAGGGCCAGGGCGACGACGCCGACCCCGCCGAGCGTGAACACCATCGCGATCCGCGCCTTCGGCCCCGTCCGGCGGACCAGGGGCACGAAGCCGAGCCGGCCCAGTACCTGCCCGGCGCCGGTGAGCCCGAGGGCGAGCGCGGCGAGGCCCAGGTCGAGCCCACGGCCCTCGAGCAGCGGGACGAGGTTGATCGTCGTCGCGTAGAGCCCGAAGGCGCCGACGGTCATGACGACGGTGACGCCGACGAAGCGGGGGTTGCGCAGAACGGCGCGGGCGTGCTCGGCGTCGGTCTGCCGGCCGTCCACCTCGCCGCCCGCGTGCTCCCGCGGGCGCCACGGCGGCGTGAGCAGCAGCGCGTGCAGCGGGACCGTGACGACGGCGAGGATGCCCGCCAGGACGACGAACGTGCTGCGCCAGCCCAGCGGCCCGACGAGTGCCGCGGTGAGCGGGGCGAAGACGGTGCTGGAGAACCCGGCGACGAGGGTCAGCGTGGTCAGCGCGCGCACCCGCTGCTCGCCGTACCAGCCTGTGATCGCGGCGAACGCCGGCGGATAGAAGGTCGCCGCCCTGCGCGAGACCAGCCACCGCCCACGCCGCGTAGAAGAGCGGCAGGCTCGGGGCGCCGGCGATCGCCAGGGTGGCCAGGACGCCGATCACCGACCCGGTCGTCATCACGAGGCGCGGACCGCGGCGGTCGATCAGCCGCCCGACGACGATCCCGGCGCCGGCCGAGACCAGGGCACCGAGGGAGAACGCCCCCGTCGCCGCGCCGACCGACCAGCCGGTGTCCGCGCTGATCGTCCCCACGAGGACCGGGAACGCGTAGTAGAGGACGCCCCAGCTGACGATCTCGGTGGCGCACAGCGCGGCGAGCGCGCGGCCCCGGGCGTCCACCCGGCCCACCCTGGACCACGCGTATGCCGTCCCGCGAGCGGTGATCGACGCGCCTTTTCTCGCACCCGGTGCACGCGTGGACGCAGGGCTTGCACGCCCGCGTGCACACCCGGCGTGCGGTCGTGGGCGTGCGGGCGGGTCGCGGCGTAGGTTCGTGACGTGGCCGATCTCGGACATCCGGCGGTGCCGCCGCCTGCGCTGGTCGAGCTGGACGAGCCGGCGGAGCCGTCGCGCGCCCAGGTGCGGACGGCGCTCGAACGCCTGCTCGCGGAGGCCCCTACCCTCGCCGACGCCACGACCGTGCTCGCGGCGCGGGGCGAGGAGCTCGAGGCCCTGCTCGCGGCCGCCGCCGCCCGGCGCGACGAGCACCTCGCGGGCGAGGGTCGGCCGGGCGTCGTCACCTACAGCCCCAAGGTCTTCGTGCCCCTGACGCGCCTGTGCCAGGACCGGTGCCACTACTGCACGTTCGCCACCGTGCCCGGGCGCCTGCCGGCGGCGTACCTCGAGCGCGACGAGGTCCTCGAGATCGCCCGGGCCGGCGCCGAGCAGGGCTGCACCGAGGTGCTGTTCACCCTCGGCGACCGCCCCGAGGCCCGGTGGGCGGCGGCTCGGGACTGGCTCGGCGCACGGAACCTCACCTCCACGCTCGATCACGTCTACGACAGCGCGGAAGCGGTCCTCCAGGAGACCGGGCTGCTGCCGCACCTCAACCCCGGCGTCATGGACCTCCTCGAGCTCCAGCGGCTGCGGTCGGTGTCGCCGTCGATGGGGATGATGCTCGAGACCACCGCGACCCGGCTCTGGTCGCAGCCCGGAGGGGCGCACTTCGGCTCGCCCGACAAGGAGCCCGCCCTGCGCCGCCGGGTGATCGACGACGCCGGCCGCGCGCGGGTGCCGTTCACCACGGGGATCCTCGTCGGCATCGGCGAGCACCGCGCCGAGCGCGCCCAGTCGCTGCTGCTGCTCGCCGAGTCCGCGCGGCGCGGGGGGCACGTGCAGGAAGTGATCGTCCAGAACTTCCGCGCCAAGCCCGACACCGCGATGCGCGGCGAGCCCGACGCCGAGTTCGACGCGTTCGTCGCCGCGGTGGCCGTCGCGAGAATGATCATGCCACTCGGTGTCAGCGTCCAGGCGCCGCCGAACCTCGCCGGCGATCTGGACGACTCGGCCAGCGCGGCCCAGGACCAGGCGCTGCTGCTACGGGCCGGCATCGACGACTGGGGCGGGGTGTCGCCCGTGACCCCCGACCACGTCAACCCCGAGCGCCCCTGGCCGGGCCTCGACGCGCTGCGCCACGTCACGGGCCGCGCCGGGTTCACCCTCGCCCCGCGGCTCACGATCTACCCCCGCTACGTGCGCGACCCGAACGCCTGGCTGCACCCCGACCTCGTCGACCCCGTGACCGCCCTGGCCGACCAGCGCGGGCTCGCGCGCGAGCGCCAGCCCTTCCCTCGTCCGATGACCGCCGGCTCGATGACCCCCGGCTCGATGACCGCCGCCCGATGACCGCTCCCGCGCGCTCCGCGCTCGCCCGCGCGGAGAACGATCCCGCCGGCCTGTCCGACGAGGCCTACGTCGACCTGCTCGCCGCCGACGGCGAGGAGCTCGAGGCCCTGGCGGAGCTCGCCGACGAGGTGCGGCGCGAGGTGGTCGGCGACCGACTGACGTTCGTCGCCAACCGCAACCTCGACACCGCGGTCGTCCGCGACCCCGAGCACGTCGCGGCGCTCGCCGACGAGGCCTGGGCGCTCGGGGCCACCGAGGTGTGCGTGCAGGGCCCGCTGCCGCCCGACGTCCCGGACCGCGGGCAGCTCGACCTGCTCGCGCTGATCACGGGCCGCGCGCCCCTGCACGTCCACGGCTTCCGGCCCGCCGAGGTCGCCGACGGCGCCGCCCGCCTGGGCCTGTCCCCGCGGGAGTTCCTCGAGACCGCGCGCGACGCCGGGCTCGGGTCGGTGCCGGGGACGGCGGCGCGCATCCTCGACGACGACATCCGCGCGCGGCTCACCGGCGGCACCGACATCCCCGCCGCCCGGTGGATCGAGCTGATCATCACCGCCCACGAGGTGGGGCTGCGGTCGACGGCGACGATGGTCTACGGGCACGTCGAGACCCCGGCCGACCAGGTCGCCCACCTGCGCACCCTGGCGGCGATCCAGGACCGCACCGGCGGGTTCACCGAGATGATCGCCATGCCCATCCCGTCGGAAGCCCTGCCAGCTGGGGGATTTCCTGACGTCCGTCGTGAGTACGGCCCCCACGCTGACACCACCCGCGAGACCCGCGCCCTCTACGCCGTCACGCGGTTGCTGCTGCACGGGCGGATCGCGCACGTGCAGGCCGCCTGGCCGAAGTTCGGCCCGGGGCTCACCGAGGCCGTCCTGCGCGGGGGTGCCGACGACGTCGGCGGCCTGCTGCTCGACGGCGTCCTCGACCCGTCCGCCGGTGCCGAGGCGGGCCGGGCGCTGACCCTCGCCGAGGTCGAGGCGCTCGCCGCCGACCTGGGGCGGACGCCGCGGCAGCGCACGACCGTCTACGGCGACCCGCCGGCGGACCGAGTGGCGGTGCTGCGGGGAGGCACCCCGTGATCGGCCCGATCAACGACGTCGACGTCGCGATCATCGGCGCCGGCTTCGCGGGCATCGGTCTCGGGATCCGGCTCGCCCGCCGGCGCCGGGAGTCGTTCGTCATCCTGGAGCGTGCCCACGGCGTCGGCGGCACCTGGCGCGACAACCGCTACCCCGGCGTCGCCTGCGACGTCCCGTCGCACCTCTACTCGTTCTCCTTCCGGCCCAAGCCCGACTGGTCCCGCGTCTTCGCCCCGGGCGACGAGATCCACGGCTACCTGCGCGAGTGCGCCCGCGACGAGGGCCTGGACCCCCACCTGCGCCTGGGCGCGGAGATGCAGCACGCGCGGTGGGACGGGACGCGGTGGCGGATCGAGACGTCGGCGGGCACGTACTGCGCGCGGGTGCTGGCCGTGGCCGCGGGCCGCCTCTCCGAGCCGCGGATCCCCGAGATCCCCGGCCTGTCCGACTTCGCGGGGCCCGTGTTCCACTCCGCGCGCTGGGACGGGGGCGCGGACCTCGAGGGCAGGCATGTCGGCGTCGTGGGGACGGGCGCCTCGGCGGCCCAGATCGTACCCGCGCTGGCAGGGCGGGCCGCCGGGCTCGTGGTCTTCCAGCGCACGCCGCCGTGGGTGGTGCCGCGCGGCGACCGCGCCTACACCGCGCAGGAGCGGCGCGGCTTCGCCCTCGACCCGGGCGCGGAGCGCGCGCTGCGCGAGGAGCTCTTCGACGAGGCCGAGCGGGCGATCGGCGCGCGCCGGCGGGTCCGTCCGGACATCGACCGGCTGCGTCAGCGGGCCCTCGACCACCTCGCCGCCCAGGTGCCCGACGAGGCGCTCCGCGCCCGCCTGACCCCCGACTACGAGATCGGGTGCAAGCGCATCGTCATCTCCGACGACCTCTACCCGGCGCTGCGCCGCGACGACGTCACCCTGGAGCCCAGCGCGCTCGCCCGCGTCGAGAAGTCGACGGCGATCGCGGCGTCCGGTGCCCACCACCGCGTCGACGCCCTCGTCCTCGCCACCGGTTTCTGGACGACGCGGCTGCCGTTCGCCCAGCGCATCGAGGGACGACACGGCCTGCTCGCGCAGCGGTGGGCGGACGGGATGACCGCGCACGCCTCCACCGCGGTGCACGGCTTCCCCAACATGTTCGTCATCAACGGGCCCAACGCGAGCCTCGGCCACAACTCGGCCGTGTACATGATCGAGACGCAGATCGACCACGTCCTCGGCGCACTCGACCACCTGCGGACCCGGCCCGGGACCTCGCTGGAGGTCACCGCCGAGGCCGAGGAGGCCTACACCCGCGAGATCGACGCGATGAGCGAGGACACGGTCTGGCTGCAGGGGGGATGCGCCAGCTGGTACGTCGACGAGTCCAGCGGGCGGCTGACCCTCCTCTGGCCGGGCACCGCGCGGTCGTTCCGCGCGCGCAACGGGACGTTCGACCCGGTGCCGTACGGCGGACGGGCACCCGCGTGAACGGCGCGTGAGGGTCGACGACGCGGGGTAGTCGGTTCCCGCGCGGGCCGGTTCGGTCCGCGGGGAGTCGGGGACCGCGAGAGGACGACGCGCAGCGATGACGAGCGCCGCCAGCACGACCGACAGCACCACCGGCACGGACGCGTCGGGGACGACCGAGCCGACGCAGCTGGAGAAGCTGCGCGCGAAGTACCCCTGGCTCGACCACCTGATCCGTGCCGCCACCCGGTACACCGAGAAGCACGGCGACCACTACGCCGCGGCGATCACCTTCTTCTCGATCCTCGCGCTCGTCCCGCTGCTGATGGTGGCGTTCGCGGCGGCGGCCTTCGTGCTGGCGAACAACCAGGCGCTGCTCACCGAGATCCAGAACGCCATCACGGCCGCGGTGCCGCCGGGGCTCGGCGACCTGCTGAACTCGGTCATCGACCAGGCCATCGCGCAGCGCAACGCCGTCGGCATCATCGGTCTGCTCGGTGCCCTGTTCTCGGGGCTCGGGTGGATGAGCAACCTGCGCGAGGCCCTCTCCGAGCAGTGGGACCAGCGCGGCGAGCCGCCGTCGATCGTCAAGCGCTACGGCAGCGACCTGCTCGCCATGATCGGCCTGGGGCTCGCCTTCGGGCTCTCGTTCGCCATCACCGGAGTCGGCACCGGCCTCTCGACCACGATCCTCGAGTTCCTCGGGCTCGGCGACGAGACCTGGGCGCGCTTCCTGTTCTTCCTCGCGGGTCTCGTGATCACCCTCGCGGCGAACTGGCTGGTCTTCCTCTGGGTCATCGCCCGCCTGCCCCGCGAGCCCGTGACGCTGCGCTCCGCCGTCCGTGCGGCGCTCTTCGCCGCCGTGGGCTTCGTGATCCTCCAGCAGATCATGACCGTCTACATCTCGAGCGTCACCAACTCGCCCGCGGGCGCCGCGTTCGGCCCGATCATCGGTCTGCTGGTGTTCGCCAACTTCGTCTCACGCTTCATCCTCTTCGTCACCGCCTGGGCGGCCACGCTCAAGGAGAACGAGCGGGAGGAGCTGCCGGAGCCCGCCCCGGTGATCGTCCGGCCGGCCATCACCGTCGGACGCACGCCCGGTCCCCGCGCCACCGCGGGCCTGCTCGGGGCGGGCGCCCTGCTCGGTGTGCTCGGCCTCGGACTGGGCCGGACCCGGCGGGACCGCGAGAACTAGTCGGCGCACGGACTAGTCGGCGGGGGCCGCGGGCGGGCCCAGCCACACGCACGCGCGCAGGGCGAGCTCGACGTCGAGGCGGTCGTGGTCGGAGCTGCCCAGCGGCCGGCCCCGGACCTCGTACGCGCGCCCGACCCGGTACTTGACGGTGTTGCGGTGGACCTGGAGCCGCCGTGCCGTGGTGGCGAGGCTGCCGCCGGTGGCCAAGAAGACCTGCAGGGTCTCCCGCAGACGGGCGGTGGCGGGCTCGGGGTCGGCGAGCGCCCCGAGCACGCGCCGCACCCAGGCCCGGGCGCCCTCGCGGTCGGCGCACAGCAGCGCCACCGCGCCCACCTCGTCGAACAGCGTCGCGACGGGCGCCTCGACGCCGGCCGCGAGCGCCACGTCGCGGGCCCGGCGCGCCTGGTCGTGGGTGGAGCGGAACCCCTCGGCGCCGGGGGTGGGCGACCCGCACGCCACGCGCACCGCGTCGCCGTGCCGGGCGACGGTGCGGGCGACGACCTCGCGCGACGGGGCGGTGTCGTCGCGGCACGGCAGCCAGGCCAGCACGCTGGCGGCGTCCCACGGGACCACGAGCGGGCGGCCCGCGGCCTCGAGCGCGGTCCCGAGGTCCAGCGCGACGCGCTCGAGGACGGCGAACGCGCCCTCCGGCGGCTCCGGCTCCAGCCACACCACGAGCCCCAGGTGCACCGCGGAGAACCGGTAGCCCAGCGTCGACTCGACCGCGAGTCGGTCGTCGGGGCCGGTCGGTGCGCGGCCGGCGAGGACGTCGCGCACGCGCGCCACGCGCAGGGCGTGCCGGCTGCGGCGCGTGCGGTCGCGCTCGGCCTCGTAGGCGGCCACCACGTGCTGGGTGACGTGGTCGACGTAGTCCATGACCACGAGCACGATCCGCTGCGACGCGGCCGTGGCGCCGAGCCGTCGCGCGGCCTCGGCGAACGCCCACTCCATGAGATGGGCCTGCCCGACGCGGTACGCCCGGATCAGCGCGTTGACCGGGACCCCGCGCTGCGCGAGCCGCTCCGCGTAGGCGACGGCCGCGGCCGGCGGCTCGACGCCGCGCGGATCGAGGTCGTGGCGCAGCACGTGCAGGATCGTCTCGACGTTCCCCTCGACGCTGGCGCCGAGCAGGTCGCGCAGGGCGGGGTCGCCGCGCAGCTCGTCGATGCGCGTCGCGAGTGCGTCGCTGATCGACACGCTGACCTCGGTGCGCCGTGGGGCCAGCGCGTCGGCGACCTCGGCGACGGTGGCGACCGCGTCCTCCGGGATGGGGGACGGCTCGATCGTCACCACCCTGCACCACCACCCGAGTGCGCTCGTCGGCCCACGACGGCCGTCCTCGGACCGTAACCGCCGGTCGTGGACCAGGACCAGCACTCGTCCGGCCCGGTGGACGGGAGACGGGGCGAGGACAAGGGCCGCGGGCGGTTTCGTCCCCGCCGCACAAGCGCCATCCGTGTGGCCCGGGTCACGCTCGGTGGGACCCGTCCGCTCGACCCCCCGGGAGACTCCGTGCCCCTCCACCCCGAGGCCCAGGCCCTGCTCGACGCGCTGGTGGAAGCAGGTATGCCGCCCATCGAGTGCATGACCGTGCCGCAGGCACGTCAGGCCGCCGCCGCGTTCCTCGACCTGCAGCCGCCGCCCGAGGAGGTCGGCACGGTGTCGAACCGGGCCATCCCGGGCCCCGCCGGTGACATCCCCGCGCGGATCTACACGCCGAGCGGCGGCGGCTCCGGCGGCGTGCTCGTCTACTTCCACGGCGGCGGCTGGGTCATCGGGGACCTCGAGACCGTGGACCGGCCGTGCCGGCAGCTCGCGAACGCCGGCGACGTCACCGTGGTGTCGATCGACTACCGGCTCGCGCCCGAGCACGTGCAGCCCGCGGCGTTCGACGACTGCTACGCGGCGACCGTGTGGGTGGCGGAGAACGCCGACGAGCTCGGGGTGGACGCGTCGCGCCTCGCGGTCGGTGGCGACTCGGCCGGCGGCCACCTCGCCGCCGCGGTGAGCCTCGCCGCCCGCGACCGCGGCGGCCCGGCGATCGCGTGCCAGCTGCTCTTCTACCCGGTCGTCGACTTCGACTGGACCAGCCCCTCGATCAACGACAACGGCGAGGGCTACCTGCTCGGACGCGCCACCATGCAGTGGTTCTGGGCGCACTACCTCGGTGCCACCGACCCGGCCGACGACCCCTACACGTTCCCGCTGCGCGCGACCGACCTCTCCGGGCTGCCGCCGGCGTTCGTCGCCACCGCCGAGTTCGACCCGCTGCGCGACGAGGGCGAGGCCTACGCCCGCAAGCTCGAGGAGGCCGGCAACTCCGTGACCGCGAAGCGCTTCGACGGCATGATCCACGGCTTCCTCTGGACTCTGGGCGCGACGCCGTCCGCCGCCGTGGTGATCGACGACGCCGTCGCCGTGATGCAGCCCGCCCTGAGCCCGACCGTCTCCGCGTAGAGGAGGAAGCACCGTGACCATCACCGAGAGCAGCCCGACCACGCGGCCCGCCGGGAGCGGGGACGTCGAGCACGTCGACGTCCTCGTGATCGGCGCCGGCGTCTCCGGCATCGACGCCGGCCACCACCTGCGCGAACGCTTCCCCGACAAGTCCTTCGCGATCCTCGAGAAGATGCCCGGACGCGGCGGGACGTGGTGGACCCACCGCTTCCCGGGCGCCCGCTCGGACTCGGACCTGTTCACCTACGGCTACGGCCACAAGCCGTGGCGCGGCCCGTCGATCGCCACCTCCGAGGAGATCACCAACTACCTCGACGAGGTCATCGAGGAGGACGACCTCAAGGCGGCCATCCGCTACCGCCACGAGGTGCGGGCGGCGTCCTGGTCGTCGTCCGAGCACCGCTGGACCCTCGACGTGCACCGCGAGGACACCGGCGAGACGCTGCAGATGACCTGCGGGTTCCTGTGGATGTGCCAGGGCTACTACAACCACCAGGACCCCCACCGCCCCGAGTGGCCGGGACAGGAGACGTTCCGCGGCGTCATCGTCCACCCCCAGACGTGGCCGGAGGACCTGGACTGGGAGGGCAAGCGCGTCGTCGTCATCGGCAGCGGCGCGACGGCGGCGACGGTCGTCCCCGCGATGGCCGAGAAGGCCGCGCACGTGACGATGCTGCAGCGCACGCCGACGTTCGTGGCCGCGGTGCCGAAGACCCACGAGCTCGCGATCCAGCTCCGGGCGCTCGACATCCCCGAGGACTGGACGCACGAGATCCTCCGGCGGGCCTACATCGAGCAGTTCAACGAGCTGACCCGCATGTGCATGGAGACCCCGGAGGAGGCGCGTCAGTTCCTGCTGGGCGAGATGCGCCCGCTCCTGCCCGAGGGCTACGACGTCGAGAAGCACTTCAACCCCGGTTACCGGCCGTGGCAGCAGCGGATCGCGGTGGTGCCCGACGGCGACATCTTCACCGCCATCAGCGAGGGACGGGCCTCGGTGGTCACCGACACCATCGACACCTTCACCGAGACCGGCATCCGGACCTCGTCGGGCGAGGAGCTCGAGGCCGACATCGTCGTCAGCGCCACCGGGTTCAACCTCGCCGCCCTCGGCGACATCCCGTTCACCGTGGACGGCGAGGCCGTCGACGTCTCGCAGCAGATCACCTGGCGCGGGATCATGATCTCGGGCATCCCGAACATGGCCTACGTCTTCGGCTACTTCCGGCACAGCTGGACGCTGCGCGCCGACCTCGTCTCGGACCTCGTGTGCCGCCTCATGGCCCACATGGAGGCCAAGGGAGCGGCGCAGGTGACACCCGAGCTGCGGCCCGAGGACGCCGACATGGAGATCCGTCCGTGGTCGGACCCGGAGAACTTCAACTCCGGCTACGTCATGCGCAGCCAGCACAAGATGTTCAAGCAGGGCGACCGCGCGCCGTGGACGCACATGCACGAGTACGCCGAGGAGCGCCACACGCTGCCCGCCGCCGACCTCGACGACGGGACGCTGCGGTACAGCTGAGGTCTCTGCGAGAGAGAGCTCAGCGGAACGCCGAGCGCCGGACCTTGCCCGCGTCGTCGCGCAGCGGTCCCTCCGAGCGTCGCCACGCCCGTGGTCGCTTGGCCGGGGACAGCCGCGCGGCGACGTGGGCGTCCAGGTCGGCGTCGGTGACCTGCTCGGCCGAGCCGTCGGTCTGGACGACGGCGTGGGCCACGGAGCCCAGGTCGTCGTCGGGGGCCGGGACCACGACGGCCGAGATCACCGCGGGGTGGGAGAGGATCGCCGCCTCCACCTCCGCGGGGTACACGTTCTGCCCGCCGACGACGATCATGTCGTTCGCCCGGTCGGCGAGGTAGAGGTAGCCGTCGGCGTCGAACGAGCCCATGTCGCCGAGCGACTCCCACCCGCCCGGCCGGGTGCGGGGCTCGGCGCCGAGGTAGCGGTAGGTCGTGCGCCCCGGTTCGGGGCGCAGCCACAGCTCGCCCACCTCGCCCACGGCGCACGGCCGCCCGTCGTCGGGGTGACGCGCCTCGATCTCGCCGCCGGTCACGCGCCCCACCGAGCCGGGATGCTCCAGCCACTCCGGGCCGGTGATCGTCGTCCGGGCCTGGGCCTCGGTGGCCGCGTAGCCCTCGAGCACCCGGTCGGCGCCCAGCCAGTCGATGACGGCCCGCTTCACGGCGGGCGGGCACGGCGCGCCGATGTGGAACAGCATGCGCAGCGCCGGCAGCTCCGGCCGCGCCGGCAGCCGGACCATCCGCCCCATCATCGTCGGCACCGCGTACATCCACGTCGCGGCGTGCTCCGCGGCCAGCGCCACGGCCCGGGCGGCGTCGAAGCGGCCCATCAGCACGACGTGGTTGCCGGTCATGAGCGCGAGCAGCGAGAACAGGTACGGCGCGTTGTGGAACAGCGGCGCCGTGCACAGGAACGTCCCGTCGGGCTCGATGCGGTAGATCGGCGCGCGGCCGGCGATCGCCGACTCGGTCGTCCCCTCCTCGCCGGCGACGATGACCTTCGGGCGCCCGGTCGAGCCGCCCGACGTCGGCGCCTTCCAGGCCGGCGGCGCCGGGGCGGGCGGGGGAGGGGTGTCCGGCCCGGTGGGCACGTGCCCGAGAGGCAGCACGATGGTGCTCGCGGGCGCGACATCCGGGTCGGTGCCGGGGGCGAGGCCGACCACCACGGGCGGGCGCACGACGTCGAGCACCGCGGCGAGCTCGCCGGGCGTGAGCCGGTGCGACACCGGCTGCGGGACCGCGCCCAGCTTCCACGCCGCGATCGTCAGCGCGTAGTGCTCCGCGACGTTCGGGAGCGCGATCGAGACGAAGTCGCCGGGGCCGACCCCGTGCCCGGCGAGCTCGTGGGCCCAGCGGTTGGCGAGGGCCTCGAGCTGGCCGAAGGTCGAACTCGAGACGTCGTCCGTGACCGCCGGTCGCTCGGGGTGGGCGGCGGCGAGGCGCGTGAACGCCTCTCCCAGGGGCTCGGGCATGGCGCCGATCCTGCGCTCAGCGGCGTGCGGCGCGCAGGGCGAAGAGTCCGCCGACGGCGGCCACGACGGCGAGGAGCAGCACGGGCGTGCCCCAGGAGGTGGTGGCCCCGGACTCGGGCGCGGCGGCGTCGGGGTCCGGCGTGCCGGTCGTCCCCGGCTCCGCCGGCTCGGCGGGGTTCGAGTCGGTGAGGGTGCCGACGCCCCGGAGATCGGGGAGGGCGAAGCCGTGGTCGAGCAGCGCGCCCGCCTGCTGGTACATCGGCACCGGACGCTGCTCGCCGCGCATGAGCACGACGACGAGCCGCCGCCCGTTGCGCTCCGCCGCCCCGATGAAGGTGTGCCGGGCGTCGTCGGTGAAGCCGGTCTTGCCGCCGATGTAGCCCTGGTAGCCGCTGGTCAGGAGCTTGTTGTCGTTGACGACGACGAAGGGCGGGCTCGTGCCGAAACCGGGGAACGGGATCTGCCGCGTGGCCACCGCCTGGGCGAAGGGCTCCTCGCGCATCGCGACGCGGAAGATCGAGGCGAGGTCGTAGGCCGAGGTCTGCATGCCCGGCCCGTCGAGCCCGGACGGGGTCGCCGCGCGGGTGTCCAGCGCGCCCAGCTGCCGGGCGGTGGTGTTCATGAGGTCGACCGTCGCGGGGACGCTGCCGGTGAGGCGCACGGCCAGCGCGTGGGCGGCGTCGTTGCCCGACGCCATCATCATCGAGTCGAAGACCTGGCGGATCGTGTACTGCCCGCCCGCGCCGATGCCGACGCGCGTGCCCTCCTGGTCGGCGTCCTCCTGGGTCCCGGTGATCGTCTCGTCGAGGGGGAGGCGCTGGGCCACGAGCAGCCCGGTGAGCGTCTTCATCAGCGAGGCCGGGCGCAGCCGCGCGTGCGGGTTGCGGGCGGCGAGCACCTGGCCCGAGTCGAGGTCGGCGAGGACGTACGACACGACGCCGACCGGGGGCGCCGCCGGGGTGCCGTCGGGGACGACGTCGCCGCAGGAGCCCATCGCCGGTCCGCCGACGGGCGGATCGGGGATCGGCAGCGGCCTCGGCTCGGCCTGACCGGGCTGCGGCGCCTCGGACTCGTCGACCGGGGGCCCGGGCGCGGTGCCGAACTCGCAGGACGCGCCGGCCGGGAGTGCCGGGGCGGCCACCGCGGCCCCGGGCAGCGCGGTCAGCCCGATCGCGACGGCCGCCGTGACCGTCGCGAGCATCCGTCGGGTGCTCATCGCGGGCGACAGTAGCCGCCGCCCTCTCGCGGTCTCCGCCCGACGTGCCGGTTCCGAATGGTCAACGAGCCCGGACGGGCACCCGGGAGATCACCATCGACCGCGGGGACCGCCCGACCATCAGTTCTCGGCGTTGGAGCTCTCGGTCGGGAGCTCGGAGCCGTTGTTCTGCCCCTCGCGGATCGAGGGCTTGCGCGAGCCGCGGCGCGTGGTGGGGCGCGGCGCGGGCATCGAGCCCGAGGAGCCGCCGCCCGGGCCGAGGATGATCTCGGCGAACGTCGCCATCGCCTCGTCCAGGTGGCCGGCGTTGCGCCGCTCGGACTCCTCGTTGGCCTGGCGGACCAGGGCGACGACGGCCTCGTGGTCGGGGCGGTTGACCAGGGTGCCGTCGAGGCGGTCCAGGCCGTTCTCCACCGACGTCGACAGCGCGCCGACGCGGTCACCGAGCCCGGACTCGACGCTGTCGAGGCGCGTGCCGACCTGGTCCAGACGCTGCGTCAGGTTCTCGAGACGCCCCGCCAGCTCGCCGACCTGCGTCGTGGTCTCGTTCCGCGTGGTCGTGGCGTCGGTGCGCGCGGCCTCGCGGGTCCCGGTGATCTCCTCGGACACACCGCGGGCGAGATCGTCGAGTCGGTCGCGCAGGCCCGAGTCGACGGCGTCGACGCGCTCGCGCATCGGCCCCGTGACGGCCGCGGGCAGCCCGTCGAGGCGCATCTCGTGGCGGTCGAGCTTGTTGTCGAGGTCGTCGAGGCGCTTGTGCAGCCCGGAGATGCGGTCCTCGAGGCCGTCCATCCGGCCCGCGACACCCTCGAAGCGGCCGCTGACGCCGTCGAGGCGTCCGTCGATCTGCGCGAACGGCGTCGCGAGGCGCTCGGCCACGCGGTCCACCAGGCCCTCGACCAGACGCGCGAGCGACGAGACCGAGGACTCCTGGGCGTCGATCTTCGCGACGGTCTCGTCGAGACGCTCGGCCAGCACGCTCATCTCGGTGCGGTCGGGGACGTCGGAGAGACGCTTGCGGATCGCGCCGAGGCCGTCCAGCGCCGCCAACCGGCCGTGGATCTCGTCCAGCGAGTCGAAGATCTGCTGCTGTTCGCTGTCCCGGACCTCGGCCGCCCGCACCAGCATGCTGCGCATGCGGTCGAAGGACTGGGTCTGGTTGTTGTCGATCACGCGGATCCCGCTCTCTCGGAAGGTCTGGCCCGGGCCGGACCGGGGTCGGCGGACTCGAAGGGTAAACACCCCCCGGGGTGCGACCCCATCCGGGTGAGCGACCGGCATCCGGGTGTCCGCCACACGGGCACCAGGCGTGCGCTGGCGATCAGTGCTGCCGCAGCCGTCCCAGGAAACGGTCCTCGAGAGCGCGCCATGCGGCGGCCTCGCGGTCGAACGGCGGCGACGGCGTCAGGCGCGTCGGGTCCGGCCGCACGACGAACGACACGAGCCACCCGAGGCTCTCCGAGGGCGCCAGGTCCTCGCGGGTGCGGGTGTCCCCGGCCCACGTCGCGGCGTCGACGATGAGCTCGACGGCGAGCTCGAGCTGCTCGGCGTCGACGACGTCGGGACCCTCGCCGAGGTCGTCGCCCAGGCCGGCGAGCACGTACCGGTTCTCCGGCGCGATCTCGATCTCGAGGTCGCCGCCGGTCGCGGCGGACACGACCTCCTCCCAGGTCGAGACGTCGGCGAGGTCGTGGCCCTCCGCGCCCTCCCCGGCGATCCAGGTGCGCAGCGCGCGCGCCGAGGAGAACACGTCGATCTGGCGGCTGCTGCCGAGGAACACGGGCTCGTCGTCGAGGTAGCACCGCAGCGTGATCACCTCGCCGTCCGAGGTGGTGATCGCGATCGGGTCGATGCCGACCTCCTCCCAGAAGCCCGGCGGGGGCTCCTCGGCCTCGTCGACGAAGTCGGTGCGCAGGGACTCGCCCGCGGTGTCCTCGCGGAGCTCCTCCGGCGCGTCGGCCAGGGGCCCGGACGTGGCGGAGTCCTGCGGGTCGGAGACGACGGCGGCCGGGTCCTCGGGGTCGTTCTGCGCGTCCTCGGACGGTGCGGCGGGCTCGCCCTCGGGATCCGGGTCCCGGTCTCCCGCCGGGGCCGGCGGCGTGGCGGTCGCGCGGAGGCGGGCGGCGAGCTCCTCGTCCACCTCGGGGCTCGAGATCATCGCGTCGAGCGCGTCGACGACCTCGTCCCAGCGCTCGTCGACCACCTCGGCGAGCTCGGCCCACAGCGCCGCGCCGTCGCGCCCGGCGAACGCCGGCGGGCCGGCGGTCAGGGCCGCGAAGGCGGGCGTCGCGTCGAGGACCTCGTGCACGACCGCCAGGTCGCAGACGTCGGCGAGCGAGCGGCACATGGCGGCGACCTCGGCGAGGTCGTCCAGGGTCCAGGTGTCGGGGTCCTCGGCGACGAGCTCCGGGACGCCCACGACGTCGTAGCGCTGCACGTCCTCCGGGGTCAGCTCGTCGACCGAGAGCTTGACGACCACGGGCCACGCGGGGTGGTCGGAGAGGTCGTGCTCCTGGCCCGAGGACTCCGCCGCCGCGATCCAGGCCGCGAGGTCGGCGGCGTCCGCGAAGGCGAACAACGCGTCGTCGTCGCCGAGGAAGGCCTCCCATTCCTCGCCGTCCTGGCGCCACCTCGGG
Source organism: Actinomycetospora chibensis (assembly GCF_028737215.1). Classification (GTDB taxonomy): domain Bacteria; phylum Actinomycetota; class Actinomycetes; order Mycobacteriales; family Pseudonocardiaceae; genus Actinomycetospora; species Actinomycetospora chibensis. Next base: position 96,918 of record NZ_JAQZAM010000013.1, on the reverse strand, counting down.
GCCCAGAGCGTGACGAGGTCGCCGGCGGTGAGCGCCAGCGTGATCGGGATGATGTCCTGCGCCATACCGGGCGGGCCTCCGCGAGCCGTGGAGAAGGGGGTGCGCGGCGCACCCTATGACGACGCCGGTGACCTGCCCGTACCGGCGCGGTTCCCCCGGTCGGCTGACACGCTGGGGGCATGGACCTCCTGCGGACGCCGGACGACCGTTTCGACGACCTGGCGGGCTTCCCGCTCGCCCCGCGGTGGGTGGAGGTGGCGAACCCCGACGGCGGCGCGGCGATCCGCGTCGCCACCTACGCGGCGGGCCCCGACGACGCCCCCGCCGATGTCCCCACCGTGCTGATGCTCCACGGCGAGCCGACCTGGTCGTACCTCTACCGGCACGTCGTCGACGCCGTGGTCGAGGCCGGTCTGCGGGCGGAGGCGGTCGACATGGTCGGTTTCGGACGGTCGGACAAGCCGGCGGCGATCGCCGACCACAGCTACGCGCGCCACGTCGCCTGGACGACCGAGGTCGTCGCCGCGCTCGACCTGCGCGACGTCGTGCTGCTCGGCCAGGACTGGGGCGGGTTGATCGGGCTGCGCCTCGTGGCCGCCGAGCCCGACCGCTACGCCGGCGTCGTCGCCTCGAACACCGGCCTGCCGACCGGTGACACCGACATGCCGGCGGTCTGGTGGCAGTTCCGCAGGGCCGTCGAGAAGGCGTCGGAGCCCGGGAGGGTGCTCGACGTCGGCCGCCTCGTCGCGTCCGGCTGCGTGCGCGGACTCTCCGACGCCGATCGCGCCGCGTACGACGCCCCGTTCCCCGACGAGACGTTCAAGGCAGGGCCGCGGGCGATGCCGCTGCTCGTCCCGACCCGCCCGGACGACCCGGAGACCGAGCGCAACCGTGCCGCATGGGAGGCGTTGGGCCGTTACGAGAAGCCGTTCCTCGTCGCGTTCTCCGACTCCGACCCGATCACCGGGGCGATGGGCCCGGTGCTGCGGGGCCACGTGCCCGGAGCGGCCGGGCGTGAGCACCCGACGATCGAGGACGCCGGCCACTTCCTGCAGGAGGACGCCGGTGCCGAGCTCGGTCGGGTCGTCGGCGCGTTCGCGGGCGGCCTCCCGCACTAGCCTTCCCGCCCATGCCCGAGCCGCGGATCGTGCGCCACCCCCTCGTCGACGTCCGGCTGACGACCTTGCGCGACGAGACCACCGACCGGGCGTCCTTCCGCGCCGCGGTGCGGGAGCTGACCGCGATGGTCGTCTACGAGGCGATGCGGCACGCCCCGACGCGGCCCGTGGAGCTCCGGACGCCGGTGACCACGACGACGGGCGCCGAGCTCGCGACGCCCACGGTGCTGGTGCCGGTCCTGCGCGCCGGGCTGGGGATGGCCGAGGCCGCCCACGCCCAGGTACCCGGCGCGATCATGGGCTTCGTCGGCATGGCGCGCGACGAGGAGACCCTGCAGCCCACGACCTACCTGGCGTCCCTGCCGGCGAGCCTCGCCGGGCGCCCGGTGCTCGTGCTCGACCCGATGCTCGCCACCGGCGGGTCCATGGCCGGGACCATCGACCTGCTCGTCGAGCACGGGGCCGACGACGTCACCGCGGTGTGCCTGGTGGCGGCCCCCGAGGGCATCGCGCGCCTCGCGCAGGCGCACCCGGGCGTGGGGGTCGTCGCGGCCGCCGTCGACGAGCGGCTCAACGAGCACGGCTACATCGTCCCGGGCCTCGGGGACGCGGGGGACCGTCAGTTCGGGGCGATGCCCTAGCCGACTGAGGAGCCGTTGGCGCGTGCGCGGACAATGGTCGGTATGAGCGTCCCCGTGCTGACCGCCGTGGCGTGGCCCTACGCCAACGGCCCGCGGCACATCGGCCACGTGTCCGGGTTCGGTGTGCCCTCCGACGTCTTCTCGCGCTACCAGCGGATGGTCGGGAACCGGGTGCTCATGGTGTCGGGCACCGACGAGCACGGCACGCCGATCCAGGTGCAGGCCGACGCCGAGGGCTCGACGCCCCGCGAGCTCGTCGACAAGTACTCGCGGGTGATCCAGGACGACCTCGTCGGGCTCGGCCTGTCGTACGACCTGTTCACGCGCACGAGCACCGACAACCACCACCGCGTCACGCAGGACCTCTTCAGCGCGCTGTGGAACAACGGCTACGTCCGCACCGAGAAGACCCTCGGCGCGATCAGCCCGTCCACCGGCCGGACGCTGCCCGACCGCTACATCGAGGGCACCTGCCCGATCTGCGGCTACCCCAGCGCGCGCGGCGACCAGTGCGACAACTGCGGCAACCAGCTCGACCCCGCTGACCTCATCACCCCGCGCAGCCGGATCAACGGGGAGACCCCGCAGTTCGTCGAGACCGAGCACCTCCTGTTCGACCTGCCGGCGTTCTCGAAGTCGCTCGGGTCGTGGCTCGAGACCCGGACGCACTGGCGCCCGAACGTCCTGAACTTCAGCAAGCGCCTGGCCGACGACCTCAAGCCCCGCGCGATCAGCCGCGACCTCGACTGGGGCGTGCGCATCCCGCTGGACGGCTGGCACGACCAGCCGATGAAGCGGTTCTACGTCTGGTTCGACGCCGTGATCGGCTACCTGTCGGCATCGGTGGAGTGGGCGCAGCGCACCGGCGACCCCGACGCGTGGAAGCAGTGGTGGTGCGACCCGGACGCGCAGTCCTTCTACTTCATGGGCAAGGACAACATCACCTTCCACTCGGTGATGTGGCCCGCGATCCTGCTCGGGCACAACGGCGAGGGCGACCGCGGCGGTGAGGTCGGGCCGTTCGGCCGTCTCAACCTGCCCACCGAGGTCGTCAGCTCCGAGTTCCTGACCATGAGCGGCTCGAAGTTCTCCACCAGCCGCGGCACCGTCATCTACGTCGGCGACTTCCTGCGCGAGTTCGGGCCCGACGCGCTGCGCTACTTCATCGCGGTCGCCGGCCCGGAGAACCAGGACAGCGACTTCACCTGGGACGAGTTCGTCCGGCGCACCAACTTCGAGCTGGCCAACGAGTGGGGCAACCTCGTCAACCGCTCGGTGTCGCTGGCCGCGAAGAACGTCGGGTCGGTCCCGGAGCCGACGTCGCCGGACCCGGCCGACGAGGCGCTGCTCGCGCAGTCGCGGGCCGCGTTCGACACCGTCGGCGCGCACCTCGCGCGGTCCCGGTTCAAGCAGGCGATCTCCGAGGCGATGCGGATCGTCGGCGAGGCGAACGCCTACCTGTCGCACCAGGAGCCGTGGAAGCGCAAGGACGACCCGGCGCGCCGCGACACGATCCTGCACACCGCCCTGCAGGTCGTGCAGGACGCGAACACCCTGCTCACGCCGTTCCTGCCGCACGCCGCGCAGAAGGTCCACGAGGCGCTCGGGGGTACCGGGGTGTGGGCCGAGCAGCCGCACCGCGAGGACGCCGGCGTCTCCGGTGAGCTCGGCACCAGCCACTCGGTGCTCACCGGCGACTACGCCTCCGAGCAGGCGCGCTGGGCGTCGACGCCGATCCCCGTGGGCCGGCCCCTGGAGCGCCCGACGCCGCTGTTCGCCAAGCTCGACCCGTCGCTGGGCGAGACCGGGCCGTCCTGGGCGCCCATCGCGACCGATGGGTAGCGGCAGAGGCGACCGGAATGTTCCACCGCCCGTCCCCGAGCCCATCGGGGACGGGGTGGTGGACGCGCACACCCACCTCGACGCCTGTGGGGCCCGGGACCCCGAGGTCCTCGTGCAGGTCCTCGACCGCGCCACGAGCGCGGGCGTCACGGCGATGGTCACGACGGCCGACGACCTCGCCTCCGCGCGCTGGGCGGCGTGGGCGGCCGACAGCGACCCGCGGGTGTTCGCGGCGGTGGGTCTGCACCCGACGCGGTCGAACGACCTCACCGACGACGCCCGGGCGGCGATCGAGGACCTGACCGCGCGGCCCCGCGTCGTCGCGGTGGGGGAGTCGGGGCTCGACGACTACTGGACGACGCGGCGCGAGGACTGCGCACCGCTCGACGTCCAGCGCGAGGCGTTCGCGTGGCACATCGACCTCGCGAAGCGCACGGGCCTGCCGCTGGTGATCCACGACCGCGACGCCCACGACGCGATCCTCGACGTCCTCGCCGCCGAGGGCGCGCCGCCGACCACGGTCTTCCACTGCTTCTCCGGCGACGTCGCGCTCGCCGAGCGCTGTGCGCAGGAGGGCTGGTACGCGTCGCTGTCGGGTACCGCGACCTTCCGGAACGCCAACGCCGCCGAGCTGCGACGAGCGGCGCTCCGGTTGCCCGCCGAGCTCGTGCTCGTCGAGACCGATGCCCCGTTCCTGACTCCGCATCCGTACCGCGGTCGGCCGAACGAGCCCTATTGCATCCCCCACACGGTGCGAGACCTCGCGGAGCTCCGTGACGAGCCCGCGGAGCGGTTGGCCCGGATCAGCGCGGACAACGCCCGGCGGGCCTTCCAGTTGGCCGAACAGCCTCAACCTTCACTCTCCGTCGCACGAGAGAGCGCACAGTAAGCACGCTCGTCGTCGCCGGGACGCCGTTCGGCGCAACACGGTCGTGTCGGCTTGATGGTGGCGACACCCAACTCGTTACCGTGCTGTGACTCGCCGGGATGGAACCACCCCCGAGGCCCGCGTGATGAGGACTTCCCCAGGTCCCCACCACAGGGAGGACGTCACGAGGTCGTGACGCACTCCCGAGGGCGCGGTTCCTGCCCGGAAGTACGAACGATGTGGACTCCCCTGTGTTTGTGCGCTCCCTGCTGGCCCTGAGGTCCTCCTCGCTCGTCGCGGCGGTCGACGCCCGATGAGCGCCGACACCGCGACCGCCTGCGGACGCGCGGGCTCGTACGCCGACACCGGCGACGACACCGCCGGCCTGCCGATCGTCTCCGACGGTCACGGCGGCTGGTACGGCCACGCCGGCGCCGACCAGGGCTACGCGGCGGACGAGTACGCCACCGAGTACGCCACGGAGTACGCGTCGGACTACGGCTACGACGCCGCCCACGAGTTCGGCTACGACACCGGGTACACCGGCGAGGCCCCGGGCTGGTTCGACGACATCACCGGCCCGCTGCCGATCGCCACCGGCGACGCGACGGCCGCCGACGGCGCGATCGCCCTGGACGACCTCGACGACTGGAACGACCTCGAGTCGTTCACCGGCGCGCAGGACGTCGACGGAACCCTCGACGGCGCCGCTCCCGCCGGACTCACCTCGTTCGACGACCCCGAGCGCCTGACCACCGACACCAAGCGCCGCTCGAACGCGGTCAAGGGTGGCGTGGCGGTGGCCCTGCTGGCCGTCGCCGCCGGTGGCAGCACCGCGGTGGCGCTGGACAAGGAGGTCACGGTCACGGTCGACGGCGTCGACCAGGTCGTGCACACCTTCTCCGGCGACGTCGCCGGTGCCCTGGAGAGCGGCGACATCGAGCTCGGCCCGGCCGATCAGCTCGCTCCCGGCCCGAACGCCGACGTCCACGACGGCGACCACCTCGTCATCAACCGCTCGCGCGACGTCGCGCTGATGGTCGACGGCCGCCCGCAGACGATCACGACGACGGCCCGCACGGTCGCCGACGCGCTCGCGCAGCTCGGCCTCCCGACCAACAGCATCGTCGCCTCGGCGCCGATGAACGCCGCCATCCCGGTCAACGGGATGAACCTCGACGTGCGGGTCCCCAAGACCGTCACGCTCATCGACGGCGGCGCCGCCCCCCGCCAGGTCACGACGACGGCGCTGAACGCCCCCGAGCTGCTCGCGCAGAACGGCCTGGCGCTCAGCCCGACCGACACGGTCGCCGGCGGCGAGGCCCTGGCCGGCGGCTCGACGATCACCGTCACCCGCAACACGGTCAACCAGGTCACCGAGACCCGTCCGATCGCGCCGCCGATGCGCACGGTCGACGACCCGGACCTCGAAGAGGGCAAGACCCGCGTCCAGCAGGCAGGGACCGCGGGCGAAGAGGTCGTCACCTGGTCGGTCAACGCCACCAACGGTGCCGAGACCGGCCGCACGCAGATCGGCGAGTCCCGCGTGACCCGTCAGGCCGTCGGCGGTGTCATGGCCCGCGGCACCAAGCCGAAGTCGTCGGCCCCCGCGGTCAGCAACGGCGCCAAGTGGGACCGGATCGCCCGCTGCGAGGCCACCGGCGACTGGTCGATCAACACCGGCAACGGCTACTACGGCGGCCTGCAGTTCGACCGCTCGACCTGGCGGGCCTACGACGGCGACGAGTTCGCCCCGCTGCCGCACCAGGCCACCCGCGAGGAGCAGATCGCGGTCGCCGAGCGCGTCCGCGAGGACCGCGGCGGCTACGGCGCCTGGCCGGTCTGCGGCAAGAAGTAGCGTTTGCGCTCCGCGCTCGTGCGCGCTTTCCCGTGCCGGAGCACGGGAGGGCGCGCACAGGCGCGAAGATGACCGCGTGACGAGTCCGGTACGCCCGCTCGGGGTGGGTGACGTCCGGGCTCTCGCCGCGGAGCTCGACCTGCGACCCACGAAGCGCCTGGGTCAGAACTTCGTCCACGACGCCAACACGGTGCGCCGCATCGTGCGGCTCGCCGAGGTCGGGGCCGACGACGTCGTGCTCGAGGTCGGCCCGGGCCTCGGCTCGCTGACGCTCCCGCTGCTCGAGGCCGCGCGGGCCGTGGTCGCCGTCGAGATCGACCCGGTGCTCGCCGACCGGCTGCCGGCGACGGCTGCCGAGCGGGCACCCGGCCGAGACCTGCGGGTCGTCACCGCGGACGCCCTGCGCATCGGGCCCGGCGACCTCCCGCTCGCCCCGGACGTCCTGGTGGCGAACCTCCCCTACAACGTCGCCGTGCCCGTGGTGCTGAACCTGCTGGCGGCCCTCCCGGGGCTGCGCCGCGGGCTGGTCATGGTGCAGTCCGAGGTCGCCGAGCGGCTCGCGGCCCGTCCCGGCGAGCGCGCCTACGGCGCCCCGTCGGTCAAGCTCGCCTGGTACGCCGATGCGCGGCGGGCGGGCCCGGTCCCGCGTGCGGTGTTCTGGCCGGTCCCCGGCGTCGACTCGGGCCTCGTGGGGTTCACCCGCCACGATCGGCAGGACGGGGCCGGCACCGACGACACCCGCGGCGCCGACCGCGAGGACGTCTTCGCCGTCGTCGACGCCGCCTTCGCCCAGCGCCGGAAATCGCTGCGGGCCGCCCTCGCGGGGTGGGCGGGCTCGGCACCGGCCGCGGAGGCGGTGCTGCGGGCCGCCGGGGTCGATCCCGGGGCGCGCGGGGAGGCGCTGGACGTGGCCGCGTTCACCGCGATCGCCCGCGAGGGCCGCCACGCCCCGACTCCCTGAGGCCGGTCGCGCGCGGTCCGTACCCTGGACGGGTGCTCTCCGCCGTCGGACCGCCGGTCACCGTCCGCGTCCCGGCCAAGATCAACCTTCACCTGGCCGTGGGCGATCTCCGACCCGACGGCTACCACGACCTCGTCACCGTCTTCCAGGCGCTGAGCATCACCGACGAGGTGTCCGTGACCGCCGCGGTCCCCGGTGTCGTCGAGCCCGGCGTGGCGATCTCCCCGATCGACGGGGTCGACGCCTCCGAGGTGCCCGCCGACACCACCAACCTCGCCTGGCGTGCGGTCGAGGCGCTCGCCCGCCGCGTCGACCGCGCCCCCGACATCCGCATCGGTCTGCGCAAGGCGATCCCGGTCGCGGGCGGGATGGCGGGCGGCAGCGCCGACGCCGCCGGCGCGCTGCTGGCGACCTCCTCGCTCTGGCGGCTCGACCTGGCGCGCGACGACCTCATGGACGTCGCGGCCGAGGTCGGCTCCGACGTCGCCTTCGCCCTTCACGGCGGCACCGCGCTCGGCACCGGGCGCGGCGAGCGGCTGGTCCCGGTGCTCTCGCGCCACACGTTCCACTGGGTGGTCGCGGTCGCCGACCACGGCCTGTCCACCCCCACCGTCTTCGCCGAGCTCGACCGCCTGCGCGACCGACCCGAGGCGCCCCGGCGTGTCGGCGACGTCGAGCCCGTCCTCGAGGCGCTGGCCTCCGGGGAGGCGCGCTCGCTGGCGCTGCTGCTCGGCAACGACCTGCAGGCCGCGGCCGTGAGCCTCGACCCCGGCCTGCGCCGCACCCTGCGCGCCGGGGTCGACGCCGGCGCGCTCGCGGGCGTGGTCTCCGGCTCCGGGCCCACGTGCGTGTTCCTCTGCGCCGGCCAGGACGCCGCGGTCCGGGTGGCCGCCGAGCTCGCCGGCGCCGGCGTGTGCCGCACGGTCCGCGTCGCCCACGGCCCCGTGCCGGGCGCCCGCCTCACCGACGGCGGCCCTCCGAGCTCCCGACCTCCCAGCCCGATCGACCCCAGCCCGGTCGACCCCGGCCCGGGCGCCTACGCCTGACCCCGTCCGTCCTCCCAGGAAGGCCTCCGTGCCCAACCTCGTCAACCTCGAGTCGGTGTCGATCGGCTTCGGGGGACCGAAGCCCGTCCTCGACGGCGTGTCCCTCGGCGTCGACACCGGCGACCGCATCGGCGTCGTCGGCCGCAACGGCGGCGGGAAGTCGACGCTGGTGAAGGTGCTGGCCGGGACGCTGACGCCCGACGGCGGCCGCCGCAGCCCCGTCGGCGGGCTGCAGATGGCGCTCGTCAGCCAGCAGACGCAGCTGTCGGGGGCGACGGTCCGCGAGGCCGTGCTCGGTGGCGACGTGCCCGACCACGAGTGGGCCGCCGACGCCCGCAGCCGCGCGGTGGTCGAGGGCCTGCGCCCCGGCGGCGACCGGGGCCTCGACGCGTCGGTCGACGGGCTCTCGGGGGGCGAGCGCCAGCGGATCGCCCTGTGTGCGGCGCTGGTGCAGGACCTCGACCTCCTGGTGCTCGACGAGCCCACCAACCACCTCGACGTCGAGGGCATCGGTTGGCTCGCCGAGCACCTGCTCGCCCGCCGCACCGCTCTCGTCGTCGTCACGCACGACCGCTGGTTCCTCGACACCGTCGCCTCGCGCACCTGGGAGGTCGTCGACGGGCACGTCGAGCAGTACGAGGGCGGTTACGGCGACTGGATCTTCGCCCGCGCCGAGCGCGCCCGGCTCTCGGACGCCGCCGAGCAGCGCCGGCAGAACCTCGCCCGCAAGGAGCTCGCGTGGCTGCGACGCGGGCCGCAGGCGCGCACGTCGAAGCCGAAGTACCGGGTCGAGGCCGCCGAGGCGCTCATCGCCGACGTGCCGGCCCCGCGGGACACCGTCGAGCTCGTGACGATGGCCAAGCACCGCCTCGGCCGTACGGTGATCGAACTGGAGGACGCGACCCTGACGGTGGGCGACCGGACCCTCGTGAACCGGCAGACCTGGCGCATCGGTCCCGGCGACCGCATCGGCATCGTCGGGATCAACGGGTCGGGCAAGACGTCGCTGCTGCGGGCCGTCGGCGGCGAGCGCGCCCTCGACGGCGGGCACCGCATCCAGGGCACGACCGTGCGCCTGGCCCACCTCTCGCAGGACCTCGCCGACCTGCCGATGCACCGGCGCGTCCTGCAGGCCGTCGAGGACATCGCCGAGCGGGTGACGATCGGCCGCTACGAGCAGACCGCCTCCCAGCTCGCCGAACGCTTCGGTTTCCCCGCGAACCGCCAGTGGACGCCCGTCTCCGACCTCTCCGGCGGCGAGCGGCGGCGCCTGCAGCTCGTGCGGCTGCTGATGACCGAGCCCAACGTCCTGCTCCTCGACGAGCCCACCAACGACCTCGACGTCGACACCCTCCAGCAGCTCGAGGACCTCCTCGACGGCTGGCCGGGCACGCTCGTCGTCGTCAGCCACGACCGCTACCTCACCGAGCGGGTCTGCGACCGCGCCGTCGCGCTCTTCGGCGACGGCAGGATCACCGACCTCCCGGGCGGCATCGACGAGTACCTGCGCCGCCGTGCGGGCCAGCCCGCGGCCCCGTCGATCTCCGCGTCGTCGGCGCCGGGGAGCGGGGCGCCCCGCGGCGAGGCGGAGCGCCGCGCCGCGCGCAAGGAGGCGACGCGGATCGAGCGACGGCTGGAGAAGATCGACAGCCAGGAGAAGAAGTTGCACGAGAAGCTCGCCGCGGCGGCGACCGAGCCGGGCCGTCTCCAGGAGCTCGACGCCGAGCTCCGGGCGCTGGTCAGCGAGCGGGAGCAGCTCGAGGAGGCGTGGCTGGAGAACGCGATCGACTGACGCACGGCAGCTCCGGTGACACTCCCGGGAGATCGCCGTCGCGAGCCCGGGCGAAGGTCCTCCGTCAGCGCACCCGCGCGGTCGTCGTCGGCACGTCCGGCGCCCACGTCGCCTCCACGGGCGCGGGCCGGAGCCAGGACCTCAGGTCGACCACGACGAGGACGACGGCCACCGCCAGCCAGACGAGCATGTAGAGCAGACCCTCGTGCGCCACGGCGCCCTCCGCGGCGTGGGCGATCACCACGAGCAGGACGCTGCCGCCCGTGTGGTCGAACAGCCACGTGTACCAGAACGTCACCGCGACGGTGCCCACCACGATGATCGCCACGTTCGAGCGCGGGTCGCCCTCGGCGAGGAACGCCAGGGGCAGGTGCCACACGGTGATCACCACGGCGAGGATCGCGGTGGTGGCGAGCGGGGAGAGCCGGGTCTGCATCCCGGGCAGGGCGAACCCCCGCCACCCCGGCTCCTCGCCCAGCGGCCCGTCGGTCGGGTTCACGAGGCGGAGCAGGAACATCAGCAGGACGGTGCCGGCCGAGACCGTGGCCGTGGTGCCGTCCACCGCGAACGCGAGCAGGTGCACGGCGACCGGCACCCCGATCGCGAGCGCGTACCAGTACCACCGGACGCGCCACCGCACGAGACGTCTCCCGAGCTCGACCAGGCCGGCCCGTCCCCGGCTGATCGGCGCCACGATCAGCGCGGCGACCAGCGGGGCGAACGCGCCGAACGAGCCGAAGGGCACGAAGCCCCAGGCGATGACGAAGGACAGGACGAAGAAGGCGATGAGGGGGTGGCCGCGGAGCACCGGCATCGCACGCATGCACCAGAAGGGTCCGCCGACTCCCCGGTGCGGACCAGCCGCCGTCTAGTGGAACCGGTTCTGCGCCGGCTCGAGGCCCTCGACGGCCAGCGCCTCGATGGCGTCGGCGGCGAGCTCGACGGAGACGTCGAGCTCCTTGCGCTCGGCCGCCGACCAGCGCTTGAGCACGTAATCGGCGGGGTCCTGGCGTCCCGGCGGGCGCCCGATGCCGAAGCGCACGCGGAGATAGTCCTTCGTTGCGAGCGACTTGGAGATCGAACGCAGCCCGTTGTGGCCGCCCTCGCCGCCGCCGCGCTTGAGGCGTACGACGCCGAACTCGAGATCCAGGTCGTCGTGCACGACGATCACCTCGGTGGGCGGCACCGAGAAGAAGCGGGCGGCGCCGGCCACCGGCCCGCCCGAGAGGTTCATGTAGCCACGCGGCTTCGCGAGCACCGCGCGCCGGCCGGCCAGCCGGCCCTCGGCCACGTCGGCGCCGGAGCGCTTGTGGGCCGAGAACCGGCTGCCCATCCGCCCGGCCAGGGCGTCGACGACGACGAACCCGACGTTGTGCCGGGTGCCGTCGTAGTCCGGGCCGGGGTTGCCCAGCCCGACGACCAGCAGGGGGCCGTCGGGCCGGGCAGCGGGAGAGCTCACGCGGGCAGGTCAGCTCTCGTCGGCGTCGGAGGACGAGGCCTCGGCGCCCCCGCCGGACCCGTCGCCGGAGGCGGCCTCGGAGGACTCGCCGGTCTCGGCGGCCTCGTCCTCGGAGGCGTCCTCCTCGACGCCGGCACCCTCGGCGTCGATCTCCTCCTCCATGGCGGCCTCGGTCGGCGCCTCGGTGACGTTGACGACCAGGATCTCCGGGTCGGTCACGAGCTCGGCGCCGTCGGGCAGCCGGATGTCACCGGCGTTGATCTGGGTGCCGATCTCGGCGTCCTCGATGACGACCGTGATCTCCTCGGGGATGTCGGTCGCGTCGGCCTCGATGGTCAGCGTGTCCTCGTTCTGGAAGACCAGCGTGCCCGAGGCGGCCTCACCCAGGATCACGATGCGGACGTCGACCTGGACCTTCTCGCCGCGCCGGACGAGCACGAGGTCGACGTGCTCGAAGAAGCCCTTGATGGGGTCGCGGACGATGCTCTTGGCCAGCGCCATCGGCGGCTGACCCTCGAGGCCCGTGATGGTCAGCAGGGCGTTGCGCCCGTTCTCGCGCAGCACCGCGGCGAACTCGACGGTGTCGAAGGACAGGTGCACGGGGTCGGTGCCGTGTCCGTAGAGGACGGCGGGGACCTTGCCGGCGCGACGCGTGCGGCGCGCGGCACCCTTGCCGAACTCGGTGCGGGTCTCCGCGGCGATGCGGGTGTCGGCCATGGTGCGTCTCCTGCGGTTCGTCCTGGGTCGGCGCGCCGCGCGCGGCCCACCCGGACGCCCGGGACGGCCGCACCGCGTCGATGACGGTCGGCTCTCGAGAGCCGACCCTCGCCGAAGTGCGTGGTCCACGATACCGGTGGACCCGTCGGAGCCCGCTCCTAGGGTGCGTGGCCGTGGACGAACCCGCGGACCGCGCCGCGACGCGTGCCGGATACGACGCGATCGCCGAGCCGTACGCCGAGGTGTTCGGCGCCGAGCTCGCCCGCACGGTGATGGACCGCGCCGTCGTCGGGGCGTTCGCCGAGATGGTGGGGGACGCGGACGTCCTCGACGCGGGCTGCGGGCCGGGCGAGGTGGCTGCCCACCTCCACCGGCTGGGTCCGCGGGTCCGTGGGATCGACCTGTCGCCCGCGATGGTGGCGCTCGCGCGGCGCGCCCACCCCGGCATCCCGTTCGAGGTGGGCGACATGGCCGCCCTCGACGTCGCCGACGGCGCGCTCGGCGGGGTCGTGGCGTGGTATTCGATCATCCACATTCCTCCGCCCGAGCTGCCGACTGTCGTCCGCGGGTTCCACCGCGTCCTGCGCCCCGGCGGCCACCTCCTGCTGGGCTTCCAGATCGGGGACGACGTGTCGCATCACGACGAGGCATTCGGGCACCGGGTCTCGCTCGATTTCCGCCGCCTGCAGCCCGACGACGTCGTGGCACTCCTCGAGAGCACGGGCTTCGAGGTCGTCGCCCGCGTGGTGCGCCCGCCGGAGCCGGACAGCGCCGCGTCGAGGACGCCCCGGGGCGCGGTCATCGCCCGCCGGCGCGGCTGAGGTTCGTCGAGCGAGGGGCGCCTTCGCTGCGTCCCACGCAGTCGGGGTGACCCTCGCTGCGTGCGAGGTCGTCAGGGTGCGCGGAGCGAGGGGCGCCTTCGCTGCGCACCACGCAGGCAGGGTGACCCTCGCTCCCACGACCCCGGTTCCCGCCGACGCGCGCTCAGGGCGTCGCGACGCCCCGGTAGAGGTACGACATCGGCCCCGGGCCGCGCAGGCTCTCGTGCTCGAGGTCGGTGACGGTCAGGCCGGCGTCGCGGACGAGGACGTCGATCGGGCGGGTCAGGTGGCAGCCGGCGACCAGGCGCTGCTGGAGGCCGTCGAGGCGGTGCTGCCAGCGGGCGGTCGACGGGTCGGGGAGAGGCCGTGCTCGAGGAACAGGAACACCCCGCCGGGACGCAGGATGCGGCGCACCTCCCGCAGCGCGCGCTCGACGTCCGGGATCGTGCAGAGGGTGAAGGTGCTGACGACGGTGTCGGCCGTGGCGTCGGGCAGGTCGAGGTCCGCGCCGTCGAGCCCGACGTGCTGCACCGGGATCGACGCGGCGGCGATCCGCCGCGCCCCGAGTCGACGGGCCACCGCCGAGGGCTCGACGGCCCGCACCGAGGTCACCGCGGCCGGGTAGAGGGGCAGCGTCGGTCCGCTGCCGAAGCCGAGCTCGACGACCTCACCGCGCGCCCGCTCCACGGCCCGGGCGCGCACGGCCCGGACGTCGGCGGTCCCGAGCGCGAGGTCGGTGAGCCGTGGGACGACGTGCTCGCTCCACAGGCCCATGGCGACCAGGCTAGGCGTTGCCGTCGAAGAGGTTCGTCACCGAACCGTCCTCGAAGACCTCCTTCACCGCGCGGGCGATGATCGGCGCGATCGACAGGACGGTCAGCGACGGGAAGCGCTTGGAGTCCGGGATCGGCAGGGTGTTCGTGATGATGACCTCGCGGGCCCCGCAGGTGGAGAGGCGCTCGACGGCAGGCCCGGAGAGCACGCCGTGGGTGGCGGCGATGACGACGTCCTTCGCCCCGTCCGCGAGCAGGGCCTCGGTGGCCTTCGCGATCGTGCCGCCGGTGTCGATCATGTCGTCGACGAGGATGCAGGTGCGGCCGGTGACCTCGCCGACCACGCGGTTGGCGACGACCTCGTTGGGCTTGGTCTTGTCGCGGCTCTTGTGGATGAAGGCCAGCGGGACGCCACCCAGCATGTCCGCCCACTTCTCGGCGACGCGCACGCGACCGGAGTCGGGGGCGACGACGGCGAGCTCGTGGTCGGCGTAGGTGTCGCGCAGGTGCTCGGCGAGGACCTTGTTGGCCAGCAGGTGGTCGACGGGACCGTCGAAGAAGCCCTGGATCTGGTCGGTGTGCAGGTCGATCGTCATGATCCGGTCCGCGCCCGCGGTCTTGAGCATGTCCGCGACGAGGCGGGCCGAGATGGGCTCGCGGCCGCGGTGCTTCTTGTCCTGACGGGCGTAGCCGTAGAACGGCACCACGGCGGTGATCCGCTTGGCCGACGCCCGCTTCAGGGCGTCGATCATGATGAGCTGCTCCATGATCCACTGATTGATGGGATCGGTGTGGCTCTGGATCACGAACGCGTCGGAGCCGCGCACCGACTCCTCGAAGCGGACGAAGATCTCGCCGTTGGCGAAGTCGTACGCCTGCTGGGGCGTGATGGTGACGTCCAGCTCCTTGGCGATCTCCTCCGCGAGCTCCGGGTGTGCCCGCCCGGAGAAGAGCATCAGGCTCTTCTTCGGGATCGACGACATGCTCACGGTCACGGGTCCTCCTGCTCGTGGTCGTCCGAGCCGGCGGCCCGGGTGGCGGCCTTGCCGGCCTGCTCGGCGGCCTGGGCCGCCGCGGTGCCCGGGCGCTTGCGCCCGACCCAGCCCTCGACGTTGCGCTGCGGCCCCGAGGACACCGCGAGCGCGCCCGGCGGCACGTCCTCGCGGACGACGGTGCCGGCACCGGTGTACGCCCCGTCGCCGATGCTCACGGGGGCGACGAAGGTGTTGTCGGAGCCCGTGCGCACGTGGGAGCCGACGGTCGTGCGGTGCTTGGTGACGCCGTCGTAGTTGACGAACACCGAGGACGCCCCGATGTTGCTGCCCTCGCCGATGGTGGCGTCGCCGACGTAGGTGAGGTGGGGCACCTTGCTGCCCTCGCCGATGTGGGCGTTCTTGACCTCGACGAACGTGCCGATCTTCCCGCGGGCGTCGAGCTCGACTCCCGGGCGCAGGTAGGCGAAGGGCCCCACCGAGGTCTCGGGCCCGATGCGCGACGACGAGCCGTGCGTGCGCACGACGGCGGCGCGCGCGCCGACGACGACGTCGGTGAGCGTGGTGTCGGGCCCGACCGTGGCGCCCTCGGCGACGGTGGTGCCCCCGTGCAGCTGTGTCCCCGGGTGCAGGGTGACGTCGCGCTCGAGGCGCACGCCGACGTCGACCCAGGTGCTCGTCGGGTCGACCACCGTGACCCCCGCGCGCATCCAGCGCTCGAGCAGCCGGCGGTTGAGCTCGGCGCCGAGCGAGGCCATCTGCACCCGGTCGTTGACGCCGGCGACGAGCCACGGGTCGGCGGTCTCCACCGCGCCCGCCCCGCGGCCGGAGTCCGCGGCGATCGCGACCACGTCGGTGAGGTAGAGCTCGCCCTGCGAGTTGTGGGTGGTGAGGTGCCCGAGCGCCTCGCGCAGGAAGGCGAGGTCGAAGGCGTAGACGCCCGAGTTCACCTCGTTGATCGCGAGCTGCTCGAGCGTCGCGTCGCGGTGCTCGACGATCGCACTGACCTGGTTGGCCTCGTCCCGGACGACCCGCCCGTAGCCGCGCGGGTCGTCGAGCTCGGCGGTCAGCAGCGTCACCGCGTAGCCGCCGTCGACGTGCTCGGCGAGCAGGGCGCGCATGGTGGCTGCGTCGAGCAGGGGCACGTCGCCGTAGGAGACGAGGACGGTGCCCTCGAGGTCGGCGGGCAGCCGGGCGATGCCGCAGGAGACGGCGTGCCCGGTGCCACGGCGGCGGTCCTGCACGGCGGTGACGACCTCGCGGTCGAGCTCCGCGGCCAGCCCGATCGTGTGGGTGCCGACCTGCTCGCGCTCGTGCCCCACGACCACCACGAGGTGCTCGGGGGTGGTGCCCGCGGCGGCGTGCACGGCGTGCCCGAGGAGGCTGCGGCCACCGACCGGGTGCAGCACCTTGGGGGTGGCCGAGTGCATCCGGGTGCCCTCACCGGCGGCGAGGACGACGACGGCGGTCGGGCTCGGCGGCATCGGCTCTACTGGCTCCCACTCGTGCGCGGGCCGGCCCCGGGTCCGGGGCTCGTCGCGCCCGATCCTACGACCGCCCTCTCGCGCGGGGATGGGGGCGTGCGCCCGAGGCCCCCGGGGCGGCTCAGGACCGGCTGCCGGACGGGGTCACCTCGTGCACCCGGACCGCATCCCCGCCGGCCCGTTTGACCGCGTACATCGCCGCGTCGGCCCGGGCGAGGACCTCGGTGGCGTCCTCGCCGGGACGGGCGGCGACGACGCCGACGGACAGGGTCACGACGTCGCCACGGCCCCGGGGGGTCGAGGTCCCCCGGACGTCGTCGCCCCCGGTCGGCAGCGCCGCCACCGCCGCTCGGGCGCGCGCCATCGCCGCCCCGGCGTCGCCGGCCGCGGTGTCGGGGAGGACGACGACGAACTCGTCGCCGCCGTAGCGCGCCACCAGGTCCGGTGCCCGCAGCGACGACCGCAGCGCCGCCGCCACCCCGCGCAGCACCTCGTCGCCGCGGGCGTGGGAGATCGCGTCGTTGATCTGCTTGAAGCGGTCGACGTCGATCATCACGACCGCCGGCCCGGGGCCCGTCCCGCGCAGGGCCGCGGCGGCGAGGGCCTCGTCGAGGAAGCCGTCGAGGGCCCGGCGGTTCGGCAGGCCGGTCAGGGGATCGGCGAGCGCGAGCGCCGCCACCTGGCCGTGCTCACGGCTGAGCCGGTCGTGCGCGAGCCGGGTCTGCAGCGACAGCACGCGCGCCTGCTGCAGCGCCCACAGCTCGGCCTCGAGGTCCGCGGTGTAGTCGCCGAGCGCGGCCTTCGCCGCGCGGTTCGGCGGGTCGCACGACACCGCGAGCAGCGTCCGGAGCCGGGCGAGCTCCCGGGTGACCGAGAGCATGAGGCTCTGCTCGCCGCGCGGGGGGCGGGCGCGCACCTCGGCGAGCAGGGTCGCCGCGGCGCCCGCGTCGCCGGCCCGCTCGAGGGCGCGGGCCCGGGCGATGTGGACGAGGAGCCGATCGTGGTGCGACGGCAGGAACGGCACGCGGGCGAGGGCCAGCGCGTCGTGCCGCGCGAGGTGGCGCTCGACGGTCGTGGCCGCCGGGCCCGGCGCGTGGCGACCGAGGACGCCCGCGGCCCGCAGCAGGGGACGCTCGACGGCGCTCGCGCCGCGGCGCATCCCGTCGGCGGCGTCGGCGGCCGCACGCAGCCGCTCGGAGCCGTGGTGCCCACCGCGCTCCAGGCGCAGGCCCCACGACAGACCGACGCGCACGTGCTCGTACCCGGGGCCGCGGTCGTCGGAGAGCGCGTGGGCCTGGTCGAGCAGCGTCTCCGCCAGGTCGTGCAAGCCCAGCGACACGAGCGTGCCGGCCGCGAGGCGACGGGAGCCCTGCACGTTCTCGCGGTGCTCCGCGACGGTGGGGGCGTGGTCGACGAGGACGGGCTCCTCGAGGTGCGACAACGCCGTCGACACCGCCGACAGGGCGCGGTCGTCGTCGGCGTCGAGCATCGCGCGGCGCGCCAGCAGCATGTGCGCGTCGGCGGCGAAGAGCGTCAGCCCGTGGTCGGCCACCAGCGTGAGGAGCTCGTCGATCAGCTCGTCGAGCGCGGGGCCGGAGGCGACGTGACCGGGGTCGGCGGCGAGGACGATGCGCGCCACCAGGGTCTGGCGCAGCAGGAGCGCCCGCAGGCCCGGGTCGCACGGGCGGGCGGCCGTCGCACGCAGGACGGCCTCGAGCGTGGCCAGGCTGCCCTGCGGGTCGGGGCACGGGACGCGCGTGGCCGTGAGGGTGGCGGCGCTGGCGCGGCCGACGAGCTCGGCGCGTGCGGGCGCGCGCACATGCGGTCGCTCCGGTGCGCTCGTCGTGCCTCCCGGGAGCATCGCCACCTCCGGCGTCCCGGGACCCCCGTCGGGAGTCCTGATTCGGACGATCGGACGAACGGCCGCGCCGAGAGGCGACGCAGCGCCGAACGTCGGAGGCCACTCTCCTACGTGGCGGGGAGGCGCCTGAACCCACCCCGGTGATGAGGCATCCTCGATCACCATGGCGCGCTCGTCCCCGGGATCCGCGCGGTCGCTCGTCGACCGTGACGCACCCCTGATCCGTGACCACCTGCGCGGCCGTGCGGCCGTGCTCGCGGCCGTCGCGGCGACGGCCGTCGCCGCCCTGGCCTGGCGCTACGCGGGTGACTCGGACGGCGGGCGCACCGACCGGCAGCTCTCGGGGCTGCTCGAGATGCGGCAGGGGACGGCCCGCGCGGTCGGGCAGGGGTTCGCGGCGCTCGGCGGCCCCGCGCCCGTCGTCGTGGCCCTGCTCGTGCTGGCACCGCTCGCGTGGTGGCTGCGCGGGGGGCGCGGGCTCGCGCTCGTGCTGGCCGGCCCGCCCATGGCGATGGTGACGACGTCGCTCGTGCTCAAGCCGCTGGTGGAGCGCACGCGCGGCGACGACCTGGCCTTCCCCAGCGGGCACGCCACCTCGGTGGGCTCGCTGGCGGTGGCCGGCGCGGTCCTGGTGCTGGGGCTGCCCACCCTGCCGCGCGCCCTGCGCCTGCTGACGGTCGGCGGGCTCGCGGTGCTCGTCGGGACGGTCGTCGCGTCGCTCGTCGGGCGCGGCTACCACTACCCGACCGACACGCTCGGCGCGCTCGGCGTGGCCGTGGCCGTCGTGCTGGTGATGGCCCTCGCCGTCGACGCCTGGGCCGACGTCGTCACCGACCCCGGCCCGGACCCGCGTGCGTTCGATCCCCGCGAGCGCCCGACCGACGTCCTGCCCCCGCTCGACCCTCAGCCGGACGCGCGGGCGAGCTCGCGGGCCTCCTCGTCCGAGGTGGCCGCCGGGTTCGAGCCCGCCAGCGGCTGACTTCCCGGTTCCCGCAGGTAGCGCACGGCGACGAGGCCGACGACGGCCGCGAGCATCAGGTACACCGCCGGCATCACGAGCACCCCGGTGAGGGCGATGAGCCCTTCGACGATGACCGAGGTCGTGCCGCCGAAGACCGAGACCGCGACGTTGAAGGTGATCGCGAGCGACCCGTAGCGCACGCCGGTGCTGAACAGTGCCGGCAGCGTCGAGGGCATGGTGGCGTTGAAGCACACCATCGTCAGGCCGAGCAGGAGCAGGCCCGCGAGCACACCGGGGATGGACCCGGTGCGCATCAGCAGGAAGGCCGGGACGGCGAGCACCACGAGCATGAGGCAGCCGGTGAGGATGATCGGCTTGCGCCCCACGCGGTCGGAGAGCTTGCCGAGCACGGGCACGACGGCCAGGAGCACGAGGAACAGGACGATCTGCAGGACGTGCGAGGTCGTCGTCGTGAGCGTCGGCGCCCCGTACTCGCCGAGCGTCTCCGTGAGGTAGGTGGGCACGACCGTGGTGAGGGTGTAGTTGGTGACGTTGAAGACGATCACCAGGCCGCCGCAGACGAGGACCGGCTTCCATCCGTGGCGCGCCGCGGCGCGGAAGAACTCACGGAACGACTGCTGGCCCTGCTCCTCGGAGGACTCCGAGAGCTGGGAGAACGCCGGGGTCTCCTCGAGGCGGTAGCGCAGGTAGAGCCCGATCATGCCCATCGGCAGGGCGAGGAGGAACGGGATGCGCCAGCCCCAGCTCAGGAGCTCCGGGGAGTCCTCGCCGAGGACGGCCTGGAGGACGGTGACGACACCGGCACCGAGCAGGTAGCCGGTGATCGTGCCGAACTCCAGGAAGCTCGCCAGGAAGCCCCGGCGCCGGTCGGGCGCGTACTCGGCGACGAACGTCATCGCCCCCGCGTACTCCCCGCCGGTGGAGAAGCCCTGCAGCAGCCGGCACAGCAGCAGCAGGAGCGGCGCCGCGAGCCCGATGGAGGCGTAGGTGGGCAGGACGCCGATCCCGAAGGTGGCGACCGCCATGAGGAGCATGGTCGTGGCCAGCGTCTTCGTCCGACCGATGCGGTCGGCCAGGGGCCCGAAGAAGAGCCCGCCGAAGGGCCGCGCGAGGAACGACGCCGCGAACAGGGCAGCGGTGATGACCGGACCGCCCGCGGTGCCCGGCGGCAGGAACACCACCTGGATCGTCGTCTCCAGGTAGGCGTAGACCCCGAAGTCGTACCACTCGGTGACGTTGCCGATGCCCGAGGCCGTGACGGCCCGTCGGACGAGGCTCGGCGGCGTCACGGTGACGCCGTCCACGGTGTGGGGCCCCTCCGGGGCCGTGTCACGGCTCGACATGGCCGTGCGGATACCCGACGGGGCGGACGTTCTCCCCTGCTCGACGGGGCTCAGTGGGCGGCGCGGTCCGGGGCCGTGGGCGTCTTGTCCGGCGTGATCCCGGAGCCCAGGCGGGCCAGGAACGGGCGCGGGTCGGACGCGTCGAACGTGGCGAGGACCCGCGAGGAGAGGTAGGGCCGCAGGCCGCCGAGCGGGGCGAGCCGGCCGTCGCGCCAGCGCGTGGTGAGGATGCGCGGGTCCTTGAACTCGTTCACCCAGTGCACACCCTCGCGCCACGGGGTCTGCGTCGGCACCACGCCGTCGACGAGGTGGCGGTAGGTCAGCAGCGGGAAGTCGACGCCCGCGCGGACGGCCAGGCGCCCCGACATGTTCGGGCGGCCGTTGACCTCCATGAGGTAGTAGCGCCCGTTGCGCTCGTCCTGCTTGAACTCGACGTTCGCGAAGCCCTCGATGCCCATCGCGGCGACGATCGCGCGGCCCGGCTCGACCACCTCGGGCACGCGGCCGCTGACGACGGCGCAGGGGTAGCCGAAGTCGGACGGCGAGAGGCGCAGCTTGCGCGACGTCATCTCGACGCGCGGCTCGCCGTCGACGACGTAGACGTTGTAGTTGACCCCGCCGGTCTCCGGGCCGGGGATGAGCTCCTGGACCATCGTGCCGATGGCGAGCGCGTGCGCCTCGCCCCACGCGGTGCGCAGCTCGTCGGGGGTGTGCACCCGCTTCATCTTCACGCCGAAGGCGCGGTTGTAGCGGTAGCTCTCGGCCGGCTTGACCAGGCACGGGAAGCGCAGGTGGCCGACCAGCGCCTCGAGCTCCTCGTGCGAGGTCGGCGACGCGGTGCGCGGCGCCTCGACGCCGGCGCGGTCGGCGATCTCCGAGGTGATGCGCTTGTCGAGGAAGCCCTGGGCGACGCCGTCGGTCGCGCAGGCGACCGTGTGCCGCGCGGAGAGCACGTCGTGGTGGGCGGCGACCGCCTCGAGGCTCTCGTCGGTCGTGGGCACGATCAGGCCCGGCCCGTACTCGTCGGCCAGGCGCAGCAGCGCCTCGACGTACTCGAGGGTCCGGTCGGCGGGGTCGGGCACGGTCACGCAGGCGGCGATCCGCCGGGAGTGCCGCGTCGTCTCCCGGGGTGTCGTGACGACCGAGACGACGGGGACACCCGCTCGGCCGAGCGAGCCGACGACAGCCAGCCCTGCTTCGTACCCACCGAGTACATAGGCGGGCGTGCGGGTGAACCTCGAGGCGGTTCGATCCGGGCGCATAGGCCGAAAGAGTAGAGCGGGGCGCATTCCACGTCCGAGCGACCCGACCCCGGGGGGTCGGACCCGAGCGGGGGGCGTCCGTTCTGCCCGCTAATCTCGTGTCGTGGCCCCGCTCCCCGGACCGCAGTTCACGGTGTTCACCGCCTCCTACAACCGCGCGCACACGCTGCCGCGGGTCTACGCGAGCCTGAAGGCGCAGACCCTGCGTGACTTCGAGTGGCTCATCGTCGACGACGGCTCCACCGACGGCACCGCCGAGCTCGTGGCGGGGTGGGCCGCCGAGGCGGACTTCCCGATCCGCTACCTGGTCCAGGACCACGGAGGGAAGCACAAGGCCGCGAACCTGGGCGCCCGCGAGGCGCACGGGGAGCTGTTCCTCCCGCTGGACTCCGACGACGAGTGCCGGCCGGAGGCGCTCGAGCGCTTCGCCGCGCACTGGGCCGGCATCCCGGAGTCGCAGCGCGCCTCGTTCTCGGCGGTCACCGCGCTCTGCGACGATCAGCACGGCGAGATCGTCGGCTCGCGCTTCCCGCGCGACCCGACCGACTCCGACGCGCTGGAGATCCGCTACCGGTACCACGTGACCGGCGAGAAGTGGGGCTTCCAGACCACGGCCGTGCGCCGGGAGTTCCCGTTCCCCGAGGTCGACGGCCAGCCGAACGTGCCCGACGCGATCGTGTGGAACCGCATCTCGCGCTCCTACCGGACGCGGTTCGTCAACGAGGTGCTGCGCACCTACCACGTCGACGGCAACGACTCGATCACGCAGCAGAGCCGGTCGTCCGCGGTGTGGCGTGCGCCGGCGTTCGCGCTGCGCTGGCGCGTCACCCTCAACGAGGAGCTGGACTGGTTCCGCCACGACCCGCGCTGGTTCGTGCGCGCCGCGGCGAACTACTCACGGTTCTCGTGGGACCAGGGCCGCTCGTTCCGCGACCAGGGCCGTGACCTGACCAGCCCGAAGGCCCGCCTGCTGCACGCCGCGACGGCCCCGCTGGGCTGGGTGCTGCACCGGCGCGACCGCGCCGCCGCGGCGGCCTGACGCCGGCCTGGTCCTCAGACCTTCTGGCGGCGACGCACGACGACGACCGCCGCGACGACGATCGCGATGAGCGCGAGCGTGCCGGCGGCGAGGCCGGTCCGGAGGCCCGAGTCGGACCCGGTGGACTCGTCGGGCGAGGCATCGGGGCTGCCCTCGCTGGACGCGGCGCCCTGGTCGACCATCGCGGAGTCGACAGCCGCGCGCGTGCGGCCCACGGCCACGTCGTCCATCGTCAGCTCGGCCCGATCGGTGAGGTCCGTGGAGCGGTAGAGCCCGACCTTCATGTAGTCGCCGTCGTCGTAGAGCGTGCCGTCCGGCGGGTGGAACGCCGTCACGGTGCGGCGGCCCTGGGACCACACGTCGACCGTTCCGGTGTCCGGGTTCCGAGAGAACACGATCCGCACGATGATGTCGATCGGGTCGCCCGGCCGGATGCGGGCGATCGGCTGCTCGTAGCGCTCGTTCCGGTTGTCGTCGCCACCGGTGATCATGAGCTGGCCGCTCTGGATGGCGATCGCCACCGGCGGCGAGCCCTCGTCGCCGTAGTGGTGCCACTGCATGAAGATCTGGAAGCGGTCGGCGTCCACGGGGAAGTCGTCGGCCAGCTGGCCGCGGTACCCGTAGTAGTAGACGTCGCCCTCGCGCCCGTCGGGGACGCGCGGCAGGAGCTCGCTGCGCTGTTCGCCGCCGTCGAGGGAGAACCGCAGGGCGCTGCCGTGGCCCGTCGGGGAGGAGACCTCCCGCGGGGCGCCGTCCTGCTCGTTGTAGTCGTTGCGGTTGAACGACCCGAGCATGTCGCCGCCGGTGTCCGCGCGCCAGATCAGCGGGTTGCCCCCGGGCGGGCTCTGCTCGTCGGCGAGGGCGGGCGGCGCGACCAGCGCGACGAGCACGGCGACGATCGCGGTGGTGAGGGCGGCGACGACTCGCCGCTTCCGAGTCTGCGCCCGGGTCCGTCCACCGTGGCTGTTGACCGTCACACCGCTCCCGGATCGTCCGTCGGATGAGCCGCGAGGGGCGCCCCGTCCCGATGGGTCACCGCACCTCCCGGCTCGATCGACAGTACCTGGACAGGGTGAAGGCCCGGTCGGCTCGACCGCGCTCAGGAGCCGTCGTGACGGGAGCGACGCACGATCTGCAGCGGCTCCGCGTCACGGTCGTGGCGACCGTCACGCCGCGCGTGCGCGGGGTGGCCCGGGCGCGACCGCCCCGGGCCCCGCCCGTCGGCCTGGCCGTTGGAGTGGCCGTCGGCCTGGCCGTTGGAGTGGCCGTCGGCCTGGCCGTTGGCGTGGCCGTTGGAGTGGCCGTTGGAGTGGCCGTTCGTCTGGCCGTTGGTCGACGGCGCCACGGGGGCCAGGTAGAGCCGCTCGGTGACCGCGACGGCCCAGGGGGGCGCGGTCTCGACGCCCTCCCCCGACGCGATGAGCACGGTGGGGGCGTCGAGCGCGTTCCACTCGGGCGCGTCCGGGCCGGAGGAGCCCGACGGGAGGGCCTCGGTCGGGGCCCCGATGACGGTCGGGACGGCCGCGGTGGGCACGACCTCGGGCTCCGGCTCCGGGACGGCGGCGTCGGAGCCCGTCCGGCGCTGGGGGCGGCGCAGCGCCGACCGCACCCCGGAGGCGAGCTCGCGGCTCACCGAGGGGGAGAGGATGCGCAGCAGACCCAGGTAGAGGCCCAGGAAGACGAGGACGTCGACCAGGAGCAGGCCGAGCCCGATGACGATCGGGCGCCCGTCGGAGCGGAAGAAGCCGTTCTCGAGGACGAAGGTGGCGCCCATCGCGGCGACCCCGGCGACCAGCACCGGGAGCAGGACCTTGAGGGCGTCCCCGACGCGGACCCCGGCGACCCGCATGCCGATGACGATCGCCAGCGTGCCCGCGCAGAGCGCCTCGGCCGAGGCGGCCATGCCCACGCCGAGCAGCCCGAGGGTCGGCAGCAGGATCACCAGGGCGGTGATGCTGACCACGAGGCTGGTGCCGGTGACCCAGTTGAGCAGGCGGCTGCGGCCGGTGCCCTTGATGGACTCCTTGCCGATCGAGCCGAGCGCCATCCCGGGTCCGTAGCCGGCCATGCCCATGAGCACCAGGCCCGCGCCGCGCCACTGCTCGCCCAGTGCGACGACGACCAGGGGCTCGCCGATCGCGACGAGCAGCGCCCCGGCGGGCAGCGAGGTGACCCACAGCGCCGTCATCGCCCGCAGGAAGCCCCGGCGCAGCCGGCCCGCGTCCTTGGCGATGCGCGAGAACGCCGGGAAGAGCACGTAGGAGGCGATCTGGATGATCGCCGTGCCGGGCAGGGCCGCGATGCGCCGCCCGTAGCGGTACATGCCCAGCGAGGCCTCGCCGAGGATGCGGCCGGTGAGGCCCGCCTCGGCGAACTCGCGGCCCTTCTGGGCGAACTCGCTGGCGATGAGGGGGAGGGCGAACCGCGCCATCTCCCGCCAGATCGTGAAGCTGAAGTGCCCACGGCCGGGCCACCAGCCCGCGAGCCACCAGGTGAGCACCAGGGTGACGATCTGCGAGGCGTACAGGGCGATCACGAGGCCCCAGACGCCGAAGCCGAGCGCGGAGAGCGCGATCGCGGTGGCCGCGAACGTCACCGCCGTCGACGGGTTGACGATCATCCGGCGCTTGAAGTTGAAGCGCCGCTGCATCAGCCCGTCGGGCACGTTCGTCAGCGCGTGGATGGTCAGGACCGCGGCGGTGGCGGCGCAGACCGCGCCGGCCACGTCCCCGCCGAAGAAGGCCCCGATCAGCGGGGAGACGGCGAACGCGATCCCGGACATCACGATGCCGTTGATCAGCGTCACCCAGAACACGGTGTCCGCCGCGTCCTCGAGGTTCTTCTCCCGCTGGATCAGCGCCGCCCGCAGGCCACCTTCGGAGAACGTCACGAGGAAGTTGGTGAGGATCGACCCGGCGGTGAAGGCTCCGACCTCGGCCGGGCTGAGCAGGCGGGCGACCGCCAGGGTCTGGATCAGCGAGATCGACTGTGTGACGACCAGGACGATCGCGGAGATCTTCGCCCCGCGCTGGAGGGTCTTCGAGAGCTTGTCGACCGACGGCTGTGCCGTCGCCTCGGCGGTTCTGTCCGCCGTGCCGGGCTGCTCGGGGCCGCTCATGCGGTCGGAGGGGTCACTTCTCCGGCGCCGGGTGTCGGGGGACGGCACCGGCCCGGGGACACGCCACCCACGAGCGCAGTCGTCGGTCCGACGTACCGACGTGGGGAGCGGGGCACGAGCGCAGCGTATCGAAGCGGACACGCGGCACGTCCCGCGGTGCGCTCACGATCGGGCTTGACCATGCCGCGACGTCATCGTTTCTGCTCCACCTCGACCAGACCGATCGGCCGGACGAGAGGAGCCCCGTGGGCCGCTGCTCCGCCGCCTGGATTCGAACCAGGATCATCGGAACCAAAATCCGAGGTGTTGCCCTTACACCACGGCGGATCGTCGCCTGCGACGGTGACCATGGTGACACGCAGGACCCGGCGCCCGGCGCGCGCGGTGACCGGGTCGTCGCGCCGGAATCCCTGGTCGGGTGCGGGTCGGTCCGGCGCTCAGCGCCGGGTGCGGGCGTCGCGGCGGGTGGCCACGAGCAGGAGCACGACCGCGACGAGCAGCACCCCGGCCACCCAGGTGACGGCGTCGTCGTCGCGGTCGGCGGCGGTGCCCGACGGCGAGGCCTCGACGGCGGGGTCGTTCGAGGCGTCCCCGTCCTCGCCGGCGGTCGCCGAGCCCGTGCCCGTGGGGGCTGTGGGGGAGACGGAGGCCATCGTGCGTCCCACCCGCAGGTCGTCGACCCACAGCCGACCGCCCTCGTCGATCGCGGTGGCCCGGTAGAGGCCGACCTTCAGGTAGTTGGCGCCGTCGAGCATCGTCCCGGCCGGAGGCCGGTGGCCCTCGAGGACGGGACGGCCGTCGCGCCAGATGTCGACGGCGCTGCGCTGGGGGTCCTGGGAGAACGCGACACGCATCGTGACGTCGAGGCGGTCGCCGCCCCGGACCGGCCCGAGATCCTGGAGGTTCTCGCCCTCCGTGGCCAGCAGCAGCCGGCCCTGCTTGATCTCGAGGGCGAGGGGCGGCGAGCCCGAGTCGCCGGTGTGGTGCCACTGCAGGACGACCTGCCAGGCCTCGGTGTCGGTCGGGAAGTCCCGCGCCAGCCCGCCGCGGTACGTGTAGAACCACACGTCGCCCTCGACCTGGTCGGGCACGCGGGGCTGGACCTCGCTGCGCTGGTCGCCGCCGTCGAGCCGGAACTCGAGAGCCTGGCGGCCCGGCGCCGTGGGCGAGGCGATCTGGCGGGGCGCGCCGTCCTGCTCGTTGTAGCCGTTGCGGTCGAACGCGGCGAGCACGTCGCCGACGGCCGGGAGCTCCCAGGTCGCCCGGTCGGAGCCGGGGGCGTCGGGCGCGGCGGCGGCCACGGGGGCGCCGGCGCCGAGCAGGGCGGCGAGCAGGGCGGTGACCGCGACGACGGAGCGGGCGGCGCGGCCGGTGCGACGGGGAACGCGACCGTGCCGGGTCGCCCGGCGGGCGACGGCGTCGTAGGGCATCGGGGCGCTCCTCGTCTGGCGCGGTCGGGGTTGCGTCGACCGGGAGCCGAGCACGGGGTCGATCGCAGGGTCGATCACCCGGTCGATCACTGGGTCGATCACTGGGTCGATCACCGGGTCGATCACCGGTGATCGACGTCGACCACGGGCCGAACCCGGACGAAACCGGCGAGGTGGTTCGTCCGGCGGCACCATACCGAGCAAGGCGGTGCCCCTTCCGGCGGTACCGGCGACGGTCCGTCGCGCCCGGTCCGTCCCGTTCGTCCGGGAACACGGTGGTGTCGCCGGCGATCGGCCACCGTGACCGTCGGGAGCGCGTTCGGGGCACCCGCGCCGCCCGGGCTGCTCCGGGCGTGCGGCAGGATGCCCCGGACGGTGGCGGCGCGTACCCGGGCCGGGGTTCTCGACCGTGGCCGTGCCCCGCCCGGTCCAATCCTGAGCGACATCGGCGTGACCGCGCCGGTGGCGATTCGTTGATCCGGACGGCACCGGAGGTGGGGTGCCGGCGGCTCGACGGAAATTCGGGTGAACGGCCACGCAACCTCACCGCGGCCCTGGGCGTCATACGTCGAGCGGAAAGGTGTCCATGGCCGACGAGGTGCTACGAGTGGGTCCGCCCACGCGTACGACCCACGACGGGGGCGACGTGAAGAACGGACAAGCACGGATCGAGGAGCAGGCGGGGTCGTCCCAGGCGGACGGCCCGGCCGGCGTGCCCCTCGATGCTTCGACCGGGGCCACGACCGGGACCCCGGTCGGGACCGGGATCACGCGCGGGATCGGCGGCAGGATCGACCCCAGGATCGACACCCCGATGTCCCCGGGCCTCGACACCGGGATCGAACCCGGCGTCTTCGTCGAGCCCGCGCCGACAGCCCCGGGCTTCGTACGCATCTGGGAGGACGAGGGCCCGGAGCAGCCCGGCAGCGTCGCGGTGGCCACGAGCTGGCAGCTGAAGTTCGCGCTCGCCGTGGCCGTCTCCGACCTCGCCACCCTCGCGATCTGCGTCGTGCTCGGCGCGTTCGTCGGCTTCGGTGAGGGCGTCGGCCCGCAGAGCTCGGACCCGTGGGTCCTCGGCGGGGTGGCGGGCGTGCTCGTCACCCTGGCGATCGTCGCCTGCCGGGCCTGGGACCCGCGCACGCTCGGCCAGGGCGCCGAGGAGTGGAGCCGTCTCATCCGCGCCTTCGTCTCGGCGGCGATCGTGCTGGGCCTCGGCGGCCTCGCGATCGAGCGCCTCGGCGTGCGGCCCTGGGTGTTCGGCGTCCTGCCCGTCGCCGGCCTGCTGGCGATGGCCGGGCGCTACATGCTGCGGCGCTGGCTGCACCAGGCGCGCAAGCGTGGCCGCGGGATGCTCCCCGTCCTCGCGGTGGGCACCGAGCAGTCGGTGCGCGACCTCGTGGAGCGCACCCGGCGCGTGCCGCACATGGGCTGGGTCGTCATCGCGGCCTGCACCCCGACCGGTCTCGGCGAGGAGGGGCAGGGCCACGTGGCCGGCGTCCCGGTCATCGGCGACCTCGACGACCTCTCCACCAGCGTGGGCAGCGGGCGCTACGGCGTCGTCGCCGTCGCGCCGACCCCGGGCTGGAGCCCCAAGCGCCTCCACCGTCTGGCGTGGGACCTCGAGGGCACCGGTTCCGAGCTCGTCGTCGACCCGGGCCTCATGGAGGTCGCCGGGCCGCGCCTGCACGTCGCGCCCGTCGACGGCCTGCCGCTGCTGCGCCTCACCGAGCCACGCCTCTCGGGCGTGCCGCGGGTGTTCAAGCTGATGTTCGACCGCGTCACCACCGCGGCGATCCTGCTGCTGCTGGCGCCGGTGTTCGCGGTCATCGCGTTCGTCGTGAAGCTCGACGGCGGGCCGGTGTTCTACCGCCAGACCCGCGTCGGGCAGCGCGGCAAGACCTTCCAGATGATCAAGTTCCGGTCGATGGTGCCGGACGCCGACAAGCTGCGCGAGGACCTCGTCGCCGGCACCAACGACGGGTCCGGCCCGCTGTTCAAGCTGCGCAAGGACCCGCGCGTCACCCGCATCGGCCAGCTCCTGCGGCGCTACTCGCTCGACGAGCTGCCCCAGCTGTTCAACGTCATCGGCGGCTCGATGTCGCTGGTCGGACCCCGCCCGCCGCTCCCCGGCGAGATCGAGGTCTACACCGACGCCGCCAAGCGCAAGTTCCTCGTCCGCCCCGGGATGACCGGGCTGTGGCAGGTCAGCGGCCGCTCCGACCTCTCCTGGGAGGAGTCGGTCCGCCTCGACCTGCGGTACGTGGAGAACTGGTCGCCCGCCATGGACCTGGTGATCATGTGGAAGACGGTCTCCGCGGTGTTCCGCGGCGACGGCGCCTACTGAGATGGACCGAGTGGACAACAAGATCATCTGCCGGCTCTGCGGCTCACCGGACCTGACGAGCTTCGTCGACCTCGGTGCCACCCCGCCGTGCGAGCTCTTCCTCACGGCGGACGCCCTCGAGGCGCCGGAGCAGACGTTCCCGCTGCACCCCCGTGTCTGCGCGTCGTGCCTGCTCGTGCAGCTGCCCCCGCTGATCGACCCCGACGAGACGTTCACGGAGTACGCGTACTTCTCGTCGTTCTCGACCTCGTGGGTGGACCACGCCCGCCGCTTCGTCACCGCGGCCACCGAGCGCGCCGGGCTCGGTCCCGACTCGCTCGTGGTCGAGGCCGCGAGCAACGACGGCTACCTGCTCCAGCACGTCGTCGCCGACGGGATGCGCGCGCTGGGTGTCGAGCCGAGCGCCAACGTCGGGCAGGCCGCCCGCGACAAGGGCGTGCCGACGCTGACGGCGTTCCTGTCCCCGGAGACCGGCGCCTCGGTCCGCGCGGAGAACGGGCCGGCGGCGCTCGTCGTCGCCAACAACGTCTACGCGCACATCCCCGACCTCGTCGGCTTCACCCAGGGCCTGCGGGCCATGGTCGCCGACGACGGCTGGGTGTCGATCGAGGTGCAGCACCTGCTCACGCTGATGCGGTACCGGCAGTTCGACACGATCTACCACGAGCACTTCCAGTACTACACGCTCGGCACGGCGCAGAAGGCGCTGCGCTCGGGCGGCCTGGAGCTCGTCGACGTCGAGCTCGTGCCCACCCACGGCGGGTCGATCCGGTGCTGGGCGCGGCCCACCGAGGTCGGCCAGGGCCCGTCGCAGGCCGTCGCCGACGTGCTTGCCGAGGAGACCGCGGCCGGCCTGGACACCGTCGAGGGTCACGCCGGGTTCGCCCGCGAGGTCTCGCGCATCCGCAACGACCTGATGCGCTTCCTGGTCGACGCCGCCGACGCCGGGAAGACCGTCGTGGGCTACGGCGCGCCAGGCAAGGGCAACACCCTGCTGAACTACTGCGGGATCCGCCCCGACCTGCTGGCGTACACGGTGGACCGGAACCCCTACAAGCACGGGCGCTACACCCCGGGCACGCGGATCCCGATCCACGAGCCCGAGCGGATCGACGCCGACCGGCCCGACTACGTGCTGGTCCTCCCGTGGAACCTGCGGGAGGAGATCACCGCGCAGCTCGCGCACGTGGCCGACTGGGGTGGGTCGCTCGTCTTCCCGATCCCCTCGCTGCAGGTCGTCGAACCCGGGTCTGGCAAGGTCCTGGCACCGTGAAGGTCGTTCTCTTCTGCGGTGGCTACGGCATGCGGATGCGCAACGGGGACTCCGACGCACCCAAGCCCATGCAGATGGTCGGGCCGCGCCCGCTCATCTGGCACGTGATGCGCTACTACGCACACTTCGGTCACAAGGAGTTCATCCTGTGCCTGGGGTACGGGGCCCACCACGTCAAGGACTACTTCCTCGACTACCGCGAGACCGAGTCGAACGACTTCGTGCTGCGCAAGGGCGAGGTCGAGCTGCAGGGCTCCGACATCGCCGACTGGACGATCCACTTCGTCCACACCGGGCTCGAGTCGCCGATCGGCGAGCGTCTGCGCCGGGTGCGCCACCTCGTCGAGGACGAGGAGATCTTCCTCGCGAACTACGCGGACGTGCTCACCGACGCCCCGATCGACGACATGATCGAGACGTTCCGGGGCTCGGACGCCGTCGCCTCGCTGCTCGCCGTGCCCCCGCAGGCCGTCTTCCACATCGTGGACGTCGACCCGAGCGACCGGGTGAACTCGATCTACCCGGTCACCGACATGCGGATCCGGGAGAACGGGGGCTACTTCGCCCTGCGTCCGGAGGCGATCGACTACATCCCCGAGAACGGGGATCTCGTCGGCGACGCGTGCACGAGCCTGGCGAAGGAGGGCCGCCTGCTCTCCTACACCTACGACGGCTTCTGGCAGCCCGCGGACACCCTCAAGGAGCGCAACGCCCTCGAGGCCGCCTACCGGGCCGGCACGCGCCCCTGGATGGTGTGGGAGCGCGAGCCCGAGCGCACGCCGTTGGAGGGCCTCGTCGACGAGGCCCTCGGCCGCTGAGGCATGCGCACGCTGATCCCCGAGGCCCTCGACGAGCTGGTCCTGCTCGCCGCCCACTGCGACGACATCCCGCTCGGCGCGGGCGGGACGGTCCTCACGCTCTGCCGTGCTCGTCAAGCTCTGGGCGCCGTCCCGCCGCTCCGCGTGCGGGCCCTCGTGCTCTCGGGCGGCGGGACGCCGCGGGAGGACGAGGAGCGCGCGGCGCTGGCGGCCTTCTGCCCCGGCGCCGACCTGGCGGTCACCGTGCGGGACATGCCCGACGGCCGCCTGCCCCACCACTGGCAGTGGGCCAAGGAGGCGCTCGAGGAGTTCCGCCGGACCTGCGAGCCCGACCTCGTGCTCGCCGGGCACCGGGGCGACGACCACCAGGACCACCGTGGCCTCGCCCGCCTCGTCCCGACGGTCTTCCGCGACCACCTGGCACTGGGCTACGAGATCCTCAAAGCCGAGCCCGACCTCGCCCAGCCGCCCCTGCTCTGGCCGCTGGAGCCCGAGGTGGTCGCGGAGAAGAGCCGCCTGCTCCACGAGCACTACCCGTCCCAGGTCTCCCGGGCCTGGTTCGACGACGAGGCCTTCTCGGGCCTCGCCCGCATCCGCGGGGTGCAGGCCGGGGTGCGCTACGCGGAGGGTTTCCACCTGACGCGGGCGCTGCTCGGGCCCCCCGTACCGTCACGCTGACGCACTCAGCCAGGATCCGTGCACGCCAGAGTCGGTGCACGAAGGAAGGACGCCCGCCATGCGCGTGCTGCTCACCGGTCACCAGGGCTACCTCGGGACGCTGATGGCCCCGATGCTCACCGAGGCGGGGCACGAGGTCACCGGGCTCGACTCCGGTCTCTACGCCGACTGCGTCCTCGGCGAGCTCCCGGCGCCCGAGCCGCCCGCGCTGGCGGTGGACCTGCGTGACGTCACCGCCGAGCAGCTGCGCGGGTTCGACGCCGTCGTGCACCTCGCGGCGCTGTCGAACGACCCGCTGGGGGCGCTCGCGCCCGAGCACACGTACGACATCAACCACCACGCCTCGACGCGCCTCGCCCGCCTGGCGAAGGACGCCGGCGTCTCGCGCTTCGTCTACGCCTCCACGTGCTCGGTCTACGGGGCGTCGGGCACCGAGGACGTCCTCGACGAGGAGGCGCCGATGAGGCCGGTGACCCCCTACGCCGAGTCGAAGGTGCGTGTCGAGGCCGACCTCGTCGACATGGCGGACGACGACTTCGTCCCGGTGTCGATGCGCAACGCCACCGCGTTCGGCTTCTCCCCGCGCCTGCGCGCCGACATCGTGCTCAACAACCTCGTGGGCCACGCCCTGCTGTCGAACCGCATCCTCGTGATGAGCGACGGCACGCCCTGGCGGCCCCTGGCGCACGCCCGCGACATCGGCGGCGCCGTGGTCGCGGCCCTCGCCGCGCCGGCCGACGTCGTCCGTGCGCAGGCGTTCAACGTCGGGTCGACCGAGAACAACGTGCAGGTCCGCGACATCGCCGACGCCGTGAAGGTCGCGGTGCCCGAGGCCGAGCTGGTGATCACCGGCGAGACCGGCGGCGACCCGCGCTCCTACCGGGTCGACTTCGCGAAGATCGGCAAGTTCCTGCCGGACTTCCGCGCCGAGTGGTCGGTGGCCGACGGCGCCGAGGAGCTCATCCGCGAGTACCGCGCCCGCGGGCTCACCCAGGAGGCCTTCGACCGGCGCTTCACCCGCCTCGCGGTCCTGAAGGACCGCCAGGCCGCCGGCACCCTCGACGGCTCCCTGCGCCCCTCCTGACCCATGTGAGCACTTTCCGCCCCTGTTGGGGGCGGGAATGTGCTCACGTACCGAGGAGGGCGCGCAGGTCGGCCCAGGAGCCGGCGGTGCGGTCGCGCTCCGAGATCGCGGTGACGGGCTCCGGCCAGGCGATCGCCAGCTCGGGGTCGTCGTGCGCGACGGCGAGGTCCTCGCCGGGGGCGTGCGGACGGTCGATGCGGTAGCAGACGTCCGCGACCTCGGTGAGGGCCTGGAACCCGTGCAGGAGACCCGGGGGCACGTAGAGGTGCCAGAAGTCCTCGTCGTCGAGCCGGAACGTCTCCACCCGCCCGAACGTCGACGATCCCGGCCGGGCGTCGACGAGGACGTCGAGCACCGCCCCGTGCGCCGCGCGCACCAGCTTGGCCTCGCCGGCGCCCCGTCGCCCGTGCATGCCGCGCACCGTGCCGTAGCGGGAGCGCGACTGGCTGTCCTGGGCCGCCGGCCCGAGGTCGATGCCGTGCTCCGCGGCGATCGCGGTGTCGAACGTGCGGGTGAAGAGACCCCGGTCGTCGCGGTGGGGCGTCGGGACGAACACCCGGACGCCGTCGATGCCTGCCGTGCGAACCTCCACCCGCCGACCCTCCCATCCCGCCCCCGACGACCTCCGAGAGGATCCCGCCGTGGACCATCCCGGCACGATTCCCGACACCCTCACCTGCCGCTGGTGCGCCGGCTCCGACGGCACGGTCGTGCTCGACCTCGGCGACCAGCCGGCCTCCGACCACTTCCCGGCCCTCGACGACCCGGGTCCGGACGCCGTGCACCCCCTGCGGATGTGGCTGTGTGCGACGTGTGGGCTCGCGCAGCTCGCCGAGGACCCGACGACCCCGGAGGAGCCGCGCGGCGCCGAGCCGGACGCCCTGGTGGCCCAGGCCCGCGATGCCGTCGCGCGCGTGGAGGCCGCCGGGCTGCTGCCCCACGGTGGCGGGTCGGTGATCGAGTTCGGCAGCCCGCACGGCGGCTCCTGGCTCGACCTGCTCGCGGCCACCGGCCTCAAGGAGGCGAGCGCGCAGGACGGCCCGGCCGACGTGGTCATCGACTGCTTCGGTCTCATGCACGCCGCGGACCAGCGCGCGGGCCTGCTCGAGCGCGCCGCGGCGACCGCGCCGGGCGGTGTGCTGCTGCTGCAGTTCCACACGCTCGCCGCGATCGTGGCCGACGGCGGCTGGAACGCCCTGCGTCACGGGCACTTCGCGTACTACGCGACGCCGGTGCTGGTGGGGATGCTCGACGAGCTCGGCTTCGACGTCACCCACGGGTTCCTGTTCGACCTCTACGGCGGCACGGTGCTGCTGGCCGCCCGGCGCCGGCGCGCGGACGGCACGCGCGACGAGGCCTCGGTGGCGTCGCTCGTCGAGCGCGAGGCGGCGCTCGGCGTCACCGACCCGGCCGTCGTGGCGGGGCTCGAGGACGCGGCGCGACGCAGCGCCGAGGAGCTGCGCACCCACCTCGAGGGCTCCCACGAGGCCGGGCGGACGGTCATGGGCTACGCGGCGGCGTCGCGCGCGGTGCCGCTGCTCAACCGCGCCGGGATCGGGCCGGACCTGCTCCCGGCGGTGGCCGACGCCTCGCCCGGCAAGCAGGGCCGCCGCCTGCCCGGGGTGGGCGTCCCGATCGTGGCGCCGGAGGCGGTCGCCGAGCGTCGCCCCGACGAGGTCGTGCTCTTCGTCACCGACATGCTCGCCGAGATGCGCCGCCGGATGCCCGAGGTCGAGGCAGGCGGCGGCCGGTGGGTGATCGTCGACCCGACCGTGCGTGTGGTGCCACCCGCCCGGTGAACCGGTGTCAGGCCGGGCTCGTCGTGGCCGCGAAGAGCCCGGCCCACTGGCGCCCGACGGCCTCCCAGCGGTAGTGCTCGTCCACCAGCCGGTGGGCGTCCTCGCGCAACGCGTGGGCGTGCTCGGGGTCCTTGAGCACCTCGCGGACCGCGTCGGCGAAGGCGTCGGGCGCTTCGGCGGTGCGCAGGTGCACCCGGTCGCGGACCTCGGGAAGCGCCTCCACGCCGAGAGGGGTGGAGACGACGGCGATCCCGAGGCCGAACGCCTCGAGCACCTTGTTCTTCAGGCCGCTGCCCGTGCGCATCGGGTTGATCATCACCGGGTACGGCGCCACGGCGCTGCGCAGGTCCTCGACGTAGCCGGTGAGGACGACGAGGGGGTCCTGGGCCGCGATCTCCGCCAGCCACGACGGGGCGTTGGGTCCGACGATGCACAGCTCGACGCCCTCGTCGCGCAGGTACGGCGCCCAGACCTCGTGCACGAAGAACCAGAGGGCGTCCCGGTTGGGCGCGAACCCGAGGTTGCCCCAGAACGCGACGCCGTGACGGTCGCCGGCCCGGGGGAGCGGGGTCAGGAAGGCCTCGTCGACGCCGTTGGGCACCGTCGCGATCGTCTCCCGGCGCCCGCGCCGCAGCCGCTCGATGGCCCGGGTGTCCGGGAGGCTGATCGTCGTGACGACGTCGAAGCGGTCGGGCAGCCGTGACTCGGTGGCCCTCTTGCGGCGCAGGGCGAGCTTGTCCATCCAGCGCTGCACGCCCGTGGAGGGCTGGGTGCTCGCGGCGAGGGCGCGCTCGGTGGTGAGCACCCCGCTGTCGCAGACGTCCAGCACCACCGGCACGCCCGGGAGGGTCGCGGCGAGCTCGGCGAGCGCGACGCCGAAGACGACGACGTGGGTGATCCCGCGCTCGGCGACGATCTCGCGCAACCGGTCGCGGGCCGCGGCGAACCGGCCGGGCCGGGAGAGCTGCATGTAGTGGTCGTTGGACCGCCGCAGGTAGCGACGTGCTCGCTCGCGGCCCGGCGGGAATGCGGAGAGCACCTCGACCGAGGCGAAGAGCGGGTCCACCGCGAGCCCGGTCGGGCCGGACCCCCGGTCCTCCTCCAGCGGGACCACGGCGAGATGGGCCTCGCCGGGGAGGTGGGCGCAGAGGTTCGCGACGCGCAGGTCGTAGCCGCTCTGTCGCGACTCGATCCGCCGCGAGGCCAGGACCAGGATCCTCATCGCACCGTCCGCCGGCGCGACCAGCGCGCCCGCCAGTCGCGCGCGCGCAGGCGGGCGACGCGCGCCTGCAGGCCGCGCTTGAGCGGGTGGACCGCCGAGAGCGCGCCGGGGGCCACCCTCAGGGCGACCACCAGGGCGCCCGTGCGGGCCGACGGTCGCTGCGCGTGGGCCTCCCCGACGTGCCGGCGGGCCGCCGCGGCGTCGCCCCGCGAGAACGCGACCCGCGCCCGCCGGATGGCCTGCTGGTAGGTCAGGCGCCGCAGGACGCGGTCGAGCGCCTCGCGGGCGTCGGGGTCGGCGGCGGCATCCGCGGCGCGCCGCAGCACGAGCTCGCGCTGGCGCTCGAACTCCTCGGTGGCGTCCGGGTCCAACGGCCGGCTCTCCGAGCCCCGCTCGAGGCGGAACAGGCCCAGCCGGTCGCCGATGAGCCGCACGTCGTGGCCGGCGAGGATCGCGCGCAGCCAGAACTCGAGGTCGTGCACCACCGGCGCGTCGGTGTCGTGCCCCATCCCGCCGAGCGCGTCCCAGACCTCGCGGCGGATCGGCGCGCTGTAGTAGGGACAGGGGCCGTCGATGATGTCGGCGACGCCGAGGCGCACCGCGCCCTCGGGCGCCTCCGCGAGGCCCGCCGTCTGCAGGTACGTCCGGGCCAGGAGCTGCTGGCCGGGGTCGACGAACTGCACGGCGTCGCAGGTGACCGCCGCGACCCCCGGGTCGGCGTCGAGCACCTCGCCGGTGCGCGCGCAGAAGTCGGGCGTCACCGCGTCGTCGGCGTTGAGGACGACGAGGTAGCGGCCCGTGGCGTGCTCGGCGGCCGCGCGGACGCCGCCCACCGCACCCTTGTTCTCCTGCCGGACCAGATGGATGCGGGGATCGTCCAGGTGGGCCTCGACGACCGCGGCGACCGCGTCGTCGTTGCCGTTGTCGACGACGACGAGCTCCCAGTCGCCCCGCGTCTGCGCGAGCACGGCGTCGATCGTGCGGCCGAGGGTGTCCGCCGCCCTGTAGGCGGTCGTGAGGAAGCTGAACGCCGGCGGGCCGTCCGGCAGGTGGGAGCCCGCAGCGCGGGCCGGGCCGCCGCCGTCGGAGCTGGTGGTCACCCCGCGAACGCTACCGCCGCCCCCCGGTCGCCCGTTCGGCCGCCCGGGGCCTCCGCATCCGCCCCGCATCCGCCCCGGGTTCCCCGTTCCGGTGACGACCGGGCCCCGATCGTGGAGAACGGGACGTTCTACCCGTGTTTCACTGGAGTCACAGCAGTCCCATCGTGCACTCAGACCTCATCAGCCCGTGTAATTGTGGTCGACAGCGACGAGTGGTCGTCTAGATACGACGAACGGACGCCATGACTAGTCCGGTCGCGCTAAGCGGCAGGCGTTCGACGGTCGACGGTCTGGAGGGGTACGCGTGGCGAGGATCGGCACCGGCGGCAACACGTCGCGGCACGACGGCGGGAGGGGTGAGCGGCAGGTCGTCCGGTGCGCCCGGACGGGTGTGCGCCGGACCGGCCGGGTGGTGGCCGCCCTCGCGCTCGCCCTCGCGATCTCCGCGACCGATGCGGCGAGCGGTTGGGCCGAGGAGCCGACGCCCCCGACCGACCCGAGCACCCCGTCGGCCGAGGTCGACGTGGACGCCGATCTGGGCGGGCTCGGCGTGGACGTCGGCGCCACCCTCGACGGCGGTGCGATGGACAGCACCCGCGGGGCGGTGCCGGTCGGTCGCCGCCAGCTCTTCACCGGCGACTGGGAGACCGGCGACTTCAGCCAGTGGCAGGTCTGCCAGTCGAAGCTGGTCAACGGACGCTGCTCCACGATCGGGCGCGGCAACGCGAACATGACGATCGTCGACGCGCCCGGCGCGCGGCAGGGGCAGCACGCGGCGCGGTTCACGGTGCGTCCGGGCGACGTGCCGAACTTCGGGGGCGGGGAGCGCAGCGAGGTCCAGTCGAGCGCGGCGGGTGCCCTCGTGCACGAGGGCGACGAGCGCTTCTACGAGTGGTCCGTGCAGTACCCGGAGAACATGCCCGACGTCTCGGGCCGCTACTTCATCATCCTGCAGTGGCACAGCTCGTCGGGGTCGCCGCCGCTGGCGATCGACCTCAGCCGGGGCTCCGTCGACATCGGCGGTGACGGCGTGAAGTCGGCGCCGCGCCGCACGATCGGCCCGATCCGCCGTGGCGAGTGGGTCGACTACGTCCTGCACGTGAAGTTCTCCCGGAGCTCGGGCTCCGGCTTCGTGGAGGCCTGGGAGAACGGAAAGCAGACGGTGCAGCGCACCAACCGGGCGACGATGGTCGACGGCGAGAACTACCTCAAGCAGGGCATCTACCGCGGCTCGAACTCCGAGGGCACGGTCGCCCTGACGATGGACGGCCTCCGGGTGACGGCGCCGTGAGGGGCGCGCGGCTCCTGACGACCGCCCTGGTCGCCGTGCTCGGGGTCCTCGGTGGCCCTCTGCTCGCGCCCGCGTCCTCGACGTCGCTCGCCGCCGAGACGGGACCCGTGCGCGACCTCTACCGCCAGCCGTTCTCCTGGGACTCCCCGTGGAACCTGCCCCTGGCGGACTCGGCGCGCTTCGTGCCCTTCGACAGCGGCGCCGACCGCATCTACCTCGACATCGAGGACATCTCCGTCGACCCCGCCTTCCCCGTGAAGACCCTCGACGCCGACGGCCGCGATGTTCAGGTGCACACCGACCCGGAGCTCACCGCCGACGGGTCGTGGAACCACTGCTCGACGTTCCTCGTCGACGACGGCTCGCGACGCACCGTGGTGCAGGGCCAGCCCCTGAAGCTCGAGGCGGGCGGCGACCCGTCGTTCGAGTTCGGGTGGCCGGAGGTGTCGCTGACCTCGACCGGCCTGCCCGGGTGCCACGGCGGGTCCGGGCTCTCGGGGCTCGGGGGCAGCGTCCGCGTCGGCGAGGTGTCCGGCGCGGCACCCATCCGCCACGCGCTGAAGATCAGCTTGAACTGCAAGCGGACCTGCAGCACCGCCGGCGGCGGGTTCCGCTGGCCCGCGACGAAGGCCGACGGGTACTTCGAGGACCAGTACGGCGGGACGCTCGACGGCGTGCGCATGGGATCACTGTTGGCCGTCCCGCCCGACACCGACCTCGCGGGCCTGCGCAACCCCGACGTTCGCAAGATCGCCGAGGCCATGCGCACCTACGGCGCCTACGTCGTCGACGACACCTCCGGCGAGAGCACGAACTCGCTGTCGGTGCAGGCCGGCGCCGAGAGGGAGCTGCCGAACATCGACTCCGAGGAGATGCAGGAGCTGTTCGGGATGCTCGATCTCGTCGAGAACAACACCGCCGCGACCCCGGGCGGCGGCCCGCTCGGCAGCCCGCGCCGGGCGGCGTGCGCAGGCCCCTTCGCCGACGGCACCGGCGGCGCGCCGGCGGGGTGCTGAGCCGCCGGGTGCCGGGCCGCCGGGTGCCGGGCCGGCGGGTTTCTGGGGAGCGAGGGTCACCCTCGGTGCGCAGGGCGCAGGTGGGGCGTCCCTCGCTCCCTCCGCGGGGCGCGGTCAGGAGCCGTCGGGGGTGGAGCGAGGGTCACTCTCGCTGCGCGGGGCGCAGGTGGGGCGTCCCTCGCTCCCGGGACGAGGCGCTCAGGATGCGTCGGGCGGCGGGTCCTTGCGGCCCTGGCGGCGGGTCACGACCGACACGAGACGCCGGGATCGACCGCCCGCGCCGTTCCCGTTCGCCGGTGGCGCGGCCGGGGCGGGCTCGACGGCCGTGGTCGGCGCGTCGAGCGGGGAGACCGGCTCGCGCAGGGCGGTGGTCGGGGCGTCGAGGAGCGGGCCGTGGGGAGGGGCGCTGGGCGCCCCGTTCCCGGCGGCACCGGGGGGCCGCGCCCCGACCGGGACCGGCGGCGGGCCGGGACGCGGAGCCGGGCGTCGGACGGGGACGTGGTCGGTGACGTCGTCGACCATGAACGGCAGGCGCAGGACGACGGTCGGGGCGTCGAGCAGATCGCGGCGCCAGCCCTCGATGGCGTCCTCCGCGTCCGGCTCGGCGGCCCCGGCGCCCTCGGTGTCGTCCCGGTCGTCCGTGGACTTCCCGCGGCGGCGCACGGCCGCGAGGACCTCGCGCACGCTGGCCGGGGCGATGAGGAACAGCACCCCGAGGAAGATCCCGAGCAGCAGGAGCGTCTCACCGGCGAGCGCGAGCAGGCCCAGCAGGATCGGCAGCTGGTCGGCGTTGACCACCGTCTGCTCGAGGAACCCGACGGCCACCCCGGCCACGACCGCCGCGATCGTCGGCGGGACGAGCAGGCTCAGGAGCTCGCGCCACGTCACCTTCGCGAGGTCGCGCGCGAGCACGAGGCTGACGAACCCGCCGACCGCCGCGTCGATCGAGACCGCGATGCCGACGCCGAGCAGGCCGTACGGCAGCAGGAGGACGAGCCCGCCGACGCCGAGGACGACCGAGAGCCCCGTGAGGATGTGGATGCGCCGGCTCTTGCCCGCGCCCTTGATCGACTCCATCCCGATCGCGCTCATGGCCGCGCCGGGCCCGTAGCCCGCCATCGCCGCGACGAACAGGCCGGCGGGACGCCACTGCTCGCCGAGCAGGACCACGATCATCGGCTGGCCGAGGGCGATGAGCACCGCGGAGAACGGGATCGTCGCGATCCACAGGGCGCGCAGGCTGCGCAGGAAACCGTCGTGGAACCGCTTCGCGTCGGAGGAGATGCGCGAGAACGCCGGGAACAGCACGTAGGACGCGACCTGGATGATCGCCGTGCCGGGCAGCACGCCGATGCGCCGGCCGTAGCGGTACTGACCGGCGCCGCCCTCGCCCAGGCCGCGCCCGATGAGGGTCGACTGGACGAGCTCGCGGGACTTGTCGGTGAGGTTCGAGACGATGAGCGGGAACGAGAACCCGGCCAGCTCGCGCCAGACGCGGTAGCTCGGGCGGGTCCTGCCGGGACGCCACTTGCACATCACCCAGCACGCGATGAGCGTCGCGAGCTGGGAGGCGTAGAGGCCGATCACCATGCCCCACACGCCGAACCCCGCGAACGCGAAGGCCACGGTGACGATCGCGAACGTGCCCGCCGTCAGCGGGTCGACGATGAGGCGCCGCTTGAAGTTGAAGCGCCGCTGCAGCAGCGCCTCGGGCACGTTGACCAGCGAGTGGATGAGCAGGGTGCCGGAGGTGGCCGCGCAGACCAGGCCGACCATCTCGCTGGAGAAGAACATCCCCAGCAGCGGGGCCGCGGCGAGCGCGGCGCCGGACATGAGCACGCCGGTGATCAGGCTCGCCCAGAACGCGGTCTCCGTGGCCTTCTCGACGTCCTCCTCGCGCTGGATGAGCGCCGCGCGCATCCCGCCGTCGGCGATGGTCACGGCGAAGTTCGCGAGCAGGGTGCCGAGCGTGAAGATGCCGATCTCCGCCGGCGTCAGCAGGCGCGCGACGACGACGGTCTGCCCCAGCGAGATGAGCTGGGTGAAGACCAGGGCGATCGCGGCGAACTGGGCGCCCCGGCGCAGCCGGCCCCCGAGGCCGTCGAGCGACGGGTTGTGCTCGTCGGGCTCGTTCACCTCGGGGGTGGCGCCACCCTCCGAGAGCGGGTCCGACGCCGCCTCGGGCATCGCCTCGGCGAGGTCCGGCTCGGCGTGGTCCCGCGAGCCGGGGTCCCGCGAGCCGTGGTTCCGCGAGCCGTGGTCCCGCTCGGGGTGGCCGTCGCTGTCCGGAGGCTGCGTCATGGACCTGTCATCGCCGTCGGGACCCCGGGACCGGACGATCCCGCGGCGCCGCGCCCGGCATGGACGTGGCACCCCATCCTATCGGGGCCTCCGAGGACGCTCCCGTATCCCGCGGTCCGCCCCGTGCCCCTCAGGGAGCACCGACGACCGTCTCCCGCGGGCCCGTGGTGCCGCTCCAGCGCACGCGGACCGTGCCGTCGGCGCCGGTCTCGATCGCCGGGGCGTCCACGTCCCCGGCCGCGCCCGCGGCCAGGAGGGTGGCGACGATCACGGTCCCCGTGTCCGGGGCGACCTGCGTGCCGACGAACCAGCACGGCCGGCGTGCCTCGAGGCGGTCGGACCACCAGCCCAGCTCGCCGGCCCCGTCGTCGCCCCCGTACAGGCGCCAGCCGGTCAGCGGCGCCGTCGCGGCGGTGACGATCCGCAGGACCGGCTCGCCGTCGCGGCGCGCGAGGAGCGTGCCGTCGGGGCTGTCGTCGACCGTGAGGTCCGGGTGCAGGGGCCAGGTGGTGCGGGCGGGAGCCGGCGCGGCGCCGTCACCGGTGAGGACGTCCACCACGAGCACCACGTCGTCGTCCGGTGGGGCGTCGACGACGCGGCGGTGGGTCACCGGATTCGGCAGGCGCCGGTAGCCGTCGTGCTCGGCGTCCACGCGCCCGGCGGGCAGGTCGACGCCGTGCACGCGGACCGTCGCGTGCTCGGTCCAGAGGAACGGTCCGCCCATCACCGACTGGTCGGCGTCGTCGACGGCGACCGTGGCGTGCGCGCGGGTGCTGCGGTGCGCGGTGCGCCACGCCGGGTGGGCGAAGTAGCTGCCGGTGCCCGGGTCGCCGACGAGGTCGTGGCCGTCGACGGCGAGCCCGACGGCCAGCGCGTCGGCGTGCCCGTGCGCCGCGATCGCCAGGTAGCCGAGCGGGCCGACGTCGACCGTCACCCGGCGCCGCCCCGCGCGCAGGATCGCCAGCCCGCCGTCGGGGGCGTAGGCGGACCCGGGCTCCCAGGCGAGGTCGGCACCGGACGACGCACCGAGGCGGGTCGCGATCCAGGCCGAGGTGAGGTCGGTGGTGCCCGCGCGGCGGGCGGCTGGGAGACCGGTGAGGGCGGCGGCGAGCGCGAGGTGCGTGCGGA
The DNA here is from genome assembly GCF_028737215.1 of Actinomycetospora chibensis. Classification (GTDB taxonomy): domain Bacteria; phylum Actinomycetota; class Actinomycetes; order Mycobacteriales; family Pseudonocardiaceae; genus Actinomycetospora; species Actinomycetospora chibensis. The sequence goes on along the minus strand of NZ_JAQZAM010000013.1, from coordinate 53,457 downwards.
CCTCGCGGGTCGGGGCCGGGTCGAGGCGCAGCGCGAAGCCCTCGTCGTCGTCGCCCGTGCGCGGGGTGGGGTCGCCGGTGCCGACGAGGTCGGCGAGGTGTGCCGCCGATCGTCCGAGCGCCGCGAGCAGCGTCCCGTCCGCCGGCGCCGGGACGTGCGCGGGACGCAGGCGGCGCAGCAGCGCCACGACGGCGAGCAGCTCGGCGGTGAAGACCTGGTAGCCGACGGCCTGCTCGGCGCCCACGCCGTCGGGAAGGATCTGGCGGTCCGCCTCGACGGCGAGGGCGGCGACGGCGTCGCGCTCCCAGCGGGCCGACGCGGCGAGCTCCGGCAGCAGGATCGCCACCGTCGCGAGGCCCGCGAGCTCGCCGACGAGGTGGTTGTTCGCCGAGCTGTGCTTCGAGCGGTCGCGCCAGCAGCGCCGCGCGCCGGCGGCGAGCACGCGTACCGCCCGTGCGTAGCGCTCGGGGGTCAGCGCCGGGTGGTCGGCGAGGCCCTGGAGCGCGACGAGCACCGAGATCGCCCGCACGCCCACCTCGAACGCCCCGCGCCAGGCGATGCCGCGCCCGGGCGGGTTGGCGGTGATCCAGGCGTCGAGCTGGTCGAGGGCCTCGGTGCCGTAGCGCTCGTCGCCGGTCAGGAGCCAGGCCTGGGCGAGCCAGGGGAGGTGCTGGAGCCGGTTGAGCTCCCAGATCCACTTGGGGTCGCCGTGTCCGGCGCGGTGGTTGATCGCGTGCGACGGCAGGTCGGGCCAGTGCACGCCGGAGAGCGCGTCGTACGACCAGTCGATCGGACCCGGGTAGCGGGCCTCGGGGTGCGCGAAGAACGTGAACCGGTGCTCGAGGACGCGGTCGGCCGCGGCGAGCAGCTCCTTGACCGCCTCGGGGTGCGCGGCGGCGACGGCGGCCGCGCTGTCGCGGTCGAGCAGGACGGGGCGCCCGGTGCCGGCCCGGAAGTCGCCGAGCAGGGCCGTCCAGTCGGGGTCGGCGCGTCCCAGCAGCGTGGCGTCGTCCGGCTCGCGGTCGCCGGTGACCCGCCGCGCTGCGGTGGCGCCGACCGTGAGTGCGCGGTCCGCGACCTCGCGCGGGCCCATCGCCTGCAGCCGCCGGACGTACCAGGTGAGCTTGGCCGGGGCAAGAGCACGCAGACCGGGCATACGGAGCACGGTAGGCGGGGCGCCGATCAGGCCCGGCGCCGGGCCACCGACTCGACCATCTCGGTGAACGCCGCGGCGGTGTTCTCGACGGTGAACTCGGCGCGGGCACGCTCCTGCGCGCGACACCCGAGCTCGGCGCGCAGCGCGGGGTCGTCGGCGAGCCGGGCGAGGCGCCCGGCGAGCCCCTCGGCGTCGCCGGACGGGACGAGGAAGCCGTCGACGCCCTCGGTGACCTGGTCGCGCAGCGCGCCGACGTCGGTGGCCACCACCGGCAGCCCGGCGGTCATCGCCTCGATCACCGAGATCGGGACGCCCTCGTGCACCGAGGACAGCGCGAACACGTCCCCGCCCGCGAGCAGCCGCGGGACGTCGCGGCGCAGCCCGAGGAACGTCACCGCCTTCTCCAGGCCCCGCTCCGCGACCAGCGCCTCGAGCTCCTCGCGTCGCTTGCCGTCGCCGACGACGACCAGCCGGAGGTTCGGGCGGTCGGCGCGGGCGATCGCGTCGAGCATGACGTCGTGGGCCTTCTGCCGGCTCAGCCGCGCCACCATGAGCACCACGACGTCGTCGTCGGCGACGCCGAGCTCGGCGCGCACCTCGGCGCGGCGCTCGGGTGGCACGGGCTCGGGCGCCGGGATCCCGTTGGGGACGACGTACTCGCGCGCCCGGCTGCGCCAGGAGGCGCCCACGCCCTCCTCGTCGTGCAGGTAGCGGCCCTGGCTGGGGGCGAGCAGCGCCAGCCCCGAGCTCAGGAACAGCGTCTCCACGACGTGGCGCGGCAGGACGCGCGACCCGACGCGGGTGAGGTCCATGTCATGGGCGGCGACGACCGACCGCGCTCCCGCCAGGACCGCCGCGATCCGCGCGAGCGTCAGCGCCGCGCGGTGGTGGTGCGAGACGACGACGACGTCGGTGCGGCGACGCCGGAAGTGGCGCACCAGGCGCGGGATGCGTCCGAGACCGGCACGGTCGAGACGCCCACCGCGCGGCAACGTGACGACGCCGTCCGTGACGGACCGGAAGTCGTCGGCCAGCGGGCCGGCCTCGCGCAGGCACACGACATCGGCGACGACCCGGCGCGGGTCGAGGTGCGCGAACGTGTTGCGCAGGACGATCTCGGCCCCGCCGACCGCGGCGACGTCGAGGACGAGGGTGACCCGGACCGGCCCGTGCCGGCCGGCCTCAGCGTCCGGCCGCGAGGGCATCGGTCTCCCGGACGGGCCGCCCGGCGGTCTCCTCGATGACGGCCTGCGCGCGGTCGATCGAGCGCCGCAGGGTGAACTCCTCGCGCACCCGGCGGCGGCCCGCGAGCCCCATGGCCCGGGCGCGGGCCGGGTCGCCCAGCACGTCGAGGAACGCGGCGGCCAGCGCCTCGGGGTCCTCGCGGGGCACGACGCGGCCGGTGACGCCGTCCTCGATCATCTCGGGCACCCCGCCGACCGCGGTGCACACCGCCGGCAGCGAGGCGCTCATCGCCTCGAGCACCGACATCGGGAAGCACTCCACGGTCTTGCTGCTGAGCGTGAAGACGTCGAACACCCGCAGCAGGCGCGGCACGTCGTCGCGATGGCCCAGGAACAGGACCCGCTCGCGGAGGCCGAGCTCGTCGACCAGGGCCTCGAGGCGCGGGCGCTCGCGGCCGTCGCCGGCGAGCAGGAGCTTCACGTCGGCACGCGCGTCGGCCACAAGCCGGAAGGCCCGCAGCAGCGTGGCCTGGTCCTTCTCCGGGCGCATGACCGCCGCGGTGCCGATGACCAGCTCGTCGTCGGCGACGCCCAGCTCGTGCGCGAGCGCGGTGTCGCGACCGGAGGCCTCCGGCGTCGTGAACCCGAGCTGGGTGCCGTTGTGCACGATGCGGACCTTGTCGGCGTCGTGGCCGAGCTCGCCGGTGATGTAGGGCGTCTGGGCGTGGGCGACGCCGTAGACGGCGTCGGTGACCTTGGCCAGCGCCCCGTCGACGGCGCGGCGCAGGCGGCTGTGCGGGACGACGTCGCCGCAGTTGTGCACCCACACCGCGAGGCGCGGCACACCGGCCAGCACGCCGGCGATGCGGCCCAGGGTCTCGGCGTTGAAGCCGCGCAGGATCACGACGTCGGGACGCTCGCGGCGCAGGTGGCGCACGAGGTCGACGAGCAGGCCGGGCACGTTGCGCTTGCCGCGGTGCAGCTCGACGGTGGGGAGGCCGGCGTCCCGGACGGTGGCCAGGTCGGTGCCCGGGCCGCCCTGCTGCTGGAGGCACAGCAGCGAGCCGGCGAAGCGGTCGGGGTCGAACCCCGTGAGCAGCGTGGCGACGTGGCGCTCGGCCCCGCCGACGGCCATGTGCGGGACGACGAACAGGACCCGCAGCGGGCCCTCGGTCTGCACCGGGCGTCGGGGCCGTCTCACTGCGTGACCGTTCCGTCGATCATGTATCCGAGCGTAGCGAGGGGGACGACACGGGCCCCCGAGCCCTCTGTCCGCGCCCGGACAGGACCTCGTGATAGATGCCCTCGATGCGCGCCGACACGGCGTCGGCGGCGAACTCGGCCCGTGCTCGGGCCGCACCGGCCTCGCCCAGGGCGCGCCGGCGGCCCTCGTCGGCGAGCAGGTCGCCGAGCGCGTCGGCCAGCGCCCCCGCGTCGTGCGACGGCACGAGCAGTCCCTCGACGCCGTCGGAGACGATCTCGGGGATCCCGCCGACGCGCGTCGCGAGCACCGCGAGCCCGCGCGACATCGCCTCGAGCACGACCATCGGCTGGCCCTCGTTCTCCGAGGGCAGCGCGAGGACGTCGGCGTCGGCGAGCAGCTCGTCCACCTGGGCGGTCGAGAGCCAGTCGTGCACGGTCACCGAGTCGGCCACGCCCAGCTCGCGGGCCGTCGTACGCGCCCGCTCGTGCTCGCCGTCGCCGGCCATCGTGAGGTGACCGCCGCCGGCGCCGACCTTGGCCCAGGCCTCGAGCAGCGCGAACGCGCCCTTCTTGTCCCAGATGCGCCCGAGGAAGACCACGTGCGGTGCCGCGCCCGCGGGCCGCCGGGTGACCGGGGAGATCGGGACGGGGTTGGGCAGCGAGGTGAGGCGGGCGTCCGGGGCGATCGCCGCGAGCCGGCTGCGCATCAGCTCGCCGAGCGCGATCACGACGTCGGCACGCGAGAGCGTCGCGGCGATGACCCGGCGCACCGGTGCCGGAGCGCGGTCGTGGAAGAGGTGGAAGCGCCCCGAGTGCACGTGCAGCACCACCGGCACCCGCAGCAGGTACGCGAGCCAGGCCAGCGCGGCCTTGCGCACGAAGCTGCCGGCCGACGACATGTGGATGTGCACCAGGTCGGGCCGGCGCAGCACCATCTCGGCCGCGTAGCGCACGAGGCCGCGGGCGAAGGTCAGCGCCTTGGTCGCCGACGACCCGTCGCGGTGCGTGGCGACGTGCCGGACGCCCCAGCGTTCCCAGAGCCCCGTCGCCGACAGCGTCCGCACGCAGGTGGCGATGCCGCCCTGGGTGGTCGTGCTCGTGGAGACCCACAGGGTGCGCGGGGCGCGTCCCGTCACGGGGCCCCCACGAGGCCACCGCGCCCACGGGTGGAGCCCGCGGCCCGGTCGGCTCCGTCGCGCGGGTGCGCGTCGTACCAGGCCGAGACCTCGTCGGGCGTCATCCCGCCGGGCAGACCGCCCCCGGCCGCACCCGGGCGGGCGGTGAAGCGGACGGCGTTGAAGCGGTCGAGCTGACCCACGACCATGCCGGCGTAGAGGAACGGGATCATGCTGGCGAAGTCGAGGACGCGCAGGTCGACGGTGATGCCGTTGACCACGAGAACCGTCATCGCCATCCCGCCGACCAGGGCCAGCGGGGCGCCGAGGAACGTGTCGCGCGGCAGGTCGTGCATCGCCCGCCACAGCGCCCAGAACACGGTCACGAGGATCGCGAGCCACATGAGCAGGCCCGGGATGCCGAGCTCGGCGCCGATCCCGAGCTCGTTCTCGTGCGAGATGATGCCGAGCCCGCGGTTCCAGTCGATCTCCTGCGACCACGTGACGTGCTCGTAGGTGTTGTAGACCTGGAAGCGGCCGATGCCGATCCCGACGAACGGGTGCTCGCCGATCGCACGCAGCGAGGTGGCCATGATGTTGAGCCGGTCGTAGACCTCGTTCGACGACCCGACACCGCCGGCCGACCGGTCGCTCGAGAAGAACGTCGACGCGTTGGCCCCGACGGCCGCGAGACCGAGCAGGCCGGAGACGACGAACGCACGGCGCCATCCGGCGGCGAAGACGATGCCGAGCCCGACCACGACGACCAGCGCGAGCAGCGCGGCGCGGGTGTGGGTGAGGTAGACCGAGTAGGCGAGGAGCCCCGCGAGGCCCCACAGCGCCCAGCGCATCCACTTCTTGGTGTCCGGGCGGGACGCCAGGAACAGGCAGACCACGAACGCGATGACCAGGATCATCCCGTTGACGACGGGCTGGTTGAACACCCCGTTCGCGCGGCCCTTCCAGTTCGGCGAGTCGACGATGTACGACGGCCAGACCAGCGACTTCGGCCCGTGGAACTGCAGGATGCTGACCCACGCCGAGTACGCGCCCATCGCGACAGTCGTCCACAGCAGGTAGCGCACGGAGCGCTCGTCGTCGAGGACGCTCTTGGCCACGACGTACACCACGATCGGCAGCAGGACGCCGCTGAAGATCCAGCGCCAGACGTCGACGGACGCGCCCGTGACCGGGTCGATCGCCTCGTACTCGTGCGGCAGCCACATCGAGAGGACGTTCCAGACGACGTAGACCGTCATCAGCCACTCGATGACCCCGAGCCGGGGCATCTGCTTGGCGCGCTGGGCCACGGCGAGCGCGAGGGCGAGCACCATCGCGTAGAACGCCGGGGTCAGGGCCTCCATCGAGACGAACTCCTTCTGCGCGGTGCGCAGGAAGCTCGAGACGAACACCAGCAGCAGTGCCAGCAGCGGGTTGCTCAGGGCCAGCAGGCCCACCCCGGCCCCCACGGCCAGGGCCGCCAGCAGGATGCCGACGTCGTCGGGCGCCGCGAACGCGAGCCCGAGGACGCCGACGACCGTGATGGCGCCGATGACCAGGTCACGGCGGGACGAGGCGCGGAAGCGCCCCGGGAGCAGGCTCACTTCTCCGTGCGCAGCGTGACCGTGGGGGCGGAGAGCCCGCCGGCCTGCTGCGCGCTCGGGGCCGCGCTGTCCGTGCCCTTGGCCGGGGCGCCGTCCTTCGACGACGGCGAGCCGCCGTTGCCGTTCGGGGCCGCGCCGGAGGAGGCGCTGGAGGAGAACCGCGCCGTGCCGACGCGCTTCGCGCCGGGGGGCGAGCTCGGCGACGCCGACGCGCTCCCGGCCTTCGAGCCGGACGACGTGGCCGGCTTCGGCGCCGAGGCGGCCGGGCGGGCGGACGCGGAGGGCTGCCCGTTCTGCGGGGCGCCCTGCTGGCCGCCGGCGGGCTGGGGGCCCTTCGGCTGCGGGCCGGCTCCGACGCCGGGCTTCGGGCTCGGCGAGGGCTTCACGCCCGAGCCGCGGCGGGTGTGCACACTGACGCCGGGCGCACCCTCGGGGCCCGACGGCGCGGGCTGACCGGGAGCGCCACCGGGGGTCGGCTTCGCGGGAGCGGCGGTCGCCGACGGCGACGACGTGCCGCCGGCCGACGGGCCCGTGCCACCGGCCGAGGGGCCCGTGCCGCCGGCCGGAGGCTTCGTGCCGCCCTGGGGGCCGCCGGAGCGGTCACCGGGCTGGCCGCCCGACGGGGCACCCGGGCCGGAACCCGGCTGGCCGCCCGGGGAGGGCTTCGCGCCCGGGGACGGCTTCGCGCCGGAGGCGGACGCGCCGCCCGTTGGCTTGTCGTCCCGGCGCTCCTCGCGTCGCGGCGAGGGACGGTCGACGGGCGCGCCGTTGGTGGCCTTCGGGGCGGAGGCTCCGGAGCTTCCGGTCCCGCTGCGCACCGCGGTGCCGTTGGTGGGCTTCGCAGCACCGTTCACGGGGGCGCCGTGGGTGCCCTCCGGACCGGCCGAGGCCGAGCCGGCCGCGGCACCCGCCGCTGCTCCGGCGGCGCCGGCGCCCATCGCGGCGCGGGCCTCCTCGAGCTTCTCGCGGGAGATCGGGGCCGTGCGGTCGGCCGGCGGGACCTGAGCCGGGCGCCCGGGACCGGGCTGGCCGGCGGGCACGCCCGGACCACCGGGGCCACCGGGGCCACCGGCGGGCGCCGGGCGGGCCTGCGGCACGGACGGGCCGGCCGGCAGACGGACCGGCGACCAGGAGCGCTCGGCGAGGAAGCCGGGGTCGACGAGCTGGCTCGGGTTGCGGACGAGCACGACGCCGAGGGCGGTGCCGCCGGCCTGCGCCAACGCCTCGAGCGCCGCGGAGGCGTCGCGGGAGCGGGTCTCGCCCTCCTCGACCACCAGCAGCGAGCGGTCGGCGGCGGAGCACACGACCTGGCCCTCGACGGACTGGACCGGCGGGGCGTCGATGATCACCAGGTCGGCGAGCATCGAGCCCTGCTGGAGCAGGCGCGAGACGTGCGAGCGGGAGAACAGCGCGAACAGGTCGTCGCGCTTGCTGCCCCGGGGGGACACCAGCAGCGCGCGGCCGTTGGAGAACACCTTGCCGTCGAGACGGCTGTCGCCGCGCTCGGCGAGGAAGTCGGCCACACCGGACATCGAGGCGAGCTCCGACGAGCCGCCGGCGTCGCTCTCGAAGTCGGCCTGGACCAGCAGCGTCGTCTGGCCCTGCAGCGCGCGCAGGCCGGCGAGCGCGACGGCGACCCGGGTCTTCGAGGCGCGCGTCGTGGTGGGGCCGGTGATCGCGAGCGAGCCCGGCACGGGCATGCCGTGCGCGTTGGTGAGGCCCATGAGCGCGCGCAGCATCTCGTTGCGGGCGTTCTCACCGGACTTCCGCTTGCCGCCGACGGCCGCGAGGACCTGGAGGCCGAGGCGGTCGCGGACCTCGTTCGGGGTCACGATGCGGTTCTCGAAGCGGCCCAGCGCCATGGCGAGCAGGGCGCCGAGGAGCAGACCGCCGACCAGGGCGGCGGCGGCGTTGCGGCCCGCGTTCGTGGGGTTGGCGACGACACCGGCGTTGAGCTGGAGATCCTGCAGCTGGTTGGTGCTCTGGCCCTGGAGGTCGCTGATCTGGCGCTGGAGCGTGCTCACCTGGGCTTGGTCGCCGGTCCGCTGGGCCGCGGCGAGCTGCTGGTTGAGGTCGGCGAGCTGCCGGGCCTGCGAGTCGCCACCGAGGCTGGAGTTGACGTCGTCGCGCAGGGCGACGGCCATCTTCGTCGCGGCGTCCGAGGCGACCTCGGGGCTGTCCGCGACGGCCTCGATGTACACGATCGGGCTGGCGGCGGCGATGCGGGCGTTGAGGCCCACCGAGGAGTCGATACCCGCGGTCTGGCGCAACTGCTGCTGCGACGACGCCTGGTTGAAGTAGTCGGCGTAGCCCTGAGCGAGGACGGTGTCCTGCTCGGGTGCGCGGTCCTGCGAGACGATCGTCAGCGCGGACCGGCCCGTGTAGGTCGATCCCTGCAGGAGCGAGGCCCCCAGCGAACCGGCCGCCGCCACGATGCCGATGACCAGGATCAGCACCCACCGGCGACGGATGCGATCCCACTGGATCTGGAGCGGGCTCATGACGTGCCTTTCCTCGGGTCCTCGGCGTGTCGCTCGGAGCGGCTACCTGCCGGCATCCTAATGTCGAGCGTCGGAGTCTCAGACGTGCTTCGCCCGTCGGAGCGCCTTCGCGCGGGGTCGGCGGCGTGGTTCATGCTCAGCGGCCTCGCGTGGCCGATTCGTACGCGGCCAGCAGTTCCTTCTCGGAGTTCGTCCACGAGAGCGGCCCGGAAACCCGTTCCACGCCGATCTCGCCCATCGCCGCGCGGCGACGGGGGTCGTCGAGCAGCTCGGACACCAGGCCCGCGAACTCGCCGACGTCGTTGGGACGGGCGTAGACCGCCGCCTCGCCCGCCGAGACGCGCGCCTCGACCAGGTCGAACGACACCACGGGCCGCCCCATCGCCATGTACTCCATGATCTTGTTCATGGTGGACACGTCGTTGAGCGGGTTGCGCGGGTCCGGGGCCAGGCACACTGACGCGGTGGACAGGTGCCGCAGCACGTCGGAGTCGGAGATACGCCCGGTGAACGTCACGCGGTCGTCGAGCCCGTGGGCGTGGGACAGGGCGACGACGTCGTCGAACGCGTCGCCGGTGCCCATGAAGACCGCGTGCCAGTCGTCGCGGCGCTCGGCGAGGTCGGCCAGCGCGCGGATCGCGTAGTCGACGCCGTCCTGCGGGCCCATGACGCCGAGGTAGCAGAGCAGGTGCTCGCGACCGCGGGCCAGCGCCGGCTCGGCCTCGCGCAGCCGGAACCGCTCGACCGCCGGCGCGCTGCGGACGACGAACGTGTCCTCGACCGGCACCCGGCCGCGTCCGGTGGCCACGGCGCGGTAGCTCTCGTTGGTGGCGATGACGGTGTCCGCGGTGCGGTAGGTACCCCACTCCAGCAGGCGCATCGCCCAGTACATCGAGTCGCGCTTCTCGCGGAACCGCGAGAGGTAGAGCTCCGGCACGAGGTCGTGCTGGTCGAAGATGATCCGGGCGCCGCGGGCCTTCGCGCGCAGCGCGGGGAGGAACAGCAGGTCCGGCGGGTTGCACAGGTGGACCACGTCGACCGGCGCGCGCTTCTGGATGCGCTTGATCAGACGGTTCGTGTGCCAGAGGGCGGTGCCGTACTCCTTGAGGTAGCCCTGCGGCCCCCCGGTGGCGGCCACGAGGGGGTAGCGGTGGATCCGGACGCCGTCGATGACGATCTCGGTCTCGGTGTCCCGCTTCGTTCCCAGCGGGCAGATCACCTCGACCTCCCAGCCGTGGCCGGTGAGGGTCTGGCACTCCTGCCACACCCGCCGGTCGAACGGGACCGAGAGGTTCTCGACGACGATCAGGGCTCTACCAGGCAAGGCCGACATATCCCTCCTGTTGGCGACGCGCCGCCGCGTCCGGGAGCCGGACGAGGTCGATCACGGGCACGGGGGTGCCGTGGCCGAGCGCGGTGCGGACGTCGTCGTCCGCCTTCCCGACGACGAGCACCTCCGCGTGGTCGACGACCTCGGCGACGGTGTCGACGAGGAGGTCACGCAGGTGTGGCAGGTGGGCCTCGATGAACGCGCGGTTGGCCCCGAGCAGCGCCGACTCGACGACGGCGGGGTCGTAGATGCGCAGGTCGTAGCCCTTGCCGAGCATCCGCTCGCAGAGCTCGACCAGCGGGCTCTCGCGCAGGTCGTCGGTGCCGCCCTTGAACGCGAGGCCGAACACGCCGACCCGCCGCTTGCCGGTGGCCGCGACGTGCTCGAACGCGCGCTGGATGTGCTCGTCGTTGGACGGGAGGACGTTCTCGAGGATCGGCACACGGACGTCGTGGCGGCGCGCGGCGTGCACCAGCCCGCGCAGGTCCTTGGGCAGGCACGAGCCGCCGAACGCGAAGCCCGGGCGCAGGTACGCCGGGCTGATGTTCAGCTTGGTGTCCGACAGGAAGATCTCCATGACGTCGTGGGAGTCGACGCCGAGCTCGCGGGCCAGGGCGCCGATCTCGTTGGCGAACCCGATCTTGAGCCCGTGGAACGTGTTGTCGACGTACTTCGTCATCTCGGCCACCGGCGGTTCGACCCGGAACTCCGGGGCCCCGAGGCCGGCGTAGAGGGAGAGGACCGCGTCCCCGCTGACCGGGTCGAGCTCGCCGACCACGGTCTTGGGCGGGTCGTAGAAGTCCTTGACGCTCGAGCCCTCGCGCAGGAACTCGGGGTTCACCGCGACGCCGAAGTCCTGGCCGGCGATGAGGCCCGAGGCCTCCTCGAGCAGCGGCACGAGGACGCCCAGGCAGGTGCCGGGCAGCATCGTCGAGCGGAAGACCACGGTGTGGCGGCCCGCGCTGTCGTCGCGCGTCGCGAGCGCGCCGCCGATCTCCTGCGCGGCGCGCTGCAGGTAGGTGGTGTCGAGGCTGCCGTTGGGCGCCGAGGGCGTGCCGACACACACCAGCGAGAGGTCGGTGCCGTGGATCGCGGCAGCGACGTCGTCGGTGACCGTCAGCCGTCCGGAGGCGACGACCTCGGCGATGATCTCGCCGATGCGCTCCTCGACGACGGGCGTGCGGCCCTCGCCGATCATCGCGAGCTTGGCCGGGTTGACGTCGACACCGACGACGTCGTGGCCCTCCGTGGCCAGGCACGCGGCGCTCACCGTGCCCACGTAGCCGAGACCGAAGACACTGACCTTCATCGCAGGGGGTCCTCGCAGAAGGGTCGGGGTCGCGTCGGGCCGTTGGGGAGCGGATCCGCGCGCCGGGGCGTTTCCACGGTACCGAGGCGTTTCCGGGCCACCGCCGTCGGGCAGTGGACCCGGTCCCGACGCCGAATCTCCGCTCACTGTTCCTGAAGACGTCCGGCACGGCCGGAGGTTGAGTCGCGGGTCGGCCCCGATGGGGGAACCGGAGCGCCCGTTAGCCTCGGATTCGTGAGCCCTGACGTCGAGATCCTCGCCGACCCCGCCGACGAGCCGGGTCTGGTCGACGAGTGGCGCGCCCTGGCCGAGGCCGCCGGGAACGCGTTCACGACGCCCGAGTGGTACGGCGCCTACGCCCGCCACTACGGCGCCGACGCCCCGCCGTTCGTGGTGCGCGTGCGCGACGCCGACGGCGCGCTGGCGGGCCTGCTGCCGCTGTGCCGCTCGGGGCGCACCGTGCGCTTCGCGGGCGCCAACGTGGGCGACCGCTTCGCCCCCGTGGCGGTCGCCGGGCGCGAGGCCGAGGTCGCCCGCGCCGCGGCGCGCGCGCTGGGGCGCGAGGCCGTCGTGCTGCACAACGTCGACGCCGGCGCCCCGTGGGTCGGCGCGCTGGGCGAGGGCCTGCGCGGGCGGGTCGCGGCCACCCGGCTGCGGGGCAGCGTCATGCCCTACGTCCCGCTGACCGGCCACACGTGGGACACGTTCCTCGGCGCGCGCAGCCGCAACTTCCGCAGCCAGGTCCGCCGCAAGGAGCGTGCGCTCGTCGACGGCGAGGGCGCGACGTTCCGCGCGACGGCCGTACCGGGCGAGGTCCGGGTCGACGTCGCGGAGTTCTTCCGCCTGCACAACTCGCGGTGGGACGAGCGCGAGGGCGGCTCGACGATCACGAGTCCCGCCGTGCACGCCTTCCACTCCGACTTCGCGGCCGCCGCGCTGGAGCGGGGATGGCTGCGGATGTCGTTCCTCGAGGTGCCGGAAGACGGGAATGAGCACAGCACGCCGACAGGGGAGCGGGGCTCGACCCACGGATCTCCCACGGCGGTCGCGGCGCTCTACGCGTGGCGCATCGGTGGGCGCTACGCGTACTTCCAGGCCGGTTTCGACACCGCGTGGGCGGACAGGAGCGTCGGCCTGGTGCTCATGGCGCACACGGTCCGTGAGGCCATCGAGGAGGGCGCCGACGAGTACGACCTGCTGCTCGGCAACGAGACCTACAAGGCCCGCTTCGCCACCGACGAGCGCGCGGTCGAGACCCTCGTCGTCGCCGGCGCGCTCGACCCGACGCGGTTGCTGGCCCAGGTCGACGCCGGGGTGCGCCGCGCCACCGACGGCCTGTCCCCGGAGCTGCGCGCGCGCCTGCGCGACATCGCCAAGCCCGTCCTCGCCCGCATGCCGGGGACGCGCTCGCGCTGAGCACCCGCCGGGTGCAAGCCCTGCGTCCACGCTGGCACTGGGTGCGAGAAAAGCCGCTTCGTCGGCGCGTTCCGGGGTGCCGATACGCTCGGTCGCCATGAGTCGACGGCTGCTCGTGCTGGGCTGGCACAACATCGACCCGACGCCCTTCTACCCCGCCGACCCGGGCGCCGGGCGCCGCGGCTTCGAGCGTCAGCTCGCGGCGATCGACCGGCTGGGCACCGTCGTTCCGCTCTCCGAGGCCGTCGACACCCTGGCCGCGGGCGGCGAGCTGCCCCCGCGGGCCGTGGCGCTGACGTTCGACGACGGCTACGCCGACTGGCTCGACGCCGCCGTGCCCGCGCTCGACCGCCGCGGGATGCACGGCACGTTCTTCCTCGTCTCCGACATCCTCTCGGGGCGCATCGGCGCCTGGTGGGAGGATCTCGCGGACGCGTTCGACCGCGTCACCGCGCCGAGCCTCGAGTGGGCCGGCCGCACCCACGACCTCTCGACGCCGACGGCCCGCCGCGCCGCGCAGGACGCCCTGAAGGACGAGCTCAAGCTCGTCGACCGCGCCACGCGCGTCGAGGCGGTCGCCCGCATCGCCGAGCGCATCGCCCCGCCCCCGCCCCCGCGTCCGCCGATGTTCCTCGACTGGGACGGCGCGCGGGCGCTCGCGGCCACCGGGCACGGCATCGGGTCGCACACCGTCACCCACCCGATCCTCTCCCGCGAGGACGAGGGCACCCAGCGCCACGAGCTCACCGCGTCGCGCCGCGCGCTCGAGGAGGGCCTGGGGCAGACCGTCGACCTGCTCGCCTACCCCAACGGCAACGCCGGCGACTACGACGAGCGGACGATGTCCGTGGCGCGCGGTGCGGGCTACCGCGCGGCCATCACCACCCGTCCGGGTCTCGTCGGGCCGAACGAGCCGCCGTTCGCGATGCACCGGATCGTGCTCACGCCGCTCACCGACGTCGGCGAGCTGTTCGGCAAGGTCGCCCGCAAGGGCACGGGGGTGGCGCGGAGGGTGGCGAACCGCGCCGTCAGGACCCTGACGCCGACGGGCTGACCCGCGCGTCCCAGGCCGAGGCGACGATGTCGTCGAGGTCGTGACGGGCGCGCCACCCGAGGCGTCCGGCGATGCGCGAGACGTCGGCGACCACGGCCGCGGGGTCGCCCGGGCGTCGCGGCGCGATCACCGGTGTGACCGGGCGCCCGGCGACGCGACCGACCGTGGCCATCACCTCGAGCACCGAGAAGCCCCGACCGACGCCGACGTTGAGGGTCTCGGCGCACGGCTCGTCGAGCAGGCCCGTGGCGGCGACGTGGGCGTCGGCGAGGTCGTCGACGTGCACGAAGTCGCGGACGCAGCTGCCGTCGGGGGTGTCGTAGTCGGTGCCGAACACGGTCGGCGCCCCACCGCGCGCGACGGCGTCGAGCGCGATCGGCACGAGGTTCGCCTGCCCCCGGTCGGCGAGGCGCGCGTCGCGGGCGCCGGCGACGTTGAAGTAGCGCAGCGCGACGTAGCGCAGGCCGGTGGCGCGGTGCACGTCGGCGAGCAGCCACTCCCCGGCGAGCTTGGTGGTGCCGTACGGGTTCACCGGCTCGCACGGGTCGTCCTCGGCCACCGCGGCCCCCGTCGTCGCGCCGTAGACCGCGGCGCTCGACGAGTAGACGAACCGCTCCACCCCGGCGCGCCCGCAGGCCGCGAGGACGCTGCGCAGGCCCTCGACGTTCTCGCGCCAGTAGTACAGCGGCTGCGCGACCGACTCGGGCACGCTCTTGCGCGCGGCGAAGTGCAGGACACCGTCGAGGCGGTGCTCGGCGAGCGTCGCGGCGACCGTGTCCTCGTCGAGCACGCTCGCGCGCACGAGGGGGACGTCGTCGTCGACGCGTTCGGTGAGCCCGGTGGAGAGGTCGTCGAGCACCACCACGGCGTCGCCCCGTGCCCGCAGCGCCCGCACGGTGTGCGCGCCGATGTAGCCCGCGCCGCCGGTGACGAGCCAGCGTCCCCCCGCCCTCGTCACCGCAGTCGCCTCGGGGCGGCCGTGGAGCGCAGCGCCGGCGCGACGGGACGGCCGTCGAGCACCGCGTCGGCGCCGAGCTCGAGCGCGCGCCCGTAGGCGGGCAGCGCCCCGGCGACGGCGTTGACGGTCTGCTCGACGTCGGCGTCGGTGTGCGCCGCCGAGATGACGAACGACTGCCCGAGGACGCCGCGGCGCAGCAGCTCGGCGAGGAACACCGTGCGCATCTCCTGCGACGGCCGGCCCGAGGCGTCGCGGGTGCGGAAGACGAGGCAGGCGGGGTGCCCGACGACGTCGACGAACTCGCCGAGCCCGGCCGCGGCGACGACCTCGTTGCACGCCTCGGCGAGCGTCGTGCCCTGGCGGCGCATCGTGGCCACCGGGTCCTCGCGGCGGTAGGCCTCCACGACGGCGCGGAACGCGGTGAGCCCGGCCGTCTCGGGACCGTGGGTGGTGGAGAGCAGGAAGACGCGGTCGGCGTCGGTGCGCAGCCCGCCGAGCTCCATGAGCTCCCGGCGCCCGGCCAGCGCCGAGACCGGGAAGCCGTTGCCCATCGCCTTGCCCCACGTGGACAGATCGGGGGTGACGCCGTAGACGGCCTGCGCGCCGCTCGCCGACCAGCGGAATCCGGTGATCATCTCGTCGAAGACGAGCACCGTGCCCTCGGCCGTGCACATCTCGCGCACGCCCTCGAGGAAACCGGGCGCGGGGTCGTGCAGCGCGGTCGCGGCCTCCATGAACACCGCGGCGATGCGGCCGGGGTGGGCGTCGAAGAGCGCGCGCAGCGAGCCGAGGTCGTTGTAGGTGAAGCCGACGGTGCCCGCGCGGACCGCGTCGGGGATGCCGGCGTTCATCGGGGTGTTGCCGATGAACCAGTCGTCCGTGGAGAAGAACGGCTGGTCGGCGACGGCCACCGTCTCGCGCCCGGTGGCGGCGCGCGCGAGCTTGAGCGCCGCGGTCGTGGCGTCGGAGCCGTTCTTGGCGAACTTCACCATGTCCGCGCCCGACACGAGGCCCAGGAAGTCCTCGGCGGCGTCCACCTCGAGCCGGCTGGGGCGCGAGAAGCTCATCCCCCGGTCGAGCGCCTCGCGCACCGCCGCGTTCACCGGCTCGTAGGCGTGCCCGAGCGTCACCGACCGCAGGCCCATGCCGTACTCGACGTAGGCGTTGCCGTCGACGTCCCAGACCCGCGCGCCCCGGCCGCGCTCGATGATCGGCGTCATGTGCTCGGGGTACTGGTCGGACCCTCGGGCGTAGGTGTGGGCCCCGCCCGGGACGAGGTCGTGCAGTCGCGCCTGGAGGCGGGACGACTCGGTGAACACCGGGTGCGGACCGTCGACGGCCCCGGGATCGGTCGGTGACGACGACAAGGACGTCATGGGCCTCAGCTTCCCTGGTGCGACGGGTGGGCGATCGACGGGGGTCGCGCGGCGTCGTCGGCGCGGGGCCCCGGTGCTCGGACGTCCGACCCTCACGCGGACGTTGCTCCGGCAGGAGGAGCGACGGCCACGGACGGGTCGTCCTCCCATCCTGCGCTGCGTCCCGTCACGACGGTCCGCGGGGCTGCCACTGGATCGGCCCAACCCCCGTCCCCCGGGCAGGACGGGCGTTCGGGGACGTCCACACTGGTCCGCATGGCAGCACCGGCCGCACCTCCCGGAGCACCGGCATCCGGACCGAACGGGCGCCACGCGCGGCTCGAGGACGGGCCCGCGGGGCCGCCCGGACGCTCCCGCCGCCGCCTCGCGAGCGCCCCCGTCCGCCGGGGCCCGTGGCCCTACGTCGCGACGACGGACGCGCCCGGCGCGCCGGCCCCCGCCGCAGCGAACGGGTCCCTCGCTGCTCCTGGGCGCCGGAAGTCCGCACTGATCACCCTGGCCCCCGCGCCGCCGGCCACCACGACGGTCCTGCCCGGCTCGCCTGCGGCGGCCACCGCGCACACCGGTGTCCCGGGGCTCGCGCCGGTCGGCCCGGTCGCGCCGGTCGGCCCGGTCGCGCCGGCCGGCCCGGTCGCGCCCGTCCCGCCGCGGGGGCTCGCGGCGCCGCCGACCGTGCCGCCCCCGGACGCGCCGACGTCGGTCACCCCGGCGTCGGCCGCGCCGCGCGCCCTCGCCCCGGTCGGCGCACCGGCCGCCCCGCCGCCCGCACCCGGCGCGCACGGCCCGCGGCCCCCGCGCCGCGCGCCGATCCGTCGCGGCCGTGCGCCGGGCACGCCCGTCGCCGCCTCCCGTCCCGTCTGGGGCCCGCCGCAGCACGCGCACTGACCTCCGCGGTGGGCGAGGGGCACCCCGCCCAGGTCGGACGTGCCCCTCGGCCGGGGCACCGCGACTGGCAGAGTCGTGCCGGTGGGCGAGATCGACGTGACGGCGTTCGTCGCCGACCTCGTCCCAGCGATGACGCGCCGCGTGCCCTACCGCCCACCCGACGACGGCGAGTGCGCGGCGCTCGAGGCGCTGGCCTCCGCGCTCGGGCGGGGCGAGACCGCAGGCGCCGCGTCGCTGGGCCTCGAGGCCACGGTCTCCGGGGACACGCTCGTGCTCGCCTCCGACCCGACGAGCGAGCGCGCGTGGCTCGTCGTCGTCCTGCGGCCCGGGGTGGTGCCGGACGTCGTCGTCGAGGTGCCGCACCCGAACGCCGACCTCGACACCGAGCTCGTCGGGCTCGCCCTGCGCGACCGCCGTGCCGGCGCCCTCCTGCTCCAGGCCGGGGCGCACCGCATCGCCGGGGCGCCGCCGGAGGCCACCGACCGCGTCGACTGCCCGGCCGACGTCTCGTCCCGTGCCGACGCGCCCTTCTCCCGGGTGGCGTCGGTCCTCACCGCGCGGGGGCTGCCCCAGATCCAGCTGCACGGGTTCGCGGACCGTGACGACGTCGACGTCGTGCTCTCGCCGGGCGCCGCGGCGGGCGGGCCGCTGCTCGACATCGTGGAGGCGCGGCTGCGGGCGGCGGGGGAGCGCGTGGGCACGGGGGAGGACCCGCGCTGGGCGGACCTCCTGGGGCGCCGCAACGTGCAGGGCCTCGACGCGGCGGCGTGCGGCGCGGCGTTCGTGCACCTGGAGCTTTCCCGGTCGCTGCGCCGCGATCCGGGTCGTCGCGAGGCCGTGGCCGCGGCGCTCGCCGGCGCGCTGGACGACGTCGACCTCAGCAGCGCGAGCTGGGGGATTTCCTGACCCTATCGGCGTGCTGCGTGGGATTGTCAGCACGGCTCCCACGCTGACAACACCCCGGAACGCAACACGGGGCCGGCCGGGAAGGCCCGGCCGGCCCCGCGCGTCACAGCGTGTCGTGCAGGGTTCCGTCAGCGACGGATGCGGAAGATGCCCCAGCTGAGCTGGCCGCTCTTGCCGCCGTTCACCCAGTTCTTCAGGCCCGTCTTCATGTTCGAGATGTACTCGTCGGAGATGGTGCCCTTGAACTTCGGCTCCGCCGCCTCGAGCTCGGAGAGCACGCGCCCGTAGTGGGTCGTGAGCTGGTCCGTGTGGTCCTCGAAGGTGAAGTCGTTGAAGCCGTGCTTCGCGAACTCCTCGCGGTAGAAGCCCGGCGACCCGAGGGTGTCGAGGTGCAGGCGCGCGAGGATCGGCGCGAGCGCCGACGTGTCGGCGTTGTCGTCGGCCATCGGGTCGGTGAAGACGACCTGACCGCCCGGCACGAGGACGCGGTTGATCTCGGCGACGACCTCACGGCGCTCGCCGGAGTGCAGGAACGCGTCCTGCGACCAGACGAGGTCGTAGTAGTTGTCCTGCACCGGCATGCTCTCGAACGACCCGTCGACGACGTCGACGAGGTGGTCGAGGCCCTGCGCGCGGTTCTTCTCGCGGTTCCGGTCGTTCTCGACCTCGGAGAGGTTCAGGCACGTCACGTGGCAGCCGTAGGTCTTGGCCAGCCAGCGCGCCGAACCGCCGTAGCCCGCGCCCATGTCGAGGATGCGGGTCTCCGCGGTGATGTTCATGCCCTCGGCCATCCGCTCCACCGTCCGCTGCGAGGCGGGGGCGATGGGCTCGTCGGGGCTGTTGTAGAGCCCGACGTGGATGTCCTCGCCGCCCCACACCTCGTGGTAGAAGGTGTCGGCGTCGGTCGAGTTGTAGTAGTCGCGCGCGGTGTGGACCGCGGTCGAGTAGTTCTCGGTCAATTCATCGTCCGGTCGGTAGGTCTTCTCCGCGACATGGATCCAGAAGTCGGGGCTCTCGGTCCCGTAGGTCTCCTGGAAGTCGCCGTACGAGTCGATCTTCTGGAACCCGACCTCACGCATGAGCCGGCGCACGTAGTCCTTGCGCAGCGGGAACATGTTGAGGTGGTACACCGAACCGTCGTCGTGGAACGTGTACCGGAAACGGGCGAGCCCGTCGTCGATGTACTCGGGCTCCGCGGTCACGGTGTCGCCGCAGTAGAAGAACTTGTGCTTCGACGAGAAGCCGTTGTCGAGAATCTCGTCGTAGTTGCGCTGATCGAGGATCAGGACGCCGTCGTGCTTGAGCATCGCGTAGAACTCGGCCAGCGCCTTGCGGCGGTCCCGTTCGTTGAACAGGTGGGTGAACGAGTTCCCGAGGCAGATGATGGCGTCGTACTCACCGTGGACATCGCGGTTGAGCCAGCGCCAGTCGGCCTGGACCACGCGCAGGACGTGCCCGTGCTGGCGACCGTTCTGGAAGGCCTTCGCGAGCATCTCCGCACTGCCGTCGGCGGAGACCGTCTCGAAACCGGCCTTCAGGAGCTGGACCGAGTTGAACCCGGTGCCCGTCGCGACGTCGAGAACCTTCTCGACCCCGCGGGCACTGAGCTGGTCGATGAAGAACGACCCCTCGCTGGCGGCGCGACCCTCCCAGCCGATGTAGTCGTCCCACTTGTCCACGAACCCCTTGACGTATTCCTCTTGGTAGTGGTTCGTGTCTCGGACCTCGTTCGGGTTCTCCCCGAACTCCTGATGAACATCGGCCTCGGTGTAGGTCTCCTCGAGGCCAGCCGCGGTGTCGGGGCTCCGGTCTGCGGCTGTGGTCATGTGTCCTCCGGACGTCGGTGACGCTTCCGGGGAGACGACGCTAGGCAGGCAGGCGCCGAGCCGGAAGCACCAGCAGGTCCGTACGGTCGTCAGAATCGATTCAGCGCGACGTCACACTGTGAGGCGAAAGGCGCCATCGACGCTGCTCCGACCGGGTGCGTGTGCCGGAGGATCTCCGTGACCACATCGTGCTGTGACGGCAGCCACGTTTCCGCGGGAATGCGTGGGAGCCGACGTGGGGACCGCGTGTGACCGGGCGGTTACCCGGAGGGCTCGACGATCACCGTGCGGTTGGCGCTGGCGGGTCCCGGCAGCTGACGCCCGTCCGGGCCCACGTCGTTGACGTAGCCGGGGAAGCGGCTGCCCACCCCGCGGGTGGAGATGCGGTCCGCCGGCGCACCGAGCTCGACGAGCAGGGCCTTCACGGCCTCCGCGCGCCGGGTCGAGAGGTCGACCTGACCGGCCTCGGTGCCGGCGCGCGCACTGGTGCCGGTGAGCGCGATCCGTCGCGACGGCGATTCCGTGAGGAACTGCGCGAACGGCGTGAGGACGGCGCGCGCGGCATTCCGGTCGCGGAACTCGGCGGTGTCCGGCTGGAAACCGACGGAATTGTCGTCCGGGAGCGCGGTGGTCTGTCCCGGCGTGATCGTCGGCGGCGGCGGGACGTCCACGACGCTCACCGCCGGCGCGTCGCTCGGGGCATCCCCGCCGCGGGGCTCGTCGACCACCGCGACGCACGAGGCGCCGCCCGCGGTGGCGATCGCCGTCCACAGCGCGACCAGCGAGGAGCGCTGGGCGGGGCTGAGCGCCGGCTGGGGCTCGGCGACGTCGCCGAGGCCCGCGAGGACGACCGTCTCGCCCTGCAGCCCCGGCAGCGCGTTGTTCGCCCGCAGGGCCTCGACGGTCTCGGCGGGCGGCGCGTCGAGCAGCCCGCGCTGGCGGAAGTCGAGCGGGGCGACGGTCGAGAGCCCGGAGTCGACGAGGACGACGGTGCCCGGCCGGTTGCCGCCGGCGGAGCGCCCCGCGAGGTCGAGGGCGGTGAGCACGTCGATCTCCGGGGTCTGCGCCCGCAGGCCCGTCACCGCCTCGCCGAACCCGTTGAGGAACTGGTTGCGGTCGTCCTCGGCGGCGATGCCGTTGCCGGCGTCGCTGGAGAACGTCTCGCTGCCCGCCGACACGGGCCGGCCGTCCACGTTGACCAGCGTGACGCGGGGCTCGTAGCCCTCGTCGACGGCCCGGGTGAGCACCGAGACCGTGGCGTCCTGGACGGCCTGCGGCAGTCCCGGCTCCGGGCTGTTCGCGCGGCCGGAGACCGCGAACGCCAGTGGACCTACCGGCACCGGGCAGGACAGCGCGCCCCCGGCGCCGCCGGAGAACCCGCCGCCGGCGGCGTCCTCACCGCTCGAGCAGCCGGCGGCCAGCGCCGCGGCCAGCAGAACGGACAGCAGGCCGGCAGTGCGGCTCGTCAACGATGGTCTCCGTTCGGGCTGGGCTCGGGGACGGTCGGGGTGAACGGGCGCATCTCCGGCGGCGCCTCCTCGCCGGGTACGACCTCGTTGGCCGGCGTGAACAGCGGGTAGAACGCCGAGCCGGTGAGCCCGTCGGTGACCGACGGGTTCCCCTTCTTCGAGGCCATGAGGGTGCGGGCGTAGTTCTGCAGCTCGAGCATCTCGGCCACCACCTGCTGGCGGGCCGCGCGCCAGCGCTGGTCCTCGCGCTCGCGCTCGTTCTCCTGCTGGCGCAGCGCCTCGCGGGCACGCTCCAGCTCGGCGCGGCTCGCGCGCTCGGACTCGGTCGCGTCCTGCATGCGGCGCTCGGCGCGGCGCAGGGCGCCCGCGACCGGGTTGAACGACAGGAACGTCGCCACCATCGCGGCGATCCCGCTGGCCAGGAACAGGGCACCGAACAGCATCGCAGGCAGCAGCGCGGTCAGCTCGATGCCCGACGACGAGCCGCCGAAGCCACCGCCGAAGCCGCCGCCGGAGCCGCCCGAGCCGAAGCCCCCGCCGCCGGAGCCGCCCGACCCGAACCCACCCCCGGACCCGGACCCGAAGCCGCCGGACGAGGAGCTGCTCGGGGTCATGAGCCGGGTGTAGAACGCGCTGACGCCCAGCAGGAGCCAGGTCAGCGCCGCCAGGACGGTGAGGGTGACCGACGCGCGCGGGTCGCCGCAGCGCCGCCGCGCGAGGCCCTGGCCGACGAGGTGCGCGAGCCCCACCGCCGCGGCCGCGAACCCGACCGTGCCGAGCACGATGAGCAGCGGCGAGCCCCGGAACACGCGGGCGAGCACGACGTAGAACGCCGCGATGTCGCCGCCGATGGCGAGCAGGATGATCGTCAGCGAGAGGTAGTCCTCCCGCGAACGGTTGATCATCAGGGTGGCGTCGCGGTAGGAGCGCGGCCGGACGCCGTCGCGCGGCTCGCCGCCGTCCCCCCGGGAGCGGCCGAGGCGCGCGCGGAGGCCGCCGTCGGCGCTCATCGGCCCGACCTGTCGGCCCTGTCGGCACGGTCGTCGGTCATCGGGTCTCCACGGTCGGGGGAGGACGGCGCAGTGTAGGTCGACGGGTAGGTCGACGGGTCGCTCGGCCCGCGCCCGGACGGCGGGCGCGGGAGGGGGCCGGTCGGCGGATCGGCCGGGGGTACGTAGAAGTCCTCGGTGCGGTCCCCCGGCCGGCCCCCGGCGCGATCCGCGTGGCGGCCGCCCGGGCGGGCGGTACCCGGCGCGGACGGCCCGTCCTCCTGGTCGTCACCCCCGACCGGTTCCGTGAGCCGATCGCGGGCCTCGTCGTAGTCGCGCCGGGCGATCGCGAGCGCGCGGCGGTCGCGTTCGTGCGCGGCCTCGGCGTCGGCCAGCTGCTGGCGCGCACCGCCGACGAGGCGGTCGATGACGGCCTGGTGGTCGGCGTGCTGGGAGTCGATGCGCGAGAGCCACCCCGAGGCCCAGGACGCGATCAGCGGGTCGAGCGCGCCACCCGTGCCCTCGTCGACGCCCTCGAGCAGCTCGGCGACGAGCGTGCGCACGCGGCCCCGTGCCGCCCCGATGTCGGGGCTGGCCTGATTCGGGTAGGGCATGGGCCCGACGCGGTCGGCCGCGTAGACCTGGGCGAAGCGGCGCTCCTCCGGGGACGCGGAGGCGAAGCTCACCCCGGGCAGGTGCGAGAGCGGCGCGCTCGAGGATCCCTGCTGGGGCCCCGACGGCGGCGTCGGTGTCGGGGGACGGGCGGTCTCGCTGCGGCGCCCGGGCCAGAACCTGCGGGTGGCCCTGCGATCGGGCATGGCTACTCCTGGTGGGTCGGGGCGCCGGACCCGGTGGCGGTCTCGGGGGCACGGCGGGCGGCGGGTGCGGTGGCGGTGCCCCACGGCGGGGTCGCGCCGTGCGGTGACGACGCCGGGACGGGACCCGCGTCCCCGGCGCTCGCGGCACCCGGGTCGGCCGTCTCGGCGGCGACGACCCACCCCGGGACGACGGGGTGCTGGGCGGCCAGCGCGGGGCCGATGCGGTCGCCGGCCGGGTGCCGGCGCACGAGGTGGCGCTCGTAGGCGCTGACCCGCCGCATGACCTGCGCGTGCAGCCGACGGACGCGGGTGGCACCGACGAGCTCGCACGCGCGGATCGAGCTGCCCAGACGCGCGAACTCCACCCGCATCTGCGTGAGCTGGGAGTGCAGCCGCGCGCCCTCGTCCACGAGGGGCCGCCGGGTCGCCTCGTGCTCACGGGCGCGGCGCGCGGCGACGACGTCGTCGGCGGTCTCGCCCTCGCCTCCGCGGCGCACGGCGAGCTGGTCGGTGTCGAGGAGCACCGGCAGTGCGTCGAGGCGCGCGCGGGCCCGGGCCAGCGCCTCCTCGGTCTCCGGGAGGCGCGCCGCGAGGGTCGCGCGGGTCTGGTGCATCGGCGACACCTCGAGGTCGACGCGCAGTCGCTCGCGGTGGACCCGGGCCAGGAACATCTGGTGGAACTCCTCCAGCGCCGGCGTGCCGACCGGGCGTCCCGGCTCGAGGCTCGGGAGCCCGGCGCGGGCGTCGGCACGCGCCTGCCACCAGTCGCGACCCCGGGCGAGCCAGCCGTAGCGGGGCAACGGCGAGCCCGTGGCGGAGCGGGACGGCCCGTCCGGCCCTGCGGGCCTGGTCATCGGGAGCTCGTCCGGGGCTGCCGTTCCACCTGGCGGGTTCCTCCTGCGTCGGCCCGGGGTTGCACCGGTTGCGTCCGTCGAGTCTAGGCCGCCCCCGGCAGGACCCTCACGTGCGACCGGTGCTGCGCGGCGGAGCCGCTTGCTGTCCTGCGGGCCGGCGCTCGTCACCCTCGCGTTCGAGGAGGACCCCCACACCCCGCGCTCGGGCGTGACGCTCGCCGACCGCCGGATGCCTTCGGCACGTGAGTGATCCGGGTCGTGGGGGCGACCCACTTCCTTCACGTGCGAAGCATCCGGGAACTCGCGGGAGCTCTCCGACGACCGGTAGACGATGGCCACGATCCCGTCCCCACCCACCGATGTCCTCCCCGTCGCCGGGGCGCACCATCAGGGGGTGGACGTCTCCGACACGCGGGCGGGTGAGGACGCGGTCGACGACCCACCCGACGGCACCGCCGTCTCCTCGCGCGGCGTCGGCGGCGTGCTGCTCGTCGGCGGCCTGGTCGGCGCGGTGGTGTCGCTGCTGCTCCTGCTTGACAAGCTCGCGCTGCTTGCCGACCCCACGTTCGTCCCGTCCTGCAGCATCGATCCGGTGCTGTCCTGCGGCACGATCATGCGGACGGCGCAGGCGTCGGTGCTCGGCTTCCCGAACCCCGTGATCGGGCTCGCGACGTTCCCCGTCGCCGCGGCCCTGGGCGCCCTCGTGCTCGGCGGGGCCGCGCTCCCGCGCTGGGCCTGGTGGGGCCTGCAGGCGGGCACGACCGCCGGGATGCTGTTCGTGCACTGGCTGATCGTCCAGAGCCTCGTGGTCATCGGTGCGCTGTGCCCGTGGTGCATGGTCGCCTGGGTCGCGGTCATCGCGATGTTCTGGAGCGTCACGGTCGAGAACCTGCGTGCGGGCCGGCTCGGCGGCGCGCCGGCGTCGCTGCGCCGTCACGGCCGGGGGCTCGCCGCCTGGTACCTCGTCATCGTCGTCGCGATCGTGGCGACGTTCCCCGCGTGGGCGGCGGGACTGGTGGGGCTGTGACGGCCCCGTCCGTCGAATCCACCGTCCTCGACCTCGAGATCGGCGGCATGTCGTGCGCGGCCTGCGCGGCCCGGATCGAGCGCCGGCTCAACCGCCTCGACGGCGTCGAGGCCAGCGTCGACTACGCCGGGGAGGGCGCCCGGGTCGTGCTCGCGTCCGCGGAGGTCACGACGGCCACGGTCGTCGAGACCGTCGGGAAGCTCGGCTACACGGCGCGGCCCGCGCGCCCGGTGTCCGCTGGGTCCCCGGGGTCGTCGGGCGAGGACGACGGGCCGTCCGACGACGCGGAGCTGCGCGACCTGTGGCGTCGCCTCGTGGTCGCCGCCGCGCTCTTCGTCCCGGTGGCCGACCTGGCGCTGGCGATGGCCGCGGTGCCCTCGCTGCGCTTCCCCGGCTGGCCGTGGGTGCTCGCGGCGCTCGCCGCGCCGGTGGTCGTCTGGTCGGCGTGGCCGCTGCACCGGCGCGCGCTGGCCGGGCTGCGCCACGGCACGACGTCGATGGACACGCTGGTCTCGCTCGGGATCGTCGCGGCGACCGTGTGGTCGCTCGTCGCGGTCGTGCGGGGTGCCGGGCCGGCGCCGACGGCGAGCACCTGGGACCTGCTGCTGCACCCCTCCGGCCCCGTCTACCTCGAGGTCGCGGCCGGCGTGACGACGTTCGTCCTCGCCGGTCGATACGTCGAGCGCCGGGCCCGCCGCGCCTCCGGCGACGCGCTGGCCGCGCTCGCCCGGCTCGCCGCGCGCGACGTGACGGTGCTCGACGACGACGGCACCGAGCGTCGCGTGCCGGTGGGCGAGCTCCACGTCGGCGCGCGGTTCGTGGTGCGGCCCGGCGAGAAGGTCGCGGCCGACGGGCGGGTGGTCTCCGGGCGCTCGGCGGTGGACCGCAGCATGCTCACCGGCGAGCCGGTGCCGTCCGAGGCGGATGTCGGCGACCCCGTGGTCGGCGGCACGGTGGCGGTCTCCGGGCGGCTGGTGGTCGAGGCGACCGCGGTCGGCGAGGCGACGGCGCTGGCCGGGATGGTGCGCCTGGTACGGGACGCCCGCGCCGACAGGGCCGACGTCCAGCGCCTCGTCGACCGGATCTCGGCGTGGTTCGTGCCGGCGGTGGTCGTGCTGTCCCTCGCGACCGGGCTCGGGTGGTGGCTCCTCGGCGCGGACTGGTTCTCGCCCGCGCTCGCCGTGCTCGTGATCGCGTGCCCGTGCGCGCTGGGCCTGGCGACGCCGATGGCGATGGTCGTGGCGTCGGGGCGCGGGGCCCGGGGCGGCATCTTCCTCAAGGGGCACCACGCGCTCGAGACGAGCCGCCGCGTCGACACCGTGGTGCTCGACAAGACCGGGACGCTGACGACGGGGCGGATGGCCGTGGTGTCGGTGCTCGGTCACTCGCCGGACCTGGTGCTGGCGCGCGCCGCCGCCGTCGAGCGGGGCTCGGAGCACGCGATCGCGACGGCGGTCGTGGCCCACGGCCCGGGGGACGTGCCCGCGCCGGTCGATTTCGTCGCCCTGCCCGGGCTGGGCGCGCGGGCGGTCGTGGACGGCGCCGAGGTGACCGTCGGGCGGCCCGACCTGTTCGAGGTCGGGGTGCCCTCCGACCTGCGCGCGGCATGGGACGACGCCGAGGCCGCGGGGCACACGGTCGTGGCGGTGGGCTGGGACGGTGTGGTGCACGGGGCCGTGGTGCTCGCGGACGACGTGAAGGCCAGCGCGGCCCCGGCCGTCGCGGCCCTGCGCGCCGCCGGCCTGCACCCCGTGCTGCTCACCGGCGACCACGAGCGCGCGGCCCGCACGGTGGCCGCGGCCGTCGGGATCGACGACGTCGTCGCCGGGGTGCTGCCCGAGGGCAAGCTCGCGGTCCTGGCGGAGCGCCGCGCGGCGGGCGCGGTCGTCGCGATGGTCGGCGACGGGATCAACGACGGCCCGGCCCTCGCCGCCGCCGACCTGGGCCTCGCCGTCGGCACGGGCACCGACGTCGCGCTCGAGGCCGCCGACGTGATCCTCGTGCGCGACGACCTCACCGCGGTCCCCGAGGCGCTCGCCCTCGCCCGCGCCACCCACCGCACGATCCGCGTGAACCTCGCCTGGGCGTTCGGCTACAACGTCGCCGCGATCCCGCTGGCCGTCGCGGGCCTGCTCAACCCCCTGCTCGCCGGCCTGGCCATGGCGCTGTCGTCCCTGCTCGTCGTGTCCTCGAGCCTGCGTCTGCGCTGATCATCCCTCGCTCCACGGTCGCGATGATCAGGAGCACCTGATGCGCGCCTCGGGCGAGCATGACGTGGACGACGCGCGCCTGATCATCGGTCGGAGCGCGCCGTCAGCCCCCCAGCACCTGGTCGAGCTCGGTCGAGCCCTGCTGCTGGAGCTTCCCGTCGACGACGATGGTCGGGGTGCCGAAGCTGCCCTGGCGCTGGAGAGCGGGGTCGTTGGACGCCTGCTCGAAGTTCTGGGCGATCTCGCCGGCGTGGCGGTTGCTCGTCACGCACTCGGCGTAGCCCGGCCCGGCGCCGGCGCGCTGGCCGAGGTCGACGAGCTGCGCGGTGTCGTAGCCGCGGCCACCCTCCGGCGGCTGGGCGGCGTAGAGGCTCGCGTGGACGGTGGGGAACGCCCCGTTCTCGGCTGCGCAGATGATCGCGTTGCCGCCCGCTGAGGAGTAGCCGGGCGGGTTCGAGCGCTGGTCGAGCAGGTTCACGAGGTGGTAGCGGACCTGCACGCGCCCGGCCGCGATCGCCTGGGTGATCGGCTCGCCCGCCCGCTGCTCGAACGACTGGCAGGCCGGGCAGAGAGCGTCCTCGTAGAGGTCGATGGTGTGCAGCGCCGGCCCCCCGGCGGTCACGACACCACCCTCGACGCTCGTCGGGTAGGACGCCGCGACCGGGGTGACCGGGATCGCCTGCCCCGAGGCGTCGGAGGGGCCGCCGGCGGAGAACAGCACGCCCCCGAAGACGACGGCCGCCACCAGCACCACGGCGACGATCCCGACGATCAACGGCGTCCGGGACGCCGTGCGCTTCGGTGGTGCGGGGCGCTTCGGGCGCGTGGCCATCCGGGGGATCCTCCTCGTGTCTCCGGTGGCGCCGACCCTCGCAGCGCCCGTCGTGCCGGTCGCGCCGAGGGCCCCGTCGGTTCCCCGCGGATCGCGACGGGCGCTCAGCGGCCGCGAGCGAGGTCGGCGAGCATCGCGTTCCACGCGGCGAGCTCGGCGTCGCCGTCGCGGTCGGCGTGCCGGTCGCGGCGGGTCGCGTCGCGCTGGTCGGCGCGCGACCACTGTACGAGCAGCGCGATGACCACCACGAGCAGCGGGACCTCGCCCGACGCCCAGGCGATGCCGCCGCCGAGGTGCTGGTCGGCCAGCAGGTCGGGCACCCACGGCAGGGCCAGCTGGCCGAAGAACTGCTCGCCGATCACGGTGCCGGCGCCCATCAGCGCGACGCCGAAGAACGCGTGGAACGGCATCGCCGCGAGCAGCAGCGCCAGCCGGCCGAGGTGCGGCAGCGGCCGGGGCGCGCGGTCGACGCCGATGATCGGCCAGAAGAAGAGCGCGCCGGTGAGCAGGAAGTGGGTGAACATCAGCTGGTGCGCCCAGTGGTAGGGCAGCGCCAGAGCGTAGAGCGGCGAGAAGTACAGCGCGGAGAACGAGCCGACGAACAGCGCGAGTGACACCAACGGGTGGGTCAGCACCCGCGCGAGCGGGGCGTCGAGCAGCGACAGGAGCCAGGCACGGGGCCCGTCCGGTGTCGCGGGCAGGGCGCGCAGCGCGAGCGTCACCGGACCGCCGAGCACCAGCAGGACCGGGACCAGCATCGACAGCAGCATGTGGACGCCCATGTGCGAGCTGAACGTCGCCATCGCGTGGGAGCCGAGCCCGGAGCTCGTCGCCCACAGCAGGAGCGCACACCCGACGAGCCACGCGCCGGTCCGCCCGGGCGGCCAGGCGTCGCCGCGCCGGCGGAGCCGCCACGCACCGGCGAGGTACGCCCCCGTGAGGACGAGCGCCACCACCGCCCACAGCAGGTTCAGCCGCCCGGGCCCCAGCACTCCGAGCACGGTGGGGGCGTCGAGCGGGTAGCCGAGCAGCGTGTCCTGGATGGTCGTCGGGGCCGCGAGGGCCGGGGCCGGTTCGCCGGCGAGCAGGGCGGCGACGCCGGCGGCGCCGGTGAGGAGGACGAGCGCCTGTCGTCGCGCCACCGCGGCGACCCCGAGCAGCACCAGGAGCACGAGCGCGAGCGGACCGTGGACGCCGGCGAGCCAGGCCCCGCGCACGAGGACCACCTCGACGACGACGGAGCCGGCGACCGTGACGCCGGCGACGACCAGCACCACGGGACGCCCACGGGCGGCCGCCGCGCGGTCCGGGCCGGGGACCAGCGCCTCGAGCACGAGCAGCCCGAACCACACCGCGCCCGCGACGGCCGCGAGCACCGCCGCGTCGGTGGCGACGTCGTGCCCGGCGCCGGCGCTCGCGACCTGCCCGGTGAGCACCGGGGCGACGACCGCGAGCGCGGCGAGGGGCACCGCGCCCACCGCGACCGCAGCGAGGGCGCCCCTGGCTGCTCCCGACGCAGCGGAGGCGTCCCTCGCTCCGGGACTCGGCGCTCTGGGTCCGGGCGCGCGGGGATCACGCGACGTCGGACTCACGCTCCCAGGGCGTCGGCGCCGGGCGGGTGGGGCCGTCGTCGGCGACCACGCTCCGACCGCCGGGCCGCCACCACCGCGCCCCCGGGCTCGGGCCCGTGCCGGGACGCGGCCCGCTGCGGACGACGGCGAGCCCGAGCAGGAACCCGGCGACGAGCACGAGGTGCGACACCACGCGGCCGGGCTCGACGCGTCCCGCGACCAGGTCGAGGCCGCTGAGCACCGCGAGCACCGCGATGAAGGCGCCCAGCACCGGCAGCAGCCCCGCGAGGTGCCGCGTGAACAGCGCACCGCCGAGGAAGGCGACGCCGAGCGCGAGGTTCCACGCTGCCGTCTCGTGCGTCGCGTGCGCCATGCCGGCGCCGAGCACCATGAACGGATCGGTCATCGCGTGGGCGTGCGTCGCGGCACCGAGCAGCGAGACGAGCCCGAGCACCGCCTGCGCCAGCCCGACGGCGGCGAGCCCGGCCCGCGCGGACACCCCGCGCCACCGCACCGACGCAGCGGGAGCAGCGTCGACGACGCGGTCGACCAGGTCGGGCCCCGCCCCGACCGCCGCCGTGCGCACATGTCGCGTCACGAGCGCGGCGTCCCGCTGCCAGGACCGGCAGGCGGCGCACCCGCCCAGGTGCGCGTCGATCCGGGCCTGCTCGGCGGCGTCGGCCTCGCCGTCGAGGGCGGCCGACATCGCCTCCCGGCACCCGTCGCAGTCCACGCCGTGCTGGTCGTCGCGACCGGCGCCGTGGTTCCCGGCCACCCTCACCCCGAGCGGTGCGGCCGCTCGGCGGGACGGTCGGCGAGCGCGTCGACGAGGTCGGCCCGGGCCCGCGCGACGCGAGAACGGATCGTGCCGATCGGGCACCGGCACACCGCGGCGGCCTCCTCGTACGACAGCCCGATCACCTGGGTGAGCACGAACGCCTCACGACGGTCGGGGTCGAGCGCGTCGACGGCGTGGCGCACCGCGACCGACTCCGCGAGGTCGCCGCGCGGGGCACCTCCCACGGGGCGGTCGTCCTCGGCGAGGGGCGCCGGGCTCACCGGGCGGCGGGAGCGGCGGCGCAGGTGGTCGGCGGCGACCCGGCGCGCGACCGAGAGCAGCCAGCTACGGGCGGGGGCGTCGCCCCGGTACCGGCGCAGCGAACCCAGGGCCCGCTCGTAGGTCTCCTGGGTCAGCTCCTCGGCGACCGACGGGTCGGCGAGGTGCACGAGCAGGCGCCACACCTGGTGCTGCGTCGCCGCCACGAACTCCCCGGCGGCGCCGCGATCGCCGTCCCGGGCGCGCAGCGCCAGCGCGGTGATCCTCGCGTCGTCCACCGGAGCTCCTCGTCGTGTGCCACCGTCGGACACCCGCCGTCCGCGTCGTCGCCGGGCGCCCCGGAGTTCCCGCGCGTGACCGTCCCGACAAACGGGGCTCGGTGTCGTGCCGACGATGCCTACCGTGCTGCCGCTGACGGTAGGCGCCCACCGGATCGTGCTCGCGGAGCCCTGCGACGCGATCACCTGAGAACGAACGGGTGATCTCCTGAGAACGCTCGGCCGTCCGGGCACACCGGGCCGGTGCGGTGGGGCGAGCGGTATGCCACCGGACCGCACCGCCGTACCGTCGCCGCTGGTCGCAGCACACACGGCACCGCAGCCCACGCCCTGGAGGACCGTCATGACGGACCACGACCCGCTCGCTGCCGGCCCCACCGCGGGCCTGCAGCACGTCGCCACGTTCTGCGGGCAGTGCTCCTGCGGGTGCCCCGAGCTCCACCTCGACCCCGACGCCGGTGACGAGCGCCGCGTCGTGATCACCGACGACTTCGGCCAGCGCATCCAGATGAGCCTCGCGCAGCTCGCCGTGATCGTCGACGACGCCCGCAACGGGGTCCTCGACGGCCTCCTCGCCGACGCCAGGTGAGCCTCCCCGCGCCCCTCGCAGGGTTCCTCGCCACCGTCCTGCTGGCCGCCGCGGCCCTCTGCGCGGTGAGCCTGTGGCGCCGCCGCGCCCGTCACGAGCGCGCGGCGGCGGCCGCCGAGGCCAACCACGTCGTGATGGGCCTCGGGATGGCGGCGATGGTGCTGCCCGCGACCGCGGACCTCGTGCCCCCGACGGCGGGCGCGGTCGCCTTCGGCGCGCTCGGCGTCGTGTGGGCGGCCCGCCTGCTGGCGCTGCGCCACCGGGAACGGCCCCTGGGCTCGCCGGTCGGCGGCGACCGCTGCGGCGCGCACCCCACCCACCTGTTGCTGAGCAACGCGGCGATGGCCGTGATGTACGTGATCATGGTGCCGGCCGGCGGGATGGCCGGCATGTCCCACGGCGCCGGTCACGCCGGGCACGGCGCCGCGGCGGCCTCGACCCCGCTCGCGCTCAGCGCCGTCGCCACCGCGCTCGCGCTCTACCTCGTCGTCCACACCGTCGCCACGGTCGCCGTGCTGGTGCGCCTGCGTGCCCCGGCCACCGTGACGGCCGGTGGCGGGACGGCCGGTGGCGGGACGGCCGGTGGCGGGACGGCCGGTGGCGGGACGGTTGGCGGCGGCGGTGCCGGCTTCGGCAGCGCGCTCGGCCGTGCCGTCGACGCCCCCGCCGTCCAGCTCGGCTGCCAGGCCGTCACCGGGGCCGCGATGGCCCTGATGCTCCTCGTGCATTAGAGCGACCCGATACCCCGAGAGGCTCCCCGTGACCGTCGACGAGCAGCCGGCGCCCCCGCGCCCGGCCGCCGCCCCGACCCGCGCGGGCCCCTGGTCGCTGCTGCGGCCCCTGGTGCTGCGCATCCACTTCTGGGCGGGCGTGCTCGTCGGGCCGTTCCTGCTGGTCGCCGCCCTGACGGGGCTGGTGTACACGCTGATGCCCGCCCTCGAGCCCGTCGTCTACCGCGACGAGCTGACCGTGCCGCCCTCGGACGCCCAGGTCCCGCTCGCCGACCAGGTCCGTGTCGGCATGGACGCCCTGCCCGGCACCGAGCTGCGCGCCGTGCGCCCCGGGGCGACCCCCACCGACACCACCCAGGTGATCGCTGACGATCCCGGCCTGCCCGAGTCCTTCTACCGCACCGCGTTCGTCGACCCCCACACCGGCGACCTGCGCGGCGTGCTCGAGACCTACGGCTCCGGGCAGGCGATGCCGCTGCGCGCCTGGGTCGACCAGCTGCACCGCAACCTGCACCTCGGCGACGCCGGCCGGCTCTACACCGAGCTCGCGGCCTCCTGGCTGTGGGTGCTCGTGCTGGCCGGGCTGACGCTGTGGATCGGGCTGGTCCGGCGCCGCCGCAGGGAGCGCGCGAGCGCGCTGCTCGTGCCCCGCACCACGGGCGGCCGACGGGCCCGGCTGCTCTCGTGGCACGCCGTCGTCGGGCTGTGGGCGGCGGGCGGGCTGCTGTTCCTGTCCGCCACGGGGCTGACCTGGTCGACGTACGCCGGCGAGAACATCAGCACCCTGCGCGCCCAGCTCTCCTGGGAGACCCCGGAGCCCGAGATCGCGCTGCCCGGCACCGTCGCCGTGGCCCCGGAGGCGGGCGAGCACGCCGGCCACGGCGGCATGACCATGACGACACCGACCACGGCCACGCCCGCGTCGTTCGACGTCGCCGCCCGCGCCGCCGCGGACGCCGGGCTCGACGGGCCGCTCGACATCACCCCGGGCGGCGAGGGCGCGGCCACGACCGTCAGCCAGATCGACCGCACCTGGCCCCAGCGCCTCGACGCGATCGCCGTCGACCCCGACACCGGGCAGGTCACCGACGTCGTGCGCGCTGAGGACTGGCCGCTCGCGGCGAAGCTCGCCCGCTGGGGCATCGACGCGCACATGGGCCTGCTGTTCGGGCTCGCGAACCAGGTCGTCCTCGCGGCCCTCGCCACCGGCCTCGCCTGCATGATCGTGTGGGGCTACGTCCTGTGGTGGCGTCGCGGGCCCGGCCGGCGGCCCGGGCACGTGCCCGCCGACGGCGTCCTGCGGTCCCTGCCGCGCGGGCTCTACGCCGGGGTGGTCGTGGTGACGATCGCGGTGGGCGTCGCCGTTCCGCTGCTCGGCGCGAGCCTGCTCGCGTTCCTCCTGATCGAGACGCTGCTGGACCGACGTCGCACGGGCGAGCCTCAGAACGCGTAGCGGTGCAGGCGCATCGCGTCGCGCAGGACCGGGACCGCGTCGAACCCGCGGTAGAGCCAGTGCCGCGGGCCGACGGTGTCCGCGGACGCGAGCTCGGAGACGGTGACGTCGTCGCGCTCGCGCAGACGCGGGTGGCGGGCCGTGAGCTCGGCGCCGTCGAAGCCCCAGGCGAAGCGGGTGTCGACGCCCAGCAGCGCGAACGCGGCGTTCGAGACCGGCAGCGTCCAGCCGGCGACGGCGTCGAACGCGACCTCTCCGGACGCGCACCGGGTGAGCAGCCGGTCGACCACGGCGTGCACGTCGGCCGGGGAGAGGTACATGAACAGGCCCTCGGCCAGGGCGAGCGTCGGGCGGTCGGCGTCCACCCGCTCCCACCAGCCCGGCTCGGTCACCGAGGCGCTCACCGTCTCGATGTCGTCGGGCAGGTCGTAGACCCGGCGGCGCAGGTCGGCGACGCGCGGCACGTCGACGTCGATCCAGCGCGAGCCGGGCGGGCGCGCGACGCGCAGCGGGCGGCTGTCCAGCCCGCACCCGAGGTGCAGCACCTGGCCGTCGGGGTGCTCGCCGAGGAACGCGACCGTCCACTCGTCGAGGCGCCGCGCGCGGGCGCAGATCGTCGCGGTGTCCGAGCTGAACCAGCGCAGGGCACCGGGGTCGTGCTGCACCCGCGCGAGGACCTCGCCAGCGAACCGGTCGCCCAGCACCGGGTGGGCCGAGCGGGCGTCGCGCTCGCGCAGGTA
Organism: Actinomycetospora chibensis; assembly: GCF_028737215.1. Taxonomy (GTDB): domain Bacteria; phylum Actinomycetota; class Actinomycetes; order Mycobacteriales; family Pseudonocardiaceae; genus Actinomycetospora; species Actinomycetospora chibensis. The sequence continues at coordinate 19,016 of NZ_JAQZAM010000013.1, read as the reverse complement.
GAGCGTGATCAACATGGTCGTCTCCGACCCGCGGAGGTCGACCGACTCGGGCGACATGCCGTCACCTTGGCACCCGGGACCCCCGACGGCGGCCCACGCCCTCGTGCCCGGAGCGTGATCTGGCAGCGTGTGCTGCGGATTCGTCGGCGGAAACCTAGGGGGAAGCCGTGTTCACGCGTCGGGTGGCGGTGGTGGGGACGGGTTATGTCGGTCTGACGACGGGGGCGTGTCTGGCGTCGTTGGGGCACCAGGTGGTGTGCGCGGACATCGACACGGCGAAGGTGGAGCGGTTGCGCCGCGGTGTGGTGGACATCGTGGAGCCGGGTCTGTCGGAGCTGGTGACCGAGCAGGTGTCGGCGGGGCGGTTGTCGTTCGTGGTGGGTGCGTCGTCGGCGGTGTCGGCTCACACCGACGGGTTGGACGCCGAGGTGGTGTTCCTGTGTCTGCCGACGCCGATGGGTGTGGGCGGGGTCGCGGATCTGCGTGCGGTGGAGGCGGTGATCGAGGAGACCCGCGAGCTGCTGGCGTCGGGGACGGTGGTGGTGAACAAGTCGACGGTGCCGGTGGGGACGGCGGCGCGGACCGCGGAGCTGCTCGACCGCGCGGATGTGTCGGTGGTGTCGAACCCGGAGTTCCTGCGTGAGGGCTCGGCGGTGCACGACTTCCTGAACCCGGACCGGATCGTGGTGGGGTGTGACGCGGCGGAGGCCGCGGAGCGGGTGGCGGCGCTGTACGCCCGGCTGGGGGCGCCGACGGTGCTCACCGACGCGGCGTCGGCGGAGCTGATGAAGTACGCGGCGAATTGTTTCCTGGCGATGAAGCTGTCGTACGTCAATGCGATGGCCGAGCTGTGTGAGCGGGTCGGGGCCGACATCGGCGATGTCACCGAGGGCATCGGTTACGACCGGCGGATCGGGCAGGCGTTCCTGTCGCCGGGTCCGGGGTGGGGCGGGTCGTGTCTGCCGAAGGACACGCACGCGTTGTTGCAGGTCGCGGACGCGGCGGATTTCGAGTTCCGGTTGTTGCGCGCGACGATCGACACGAACACCCGGCAGCGTCAGCGGGTGGTGGACAAGGTGCGTGCGGCGGTGACCGGGAAGCGGACGGGGTCGCTGACGCGGGTGCGGCTGGGTCTGCTGGGGTTGACGTTCAAGGCGGGCACCGACGACCTGCGGGATTCGCCGGCACTGGCGATCGCGGCGCTGCTGCGTCAGGCCGGGGCGGATCTGGTGGGCTACGACCCGGCGCTGGTGGCCGACCCGGGCAACCCGGACAAGGTGGTGCGCGACGAGGTCGAGGGCGTGCCGCTGGTGGCCGACCCGCTCGAGGCCGCCCAGGGCGCCGAGGCGGTGGTGGTGCTCACCGAGTGGCCGGTGTTCCGGACGCTGGACTGGACCGCGATGGCCGGGGTGATGAAGCAGCCGGTGGTGGTCGACACCCGCAACCTGGTCGACCCCGCCACCCTGCGCCGCGCCGGCCTGACCGGCATCGGCATCGGCCGCCGGGACGCCTGACCGCGAGGCCCGGGGGCCGGGGGTGGCCCGGGCACCGGCCCCCGCCTACCGTGGGTGGACGTTGGGGCGGCCGCGCGGGCCGCGTGCCGAGTCTCATCGGAGAGGCGAGCCATGCGCTGCGAGATCGCGGTCGACATCGACACCTGCCCGGACCACGTCTGGGCCGTGCTCACCGACGTGACGCGCTGGCCGCGGTGGACCACCGCGGTCCGCGACGCGACCCTCGTGGGCGGCGGCGTCCTCACGCTCGGAGGCGTGGTGCGCCTGCGCGCTCCGCGCCTGCCCGAGCGCGTCTGGCGGGTGTCCGAGCTCCACCCCCGCCGGCGCCGCATCACGCTGAGCGACGAGGGCCTCGGCGCCCGGGCGAGCGTGCGCTTCGCCCTCACCACGCCCGAGGGCGACGGCGCCCGCACGCGCGTCACCGTGGTCCACGAGCGGGCCGGCTGGGTCGGCGCCACGGTCGCGTGGGTCACCGCGCGGACGGTCGAGGCGCACCTGCAGACGCTCGCCGGGGACCTCAAGAAGCACTGTGAGACGCGTCGGCGTGCGCGCGAGGCGGCCGGGAACGCTGCCACCACGGTGTCCTGAGGCGAGTTCGTCCGAACGAGGGCCATCGGTTGCTCCGGCCGCACGATCGCGCCCGGCCGACCGATGGGTGTCCGCGACGACGAGCGTGCAGCCCGTACGGCCGTCCGGGACTGGTCCAACCTGCGGTTCGCCCGGCCGCGTTCTTCCTCGCGTTCGAGGGCGTGCTCGACGACCCCGCCTCGGGCCTCATGCGACAGGACCACGTGCGCGCGGTGACGGGGTCCGCACGGTGACGTGAGCGGCGTCGGGGGAGGACGGGCCCGTACGGGGGTACGCCTGGACCATGACGTCGCAGGCCCCGTCGCAGGCCCCTGAGCTCTCCCTCGGCACCTCGGCCTGGATCCCCGGGCCGCGCCAGGTGCTGCGCGAGGCCCTCATGCTCACCCGCCTCCCGCGCGGCGTGGTGGGTGTCCTCTGGCGCTGCGTGCGCCCGGACGTCGCGGTGCACGTCGTCGAGGAGATCGGCGACCACCGGGACCTGCCGCCGCGACTGACCGACGCCACCGAGCGCGACCAGCCCCTCGAGATGGGGTACGGGCCGGCGCTGCACCGCGAGTTCCGGGTCCGCGTCGTCGGCGCGCAGCGTGGCGCGGTCGACCTCGTCGACGCCCTCGCCCGGAACATGAACCGCGCGGTCGTCCCCGGCGTCGCCCGTTTCGACTACGTCGCGGCGAGCGGGGCGATGGCGGTCGGAGAGGAGCTCGTCGTGCGGATGCCCGGGCCCTGGGACGGGCCGGTACGGGTGCTGCGCCGCGATCCGACGTCGTTCCTGCTGGGGACGCTGGACGGGCACCTCGAGGCCGGCCAGATCGAGTTCGCGGCCCGCGACCTCGTCGACGGCGACCTCGAGTTCGCCATCACCACCTGGGCCCGCGCGGGCGACCCCGTCGCCGACGTGCTCTACAGCCGCATCGGGCTGGCCAAGCAGATCCAGTACCTGCTGTGGGTCGAGTTCTGCGTACGCGCCGCCGCCCTGGCCGGTGGGCGCACCCCGGGCGGTGTGACGGTGCGGACCCGCACCGTCGCGTGGCCCGACGAGATTTCTCCCGAGGAGATTTCTCGGCAGACGGTGTAACGACCCGCCGACCCGGCACGACATCCCGGGTGCCCCGTGCGGCCACCGGACCCCCGACCCGGTGGCCCACGGGGCTTTGTCGTTCCCGGGTCGTCGCCTGGTCGTCTCCGGGCCCTCACCGGTCCGTGAGCGACCCCCTCCCTCCCGTGTGACTCGTGATCACTCAGGGACACGCGGGGTCGATGTGACCCCGGACGGTCCCTCGGTGGACGTACCCTCCTCCGCGTGGACGACGACGCGAGGGTGACGACGGCGATCGTCGGCCTGCTCATCGCGTTCTGCGCCGTACTGCTCGCCAAGTGGCTCGCGGTGGTCGCCCTCGCCGGGCTCCTGCTCGTGGTGGTGCTGCGCTTCGCGCTGCGCCGGGTGATCCGCTCGGTGCGCGGCGATCACACCTCGGGCGGGCTCGCGGTCGTCGCGCCCGACCCCGGCCCCGTCACCGGGCCTCAGCGCATGGTCGTGCCGATGCCCGACTGCTCCTGGTGCGGGCTCGTCGGCGGCCACCGCGACCTGCGCGGTGAACCCGTGCGCCCCCGGCACGCCCACGCGATGCCGGCGCCGGCGCGGCACGCGTCCTGAGTCGGGGCCACCTCCAGAGCTGAAGCCGGCTACAGGCGCAGGTGCACGAGCAGGGCGCGGTGGTCCGAGCCCGGCACGTCGAGCACCGTCACGTCGCGGGCCCTCGGCCCGCCGCTGGTCAGCACATGGTCGATCTGCGCGCCGACGGCCCGGGGCCAGCCCGCGTTCCAGGTCGAGGTCAGGCTCTCGCCGCGCTCGGTGGCGGCGTCGGCGCACCCCCGGGTGCCGGCGCGGAACGCGGAGTGGTCCGGGGTGGCGTTGACGTCGCCCACGACGAGCGACCCGCCGCCCGGGCGGGCGCACCACCGCTGCAACAGCTCGAGCTCGCCGGGCCAGTAGCCGATCCACCCCGGCACGATCGAGACGACGTGCACCGCGCCGAGGCGCACCGGGCCGAGGATCCCGCCGGTGACCTCGGCCCACGGGTAGCGGGTGTCCGTAGGGGTGCCGGGTGCGTCGGAGATCGTCCGGGCGGTGACGTCGCCGGCACGTGGTGAGGCGAGGACGACGATGCCGCGGACGTCCGCGGCGCGTGCCGGGACGTTGGTCCACGACCGGTACCCGGGCACCAGGGCCGCGATCCGCGTCCGGAAGCGCTCGCCGGCCTCGGGCAGCACGACGAGGTCGGGACGCTCGCGGCGGACCACCTCGGCGAGGGCGCCGACGTCGGCCCGGCCCTCGAAGGCGTTGAACGACAGCACGGTGAGCGCGGTGCCACCGGGCGGGGGCGGTTCGTCGGCGATCGCGCGGGGGACGACGAACGCCGCCGCCAGCGCGACGACCACCCCGACGCCGGCGAGACCGACGACGCCGGCCCGCCGCCGACCGGGCCGACGGGGCCGACGGAGGCGCACGACCAGGGCGAGCACCACGCCCGCCGCCGCGAGCACCGTGAGCAGGGGCCGCAGGGCGGCGAACACGGCGAACGGCAGGTGGCGGTCCAGACCGACCAGGTCGGGCAGGAGCACCAGGGCGGCGAGCACCGTCGGGACGACCGCGAGGCCCGCGGTCGCCACCGCCCGGCGCCATCCGCCCCGCGACCCGCCGGGCGCCGGCCCGGGACGTCCCCGCACCAGGTCGAGGACGCGGCTGGGCATCGGGCCAGGTTAGGGGCCCGGGGTGCCGGTGGCGCGTGAGGTGGGGCCCCGAGCTAGTCCCTCGCGCGCGGCCCGATGCCGCCGATCCCCGCGGCGTCCCGCCCGATCTTGAGGTCGGTGACGATGATCGAGCCGCCCTCGCGGATGGCCTGCGCGCGGTACATGCCCATCTTCAGGTACGCCGCGTGCGTGCTCATGGTCCCGTCGCGGGGGCTCCAGTTCGTGACGCCGGTGGGACGACCGTCCCGCCACACCGTCACCGAGCCCTCGCTGGGGTCCTGCGCGAACGTGATCTTCATCGCGAGGTCGATCCGCTGCCCCGGCGACACCGGCCCGATCGCCTGCATGTCGTCGCCCTCGCTGACCATGTAGAGCTGGCCGCGGGTGACCTGGAGCGCGAGCGGCGGCGACCCGTTGGGCGACGTGTGGTGCCACTGCAGGATGACCTGCCAGTTGCCCGTGTCCGTGGGGAAGTCGTCGGAGAGCTGCGCGGTGTAGCGGACGAACTGCTGGTCGCCGTCGACCGGCTCGGTGCCCGGGCCCTGTGGCAGCACCTCGCTGCGCTTGCCGCCGGGGCCGAGCGAGAACTGCCACGCCTGACGGTCCGGGTCGTCCGGGTTCGCGACGATCCGCGGACGGGGTCCGTTCTCGACCAGCCCGTCGTTGGCGCTGTTGTCGAACAGGTCGGAGAACGCCCCGGACGCGGCGTCGAACAGGGCGCCGATCACGGGCTGCGGCCCCTCGCTGGTCGGGGTGGTGGAGGACACCGACGGCGGCGTCACCGGCACCACGGGCAGCGCGGACGACGTCGACGCGTCGGGGCTGCTCGGCACGACGGGGGAGAACAGGCCCGCGGGCGCGGCCGACGACGGGGCCGCCTCGAGCGGGGCGGACGTCGACACCGGCGAGCCGGGCGTGGTCAGTGCGAAGAGCGCGGCCACCCCGCCGCCGCCGATCAGGCCGATCGTGGCCCGCAGGGGGAGGCCCCGACGGCGGGCGGAGGGCTCGGCGGACCCGCTCGATGCCGTGGTCCCGGAGGTCGTGGCCCCGGTGGTCGTGGCCGGCGTCGCGGTCGTGGTCGGTGCGGCGGCGGCGACCCGGGAGGTCGGGGCGGCGTGACGGCCGCTCGGCGGGCCGATCGCGGTGCCGGGGACCGCGGCCGGGGCGTGGCTCGTGGCGTCGATGGCGGCGTGCCGACCGGTCGACGTGGGCGAGGTCAGCGCGGTCACCGAGGTCGCCGCGGTCAGCCCGGTCGCCGCGACGTGGGTGGTCGCGGGCTCGACCTGCGCCGTGGGTGCGTGGGTGGTCGGGACGAGCGCGATCGGGGTCGTGGGGTCGTCGTCGCCGGCGGGGCCGGCGGCGTCACGGGACGCCGCGCGGTGGCGGGTTGCGCCGGTCGTCGTCGCCACGAACGGAGCAGTGCCAGGGGTGCGCCGGTGACGCGGGCGCCCGTCGTCGTCCGTGCGCTCGGTGCCGCCGGCGGGCACACTGCCGGGCACCCGGAGGCCCCGGTGGGCGCGGCGGGTGCGTGATCCGCGTCGGCCGTCGCCGGACGAGGGGTCGGCGTGGGTCACCACGTCGGTCATCGAGGGCGTCTCCCGGGTCGGTCCGGGCGGGCGTCTCGCGCCCACCCCGCGGCCGTGCGGACCGTGCTCATGTGCGAACAGATTGTCACCCGACCGAGGCCTCAAGGTGCTTCCGAGCGTGTCCTTGGGCCGAACGGCCTGCCCCTCGCGGCGGATGGCTGCTCCATCCTGCCTGCACGCCTCCACCACACCCGGTCGGTCGGCCTCCGGGTTCCGGAGCGCCCTGATCTCGGTCCGGTCACGGGTTGGTGTCGGCCCGGCGTCGACGACCGGTCCGGCGGACGGCGCCGGCGACGCGCGGACCCGGACCGGCGGCCCGCTCGGCGCGTGTCCCGCGCGGGTCGTCGCCGGGGATTCGCCCGGGCCGCCCGAATGAGGAGATTGCGGTCGGCGCCACCGCTCGCCGTGCTCCGAACGGGTGAGCGGCCTCGCCGGTCGTCGCGCGCCGACGGCGCGTGGGCGGCGTTCTCCTCAGCCTCTCTCAGGTTCGCGGTGCGTACCCGCCCGATTCCCTAGCGTTCCCGGCGATGAACACGACGACCACACCGGAGCGCCCCGCCACGGGGTCGGGTCCGGGCACCACCAGAGGTCTCCGCGGCCGTGACGGTGCCGGCCTGCTGCGGATCGGGCTCCACCTGATGCTGGCGGCCCTGCCGCTGCTGGCGATCTCCGCCCACGTGTTCGGCGTCATGAGGATGCAGGACTCCGCCCCGATCCTCGTCATCCCCCTCGCCGCCGCGATCGTCGCCCTCACCGTGCTCGCGCCGCACCAGGGCGACCGTGTCATCGCCGACGGCATGCTCTGGGGCGTCGTCGGCTGCGCGATCTACGACGGCTTCCGGCTCACCACCGTCCACGTCTTCGGCTGGTGGGCCGACTTCATCCCGGTGATGGGCACCTGGATCACCGGCAACCCGGACGACATGACCTCCGGCGCCGTCGTCGGCTACCTCTGGCGCTACATCGGCGACGGTGGCGGCATCGGCATCACGTTCTTCGCGATCGCCTCGGCGATGGGGCTGCAGAAGTGCTCGCGCCGTGTGGCGGTGCTGGCGGCCGTCGCGTTCTCGGTCTTCCCCGTGTGGGCCGGGCTGATCGCCACCGTCTGGATCGCGCCGCTGGGCCAGACCATGATGTTCCCGGTCACGGCGACCACGCTGACGCTCTCGCTGATCGGCCACCTGATCTTCGGCTGGATCATGGGCCTCGGCTTCCACCGCTCCCGGGCGGTGCGCGAGTCCTGGCCCTGGGAGCCGCTCACCGGCAGCATGCCCGCCCTCCCGGCCGGCAGTGTCCGTGCGGCCCGCCCGGCCCTCCTGCCCTCGCCGCGGACGCCGCACACGCCGCCGGCCGGGCAGGCGATCGACCCCGACACCTGGGAGCTCTGGCGCCAGCGCCTCGAGGAGAACTCCCGCGCGCGACGCACCCGCAGTCTGCACTGACCTCGTCCCCCTGAAGACCCCGCTCCCCAGCGCCGCCCCGGCCCCGGCCCGCTCCTCGCGGGTCGGGGCCGTTGCGGTGTCCGGGCGGCGATGGGGCACCGAGCAGCGATACTGATCCGGTGGCGCGACGCTCCGGGGTGCTGGCCGTCCTCGCGCTCCTGCTCGCGCTGGTCGCGGGGTGCGGCAGCGACGACCCGCTCACGGAGGTCCGCGACGCGGTCGGCCGGACCTACGAGGAGCGCACCGCGCGGGTGGCGTTCACGTCCCGCACCGGCCCGCCGGGCACGCCCGGGACCGAGGTGACGGGCAGCGGCGTTGCGGACCTCGTCGCGCGCAGCGCCGACACGACCGTCACGGTGCCCCTGCTCGGCGGCGGGACGCGGGTGCTGCTGGTCGGTGGGCAGCTCTACGCCCAGGTGCCGCCGGCGGTCGCGCTCCTGGTCCCCGGTGGGCGAGCGTGGGCGTCGATCGCCCTCGACCGGCTGGCGGCCGCGACGCTCGGCGGACCGCTCCCGCAGCTCGCGGGCACACCGACCGACCCGTTGCAGCAGGTCGCCGCCCTGCAGGGCGTCACCGAGGCCCGCCTCGTGGGGCCGGAGCCGGTGGACGGGACGCCCACGACGCACTACGCCGCGACGGTGGACCTGCTCGCCACCCCCGCGGCGGCGGACCCGGCGCAGCGGCCGGCGATCGACCGCCTCGTCGCGCAGATCGGCACGAGCCGCCTGCCGACCGACTGCTGGGTCGACGAGCAGGGACTCCTGCGCCGCATCGCCCAGACCACCACGGCCCCCGAGCGCCCCGGCCGTCCCGCGACCTCGACCGCGGTGACCCTGGACCTCACCGAGCACGGTCTGCCGGTCACCGTGGCGCCGCCGCCCGCCGACCAGGTCACCGACATCGGGGCGCTCCTGCCGGCGGGCTGACCCGGGCTGACCCGGTCGAAAGGGGCGGACAGCAAGCGGCCCCGGTGACGTTTCGGGGACGTCACCGGGGCCGCGGGCCGTGCGGCGTCCTGGATCAGGACGCGGCGGGCGCCATGGCCGGGATATCGGTGATCGTGGGCTCCTGGGTGGCCGAGGACGCGGTCTCCGCGGTCTTCCCGGCCTCCTCCGACTCGGCGGACTCCTCCGGCTCCTCGGAGGTGGCCCGCGGGGTGGCCTCCTCGTCCTCCTCCCCGTCCTCCTCCTCGTCGCCGGCGGACGGGAGCTGGCCGCTGAGCGGGTCGAGGATCTCGCTGGCCGGCGGGCAGACCGCGTCGTGCACCGGGGCGACGGCCTCGTTGCCGGCCTCGAGGGCCTGGGTGGTCGCGCCGCCGGTGGCGCCGTTGACCGTGGCGTCGAGCTGCTCGTTCGCCGGGTCGACGACCGGGATCTCGCAGTCGCTCGTGTGATCGCTGCCGTGCTCGGCGGTCCCGCTGTGCGAGCTCTCGTGGCCGTGGGACGAGGGCGCCTCGCCGGCGAACGCCATCCCGGTGCCGCCGCCGATCAGGGCGAAGGCGGCGGTGGCGGTGAACAGCCCGCGACCTGCGACGGTCGTCGTCGAGCCGGTGCGGCGAGCAGAGTGCATGCCCATACGGAAGAACCCCTCGCGTCAGGTGGGAAGCGGTGTCGGCGCGCGAGGGCGAGCCCTCACATGCCTGAGGGAACGTGACGCTGCGTTCCCTCGAGTCGGACAACGAGTGATGTCACGACTCGATAACGGTCGTGTCACGGACTCACACGGACGAGGGACAACCCGGGCGCGGTATGTCTCCACGGCCGGCCGAGAACCCGGTCAGGTCCGGCGGGTCACCCACGGGGTCACTCGGCCAGAGCGCCCGTGAGCACGGTCTCGAGCAGGTCGGAGAGCTCCGTGGCGAGGTCGAACGGCGCGGGCTCGACGTCGATCCAGCGGATCACGGCCGAGAAGTAGCCGAGCGCCAGCATCCGCCCGATCTGGTCCGGCCCGGCGTGGGGGCGCAGCGCGACGCCCGACTCGGTGACGAACTCGGCGAGGTCGCGGACGAGGGGATGGGTCACCAGCCAGTCGGTGTGGCGGAGCCGCGGGGGCATGAGGGCGACCGTCTCGCGCCGGGTCTCGACATTGAGATCGGCGAGGGCCGCGAGGTAGCGGCCGAGGACCTCGCGCAGCGGCAGCAGGGCCCCGGGCTCGTGGGCGAACGACGACGCCGCGCGCTCGCGTCGCCGCAGGGCCCACTCGTCGAGGAAGGCCATCTTGCGGGGGAAGTGGTTGAACACCGTGGTGCGCGAGAGGCCCGCGCGGGCGGCGACGTCGTTCATCGAGGTGTCGTCGAAGCCCTTCTCGACGATCAGCGCCACCGCTGCCTCGAAGACGCGGTCGTGGCGCTCGTGCCGCTTGCGGGTGCGTCGGGGCATCTCCGCGGTCTCCATCGGGCCCAGTAGAGCACGTGCCCGGCCCGGCACCCGCACCTCACGGACCGTGCGGGAGGCTGGTCACCGGCGGCGAGCGGGCCGCCGCAGGGTGTGACGGGGTGAGGGCGAGGGGAGCAGGAGTGGCCGGTCTCGAGACCGTCGACCGCGCGCCGGGCACGACCCGCAGCGCCCGCCGTCCCGAGATCGAGGGGCTGCGGGGTCTCGCCGCCGTCCTCGTCGTCGTCTACCACGTCTGGATCGGGCGCGTCTCCGGCGGCGTCGACGTCTTCTTCCTGCTCTCGGGCTTCTTCATCCTCGGGATGACCGCGCGCAGCGCGATCCGGGGCGAGCGGGTCGCGCTCGCCACCACGTGGACCCGGCTGTTCTGGCGGCTCTTTCCCACCGCCGGGCTGGTCCTGGCCGTCAGCACGGTGGTCGCGGCGGTCCTGCTGCCGGCCTCGACGTGGTCGCGCAACCTGCACGAGCTGCTGGCCTCGGCGTTCTTCGTCGAGAACTGGCGCCTGGCGCTCGACTCGGTCGACTACTACGCCGACAACGGCGCCGCGAGCGTCGCCCAGCACTTCTGGTCGCTGTCGATCCAGGCCCAGTTCTACCTGCTGGCCCCGCTGCTGGTGCTCGCCGTGGCGCGGTGGGCGCGGTTCCGGGGTGCCGATGTGCGCGCCGCGCTGCTCGCGGCCCTCGCCGCGGTCGCGCTCGCGTCCTTCGCGCACTCGGTGATCGCCACGTCCTCCGACCAGGCCTTCGCCTACTTCGACGCCCGCACGCGCCTCTGGGAGTTCGCCCTCGGCGGCCTCCTCGCCCTCGTGATCGACCGGGTGCGGCTCGGGACGGTGGCGCGCGCCGTGCTCGGGTGGGTCGGCGTCGCGGGCCTGGTGACGTGCGGCGCGGTCCTCGACGTCGGCGCCGCCTTCCCCGGCTACCTCGCGCTGTGGCCGGTGCTGTCCGCGGTCGCGATCATCGTGGCGGGCCGCACCGGGGGCGCCGACCGACTGCTCTCCACGCGCGCCGCCCAGTACCTGGGGAAGATCAGCTTCCCGCTCTACCTGTGGCACTGGCCGGTGCTCGTCGTGTTCCTGGTGCTCGCCGGGCTCCCGGCCGCGGGGCCGGTCGGCGGGCTGGTGGTCGTCGCGGTCTCGGTGGCTCTCGCGATCGCCACCCACCACCTCCTGGAGGAGCCGCTGCGCGCGGTGTCGCTCGCGCGGCTGGGCCGGGTGCGGGCGCCGGCGCTGGTGGCGGCCTGCCTGGCCCCGGCGCTGGTCGCGCTCGGCGTGTGGTCCGCCGTCGCGGCGGCCGGGGCGGGCGCGCCCGTCGCCCTCGGCGACCCCTCCCACCCGGGCGCCCTGGCCCTGTCCGGTGCGCTCGCGGCGGACCACGTCGTCGACGGCGACCCCGCGGCGCCGGTCGAGCCGTCGCTGGCGCGGCTGCAGGACGACTGGGCGGACTACCGGGCCGGGTGCGCCCCGGTGGCCGACCACCCCGTGCTCGAGGAGTGCGTGCCGATCAGCGCCGAGGGCGAGCCGCAGCGCCGCGTCACCCTCGTCGGCGACTCCCACATGCAGCAGATCCTCCCGGCCCTCGAGCCGCTGGCGCGGGAGCAGCACTGGGAGGTGCGCACGCTCGTCCGCGCCCGCTGCCCGTTCTCGACGGCGTCGGAGACCGACCCGGCCGACGCCTCGTGCATCGCGTGGAACGAGGCCGCGATCGAGCACCTCGCCGCCGCGCCGCCGGACGCGGTGGTCGTCAGCGCGTCACGCGACGTCCGGCAGGGGCTCACCGAGCAGACCCCGGAGGGCTTCGTGGCCGCCTGGCAGCGTCTCGACGCCGCCGGCGTCCCCGTCGTGGCCGTGCGCGACAACCCGCGCTTCGACCACCGGCCCGCGGAGTGCCTCGAGGCGCTGGGGCGCGGTGCCCCCGACTGCGAGATCCCCCGCGGCGAGCTCCTGGCCGCCGACCCGCCGTACGCGCTGCTCGACGGCGTGCCGGACAACGTCGGGTTCCTCGACCTCAGCGACGAGATCTGCACCCCCACGACCTGTCCGCCCGAGATCGGCAACGTGCTCGTCTACCTCGACGACAACCACCTCACGGCGTCGTACAGCCGCACGCTCTCCGCGGCGGTGAGCCAGCGGCTGCCCGGCCTCCTGGGCTGGTAGGTCAGCCGCTGGGCTCTTCGCCGGAGCCGGCCAGGCCCTGCTCGTCGGGCTCGAGGTCGATGTCGAAGGCCGGGTCGACCTCCTCGGGGTCGGCGTCGGGCGCCGTGTCGGGGTTCTTCTCGGTGGGGACCTTCGGGTCGCTGCTCATCACCGGGCTGCGTACCCCCGTCCCACCCCCGCGACGCCCGCTCGCGTGTCACGGGCGCGTGACGGCGCGGAGGTTGCGTCCGGGGCGCGAGACGACGCCCGTGACGTTGCCGACGGGCGCCGGCCGCCAACCACGGCGGGGGGACAGCCGTCTGGATCCATGAGTGCAGGGGCGTTCCCGGCGCTCGGGAAGAGGAGAGACGGATGTTCGTCATCGTGGCCGTGGTCGTCATCGGCGTGTTCTTCGTGACCGGTGCCCTGCTGGGCGTCAGCGTCGCGCAGAACCAGGCGTCGGACCGTGCTCGTCGCACCGCCCGCGACCGGCACATCTCGGCGATCCGCACCGACGCGCTCATCACCCAGGCCTGAGGCCACCCCGGCCCGGGACCTGGCCCGGAACATTCCGCCCGCCCGGCGACGTCGAAGCGGCGTGGACTTCGACGCGGGACACCCGGCTACGCAGGACCTGCCCGTCGACGAGTCTGCCGACCTCTTCACCGACCTCGACGGCGACGGGCTGGTCGACGTCACCGCGGTGGACACCAACGGCGACGGCGTGCTCGACCTCGCGTGGACCGACGCCGACGGCGACGGGCTGGTCACCGACGACGAGGTCCACCCGGTGACCGACGGCGGCTGGTCGACCGACTGGTACCGCCACGAGGACAACTTCCGCGACGGGGCCCTGCCCGCGGACGCCTCGGCGGCCCGCGACGACGGCGGCATGCACGGCGACCCCGAGCAGGCCTCGTCCTACTGGTACGCGCAGTCGGTCAACGGCTACTGCGTGCCGGCGGCGGTCGCGCAGGTCGTGGGCGAGTGGCAGGGCACCAACGTCGGCGAGGGCGAGGTCGTGGCCCGCGCGATCGAGCACGGCTGGCTCACCACCACCGACACCAACGGCGACGGCGCGCCGGACGACGCGTCGGGCATGACGTCGTCGGAGGGCGAGGCGCTGCTCGAGAGCTACGGCATTCCCGCGACCACCACGCACGGGAGCCTGAAGGACCTCGAGCTCCTGCTCGACCAGGACCGCGACATCATCGCCTACGTCGACTCCGACGAGGTCTGGTACCGCGCGGACGACGACGGATCGAGTGGGGCCTCGGACGGCGGCTCCGACGCGAACCACGCCGTCGTGGTGACGGGCATCGACGACGAGAACGTGTACCTCGCCGACCCCGGCGACCCGAGCGGCGCGATCTCGGTGGTGCCGCGGTCGACGTTCGAGGACGCGTGGTCGGACTCGGACCACGAGATGCTCGTGACCGACACGGCGCCGCCGCAGACGGCGCCCGCCGACAACGTCCCGGAGCACCAGCTCCCGCCCGAGGGCCACCCGGGCGCGGCGTCCGGTGCCCCTCCGACCGAGGTCTCGAAGCCGGCGATCGGCGACGGCCGCGGGCTGCTCTCGGCGGGCTCGACCGGGGTGGTGCTCCTGCCGATCGTGCTGCGCGACGTCGCGGTCGCGACCGCCGGCGTCTCCGCCCTGCTCGCCGCCGCCGGCATCGTCCGCCGCCGCCTCCCTCGTGCGTGATCTTCTGGGCTATGGCTCGGAAGGTCACGCACGTGCGTCAGGAGCCGCAGGCCGTGGCGACGGTCCGGGCGACGCGGGTGGTGACCGTGCCGTAGTCCTCGGTCGAGCCGTCGCGCAGCCAGCCGAGGATGTCGTCCGAGCCGGCGACGAAGGCGTCGTGCTCGGACGACGTGGTGCCGTAGGTCGCGGCGAGCGCGTCCCCGCGGGCGTCGACGACGCCGTCCCACCGGTCGCTCGGCGTCTGCCCGAGCGAGGTGACGGTGTCGTCCAGGGCGTCGGCGACCACCGTGGCGCACTGCTGGGCGACGGCGGGGGAGGCCGGGGCGCTCGCGGGGCTCGGTGCGCTCGCGGCCGTGGTGGACACGGCGTCGACGAGCGACGGGAGCTGCGAGCCGATCCCGATCAGCGCGATCGCGGCACCCGCGACGGCGACGGCCAGCGGGGTGCGGGTCCCGGGCCGGGCGGTGCGCGGTGCCGTGCGGACGGCCGGGGCGGGGTGGGCGGCGACCGCGCCACGGGGCGGGGTGGGCACGCCGGTGACCGGGTGCGGGCGGTAGGCCGTCGGTGCGGGGTAGCCGAGCCCGGCGGGCGGGGCGTCCTGCGGCACGCGGTGGGCGGGCGCCGGCACCGTCGCCGGCGTCACGAGGGTGTCCTCCCGCCGGTGGTGCTGCCCCATGATCGACCCCCGAACGGCGTAGCCCTCCAGCGGCCGGTCGGACGCTGTGTGCCCGGTTGTCGGAGCGTGTGCCGGGACCGTTAGCTCCCGAACGACCGGAACGGGCGGGTCCACCGGATGGGGTGAACCAGGGTGGGCCGGGTGGGTGGCGGCGCGAGGGCGTCCCCAGCTGCGTGGGACGCAGCGAGGGCGTCCCTCGCTCCTGCACGGGTGAGCGCAACCTGACGCACCCTGTCAGGAACGAGCCCTAGCGTCGGCGGCATGTCCACGACACTCGCCATGCTCAATCTCGACGGCCCCGACCCGCGGGCGCAGGCCGCCTTCTACGGTGCCCTGCTCGGTTGGGACGTCGTCCACGCCGAGGACGAGTACGCGATGATCTCGGGCGAGGGCGCCCCGATCGGCTTCGGACGCGTGCCGGGCTGGGTCGCGCCGCCGTGGCCGGACCCCGAGGGCACCAAGCGCTACCACCTCGACCTCGCGGTGGACGACCTCGACGCCGCGATCGACCGGGCCCGTGAGCTCGGCGCGTCGCTGCCCGACGACCAGCCGGGTGACCGGTGGCGCGTCCTCCTCGACCCCGTCGGCCACCCCTTCTGCCTCTGCCCGAGGTAGCGCTGCACGCGGCGGCCACCCGCACGGTGCTTACGTCGGGTGGTCCACTCGCACGACGTCACGCGGCCTTCACGTCCCTAGGGTTGCCGGGCACAGGGCCGGGGGTGGGGACCCTGGACGACGTGGGGGCGACGACGTGCAGATCAGGGTGGTCCGTCCGGACGAGCTCGGCGCGTCCGACCTCGAGAGCTGGCGCGGGTTCCAGGGCACCGGTGCGACGGCGCACCCGTTCCTCGCGCCGGAGTTCGTGCTGGCGGTGGGGCGGGTGCGCCCGCAGCTGCGCGTCGCGGTGCTCGAGGAGTCGGTCGGCACCGTCGGGTTCTTCCCCTTCGAGCGCGGGCCGTGGGGCTACGGCACCCCGCCCGCTCCCGGGCTCACCGACGCGCACGGGCTGGTGCACGCCCCGGACGTCGAGTGGGATCCGCAGCAGCTCCTGCGGGCCTGCGGGCTGTCGGTGTGGGAGTTCGACCACCTCGTCGACGGCCAGAAGCCGTTCGAGCGCTTCCAGGCGCTGCGCGTGCCGTCGCCGGTGATGGATCTCAGTGGCGGCTACGCGGCGTTCCGGGCGCACGTGCGCTCGCGGTCGAAGTCGTTCCTCTCCGAGCTGGAGCGCAAGCGCCGGGCGCTCGGGCGTGACCACGGCACCGTGACGTTCACGCTCGGCACCGCCGACCCCGACGGCCTGCGCCGGATCATGGACTGGAAGTCGCAGCAGTACCAGCGCACCGGGCGCAGCGACCGGTTCCGCGTCCCCTGGATCCGCGAGCTGCTCGAGTCGCTGCTGGACACGCGAACCGAGTCGTTCGCGGGCACGCTCTCGGTGCTCCGGGCCGGCGACACCCCGGTCGCCGGGCACTTCGGTCTGCGCAGCGGGTCGTCCCTGGCCGGCTGGTTCCCGGCGTTCGACATGGAATTCCGCCACTACTCCCCGGGCCTGCTGCACCACCTCATGCTCGCCGAGCACGCCGCCGCCGACGGCATCCTCGAGATCGACATGGGGCGCGGCGCCAAGGGCTACAAGGACTGCTTCCGCAGCCGCGACCTGGTCGTCGCCGAGGGCCGGATCGTGCGTCGTGGCCCGTCCGCCGCGCTGCACTGGGCGCGCCGCGAGCCCGTGCGGCGGCTGCGCAACCGGGTGCTCGACGACCCGCGCCTCTACGCCGCCGCGGACAGGGTCCTCAAACGGGCCGCCTCGGTGCGCACGAGGGTCGTGCCCGGCGCGGTGCGCTCCTGAGGCGTGCCACACGGCGTACGGGTCACACGGTGTAGGGCAGCGCGACGATGCCGTGGTCGAACGACGAGAGCAGCGGCACCGCCGGCCCGGCCGTCCGCAGGTGGGGCAGGCGCGCGAGCACCGCCCGGAACAGGGCCCCCAGCTCGCGGCGGGCGAGGTGGGCGCCCAGGCACAGGTGCGCGCCGGGCCCGCCGAAGCCGACGTGCGGGTTGGGCCGGCGCCCGACGTCGAAGGTGTCGGGGGCGTCGAAGACGGCCTCGTCCCGGTTGGCCGAGCCGTAGAACAGCACGACCTTGGACCCGGCCGGCAGCGGGTGGCCGCGCAGCTCGTGGTCGCGGGTCAGGGTGCGCCGGAACTGGACGATCGGCGAGCACATCCGCACGATCTCCTCGATCGCGGTGCCCATCAGCGCGTCCGGGTCGGCGGCGAGCCGCTCGCGCTCCCCGGGGTGCTCGGAGAGCAGCACCAGCCCGTGCGAGGCGGCGTTGCGCACGGTCTCGTTGCCGGCGACGAGGAGCAGGTCGAAGAACGACCCCAGCTCGCGCAACGAGAGCCGCTCGCCGTCGACGTCGGCGGTGACCAGCGCGGACAGGATGTCGTCGCCCGGGTCGCGCCGGCGCTGCCTCCCGAGACCCACGACGAACCGGCGCAGGTCGACGATCGCCCGCAGGTTCCCCAGCAGCAGCCGTGCCGTCGCGAGGCGGTGCATCTCCCCGCGCACCCCGGAGTACTCGGTCATGACGTCGATGCGCGAGAGGACGAACCCGCGTCGCTCGCGCGGGATCCCGAGCATCGAGCAGATCACGTGGATCGGCAGCTCGCGGGCCGCGTCGGCCACGAAGTCGCCCGAGCCCCGGCGCTCCAGCCGGGTGACGATCTCGTCGACGATCTCCGCGATCTCGACGTCGAGGGCCTCGAGGCGCCGGGGGGCGAACGCGCGGGACACGATCCGGCGCAGGCGCGCGTGCCGGGGGTCGTCCATGTTCACCAGGGGACGGCCGAACACCATCGGGAGCCAGGGCGGCGGCTCGGGGCTCACCGCGGCGGGTTCGCTGGAGAACACGGCGGTGAGGCGGCTGGCCTCGAGCACGTCGGCGTGGCGCACCAGGGCGTGGAACCCCCCGCCGGGGCGGAGCAGCGGCACCCGCGGCTCGGCGAAGAACACCGGACGGTCCAGGGACCGCAGGTGGGCGAAGGCGGCGAGCCGCGCGGACTCCGGAGCCGCCCAGAACGCGAGATCGGTCAGGTCGGGGAGGGTGGCGGCGTCGGCGCGCACTGTCGTCAGCCGGCCCGGGAGGGCAGCGCCCGGCCGACCAGGAGGTCGTGACGCACGGCGAGCGAGGCGGCCTCCAGCCGCGAGTGCACCCCGAGCTTCGAGAGCATCGACTGCACGTGGCTGCGGACCGTCAGGGTGGCGATGCCGAGGCGCCGCTCCATCTCGCGGGTGCTCACGCCCTCGACGAGCAGGGCGAGACACTCGATCTCACGCTCGGTCAGCAACGACACCAGCCGACGTGCGTGGGCCCCGGCCGGGTCCTGGTCCACCGGCGTGCGCGGGGCGCTGATCACGATCTCGCCGGCGGCCACACGCCGCAGCGCCCGCAGCAGCGACTCGACACCGTGACTGCGGTGGAGGTAGGCGCGAGCGCCGGCGGCCAGGGCGGCGTCGACGGAGGAGCGGAGGTCGTCGGAGGTGAGCACCAGGACCGCGGACCGCCCGCCACCGGCCTCGCGCAGCGCTCGGACGAACACGGCGACGTCGCGGTCGGCGTCGGCGAGATGGTCGGCGATCACCAGGTCCGGGCCGACCGCCGCCACGACGGCGACCAGCCCCTCCCGTGCGGCCGGCCCGAGCGTCACCGCGTGTCCGTGCGCGGTCAGCGTCGTCCCCAGCAGATCGGTGAGCAGCGTCCCGCGCCCACCCACGACCACATTCATCGTTCGACCACATTCATCGTTCCCCCCGGAGGAACATCCTTCGGCGCCCTGCCACATCGGCGGTGTGTTCAGCGTGACCACCCGGTCGATGGCACGTCAAGCACGGGGAGTGACCGACATCTGGATGCTTTTCGGGGCTGTCTACGGCGTTGAGACCTGAAGTATCTGCTGTTCGGTCGTACAGCGGCTCAGGTTGCCTGACAAGCCGTCACAGAACGGTTCCGTTTCGGATTGCGGACGGTTTCTCCTGCATCTTGGGGACGACTGTGGCGCACGTCATGCCTAGCGTCCTCGGATCGTGCGTCCCGTCCAGGTGCTCGTCGTCGCGGACCGGCTGCTGCACGACCTGCTCGTCGCGCGGTGGTCCGGTGAGCCGTCGCTGACCGTCGTCGTGCTCGACCTGGCGCTCCGCCCGTCACGGTGGGAGCGCGCCGTGGAG
>NZ_JAQZAM010000012.1 GCF_028737215.1 Actinomycetospora chibensis | reverse complement strand
GCGTACGCACACCAAGATCTTGTCAGAGTCGTGCCCGATGATTCGTCAGACACGCTCTAGCCGCGTCGCCGCGACATCTCGGCGAAGCGCAGGACCCAGCGCCGCTGCCACGGCGTCTGCACCGCGCGGTAGTGGTAGTGCTCGCGCGTCCAGCTCACGGCGTGGCTGGGCGTGAGGCCGTCGAGGATCGCGAGGCAGGCGACGACGGTACCGGTGCGTCCCTTGCCGGCCTTGCAGGCGGTCTCGACGTGCTCGCCGTCGTGGGCCCGCCGGTACAGCCGCTCGATGGCCCGGACCGCGGCGAGCGGGTCGCGCGGCACGCCGAAGTCGGGCCACTCGAGGCGCTCGTGCTCCCAACGCGGCGTGTAGTCGACGCCGAGATAGAGGCCGAAGTCGGGCTCGCGGCCGCTCGGCAGCGGGTCCCGCACGCCGCGGCCGCGGACGACGGTCCGGCCGGGCAGGACGAGCGTGCCGGACCACGGATCGGACGAATCGGAGCGGGACGCCATTCGCTCACTGTGCACGAGGGGGTCGCGAGGTCCGGCTGCTGGTCGAGACCCCGGCGGTCCTGCGACACCGTGCGGAGCTTCGGGTCCGGCAGACGGCGTATCTCGATGGGCTGGGGCGACATCTGATTGCGCACGAGCGTTTGTCGGGGCGTGGCGCGTTGGCACCCTCTGGTGACCAGGAGGAACCCCTCATGCCGCAACACCGCCTGCTCGACCGTCACGGTGAGGTCGAGGCCCGACTCCGTCGGATGACCGGCGGAACCTCCCACCGTCGGCCCCCGCGCAACGCCCGAAACCTGACCGCCGTGGCGCTCGCGGGCGTCGTCGCCGGGGGAGCGCTGGCCTCCACCGTCGAGCTCACCTCCGGGGACGGTCCGCCGTCGCAGCGACCCGGCTCGGACGGCGGCCGCGGGCCCGGTACGCCCCAGGCGCCCGATCGCGTCGAGGAGCCCGACCGCGACGTGGCGGCCGCGCCCGAGACCGACGGAGCCGTGGTCACCCCGACACCGGCCGTCGCCACCCCGAAGACGACCGCGCCGGCCGCCCCGCTGTGGCTCGGCAGTGGACCCGAGGCCTTCCGCGCCACCCCCTGGAACACCGTCGGCACGACGCCGCCGCGTATGGACGGCGACGCGCTGCGTTTCGCGGTGTCCGGGCCCTACCAGCGCACCGAGCTCGAACCCGCCGTGCCCGCACTGAAGGAGGGCGACGAGCTCTACTTCGCGTTCTCCGTGCGGCTCGACGAGAACTTCCCGGCCGGCGGGTCGAGCCGCCAGGTGATCACCCAGTGGAAGAACGACAGTCCTGGCTCGGCGCCGGTCGACCTGCGGGTGTGGAACGGCCAGCTCGTCCTGCACGGCGGCCACGGCCACCCCTCGGGTCCGTCCACGTTCACGCGCAGCCTGGGGCCGGCGCCGGTGGGTCGCTGGTCGGACGTCGTCGTCCGGGTGCGGTTCTCCGCGAACCCGGACGAGGGCAGCGTCAGTGCCTGGCAGGACGGTGAGCAGGAGGTGGGCTGCTACCACCCGCCCGGCGGCACCCTCTATCCCGGCCAGACCAGCTACCTGAAGACCGGCCTGGCCCGCGAGCCCACGATCACCCGGCCCGCCGAGGTCGCCTTCCGCGACTGGACGGTCGGGCCGACCCTCGGGTCCGTCCGCTGAGTCACCGCCTCGCACGGGCCCTCCACGAGGACGGGTGAACCTTCGGGACACACGGTCCGTGTCACGGGATGACCGTCGCCGATCGAGAGGACGATCCCGTGGACTCATCCACCACCACCGCGTCCCGCCCCGGGGGCGCCCGGCGGGCGGCTCCCGGACCGCTGCGGGCCGTGCAGGTCGCCGCCGTGCTCGCGGTGGTCGTCCTCGCCTGGCAGTTCGTCACGGCCGGGGAGCTGCTCCCGCGCGGTGGCCCGGTGGAGCTGCACGCCGCGGGCGCGATCGCCCTCGTCCTCGCGCTGGTCGGCGGCTTCGGCATCGCGGCCTGGTCCGCTGCGTCGACCACCGACGCCCCCGCCGGGCACCGTCCGCGAGCTCGCCCTGCCGCCGGTCGCGAACTCCGAGACGTCGGGCCTCGCCGGGCTCACCGCGCGGCCGTGGGACACCCAGATCCCGCTGAGCTGCCTGTACCGGGGCGAGCCGCGCCCGACGCCGCCGCCGGACGCGCCGCGCACCACCTACGTCCTCGTGGTGCGGGGCGCGGACGGCACGGAGCAGGAGATCGCGCGGTGGAGCCCGCCGCCCGGCCAGGACGCCGTCGTCAGCGCGTCCACCGACCTGCCGCCCGACCGCGTCCGCGGACTGGAGGTGCGGACCGCCGCGGGCGAGCCGGTCACGCGCTCCTGAGCTGGGAATCGTGACCGATCTGTGACCTGCGGGAGGGGCTGTCGGGGTCGTCGGCGGCCCGGGACTGTCGGGGGCCGCGGCTAGCGTTCCGGCTGTGAGCATCGACCAGGATGTCCGCTCCGGCCTGGCGGCCGAGCTGGACGCCCTGCCGCCCGGGGTGGAGCTGGTCGCCGCCCTGGAGCGCCTGTCGCCGGCGGCACTGACCGGTGAGGACCTCGCTGCCTACCTGCGCGGATGTGCCCGGGCCCAGAGCCGGGGCGCGGCCCGGGCGCTGGACGCGATGCACCACCTGGGCCGGGCGCAGGCCCAGGGCTGTGAGCGGCTCGCGGCGGTGGACGAGTTCTCCGGTGACGAGGTCGCCGCGGTGTTGGGCTGGTCGCGCACGATGTCGAGCCGCAAGCTCGATCTGGCCGAGGACCTGGCCGACCGGTTGCCGGCGGTCGGGGAGGCGCTGTGGGAGGGCTGGCTCGACGAGCCCAAGGCCACCCGGTTCTGCGAGTGGACCCGCGATCTCGCCGACGACCTCGCCCGGCACGTGTGTCAGGTAGTGCTACCCGAGGCGCCGGAGCTGCCGGTGGGGGAGCTGATCCGGCGCATCGAGCAGACCGCGGCGGCCCTCGATCCCGAGTGGGCGGCGCGGCGCGCCCGGCGCGCGGAGAAGAACGCGCGGGTCATCCTCTCGCCGAACCCGACGGGGACCGCGACGTTCTCGGTGTGCGACCTGGCGGCGCCCACGGGGTTGGCGATGCGGGACCGGGTCGACGGGCTGGCCGCGGCGGTCCGTGGGCTCGGGGTGTTGACCCCGGTCGGGACGCTGCGCGCCGAGGTCGCCGCACGCCTGCTGGACGAGAGCACGGCCGGGCTCGCCGACCGGGACGTCGCCCTCCTGCTCGCCGCCGAGTACCACCGGCAGGCCACCGACCTCGGCGACGGGGGGTCGGGCGGGCCGGGTGACGGCGGTCCGGACGACGGGCCGGACGAGGGACCCAGCGACGGCGACCCGACCGACGGCAACCCGACCGACGGCGACCCGACCGACGGCAACCCGACCGACGGCAACCCGACCGACGGCGGCCCGGACGGCAGCGGCCCGGACGACGGCGGCCCGGACGGCAGCGGGCCGAACGACCGCGGCCCGGACGAGGGACCCAGCGACGGCGACCCGACCGACGGCAACCCGGACGACAGCACAGGGCCGGGCGACCCGCCCGACACGCCCGACCTCGGGCAGGGCCTCCTGGACCTCCCCGATCTTCCCGATCTGCCGCCCATGATCGAGGGCCCCGATCCCCGCTCCGGGCGCGTCCGCTCCGGCACCACCGAACTGCGCCTGCGGCTCACCACCGCACTCGGGCTCGACGAGCACCCCGCTGCCGTCCCCGGCTACGGCACCGTGCTCGCCCCCCACGCCCGCACGCTGCTGCAGCGCCACCACGGCGGCGAGTGGCGCATCGTGCTCACCGACGACGACGGGCGTCTGCAGCGCGTCCTGCTCGCCCGGCGCCGCCCGCGGCCACCTCACCGAGATACCGGGCCCCGACCCCGGGGCGAGTCGTGCACCGCGATCGTCGAGCTCCAGGTCCCGGCGACGGTGCTGGCCGCCCTCACTCCTGACGACCATCGCACCCGCACCGGCGACTGGGCGTCACTGCTCACTGAGCTCCACCAGCGCCTGGGAGCGGGCCGGGACGGGCCGCCGGCGCCGGGCCCCGACGACCACATCCGCCGCCGACCCCGCGCCGAGACCGACCGCTGGGTCCGGGTCCGCGACCGGCACTGCATCGTGCCCGCCTGCCGCCGCCCCGCCCACCGGGCCGACCTCGACCACACCGTCGACCACGCCCACGGCGGGCCCAGCGTGCCCGGCAACCTCGGGGTCGTCGATCACCACCACCACCGGGCCAAGCACCACGCCCACTGGCGGATCCGCCAACCGACGCCCGGGCACTTCACCATCTGCACCCGCGCGGGCGTCCACCACACCACCCGCCCGAAGAGGATCCTCGAGCCGCTGCCGGCGCCACGGCCCGCAGCCGGCCCACGGCCCCTGCCCGCCGACGGACCTCACGCAGGTCCCGACGCCGACGACGTCATCTGGCGCCAGACCTTCCTCAAGAGGACTGCCCGGCCCGCCCCGTCGGCCGGACCGACGACCACACCGGGCCGGAGCACCTCCGACGACCCGCCGCCGTTCTAGCTGCTCGACGCGGTTCCGTCGGAGGTGACGGACGCGCGGGCGGCCGACTACCGTGGGAGCGAGGGGAGGGGTCGCGGTGCGGGACGAGGAACTGATCGTCGAGTTCGCGCTGACGCGCCTGGACAACCCCGGACTCGAGCTGGACGAGGTCGCCGCGCTGCTGGTCGCGCGGGTGGGGCCGGAGACGATGGTCGAGCTCGCGGGCCAGAACCTGGCCGACCGCGGCGAGCTGCGCGGCGCCCTGTTCGAGACGGCGGTCGAGCGGGTCATGCGCGTGGTGCTCGCGCTGCGCGACGCCCCGCTCTGAGTCGCCGGCCCGAGTGATCACCCGTCCAGCCGGCGCCCCTGCGACACGACCAGCGCGTCGAACCGCGCCGGGCCGACGATGGTGAGCGCCCGCGCCGGGGCGTCGCCCACGACCTCGAAGCCGTGCTCCACGTCGCGGGGCAGGAAGAGGAACGCGCCCGCCGACGCCGTCCAGCGCTCGTCGCCGCAGAACCCCGCTAGTTCGCCCTCGAGGACGTAGAACATCTCGTCCTCGCCCTCGTGGGTGTGCGCCGGCACCGTCAGCCCGGCAGGCGCCTCCTGCTCCATCACCGCGACGCGTCCCTCCGTGTCGCCGCCGTCCGCCTTCACCGTGAAGGTCGTGCCGTCGAAGTCGTACCGGTCGCCGCTGCCCGCGGGGCGCACGAAGAAGCTCACGCCCCGGAGTCTCGTCGATGCCGCCGGGCGATCGCGTCCGCGCGCACCTTCCAGGCGTCGGCGACCGGGCCCAGGTGCTCGAGCTTGTCGGGGTTGATCACCGTGCGGATCGTCTGGATCCGCCCCTCGAGGACGTCGAGCGCGATGATCGCGACGATCTTGCCGTCCCGGTCCCGCAGGATCGCCCCGGGCTGGTCGTTGATCGTGCGCGGGGCCATGTCGACGACCCCGGGCATGAGGGCGGCGAACCCGCCGACCAGCCGGGCCACGTTCTCGGACCCGACCACCGGACGGGCGAGCGCCGGGCCCTTGCCGCCGCTGTCGCTGACCGCCTGCACGTCGGGCGCGAGCAGCTCCCGGAGTCCGTCGAGGTCGCCGTCGGCGAAGGCGTCGAAGAACCGGGCGGCGAGCTCCTCGCGCTCCCGGCGGTCGGCCGCGAACCGTGGCCGGCCCTCCTCCATGTGCCGGCGGGCCCGCACCGCGAGCTGGCGGCACGCCGCCTCCGAACGCCCGACCGCCGATGCGATCTCGGGGAAGTCGAACGCGAACACCTCCCGCAGCACGAACACCGCGCGCTCCCGCGGGCTCAGGCGCTCGAGCAGCAGCAGCGCCGCCATCGACACCGAGTCCGCGAGCTCCGCGGACCGTTCCGGGTCCTCGTAGGGGTCGGTGAGCAGCGGCTCGGGGAACCACGGCCCGACGTAGGACTCCCGCCGGACCCGGGCCGAGCGCAGGACGTCGATCGAGAGCCGCGTGACCACGGCCGACAGGTACGACTTCACCGACGCGGGCTCGGTCGCCGACGACTCGTAGCGCAACCAGGTCTCCTGGACGGCGTCCTCGGCCTCGCTGACGCTGCCCAGGATCCGGTAGGCGATCGCGAAGAGCAGCGGGCGCAGCGCGGTGAACTCCTCGGTGCGGGTCACGGCGCCGACCCTGCGGCCGACGGGGCCTCCTGGACCGGCCGGTCGGCGTGCGGCCAGCGGATCGCCCCGGGCAGGCGCCGCTCGAGGCCGATCGCCGCGACGGTGCCCCGGACCTGGACCTGCTTGGCCAGCACGGCCGCCCGCCCGGTCACGGCGCGCCCGCGGGCCACGTCGGTCGCGGTGGTCGGCTGCAGCACGGCGTGCCGCCGGGACGAGGCTGACGCAGCGGGCGGTGAAGCCGAGGTCGAGCGGCCGATCGTCGACAGCGCCATCGGCGGCCGGACAGTCGAACCCGATCAGGACGTCCCCGGCCAGGGCGTCCGCGGCGTGCGCGGCCGACGGGAACGCGAACTGGCAGGACATGCTGAACCGCTCGCCGTCCGGCGCGGGCGTGTGCCCCGCGTCGCCGACGGCCAGGACCGCCGGGTGCGACAGCGAGCGCAGCGCGCCGTCGGTGAGGATCGCGCCCCGGTCGTCGACGGCGATCCCGGCGTCGCGGGCGAGCGGGGGCGCGGCGAACCCGCCGCACCAGACGGTGAGCCCGGACGGCACCTCGGCGCCGTCCTCGAGCACCAGGCGGTCCGATGCCACGGCCCGCACCCGGGTCCCGCCGAGCGCCTCCACGCCGAGCCCCTCCAGCGTGCGACGCACGTGCTCCGCCGCCGCCGGGGTGAACCACCCGCCGGCCTCGCCCGCGGTCACCAGGCGGACCGTCACGTCCGGACGGGTCTCGGCCAGCTCGGCGACCGTCTCGAGGCCGGTGAACCCGCCACCGACGACGCTGACGGGTGTGCCCGCGGGCAGCGCGGCGAACGCCCTGCGCAGCCGGTGGGCGGATTCCAGGTCCCCGACAGCGTGGACGAGCTCACCGCCCGGCACCGGCGCGGCCGCGGTCGAGCTGCCGGTGGCGACGACGACCCGGTCGAACGCCAGGGTCCGCGCGCCGTCGGCCCCGGCGACCATCGCGCGCCCGGCGTCCGGGTCGAGCGTCGTCACGTGGCCCTCGACGAGGGTGACCCCCGCGCCCAGCATCCGGCGCAGGTCCGGGGCGGGCACCGCGCGGCCGATGGCGACGTGGTGCAGGCGGAGCCGGTTGACGAACCGCGGACGCGGGTTGACCACCGTGACCTCGGCCCGTCCCCGCGCGCGGCCGGCCAGCCGCACGGCGACCGTCGCGCCCGCGTAGCCGGCGCCGATGACCAGGACCCGCTTCTTCGGTGTGCTCATGTACCCCAGGACGAGATGGGCGGCCCGGCCGTGACATCGCCACCCGTACGCCGGACCTTCCGGTGCTCGAAACGGCGGTTGACGCAGGGTCCCCGACCGGGTGGGGTCTCCGGGGACGGATGACGGTTCGGCGCCACGTGAGCACTCCCCGCACACCCCACGAGCACTGACAGGACTTGCGCGCATGGTTGACGACGACCAGGACCCGACCGGGACCGACGAATGGCGGGAGGCGCTCGAGTCGGTCCTCGCGGTGGAGGGACCCCAGCGCGCCCACGACCTGCTCGACGAGCTGATCGCCCAGGCCCGCGCGGCCGGCGCGCCCGTGCCCTATTCGGCGACGACGCCCTACGTCAACACGATCGCGGTGGAGGACGAGCCCCCGCACCCGGGTGACCGCGCGGTGGAGCACCGCATCCGCTCGGCCATCCGCTGGAACGCCGTCGCGACGGTGCTGCGCGCGAACAAGGAGTCCTCCGAGCTCGGCGGCCACATCGCGAGCTTCCAGTCGGCGGCGACGCTCTACGACACCGGCTTCCAGCACTTCTGGCACGCGCCCTCGGCCGACCACGGCGGCGACCTCGTGATGATGCAGGGGCACTCCTCGCCCGGCATCTACGCGCGCGCGTTCCTCGAGGGCCGCCTCACCGAGGAGCAGATGGACTCCTTCCGCCAGGAGGCGGACGGGAGCGGACTGTCGTCGTACCCGCACCCGTGGTTGATGCCGGACTTCTGGCAGTTCCCGACCGTCTCGATGGGCCTCGGCCCGCTGATGGCGATCTACCAGGCCCGCTTCCTGAAGTACCTGCAGGGCCGGGGGCTGGCCGAGACCGAGAACCGCCACGTCTGGGCGTTCCTGGGCGACGGCGAGATGGACGAGCCCGAGTCGCTGGGCGCGATCTCGCTGGCCGGGCGGGAGCACCTCGACAACCTGATCTTCGTCGTCAACTGCAACCTCCAGCGCCTCGACGGCCCGGTGCGCGGCAACGGGAAGATCATCCAGGAGCTGGAGGGCCTCTTCCGGGGCGCGGGCTGGAACGTCATCAAGGTCATCTGGGGGAGCCGCTGGGACCAGCTGCTCGCCGCGGACACCACCGGGAAGCTCCACCAGCTCATGGAGGAGACCGTCGACGGCGAGTACCAGACCTTCAAGTCCAGGGACGGCGCCTACGTCCGCGAGCACTTCTTCGGGCGCTACCCGGAGACCGCGGCCATGGTCGAGGACTGGACCGACGAGGAGATCTGGGCGCTGACGCGCGGCGGGCACGACCCGTCGAAGATCTACGCGGCCTACTCGGCCGCGGTGGACGAGCCGCACCGTCCCACCGTGATCCTCGCCAAGACC
Source organism: Actinomycetospora chibensis (assembly GCF_028737215.1). Classification (GTDB taxonomy): domain Bacteria; phylum Actinomycetota; class Actinomycetes; order Mycobacteriales; family Pseudonocardiaceae; genus Actinomycetospora; species Actinomycetospora chibensis. The sequence goes on along the minus strand of NZ_JAQZAM010000012.1, from coordinate 232,126 downwards.
GTCAAGGGCTACGGGATGGGGGAGGCCGGCGAGGGCCAGAACATCTCCCACCAGCAGAAGAAGATGGCGGGCGAGCAGCTCACCATCTTCCGCGACCGGTTCGACCTGCCGATCGCCGACGAGGACATGGAGTCGCTGCCCTACCTGCGCTTCGAGCCCGACAGCGAGGAGGGGATCTACCTCCGGAAGCACCGCGAGGCGCTCGGTGGCTCGTTGCCCGCGCGCCGCCGCACGTCGGAGGCCCTGGAGGTCCCGGACCTCTCCGCCTTCGGCGGCCAGCTCGCCGGATCCGGCGACCGCGAGAACTCCACGACGATGGCGTTCGTCCGCGTCCTCAACACGCTGCTGCGCGACAAGAAGATCGGCAAGCACGTGGTGCCGATCGTCCCGGACGAGTCGCGCACGTTCGGCATGGAGGGCATGTTCCGCCAGTTCGGGATCTTCTCCCGGGTCGGGCAGCTCTACACGCCCGAGGACGCCGGCCAGCTGATGTTCTACAAGGAGGACAAGAACGGCCAGCTGCTCCAGGAGGGCATCAACGAGCTGGGCGCGATGTCCTCGTGGATCGCGGCGGCGACGGCGTACTCCACCAGCGACGTCCCGATGATCCCGTTCTACATCTACTACTCGATGTTCGGGTTCCAGCGCGTCGGCGACCTCGCCTGGGCTGCGGGGGACCTGCGCGCCCGCGGGTTCCTGCTCGGCGGCACCGCCGGGCGCACGACCCTCAACGGCGAGGGCCTGCAGCACGAGGACGGCCACTCGCACCTGCACTCGTCGGTGATCCCCAACTGCGTGTCCTACGACCCGACCTTCGCCTACGAGGTCGCCGTGATCATCGCCGACGGGCTGCGGCGGATGTACGCCGAGCAGGAGGACGTCTTCTACTACCTGACCCTGATGAACGAGAACTACCACCACCCGGCGATGCCCGAGGGCGTCGAGGAGGGGATCGTCAAGGGTCTTTACCTGTTCCGGGAGGGGACGCCGGCCGTCGGGGCGGGAGCCCGGAAGAGCCGCGCCAAGCAGAAGCCGCGCGCCCAGCTCATGGGCTCGGGGACGATCCTGCGCGAGGTGATCGCCGCCGCCGAGATGCTCGAGGACGAGTGGGGTGTGGTCGCCGACGTGTGGAGCGCGCCGAGCTTCACCGAGCTGCGGCGCGACGGCATCGACGTCGCCCGCTGGAACATGCTCCATCCCACCGAGACGCCCCGGCTCTCCTGGGTCGAGCAGTGCCTGGCCGACCGCCCGGCCGGACCCGTCGTCGCGGCGACGGACTACATGCGGGCCTTCCCCGACCAGATCCGGGAGTGGGTGGGCGACCGCCGCTTCGTCGTGCTCGGCACCGACGGCTTCGGCCGCTCGGACTACCGCAAGGCGCTGCGCGACTTCTTCGAGGTCGACCGGCGCTTCGTGGTGGTCGCGACGCTGTCCGCCCTGGCCCGCGACGGAGCCGTCCCGACCGAGAAGGTCGCCGAGGCCATCGAGCGCTACGGCATCGACCCCGAGCGCCCCGCGCCCGCGCACGCCTGACCCCCGACGAGATCGACGAGACCGCGAGGCATCCCATGACGGCCCCCACTGCATCGGCTGATTCGACAACCGAGGTCTCGGTCCCGGACATCGGCGACTTCACCGACGTCCCGATCATCGAACTCCACGTCGCGGTCGGCGACGTGATCGCCGTCGACGATCCGCTGGCCACCCTCGAGTCCGACAAGGCGACGATGGACGTGCCGTCGTCGCACGCCGGGCGCGTCACCGAGGTGCTCGTGGCGGTCGGCGACACCGTCAGCCAGGGCACGCCGGTGGTTCGGCTCGACGCCGCCGACGGCGAGCCCACGGAGGACGGCCCGGCCGAGGCCCCGGAGTCGGAGTCGGCTGCTCCGGTGCCGAAGGACGCGCCCGCGGCCGCCGACGCCGAGGTCACGGCGCAGGAGCCGCCGACGGAGAAGGCCTCCGCTCCGGCGGCGGGGCCCGCCGCCTCCTCGAACGGCGCGAGCAACGGCTCGGGCAACGGCTCCGGGCTCCCCGTCCACGCCGGCCCGAGCGTGCGCAAGCTGGCCCGCGAGTTCGAGGTCGACCTGGACCAGGTGCCGGCCACCGGCCCCAAGGGACGGATCACCAAGTCCGACCTGCTGGCCTATGTCCGCGGCCCCGCGCAGGCACCCGCCGCGGCGCCGGCGGCGGCCCCGTCCGGCGGCTCGGGCATCCCCGAGGTCCCGGCCCAGGACTTCTCGAAGTTCGGTCCGGTCGAGACGCAGCCGCTGTCGAGGATCACGCGGATCTCCGGCCCGTTCCTGCACCGCTCGTGGCTGAACGTCCCGCACGTCACGCACAACGACGACGCCGACATCACCGAGACCGACCGCTTCCGCAAGGAGCTCGACACCCAGGGCAAGGCCGAGGGTTACCGGGTCACGCTGCTCGCGTTCCTCATGAAGGCGTCGGTCTCGGCACTCAAGGCCTACCCGACGCTGAACAGCTCGCTCACGCCCGAGAAGGACGCGCTGATCATGAAGCGCTACTTCCACCTCGGCGTCGCCGTCGACACCCCGGGCGGCCTGGTCGTCCCCGTCATCCGTGACGTCGACCGCAAGGGCATCGTCGAGCTGTCCAAGGAGCTGGGGGAGGTGTCGGCGCGGGCGCGCGACGGCAAGCTCACGGCCGACGACATGAGCGGGGGCACGTTCACGATCTCCAGCCTCGGCGGGATCGGCGGCACGGCGTTCACACCGATCGTCAACGCGCCCGAGGTCGCCATCCTCGGTGTCGTGCGCTCGCGGGTCGCGCCGGTCTGGGACGGCGAGGCCTTCGTGCCGCGCACCCTGCTGCCGCTGTGCCTGTCCTACGACCACCGTGTCATCGACGGCGCCCTGGCCGCGCGCTTCACCCGCCACCTCGCGCACACCATGGGCGACGAACGCCGTCTGCTGCTGTAGGTGCGCTCCGCGCATGTGAGCACTTCGGGGTGCTGGAGCACTCCGAAGTGCTCACATGGCCGGAGGCCACCGAAGTCCCGTCCCCCGCAGAGGAGTACGCCATGGCCGACGAGATCGTGGTCGAGGTCCCCGACATCGGCGACTTCACCGACGTCCCGGTCATCGAGGTCCACGTCGCCGTGGGCAGCGAGGTCGCCCTCGACGAGCCGCTGCTCACCCTCGAGTCCGACAAGGCCACGATGGACGTCCCGGCCGAGACCGCCGGGACGGTCACCGAGATCCGGGTCGCGGTCGGCGACACGGTCTCGCGCGGCACGCCGATCATGGTCGTGACGCCGTCCGAGGGTGGCGCTGCGGGACCGCCGTCGACGCCGGCGCCCGCCTCCAAGACGGGCGCCTCGGAGCGGGCGCCGTCCCGGAACCGGTCCGCGCCGGCGGCCGCCGACGACGGCGCGGTCGGTGACGCGGACCGCCACGTCGGGCTCGTCGTCCTCGGGGCGGGCCCTGGCGGCTACACCGCCGCGTTCCGGGCCGCCGACCTCGGGCTCGAGGTCCTGGTGGTGGACGCCCGGGACAGCCTCGGCGGCGTCTGCCTCAACGTCGGCTGCATCCCGTCGAAGGCGCTGCTGCACGCAGCCAAGGTCATCGCCGAGACCAAGGAGATGAGCGGGCACGGGGTGAAGTTCGGCGCGCCGGAGATCGACCTGGACGAGCTCCGCACGTGGAAGGACGGCGTCGTCGGCCGGCTGACCGGCGGGCTGAAGGGCCTGGCCAAGCAGCGGAAGGTCTCGACGCTGCAGGGGTCGGGACGATTCCTCTCGCCCCACCGCCTCGAGGTCACCGCGCCCGACGGCGCCACCACCGTGGTCGGCTTCGACCAGGTCATCGTGGCCGCGGGTTCGGAGCCGGTCCGCCTGCCGTTCGTGCCCCACGACGACCCGCGCGTGCTCGACTCGACCTCGGCACTCGAGATCGCCGACGTGCCCGGGCGCCTGCTCGTCCTCGGCGGCGGGATCATCGGCCTCGAGATGGCGACGGTGTACGCCGAGCTGGGCTCGAGGATCACCGTGGTCGAGCTGATGGACCAGCTCATCCCCGGCGCGGACAAGGACATCGTGGGCCCGCTGGCCAAGCACATCGGCGCGCGCTACGAGGACATCCACCTCTCCACCAAGGTCACGGCCGTCGAGGCCACGGACGACGGGCTGGTGGTGTCGTTCGACGGCAAGAAGGCACCGGAGACCGACACGTTCGACGCCGTCCTGGTGGCCGTCGGGCGCCGTCCCCTCGGCGCCGCACTGGACCTCGACGCCGCCGGGGTCTCGGTGGACGAGCGCGGCTTCGTCGGGGTCGACGCGCAGATGCGCACGAACGTCCCGCACGTCTTCGCGATCGGCGACGTCGTCGGCCAGCCGATGCTCGCGCACAAGGCGGTGCACGAGGGCAAGGTCGCCGCCGAGGTCGCCGCCGGGCACAAGAGCGCCTTCGACGCCCGCTGCATCCCGTCGGTCGCCTACACCGACCCGGAGGTGGCGTGGGTCGGGGTCACGGAGACCGAGGCGAAGGCGCGCGGCCTGTCGTACGGCTCGGGGACCTTCCCGTGGGCGGCGTCCGGGCGTTCGCTCTCGCTCGGGCGCTCGGAGGGCTCGACCAAGGTCCTCTTCGACACCGAGACCGACCGGATCCTCGGCGCCGGGATCGTCGGCCCCGCGGCGGGGGACCTCATCGCCGAGGCCGCCCTGGCCATCGAGATGGGTGCCGACGCGGCCGACATCGGCCTGACGATCCACCCGCACCCCACGCTCTCGGAGACCATCGGCATGGCTGCCGAGGCCTTCGAAGGCACCCTCACCGACCTCTATCTGCCGAAGAAGGGGGCGAAGAAGTGAGATCGGCGCCGACGACCGTCTCCTGAGCGCCGTGGGCCCGGCCGAGCGCGTGGCGATCGGGTCGGGCTGGGACTCCGACGCCGTCCTGGTCGACGGAAGGTGGGTCGAGCGCACGGCCCGGCGCCCCGCCGCCGAGGCGGGCCTGCGGCGCGAGGCGCGCCTTCTGCCGTGGCTCGCGGCGTGGCTCCCGCTCGCCGTGCCCCGGCCGGTCGTGGTCGGCGAGACGCCGCTGACCGTGCGCCACACATGGGTGCCCGGGTCGGCGCTCGACGCCCCGTCGGCCGACCAGGGGCGGCGGCTCGGGGCGTTCCTGCGCGCGCTGCACGACGTCTCCGTCGACGCGGCCGTGGCGCACGGGCTCCCTGACCCGGCCACGGCCCGCGGGTGGCGGGACCGGTCGGTCGCGCGGTTCGAGGCCGACGTCGCACCCCGCCTGCCCGACGACCGCCGGCTGCGCGCCGCGCTGGAACGCCTGCGGGCGGCGCCGGCCGACGCCGTCGTCCACGGCGATCTCCGGGCCGAACACGTCCTCGTCGGAGACGGTGAGCTCACGGGCGTCATCGACTGGGGCGACGCCCGCGCCGGCGACCCGGCCAAGGACCTCGAGTGGCTGCTGCTCGACACCGGCGTCGCCCCGGCCGTGATCGAGGCCTACGGTGCCGACCTGACCGCTCGCGCCCGCGACTGGCGGCGCGTGGGCCCCTGTTACGCCGTGGTGCACGGCCTCGACACGGGGGACGACGCCCTCGTCGTCAGGGCTCTCGGGGAGCTCGCGTGACGCGGTAGCGCAGGGCCACCGTCCCCGGCCCGACGAGGGTGCGGATCGGCTCGAGCTCGACGAGCTCGGCGGGCATGTCCTCGCCGAAGAGACGCCGCCCCTGCCCGAGCAGGACGGGCACGACCTGCAGCGCCAGCTCGTCGAGCTCCCCGGCCCGCAGGAACGCCCGGGCCGCCTCGGCGCCGTGCAGCAGCACGTCCCGCTCGCCCGCGGCCTCCCGGGCCGCTGCCGCGGCCTCCCGGACGTCGGTGACGTAGCGGGCGTGGCCCGGAGCGGGCGCGTCCGGGACGGAGCGGGTCAGCACGATGATCGGGACGCCGTCGTGGTGGTCGCCGCCCCAGTGACCGGCGTGGTCGAAGGTCCGCCGGCCGGTGAGGACCGCGCCGGTGGCCATCGCCTCGGCGAGCACGAGGGCGTCGACGTCGTCGTCGCTGCGGGCGGTGGCCGGGTCGTCGCCCGCACCGAGGACGAGGGACTCGTGCAGCCGTTCCCCGCCGATCCCCAGGCCCTGATCGGGCCCGTCCTCCGGGCCGGTGACGAATCCGTCCAGGGACATCCACATGTAGAGCACGATCCTGCCCATGGCGGGCCCTTCCGCCGGAGGTCCGGGGACGACAGTGTGAACCCGGTCGTCGGCGAGGACGAACCGTCACTCGGACACCCGACGACGACCGGCCGTTCCCCAGAAGGAGCTGAACGAATGATCTCAGTGGGAGACAAGATCCCCGACGTGCCGCTCGCGACGGTCGGCGCCGACGGCGCCAACCCCGTGCGCTCCGGCGAGCTCTTCGGGACGGGCCGCACCGTCCTGTTCGGCGTGCCCGCCGCCTTCAGCCCCACCTGCAGCGACGCGCACCTCCCGGGCTTCGTGGCCAAGGCCGAGGAGATCAGCGCCAAGGGCGTCGACCGGATCGTCTGCGTGTCGGTGAACGACCCGTTCGTCATGGGCGCCTGGGCGAAGGACCAGGGGGTCGGCGACAGCGTGATCATGCTCGCCGACGGTGCCGCGCTCTTCGCCACGGCGATGGGCCTGAGCATCGACGCGTCCGACTTCGGGCTGGGCGTCCGGTCGTCGCGCTACGCGGCGATCATCGACGACGGCACCCTGACCTGGATCGACGTCGAGGCCGCCCCGCCGGACCACGAGGTCTCCACCGCCGACGCGGTGCTGTCGCACCTCTGACGGGCCGCACCTCTGACGGGCCGCACCTCTGACGGATCTGGGCCCGCGTCCCGTGGCTGCGGGACGCGGGCTCAGCCGCCCCGGTACGCGCGCACGATCTCGTCGTACGACGCGTCCGCGGCCAGGCCCAGCGCCGCCGCGCGCCGGGTCTCGAACCGCGACGGCCAGCTGCCCACGATGGCGACGACGGCCGGGTCCTCGACCCAGTCGACGAGCGCGCTCGTGCCCGGCCCGGCGACGCGGTCGAGGGCCGCTGTCATCTCGCGCGGCGTGGTGGTCAGCGCCGGGAGGTTCATCGCCGTCCGGCTGCCCCAGGTGGCGTCGTCCACCTCGGCGGCCCGGAGGACGCCGTCCAGCGTGCGCTGTGGCGAGGAGAGCGCGACCGGCATGTCCGGGGGCGCCGGGCACGCGGCGCGCTCGCCGGCGAGCGGCTCGCGGATGATCCCGGACAGGAAGCTCGAGGCCGCGGCGTTGGGACGGCCGGGGCGCACCGACACCGTCATCAGCCGCACGGTCCGGCCGCGCACGAAGCCCTTGCGGGTGTAGTCGGCGACGAGCTGCTCGCCGACGAACTTCTGGATGCCGTAGCTGGACTGCGGGCGCGGCAGGGTGTCGTCGTCGACGGGGCCGACCGGCCCGATCGCCGGATCGCTGCCGAAGACCGCGAGCGAGCTCGTGAAGACGAGCACCGGAGGCACCGCGTGGCCACGGGCGTACTCCAGCACCGCGCGGGTGCCGTCGAGGTTGGTGCGCATGCCCAGGTCGAAGTCGGCCTCGGCGGCGCCGCTGACGACCCCCGCGAGGTGGAAGACGGCGTCCGCCTCGTCGCCGAGGGTCCGGCTGAGCTCGCCCTCGATGTGCTCCACCCGAGGGTCGGCGGCGACGTCGTCGGCGGGCGCGACGAGGTCGACGACGACGAGCCGCGTGACGTCGGCCGGCGCCGCACCGCCGAGCCCGACCGGCCCGGCGAGCAGGCGGCGGCACAGCAGCGTCCCGAGGAACCCGGCCCCGCCGGTGACGATCACGCGCATGCGGCCTCCTCGAGGCGGTCGACGACGTCGGCGAGCGCGTCCTCGCCGCCCACGTTCCCGGCGAACACCACCAGGGGCGGCCCGCTCGCCGGCGCCCAGAGCGACACGATCCCCGGCAGCAGCGATCCGCGCACCCACGCCCGGTCGGCCCGCAACGACCCGGTCGCGACGTCCGAGGACGTGATCCCACCCTTGGCGAGGACGTAGGCCGGCGGGCTCGCGGCCGAGTCCGGTCCGGCGACCCGCCCGACGACCCCGGTGAGCGCGGCGCTGACCCGGCGCGCGATCTCCAGGCTCTCGGCCTCGTCGCGACCGGTCACGAGCGTGCGCGAGGTGCTCAGCACGGTGGTGCGGTGCTCGAGGGAGTCCGCGACCTGCGCGACCACGTCGTCGAGGTGCGCATCGTCGGAGTCCAGCACCGTCGGGACGTCGATCTCGACGCGGGCCAGCTCCCGCCGCGCACCGAGGCGCTCGAGCTGGCGGCTCGTGCGGGCCACGTGCGAGCCGACGACGACGAGCCCGTGGCCGGTGCCGACGGCGTCACGGAGGTCGGCGTCGGCGATCGGCGGCTGCCCACCCTGGCCGACGCGGGCGCGGACGAACGACGGGCCCATGCGGTAGACGAACCGTGCGCCGTCCCGCTCGGCGGCGAGGATCGCGAGCACCCCGGCGCGCAGGTCGTCGTCGACCACGGCGTCGAGGACGATCACCCGGGCCCGGGGCAGCGTCACCGGCCCGGCGCGCAGGCTCCCGAGGCCGACCTCGGCGACGTCGTCGGCCGGGATCGCCCCGCCGCTCTTCTCCGCGACCCAGTCGGCGAGGCGGGAGTGGCGGTAGCCGAAGGTGGCGTCGGCGGCGAACTCGCTCTCGGCCACCGGGGCCAGCGTGTCGCCGTCGGCCAGCCAGTGCACGCCGTCCAGGGTGATCCGGCCGGCGTCGGGGAAGGCGGGCGCGAGGACCACGGCGTCGGCGCCGACCTCGGCGGCGATCACGTCGGTCTCGAGCGGGAAGTGCCCGCGCAGCGTCGAGTCGCTGCGGCTGGCGACGATCACCTCGACGCCGCGGCGCCGGGCGACGTCCCGGCACGTCCGCACGACCTCGCGGGTGCGCGCCGCGGCGTCGTCGGGGGCGAGGCTGCGGGTGTTGGTCAGGACGAAGAACGCCGGCGCCCCCTGCGCGAGGGCCCAGTCGACGTCGCCGGCGCTCCAGCGGGTGAGCACCGGGAGGTCGCGGACGGTCTGCGTGCCGGTGGGGTCGTCGTCGAGGACCACGACCGTCGGGGTCCCGGCGAGGGCCGCCCGGACCTCCTCGGCCGGCACCGCCCGCACCGGCGGCAGGCCCGCCGGCCACTCACCGTCCTGCTGCATCGGCCCATGCTCCCCGATGGTGGGGCGGCGGTCAGGAGGAGCCGGAGTCCAGCAGGGTGTGCAGCCGGACGATGCGGCCGTCCTCGACGAGGGCGATGTCGGTGCCCGTGACGACGGGCGCGCCGCCCGCGGGCCCGAAGCCCCACGGGAGCACCCCGAGGTCGCCGCTCACCCGCACGAGGGCGGTGGGGCGGAAGGCGAAGTCCGGCGCGCCGTCCAGCAGCGCCGACACCTTGGCGTCGATCTGGTCGCGACCCCGCACGAGGCCCTCGGGGTCCTGGAACAGGACGTCCTCGGCGTACACCGCGGCGATCGCCTCGTGGCGCCGCGCGGCGTCGCGCTCGTTGAACACCCCGAGCAGGTTGCGCTGCATGAGCTCCTCGACCGTGGCCATACGACGATCATGCCCGCGGCCGCCGGGCGCGTCACCACCGCCCACTTCTCCCCGGAGGCCGTTTCCGCCCGGGCCAATTCGTGATTTCGGCACGCCGAATACTCGAATTCGCGCCGACGACCTCGGTGAGGAGTGCCACCGCGAATCGCAGGGCGCGGCGAACGGGTGCTACGTTCATCGCAGCGAAGGGGAGTAGCTCCCAACATCGCGGTCGACACACTGACGCCCTGCGTCCGGCCGCGGAGGCCGCCGGTTCCACCGGTGGCGGGCGAGACCTTCGGCACCGACCCGTTGAACGGGTTCGGGCCGGAGCGTGCGCCCTCGGTCCGATCCGACCGAGAGGAGCGCGCCCCCGTGACCGGCTTCCTGGCCGCCGCTGCCCTGAGCTTCGCCGTCATCTTCGTCGCGGAGCTCGGTGACAAGTCCCAGCTGATGGCGCTGACGTTCGCCACGCGTTTCCGCGCGCTGCCCGTCCTGCTCGGCATCACCGCCGCCACGGCGATCACCCACGCGGTCTCGGTCGGCGTCGGTTACCTGCTCGGGGCCACCCTTCCCACCTTCTGGATCTCCCTCGCGGCGGCCGTCGCGTTCGTCCTGTTCGGCCTGTGGACCCTGCGCGGCGACTCGCTCTCCGCCGACGAGAAGGACAAGGGCAACGCCACCACGCGCTCCGCGTTCGTGTCGGTCGGCGTCGCGTTCTTCCTCGCCGAGCTCGGCGACAAGACGATGCTCGCCACCGTCACGCTCGCCACCCAGTACCCCGGTACCGGCGGCGTCACGGGGGTCTGGCTCGGATCGACGATCGGCATGGTCGTGGCCGACGGTCTGGCGATCATCCTGGGCCGGGTGCTCGGCCGGAACCTGCCGGAGAAGGCGATCCGGATCGGCGCCGCGGTGCTGTTCTTCGTGTTCGCGGTGTGGCTCGCCGTCGAGGCATTCCTGAACGGCTGAGAATTCATTCACGCGCTTTCTCCCACGCTCCTTCAGGATCGCGTCCCACCCGGGGTGGCGTGACGCGAGCGACGGCGTCGGAGGATGGACCCATGACCGCGCTGTCCCTCCCCGCCGACGCCGTGGTCCGGGCCCGGGCCGCCGCGCGCGAGCGGCTGCTCAACGCGGCGGCGCGGGAGCTCGAGCTCCCGCCCGACGGGCCGGGGCCCTGGCGCCTCGACCTGCTGGAGAGCAGCGCCCTGGTCGCCGAGGTGACCGGCTGGTCGCCGTCGGGGCACCACCGGTGGGGCGAGGAGATCGTCCTCGACACGGGGGCGCACACCCGGCCGGTGTCGCACGAGGAGTTCGTCCACCTCCTGCTCACCCTGCTCGACGCGGCCCTGCCGGACCCGCGGGACTCCCCGACGGACCGGGTGGGGGCTCTGGGTGCGCAGATCCGCACCAGCGTCGCCCGCACGGCCCGCTACCTCGCCGCCCCGGCCCGCCCGGAGCCGGCGGACGCCCCCGGCCGGACCCGGCACGCCGAGCAGGCCGTGCGCACCGGGCACCCCTTCCACCCCGCGCCGAAGAGCATCGAGGGGGTCGACCACGAGGCCGCGGACCGCTTCGCCCCCGAGCTCGGGGTGTCCTTCCGGCGCCACCACCTCGCCGTCCACCCCGACCTCGTGGTGGAGCAGCGGGTCGCGCCCGGCCCCTGGACCCCCGACGAGGTCGCGGCGCACGCTCCCGAGGGCTGGCCCGTCGTCCCCGTCCATCCCTGGCAGATCACGCATCTGCGCGGGCTGCCGGGGACGTCGGCGCTGCTGGCCGACGGGCGGCTCCGGGACCTCGGTCCCCTCGGGGCACCCGTCTACCCCACGTCGTCGGTGCGCACCGTCTGCGACCCCGCGTTCCCGACCGCGTGGAAGCTCCCGCTGCACCTGCGGATCACCAACTTCGTGCGCACCATCCCGGTCGAGCACGCGCGCCGCGCGGTCGACGCGAGCCGGCTGGTGTCGGCCCTGCGGCCGGGATGGCCGACGCCGGGGTTCGAGGTGCTGATCGAGACCGGGTGGCGGGGGGTCGACCCGGCCGCGGTGGGGGAGGACGAGGCGGAGGACCTGATCACGTTGTTCCGCGAGAACCCGTTCGTCGTCGACCCCGCTGCCCCGCGCGTGCTCGCGGGGCTCCTCGAGCCGGGGCCGCGTGGCGGGGAGCCGGCGCTCGTCGGCGAGGTCCGGGCGGCCGGGGGAGACGCCGCGGCCTGGTTGCGGGCGTACCTCGCGGTCGCGCTGGTGCCCATGCTGGCGATCTTCGGCGCGCACGGCCTGGGCTTCGAGGCCCACCTGCAGAACACCCTGCTGCACACCGAGGACGGGGTCCCCGCGCGGTTCTGGGCGCGGGACATGGAGGGTGCGCACGTCAGCCGCGAGCGCCTCCCCGCCGGCCTGGACGCGGCGAGTCCGCTGGTCTACGACGAGGACGAGGCGTGGCAGCGGCTGCGCTACCACGCGGTGGTCAACGGGCTGACCAGCGTGGTCGCGGCCCTGGGCGCCGCGCTCCCGCCGGGGGAGCCGGCGCTGTGGCGGGTGGTCGCCGACGTGCTGGCGGAGGTCACCGGGCCGGGCGCTCCGTACGCGGCCGACCTGCTCACGAGCCCCGCCCTGCCGGCCAAGGCGAACCTCCTGAGCCGCTTCGCCGGGCGCGGCGAGAGCCCCCTCTACGTCGACCTGCCCAACCCGATCAGGAAGGCCGCCGGATGACCGATCGGGTCGACGACGTCCTCGTGCCCGCGCTGCGTGCACCCACCGCCACCGCGGTCCGCCGCCGTCTGTTCCGCCAGACCCTCGCCTCGCTCGTCTACGAGGGTGCGGTCGACGTCGCGACCGACGGCTCGGCGGACGGCAGGGAGCACGTGATCGCCGGCCTCGACCGCGACGGCCGCCCCGTGCGCTACCTCTTCGAGGCCGGCCGGGCCGTCGGGTTCGACCGCGTGCGCCTGTCGGCGGCGCCGGTCCGGCGCGAGGACGCCGACGGCGCGGTGGCCGAGGCCGCGTCGCTGCCGCAGTTCCTGGGCGAGGTCCGCGCCGCGATCCTCGGCGGTGCGCACCCCGAGCAGCTGGCGCGCTTCGCCGTCGAGGTCGAGGAGACGCGCGTCAAGGACGTGCTGGCCGAGTACGTGCGGGCGGGCCGCGACCAGCTCCTCGCCGAGGCCGACCACGAGGCGCTCGAGGGTCTGATCACCGACGGGCACCGCTACCACCCGGCCTACAAGTCGCGGATCGGCTTCGACCTCGACGACGACCTCGCCTACGGCCCCGAGTTCCTCCCGGTGCTGCACCCGTTCTGGGTCGGCGCGCACCGGTCGGTCGCCGAGGTCACCACCTCGGCCGTCGACCCGCCGGATCCGCGGGCCGAGCTGGGTCCGACGACGGCGGCGTCCTTCGACGCCCGGGTCCGCGACGCCGGCGGCGACCCGGCCGACTACGTGTGGCTGCCCGTCCACCCGTGGCAGTGGCGCGAGCGCCTCCGCCGGGCGTTCGCCGACCTGCTGGCCGACGGCCGCCTCGTCGCCCTCGGCCCCGACCCCGCGCCGTTCTCGCCCCAGCAGTCGATCCGCACCCTGAGCTGCCGCGCCGACCCGGCGCGCAGCCACCTCAAGACCGCGCTCGCGATCACGAACACCTCCACGTCCCGCGGCCTCGCCCCGCACACGGTGCGCAACGCCGCCCCGATCTCCGACTGGCTGGCCCGGATCGTGGCGCGCGACGACTACCTCGCCAAGGATGCGCGGGTCATCGTGCTCGGCGAGGTCCACGGCGTCGCCGTTGTTGCGCCGCCCCCGTCGGAGCTGGTCCGCGCCGAGACCGAGGGCGCGCTGGCCGCGATCTGGCGCACGAGCCTCGCGCCGCAGCTCGACGAGGGGGAGCGCGCGGTCCCCGTCACCGGGCTGACGACGACCGAGACCGGCGGCGCCCCGTTGATCGCGCCCTGGCTCGACGCGCACGGCGCCCGGACGTGGGTCGAGGCCCTCGTCGACGCCGTCGCCCTGCCGCTGGTGCACCTGCTGGTGGCGCACGGGCTCGCGCTCGAGTCGCACGCCCAGAACATGTCGCTGGTCCTGCGCGACGGCCTGCCCGCGCGCGTGGCGCTCAAGGACTTCCACGACGGCGTCCGGTTCTGCCGACGCCTGCTCGCCGATCCCGACGACGCCCCGGTGCTCGCCCCGCCGCCGGCACACCACACCAACCGGAACTCGTTCGTCGAGACCGACGAGCCCACCCTCGTGACCGACTTCCTGCTCGATGCGTTCTTCTTCATCAACCTCGGCGAGCTCGGGCTGTTCCTCGCCGAGCACGGGCTGATGGACGAGCCGGAGTTCTGGACGATCGTCGCCACGCGAATCCGGGCCCACGACCGGCGGCACGGCTCCGGGGCGTTCGACCTGTTCGCCCCCACCCTCGAGGTCGAGAAGCTGACCACCCGGCGGCTCACGCCCGACACCGAGCTGGCCCTGCACCGGGTGTCCAACCCGCTGCACCGGTTCGATCCGGAGGCGACCTGATGCTCGTGACCCCACCGGGACCCCACCGCGACCTCGGCGACCGGGACGCCCCGTGACCGCGCTCGACGCCCTGCTCCGCGACCGGGCGGCCCGCGACGAGCCCGTCTGCCTGTTCGCCTACGACCTCGACGGCCTGCGCCGGCACGTCACCGCGGTGGTGGCGGCGCTCCCGCCGCGGTGCCGCATGTACTACGCGATGAAGGCCAACAGCGCCGCCCCGGTCCTGGAGGCCCTGGCGCCGATCGTCGCCGGCTTCGAGGTCGCCTCGGGCGGTGAGATCGCCAAGGTCCGGGCGGTCGCGCCCGCCGCGCCGATCCTCTTCGGGGGACCGGCCAAAACGCCGGCCGAGATCTCCCACGCCCTCGACGCCGCGGTCACGCGCCTGCACGTGGAGAGCGTGCTCGAGCTGCACCGGATCTCCGCCGCGGCGGTGGCCCGCGGGACGACGGTCGAGGTGCTGCTGCGCGTCAACCTCGCGGGCCCCTTCCCGTCGGCGACCCTCGCGATGGCCGGGCGCCCGACCCAGTTCGGCATCGACGAGGCCGACCTCCCCGCCGCGACGGCCGCCGCCACCTCGCTCCCGGGCGTGCGGTTCGCGGGCTTCCACCTGCACTCGCTGTCGAACAACCTCTCCGCGGAGACGCACCTGGAGATGCTCGGGCTCTACCGCGACACCGTCGTGGGCTGGGAGAAGGAGCTCGGGGTCGTCGTGAAGGTGCTCGACGTCGGCGGCGGGATCGGGATCGACTACCAGGACCCCGCCCACCACTTCGACTGGGACGGCTTCACCCGCGGGCTCGTCGCCTGGGTCGACTCGGTCCCCGCCCACTGGCGCGAGATCCAGTTCGAGTGCGGGCGCTACCTCACCGCGGCGTGCGGGAGCTACGCCGTCGAGGTGCTCGACGTGAAGCGCACCCACGGCACGGCCTGGGCGCTCGTGCGGGGCGGGACCCACCACTTCCGGCTGCCCGTCTCGTGGCAGCACAGCCACCCGTTCACGGTGCTGCCGGTCGAGCGGTGGGACCCGTCGGTGCCCCGACCGTCGGTCACCGACGACCGGGTGACGGTGGCGGGGGAGCTGTGCACCCCGAAGGACGTCCTCGCCCGCGACGTCCCGGTCGCGCGAGTGCGCGCGGGCGACGTCCTCGTGTTCGCGCTCGCCGGGGCGTACGGCTGGGACATCTCGCACCACGACTTCCTCAGCCATCCCCACCCGGAGCACGTGTTCCTCGACGACGACCGGGCCTAGGCTGCCGGCATGCATCTGGTGATCTCCGGCCCGGGTCGCTACGACGGCGGGGTCGAGCGCCCGCCCGGACCGGACGGCGGCCCGCCCGCCGAGGTCGAGGTCGTGGGGGGCCGCAAGCTCGTCCGCACCGAGCCCGACGGCACCGAGATCTACGCCGTCACCGTCATCGTCTACACGCACGCCGGCGAGAACAGGGACGGCGTGCCCCGCTACACGCGGGACCGGGACTACACCGAGGAGCGGGCCGGGTAGGCGCGAGGATGCCCGCATGCTGACCGACGGCGTGATCACGCTGGCGGTGATGACCGCCGGCGACGCCGCGGCGCTGGTCGCCGGCGAGGACGACGCCATCGTCCGGCGGCTGGCGGGCGGCCCGGCGACCCCGGTGTCGGCCGAGCGGCACATCCGTGAGCGCGCCGAGGACTGGCGCGGCGACTGGTACCGGGGCGGGACGAAGCTCGCCTGGGGCGTCCGGGACGTCGCGACCGGGGCCCTGGCCGGGACGGCCGAGGTCCAGCTCGTGCAGCCCGAGCTCCCGGCCGGCGCGGCGAACCTGTCCTACAGCGTCTTCCCGCCCTGGCGCGGTCGTGGGTTCGGGTCGCGGGCCGTTGCGCTGATGTGCGCGTTCCTGGCGGCGCGGACCACGGCCACCCTGGCCGTCCTGCGCATCGACGCCGACAACGCCGCCTCGCTGCGGGTGGCCGAGCGCAGCGGGTTCCGGCCGGCCCAGGAGCTCGCCGGGCCCCGCGCGTCGATGCGGTGGTTCGCGCACGACTTGCGGACCCGTCCGGCGCCGGGCCTACAGTCACGCATGTTCTGTCCCACGTGCGGTCTCGACATGTACTGGGTGGTCGCCGACGACGACCCCGTCGGCGGTTGGTGGCAGTGCGACGACGCGCACCGCTGGCGGCGCGCGTTCGGCGGGTTCGCCCCGCTGGACCCCTGAGTCACGCGGCCGTCCCGCTCGCTCCGCACGCCCGCCGCACCATGGTCGCCGCCCTCGTGCCCGGGGCGGAGGCGCTGGTCGGGGCATACCGCGACGAGCTCGACCCGACGGCCCGGCGGGGGCTCGGCCCCCACCTCACGCTCGTGTACCCCTTCGTCGAGCCGGCCGCCGTCACGCACGCGACCGTCGAGGCCCTGCGCGCGGCGGTGGCGCCGACGGCGCCGTTCCGGTGCACCTTCGGCGCGCTGCGGTGGTTCGGGTCGCGGGTGCTGTGGCTGGCGCCGGACCCGGTCGCGCCGTTCCGGGAGATCGCCGACCGGATTCGTCGTCACGTCCCCGGCCTGGCGCCCGAGGAGCGCGAGCTCGTCCCGCACCTGACCGTCGGCCTGCGCCGGGCCGCGCCCCTCGCGGCGCTGCGGGCCGCCGAGGAGGCCCTCGCCCCGCGGCTGCCGCTGACGGTCCGGATCGACCGCGTTCAGCTCATGGTCCGCACCGAGACCTGGGACGTCGGCGCCGAGGTCCTCCTGCGGGGCTGACCCCGCCGGGGGTCAGCGCTTCTCGACGGTGCGGGCGAGGATGCCCAGCGTCGCCTTGAGCGCCTGCTCGGAGATCACCGGGAAGATGTCGCGCTCGGCCCACTCGGGGTGGATGGACGACCAGTCGTAGTACGAGACCACCCGGGTGCCGTCCTCGACGGGCTCGAGGCGGTAGCCGTAGACGTGCCCGATGTACGGGCGTGCCTGGCCCTCGATCGTCCAGGCGATCTCGTGGTCGGGCTCGTAGACGGTGATGACGACGTCGACGTCGTAGCGCCCGAGGGGACGGTCACCGAGCGCCTCGCGGTCCATGTGCACGGTGAAGCGGTCGCCGACGGCCTCCACCGGCTCGCCCGTGGCCTGCATGAGCATGCCCGAGCTGTCGATGGCGACGTGCCCGTGCGGGTCCCGGAGGACGTCGAAGATCGTCGCCGGCTCGGCCTCGATCCAACGGGGGACCTCGATGCGCTGCTCGCTCACGGTGCGGAGCATGTCACCCCCGGTCATCCGATCGCGGTCGACCCGTCGGGGGACGAGCGGAAACGCCGCCGTAACCCACGACACGTCCCGTCCCGCGACGCTGTGGGCTGACGGACCGGAGGGCTCGGCCCGGGGGCGGGGGGACATGAGCGACGCGCTCGCCGGCGCCGTGCCCGGACCGAGTCCCGAGGACACGGTCGCCGCCCAGGTCCGTCGCCGCCGCGAGGCGCTCGGCCTGTCCAACGGCGCCCTCGCCGCCCGCGCGGGGATCTCCCGGGCGATGCTGTCGAAGATCGAGCACCGCCGGACCTCGTGCAGCCTGTCCACCCTGGCGCGGCTCGCCGACGCGCTCGCGGTGCCCGTGTCCGCCCTGCTGGAGGAGGCCCCGGAACGGCACGCCGGGGGTCTCGTGTTCTACGTCCTCGAGGGTGCGCTGGTCTACGGCCACGGGGACGCCCGCCACACGCTGCGCGCCGGCGACGCCCTGGCGCTCGACGGCGAGGGCGAGTACGGACCGTACGAGCTGCTCGAGGCGCCCGTCCGCTTCCGCTCGGTGCTCAGCCGCGAGGCCTGACGTCCGAGGGCCGGGGAACGAGACCGGCGGAACACCGCCCGGCCGACGTGCGTTCACTCGTGAGCACGCCGAGACCGAGGAGGTCCATCAGTGGCCACACAGACCGCCATCCTGGCCGGTGGATGTTTCTGGGGCGCGCAGGAGCTGCTGCGCAAGCGCCCGGGCATCCTCTCCACCCGGGTCGGCTACTCGGGGGACGAGAACACCCCGAACGCGACCTACCGCCGCCACGGCGACCACGCCGAGGCCGTCGAGGTCGTGTTCGACGACGAGGTGATCTCCTACCGCGAGATCCTGGAGTTCTTCTTCCAGATCCACGACCCGTCGACCCGGGACCGCCAGGGCAACGACATCGGCCGCAGCTACCGCTCGGCCATCTACTACACGAACCCCGAGCAGGAGCGCGTCGCGCGCGACACCATCGCCGATGTCGACGCGTCGGGCCTGTGGCCCGGCAAGGTCGTCACCGAGGTGGAGCCGGCCGGT
This sequence comes from Actinomycetospora chibensis, assembly GCF_028737215.1. Taxonomy (GTDB): domain Bacteria; phylum Actinomycetota; class Actinomycetes; order Mycobacteriales; family Pseudonocardiaceae; genus Actinomycetospora; species Actinomycetospora chibensis. Next base: position 213,776 of record NZ_JAQZAM010000012.1, on the reverse strand, counting down.
GCCTTCTGGGAGGCCGAGCCGGAGCACCAGGACTACCTGCAGAAGCAGCCCTGGGGCTACACGTGCCACTTCGTCCGTCCCGGCTGGGTGCTGCCTCGCCGTGAGGCGACCTCGGCGTGACGGCGACGGTCGGCGCCGCGGACACGGACCTCGCCGGCGAGTGGGCCGCCTGGCACGCGGAGCGCGAGGACGTCCTGCGCGCTCCGCACGGGTGGCTGAGCCTCACCGGGCTGCACTGGCTGGTGAGCGAGCCTCTCGCCTACCAGGACCTGCCGGGCACCTGGCGTTCGCGTGACGGCGGCGCCGACATCACCGCCCACGTCGCGGACGGCGTCGTCGTCGACGGCGCCGTGGTGGACGGCACGGCGCGCGTCGAGCCCGTCGACGGCAAGCCCGGCGTGTTCGTGACCGTGGGCGAGCGGCGGGTCGAGGTGATCCGTCGCGAGGAGCACGTCGCGCTGCGGGTCCGCGACCCGCAGGCGCCGACCCGGCAGCGGTTCTCCGGGGTGCCGGCATTCCCCGTCGACGCGTCGTGGGTCGTCACCGGGCGGTTCGAGCCCTGGGACGCGCCGCAGCGCATCGACGTCGACACGGTGATCGACGGCCTGGGCTTCCACCCGACGGCCGTCGGCACCGTGCGCTTCACGGTGGGTGGCGCCGACCAGGAGCTCGTCGCCCTGGCCGGGCAGGAGGAGCAGCTCAAGCTCCACTTCCGCGACGGGACGTCCGGGCACTCGACCTACGGCGGCGGGCGCACCGTGAGCACCGACGTGCCGGCCGCCGACGGCACCGTGCGGATCGACCTCAACCGCACGACCAACCTGCCGTGCGCCTTGAGCGCGTTCGCGACCTGCCCGCTGCCGCCGGCGGGCAACGTCGTCACGGTGCCCGTCGAGGCGGGGGAGAAGACCCCGGTCTGACGCCTGGTTCTTTTTTACAACCACTCGGTGCTACGGTCGAACCATGACCGAACGCACCGGGCGCCAGGCGGGCAAGGTCGCGCTCATCACCGGCGCCGCCCGGGGGCAGGGCCGCAGCCACGCGCTGCGGCTCGCCTCCGAGGGCGCCGACGTGATCGCCGTCGACATCTGCGCACCGCTCGACGGCGTCGCCTACCCGATGGCCACCCGCGAGGACCTCGACGAGACCGTCGCGGGCATCCGCGAGCGGGGCGGGCGGGTGAGTGCCCACGTCGCCGACGTCCGCGACGCCGACGCGATCGGCAAGGCCGTCACGGCCGGGGTGGAGGAGCTCGGCGGCGTGGACGCCGTGATCGCGAACGCCGGGATCGGGATGGCGTCGCCGCACGTCACGGCCGCGCAGGCGTTCCGCGACCAGCTGGACGTCAACACCGTCGGGGTCTGGAACACCGTGCAGGCCGCCGCGCCGACCATGATCGCGCAGGGACGCGGCGGAGCGGTCGTCGTCACGAGCTCGTCGATGGGCCTGTCCGGGCGCGGCGGCGACGGCAGCGGCCAGATGGACGGCTACATCGCGAGCAAGCACGCGCTGGTCGGGCTCGTGCGCGGGTGGGCGCACTGGCTCGCACCGCACTCGATCCGCGTCAACTCGGTGCATCCCTCGGGCGTCGCGACGACGATGGTGCTCAACGACGCGGTGGCGGCCCTGTTCACCGACCCGCCCGCCGGGGACGTGCCCGACGTCGGGAACCTGCTGCCCGTGGGGCTCCTCGAGCCCGGCGACATCACCGCGGCCGTGGCCTGGCTGGTCTCCGACGAGGCCCGCTACGTCACCGGCGTCGCGCTTCCCGTCGACGCGGGGTTCGTCGTCCGCTGATGTGTTGTCAGGACGACCAGGTCCTCGACCTGCCCGCCGCGGCGATCGAGGCGCTCGCCCACTACCGGCGTCTGCGCGATCAGCAGGGCTGGGGCTGGGGGGACGACGAGCTCCCGGAGTTCTTCCGGCTCGCGCGCTTCTCGCGTCTCGGGGACCTCGCCGACGCGCTCGCGACGACGGGCGGCGACTGGCCGGCGGCGATCCGACGGGTCGCCGGGGACACGCCCGCTCCGGGGCTGGTGGTGCTCGACGTCGACGCCGGCGGCACCGTCACCCCGCGGGTCGGGGCGCCGAGGCTCGCGTGTGCCGGGCGTCCGGTGACCCTGGACATCGTCGTGGACTCCCTCGTCGGGGCCGAGCTGGACGTGGCCGGGACCCCGGTGACGGTCGAGGCGGGCGGCGCGGCCGTGATGACGGTCGACGTCGACGGGCCGGTGCTGCGGGTCGGCGCGCTCGAGGTCGCCGGCGCGGTCGAGGTGCGGCCCGCGGCGTCCCTGCGGGTGCGGAGCTCGGCGTGGTCGCGGTGGTCGGTCGTCGACGAGGCCGGCGGCGGCTGGTGGCCCGACGGCGTCCCGCCCAAGCACGACGGCGCGCACCGGCCGTACTTCCACGCCCGGGACACGGTGCTGGAGGTGCCCGCGGGGTCGTTCACGGTCACGTGCACCCGGGGCCCCGAGTACGCGGCGGTGAGGACCACGGTGACCGTGAGCTCCGACGAGAGCGTCGACCTCGAACCGGAGCGCCTCGTCGATCCGGCCGCCGAGGGCTGGCGCTCGGCCGACCTGCACGTGCACCTGAACTACTCCGGAGACCTCGTCGTCGCTCCCGAACAGGCCCGGGCCATGCAACGCGGCGAGGGCCTCGAGCTCATGAACCTCACCGCCGGCAACCTCGGCGGCCCGCACGTCTACGACCGGGTGCTGTTCGAGAGCACCGTCGGCGAGGACCTGTGGACCGGGGACGCCGTGGCGCGCACGTCCGTCGAGTTCCGCAACGACCTCCTCGGGCACGTGCACGCCCTGGCGCCGTCGCGGCCCCCCATCCGGTACCAGACCGGGCACCCCGGCACCGAGCACGCGCACGACTGGCCGCCCAACGCCGAGGCCTGCGCGGACCTGCGGGAGGCCGGCGCCTCGGTGGCCTACGCGCACCCGGTGTTCGCGGGGTTCGGCGACGATCCCGACGACCCCTACGGCCCGTTCCTCGCCCCGCACCGGACGGTCGAGGCCCGCGAGCTCGTCGCCGACATCGCCCTCGGGCTGGTCGACGGCCTCGAGGTGGTGTCGTGCTTCGACGACACGGCGGGCGCGGAGCTCTTCCACCGCCTGCTCGGCAGCGGCCTGCGCCCCGCGGCCGTGGCCGGCAGCGACGTCTTCCTCTCGTTCGCCCACGGCCCGGGCGTCGCGTCGAACCCCCCGGGCTGGGTGCGCCTGTACGCCGACCTGGGCGACGCCCCGGTGTCGGCCGAGGCGGTCCGCGACGCCGTCCGGGCGGGGCGGACGGTGGCGACGAACGGGCCGTTCCTGATGTTGACCGTGGACGGTGCCGGCCCGGGCTCCGTGCTCGACGCCCGCCCCGGCCACGTCCTGGACGTCCGCGCGCGGGTGCGGGGCAGCGGGGCGCGGGAGCTCGTGCTCCACGGCCCGGACGGGGAGCTGGCCCGGCGGGCGGTCGACGGTGCCGACGTCGCGCTGACGGTCGAGGTCCCCGTCGACGGACCCCTGTGGCTCGCGGCGAGCGCCCGGGGCGGGCCGCACCCGATGGATCCCGGGCGCCCGGTGTTCGCCCACACCTCGGCGGTGCACGTCGAGGTGGGCGGCCGGCGCGTGGTCCGGGAGGCCGACGTGCGGTGGTGCCTGGGTCTGCTCGACCGCCTGGAGCGCCTGGTGGTCGAGGAGGGCCGCCTCGACCCCGAGCGACGCGACGGCCAGCTCGCCGACCACCGCGCCGTCCTCGACCGCGCCCGCGCCGTCTACCGCGCCGCCCTCAGGGAGAGCCGGACCACGTGAGTGAAGTTCGGGCCCATAGCCCCGAATTCCACTCACGGGTCGGCCGGAGACGTAGGTCAGGGGCGGCAGTCGCGGCAGGGGCGGTAGCCGGCGGCGCGGGCCCGGTCGAGGCTCGCGAAACCGCGGCGGTGGGCGTCGGTGATCCGGCGCGCGTGGTGGCACGACGGGAAGCAGACGACGCCGGTGGTGTCGCTGCCGATCAGGCGGGTGCCCGCGGCGGCGAGGTCGGCGACCCGGTCGAGGTCCAGGCCCTCGCCGGCCAGCAGGGTCGCCTTGTCCCCGGCACCGGAGAGGTACTGCCCGAGGCCGCCGTCGCCGCGCACCACGCGGTGGCAGGGGATGAGCAGCGGCACCGGGTTGCGGGCGAGCGCCGTGCCGACCGCCCGGACCGCCTTCGGGTGCCCGGCCTCGCGGGCCACCCAGCCGTAGGGGCGGACCTGGCCCGCCGGGATGCGCGCCGTGGCGGCGAGGACCTGCCGCGCGAAGTCGCCGACGTCGGTGAGGTCGAGCTCCGGTGGCCCGCCGGTCCCGCGCAGGGCGGGCAGCAGACCCCGGGGCGGGCGCGTCGCCGGGCGCACCGGGCGGCCGTGGCGCGTCCGGTACTCCTCGAGGAACACCTCCAGGTCGCCCGCGTGGGCCGCGGTCCGGAGGAGGCGCACCCCGCCGGCGCCGGCGACGGCGTACACCTCGCCGAGCGGGCTGGGCGCGCGCACCCAGCCGTCGACCACCCGGTCGGTCAGGGTCGTGGGGGCGGGCTCGGCGAGGTCGCGCAGACCGGCCAGCAGGGGGTCGGGGGCCGGGCGGTCTGCGGTCGGGGTGTCGGTCATGCCGTCTCCTCGGTGGTGTCGGCGGTCAGGCGGGCCCGGAGCGCCGCGAGCCCGCGGGCGGCGTGCGACCGGGCGGTGCCCTCGCTGCAGGCGAGGACGGTGGCCACCTCGGCGACGGGCAGGTCGACGACGTGGCGCAGCACCACCGCCGTGCGCTGGGCGACCGGCAGCTCGGCGAGCAGCCCGGCCAGCCGGTCGCCGAGGTCGCCGGTCTCGGCGCGCTCGGCGGGACCGGGGGCCGCGCTCGCGCGGTCGGGCACGGGGGCGACGCCGTCGGTCCGGGGCCGGCGGGCGGCGTCGCGGCGGTCGTTGCGGGCGGTGTTGAGCAGGATGGTCAGCAGCCAGGGCCGCAGGATCAGGCCCTCGATGCGCTCCGGGGTGTAGCCGCGCAGGGCGCGGTAGGCCCGCAGGAGCGCCTCCGCGGCGAGGTCCTCGGCGTCGGCCGTGCGGTCGGAGGTCCTCCGCGCGACCGCGTGCACGACGTCGCCGTGGGCGCGCACCACCGCCTCGAACCCCGCGTCGAGGTCCTCGATCAGCGCGGCGCGCAGCTGCTCGTCGTCCGCCACGTCCAGGAGAACACCAGACTCCCGAGATCCGTGGCGGGTCGGATTCGTCCAAGCCGTCGACGCCCTCGGAACGGCAGGCTGGCGGGCATGACCCCGACCGTGCGCCGCATCGTCGCCAACCTCGCCGTCGACGACCCCGCCGCCGATGCCCCGTTCTGGACCGGCCTGCTCGGGCTCGAGACCCCGATGGACATGGGCTGGATCGTCAACCACAGCGCGGGCACCGCCCAGGTGCAGCTCATCAGCCGCGACGCCACCGCCCCGGAGGACAGCCGCGTCTCGGTGGAGGTGGCGGACCTCGCCACATTGCAGTCGGTCCACGACGGCGCCGTGGCGGCCGGGTACGAGATCGTCCACCCGCTCACCGACGAGCCGTGGGGCGTCCGCCGGTTCTTCGTGCGCACGCCGCAGGGTGTGGTGGTGAACGTGCTCGCCCACGGGTGACCTGACAGGCTCCCGGCCCATGCGGACCTTGATCACCGGAGCGAGCTCGGGGCTGGGCGCGGGCCTGGCCCGCCGGCTCGCCGCGCGCGGACACGACCTCGCGCTCGTCGCCCGGCGCCTCGACCGCCTCGAGGCCCTGCGCGACGAGCTCGCGCCCACCGGGGTCCGGATCGTCGTCGCCGCGCTCGACGTCGACGACCACGACGCCGTCTTCGCGACGATCCGCGCGATGCGCGACGAGCTCGGCGGGCTCGACCGCGTGGTCGTCAACGCGGGGCTCGGCAAGGGCGCGCCGATCGGGACGGGACGGTTCGACGCCAACCTGGCGACGGCGCGGACCAACTTCGTGGCCGCCCTGGCGCAGTGCGAGGCCGCCATGGAGATCTTCCGCGCGCAGAACGCCGGGCACCTCGTCGTCGTGTCCTCGGTGGCCGCCGACCGCGGTCTGAAGGGCGCCCAGACGACGTACGCCGCGACGAAGGCGGGGCTCTCGCACCTCGCCGAGGGCATCCGCGTCGACGTCGCCGACACCCCGATCCGCGTCACCACGCTCGCGCCCGGCTTCATCCGCACCGACCTCAACGCGGGCATGACGATGCCGTTCGCCGTCGACGCCGAGACCGGCACCGAGGCCATGGCCGTCGCGATCGAGCGCGGGCCCGCCTTCGCGTACGTGCCGACGTGGCCGTGGGCGGCCCTCGGCCGGCTGCTGCGGGTGATGCCGACGCCGATTCTGCGTCGCATGACCTGACTACGGTGGTTCGTGTGTCCGAACTGAAGGAACGACTGCGCACCGACCTCACCACCGCGATGAAGGCCCGGGACCAGGTGCGGGTCTCGACGATCCGGATGGCGCTGTCGGCGATCAACACCGAGGAGGTCGCGGGCGAGCAGCACCGCGAGCTCACCGACGACGAGGTGGTCACCGTCCTCGGGCGCGAGTCGAAGAAGCGCCGGGAGTCCGCGGAGGCGTTCGACGGCGCGGGCCGCACGGAGCTCGCCGAGCGCGAGCGCGCCGAGCAGCTCGTGCTGGCCGACTACCTGCCCGCCCAGCTCTCCGACGACGACCTCACGGCGATCGTCGCGGCCGCCATCGCCGAGACCGGCGCGCAGGGCCCGAAGCAGATGGGTGCGGTGATGAAGGTCGTCCAGCCCAAGGTGGCCGGGCAGGCCGACGGCCGGCGCGTGTCCGGCGAGGTGAAGCGTCAGTTGAGCGGCTCGTGAGCCCTGTCGTGACCACTGCGCTCGTCACCGGCGGCGGCACCGGCATCGGGCGGGCCTGCAGCCTCGCCCTGCACCGGGCCGGCCACCCGGTCGCGATCTCCTACCGCCGCTCCGCCGACGATGCCGAGTCGGTCGTCGACGAGATCACCGCCGACGGCGGCCGGGCGGTCGCCGTGCGGGCCGACGTCACCGACGACGCGGCGGTGCGGGCGATGGTCGCCTCGGCCCGCGAGCAGCTGGGGCCGGTCGGAGTGCTGGTGAACAACGCCGGTGCGACGATCCCGATGCCCCTCGACGACCTCGACGGCGCCACCGACGACGTCTGGCAGCAGATGCTCGCGGTCAACCTCATGGCGCCCTGGTACTGCGCCCGCGCGACGGTCGACGACCTGCGCGCCGCCGACGACGGCTGCGTCGTCAACATCGGCTCGATCGCCGGGCTCACGGGCAACGGGTCGTCGCTGCCCTACGCGGTGAGCAAGTCCGCCCTGCACGGCCTGACCCGCTCGCTGGCCCGTGCACTCGCGCCCGTGCGGGTCAACGAGGTGGCTCCGGGCCTCGTGCTGACCCGCTGGTGGGCGGGCAACGAGGACCGTGGCCGCGAGCTCGCCGCCTCGGCCCTGCTCGACCGCGAGACCACGCCCGAGGACGTCGCCGCCGCGGTGCTCGGGGTCGTCGCGAGCCGCGCGATCACCGGCCAGACGATCGTCGTCGACGGGGGCCAGACGCTGTAGCCCGCGCGCGGGGGTGGTGGGGGGCGATGGTGCGGCGGAGTGGTGGGAGCGAGGGACGCCTCGGCTGCGTGAGGCGCAGTGGGGGTGACCCTCGCTGCGACCCGGCGAGCGAGCGGTGACGCAGCGAGGGTCACCTCGGCTGCGTGAGGCGCAGTGGGGGTGACCCTCGCTGCACTGCGGCGCGTCACGGCGTCGTCAGGGCCCGTTGCAGTAGGACGCCGGCGAGGACCAGCCCCGCGACGGCGATGCCGATGCGCAGCACCCTCGGCGGGAGGCGGCGGGCGATCGCGGGGCCGCAGTAGTTGCCGACGAGCAGCCCGCACGTCAACGGCAGCGCCGCCGACCAGGCGACCTCGCCGACGACGGCGAAGGCGACGGCGGCGACGGCGTTGGACGCGCCGAGCAGCACGTTCTTCACCGCGTTGACGCGCACGAGCGAGTCGGCGAGGGCGCGCACGAGCAGGGCCATCATCACGACGCCCGCGGCGGCGCCGAAGTAGCCGCTGTAGACCCCGACCGCGACGACGCCGACGACGGTCGCCGCGCGCCCGCCGCGCGTCGACACCGGAGCGGCGTCGATCCGCGGGGGCCAGAGCAGGACGAGCGACGCGCCGGCGACGAGGAACGGCACGATGAGCGCGAAGGCGTCCGACGGGGTCACGAGCACGAGACCGGCGCCGATGGCCCCGCCCAGGATCGTCAGCGGCAGCAGGCGCAGGACGCGGGGCGCCTGGCCGCGCAGTTCGGGGCGGGAGCCCAGCATCGAGCCGACGCTGCTGACCGCGAGGGCGATGGTGTTGGTCTGGTTGGCCGCCACCGGGGAGAGGCCGACGGCCAGCAGCGCCGGGTAGGAGAACAGCGACGCGAGCCCGGCCATCGACCCGGTGAGCCCGGCACCCAGCCCCGCGACCACCAGCAGCACGACGTCCATCGGGCGCCATCCCACCACCGGGACCCATGCGCCGCCCGGCACACTCTCCGGGTGTGGAGCGCCCGGCCGTCCGTGACATCGACATCCGCGACGAGGGGATCCGTCTCGGTCAGCTCCTGAAGCTCGCCGGTCTCGTCGAGCACGGTGCGGCGGCGCGGGAGGTGCTGGAGGCCGGCGAGGTCACGGTCAACGGCCGGAGCGAGACCCGGCGCGGCCGGCAGATCGCGCCCGGGGACGTCGTGGCCCTCGCGGGGGAGCGGATCCGGGTGCGTCGCTCGGATGGTTGATGAGTACAAACAACGAGACTCGGGGTCGACGTCCCGGCGAACCGGGTGGAACGACGGCGACCCCGAGTCTCGGTGGGAACAGCCCCACGGAGAGAGGTCAAGGTGGGGCTGAGCACCAGCTTAGCGCCCCTGCGCGGGCCCGTCGTCGCTGGACACGGCGGCCGATCCGGTCGACATCGGGTCGTCTTGCGGCCGTGATCCTGCCGTCACCGAGTAACCACAACATCACGTTCGGTCACCGCTCGCGGTGCTGCCCGGACAGATCGCGTGATCGGAGGAGAGACCTGCTCTATCGTGACTCCCGCCCTCGCGTCACGGTCACGATCTCGGGCCGCCGCGCGGGGCGGCTCGGCGGGAGGGATACGCCGATCGGGTCCACCGAGGGGAGCGGAGAGTGAGCGACGGCGACGGCGACGGCACCGACCGGCCGCGCCGTCGCGCGCGCGTCGGTCGCACCGGCGCCCGCTTCCCGCGCGGGATCGTCGAGGACGACCCCGAGGATCAGGGCCCGGTCTCGGAGCCCGTGCCCGTCCCGGAGGCCGCCCCCGAGGAGACCTCCGAGGACGCCACGGTCGGACGCACCGGGGCCCGGTTCGGCTCGCAGCGCCGCCGCGCCCGCCGGGCGGCCGAGCGCGAGGCGGCCGAGGACGCGGTCGTGCCCACCCAGGCCGCGCCGCCACTGCGCCGTTCGGCGGTGTCGGCGGGGCCCGAGGCCGACGACGCGCCGACCCTGCCGCTGTTCATCACCGCGACCCCGCCCCCGGAGAGCACGCGCACCCGCGTCCGTCCGTACGTCCGCACCGGCGGGCGCACGAAGGCGCGCGCCGACCTGGCCGTCGAGACGCTCGTGTCCATCCCCTCGCCGCGCCCGCCGCTGGAGGACCCCGAGCACGTCGCGCTCGGCGACGTGGTGGGCGACCCTCGCTCGGTCGCCGAGGTCGCCGCCCTGCTCTCGGTGCCGCTCGGCGTCGCCCGCGTGATCATCGACGACATGGCGGGCGCGGGGCTGCTGCTCGTCCACCCGCGGGCGGTCGCCGCGTCGGGCGCCCCCTCCCGCGACGTCATGCAGCGTGTGCTGGAGGGCCTGCACAGGCTGTAGAACGGGGGCATGACCGCGACGTCCCCGGCCACGCGCCTCACCGGCTACGCCCACGGCGGCGGCTGCGCCTGCAAGATCCCGCCCGGCGAGCTCGAGGACGTGGTGCGCGGGCTGATGCCGTCGCCGTCGACGACGCGCGAGGGCGAGCTCCTCGTCGGGCTCGAGGACGGCGACGACGCCGCGGCCGTGCGGATCCGCGACGGCCTCGCGCTGATCGCGACCACCGACTTCTTCACCCCGGTCGTCGACGACCCCTACGACTGGGGACGCATCGCGGCGGCCAACGCGCTCTCCGACGTCTACGCCATGGGCGGGCGCCCGGTGATCGCGCTGAACCTGCTGTGCTGGCCGCGCGAGGTGCTGCCCTACGACCTCGCCGCCGAGGTCCTGCGCGGGGGCCTGGCGGTGGCCGACCTCGCCGGCTGCCACGTCGCGGGTGGGCACTCGGTGGACGACCCGGAGCCCAAGTACGGCATGGCGGTCACCGGGGTCGCCGATCCCGAGGCCCTGATCCGCAACGACGCCGCCCGCCCGGGCACGCCGCTGACGCTCACCAAGCCGCTCGGCCTCGGCGTGCTCAACAACCGGCACAAGGCCACCGGCGAGTCGTTCGCCGCGGCCGTCGAGGTGATGACCACGCTCAACGCCGAGGCCTCGCGCGCCGCCGTCGCCGCGGGCATCCGGGCGGGCACCGACATCACCGGCTTCGGGCTGCTCGGCCACGCCCACAAGCTCGCGCGGGCATCCGGGGTCACCGCGGTGATCGACAGCAGTGCCGTGCCGTTCCTCGACGGCGCCCGCGAGGCCGCCCGCGACGGCTACGTGCCCGGCGGGTCGCGGCGCAACCTCGACTGGGTGCGGCCGCACGCGCGCCTCGACCTCGTGGACACCGACGAGACCATGGCCCTGCTGCTCGCCGACGCCCAGACCTCCGGCGGCCTGCTGCTCGCCGGCGAGATCCCCGGGCACCCCGTGGTCGGCGAGATCGTCGCCGCGGAGGAGGGGAGGACGCTCCGCGTCACGTGAGTATCCGGGTCGTCAGGACGACCCGGATCACTCACGTGCGGAGCATCCCCTGCTCCCAGAGGTCCAGCGTGGCCTCGCGGACCTCGGCGACGTCGACGTCGTGGGTCGCGCTCTCCTCGTGCCCGCACCAGCCGTCGAGCACCCGCATCCCGCACACCCGGCACCCACCGTGCCAGGAGACGAGCACCCGGTGCCAGACGCGGGTCAGCGGCGCCACGTCCGCGAGGTTGGCGTAGGTGAAGACGGCGACGGTCGGCGTACCGACCGCGCCCGCGAGGTGCCGCGGCCCCGAGTCGTTGCCGAGCACCAGCGTCGCGCGGGACAGCAGCCCGACCAGGCCCGGCAGATCGAGCGTCCCGACGGCCGTCTCGGGGGTCGAGCGCATGCCCGAGACCACGCGGGCGACCCGCTCGGCCTCCGACGGCCCGCCCGCGACGACCACACGGGCTCCGCGGTCGGCGAGATCCTGGGCGATCGCCCCGAGGCGTTCCTCGGGGTAGCAGCGCCGGGCGTCGGTGGCGCCCGGATGGACGACGAGCAGGGGCGCGTCGCCGGCCGGCACCACCGCGCGCGATGACGCGAGATCCTCGGCCGTGACCTCGACGCACGCCTCCACCCGCGTCGGCGCGGCCCCGGCCGCGGCGGCCACCTCGAGCCAGCGGACGGTGTCGTGCTGGAAGGGCCAGTACGGCACCCAGCGGTCGGGGCGCGGCGCGTCCGGGGTCGCCGACCCCGCCGTCACGCGGGCGCCCAGCCGCAGCAGCAGTGCGTTGGAGTTGCGCCCGCCGCCGTGCATCTGGACCGCGAGGTCGTAGCCGTAGGCCCGCTGCTCGGCGGCCCAGGCCTCGATCTCGTCCTCGCTCGCGTCCGGGTCGGGGCCGACCCGCACGCCGGGCATCAGGGGCACGGTGACGACCCGGTCGACCGGCGACGGCCTGCCGGCGAGCAGCCCGACGTGGTGCTGGGCACCGAGCAGCGTCACCTCGGCGTCGGGGTAGGCGGCGCGCAGGGCGGCCAGCGCGGGCTCGGCGACGACGTAGTCGCCGAGGCCGTTGGCCCGCAGCACCGCGAGGCGCCGGACGTCGGGGACCGGGGGAGCGGGGGCGGCGGGCAGGCCGAGGGCGGGGCTGGTTGACCCGGGCCCGGGAACGATCACGCGCGAGAGCCTACGGTCGGGGGCATGGCAGCAGAGCAGCGCGCAGCGGTGGTGACCGGATCGGGCAGCGGGATCGGGCGGGCGATCGTCGACCGCCTCCACGGTGACGGGTGGTCGGTCCTCGGCGTGGACCTCAAGGCCGACGAGACGCTCCCCGGACCGTCGCTCGGCGCCGACCTCACCACCCGCGAGGGCAACCGCGCCGCGGTGGACACGGCGCTCGAGCAGTTCGGCCGCCTCGACCTCGTCGTGCCCAATGCGGGCTTCCAGCACGTCTCGCCGGTGGCCGACTTCGACGAGGACCGCTGGGACGCCCTCCAGGCGATCCTGCTGACCAGCCCGTTCCTGCTGGCGAAGTACGCGTGGGAGGCCCTGCGCGCGGCCCCGGAGGGCGGGCGCTTCGTCGCGATCGCCTCGGCGCACGCCCTGGCCGCCTCGCCGTACAAGGCGGGCTACGTCTCGGCGAAGCACGGCGTCCTCGGGCTGGTGAAGACCCTCGCGCTCGAGGGCGCCGAGGACGGGATCACCGCCACGGCCGTCTGCCCCGGCTACGTGCGCACCCCGCTGGTCGAGAAGCAGATCGCCGACCAGGCCCGCGCCCACGGGATCAGCGAGGACCGGGTGATCGAAGAGGTCATCCTCACCCCGCACGCCCGCAAGCGGCTCATCGAGCCCTCCGAGGTCGCCGACGTCGTGGCGTTCCTGCAGACCCCGGCCGGGTCCACCTTCACCGGCTCGCCGGTGACGATGGACATGGGCTGGACGGCGCGCTGACCCTGCTGCGGCCGGAAGGTCCGGGGGATACTCCCCGCCGTGACCCTCCGCGAGCTCGCCGGCGAGCGCTGGCTCACCGTGCCCAACGCGCTGAGCTTCGTGCGCCTGCTCGGGGTGCCGCTGTTCCTCTGGCTGCTGCTCGGGCCGCAGGCCGACGGCTGGGCGCTCGTCGTCCTGGTGGCCAGCGGCATCACCGACTGGCTCGACGGCCGGATCGCGCGCGCCCTCGACCAGTACAGCCGCCTCGGCGAGCTCCTCGACCCGCTGGCCGACCGGCTCTACACCGTGGCCACGCTGGTCGCGTTCCTCATCCGCGGGATCGTCCCGTGGTGGGTGCTCGTGCTGATCATCGGACGTGACGTCGTGGTCTCGCTCGCGCTGCCGCTGCTGCGGCGCAAGGGCTACCTGGCCTTCCCGGTGCTCTACATCGGCAAGGCCGCGACGCTCAACCTGCTCTACGCGTTCCCCCTGCTCCTGCTCGCGCAGATGGACTGGGCCGGCGCCGACATCGCCCGTCCGTTCGCCTACGCCTTCACGGTGTGGGGGGTCGCACTGCACCTGTGGTCGGGCGCGCTCTACCTCGTCCAACTCGTCCGGTCACCGGTCGCGACGGCGTGACGTGCACGGTCCCGGCTTGGCCCGCCGGTGCCCGGCGCTCTAGCCTGCCGCCGCCCGGGGAGAACGCGGGCCGGACCGAGCACCAACCCCTGACGTGAGGAGTCGCCGGTGGTCCCCGAGGGCCTGCGCTACACCGCCGAGCACGAGTGGATCACCACGAGCGAGGCCGACCCGTCGGTCGTCCGCGTCGGCATCACCGACTACGCCCAGGACCAGCTCGGCGACGTCGTGTACGTCCAGCTGCCCTCGGTCGGGGCGACGGTGTCCTCCGGCGAGTCCGTCGCCGAGGTCGAGTCCACCAAGTCGGTCTCGGAGATCTACGCGCCGCTCGACGGCGAGGTCATCGCGGTCAACGACGGGCTGGCCGACACCCCGGAGCTCATCAACTCCGACCCGTACGGCTCGGGCTGGATGATGGAGCTGCGCCTGCCCGACCCGCGCGCCCTCGAGGACCTGCTCGACGCGGCCGCCTACCAGGAGATCGTCGACGGGTCCTGACCGTGCGCGGGCCCTCGTTCGGGGAGCCCGGACGGCCGCCACCGTTGACTCTCCGCCACGGCACGCGGACTCTCGCTCACGGTGGGTGGGGAGGGCCTCGACCCCGTGACGGGGACCGGTACCGTGACGGCCACCTCGCGACGATCCGTCACCGAGGCCGGGGACGGGGCCCCTTGAAGGGTCCCGGAGCCGGCCGGGGACGGGCGGGACACCTCGAGCGAGCACGAGACCGAGCACGACACGACGGAGGAGCACGGTGAGCACAGGCGGTCCCCCGGTCCCCCCCGAGCGTCAGGGCGAGACGACGTCGGTCTTCCGGGCCGACTTCCTGGCCGAGCCCGAGACCGAGTCCCGCGGCGCCCCGGTCTCCGGGGTCGACGCGCTGCCCACGGGCTCCGCGCTGCTGGTGGTCAAGCGCGGCCCCAACGCCGGGTCGCGCTTCCTCCTCGACCGGGACACCACGAGCGCGGGGCGGCACCCCGACTCGGACATCTTCCTCGACGACGTCACCGTCTCCCGCCGGCACGCGGAGTTCCGCCGCGACGGCGCGGAGTTCGTGGTGGTGGACGTCGGCAGCCTCAACGGCACGTACGTCAACCGCGAGCCGGTCGACACCGCGGTGCTCGCCAACGGCGACGAGGTGCAGATCGGCAAGTTCCGCCTCGTCTTCCTCACCGGTCCCCGTGACGGCGGGTCGGCCGGGGCGGGGGCGGGGCTGGAGTGACCGCCGCCGGGCTGTCCGAGCCTGGGGGTTCCCCCCTCTCGATCGGCTCGGTGCTCGACGCGCTGCGTGCCGACTTCCCGGAGATCACGATCTCCAAGATCCGGTTCCTCGAGTCCGAGGGACTGATCCGCCCGGCGCGCACCCCGGCGGGCTACCGGCAGTTCTCGCACGCCGACGTCGTGCGCCTGCGGTTCGTGCTGTCCGCGCAGCGCGACCACTACCTGCCCCTCAAGGTCATCCGAGCGCGGCTCGACGAGTTCGACCGCAACCCCGTCGACGGCGGCCCGACGCTGCCGGGGGAGACCCCGGGCGGCGCCGACGGCGCGCTCGCGACGGCGGCGGCCCCGCCGGAGTCGGGCGGCCCCGGCCTCGGTGGACCCGGCGGACCGGGCGGCCCCGGCGGCCCGACCACGCCCTCCGGCCCGAGCGCCGCGGCCACCGCCCGCGTGCGCAGCCTCGCCTCGGTGGCCGACCGCGTCGAGCCCGACGAGGACCCCGACGGCGTCCGCACCGCGCGCGGGGACACCGTGAGCCGCGACGTGCTGCTCGCCGAGGACGGCGTGGACTCCTCGCTGCTCGACGGCCTCGAGCACCACGGCATCCTGCGTCCCGATGCCGACGGCCGCTACGAGCCCGAGGACGTCCTGGTCGCGCGCACCGCGGCCTCCCTCGCGCGTCTCGGTGTCGAGCCGCGCCTGCTGCGCTCGGCGCGCGCCAGCGCGGACCGCGAGGTGGGCCTGCTCGCCCAGCTCGTCACCCCCGTCGCCCGCAGCCGCGGCCCCGAGGCCGCCCGCCGCGCCGAGGAGCTCTCGGCGGAGCTGGCGGCGCTCTCCGGACGCCTGCACGCGCTGCTCGTCGGGTCGGGTCTGCGCCACGGTCTCAAGCGCTGAACCGGCCCGTCACAGGGTCGTCACACGGCCCCCGGCCCGCTGGGCGACGGAGCCCGCGGAGGCCCTCGCGGACTCGGGCGCGGGGGTTCCCGAGCGTGTAGCGTCTCGATCCGTCGATCGAAGGAGGCGAGCCGCATGAGCGAGATGCGTGTCGTGGGGGTTCGGGTCGAGCTCCCCGCGAACCAGCCGATCCTCCTTCTCCGGGAGGCCGAGGGCGACCGGTACCTGCCGATCTGGATCGGCTCCGTCGAGGCCACGGCCATCGCCCTCGAGCAGCAGGGCGTCAAGCCCGCCCGCCCGCTCACCCACGACCTGCTGAAGGACGTGCTGGGCGCGCTGGACCGCCGGCTCGAGCAGGTCCGGATCATCGATCTGCAGGAGGGCACCTTCTACGCCGAGCTGGTGTTCGACGGCGACATCCGCGTCTCCGCCCGCCCCAGCGACTCGGTGGCCCTCGCCCTGCGGGTCGGTGTGCCGATCCACGCCGAGGAGGGGGTCCTCTCCGAGGCCGGTCTGGTGATCCCCGACGAGCAGGAGGACGAGGTCGAGAAGTTCCGCGAGTTCCTCGACTCCGTGTCGCCGGAGGACTTCCGCGGGGCGGATACGTAGTCTCGCGGCACGTCTGAGCGATGGGTCCAGACTCCTCCGTCGTCCGGACCCATCCGTCGGACGCCGCGGAGTACGGGTCGGTTACCCTCACCCTGAAGTCAAGGTCGAGAGTCGCCGCGCGTCGCGTTGACCCCCATCTCCGCCGCTCGTACCGTCGGCGCCACAACGGAACGAGGGAGGCAATCGGTGAGCGGTGGTCAGGACGGCGGACCCGCCGGCCCCGAGCTCGAGCCCCTCGGTCCGGAGGGCGAGCAGGGCTCGCTGTTCGCCGAGGAAGTGTTCGGCGACGGACCGCCCTCGGGTGACGTCGTCGGGTACCGCGGGCCGGCCGCGTGTCAGATCGTCGGCATCACCTACCGCCAGCTCGACTACTGGGCGCGCACCAAGCTCGTGGTCCCGAGCATCCGCTCCGCGACGGGCTCCGGCTCCCAGCGGCTGTACTCGTTCAAGGATCTCGCGGTGCTCAAGGTGGTCAAGAACCTCCTCGACACCGGCGTCTCGCTGAACAACATCCGCGTCGCCGTCGACCAGCTGCGCCGCCACGGCGTGCGCGACCTCGCCCGCATCACGCTGTTCTCCGACGGTGTCACCGTCTACGAGTGCACCTCGCCCGAAGAGGTCGTCGATTTGCTGCAGGGGGGTCAGGGCGTGTTCGGGATCGCCGTCGGCGGTGCCATGCGGGAGATCTCCGGCAGCATCGCCCGCTTCCCCGCCGAGCGGGCCGACACCGCCGTCGTCGACCCGTCGCCGGAGGACGAGCTGGCCTCGCGCCGCAACCGCGGAGCCCGCTCCGCCGGCTGACACCCGCCCGGTGACACGGGCCACGCGGACGCTGGGTCCGGCCGCCCGACTGCGCTATCCTCACCGCGTCGTACTTGGACACCGCGCGGGAGAGACCTGCACACAGAAGCCTCTGGTCGCAGGCGCCGAAGGAGCAACTCCTCCCCGGAACCTCTCAGGCATCCCAGACCGCGCGGAGGAGACGACCTCTGGAAAGAGGTGATCGGTTCCGGTTCCGGCCGGGGTCGACCACCCGCCGATGGTGCAAGCCGAGGGTGAGCCCACCTCACCGGCGAAGCTCTCAGGCGTCCGCACGGTAGCGGGCAGCGGCAGAGGGGGAGGCCGTACGCGACGGACGGCACGATGATGGTGCTGTCCGCGGCGTGCGAGGCCCCTGCTCGCCCTGCCACCGGAGGCGTCATGTCCGCACCGCACGGTTCGCCCCCCCGCTCCTCCTGGGAGTCCGCTCCCCTCGCTGCGCTCGAGCACGGGGTGCCCTTCGCCGACCGGCACATCGGCCCGGACGCCGCGGGCCTCGCGCGCATGCTCGAGACGATCGGCGTCGGCTCGCTGGAGGAGCTCGCCGACACGGCGATGCCCAGCTCGATCCGCACCGATCCGGCCGACTGGTCGGACGACCCCACCGGCCACGCTCCGCCGCCGCCGGCGACCGAGGCCCAGGTGCTCGACGAGCTGCGCGGGATGGCCGCGCGGAACACCACGCTGGAGCCGATGCTCGGCCTGGGCTACCACGGCACGCTCACCCCGCCGGTGATCCGACGCAACGTCCTCGAGGACCCGGCCTGGTACACGGCGTACACGCCCTACCAGCCGGAGATCAGCCAGGGCCGCCTCGAGGCCCTGCTCAACTTCCAGACGATGGTCTGCGACCTCACGGGCCTCGACGTCGCCGGCGCCTCGATGCTCGACGAGTCGACCGCCGCGGCCGAGGCGATGCTGCTGCTGCGCCGGGCGGACAGGACGAAGTCGAGCCGCTTCCTCGTCGACGCCGACACGCTGCCCCAGACCGTCGCGGTGCTGGAGACGCGCGCCGAGGCGCTGGGCATCGAGCTGCAGACCGTCGATGTGACCGGCGGGGCGAGCGGAGCGACGGGGGAGGGGGTGAGTCTTCCGGGTGACGACTTCTTCGGCCTCCTGCTCGCCGCCCCCGGCGCCTCCGGGGCGCTGCGCGACCACCGCACGGTGATCGAGGCCGTGCACGACCGCGGCGCCGCGGTGATCGCCGCGTGCGACCTGCTCGCCGCCACCATGGTCACCCCGCCCGGCGACCTGGGCGCCGACGTCGCGGTCGGCTCCACCCAGCGCTTCGGGGTGCCGCTCGGCTTCGGCGGCCCGCACGCCGGGTTCCTCGCCGTCCGCCAGGGCCTCGCCCGCCAGCTGCCGGGGCGTCTCGTCGGGACGTCGATCGACGCCGACGGCGACCCCGCCCACCGCCTCGCCCTGCAGACCCGCGAGCAGCACATCCGCCGCGACAAGGCCACGAGCAACATCTGCACCGCGCAGGTCCTGCTCGCGGTGATCGCCGCGATGTACGCCGTGCACCACGGGCCGACCGGGCTGCGCACGATCGCGCGGCGCACCCACCGGATGGCCGCCGTGCTGGCCGCGGGCCTGGTCAAGGGTGGCGTCGAGGTGGTGCACCGCGAGTTCTTCGACACCGTCCTGGTGCGCGTGCCCGGCGGGGCCCCGGCCGCCGTCGCCGCCTGTCGCGACGAGGGCATCCTCGTGCGTGAGGTCGACGCCGACCACGTCGGCGTCTCCTGCTCCGAGCGCACGACGCGCGAGCACCTGAAGTCCCTGTGGCGCGCCCTGGGCGCGGGCGACCTCGACGTCTCGGACCTCGACGCCGCCACCGCCGACGCCGTGCCCGCCACGCTCGAGCGGACGTCGTCGTACCTCACGCACCCGGTCTTCCACCGTCACCGCAGCGAGACCGCGCTGCTGCGCTACCTGCGCGAGCTCTCCGACAAGGACGTCGCGCTCGACCGCAGCATGATCCCGCTGGGCAGCTGCACGATGAAGCTCAACGCCACCGCCGAGATGGAGCCGATCACCTACCCGGGCTTCGGCGACCTGCACCCGTTCGCACCGGAGTCCGACGCGCCGGGGATGCTGCAGGTGATCACGGACCTCGAGGACTGGCTGGTGCACCTCACCGGTTACCACGCGGTCTCGCTGCAGCCCAACGCCGGCTCGCAGGGCGAGCTCGCCGGTCTGCTGGCCATCCGCGCCTACCACCGCTCGCGGGGCGACGAGCACCGCGACGTGTGCCTCATCCCGTCGTCGGCGCACGGCACGAACGCCGCGTCCGCGATCTCGGCGGGCATGCGGGTCAAGGTCGTGAAGACCACCGACCGCGGCGACGTCGACCTCGAGGACCTGGAGAAGGTCATCGGGGAGAACGCCGACACGCTCGCCGCGATCATGATCACCTACCCGTCGACGCACGGGGTGTACGAGCCGCGCGTGCGCAAGGTCTGCGCGGCGGTGCACGACGCCGGCGGGCAGGTCTACGTCGACGGCGCCAACCTCAACGCCCTGGTCGGGCTCGCCCGCCCCGGTCGCTTCGGCGCCGACGTCAGCCACCTGAACCTGCACAAGACCTTCTGCATCCCGCACGGCGGCGGGGGCCCCGGCGTCGGTCCGGTCGGCGTGGTCGAGCACCTCGCGCCGTTCCTGCCGAACCACCCGGCCCAGCCGTCCGCCGGGCCCGCGACGGGGATCGGCCCCGTCGCCGGTGCGCCCTGGGGCTCGGCGTCGATCCTGCCGATCTCCTGGGCCTACGTCCGGCTCATGGGCGTCGACGGGCTGCGCCGCGCGACGCTCACCGCCGTGGCCGCGGCCAACTACGTCGCGAAGCGCCTCGACGAGCACTTCCCGGTGCTCTACACCGGGCCGGGCGGCATGGTCGCCCACGAGTGCATCCTCGACCTGCGCCCGCTGACCAAGGCGTCGGGCATCACCGTCGACGACGTCGCCAAGCGCCTCGCCGACTACGGCTTCCACGCGCCGACGATGTCCTTCCCGGTGGCCGGGACGCTGATGGTCGAGCCGACCGAGTCCGAGGACCTCGCCGAGATCGACAGGTTCATCGACGCGATGATCGCCATCCGCGGCGAGATCGCCCGCGTCGAGTCGGGGGAGTGGCCGGCGGACGACAACCCGCTGGTCCACGCGCCCTTCACTGCCCGCTCGGTGCTGGGCGGGGCGTGGGACCACGCCTACTCCCGTGCGGAGGCGGCCTTCCCGGCCGGCGGGCGCCCGACGAAGATCTGGCCCCCGGTGCGGCGCATCGACGCCGCCCACGGCGACCGCCACCTCGTGTGCTCCTGCCCGCCGCTGGAGGAGCTCGCCGAGTCCTAGTACGTGTCAGCGGCGGACCGTCGCAGACGTTGAGTGTCCGTATCGCTCCGTCGATCATTCGACGACCCCGGGGCGGTCAGCCGCTGGCCGCTCCGGGCGCGTCGTCGAGGGCCGCGCGCACCGCGGGCAACGTGACGCCCCGGGCGTGCAGCAGCGGCGCCGCGCGACCGGTCTCGCGGTGGAGCATGCCCAGCAGGACGTGCTCGGAGCCGATGGCGCGGTCGCCGCGGTGCATCGCCTCGCGCAGGGCGAGCTCGAGGACCTTCTTCGCGCCACGGTCGAAGGGGATGCGACCCCAGAGCCGACGTCGCCGCCCGCCCGCGGCCCGGGTGTTCTCGAGCGCACCCGGGCCGAAGGCCTCCTCGATGCGGGCGCGGACCTCGTCGAGGTCGATGCCGACGCCGGCGAGCGCCTCGCGGTCGGGCAGGTCGGGCGGTCCCGCGCGGCGCAGGTCCTCCTCGACCACCGCGAGGGTCACCCCGCGGGCGGCGAGCAGCGCCGCCCCGCGGGTCTCACCTGCCCGGCACAGCCCGAGCAGGAGGTGCTCGCTACCGATGTGGTCGTCGGCGCGCTCGCGGGCCTCCTCCTGGGCCAGGACCACGATCCGGCGCGCCGGATCGGTGAAGCGTTCGAACATGGTCGGACCTCCGCGACGTTCTCCCTAGACGACTCCGCTGCGGCGGTACTTCTTGTGCACCGCCTGCCGGCTGACCGACAGCCCGTCGGCGATCTGCTGCCAGGACCAGCCCTGGTCCCGGGCGTTGCGGACCTGCAGCTCCTCCAGGGACTCGAGGAGCGCCCGCAGGGAGACCACCGCCGCCAGGCCTGTCGCCGGGTCCTGCGAGGACGCCGCCGCCGCCACTGCCGTCGCATCGGCCATGCGTGTCAATCTAGGTTGACACACGCTGAGTGTCAACCGACGTTGACACTCAGAGCGCCGTGGCCCCCGGGGACAGGACGATCGGCACGGGGGAGGCCTCGAGGACGGCGGCGCCGGGGTCGCCGATGAGCAGCCGGGTGGCGGCGCCGGCGGCCGAGGCGCCGGCGACGAGGAGGTCACCCTCGCCCCACTCCAGCGACCGCACGGCCTCCTCGACCGTCTCGTCCGCGACCGCGACGGTCTCGGCGCCGGCGATCCCCAGGCCCTCGAGCGCCTCGCGCTGCGCGCCGATCATCTGCTCGCGCCACTGCTCGACGACCACCCGCTCGGCGTGCAGGCCCGCCTCCGGCGGCACGGTGGGCCCGCGCTGCGGGGCGAAGGACGCGACGCGCAGGGCGGCGTCGGCGCGGCGGGCGAGGTCCGCGGCCGTGGCGAGCACGCTGTGGGCGCGGCGCCCCGGGCCGAACGCGCAGGTCACGCGGGTGACGGCACCGTCGGCGAGCGCGACGTGCCCGGCGAGCGCGACCGGCACGTCGGCGGCCCGCGCGAGGCGGGCGCCCACCGATCCCGGGCGGGGCGGGCCGTCGCCGAGCACCACCAGGTCGGCCTGGCGTGCGTGCGCGGCTCGGGCCAGGCCGCCGGGCACCGAGCGGTCCTCGATGTGCTCGACCTCGACCTCGACACCGTCGATCTCCGGGGTGGCCTCCGGCGTCTCGTCGTGCCCGGGCGGGGAGACGGTGCAGACGACGAGCGGGCCGCCGATCACGCGCGCCAGGCGCGCCCCGAGCGAGACCGCGGCGTCGGGGTCGGTCCCGGGCAGGTGCCCGACGAGCACGGTCACGACGACGCCCCTCCGTCCGACGACCCGGCCGGGGTGCCGATGAGCCGTGAGTGGCGGGCCCCGTAGAGCGCCCAGAAGATCAACGCGGCCGCCAGCCAGAGGACGAACACGAGGTGGGTGATCCAGGAGAGCCCGAGGATGAGGTAGACGCAGGCCGCGATCGACAGGACCGGGGTCACCGGGTAGCCGGGCACGCGGAAGCCGCGGGGGAGGTCCGGCGCGGTCCGGCGCAGCACCATGACCCCGATCGACACGACGCTGAACGCCACGAGGGTCCCCACGCTGACGAGGTCGGCGAGGACGTCGAGCGGCACCAGACCGGCCAGCACGGCGACGGCGATCCCGACGAGGAGCGTCGTGGGCACCGGGGTGAGGGTGCGCGGGTTCACCCGCGAGAGCAGCGGGGGCAGCATTGCGTCGCGGCTCATCGAGAACAGGATCCGGCTCTGGGCGTACATCGTCACCAGGGTGACGCTGAAGATCGAGATGACGGCGCCCGCGGCGAGGACGATCCCCGGCCAGCTGGCGCCCGTCACCTGCGTGAGGATCGCCGCGAGCCCGGCCTCCTGGCCCTCGAACTGCTCCCACGGCTGCGCGCCGAGCGCCGAGACGGCCACCAGCAGGTAGACCACGGTGACGACGACGAGCGAGAGCATCAGGGCGCGGGGGAGGGTGCGTCGTGGGTCCTTGACCTCCTCGCCGGCCGTCGACACGGCGTCGAGGCCGATGAACGAGAAGAACACCGTGCCCGCCGCGGCGCCGATACCCCCGACGCCGAGCGGCGCGAACTCCGCGAAGTTGTCGGCGGAGAACGCGGTGAACGCCAGCCCGACGAACAGCAGCAGGACCGCGAGCTTGATCACCACCATGATCGCGTTGGCCGTGGCCGACTCGCTCACCCCGCGGATCAGCAGCAGGGTGCAGAGGAGGACGAGGACGATCGCCGGCAGGTTGACGATGCCGCCGGCGCCCGGCGCTCCGGACAGCGCCTCGGGCACCCGGACGCCGACCGTGCTCTGGAGGAGGGCGTTGAGGTACTCCGACCAGCCCACCGAGACGGCGGCCGAGGAGACGAGGTACTCGAGGATCAGGCAGGCGGCCACGCCCATCGCCGCGGCCTCGCCGAGGGTGGCGTAGGCGTAGGAGTACGACGACCCGGACACCGGCACCGCCGAGGCCAGCTCGGCGTAGCAGAGTGCGGTCAGTCCGGCGGTGATCCCGGCGATCACGAAGGACAGGACCACCGCGGGCCCGGCCTTCGGGGTGGCCTCGGAGAGCACGAAGAAGATGCCGGTGCCGACCGTCGACCCGATGCCGATGGCCACGAGCTGACCGAGCCCGATCGAGCGCTTGAGGTCCCCGCCCTCGTGGCCCGCGGAGGCGTCGGCGCCGGTCTCGGCCGCCATGGTGGCGATCGGTTTGCGCCGCAACCAGGCGCTGCGGTCCGGTCCCGGCACACGTCCCCCTCAGGGCCTCGGTCAGGTGGTGATCCGCGTCGCCGTCGAGCGGGTGGCGGGGAGCTTAACCCGAGGAGTGCACTACGGCGGAAGGGTGACGCGTGCGCCCGACGACCAGCGCGAGGACCGCGGCCAGGATCGTCACGAGGCCGACGACCCAGAGCCCCGCGCGCTGGCTGCCGGTGAGGTCGGCGAGCCCGCCGGTGACGTACGGCGCGACGAAGCCCGAGAGGTTCCCCAGGGAGTTGATCAGGGCGATGCCGCCGGCCGCGGCCGCCCCGGTGAGGAACTGCGAGGGCAGGGGCCAGAAGGTGGGCAGGGCCGAGCAGGTCCCGACCGCGCAGACCGTCACCGCCGCCATCGTCCAGAACGGGTTGCTCTGGTAGAGCGCGATCGGGATGGCGATGCCGCCGAGGATCATCGGCAGGGCCAGCCACCAGCGCCGCCCGGACTCGCCGGCGAGGAAGCCGCCGTCGGTGCGGGCGGCAGCACGGTCGGCCGCGCGGCTCCAGAGCACCATCCCGACCGCCGCCACCGCGTACGGCACGGACGTGACCAGGCCCTTCTCGACGATGCCGAGCTTGGTCCCGAACTGCTGCTCGAACCCGGAGACGATCGTGGGCAGGAAGAAGCCCAGAGCGTAGAGGCCATAGGTGACGCCGAAGTAGACGAAGGCCAGCACGAGGATGCGCGGCGCGGTCAGGGCTCGGCGCAGCGGCCAGTGGCCGCCGGCCTCCACCTCGGCGGACTCGGCGGCCAGCCGCCGGCTCAGCCACGTCCGCTCGTCCTCGGACAGCCACGACGCCTGCTCGGGACGGTCGGTGAGGGCGAAGAACGTGACGATGCCGAGCAGGATCGCCGGGATGCCCTCGAGCAGGAACATCACCCGCCAGCCCGAGAGCCCGAAGAGGCCGTCGCCCACGGAGATGATCAGGGCGCTGACCGTCGACCCGACCGCGGTGGAGATCGGCACCGCGACCATGAACCAGCCGACCGCGCGCGCCCGGTACTCGGCCGGGAACCAGAAGGTCAGATACAGGATGATGCCGGGGAAGAAGCCGGCCTCTGCCACGCCGAGCAGGAAGCGGAGAACGATCAGCACCGTCGCGTTCGGCGCGAACGCCATGATCGAGGCGACGATGCCCCAGGACACGAGGATCCGGGTGATCCACCGCCGCGCGCCGAAGCGGTGCAGCGCCAGGTTGCTCGGCACCTCGAGCAGCAGGTAGCCGACGAAGAAGATGCCCGAGGCGAGCCCGAACACCGTGGCCGTCATCTGGAGCTCGGCGTTCATGCCGTTCGGCCCGGCGAAGCCGATGTTGACGCGGTCGAGGTAGTTGATGAAGTACAGCAGCCCCAGCAGGGGCATCAGCCGCCAGACGACCCGCCGCACCGTCCGGCGCCCGAGCTCACTGTCCGTGCTCGACCTGCTCGTCTCCGTCGACACCCGCTCAGTGGACCAGGTGAGTCAAGGGCGTGTGAAGAGCGGACCTGCCGACCGACTCAGCCGCAGCTGCGCAGGGCCGAGACGTCGGGGGAGCCGCCGCGCTCGAACGAGATGTGGACATGGTCCTCGTGGTTGGCCGTGGCGCCGCCACGGTCCTCCATGCTCTCCCAGCCCGAGCCGGTGTTGATCCGCTGGTCCCAGATCACGTACTCGACGCCGAGGTCGCCCTTGTTCTCGATGACGCAGTCGGCGATCGCGTCGCCGCTGGTGGTCATGAAGTCCAGCGCGTAGCCGTCGGGGTGGTCGGACTGGCCGCCGCGGCTGCCGACGCCCAGGACGTCGTGGCCCGGGAAGACGCACTCCATCGCGTTGCCGACCTCCTGGACGGAGTCGGCGACGCCGCCGTAGGAGCCGGACGCGCCGCACCCGGTCACCGAGGCGGTGCGCTCCTCCTCGGCGGCGGCCTGCTGGGTCTGTCGTTGTGCGGCGGCGTCCGCCTCGGCCCGGCGGGCCGTGGCGGCGTCGGCCGCGCGGTCGCGCTCAGCGGCCTTGATGAGGTCCGCGGACGCGGCGCCGCCCGACGGCTCGCTCACCGGCGTGACGGCCGAGCCGACCGACGACGAGGACGCCGACGCCGTGTCGGCGAGGGAGGCGCCCTGCGCGGAGAGCTCGAGCGTGGTGGCCGCGTCCTGGGGGTCCTGGTCGGGCAGGGCGATGACCGCCGGGCCGACGAGGGCCAGCGCGCTGCCGGTGAGCCCGGCCGCGACGGCGCCGTGGCGCATCGCGGAGCGGGCGGGGGAGCGGTGGCGCGACGCGCCGCGGACGGCGCCCTCGGGCATGACGAAGGGGACCGTCCGGGGCTCGCGTCGGCTCGTGCCAGCCTCAGCGTCACGGCCCCAGGGGGAGCGTTGCCGTGTCACGTTCTGCCTTCCGATCACGGAACGGCCTGGCGACACCGTCGGGGTCGGTGCTGCCGGTCGGGGAGCGAAGGTCCGTCGTTGGGGAGCGCCGTGACCTTCTCGTAACCGTTCCGTGAGCGAGAGTAGACGAACCGGACGTGCCGACCAGGCCGGGTTGCCTCCCCGACGGCGGACGGGTGGAACCCCGCGGCCGGCGGTCACGCGGCGCGACGACCGGGTGCCACGACGCGACGACGACCGGTCGGTGGCCGCTCAGGGGCCGCACAGGGGCCGCTCAGCAGGACACGCGGACCGCGATCGCCCGGCCGAGCAGGGTGCCCGAGCGCCAGGCCGTCTCGACCTTCGGGCTGCCCCACCCGTCGCCGCAGAGCCCGATGAGGTCGTCGTCGAGGGAGAACTCCTCCTCGCGCGGCTGCGCGGGGCTCGCGTACGTCCAGCGGTGCGCGT
Organism: Actinomycetospora chibensis; assembly: GCF_028737215.1. Classification (GTDB taxonomy): domain Bacteria; phylum Actinomycetota; class Actinomycetes; order Mycobacteriales; family Pseudonocardiaceae; genus Actinomycetospora; species Actinomycetospora chibensis. Next base: position 187,407 of record NZ_JAQZAM010000012.1, on the reverse strand, counting down.
GGGTCCAGGCCGGCGCGTCGTCCAGGCCGAGCAGCTCCGTCACCGCGGCGACGACCGGGCCGATCGCGCCGTCGGGGTCGTCGAGGTGCCGCCGCGCCCGCTCCGCGGTGGAGTGCGCGACGAGCACCGGGGCGCCGTCGCCGCGGCGGTCGCCGTCGTCGGCGATCAGGTCGACGTCGGGGTGGCCGTTGACGAACGCCGCCGGCAGGCGCTCCCAGCCGCGGTGCCCGTAGCCCAGGGCCACCGAGACGACGGGGTTCCAGGCCCGCTCGGCGACGGCCGCGCTCGCGCGCAGGGCGGGATGGAGCAGGCGGGCGGCCTGCGGGTCGGGCATGGCGAGCACGACGGCGCACGCCGCCTTCCCGTCCACCGCCGGGCCGGGCGTCACCGACGACACCGAGTGGCCGGTGCTCACCGTGACCCCCTCGGCGAGATCGGCCACCAGCGAGCGCAGGCCGCCAGGCGCGGACCACCGCTGCGGACCGGACGTCGACGACCACGTGCCGTCCTCGCCCCGGGCCGCGAGGGTGTCGGTCCACGGCACCGCGAGCCCGCGCCGCTGCCAGTCCTCGACGACGGCGACGAACTCGTCGTCGCGCGCGGTGAAGTAGGCGGCGCCGAGGTCGACGACGTGCTCGGCCCCGTCGGGCAGCGGTCGCGCCGCCATCCGGCCACCGACGCGGTGGGAGCGCTCCAGCACCCGGGCCGGCGTCCCGGCGGCCGCGAGCGCGCGGGCGCAGGCGATCCCGCTGATGCCGCCGCCGACGACCAGGACCTCGCGCCGCATCTCCGGGGAGGTCACGAGCGCGCCCCCGACCGCGTCACGTGCGTGCTGTCGCGGACCGTGCCGACGTACTCCTCGACGAGGTCCTCCATGGCCACGAGCCCGACCGTGGAGCCCTCGGAGTCCACCGCGCGGGCGAGGTGCGAGCCCTCGCGCCGCAGGGCCGCCAGCGCCTCGTCCACCGGCGCCGACAGCGAGATCTCCGGGAGGGCCCGCACGCGGTCGGACGGCACCGGGCGGCCGGCGGCCTCGTCGTCCGAGGCCCCGTCGCCGTCGCCGTCGCCGAGGTCGAGCACGTCCTTGACGTGCAGGTACCCCGCGAGCTCGACGACCGGTGCGTGGTCGGGGTTCTCCCCCTCCGGCGTGATCGGGGTGGTGCCCGGCTCCATGGCGTCGGTGCCCAGGCGCGGGTGCGCGTCGGGTGCGGTCGGCGCCTGCACGGGGAAGCGCGAGAACCCGGTGCGGGCCACGGCCTCCTCCACGGCGCCGACCGTGGGGTGCGGGGGCAGCACGGTGACCCGGTCCAGCGGGATCAGCACGTCGGCGACGGTGTGCTCCGCCGAGCTCAGCGCCTGGGTCAGTCGGCGGGTCTGCGACGCGTCGAGCAGGCCCTCGGCGCGGGACTCCGAGAGCATCCCGGCGATCTCCTGCGGGGTGTAGGCCGACTCGCGCTCGTCCACCGGCGTCACGCCGAAGGCCTTGAGGATGTGGTTCGCGACCCAGTTCAGCACCACGATCACCGGGCGCGTGACCTTGAGGAAGGCGACGAGCGCGGGCACGAGCCACAGCGAGGTGCGCTCGGGCCCGGCGATGGCGATGTTCTTGGGCACCATCTCGCCGATCACGATGTGCAGGATCGTCACGATCGTCAGCGCGATCACGAACGCGATCGGGTGGATCAGGAACGACGGGACGCCGATCGGCTCGAGGACGACCTCGAGCTGGTGGGCCACCGCCGGCTCCCCGAGCGAGCCCAGCGCCAGCGAGCAGATCGTGATGCCCAGCTGGGCGGCGGCCAGCATCATCGAGAGGTGCTCGGAGGCGCGCAGCACGGTCCCGGCGCCGGCGGCGCCCTCGGCATGCAGGGCCTCGAGACGGTCGCGGCGCGCGGAGATCAGCGAGAACTCCGCGCCGACGAAGAACGCGTTCGCCCCGAGCAGGGCGAACATCAGGAGCAGGGCGACGCCGTCGCTCACGGGGAGGCCTCCTCGCCGCTCACGGCGACCGCGGCGGGCACCTTGGGTGGTCGCACCACGCGGACCTCGGCGATACGTCGTCCGTCGACGCGCGTGACGATTAGCTGCCAGTCGTCGAGCGTGACCGCGTCGCCGACGTGGGCCAGCCGCTGGAGCTCCGCGGTGATGTAGCCCGCGAGCGTCTCGTAGACCTCGCTCTCCGGGAACGACCAGCCGACGACCTCGGCCATCTCGTCGGAGCGCAGCATCCCGGAGACGATCCAGCTGTCCTCGCCCTCGTCGCGCACCCGGGCCGCCTCGCCGCGGTCGTGCTCGTCGCGGACGTCGCCGACGATCTCCTCGACGAGGTCCTCGAGCGTGACGATGCCCGCGGTGCCCCCGTACTCGTCGACCACCAGTGCCATCTGGAGCCCGGCCCCGCGCAGACGGTCGAGCAGCTCGTCGCCGTCCAGGGAGTCGGGGACGGTGGTGGCGGTGCGCATGAGGTTACGCAGCTTGGTGGTCGCGCGCCGGTTGCGGGGCTCGGAGAACGCCTGCTTGACGTGGACGACGCCGCGGATGTCGTCGAGGTCGCGGTCGACGACGGGGAAGCGCGAGAAGCCGGTGCGCACCGTGGCCGCGAGCATGTCGTCGACCGTCGCGTCCTGGGACAGCGACTCGACCCGCACCCGCGGGGTCATCAGCTCGTCGGCGCGACGCTCACCCACCCGCAGGGAGCGGGCCATGACCTCGGCCGTGCCCTCGTCGATCGTGCCCTGCTGGGCACTGGTGGTGAGGAGCGAGCCGAGCTCCTGGGGCGAGCGCGCCGAGCGCAGCTCCTCGGCGGGCTCGACGCCGAGGCGCCGCACGATCCAGTTGGCCGAGCCGTTGAGCCCGGTGATGAAGAACGACAGCACCCGCGAGAACCCGGACTGGAGGCCGGCCACCATCCGCGCGGTGCCCATCGGGCGGGCGATGGCGAGGTTCTTGGGCACCAGCTCGCCGAACACCATCGACAGCGCGGTCGCGAAGACGAGCGCGATCACCGAGGCCGTCCCGCCCGCGGCACCGGGCGGCAGGCCGAGGTCCTCGAGCAGCGGGGAGATCAGGGTCGCGATCGCGGGCTCGGAGAGGTAGCCGGTGATCAGCGTGGTGATGGTGATCCCGAGCTGGGCCCCGGAGAGCTCGAACGACAGGTTGCGGTGCGCGCGCTGCACGATCTTCGAGCGCCGGTCGCCGACCTCGTCGACATGATTGTCGATCTGGCTGCGCTCGAGGCTGGTCAGGGAGAACTCGGCGGCCACGAAGATCGCGGTGCCGAAGGTGACGGCGACGAACCCGACGAGTCCGAGCACCGACAGGAGGACGTCCACGGAGTACCGGGTCCCCCGTCAGCTTCCGGCCAACCGGGCGGGGAACCCGCCCGTGGCGATGGGGCCCCACCGCTGCACCGTCAACCGGATCACGCTCTTGCCCTGGCGGGCCATCGCCTCGCGGTAGGAGTCCCAGTCGGAGTGCTCACCCGAGATCGAGCGGAAGTACTCGACGAGCGGCTCGAGCGCGTCGGGCAGGTCGAGCACCTCGGCGGTGCCCTCGACGTGCACCCAGGGGCCGTCGAAGTCGTCGGAGAGCACGCACATCGCCACCCGGGGGTCGCGGCGCACGTTGGTCACCTTCGCCCGCTCGGGGTAGGTCGACACGAGCAGGCGGCCCTCCGCGTCGATGCCCAGCGTCACCGGGGAGGTCTGGTCACCGCCGTCGGAGCGACGCGTCACCACGATCGCCTTGTGTCGGGTGCGCAGGAACGCGTCGAGCTCCTCGCGCCCCACCCGGTCGTTCGTCGCCACGTTCACCACACCGACGAGCGTAGCCGCGTGCCCAGCCCGCACCGACGTCGTGGGCGTCCCGGCCTACGGTGATCCCGTGGCTTCCCTGGACGGTCGGCGGGTCGTGGTGACGGGCGCGTCCTCGGGCATCGGCGAGGCCGCGGCGCGCGCCGCCGTCGCCGCCGGTGCGCGGGTCGGGCTGGTGGCGCGGCGGGCCGAGCGCCTTGCGGGGCTCGCCGACGAGCTCGGGGAGGCCGCGGCGGTCGGTGTCGCGGACGTCACCGACGCCGCGGCGCTGACCGACGCCGTGGACCGCCTGGCCGCGGACCTCGGCGGCCTCGACGGCGTGGTCGCCGCGGCCGGGACCATGCACCTCGGGGCGATCGGGGCGACCGACCCGGAGCGCTGGCGCGAGGTCTTCGACGTCAACGTGCACGGCCTGCTCGCCACCGCGCGGGCGGCGCTGCCCCACCTCGGTGAGGGCGCGAGCTGGGTGACGATCTCCTCGATGTCCGGGCGGCGCGTGCCCTCGGCCGCCGGCGGGGTCTACGCGGCGAGCAAGCACGCCGCACACGCCGTCGACGAGACGCTGCGCCGCGAGGCGGGAGCACGGGGCGTGCGCGTCACCACCGTCGCCCCGGGCTTCGTGGCCACCGACCTCATGGCGGGCGACCTCGTGGCGGACGACGGGGCCGGGCGCGAGGACGTCGCCGCGTTCCGCGAGCGCATGCACGCCCAGGGCCTGACGCCCGAGCACGTGGCCGCGGCGGTGGTCCACGTGCTCGGCCTGCCGCCCGAGGTGTGCGTCGTGGAGTACGCGCTGACCTCGACCGCGCAGATGCGCTCCTGATCCGGACGGTGACCTGCGCCGCAGGCGGTGGCGCGGCACGGGGCGCGGGCGAGAACAATGGCGCGCCATGTGCGGCGAGCCCGGAGCGGGGAACGTGACGTGAGCGGGAGCCCGTTCGTCGACTTCGACCGGGACTCCTGGTCGCAGCTGAGCGACACCAGCGCCGTGCCGCTCACCGCCGAGGAGCTCGAGGAGCTGCGCTCCCTGGGCGACCCCGTCGACCTCGACGACGTGCGCGAGGTCTATCTGCCCGTCTCGCGCCTGCTCGACCTGCACGTCCGGGCCACGACGGGCCTGCTCGACGCCTACCGGCAGTTCCTGCGCCAGGACGAGCAGGCGACCCCGTTCGTGATCGGGATCGCGGGGTCGGTCTCGGTCGGCAAGTCGACGACGGCCCGGCTGTTGCGGCTGCTTCTCGCGCGCTGGGAGGACCACCCGAACGTCGCGCTGGTGACCACCGACGGCTTCCTGCTGTCCAACGCCGAGCTGGAACGGCGCGGGCTGATGCGGCGCAAGGGCTTCCCGGAGTCCTACGACCGGCGCGCGCTCCTGCGGTTCGTCTCCGACATCAAGGCGGGCAAGCCCGAGGTGCCCGTGCCGACGTACTCGCACCTGACCTACGACGTCCTCGACGAGCACCGGGTCGTCGCGCGCCCCGACATCCTCGTCCTCGAGGGCCTCAACGTGCTGCAGCCGGCCCCGCAGACCGGCGAGCGGGCGAGCGCGCTCGCGGTGTCGGACCTCATCGACTTCTCCATCTACGTGGACGCGCACCCCACCGACGTGCGCCGGTGGTACGTCGAGCGCTTCCTGGCCCTGCGGGAGACGGCGTTCCGCGACCCCGCGTCGTACTTCCGGCGCTACGCCGAGATGGACGAGACCGCGGCCCGGGCGCAGGCGGCGACCCTGTGGGACGAGATCAACGGGCCGAACCTGCGCGAGAACATCGCCCCCACCCGCTCCCGCGCGGACCTCGTCCTCACCAAGGGTGGCGACCACACCGTGCGGCGCATCCGGCTCCGAAAGCTGTGACCCGGGTGGCCCATCGGGGTGACACGGCCGTGACGGACGGCAACACTTCGCCCGTCCCGGGCGCGGGGATGGGACGATGAGGTATGTCCACTTCCGCGACCGGGACGCAGGACGACACGACCGGTTGGTCCGGTTCGTCCGACCCTGACCTCCCTTCGCGCCTGCGGCTGGCCGTCGGACGTCTCAACCGCCGCATCCGCGTCGACTCGAACGCGGCCCTGCCGCCGCTGCAGACGTCGGTGCTCGCGACGCTGGAGGACGCCGCGCCGCTGCGGCTCTCCGAGCTGGCGCGGCGGGAGGCGGTCACCCCGCCGACCATGAGCCGGGTGCTGGCGGCGCTCGACGAGGCCGGCCTGCTCATCCGGACGCCGGACCCCCAGGACGCGCGGTCGGCCCTGATCCACCTCTCCGATCAGGGGCACCAGGCCATCCGGCACATCCGCACGGAGCGGACGGCCTCGCTGGCGCAGCGTCTCGACCGGCTCGACGCCCAGCAGCGCGCGGCCCTCGAGGCCGCGCTGCCGGCGCTGGAGCGTCTGGTCGAGGAGTAGTCGAGGAGTCTCGGGGTGTAACGATCTGCACTCGGCTGACGACAGAGGGTGTGTCAGGTGTGAACGATGCGACCCCGGGAGAGCCGGTGCGGTTCCAGGCACCCCTGCAACGCCGACCCACGCCACCGGAGGTGGCCGACGAGCGCGAAGCGCTGGAGGGATGGCTCGACTACTTCCGGGCGCTGGTCGTCCTGGCCCTCGACGGGCTGGACGAGATGTCGCTGCGCAGGCGCATCCCCGCCGAGCGGGGCTCGAGCCTGCTGGGGATCGTCAAGCACCTCACCGAGCTCGAGCGCACGTGGCTCGTCGAGCGATGGGGGGAGCGCGGCAACCCGACGGCGCACGCGCCGAGCTACGTCGACGACCCCGACCCGGGCTTCCGCTTCGCCGACGTGGAGCAGCCCGAGGACGTCGTCGGCTCCTACCTCGAGGTGTGCGAGCGCGGCCGTGACGCGCTGGCCGGCTCCGAGTCCCTCGACGACGCCGTGCGTGACGACCGGCGCGGACACATCGAGCTCCGCTGGATCCTGCTGCACCTGATCACCGAGACCGCGCGCTACGCGGGGCAGGCGCAGGTGCTGCGCGACGCCGCGCAGGAGGCCGAGCCGGGGGAGCTCAGCTCGCCGTGACCACCAGGTCGTCGTGCGCGAGGCTCACGAGGTCCTTGATCGCCCGCGACTCGTCGGTGGGCGCCTCGTAGGACCACGCCGCGTCGGTGAGCACGCGCCCGTCCTCCAGGCGCAGCGAGTAGTACGTGGCCCGGCCCTTGTAGGGGCACACGGTGCGCTTCTCGCTGGGCTCCAGCGTGGCGGCCAGGGAGTCGCGCGCGATGTAGAAGCGGTCGACCAGGCCCGTCTCGCCCAGCAGGACGCCCCCGGCCGCGTCGGCCACGGCCACGCCGTCGGCGGTGGCGGCGGTGACGTGGCGGCTGGTGTTCCGCAGGTTCACGCGGTGGTACGGGTCGGGCAGGTGCCCGAGGACCTCGTCGTCCTCGTCGAGCCAGCGATCGGCCGCCCCGGGGGCCAGCACGGCGCGCCCGGCCAGCCACGACGACTCGGCGATCGGGGTGGGGTAGGCCCACACCGCGTCGGGGACCACGCGGTCGCCGACCCGCAGGCTGCGGTAGGTCGCGTCGCCCTTGAACGGGCAGTGGGTCGTGGTGTCGCTGGCCTCCAGGAGGTCGGTGCGCAGATCCTCCTCGGGCACGTAGAGCTGGGGCGGCAGGCCGGTCTCGAACAGCAGCGCCCCGCGGACCGTGTCGAGCACCGTCACCCCGTCCACCTCCGCGCGCACGCGCCGCGTGAACGGCTCGAGCAGCAGCGAGTGGGCGGGTCCCTCGACGGTGAACGTCCGCGTCTCCGGCACCTTGCGGGACAGCGGCCCACCGAACATGGTCAGCGCCACGACGACCTCCTCGACTCGACTCCTCTCGGAGAGCAACCCCCGCGGTGGTCGGCGATGTTCCCGGGTTGCCGCGCCTCCGCACCGGGGATGACGGGGGCATGACCCCACCCGTCGAGCCCGTGATGCGCGAGGCCCCGGGCTACACCGGGCCGACGATGATGACCCAGCGCTGGTGCGACGTGGCGTTCCTGCACTGGGCGGTCGACCCGGCGGAGGTGGCGCCGCTGCTCCCGCCCGGGGTGCGCCCCGACGTCCGCGACGGTGTCACCTGGGTCGGGCTCGTGCCCTTCCGGATGGTGGGTGCCGGGGTGATGCGCGGGCCGTCGATCCCGTGGCTGGGGACCTTCCCCGAGACCAACGTGCGGCTCTACACCGTCGACGACCGCGGGGTGCGCGGCATCGTCTTCCGCAGCCTCGACGCCACCCGGCTCGCGGTCGTCGCCGGGGCCCGCGCCGCGTTCGGGCTGCCGTACCGGTGGGCGACGATGCGGATCGAGGACGGCCCGGACCGCGTCTACGAGACGAGCCGACCCCACCCGAGCCTGGTCCGGCTGCGGGTGGGGGAGCCGATGGCGTCCGGCCCGCTCGAGGAGTTCCTCACCGCCCGGTGGGGACTGCACGAGCGTCACCTCGGCGTCGACTGGTACGTCCCGAACGTCCACGAGCCCTGGCCGCTGCACCGCGCCGAGCTGCTCGAGCTCGACGACACGCTGCTGGCCCGGGCGGGTTTCCCGGAGCTCGCCGGGCGCCCGCCGGACCACGTCGCCGCCTCGCCCGGGGTGTCCGTGCGCTTCGGTCTCCCGCGGCCCTGGCGGCGCCCGGCGGTCCCTTCTCCTCCGGCTCTCACCGCCGCGCGTACTGGAGGTCGGCGAACACCGCGACGGCCGCTGCCTGGGCGAGCACGATGACCACGCCGAGCATCGTGAGGCGGTCCCACGCGCCGACGACGAGGCCGAGGCTCGCGAGCACCCAGGCGGAGTTGCCGAGCACGACGACCCAGGTCGCCGGGCGGGGGATCACCGTCCGTCCCGCCAGGGCGACGAGCCCCGCGGCGTAGACGACGAGGAACACGCCGACGCCGAGGAGCAGGCCGGCGGGCAGGCCGAGCAGCGTGTCGAGCACGCCGGCCCCGGCCGCGGCGGCGAGGCCGAGGGCGCCGGAGGCCACGGCGTCGAGGCGCAGGACGGCGCGCAGGTCGAGTCGGGTGGCGAGGGCGGTGGTCGTGGTCATCGGTGTCTCCTCCGGTCGCTGGATGCGTCGGGGAGAACCCTGCGGCGGCGCCGGTAGCCGCGTCGATGACCTCGCAGGTCATGGTCTCCGGTGCGGGGGCCGTCCTACGGTCGGCCTCGTGACCAGCACGCTCGACGCCCGCCCCGGCCCCGGCGACCTGCTGCGCGGCTGGCGCACCCGGCGCCGCCGCAGCCAGATGGACCTCGCCCTCGACGTGGGCGTCTCCACCCGCCACCTGAGCTTCGTCGAGACCGGGCGGGCCCGGGCCAGCCGGGAGCTGCTGATCGACCTGTGCGAGCACCTGGAGGTCCCGTTGCGCGAGCGCAACACCCTGCTCCTCGCCGCAGGCTTCGCCCCGACCTACGCGGAGTCCCGGCTCGACGCGCGGGGTCTCGAGGCGGTGCGCGGGGCGCTGGAGCACCTCCTCGCAGGCCACGAACCGTTCCCGGCGCTCGTCGTCGACCGGTGCGGCGACGTGGTGATGGCCAACCGCGCCGTCGGTGCCCTGCTGTCCGTCCTCGACCCCGCGGTGCTCGCCCCACCGGTGAACATCTACCGCCTGAGCCTGCGTCCCGACGGCCTCGCGCCCCACGTGCGCAACCTCTCCGAGTGGGCCGGGCACCTGCTCCACCGCCTGGAACGCCTCGCCGACCTCACGGGCGACCCGCGCCTCGTCGCGCTGCGCGAGGAGCTCGCGGAGTTCGCGCCCCCGCCCCCGCAGGGCGGTCCGGCGGCCCGCGCGGCGCACGTCATGCTCCCGCTGCACCTCGACCACCCCGAGGGCGAGCTGCGCCTCTACTCGACGATCACGCACTTCGGCGCGGCCTGGGACGTCACGCTCGACGAGCTCTCGCTGGAGTCGTTCGTCCCCGCCGACGAGGGGTCCCGCGCGGTCCTGGAGCGGCTCGCCGCGTCGGGGGAGTGACGCGGGGCTCTCCACCTCGATCTCTCGACATCGTCGCCGGTGTTCGCGCGACGGGCACACGGTCGGCCGGCGCGCGGGCCTGTGGTACCTGCCGAACGTGCCACCGCGCTGACGACACGCTCGAGAGATCGAACTCGGCGAGCACCCGTGTGGGTCACGCCGCACGACGGGCACGTTCGGCGGGCGCGCCCGCCCGTCGATCATGCGCGACGTGCCCCTCGCGAGGCTCGCGTCCGAGATTCCGCTCGCGCCCGAGGGCATCCGGTGGCACGGGCGGTGCTCGCCGTGCTCTACCGCCGGACGGCGTGCACCGCGATCACCGGGTCCCCACGGGACGGGCGGCGCTGGGCGACCGGCTCGTCGAAGCCGCCGGCGTCGCGCAGGTAGGACGCGACGATCGCCGCGCGCCCCTCGTCGTCGGCGGCGAGCCAGCCGCGGACCGCCTTCGTGGGGAAGCAGCGGTTCGAGAAGGTCAGCGCGAACGTCCCGCCGGGCCGCAGCACGCGGGCGACCTCGGCGCACACCCCGACCGGCGCCACGAGGTAGTCGACCGAGACCGTGCAGATCGCGGTGTCGAAGGCGGCGTCGCCGAAGGGCAGCGCCGGGTCGGCGTTGAGGTCCCGCACGACCCTCGCGTCCGCCATCGGGTTGGCCTCGAGCTCGGCGGCGTTCATCCCGAGCACGGTGAGGTGCCGCGGGCGGGTGCGCAGGTGCGAGACCCACGAGCTCATGAGGTCCAGGACGTCCCCGGTGACGCCGACCTCGTCGTAGTACGCGCCGACCGCGGCGATCGCCTCGTCGTCGATGTGCTGTACCAGCCGCGGGGGGCCGTAGAAGCGGGCGTCGTCGCCGGTGTCGGCGCGGTCGAAGAACCCGGGCGGGTAGTCGGTCACCTCGCCCGGGTGCCCCGGGGGCGGTCGTCACATGTGATCCGGGCGGTGCCGCGTCGTCCGGTCCGCGCGCGATGGGGAGCATGGTCGCCATGGCCGAGCACGCACTGGTCCTCCCGACCGCCGGTCCGTCGCTGGCCGGGGACGGCGGGGGTCTCACCGACCTCGCGGCGTTCCCGGTCCTGCGCCCGGTCACCCCGCGCTACTCCGACCTCGGCGGCGACCGGCGCGTGACGACGGTGGCGCTGACCCGATGGCTCGAGGAGGCGCGCGTCCACGCCGAGCTGCCGCGCTTCCGGGCGCTCGTCCAGGACGGCGGCGGTCGCTTCCGGATCGTGCTCGCCGCCCAGCGCCTCCGCGCCCTCGCGCCGGTCCCCCGCGGGGCCGGGTACCGGATCGGGCTCGGCGTCCGGCGCATCGGCGGGTCGTCGTTCTCCTACGGCTACGGGGTGTTCGCCGGCGACCGCTGCGTCGCCGTGGCCGACTCGGTGACCGTCGTGGCCACGAGGTCGGGGCCGAGCGAGCTCCCGGACGAGCTGCGTGCCGACCTCGCGTCGATGGTGATCGACGAGCCGGGCCGGGCCGCCGCCCCGCGCCCGGAGGCGGCCCGCCGCGACCGCACCCGCTATCCGGCCGTGCACCGGCTGGCCTCGCGCATCGACGACGTCGACACCAACCGGCACGTGAACAACGTCGCGATCCTGTCCTGGTACGCCGATGCGGTCGCGGCGTGGCAGTCCGGGCGCCTCGGCGACCCCGAGGGCGGGCCGCCCGAGGAACTCGCGGCGGCCGCGTGGGAGGTGCAGTACGTCGACGAGGTCGCCCACCCGCGGACCTACGACGTCGTGCTCGCCGTCGACGCCGCGGCGGACGGCCTGCACTACCGGGCCGGCCTGTTCTCCGGCGAGCGGTGCGTGGGCCTCGCCGACGGCTTCGGCGCCGCCGGGCCGCTCGACCCGTCCGGCGCCGGGCTCCGGCCGTGATCGGGACGGTGATCGGAACGCACCGCGCGCCGCCGACGTTGGACACCACGTGACGACGCCGACGACGTGGACGACGCCGCCTCGCGAGGCGGAGACGATGGTGCGGTCCGGGGCGCGGCTGGGTGTGGCCGCCGTGGCCCTGGCGCTCCTCGTCATCGGGGCCATGCACCTGGTGGGTCCCTCGTCGGCGGTCGACCCCGTCCGCCGGACGATCAGCGAGTACGCGCTCCTGCCGGGCGGCTGGCTCTTCGACGTCGCGGTGGTCGTCCTCGCGCTCGGCTCGGCGGGCGTGCTCGCGGCCCTGGTCGCCGCGCGTCTGACGCCCGCCCGCTCCCTGCCGTCGGTGCTGATCGGCGCGTGGTGCGTCGGCCTGCTGCTCGTCGTCGCGTTCGAGAAGACGAACTGGTCGATCGGGCCGAGCGTCTCGGGCTACATCCACCGGTACGCGAGCCTCGTGGCGTTCATCGCCCTGCCGCTCGGTGCCCTGCTGCTCGCCCGCCGCCACCGCGGCGATCGGTCCGCCCGGCCCTTGCGGATCGGCGTGCGGTGGGGATCCTGGCTCGCGCTGGCGTCGTTCCTGCCGATCGTCGGGGCCATCGGCCTGCGCGGCGTCACGGGCGTCCCGTGGTGGCGCGCGGTGCCGCTGGGCCTGCTCGAGCGGGGCCTCGCCCTGGCCGAGGTCCTGGTGGTCGCCCTGCTCGGGATCTGGGCGCTGGCGCACGCCCGGCGATCCGTGGTCGCCCGGCCCGAGTAGCCGTACCGTCCCGCGAGGTGTGGGACGACAGCCTCGACCGGGCCCGCCGGTTCGCGGGGGAGTGGCTGGCCTCGCTGCCCGACCGTCCCGTCGGGCTCCCGGTCGACGCCGACGCGATGCGCGCCCGCCTCGACGGGCCCTTGCCGCCCGAGGGCCTGCCGGCCACGCAGGTGCTCGACGAGCTCGCCGCCGCCCTCGAGCCCGGCCTCGTGGCGTCCGGGGGCCCGCGCTACTTCGGGTTCGTCACCGGCGGCGCGCTGCCCGCCGCGCTCGGCGCGGACTGGATGGTCTCCGCGACCGACCAGAACGCCGCCGCCGCCGTGATGTCGCCGGCCGCGGCCGCGGTCGAGGCGGTCACGACGCGGTGGGTGCTCGACCTGCTCGGGCTCCCGCCCGACGCGGCGATCGGATTCGTCACCGGCGCCCAGATGGCGAACGTCTCGTGCCTGGCCGCGGCCCGCCACGCCCTGCTCGACGCGAAGGGATGGGACGTCGGCGCCGACGGGCTGGCCGGAGCGCCGGTGCCGACCGTGCTGGCCGGCGGCAAGGTCCACTCCACGGTGCTGCAGGCCCTGCGGCTGCTGGGGTTCGGCTCGGACCGGGCGGTCCGGGTGCCGGCCGACGACCAGGGCCGGATGCGTCCCGACCTGCTCCGGGACCTCCTCGCCGCCGTCGACGGCCCGGTGCTCGTCTGCGCCCAGGCCGGGCAGGTCGACACCGGCGCGTGCGACCCGCTCGAGGCCATCGCCGACGTCGTGCACGCCCGCGAGCAGGCCTGGCTGCACGTCGACGGGGCGTTCGGGCTGTGGGCCGCGGCCGCGCCGTCGCGCCGGCACCTCGTCGCCGGCGTCGCGCGCGCCCACTCGTGGGCCGTCGATGCCCACAAGTGGCTCAACGTCCCCTACGACTCGGGGCTGGCGATCGTCCGCGATCCGGCGGCGCTGACCCGCGCGCTGAGCCTCTCCGCCGCCTACCTGGCGGTGGACGCCCAGGACCCGTCCGGCCGGACCCCGGAGAGCTCGCGGCGCCACCGTGCGCTCCCGGTGTACGCGGCGGTGCGCAGCCTCGGGCGCCGCGGCGTCGCCGACCTCGTCGAACGCTGCTGCGCCCTCGCCCGGCAGGCCGCCGAGGAGCTGGGACGCCATCCCGGCATCGAGGTCCTCGCCGACGTCGAGCTCAACCAGGTGCTCTTCCGTCCCCGCGACGTCGACCCCGGCGAGCTCTCCCGGGCCGTCGCGCGCGACGGCACCTGCTGGGTCGGCACCACCGTGTGGGCCGACCGCCCGGCCGTGCGCTTCTCGGTGTCGAACTGGTCGACGACGCCCGAGGACATCAGCCGGTCGGTCGCTGCGATCACCGGGGCGATCGACCGCGCGACGGGCTGATCCCCGGCACCGGGCCGTACGGTGTCGCCGTGGCACGGACCCGACGGCACGACGCGGACGCCGGGGGACCGGCGGAGATCGTCGAGGCGAAGCACGCCGTCCGTCAGCGCGTGTGGGACGCCCTGCGCGACGGGAAGATCGCGCGGTTCCCGGGGGCGCATGGCCGCATCCCGAACTTCGTCGGCGCCGAGGCGGCCGCGCAGCGACTGCGGGAGACCGACGTCTGGAAGCAGGCGCGCACGCTGAAGTGCAACCCGGACTCCGCGCAGTGGCCCGTGCGCCAGCGCGCGCTCGAGGACGGCAAGACCGTCTACATGGCGGTGCCGCGCCTCGCCGAGGAGGCACCGTTCTTCCTGCTCGACCCCGACGACCTCGACGACACCCCGCGCAAGGCGTCGTCGATCAAGGGCGCCTCGCGGTCCGGGCGCACGGTGGCCGTCGAGGACCTCGAGCCGGTCGACCTCGTCGTCACCGGCTGCGTGGCCGTCGCGGAGGACGGCGCACGCCTCGGCAAGGGCGGCGGGTTCTCCGACCTCGAGTTCGCCGTCGCCGGCGAGGCCGGGCTCGTCGCGCCGGACACCCCGGTGGTGACGACGGTGCACGAGCAGCAGGTCGTCGCCCTCGGGGCGATCCCCGTGACCGACCACGACGTCCGCCTCGACCTCCTCGTCACGCCCGACCGCCTCGTCACCTGCACCCGCGAGGTGCGTCACCCCGGCCGCATCGTCTGGGACGAGCTGACCGAGGAGAAGATCGCGGCGATCCCGCTCCTGCAGCGCCTGCGGCGGTCCTGAGGGGCTCGCCACTTCGATCTCCCGACAGTGCGGCCGACCCGCTCAGCTGCCGATCCCGAGCACGGCGAGGCGGGCCTCGTCGAGGCAGGTCACGCGGGCGGTCGAGTTGGCCGGCGGGGCCATGACGACGCTCGTCGGCGAGCTGCAGACCGGGACGGTCGCGGTGGTGCGAGACGTCGCAGTGTCCACCACCGACACCGTGCCGTCCTGGACGTTCGCGGTGTAGAGGTGGCGGCCGTCGGCGGCGTAGCTGACGTACTGGGGGCCCGCGCCCACGACCGGCGTGGCGACCACGCGGTCGGTGGCCGTGTCGACGATCGACACGCTGGCGTCGTCGTAGTTCGCGACCGCCACCCGCGCGCCGTCGGGGGAGGGGGCGAGCGCGTGCGGGCTGAGGCCGACGGGGACGGTCGCGAGCGTGGCGCCGGTGCCCGCGTCCATCACCGTGACGAGGTTGGACTCGTGGTTGGCGACGTAGGCGCGGTCGGCGCTGAACGCCACCCAGTGCGGGTTCGCGGCGACCGGGAGGCGCCCGGTGATCGTGTTGGTCGTGGTGTCGAGGAGGTCGATCGTGGCGTCGTCGTGGCTCGGCACCCACACCGTCCGGCCGTCCGGCGCGGCGGCGAGGGCGTAGGGGCGGCGGTCGACCGGGACGACGGCGACGACGTCGCGGGTGGCGGTGTCCACGACCTGCACCACGTTGACCGCGTCGTCGTCGGTGTAGGCGCTGATGTAGGCGCGGGCGCCGTCGACGGAGAAGGCGATGAAGCGCGGGGGAGCAGCGGGCACCGGGATCG
The DNA here is from genome assembly GCF_028737215.1 of Actinomycetospora chibensis. Lineage (GTDB taxonomy): Bacteria > Actinomycetota > Actinomycetes > Mycobacteriales > Pseudonocardiaceae > Actinomycetospora > Actinomycetospora chibensis. The sequence continues at coordinate 172,027 of NZ_JAQZAM010000012.1, read as the reverse complement.
TGTCGACCGCCGCCCCCGCGGCCAGGTCGACCACCGTGACCACCCGGGGGTCGCGGTTCGCGACGTAGGCGACCCGCCCGCCCGGCGCCACCGTCAGCGAGCCGGGCGTGCGCGGCGTCGGGACCGAGCCGACCACCCACGCCGTCCCGCTGCTCGCCGCCACCGCGGCGGCACCGGGCGGGGCTCCGACGGCTCCGGTCCCGGGATCGCCGGAGCCCCGGATCGCCACGAGCAGCACGGCGAGCAGCGCCAGGACGACGACGGCGGACCCCGCGAGGACGACGATCGCCCGGGAGCCCGGGCGGGTGACCCACGCCCTGAGGCCGGTGCCAGTGTCGCCGGTGCGGGGGCCCTCGGGCGGCGCGGCGCCGCCGGCGTCGGACACCGCAGCCGGGGCGGGCGTCGAGGACTGCTGCTCGGTGGGTGGGTCCAGGGGTGGATCGGTGGGCGGGCCGGTCGGTGGGCCGTCTCCGGCCTCCACCTCGGGGAGGGTGCTCCGGGGCGTGACCACGGTAACCCGCTCGGTGGTGGGGACGGGCCGCGGGGGCGCGGTCGCCGTGCCGCCCAGCGCGGCACGCGCCGCGTCGCCGAGCTCGCCGGTGGTGGGGTAGCGGTCCGCCGGGTCCTTCGCCATCGCGGTCACGACGACCTCGTCCAGGGCGTCCGGGAGACCCGGGACGGCGGTGCTCGGACGCGGGGGATCGACGTGGACGTGGGCGTACATGAGTGCCGGGGCCTCGGAGCCCTCGAAGGGCGTCCGGCCGGTGAGGCACTGGTAGAGCAGGCACCCGAGCGCGTAGACGTCCACCCGCGTGTCGACCGGGCCGTTGGTGAACCGCTCCGGGGCCATGTAGTCGATCGTGCCGACGGTGGAGCCCGACATCGTCAGACCGAACGCCGTCTGGCCCACGGAGTGCGCGATGCCGAAGTCCATGACGTAGACGAAGTCACGGTCGGTGATCAGCACGTTGGACGGTTTGATGTCCCGGTGGATCAGCCCGTCGCCGTGCGCGGCGTCGAGCGCCTCCGCGATCTGGCCCACCAGGTGGACCGCGCGCTCCGGGGGCAGGGCGCCCTCCTCGCGCAGCAGCGTCGCGACGGTCCGCCCGCTGTCGACCAGGCGCATGTCAATGTAGAGGCGGGAGTCGATCTCCCCGAAGTCGTGGATCGGGATGATGTGCGGGTCGCGGAGCCGGGCGGCCACGCGGGACTCGCGGCGGAAGCGCTCCTGGAACTCGGCGCTGCCGCTGAACAACGGCGGGAGCAGCTTGAGCGCGACGACACGGTCCCGCTCCGTGTCGACCGCCTGGTAGACGTCACCCATCCCACCGGAGCCGATGAGACGCTCGAGGCGGTACCGCCCGAACTCGCTGCCGTCCACCCGTGAGTGCCCCCTCGACGCCCGGTGCGGATGGGGCTGGATCGTAACGATCAATCGGGCACGAGGGGATGGTCCACCGCGACGGGCTCCTTCCGACGAAATGACATGAGGGCCGTGGGCCGGAGGAGCGGGACGGGCTCCTCCTGTCGAAATGACATAATGTCGATTATCGGATCGAGCGGGTGATGCGGGAGGCCCGGCCGCTCCGGGCGGTCGCCACCATCAGCGCCACCGCGCCCGCCGTGAGCGCCAGGGAACGCACGAGGTTCGCGTCGAGGAGGCTCGCGATGGTCGCCTCGTCCTGACCGATCCGGTCGAGACGGTCGTGCCTCGGGATCGCCCACGCGACCGTCGACACCAGCGACACGAGCCCGCTGGCCGCGACGATGCCCGCCAGTCCGCGCGGCACGTCGGCCGGCCGTGTCCACGGGAACGCCGCGCAAGCGAGGAACGTCAGGAAGCCGGGCACGATGACGACGATCGGGATCGCCTCGTTGTACTGCGCGTGGTAGGCGAGGAAGTCTTCGGGCGGCACGTCCCGGAACAGCGGATACGACACCGCCTGGGCCTGCCAGCCGACGCCCGTGGAGTACGCCGTCAGCGCCGTGAGGGCCACGAGGTGCGGGCGGCGCCAGTCGGCCCGGGTGCCGACTCCCCCGAGGATCCGGGAACGGATGGTCGTCGTGTCGGTCATCGCCGTCCTCCCACTCTTTGGTTAGAGTGAGACTAACTCTATTTGGGTTGGAGTCAAACGAAATGTCGGCACGTCGTCGGTACGACGCCTCCGGCCGCGAGCGCCGGGCCGCCCTGACGCGCCAGCACATCGCCCTGACCGCCGTCGAGCAGTTCGTGGCCCAGGGGTACGCCACGACGTCGGTGGCCTCGGTGGCGAAGGCCGCGGGTGTGTCGGCGCAGACGGTCTACAACGGGTTCGGGACGAAGGCCGCGCTGCTCAAGGAGGGCTACGACCTCGTCCTCGCCGGCGACGCGCAGGACGTCCCGTTGGCCGAGCGGCCCGAGGTGCGCGCGCTGTACGCCGATCCCGACCCGGCGGCGTTCCTGCGGGGCTACGCGCGACTCGGGCGGTCGCTGCTGGACCGCCTCGGGCCGCTGGCGCTGCAGATCGGCGCGGGCGCGCTCTCCGGCGACCCGGACCTCGTGGCCCTGCGGGCGACCACCGACCAGGAACGCCTGATCGGCACCGGCATGGTCGTCGGTCGCGTGGTCGAGCTCGGGGCCCTCTCCCCCGGCCTCGCCGAGGACGTCGCCCGCGACCGCCTGTGGACGCTCAACAGCGTCGAGATCTGGCATCTCCTCACCGGCGGGCGCGGCTGGACCGGCGAGCAGTACGAGGACTGGGTCGGCGACGCCATGTGCGAGGCCGTGCTGGCGCCCGACCGCCGGCGTCCCGCCTCGTGATCGAGATCCGCTCGTCGGAGCCAACCGACCGGTGATGGCGCGCACACGACGCATCGGACACGACCGATCGGCCGCTGACCGGTTCGTGGCGCCGCCGACCGCGCGCCTCCTTCACAGCTCGCGGCGCATCGAGCACGGTGAGGACACGACCGGATCGCGTGACGGACTCCGTATCTCCGGAGAGTGATCGCCGGTCACGTTCAGTCGACGTGGGGGGACGTGTGGGACGCGCGGCGGTGGGGGCACCGCGGAGCGGGCGGCGGAGTAGCCCGTGACCGAGGAGTCCGACGAGATCGACCGGCTGGTCGCTGCGGTGGTGGCCGGCGACAAGGCCGCGCTCAACCAACTGCTGGTGATCCTGCGCCCCCTGGTCGTGCGCTACTGCCGCTCCCGGCTGGGCACCGAGCGTTCCGGGATGGCTGCGGACGACGTCGCCCAGGAGGTCTGCCTGGCCGTCCTGAAATCGCTGCCGACCTACACCGACCAGGGGAAGCCGTTCCTCGCCTTCGTCTACGGCATCGCCGCGCACAAGGTGGTCGACGCCCACCGCCACGCGGGCCGCGACCGCTCCGAGCCCACCGACGACGTCCCCGAGGGCTTCACCGACGCCGCGGGTCCCGAGCAGCACGCGCTCGAGGCGTCGGCGAGCGCCGAGATGCGCGCCCTGCTCGCGCAGCTGCCGCCCAAGCAGCGCGAGATCCTGGTCCTGCGGGTGGTCGTCGGCCTCTCCGCCGAGGAGACCGCGCTCGCCGTCGGCTCGACGCCCGGCGCGGTGCGGGTCGCCCAGCACCGCGCGGTCGCCAAGCTGCGCGGCGTGCTCAACGAACCCGACGACCGGGCCGGGCCCGACGACACCCCGCCGCGCGGGATCTTCAGTACGCGGGACGCAGCGGGAAGCCGGAGCGGGCGTCGGGGCCGAGCTTGATGCCCAGCACCTGGTGCAGCTGGATGTTGTTCACGTCGAACCCGACCTGGCACGCGGGCATGTAGAGCCTCCACACCCGGGCCCGTCCCTCGCCGGCCTCCTCGACGCAGGCGTCCCAGTGCTCCTCGAGGTTCGCCGACCACCCGGCGAGCGTCCGGGAGTAGTGCTCCCGCAGGTTCTCCTCGTGACGGATCTCGAAGCCGGCCGCGTTCATCCGCGAGATCAGCCAGCCGATCGGCAGCAGCTCGCCGTCCGGAAAGACGTAGCGGTCGATGAACGGGTCGGCCGCGGCGCGGTGGTGGTGATCGGGCCGGGTGATGCAGTGGTTGAGCAGGCGCCCGCCCGGCCGCAGCTTCGCGTAGAGGAACCGGAAGTACGACGAGATGTTGCGGCGCCCGATGTGCTCGGTGAGTCCGATCGAGCTGACCGCGTCGAAGTCGCCCTCGGACACGTCGCGGTAGTCGGAGTGCCGGATCTCGACGAGGTCGCCGAGCCCCCGCCGCGCGACCTCCTTCTGCGCCCAGGTGGCCTGGTCCCGCGAGAGGGTGACGCCGAGCGCCTGCACGCCGTGGTGCTCGGCGGCGTGCATCGCCATCTGGCCCCAGCCGCAGCCGACGTCGAGCAGCCGCATCCCGGGCTGGAGGTCGAGCTTCTCGGCGACCAGCGCGTGCTTGGTGAACTGCGCGTCCTCGAGGGTCGCGGTCTCCGACGGGTAGACGGCGCAGGTGTAGGCCATCGAGGGGCCCAGCACCAACTCGTAGAAGCGGTTGGAGACGTCGTAGTGGTGCTCGATCGCGGTCGAGTCGCGGTCCTTGGAGTGCCGCCGTCCGCGCTGGCGGTGCTCCTCGGGCGGCGGCGCGACGCGGTGGCGGAAGCGCAGCGGCGCCATGCGCGCCGCCATCCTCAGCAGCGTCGACGGGGTGACGTCGGAGACCGTCAGCTCGCTCATCGCCGTCAGCGCCTGGTACAGGCTGCCCTCGACGTCGAGGTGGCCGGAGACGTAGGCCCGGGCCAGCCCCAGGCTGTTCGGCGAGGCGGCGAGGTACGCGAGCGCGGTCTCGCTGCGGACGTCGACGGTGGCCACCGGATCGGCGGCCGACGGCGTCGAGGCGCTGCCGTCGTAGGCGCGGATGGCGACCGGGGCCTCGTCCCCCAGTACCGGTCGGAACAACTCGGCGACCTGCACGTCTGTCCTCCTCAGCCCGTCACGGTCTTGGTGTAGAGGTCGGGGAGGCGACCGTCCGGGTCGTACCGCGCCTTGAGCTCGCGGTACGTCGCTCCCCCGTACAGCGCGTCGAACTCATCGCGGGTGTAGCTCGCAGTGGAGTACAGCGACTTGTGGCCGTCCAGGGCCATCAGGACCTGCTCGATGCGGCGATTGTGATGGTCGGGCGCCATGCCGGGCGCCAGCTCGGCGTCGGACCAGAACCCGACGTTGACGTAGGTGGTGTCCGGGGCCAGGGGGTAGAGCGGCCACGCACGCCCGTCACGCTGTTTCAACGGGCACAACCACACCGGACTGATGCCGATTTCCCGATGGAAGAACTCGAGGAAACCCGGGAGCCGGTCGACCGGCACCTCGACGTCCTGGATGATCGGCTCGACGCCGGCGGCCCCGTTGCGGCGGGCGATCGCCTGCGACAGGCCGAGGCGACGGTCCAGGGCGACGAGACGGCGGTAGACGTCGGAGCGGCGATAGCGCGACGGCCACAGGCGCCGCACCGTCGGGTTCTGCACGCCGAGGGCCCGCGAGCACCAGAACCAGTCGGTGTCCCAGCGCCACAGGTAGTCGTGGATCGTCAGGTAGTCCGTGTCGCGTGCCTGGATCGACCGGTAGTAGATCCCCTGCCCGGTGTAGTCCGAGAGGTACGGCGCGCTGTCCACCATCTCGCCGAGCGAGAGGTAGTGCTCGTGGGGGGAGAACACGGTGCCGTCGCAGAAGTCCACCCGCTCCCCCGCCCACCGCCCGGTCGCGGTGATCTCGGCGAGCGCGGTCGCGGTCGCCTCGGCGGTCCCGAATCGGACGTGGCGCAGCCGCACGAACGGGCGGACCGGGGCGAGCTCGATGCGCAGTCGCAGCGCGTACCCGAGCGTGCCGTAGGAGTTGGGCAGGCCGGCGAGGAGATCGGGGTGGTCGACGGTCGAGAGGATCTCGCCGGTGCCGGTGAGGACGTCGGCCTCGATCACGGACTCGTGCGGCAGGCCGTCGCGGAACGACGTCGACTCGATGCCGAGCCCGACGACGGCGCCGCCGAGGGTGATCGTCTTGAGCTGCGGGACCACCAGCGGCATCAGCCCGTGCGGGAGGGTGGCGGCGACGAGGTCGGAATAGGTCGTCATCCCGGCCACGTCCGCGGTACGGGCCACCGGGTCGACCGACAGCACGCGGTCCAGCCCGTCGACGGCGAGCCCCCTGCGAGCACCGCCGCCGTCCCGGAAGCGGAACAGGTTCGAGGTCTTCTTGCGCAGCCGCACCGGGGCGTCCGGGGGGAGCTCCGCGAGCCCCCGCCGCACGGCGTCCACGGCCTCACGATGCGCGATTCCGGCGTCCGCGCCGACGGTCATCTGGGTGCCTCCTCCCGGATCTCGCGGAGCAGCGTATGCCCGCCGTGAACCCGAGAGCACCGGGAATCCGATGTTCCGTACGCCACCCGAGGGATGGCGGGTCGGTCAGGGGTCGTCGAGGACCCCGTCATGTCACCCGACCAGATCGGCCACGAGCTCGATCCCGGTGCGGCCGGCCTCGCTGCGGTCCGAGACGGATTCCGGTGCGCGGGTGTCGGTCCACACCGTGACCAGGAACAACCAACGGACCACGAGATAGACGATCAGCAGGAAGCCGACCAGGGCGCCCAGCGCCGCCACCGCGGGTGAGGTGCCGATCAGACGGAAGTACAGACCACCGATCTGTTGCAGGACGACGAGTCCCACCGCGGCGACCGCCGCCGCCGGCAGCAGCGGGCGCAGGGCCCGCGCCGGGCGCGGCAGGTGGGCCAGGCACCACGCGACGACGAGCCAGTTCGCGGCCAGCCCGATCGCGATCGACCCGACCGCCAGCAGCGCCCGGGCGCCGAGGGTGCTGGTCAGGCCCAGGAGGTCGAGCAGCCGCCTCCCCAGGACGCCGGTCAGCGACGCCAGCGCGAACGAGACGGCCAGCGCGACGCCGATGCCCAGCAGCGCACCGACGTCCGAGACCGCGTGGCGCAGCCGGTGCTCCGGGCACGGCCGTCCCAGCAGCGCGGTCACGGCGTCGCGCAGGTGGCTGATCCAGCTCCAGCCGGAGATCGCCGCGGCCGCCAGTGCGAGCGCGCCGAGGGTCCCGCGCTCGGCCACGACGACGTGGACGACGTCGACGACCTCCACGCTCACCGGCTGGGGCAGGGCCACCGCGAGGAGGCTCTCCACCTGGGCGAACACGCTCTGGCTCGAGGACAGCACGAACCCGACCACGGACACCGCGAGCATCAGCAGCGGCACGAGGGCGAGCACGGTGAAGAACGTGACCGCGGCGGCGAGGTGGTCACCGTGGCGGGCGCGGTAGAGCCGCCGGGTCTCGCGCAGGCGCCGCCACGACGGCGCCACCCGGCCGGTCATCGGCCGGCGGACGCGTGGCCGCCACCCCACCGGTGCCATCGGGTCAGGCAACCACGCCCGCCCCGGGACACCGCACCGGGGTCCGTCGCCCCGTCCTTCAGGGGCCCGCGGTGTCCCCGGTGACCGCTGCGAGGACCCGCGGCAGCGCCTCGTCGGCGAGCGCGGCCATCTCCGCGTCGGTGCGGTCCTGGATCGGGTGGGCGACGTAGACCGCCGGCACGCCGGCGAAGCCGAGGGCGCGCGCCTGCGCGTCGGTGGCGGAGACGAACTCCGTGGACGCGACGAACGTGGCCGTCACGCCGTCGGCCTCGAGGGCGGCGAGGTCGTGCACACTGCACGACGTGCACGAGCCTCAATCGGCGAGGGCCTCGATCACCACGTCGCACTCGGCGGCGATCTCCGCGCGCAGGTCGGCGGGCGCGGGGCGGGTGAAGGTCGGCTTGGCGTAGCGCCGGACCGCCGCGCCCCGCTCGGCGAGCAGGGTCTCCAGGCGGTCGAGGAAGACCTCGCCGCGGGGCTTCGAGATGTCGAGCAGCCCGACGGTGCGCCCGGCGAGGTCGTCGGGACGCGGCCCGACGGTGCGGGCGGCGGGGCGTGCCTCGTCGGTGGGGTCCAGGACGATCAGGGAGCTCACGGGTCCTCCTCGATGACGCGGGTGACGGGCGTGCTGCCGCCGGGGCCGCCGACCCAGCCGCCGAGGACGGCGGAGAACTTCCCCGCTCCCCCGCCGGCGACGGCGATCATCAGCCCGCCGGGACGGAACTTCGGACGCGGCCCCAGCGGCCGGTGCCGTGGCGCCGGCATGCCCTCGTCGATGCCGTCGGCGCCGCGCGCGATCTCCTCGGGCGCCAGCAGGAGCAGCTCGTCGAGCTCGGCGTGCAGGCGGGCCCGGTCCCAGCCCGCCTCGGCGAAGACCGCGGTGTGCTCGGGGACGACCACGAGCACCGCGTCGAACCCGGGCGCGAGCTTGGGGTGCCCGACGCCGCGCAGCCCCCGGGCGAGCGACCGCGCCAGCGACTCGGGCGTCCGCGAGATCTGGTCGACGACGCCGTGGGCGCCCTCGGCGGCGAACACCGTCACCGCCGAGGCCCCCGCCGGGACCCCGCGCGAGACCGAGAGCGGCTCCCACGGCGAGCGCTGCTCGTCCTCGGCGAAGCAGAGCCCCACCTTGCCGGGCTGGCCCAGGGTCGCGCGGTCGACCTCGCCGGGACGCCCGCCACCGACGTTGCGGATCACCAGCTGCAGCGCGCGCCCGATCGTTGAGTTCGCCCGGGTGCCCTGCCCCAGCGCGTTGCCCCCGGTGTTGACCCCGATCCGGCACGCGATCGGGCCGTGGACCAGGACGGCCGGCGCGGCGCCCCACGTGGTGGCGAGCAGGCCGTGGGCGTTGAACTCCTCGGCGCAGGCGGCCTCGACGGCGGCGAGCACCACGGGGAGGTACTCGGGGCGGCAGCCCGCGAGGACGGCGTTGATGGCGACCTTCTCGACGGTCGCCGGCACGAGGTTCGGCGGCACGGTGGCGACGACCTCGTCGGGCGCCCGTGACGTCCCGGCCAGCATCCGCAGCACGCGCGCCGGCGTCGGCGCCACCACCGGGAGCCCGTCGGTCCAGCCGCGGTCGTAGAGCGCCTCGGCCTCGTCCTCGAGCCCGGCGAGCTCCACGCGCCGGGCGTGCAGTTCGTGCCCGCGGGTGCGCACCAGCAGCTCCTCGGCCACCGCCGGATCGTGGGTGCGCGAGCCGCAGCCCGGCTTCCAGTCGGTGAGCTCCGCGCCGAGGCCGGCGACGCCGGACAGCTCGCGCCAGCGCGCCCGGTCCCAGCCCTCGGCGCGGTCGGTCTCGGCGCCGCCCCGGCGGCGCAGCAGCGTCGGGACCACGTCGATGCCCAGTGCGAGGCTCGCGTCGAGGCCGGTGTCGTCGACGACGGCGACGCCGTCCGGGAACGTTGGGTCGTCCTGGCTGTAGACGGTCGCGTCGAGGTCCCCGAGCACCGGAGCGACCAGCTGGCAGGTCGGGCAGTCCTGCTTGACCACCACGACGAGCCCGTCGTCGGGGACGGGGGCGGACACCGTCGTGGGCACGGACGGCACGCTACCCAGACCGGGTGCGGTCGTGTCGAGAATCCCTGCACCCGCGACGCGGACTTGCGCGCGCCCCGCCCTCCGTGCACCATCCACATGGATGGCGTGGGGAGGGCATGATGGCCGGTGAGCCGGACCGTACCGAGAAGATCACCGTGAACCTCGGGCCGGTCGACCTCGGCCGGATCGACCTCCTGGTGCAGGAAGGACACTTCACCAACCGCACCGACTTCATCCGCACCGCCGTGCGCAACCAGCTCACGGCGAGCGCCCCCGCGATCGAGCACACGGTCGCGCGCCGCACCCTCGTGCTCGGCACGCAGCACTTCTCCCGCCGTGAGCTGGAGGCGATGCGTGACCGGGGCGAGCAGGTGCACATCCGGGTGCTGGGGCTCGCCACCGTCGCCGACGACGTCACGCCCGAGCTCGCGCTGGCCACGATCGCCTCGGTCGAGGTGCTCGGGGCGTTCCGTGCGAGCCGGGCCGTCAAGTCGGCGCTCGGGTCCCGCATCGTCTGACCGCTGTCCCTGGAGGCACTGTGTTCCGTACCGCCAAGCTGATCCGCGAGACCCTGCGCGCCGGGACGGCGGTGAACGGGACGAGCGAGGCCGCGCGCCTGATGCGCTCCGGCCGGCTCATGGAGGCCACCTCCGCCCTGCAGGAGCGCCTCGGCGGCGGCCTGCCCACGAGCAGGGGCTCGATGCCGGCCGGATTCACGATGCCGGCCGGATTCACGATGCCCGGACCCCGTGGCGCCGGCGCCCGGACGTCCGACCGCGCGCCCGGCACCGTCACCCGCGGCTCGGCCGGTGGCCTGGCCTACCGCCTCTACGTCCCCACCGGTGCCCCCACCCTCGGCGCGCCGCTGCTCGTGATGCTGCACGGCGGCACCCAGGACGCCGACGCGTTCGCCGCCTGCACCGGGATGGACGAGGCGGCCGAACGAGCTGGGGTGGTCGTCGCCTACCCGGAGCAGTCGCGCTCGGCGAACGCGATGGGCTACTGGAACTGGTTCCGTCCCGGCGACCAGGCGCGCGACGCCGGCGAGCCCGCGATGATCGCCGCCGTCACCCGCGCGGTGACCGCGCAGCACGGCGTCGACCCGGCGCGCATCGCCGTCGCCGGGTTCTCCGCGGGCGCGGCGATGGCCGCGGTGATGACGGCGACCTACCCGGACCTGTTCTGCGGGGCCGGGGTGCACTCGGGGCTCCCCCACGGCGCGGCGCGCGACGTGGGCTCGGCGTTCGCGGCGATGTCCAGCCCGCCCAGGACGGTGACCGACGCCGGTCCGGTTCCGCTGATCGTCGTGCACGGCGACGCCGATCGCACCGTCGCGGCCGGCAACGGCGAGGCGGTGGTGCGGGCGGCGCTCGTCGCGAAGGGCGCCACCGAGCACGTCCGCGAGACCGGGCGCACCGAGGGTGGGCGCGGCTGGACGCGGGAGCGCTGGTCCGAGCCGGGCGGCCGGGTGCTCGCGGAGTCGTGGACGGTGCACGGCATGGGCCACGAGTGGTCCGGGGGCCGCGCCGGGGAGAAGTACGCCGACCCCACGGGTCCGGACGTCGCCACGGCGATGTTCGCGTTCTTCGGGTTCACCACGACCGGGGTGCACCAGGACCGCGAGGTCGGGTAGATATCCCCCGTGCCCGACCTCTCCGAGTACAACGCGAAGCGGGATCCGGAGCGCACGCCGGAGCCGTTCGGAGAGGTCGGGGAAACCCCCGCCGGGGAGCGCTTCGTGATCCAGGAGCACCACGCGCGCCGCCTGCACTACGACGTCCGCTTCGAGCGCGACGGAGTGCTCGTCTGCTGGGCGGTGCCCCGGGGCCTGCCCGACAAGCCCGGGGCGCCCCGGCTCGCGGTGCACACCGAGGACCACCCGCTGGAGTACCTGGAGTTCCACGGCGAGATCCCTGCCGGCGAGTACGGCGGCGGGGCCATGACGATCTGGGACGCCGGGCACTACGAGGTCGAGAAGTGGTCCGACACCGAGGTCGCGGTGACGCTGCACGGCGAGCGGGTGGACGGCCGATTCGTGTTCTTCAAGCCGGACCGGAGCGACCACGACGAGAAGGACTGGCTCGTCCAGCGCCGGAAGTCCGACGCCGCCGCGCCCGCGCGGAACAAGGCGGCGCAGTCCCCGCGGGTCGCGGTCGGCGGCCGGTCGCTGCGGCTGTCCAACCTCGACAAGGAGCTCTACCCCTACGTCCCCAAGGCCTCGGTGATCGACTACTACGCCCGGGTCGCCGACACGATTCTCCCGCACCTCGCCGGCCGGCCCCTGACGCTGCGCCGCTTCCCCGACGGCATCTCCGCCCCGTCGTTCTACGAGAAGAACGCGGGAGCCAAGGCGCCGGAGTGGCTGCGCAGCGTCGAGGTCCCGACCCCCGGGAGCAGCCGGGGCACGACGACGGCCAACTTCGTGGTGGTCGAGGAGCTCGCCACGCTGGTCTACCTCGCCAACCTGGCGGTCCTCGAGCTGCACGTGCCGCAGTGGCGGGTCGACGAGGACGACGTCGTGCAGCCGCCCGACGAGCTGGTGTTCGACCTCGACCCCGGCGAGGGCACCACGGTGGTCGACTGCGCGCGCCTGGCCGAGCGTCTGCGCGGCGTCCTCGCCGCCGACGGGCTCACGCCCTGCCCGAAGACCAGCGGCAGCAAGGGCATGCAGGTCAGTGCCGCGGTGCGGGTCGACGACCCGGGGCGCACGTCCGCCTACGCGAAGAACGTCGCCGAGCTCCTGGCCCGCGAGACCCCGCGCTCGGTCACCGCGATCATGGCCAAGGACCGGCGGCGCGGGAAGATCTTCGTCGACTGGAGCCAGAACAACACGGCGAAGACCACCGTCGCGCCGTACTCGATGCGTGCCCGCGCGGCGAACGGTGCGCCGACGGTGTCCACGCCGCTGACGTGGGACGAGGTGACCGCGGCCACCGAGGTCCGGGAGCTGACCTTCTCCCCCGCCGACGTGCTGGCGCGCATCGAGGCCGACGGGGACCTCTACGCCGCGGCGCTCGGCGAGGGCGTCGAGCGCCCCGACCTGCCGGAGAAGCCGTCGGCGGGCTGAGTCGCGACCTGCGAGCCTCTCAGCCGAGCACGCGGTTGGTGGCGCGACCGACGCCGTTCACGACACCGCCGACGGCGTCCCCGACCCCGCCGACGATCCCGCCACCGCGGGAGCCGGACCCGCCGCCGCTGCCGGACCCGCCGCCGGAGCCACCCGAGCCGCCGCCGGAGCCACCCGAGCCACCCGAGCCGGAGCCCCCCGAGCCACCCGAGCCGGAGCCCCTGTCCGAGCCGGAGCCACCCCCCGAGCCCTCGTCGTCGTCGGCGTCACGGGGGGTCCGGGTCTCGCCACTGCTGCCACCGGCCGTGGTCTCGTCATCCTCGGCCGCGGAGGTCGTCGTGGTACGGCGCGTCGACGGCGTCGTGGTCTCGTCCTCGGCGTCGCGGGCCAGCACCCGCGGCGCGACGGTGACGGTGCGCGGGGGTTCGGCGAGCGCCACGCTCGGGTCCTGCAGCGGCGGGAGCACCGAGGCGTCGGCCGGCGACCCTGGCTGCGGGCCGCGGGTGCTCGTTCCGGGGGGCACGGCTCCGCCCGGGAGCGTGCCCGGGGCGACGACAGGGAAGGTGCCGACGCGCGGCAGGGCGGTGTTCTCGCCGTTGTTCGCCAGCGTCGAGACCGCCAGCGGGACCACGGCGGCGGCCGCGGCGACCGAGGCGGCGGCCAGCCCCCAGCCCCGGAGACGGTGCGCGCCACCGGTCGCCACCGGGGCGGCAGCAGCGCCGCGACGGCGGTGCCGGGACGGCGGGGGCGGCGGCGAGGGTGCGAGCTCCTCGGGGGCCTCGTCGAGGCCGCGGCGGGCCCAGCTCGGGAGGTCGTCGGGGACGGACCCGGACGACCACCAGGAGGGCTCACCCCCCGACCCCTTCGGCATCTGCGCTCCCCTCAGCCCAGCGTGATCGCCGAGACTACTGCATGTGCACGAACGCCTCCACGGTGGCCTGCGGCCCCACCGAAACGTGTCATGGGTCAGGCCCGGAGTGGATGCGCTGCGCAGGATGGCCGGCGACCGGGCAGACTCCGCGGACGTGACCCCGGCGCAGCACCCGTACCTGGCCGGGCGGACCCCGCGCGCGTTCGCGCACCGCGGCTGGCACATCGGCGAGCTCGAGGGCCTGGAGAACTCGCTGGCCGCGTTCCGGAGGGCGGTCGACGAGGGCTACACCCACGTCGAGACCGACGTCCACGCCACCGCGGACGGCGTCCTCGTCGTGCACCACGACGCCACCCTGCGCCGCGTCGCGGGCCATCCCGGGGTGCTGCGCACGATGCCCTGGGCCGACCTCGCCGGCGTGCGGCTGCGCGGGCGCGAGCCGCTGCCGCGCCTCGAGGAGGTGCTCGAGGCGCTGCCGGAGACGCGGTTCAACGTCGACCTCAAGGCTCCGGGCAGCCTCGCGCCGATGCTCCGTCTGCTCGAACGCGACGACGTGGCCGAGCGGGTGGCCGTCGCGAGCATGGACGAGAGCCGCCTGCAGGCGGTCCGGGCACGGTTCGGCGACCGCGTCGTCACCGGGCTCGCGAGCCGCTCGGCGCTGCGGCTGCGGGGACGGGCCGTGGCGCCGTCGCTGCTCCGGCGCCCGCTGGACCGCGTGCTCCGCGTGCACGGCGATCTGGCGCAGCTGCCGGTGCGCTTCGGCTCCCTCACGGTGATCGACCCCGCGATGGTCGCCACGGCGCACGCGCTCGGGATCGAGGTGCACGTCTGGACGGTCGACCGGACCTCGGAGATGCACCGCCTGCTCGACCTCGGGGTCGACGGGCTCATGACCGACCGGCCCGATCTGCTGCGCGACGTGCTCGTCACCCGGGGGGCGTGGACCGCGCCGGCCTGACCGAGATCCGGATGGCACGCAATTCATCGCGCACGACCCGATACCGTGTGGAGGCGCGCCGGTCGGGGTATTCCGTAGCCGGTGTGCACCCGTGAGTCGGGTCACGCGCGGGGTGAACGGCGGGCATCACGGGAACGAACCGTGGTGGTGCGGCGTTGACCCACGCGTGCCCGAAGGCCGTGCGTCCTCGGGTGCACTTGCAGTCGAGGAAAGGACACCATCATGGCCGACCGCGTCCTCCGTGGCAGCCGTCTCGGCGCTGTCAGCTACGAGACCGACCGCGACCACGACCTCGCCCCCCGTCGTTCCTTCGCCTACCGCTGCCCCAAGGGCCACGACTTCGAGGTGCCGTTCTCGGACGACGCCGAGGCGCCCGTGACCTGGGAGTGCCGCCTCCACGGCGACGAGGGCAAGCGGATCGACGGCACCGAGCCCGAGCAGAAGAAGTCCAAGCCTCCGCGTACCCACTGGGACATGCTGCTCGAGCGCCGTTCGGTGCCCGAGCTCGAGGAGCTGCTCGACGAGCGTCTGGGCCTGCTCAAGGAGCGCCGCTCCGAGAGCGCCTGAGCGCTCACGAGATCGTGAGGGCCGTTCCGGCATCCGCCGGGGCGGCCCTTTCGCCTGTTCGCTCCTGATGCTGGTCTTCAGCGTGGGCGGGCCCGCCGACGTCGCGCCCGGTCGCGCACGGCCCAGGACGTGATCCGCCACAGCGCCTCGCGGACGACGGCGCCGCTCATCTTCGACTCGCCGTGGGCGCGCTCGACGAACGTGATCGGGACCTCGCGCACCCGCATCCCCGCCCGCTGCACCCGGAACGCGACGTCGACCTGGAAGCAATAGCCCTCCGAGGCGACCGTCGCCATGCCCACCTCGGCCAGTGCGCCGCGCCGGAAGCAGCGATAGCCGCCGGTGACGTCGTGCAGCGAGAGCCGCAGCGCCCGGCGCGAGTAGACGTTGCCGGCGCGCGAGAGCAGGCGCCGGTGCCACGCCCAGCCCTCCGTCCCGCCGCCGGGCACGTAGCGGGACCCGAGCACGACGTCGGCGTCCCGGGCCGCCGCCAGCAGACGGGGCAGCTCCTCCGGGGCGTGCGACCCGTCGGCGTCCATCTGCACGATCCACCCGACGCCCTCGGCGAAGCCGTCGCACCCGCCGTCGAGCACCGTGCTGAACGCGTCCACGTACGCCGCGCCGAGACCGGCCCGCGGCGCGTGGTGGTGCACCCGGACGCGGGCGTCGGTCGCGGCGATCGACTCGGCGAGCGTCCCGGTGCCGTCGGGGCTGCCGTCGTCGACGACGAGGATCCGGAGCGCGGGCAGGGTGTCGAGCAGTCGCGTGACGAGGCCGGGCAGGCTCTCGCGCTCGTTGTACGTGGGGACGGTGACCAGCACGTCGGCCCCGTCCGGACGCGGTCCCGTCACGCGGCGTCCCGCCGGCGCCGCACCAGCCCCACGGCCACCGCGGCGAGGCCCAGCGCGACCAGCACCCACTCGGGAGCGGGGCCCAGCCGCGTGGCGAGCGTCGTCGTGGTCCGCAGCGGCACGGTCTCGACGAGCAGCCCGGGCGTGAACAACGGCCCGGTGCGGGCGACGAGCGTCCCGTCGGGCGCCACGATCGCGCTCTGCCCGCTCGTCGCCGCGATGACGACGGCGCGGTCGTGCTCGATCGCGCGCAGCCGCGACATCCCCTGCTGCTGGTAGGTCATGTCGCTGTACCCGAAGGTCGCGTTGTTGGTGGGCACCGTGAGCAGGTCGGCCCCGCCCCGGACGGCGTCGCGCACGGAGTCGTCGAACACGACCTCGTAGCAGGTCACGACACCGAGCCGGGCCGGGCCGGTGGGCAGCACGCCCGTGCCGGTGCCGGGCTCGAAGTCGGTGACGCGGTCGACCAGCGGCGAGACGAGCTCGGCGACGCCGCGCAGCGGGATGTACTCGCCGAACGGGAGGATGTGGCGCTTCACGTACGTCGTGCCGGGACCCTGGCCCGGCACCCAGACGATCGAGGCGTTGCGCGGCCCCCGGACCAGCGTCCCGTCCGGGCCGCGGGTGCCGGAGAGCACGGCGCCGACCACCACCGGCACCCCGATCTCGTCGGTCACGGCCCGGATCTCCCGGGCGGCGTCGGCGTTGCGGATCGGGTCGATGTCCGAGGCGTTCTCCGGCCAGATCACCAGGTCGGGGCGGGGGGCCCGGCCTGCGCGGACGTCGTCGGCGAGACGGCGGGTCTGCGCGACGTGGTTGTCGAGCACCGCCCGGCGCTGGGCGTTGAAGTCGAGTCCCGCGCGCGGGACGTTGCCCTGGACGGCCGCCACCGTGATCGCCGGGCCCGGGGCGTCGGCGCGCACCGACGGCAGGGTCGCGAGGCCCGCGAGGGGCCCGAGCAGGACCGCGACCAGGGCGCCGGCCGCGGCGCGGGGACGCCGCGGGGGTCGCAGCGCGCGCACGAGGGCCCACAGGCCGGCCCCGGTCAGCGCCACGGCGACGCTCACCAGCGGCGCGCCGCCGAGCGAGGCCAGCGGGGAGAACAGCCCGCCGGGCTGGCCGAACGCGACCTTGGCCCAGGGGAAACCGTCGAAGGGCCACCGCTCGATGAGGGCCTCGCCCGCCACCCAGACGCACGCCACCCACACCGGCGCGCCGGGCAGACGCGTCACGAGCGGGAACAGCGCCACCGGGACGGCGACCACCACGACGAGGGCGACGAGCAGGAGCAGCCAGACGGCGCCGACGTACTCGCCGGTCCAGTGCAGCAGCGGCAGCTGGTAGGCGACGCCGACCAGCGCCCCGAGCCCGAACGCGCTCCGCACCCGGCACCCGTCGACGACGGCGACGACCAGAGCGAGACCCAGCGGCGCGGCCCACCAGGCGCCGAACGGCGGGAACGCGACGTAGAGCAGGAGCCCCGCCACGACCGCGCCCAGGAGACGCAGCCAGAGGGCGCCCCGAACCGATCGTGCGGGTGCCGTCCGGGCGGGCTCGGGGTGGGTCGTCAGCACGAGAGCAGGTCGTGGGGCTGCCGGTTCACCGGCTCGCAGCCGTCGTCGGTGACCACGACGATGTCCTCGATGCGGGCACCCCAGCGCCCCGGGAAGTAGATCCCCGGCTCGATGCTGAACGCCATGCCCGGCTCGAGGACGAGGTCGTTGCCGGCCACGATGTAGGGCTCCTCGTGCACCTCGAGACCGATGCCGTGCCCGGTGCGGTGCACGAAGTACTCGCCGTGCCCGGCGTCCCGGATGATCGCGCGGGCGGCCTCGTCGACGCTCTCGGCGGTGACGCCGGGGCGCGCCGCGGCGACCGCCGCCGCCTGGGCGCGCTGGAGCACCGCGTACACGTCGCGGACCTCGTCGCCGGGCTCCCCCACCACGTAGGTGCGCGTGGAGTCGGAGTTGTAGCCGTCCGGCAGCGGCCCGCCGATGTCGACGACGACGACGTCGCCGGCCTGGATCATCCGGTCGGACACCTCGTGGTGCGGGCTCGCGCCGTTGGGCCCGGAGCCCACGATCACGAACGCCGCCTCGGCGTGGCCCTCCTCGAGGATCGCCGCGGTGATGTCCGCACCGACCTCGGCCTCGGTGCGCCCGGCCACGAGCCAGCCCGGGACGCGGGCGTGCACGGCGTCGATGGCCGCGCCCGCGCGGCGCAGGGCGTCGACCTCCACGTCGTCCTTGCGCATGCGCAGCTCGCGCAGCACCGGCGTCGCCAGCTCGAGCGAGGCCTGTGGCAGGGCGTCACGCAGGCCGAGGACGTGCAGGGCCGGCATGTCGGCGACCACCGCGACGCGCCGGGCGCCGCCGAGACGGGAGGCGGCCAGGGCGTGCGGGTCGACGCCGTCGGTCCAGGTCAGGGTCTCCATCGCGTCGACGGCGGTGCCGTCGAGGCCGGGGCGCTCCAACGTCGGGACGACGAACGCGGCGTCGCCGTCGACGGGCAGCAGCAGGGCCGAGAGCCGTTCGTGGGAGTGCTTGACGACGCCCGTGAGGTACTGGAGATCGGGCCCCGGCGTGATCACCAGGGCGTCGACCCCGGCCTGCCGGGCGGCGGCCCGGGCGCGCTCGAGCCGGGCCGTCACGCGGTCGGACGCGAGGGTGCTGCTCATGGTCGCCGAGCCTAGGACAGGCCGGACCGTGCGGGGTGCGCCCCGGTCAGGTCGCCGGGGCGCACCCGCGGGATCACTCGGCGAGCTTCGCGAACGCCTGCGCCCAGAGGAAGTACTTGTTCGTGCCCAGGTCGCGCACGGTCTTGATGTTGAACGCTTCCTTGAGCTTCTCGGCGTCGCTCTCGCTGACGCCCTGCAGGGCGGCGACGGGTGCGTCGGCGATCTCCTGCGCGGACTTGGTCTCGTACTCCTTGTCGAGCTTGCTCGCGATGTCACCCATGGTGGGTCTCCTCTCGGTACGCGGGAATCGGCAACCGGCCTGTGCCCGCTCGTCGCGGGCGCCACGCGACACTCATCGTCCGGACTGAGTAGTCCTCCCCTGGGCGGGCGGCTCGCGGAAGGCCAGGCTCCGTGCCATGAACACCCCGGTGCCGCAGGACGCGCTCGTCGTCCGCCTCGGTGACGACCTCGCGGGCGTGGCCCGCGAGGTGGACCGCATCCGCACGACCCTCCTGACGCTGCAGAGCGCCCCGCGAACGACCGCCCCGGCGTCGGCGTCCGTGCCGGCTCCCCCGCCGCCCGGGCCCTGGGCCCCGCCGGTCGCGTGGGCCCCGCCGGTCGCGTGGGCCCCGCCGCCCGCGGGCTGGGGGCCGCCGTCACCGCCGGCTCGCCCCGCCCCCCGGCTCCCCCGTCCGCCCCGGGCCCCCCGCGCCGCCTGGTCGCCGGCGAAGCTGCTCGCGGTCACCGGCGCGGCGACGACGGTGCTCGGCGTCGTGCTGCTGCTCGTCCTCGCCGCCGGGCGCGGCTGGTTCGGTCCCGAGGCGCGGGTGATCGGCGGCGCCCTGCTCGGCCTGGCCCTGGTCGGGATCGGGGTGCGCGTGCGGCGCCGGGCCGGCGACGCCGAGGTACCGTCCGCCGCGGTCGCCCTCGCCGCGACCGGCGTGGCGGCGCTCTTCCTCACCGTGGCCGCCGCCGTCGCCCTCTTCGGGCTCCTCCCCCTCGCCCTCGGCGCCCCGTTCGCCCTGGCGGTCACCGCCGGCGGGCTGGTGCTGGCCGACCACTGGCGCCACCAGGGCCTCGCCCTCGGCGTGCTGGTCGCCGCCGGGCTGGCCGCTCCCCTGGTCGTCGGCGGGCCGACGCCCACGCTCGTCGCCCTCGTGCTCGGTGCCCAGGTCGCCGCCGTGCTCGTCGCCCGCCGTCGCACCTGGCTCGCCGTCGCGACGACCGCCGCCGTCGTCTCGACCCTCGCGGCCCTCGGCGCCGCGATCCGGCTGCTCCTCGGTGCCCCCGACACCCACCTCGCGACGACCGTGGCGGTGCTCGCGGTCCTGGTCGCCGGCGGCGTCTCGGCCGTCCTGCTCGGCACCTCCGGCCGGGTGGCCGCCACCGCCGTGCTCGGGGCGCCGGTGCTGCCGGTCCTGCTCGTCAGCATCGGCCTGGCCCGCATCCCCGGCACCCTCGTCGCCGGCGGTGTCGCGGTCGCCCTACTGCTCGCCGTGGTCGGGTTCGACCGCGTCGTCCCTGCCGGAGCGGACGGCACGCAGCGCCGTGGAGCTGCCGCGCCGGAGGCCGGGTACCGCGCGCTCGCGCTCGTCGCGGGGGCCGGCGCCACCGGCGCGCTGCTGGTCGCGACCGTCCTCGCGATGGGCTCCGGCCCGCTGTCGCTCCCCCTGCTCGCCGAGGCCCTCGTGCTCGGCGTCGCCGCGGCCGTGACCCGCCGGGCCGGCCCGCTGCTCGCCGCCGCCGTGCTGGGCCTCGTCGGGGGTCTCGTCGCGCTCGGGCAGGACGCGCCGATGGAGCTCGTCGCGAGCTTCCCCGCTCGCCCGTTCGTCGTCACCCTGCCGGGCGGCGCCGTCACGGCGGGTGCGGTCGGCGAGCTCGCCGCGGCCCTCGTCGTCTACCTCCTGCTCTCCGCCGTCGCCCTGGTCGGCCTGGTCGCCCTGGGGCGGCTCGGGTGGCTGCGCGACCGCGGCCGGGCCGCGACGGCTGCCGGCCTGCTCGGGGTCGTCGCGCTCTACGGGGCGGCCGGTGCGGTCGTGACCGCGGCGCTGCTGATCTCGCCCACCCGCGACGCGTTCCTCGTCGGGCACGTCCTCGTGACGGTCTCGTGGACCGCGATCGCGCTGGTCCTGCTCGCGCGGGGCCTGAAGGACTCGCTCTCGCGGGTGCTCGGCGGCGTGCTGGTGATCGCCGCGGTGGTGAAGCTCGTGACCTTCGACCTCACCGCCCTCGACGGCCTCGCCCGCGTCGCGGCGTTCCTCGGCGCCGGGCTCGTCCTGCTCGCGGCCGGGTCGCGCTACGCCAAGGCCGTCATCGCCGCACCGGGAGCGTCCGGTGCGGACGGTGCGCCTGGCTCGGGCGGCTCGGCAGGCCCGTCGGAGGCGTGAGGCCCGTTCCGTCGCGCTCGTGCGCGCTCGTCCGTGTCGGGACACGGGCAGGCGCGCACGAGCGCGCCGCGCCAGGTGGGAAGCTGCCGCTCATGGACGCGCCGGTGATGCTGCTCGACTCGGCCAGCCTGTGGTTCCGGGCCTTCTACGGGGTCCCGGCCACCCTGACCGCGCAGGACGGCACGCCGGTGAACGCGGCCCGCGGGTTCTGCGACATGGTCGCCCGCCTGGTCCGCGAACGTCGCCCCGGTGCCGTGATCGCGTGCCTCGACCGCGACTGGCGCCCGGCGTTCCGCGTGCGCGCGATCCCGTCGTACAAGGCCCACCGCGTCGACCCCTCGATGGGCGACCCGTCCTCCCCCGTCGGCGGCGCCCCGGACGCCGAGGCCGCGCCGCCCGAACTCGGGCCGCAGGTCGAGATCATCCTGCAGGCGCTCGCCGCCGCCGGGATCCCGACCGCGGGGGCCGAGGGCTACGAGGCCGACGACGTCATCGGCACGCTGTGCGCCACCGAGACCACCGACGCGATCGAGGTGGTCAGCGGCGACCGGGACCTGCTGCAGCTCGTCCGCGACGAGCCCACCCCGACCCGCATCGTCTACATCGCCCGCGGGGTGTCGAAGTACGAGCTCTACGGGCCGGAGGACGTCGCCGCCCGCTACGGGGTGCCCCTCGCCCGTGCCGGGGACGGCTACGCCGAGATGGCGATGCTGCGGGGCGACCCCTCGGACGGCCTGCCCGGCGTGGCCGGCATCGGGGAGAAGACCGCGGCGCAGGTGGTCTCGAAGTTCGGCTCGTGGGACGAGATGATCTCCGCGGTGCTCGACCGCTCCGACACCCGCATGTCCTCGGCCGTGCGCGCGAAGATGGCGCGGGCCGGCGAGTACCTCGTCGTGGCGCCCGAGGTCGTCCGCGTCGCCCCCGACGCCCCCATCGACTGGACCGGCGAGCGGCGCACCCTGCCCCACGAGCCCGCGGACCCGGACGCGCTCGCCGCCCTCGCCGAGCGCTGGAACCTCACCGGCTCGGTCGACCGGCTGGTCGCGGCGCTGCGGGGCGAGTAGGGGGCGGATCAGCCGTCCTGGCCGCGGCCCTGCTCGGCGAGCCAGGCCTTGGCGACGGTCTTCGGCGCGCGGTCGACCCAGGCGTCCTCCACCAGCTCGCGCAGCTCGTCGACCCCGATCCGCTCCAGACGCACGAGCACCGCGGGGAAGCCGTCGAAGTGCGGCGTCGTGAAGTAGACGGCCGGGTCGTCGGCGATCAGCGCCTCCTTGACGCCGAGATCGGCCACCCGCACGCCGAGCACGTCGCCCTCGGGCAGCGGCACGCCCGCGGCTTCGAGGGCCGCCTCGTCGGAGCGGCGCAGCGGTCGCTCCCAGACGAAGCCCTTCTTCGACACCCGCCAGTGCGCCGAGCCCCACGACACCGCCTCGTCGGTGCGCGGCAGGGCCAGCGCGAGACGGCGGACGTCGTCGAGCGTCGCCATCAGCGTGGTTGCCCGACCGAGTAGGTGCCGCTCGCGTCGATGATCGAGACGGGCACCTGGGCGGGCCGGCCGTCGACGGTCGCCGAGCAGGTGAACGTCGCCCCGGGCCGCACCTCCTGGTCCGACGGGCACGTGACCCCGGTGATCTGGCGGCGCCAGTCCTCCGTGACCACCCGCGTGACGCCCTGCGTCACCGAGTCCGCGTCGAGGACGTCGACCCGGGCGAACCGCGGCCCGACGACGAACGCCAGCAGCCCCAGCACGATCAGCGCGATCACGATGAGGGCCGCGACGACCAGGCCCACCGCCTTCCAGGGGAAGGGCTTGCGGGGCTGCGGCGGGTACGGACCGCCCCAGCCCGGACCGGGCCGGCCCCAGCCCGTCGCGTTGCCGGGCGCCGCCCACACCGACGTCGGGTTCGGTCCGGGGCCGGGTGCGGGCTGCTGGACGTAGCCGGTCGGGCCGTAGCCGGGCTGGGGGCCGTCACCCTGGTGCTGGCCGTAGCCCTGCTGGGGCGGGTATCCCTGCTGCTGCCCCTGTCCCGGCTGACCCCAGGCGGTCTGCTGGCCGGTCTGGCCGTACCCGGTCCGGCCGTACCCGGGCTGCTGCCCATAGCCCGGCTGGCCATAGCTCGGCTGCTGGCCGTAGCCCGGCTGCTGCCCGTAGCCCGGCTGCTGCCCGTAGCGCGACTGCTGCCCGTAGCTCGGCTGGCCGTATCCCGTGGGCTGGCCGTATCCCGTGGGCTGGCCGTATCCCGTGGGCTGGCCGGACGGCGGGGCCCAGGGCTGCTCGGCCGGCCCGGCGTGCGGCCCGCCGGGTTGCTGCTGCGGCGCCGGGCCACCGGGGGGCGCCCACGGGCTCGGCTCGCCGGCGGTCGTCGGGCCCGTCGGCCCGGGCAGCCCCTCGGGCGGGGTGTCGTCCCGGGTGGCCGGGCCCGAACTCCCCGGATCGTCCTGCTCCGGACCGTCCGGCTCCGCGCTGTCCGCCCTCGGGTCGTCCGCGGCTGGCCGCCCCGCCCCCGAGCTCTCCGCCGCGGGCGGCGCCCAGGGCGACTCCGGCCGGCTCGGCTCCTCCGGCGGCGTGCTCACGGCCTAGCCCTCCCCCACGGCGACGACACCGCGCCGGATGGCACGGACCGCGTCGCCCGCGGCCCGACCCACGGTGTCGTCGTTGCCGGCGACGGCGCGGATCTGGTCGAGCAGGTCGACGACCTGTCGGCACCAGCGCACGAAGTCTCCCGCGGACAGCTCGGTGCCGTGCGACGTGGCCCCGGCGAGCACGACCGCGAGCGAGTCGCCGCGCACCCACCGGTGCACCGGCCAGGCGAAGCCGAGGTCGGGCTCGCGGGTGCGGTCGAGGCGGTGGCGGCGCTCGTCGGCGACGAGGTCGTGCCACAGGGCCACCGTCTGCTCGACCGCCGACGTCGCGTCCTCGGGCACGCGCGGCACGCCGCCGTCGTCCCGGCGGCTGTCGTAGACCAGCGACGACGCCACCGCCGCGATCTCCGCCGGGCCGAGCCCGCGCCAGACGCCGTGGCGCAGGCACTCGGCGACGAGGAGGTCGGACTCCCCCCACAGCCGCGAGAGCCGGCGCCCGTTCTCGGTGACGACCTCGTCGTCGAGGTAGCCGCGCTCGCCGAGCAGCCCGCGGATGCGGTCGAACGTCCGGGCGAGCGAGTGCGTCGTCGAGCGCACCCGGTCCTGGAGCTGCTCGGTCTCGCGCTCGAGGCGCTGGTAGCGCTCGAACCACCGCGAGCGGTCCTCCCGGTCGGCGAGCCCGTGGCACGGGTGGGCGCGCAGTGCGCGGCGCAGCGACGCGAGCTCGGGGTCCTCGTTCTCGGCGCCCCTGCGGCGGCGGGCCGACCCCGAGCGCGTCGGCGGCTCGATCCCGGTCTCGCGCAGCGCGTTGGCGAGGTCGCGGCGCAGCCGCGGGACACGGTGGTCCATCTTGCGCGGCAGCTTCATCGTGCCGAGTGCCGCGACGGGCTCGGGGAAGTCGGCGAGCGAGAGGCGCCCGGCCCACCGGTCCTCGGTGAGGACGAGCGGGCGCGGCTCCTGGTCGCGGGGGCTGCGGTCGACGCCCGGGTCGAGCACGACGGCCAGCCCGGCGCGCTTGCCGCCCGGGACGGCGATGACGTCCCCTGGCTTGAGCGCCTCGAGCGACGCCGCGGCCTCGGCCTTCTGCTCCGACCGGCCCTGGCGTGACAGCAGCTTCTCGCGCTCGGTCACCCGGCGGCGCAGGTCCATGTACTCCGCGAAGGACCGGAAGTCGCCCTCGTGGCCGGAGTGCCCGCCCGCGGCCTCGGCGTAGCCGGCGAGGGCCTCGCGGTTGCGCTCGAGGCGCTTGGCCAGCCCGACGACGCTGCGGTCGGCCTGGAACTGGGCGAACGACTGCTCGAGCAGCTCGCGGGCGCTCTCGACCCCGACGCGGTCGACGAGGTTGACCGCCATGTTGTAGCCGGGGCGGAACGAGGAGCGCAGCGGGTACGTGCGGGTCGAGGCGAGGCCGGCGACCTGTTCGGGGTCGACGCCGGGCACCCAGAGCACCACCGCGTGGCCCTCGACGTCGATCCCGCGGCGGCCCGCCCGGCCGGTGAGCTGGGTGTACTCCCCCGGCGTCAGCTCGACGTGGGCCTCGCCGTTGTACTTGACGAGCTTCTCGAGCACGACCGTCCGCGCCGGCATGTTGATGCCCAGCGCGAGCGTCTCGGTGGCGAACACCGCCCGCACGAGGCCGCGGACGAACAGCTCCTCGACGGTCTCCTTGAACGCCGGCAGCATGCCCGCGTGGTGGGCCGCGACGCCGCGCTCGAGGCCGTCGCGCCACTCCCAGTAGCCCAGGACGTCGAGGTCGGCCTCGGGCAGGCCCGCGGTCTTGCGCTCGACGACCTCGCGGATGACCGCCACGTCGTCCGGGCCCGTCAGTCGCAGCCCGGAGCGCACGCACTGCGTCACCGCGGCGTCGCACCCGGCCCGGCTGAAGATGAACGTGATCGCCGGCAGGAGCCCGGCGGCGTCGAGGCGCTCGATGACGTCCACGCGCGACGGGGGCCGGAAGCCCGATCCCCCGCCGCGCCCCGGCGGTCCGGAGCGTGCCGGTCCGCCACGACGGTCACCCGGGCGTCCGCCACGGCCGGGCGGCCCGGACCGGGCGCGGCCCCCACGGACCGAGGGCCCGCGATCGATCTCGGCGACGGCCCGCACGAGCGTCGGGTCGACCTTGAGCGCCGTCGTGCCGCCGCGCCGTTCCTCGGCGAACAGGTCGAACATCCGGTGCCCGACGATCATGTGCTGCCACAGAGGCACCGGGCGGGTCTCGTCGACCACGACGGTGGTGTCGCCGCGGACGGTGACGAGCCAGTCGCCGAACTCCTCGGCGTTGCTCACCGTCGCCGACAGCGACGCGATCTGCACGTGCTGGGGCAGGTGGAGGATGACCTCCTCCCACACCGCGCCGCGGAAGCGGTCGGCGAGGTAGTGCACCTCGTCCATGACGACGTAGGCGAGACCCTCGAGCGCCGGCGACTCCGCGTAGAGCATGTTGCGCAGCACCTCGGTGGTCATGACCACCACCGGGGCCGAGCCGTTGATCGCCGCGTCGCCGGTCAGCAGGCCGACCGCGTCGGCGCCGTGGCGCTCGACGAGGTCGGTGTACTTCTGGTTCGACAGCGCCTTGATCGGCGTCGTGTAGAAGCACTTCTGGCCGCGGGCCAGGGCGAGGTGCACCGCGAACTCGCCCACGACCGTCTTGCCCGCGCCCGTCGGCGCGCAGACCAGGACGCCGTGCCCCTGCTCGAGGGCCAGGCAGGACTGCCGCTGGAAGTCGTCGAGCTCGAACGACAGCTCGGCGGCGAACTGCGAGAGCTGGGGGTGCGAGGAGCGGGTGCGAGCCTGCTCGTAGGCCTCGGCAGGAGAGCGAGTGGCCACGCCTCCACAGTGTCACAAGACTCGGGGGCTCCGCCCCCGAGACCCCCCCCGACGACGTCACACGGGCGAGGAATTCGTCAGGTCGCGTCCCACCGGTCGGCCGAGCCGTCGCTGCCCCGATCGGTGGCCGGTGACGGCGGGGGCAGCGGCTCGATGCGCGGAGCCGGCGCGGGGGCCGGCGTCGACGAGCCCAGGCGGTCGTCCAGCGGCGACGGCTGGTCGGGATCCAAGCCGTCCCAGCCCTGCTCCAGTCGTCGCCGGGCCTCGCGCTTGTCGTGGACCCGGGCGACCTGGATGGAGAGCTCGAGCAACAGGACGAGCGAGACGCCCAGCGCGAGCATCGAGATCGGGTCCTGTCCCGGCGTCGCGAGCGCGGCGAACACGAACAGCCCGAAGATCAGCCCGCGCCGCCAGCTCGAGAGCTGGGCGTAGGAGACGATCCCGACGCGGTTGAGCATGACCACCAGCAGCGGCAGCTCGAAGCTCACCCCGAAGATGATCAGCAGGGCGATGAGCAGGCTGAAGTAGTCGGAGCCCCGCAGCACCGTGGTCTGGATGTCGCCGCCGACGGTGAACAGGAACTGCAGGGCCTGGGTGACGACGAAGTACGCGAGCACCGCGCCGGCGGTGAACAGCACCACCGCGAGGCTCACGAACGTGTAGGCGAAGCGCTTCTCCTTCGCGTACAGGCCCGGCGTGATGAAGCCCCAGAGCTGGGCGAACCAGATCGGGCTCGACATCAGGACCCCGGCCGTGGCGGCGACCTTGAGGCGCAGGGTGAACTGCTCGAACACGCCGAACGCGACGAGGCGGCACTCCTGCCCGCCCCCGAGCTGGACGCGGTTCTCCGGCGGCAGGGCGCAGTACGGCTCGGTGAGGATCTGTCCCAGCGACGGCAGGCCGAACGGGTAGGCGGTGTACCAGAAGAAGCCCAGCGCCGTGCCGATCGCGACGGCCAGCAGCGCGACCGCGAGGCGTCGTCGCAGCTCGTAGATGTGCTCGACGAGCGTCATCGTGCCGTCGGGATTGGCACGACGGCGTGACCCGGGCCGGCGCAGACCGCGCCACCACCGGGCACGCGACCCGGAGGACGCAGTCATCGAGGGTTCAGGAGGTGGAGCCGGGCCGCGTGGTCGGGGTGGCGTCCGGCGACGAGGGCGCGACGCCGTTCGTGCCCGACGAGCCCTCGTCCAGCGCGCGACCCGGTGCCTGCGGCGTGCCTGCCTGGGATTCGACGGAGGCCTCCCCGGGCTTGGCGGCCTGCTCGTCCTCCTTCAGCCCGCGGGTCTCGGCCTTGAAGATGCGCATGGACTGCCCGAGGCCGCGTGCCATGTCGGGGAGCTTCTTGGCGCTGAAGAGCAGCACCACGCCCACGATCGCGATGATGACCCATTCGCTCACGGTGTGGCTCCTTCCACGGTGCTGCTGATGCTACGCGTGCGCCGCTGCTCGAGCCGGACCCGCAGTGCGGCCGTGCGCGCCCTGAGCATCCCGGCCTCCCGACCGAGCTGCTCCCGGGCGACGCCCGCGACGAGGGCGAACCGCTTGACGGGCTTGAGCAGGGCGACCACGACCAGGCCGAGCACGACCATCGCAGCGACCACCGCGACGATGCTCCACAGGTACGGCACGGCGCCGACCCTAACCCGGCGTCGTGACCCTGCGGTGAACGCCCGGGCGCGGTGAGGGGCCGGTGTCGCGGGCAGGCTCCGGAGATCAGGAGCGCACGGTCCGCCTCACGGTGGAGGTCGAGGTGGACCGCGCTCTTCTGATCTTCGTCACGAGCCCTCGCCGTACACCGCCAGGGCCTCCCGAGCCCGGGCGCGGCGGGCCTCGACCAGGTCCGGCGGCGCCAGGACCTCGACGGCGTCGCCCAGGCCGAGCAGCAGGCGGACCATCCAGTCGCGGTCGCCGTAGCGCATGGTCAGGCGGGCCGAGCCGTCGGCGTCCGCGTGCAGGCCCTCGACCGGGTAGTACTCGGCCACCCAGCGAGCGGCGGGGCGCAGCACGAGGGCGGCGACGTGGGCGCCGTCGTCGGGGCGCAGCAGGTCCTCCCCCGACCCCTCGCGGCCGCGGGCCCCGGGCGGCGGGGCGGAGGGTTCGTCGAGGACCTCCGCGTCGTCGACGCGGTCGAGGCGGAAGAGCCGCACGCCCTCGGCGCGGCGGCACCACGCCTCCAGGTACACCGAGGCGTCGACGAGCAGCAGGCGCATCGGGTCGACGACGCGGCGGCCGACGGCGTCGCGGGACGCCGAGTAGTAGGTCAGGCGCAGCGCGCGGCCCGTCTCGACCCCGCGCCGCACGGCGTCCTCCGCCCCGCCCGGCGCGCGGCCCAGGCCGACGGCGACGCCCTCCCCCATGACGGGCTCGGCGGCCTCGACCCCGACCCGTCCCGCGGCGTCCTCGATCTTCGCGAGCGCCCGCTGCACCGCGTCGGCGTCCACCACCCCGGGCGCGTCGGCCAGCGCCCGCAGCGCGACGGCGAGCGTCGCGGCCTCGTCGCCGGACAGGCGCAGCGGGCGGCGCATGCCGGCGTCGAACGTGACGGTGACGGTGTCGCCCTCGAACGAGAGGTCGACCAGGTCGCCCGGCCCGTACCCCGGGAGCCCGCACATCCAGAGCAGCTCGAGGTCACGCCGCAGCTGGGCCTCGGCGACCCCGAAGTCCGCGGCCGCCTCGGCCACGGCGATCCCGGGCCGGGCGAGCAGGTAGGGCACGAGCGTGAGCAGGCGCGGCAGCCGCTCGGCCACCCCGGCGGTCACCGCAGGCTCCCGGCGTCGGCCGCCTCGGGGGCGCGGTCCAGCGACCCCCGCAGCAGCGCCACCACGGCGTCCCGCAGCTCGGGGGGCTCGAGGACGACGGCGTCGGGGCCGTGGCCCGCGACCCAGCGGGCCGCGGTGTCGAGGCGGGAGAGGTCGATCTCCACCACGTCCGGGTCGCCGCCGGGGTCGGGTCGGGCGCCGCGTCGCAGACCTTCCGCGCGCCCCGGGGCGAGGCGGATGCGCGCCAGGCCGGTGGGCGGTGGCGGCCCTGCGGAAGCTGCGACGAGCGCGACGAGGTCGACGTCCGGGGGCGGCGTCACGGCCCCGCGCGGCCCGGTCGCCCGGACGTCGTCGCCGATGCGCGAGAGCCGGAAGCAGCGGACGTCGTCGCGGTCGCGGTCGTGGCCGACGAGGTACCAGCGGCCGCGCCAGGACACGACACCCCACGGCTCGACCGTGCGCGTCCGGGCCTCCGCGGACGGGTTCGACCGGTGGGAGAAGGTGACGACGCGGCCGGCGCGGCTCGCGGCCAGCAGCGGCGCGAACGCCGGCTCGGTGGCCCGCAGCCGGGGCTGCACCGCCGACGCGGCGTCCGGGTCGACCGCGATCCCCGCCGCCCGCAGCTTCTGCAGCGCCGTGCGTGCGGCTCCCGCCAGCGCCGGCGAGTCCCACAGCCGCGCGGCCAGCGCGACCGCCGTCGCCTCGTCGGGAGCCAGGTCGATGTCGGGCAGCTCGTAGTCGCGCCGGGCGATCCGGTAGCCGTCGACGGGCTCGGCCATCGAGGACCGCCCGGTCTCCAGCGGCACCCCGAGCTCGCGCAGCTCGGCCTTGTCCCGCTCGAACATCCGGAAGAACGCCTCGTCGGAGGCGACGTCCGCGTAGCCCGGCACCGTGGCCCGGATGCGCTCGGCGCTGAGGAACTGGCGCGTCGAGAGCAGGCAGAGCACGAGGTTGACCAGGCGTTCGGCGCGCGCGGACGGGCTGGTCGTCACCCGCAGGAGCCTACGGCCCCTCGCGCAGGTGTTCGAACGCCGGTGCCCGGCGCGTCTCGTCGGTCCTAGATGGAATCGGAGCTGCGCTGGGCCCGCTGGATCCGCACCTGGCCGTCGTCGTCGCGGTCGACCTCGAAGCGGTAGCTCTCGCGGCTGGTGCGCCCGCTCGAGGTCGTGAACTCGATCTCGGCGGTGACCGTGTCGCGCCGCACGGCAACGTTCGTCGCCCGGACCTCGCGGATCCCGGACCAGAAGCTGCGGTACTCGTCGTAGCCGCCCGACTCGTCACGGGCGCGGTCCGAGAGCACCTCCCAGGCGCCGTCGATGTCGCCGGGCAGCGACGAGTAGTAGTCCACGACCACGGACCCGGGATCGCCGGGCGCCGCCGGGTCCACCGGCGACAGCGGCTCCGCGACCCGCGGCGTCGGCGTCGGGGACGCGGGGGCGCCGCCGCCGACCGGGTCCGCGGGCGCCTCCGAGGACAGGGCGGGCTGCGCGGGCGCGGCGACGGGCGGCGGCGTCCGGCCGCCGGTCCCGACCGCGACCGCCACCCCGACGCCGACGGCCAGGACGGCGCCCGAGGCCGCGGCCACCACGGCGACCCGGCGGGAGCCGAAGCGCGAGGGACGGCTGCGGTCGGAGCCGCCCCGCGAGGTCCGTCGCGGGCGCACGTCGGCCGGCCGGACGCCGGTCGGACGCCCATCGGCCGGACGCGCGGCGACGGGACCGGCGACGGCACCGGCGGCGGCGACCTCCGACGGGCCGGCCACGGGCGAGGCCGGCGGGACGGCGGCCATCCCGTCGGCGGGAGCGTCCTGCCCCGGCTCTCCGACCGGCGGAGCCGGCACCGGCACCTCGGCGGTGCCGGTGACCCGTGGGGCGGGCACCTCGGCCCGGCGCGGCGCCGGGACGAAAGGTGCCGTCCCGCGACTGCGCAGGGCCCGCTCGACGGCGCCGGTGCCGGGCCGGTGCGCGGGGTCGAGGCGCAGCATCGCGGCGAGCGGACGTCCGAGCACGCCGGCGCGGGTGGCCGGGCGGAGCTTGCCCTCCGCCATGGCGTGGAGCACGGCGAGGGTGTTGTCGTGGTGCCCGCACACCAGCTCGTTCTCGACCGCGGCGTAGAGCGTGGCGCCGAGGGAGAAGACGTCGGACGCCGGCGTGGGGTCCCCGCCCCGGGCGACCTCCGGGGCGAAGTAGCCCGGGGTGCCCGCGACGGTGCCGCCGCCGGTGGCCGTCGTGTCCCACGTGGCCCGGGAGACGCCGAAATCGGTGATCTTCGCGACGCCGTCGTCGGTGATGAGGACGTTGCCGGGCTTGATGTCGCCGTGGACGATGCCCGCCTCGTGCACGGCGCCCAGGGCGTCGGCCACCTGGGCGCCCACCCAGGCCGCCTCGGCGGGATCGAGCGGCCCGTGCTCGGCGATCAGCGCCGCGAGCGAGCGCGACGGCAGGTACTCCATGACCAGCCACGGACCCGCGTCCTCGACCACGTCGAACACCGCGATCGCGCGCGGGTGCACGACGCGCGCCGCGATCCGGCCCTCGCGCATGGCGCGGGCCCGGGCGACGCGCTCCTCGGTGGGGTCGCGGTGGCCGCCGTCGGCGAGCTGCTTGACGGCGACGGTGCGCCGCAGTCGCCGGTCCCAGGCCGTCCAGACGACCCCCATCGCGCCGGAGCCGATGCACTCGCCGATCCGGTACCGGCCACCGAGCACCGTGCCGGCCACGGACGCGTCGACCGGCACCGGCGCGGCGTCGTGCATCGTGCTCGGCGCCGCCGCGGGGCGTAGCAGGCGGGAGGTGCGGGGCTGGTGCTGCATCGAGTTCTCGTGCCGTCCTCGGGCGTCGTCGGTCGGTGCGTGCTGGGGCAGTGCGTACTGGGTTACCTCGTGCGCCCCCGACGCACGCCGCCGACGTGAGCGCAGTTACAACGTCGCGATCAGTCGGTCGACACGTTCGTCCACGGCGCGGAAGGGGTCCTTGCAGAGGACGGTTCGCTGGGCCTGGTCGTTCAGTTTGAGGTGGACCCAATCCACGGTGAAATCTCTCCCGGCGGCCTGGGCGGCGGCGATGAAGTCGCCGCGCAGCTTCGCGCGGGTGCTCTGCGGCGGGGTGTCCTTGGCCGCCTCGATCTCGCCGTCGTCGGTGACACGGTCGACCATGTCCTTGCGCTGGAGCAGGTCGAAGATGCCGCGACCACGACGGATGTCGTGGTAGGCGAGGTCGAGCTGGGCCACCCGGGGGCTCGACAGGCCGAGGTCGTGCTTGGAGCGGTAGCGCTGCACCAGGCGGTGCTTGATGGCCCAGTCGATCTCACGGTCGATCAGGGAGAGGTCCTGGCGCTCGACGGCGTCCAACGTCCGGCCCCAGAGCTCGAGCACGCGGTCGGTGACCGGGTCCGAGCCGCGCCGGGCGACGTGCTCGACGGCGCGGGCGTGGTACTCGCGCTGGATGTCGAGCGCGCTGGCCTCCCGGCCGCCGGCCAGGCGCACCGGGCGACGCCCCGAGAGGTCGTGACTGATCTCGCGGATGGCGCGGATCGGGTTGTCGAGGGTGAAGTCCCGGAACTGCACGCCCTGCTCGATCATCTCGAGCACGAGGTGGGTGGTGCCCACCTTGAGCAGCGTGGTGACCTCGCTCATGTTCGAGTCGCCGACGATGACGTGCAGGCGCCGGTAGCGCTCGGCGTCGGCGTGCGGCTCGTCGCGGGTGTTGATGATCGGGCGCGAGCGCGTGGTGGCCGACGACACGCCCTCCCAGATGTGCTCCGCGCGCTGGGACAGGCAGAACACGGCGCCCCGCGGCGTCTGCAGGACCTTCCCGGCGCCGGCGATGAGCTGGCGGGTCACGAGGAAGGGCAGCAGCACGTCGGCGATGCGGGAGAACTCCCCGGAGCGCCCGACGAGGTAGTTCTCGTGGCAGCCGTAGGAGTTGCCCGCGGAGTCGGTGTTGTTCTTGAACAGGAAGATGTCGCCGCCGATGCCCTCGTCGGCCAGGCGCCGCTCGGCATCGAGCAGCAGATCCTCGAGGATCCGCTCCCCCGCCTTGTCGTGGGCGACCAGCTGGGTGAGCGAGTCGCACTCCGCGGTGGCGTACTCCGGGTGCGAGCCGACGTCGAGGTAGAGGCGCGAGCCGTTGCGCAGGAAGACGTTGGACGACCGCCCCCACGACACGACCCGGCGGAACAGGTAGCGGGCCACCTCGTCGGGCGAGAGGCGCCGCTGGCCGTGGAAGGTGCAGGTGACACCGAACTCGGTCTCGACCCCGTAAATCCTCCGCTGCATGCGCACCACCCTAAGCGTTCGAGGGGCCCTGTGATGCTCCTCGAGCGGCCGGGTCCCGGGTCTCCCCGACCGGATCACTACGGTCGGCCACGTGGCGCTCCCGGTACGTGGACTGGCAACGGACATCTCCCACGGCGTGGGACGACGGGTACGCCAGGGCGCGCGCGGCAGCCGGCGGCGCCTCGCGGACGTCAACGTGCAGGACTGCCGGATCACCACCGCCATCGGCGGGCTGCCCTACACGGCCGCGGACCCTGCGCTGGCCGCGCTGACCAGGTCGGCCAACCACAGCAAGCTCTGGTTCGGCGTCGCCGCCGTGCTCGCCGCCGGCACGCGCCACACCCGCCGCGGCGCCCTGCGCGGCACGCTGGCCATCACGGGGGCGAGTCTGCTGGCCAACGGCGTGCTCAAGCCCCTGGTCCCCCGCCGACGGCCCGCGGCGGAGCTGCTCCCCGAGTACCGCTCGCTGGACTTCCCGCCGACGTCGTCGTCATTCCCCTCCGGCCACGCCGCCTCGGCCGCCGCGTTCGCCGCCGCCGTGGCGATGGAGAGCCCGAAGGCCGCGACGTGGGTCGTGCCGCTGGCCCTGACCGTGGCGTACTCCCGCGTCCACGTCGGCGTGCACTGGACCAGCGACGTCGCCACCGGGATGGCGCTCGGGGCCGGGGTGGCGCTGGCCACACGGCGCTGGCTGCCGGTGCGCGACATCGACGAGGCCGCCGCCCGCCCCGTGGCCGGCGCGCCGAGCCTCCCGGACGGCGAGGGCCTCGTCGTGATGGTGAACAGCCGCTCGGGCAAGGCCGGCGTCGACCCGTACGACGAGCTGGTGAACGCGCTGCCCCGCGCCCGGGTGCTGCGCCTCGAGGAGCACGCCGACCTGGCCGAGGCCCTGACCGACGCCGCCCTCCAGCCCGGGGTGCGGGCGCTGGGCATCGCCGGCGGGGACGGCTCCGTGGCCGCTGCCGCGCGGGTGGCCGAGGACCTCGACCTGCCCCTGGCCGTGGTGCCCGCCGGGACGCTCAACCACTTCGGGCGCGACGTCGGCGTCTACGACACCCAGGAGGCCATCGACGCCACGGGCGCGGGCGAGGCCGTCGCCGTCGACCTCGGTGAGCTGCGCATCCACGCCGACGTCGAGGGCCGCCAGGAACCCCAGCGCGTCGTCTTCGTCAACACCTCGGCGTTCGGCGGCTATCCCGAGATGGTCCGGCTCCGCGAGAAGTGGCAGCCGCGGTGGCGCAAATGGCCGTCGGCGGTCGCCGCCCTGCTGGTGACGCTCAAGCGCAGCCGGCCCATCCGCGTCCGCCTCAACGGGGTGGAGCGGTCGGTGTGGATGCTGTTCGTCGGCAACGGGCCCTATGTGCCGACCGGGATGGTGCCGTCGTACCGGCCCCGTCTCGACACCGGTGTGCTGGAGGTCCGCTACCTGCGCGCCGACCGGCGCTTCGCCCGTGCCCGCGCCTTCGTGGCGCTGGCCACCGGCGTGCTCGGCCACAACCGGATCTACCAGGAGAGCGCCATGCGGTCGCTGGACATCGAGCTGCTGGACGGACCGGTCGAGGTGGCCGCCGACGGCGAGGTCGTGGGCAAGGGACGGCGCCTGCGCTACCGGGTGGCCGACCATCCCGTGCCGGTCTACCGCCGCGACGAGGCGCTGTGGCCGCACCGCGCCACCGCCCGCTGATCCGGCCGCATCCCGTGACCCCAGCCGTGGTGACCCCGTCCGTGGTGACCCCATCCGTGGTGACTCCAGCCGTGCTCCCGGTCGTGGCCGCTCCCCGCTCCGACTCCCCCGCCTGGTCCTCCTGGCTCCAGCGCCTCGACCGCACCGCCGACCGCGGCCTTATCTGGGCCGCCGTGGCCGGTGGCCTCGTGGCCTCCGGCCGCGGGCCGCTGCGCCGCGCCGGGGTCCGCGGGATCCTGGCCGCCGCCGCCACCTCGACCGTCGCCCACGCGCTGGCCAAGCCCCTGCTCCCCCGCTCCCGCCCGTGGTCTCGGCGCTTCCCGTCGGCCCACGCCGCGTCCTCGACGGCGTTCGTCACCGGCGCGGCCATGGAGTCGCCGGTGCTCGGGGCGGCGCTGGCCCCGCTCGCGATCGGGGTGTCGTCCGCCCGGGTGTCCCTCGGCGAGCGGACCTTCGCCGACGTGGCCGCCGGCGCGGTGCTCGGCGCCGGCATCGCGACGCTGACGCGCCGCTGGTGGCCCGTGGTGCGCCACGCCCCGGCCCGGGCCCGTCCCGCGGGCGGTGCCCCGGCCCTGGGCGACGGCGCGGGGCTCGTGATCGTCGCCAACCGGTCCGCCGGCACCCCGGGCCCGCTCGAGACCCTCGGTCAGATCGTGGCGCCCGTGGTGGGGGTCGGCGGGGACGAGGACGAGGAGGACCCGGTCGCCGAGGTGCACGCCGAGATCCACGCGGTGCTCCCGAAGGCCCAGGTCGTCATCCCGACGCCGGGCGAGGACTTCGTCGTCGAGGTGGAAGCCGCCCTCGACCGTCCGATGGTCGACGGCAGCGCCACCCGCGCGATCGGGGTGGCCGGCGGCGACGGCTCGGTGGCGGCCCTGGCCGGGCTCGCCCAGCGCCGCCACGTGCCCCTGGTCGTCCTGCCCGAGGGCACGCTCAACCACTTCGCCCGCGACGTCGGCATCGACGACTCGCCCTCGGCGCTGGCCGCCGCCCGCGACGGCGACGCGGTGCTGGTCGACGTCGGGCTCGTCGACATCACCCCCGCCGAGGGCGAGGAGCGCACGGTCGCGTTCGTCAACACGGCGAGCCTCGGCGGCTACCCCGACATGGTCAAGCTGCGCGAGGACTGGGAGGAGCAGTGGGGCAAGTGGCCGTCGGCGGCCATGGCCCTCGTGCGGGTCCTCGCCGAGGCGACCCCGCTCGTCGTCGAGCTCGACGGCCGCCGCCAGAGCCTCTGGCTCCTCTTCGTCGGCAACGGCGGCTACCAGCCGCGCGGCATGGCACCGCTGTCCCGCCCGCGTCTCGACGCGCGGGTGCTCGACGTCCGCTACCTGCGCGCCGACGTGCCGTTCTCCCGCACCCGGTTCATGATCTCGGTCCTCGCCGGGACCCTCGCCCGCAGCCGCGTCTACGTGGCGAACACGAGGACGCGGCTGTCGGTGCGCGTGGTGGGCCCGCCGGTCGGGCTGGCCACCGACGGCGAGGTGCAGCCCGACAGCGAGCGCTTCGTCTTCCGGATCGCGCCCAAGCCGGTGCCGGTGTACCGGTCGCGCGAGGAGATCCCGCGCCCCTAGGTGCCCGCCGGTCGCCGGACCGTATAAGAATAGACTAATATAAGCCGGGCATCCTTGGACCAGGGAACCCGGAGCGCTCCGTCATGAAGTACACCGTCTCGATCGAGATCGCCCTGCCGAGGGAGAGGGTGGTCCAGCTGCTCGCCGACCCCGCACACCTGCCGAAGTGGCTGCGGGGCCTGGTGCTGCACGAGCCGTTGAGCGGAGTGCACGGGCAGGTCGGCACCGAGTCGCGCGTCGTGATGCGGACGGGGCATCAGACGACGGAGGGCACCGAGACCATCACTCGACGGGAACCGGCGAACCTGCACGGGATCCCGAGAGACAGCGTCGTCCACTTCGACCGCGAGATCGTCGCCGAGGGCATGTGGAGCGCGGCGCGCGAACGGCTGACCGAATCCGGTCCGGAGACGACGCTCTGGGCGAGCGAGAACGAGTACCGGTTCAGCGGCGTGCCGATGCGACTGGTGGGGCTCCTCATGCGCGGTGCCTTCCGCAAGCAGTCGCGACAGCACATGCAGGACTTCAAGGCGTTCGCCGAGCAGGGGACGGACGTCCGCGAAGCGACGGGCTGACCCACGTCACCCATCGGCCCGCTCCGCCCCCGGCGGCCACCCACCCGTCACCCGACTCGCCTGCTGACGACGTGACGGGTCACGACACCGCGAGCGCGCTCAGGCCTGCGGGTCGGCCCCGCCGGCGCCGGAGACCTCGTCGCCCGCGCCGGTGTCCCCGTTCTCCCCGGCCGGGGTCTCTTCGGCCGCGGGGCTCTCGTCGCCGGGCAGCAGGGCCGCAAGGGCGGCGCCGGTCACCCGGCGGAACGTGCGACGGGGGCGGCGGGCGCGGTCGAGGACGGCGACCTCGAGCGAGTCGACACCGAG
This sequence comes from Actinomycetospora chibensis, assembly GCF_028737215.1. Taxonomy (GTDB): domain Bacteria; phylum Actinomycetota; class Actinomycetes; order Mycobacteriales; family Pseudonocardiaceae; genus Actinomycetospora; species Actinomycetospora chibensis. The sequence continues at coordinate 134,662 of NZ_JAQZAM010000012.1, read as the reverse complement.
GCGCTCGGTGGACGAGGCGCTCGAGGAGGTCCCGTTCTGGGCCTGCAGCGCCTCGAGGGCGATGCGCAGCGCGTCGCGCATCTCGAGGTCCGGCTCGTACGACGAGCGCAGCGCCGCGCTGATCGGCTCGGTGGTGCCGCCCATGACCACGAAGCGGGGCTCGTCGGAGATCGACCCGTCGTAGGTGATGCGGAACATCTGGTCGCGGTCGGGCGTCGCGCCGACCTCGGCCACGCACAGCTCCACCTCGAAGGGCTTCTGCTGCTCGATGAAGCTCGCCCCGAGGATCTGGGCGTAGGCGTTGGCCAGCGAGCGGCCGGAGACGTCACGGCGGTCGTAGGAGTAGCCGCGGACGTCGGCGAAGCGGATGCCGGCGGTGCGCAGGTTCTCGAACTCGTTGTAGCGGCCGACCGCGGCGAACCCGAGCGAGTCGTAGATCTCGGAGACCTTGCGCAGGGAGTTCGAGCGGTTCTCCGCCACGAACAGCACGCCGCCGGCGAAGGTCAGCACGACGACGCTGCGCCCGCGCGCGATGCCCTTGCGCGCGAGCTCCGAGCGGTCGCGCATCAGCTGGTCGACCGACGCGTAGAAAGGCATCGTCATGGCGGGGAGCGCTCCTGGGGTCTGGTGCGGTGCGGTGCGTGGCGGTGGGTGCGGCTCAGCCGCCGGGCTTCTCGCGGCGGCCGGCGACGACGGCCTCGGCGACCGCGGCCGTCTCCTCCTGGGGCAGCGTCGTGGCGCCCTCGGCGTCGATGGTGACCACGACCGGGTAGATCGCGCGGATGGTGTCCGGGCCACCGGTGGCGCTGTCGTCGTCGGCGGCGTCGTAGAGCGCCTCGACGAGGGTGCGCACACAGTCGGCGGCCGACGCGGCGGGGTCGTGGCGCTTCTTCAGCGAGGACTTCGCGAACAGCGACCCCGAGCCGACGCCGGCGTAGTCGGTCTCCTCGTTGCGGCTGCCGACGACGTCGTAGGAGACGATCCGCCCGGCGCGGGCGGGGTCGGCCGCGTCGAGGTCGTAGCCCACGAACAGCGGCACGAACGACAGGCCCTGCATCGCCGCGCCGAGGTTGCCGCGCACCATGCCCGCGAGCTTGTTCGCCTTGCCGTCGAAGGTGAGTTGGACGCCCTCGAGCTTCTCGTAGTGCTGCAGCTCGACCGCGAACAGCCGCACCGCCTCGACGGCCAGCCCGGCCGTACCCGCGATGCCCGCCGCCGAGTAGTCGTCGGTGACGAAGACCTTCTGCATGTCCCGTGACGAGATGAGGTTGCCCATCGTGGCGCGACGGTCGCCGGCGATCGCGACGCCTCCGTCGTAGACCGCCGCGACGATCGTCGTGCCGTGCGGGGCGGTCACGTGCCCCGCCTGCTCGGCCGTCACCGGCCGGGCGTTCGCCCCGGGCAGGAGGTCGGGCCGGACCTCGCGCAGGAAATCGACGAACGAGGCCGTCCCGGCCTGGAAGTAGGCCGGGTGCAGGGCCGACGAGGGCTCCATCGGTGGGGGCGCTCCTAGGCAGGTCGGGTGGGCTGTCGGGGGCTGTCGGGAGGGCTGTCGGGCGGGCTGCCGGGTGATGGAACACCGCCCCCGAGACCCGGCGTACCGGGCCGCGGGGGCGGCGGGGTTCTCAGGAGTTCCGGCGCGGGCCGTGAGGCTCCGCCGGGAGGTTACTGGCCACCCTTCTGGACGTAGGCGCGGACGAAGTCCTCGGCGTTCTCCTCGAGCACGTCGTCGATCTCGTCGAGGATCGTGTCGACGTCCTCACCGAGCTTCTCGCGGCGCTCCTGGCCGGCGGCGGTCGAGTCCTCGCCGCCGCCGCCGTCGTCGCCCCCGCCCTGCCGCTGGGTCTGTTCCTGCGCCATGGCTGCCTCCCGGGTCCTCGGTACTGCAGGTCGAACCCTACCCATCGAGAGCGACATCCGCCCGTACCGCGGATCACTAGCCCCGCGTGAGGGCCTCGACCAGCGCGCTGGCGTCCGCGGAGTTGTCGATGAGCTCGCCGACGTGCCCGCGCGTGCCGCGCAGGGGCTCCAGGGTCGGGATCCGCACCAGTGACTCGCGTCCGAGGTCGAAGATGACCGAGTCCCAGGACGCCGCGGCCACCTCGCCGGGGTAGCGCTCGAGGCACCGCCCGCGGAAGTAGGCCCGCGTGTCCTCCGGCGGCGCGGTGACGGCGGCGCGGACGGCCTCCTCGTCGACCAGCCGCTTGATCGACCCGCGGGAGACCAGGCGGTTGTAGAGACCCTTGGCCTGGCGGACGTCGGCGTACTGCAGGTCGATGAGGTGCAGCTTCGGCGAGTCCCACGGCAGGTTGTCGCGCTGCTGGTAGCTCTGCAGCAGGTTGAGCTTGGCCACCCAGTCGAGGCGGTCGGCGCAGCGCAGCGGGTCGGTGCTGAGGTCGTCGAGGACCTGCTGCCAGATGTCGAGCACCTCGCGGGTCATCGGGTCGATCTCGCCGTCCTGCGTGGTCTCCTCGTGCTTCCAGGCGCGCTCGAGGTAGGCGTGCTGGAGGTCGAGCGCGGTCATCTTGCGCCCGTCGGAGAGCTCGACGACGGTCTTCAGCGTCGGGTCGTGGCTGATGCGGTGCACCGAGCGCACCGGCTCGAGCAGGCGCAGGTCGTCGAAGCGGACCCCGCCCTCGATCATCGAGAGCACGAGTGCCGCGGTGCCGCACTTGAGGAACGTCGAGTACTCGGCCAGCGTCGCGTCTCCGATGATGACGTGCAGGCGGCGGTACTTGTCGGCGTCGGCGTGGGGCTCGTCGCGGGTGTTGATGATGCCGCGCTTGAGCGTGGTCTCCAGCCCGACCTCGACCTCGATGTAGTCGGCGCGCTGGGAGAGCTGGAAGCCCGCCTCGTCGCCCGACGCCCCGAGCCCGACGCGGCCGGCGCCGCAGACGACCTGCCGCGACGCGAAGAACGGCGTCAGACCGGTGATGATCGTCGGGAACGGCGTCTGGCGGGCGCAGAGGTAGTTCTCGTGCGAGCCGTAGCTCGCGCCCTTGCCGTCGATGTTGTTCTTGTAGAGCTGGATGCGCGGGGTGCCGGGGACGGTGGCGGCGCGCTCGGCGGCGTCCTCCATGACCCGCTCGCCCGCCTTGTCCCAGATGACGGCGTCGCGCGGGGTGGTCACCTCGGGAGCGGAGAACTCCGGGTGCGCGTGGTCGACGTAGAGGCGGGCGCCGTTGGTGAGGATGACGTTCGCGGCGCCGAGGTCGTCGAGGTCGCCGGTGTCCGGCGGCGGGCCCGCGCTCGGCCCGAGGTCGAACCCGCGGGCGTCACGCAGCGGCGATTCGACCTCGTAGTCCCAGCGTGCGCGGCGTGCGCGGGGCACGTCGGCCGCTGCGGCGTAGGCCAGCACGATCTGGGTCGAGGTGATCACCGGGTTCGCCGCCGGGTCGCCGGGGACGGAGATGCCGTACTCGATCTCGGTGCCCATGATGCGGCGCGCGGTCATGCACTCGACCCTACGGGTGCGACGGGCGCGCGGCCTGCTCCGACCCCGGGCCCCGTTCCGGGGTCCGCCACAGGACCGCGAACACCACCGCGCCCGCCACGACCGCCCCTGCCATCGTCGCCGCCATGGGCACCGCGGAGCGGCCGCCGGCGATCCCGACGAGCGGGGCCGTACCCGCCCCGACCAGGAATTGGGCGGTGCCGAGCAGCGCCGACGCGCTCCCGGCGTGCTCGGGGTGGTCGGCCAGGGTGAGCGTCGTGGCGTTCGGCAGGACGAACCCGACGCCGATCACCGTGACGACGAGGCCCGCGAGGATCCCGGCGAGCCCCACGTCGAGCAGCGCCGACGCCAGCAGCACGCTCGTGCCGGTGAGCGCGACGCCCAGCCCGACGACCAGCAGCCGCTCCGGGCGCACCCGCCCCGAGCCCGCGAGACGGCCCGCGACCTGCACCGACGTGACGATGGCGACCGAGTTGGCCGCGAACACCCCCGAGAACCCCTGCGGCGAGAGCCCGTAGAGCTCCTGCAGCACGAAGGTCGAGCCCGAGATGTAGGCGAACATGGCCGCGAAGAGCAGGCCGGCGGTCAGGACGCAGGCCAGGACCCGCCGGTCGGAGAGCAGCACGCGGAACGAGGCCGCGGTGGCCGCCGCGCTCCCCGAGCGGCGGCGCGACCGGGGCAGCGACTCGCGCACCAGCAGCAGGACCGCGACGCCCGCGAGGGCCCCGTAGACGGCCAGCACGACGAACACACCGCGCCAGCTCGTCACGCGCAGCAGCTGGCCGCCGAGCACCGGCGCGACGATGGGCGCCACCCCGGAGACGAGCATCAGCGTGGCGAACGAGCGCGCCGACGACGTCGCGTCGCTGGTGTCGCGGACCACGGCGCGCGCCACGACGATCCCCACGGCTCCGAGCAGGCCCTGCGCCAGGCGCAGCGCGATCAGGACCTCCACGCTCGGCGCCACCGCGCAGAGCACCGAGGCGACCGCGAACCCCGCCGACCCGATGAGCATCGGGCGCCGCCGTCCGAGCACGTCGGACAGCGGGCCCGCGACGAGCTGGCCGAGCGCCAGCCCGACCAGGCAGGCGGTCAGCGAGAGCTGGGCGATCGACGGCGTCGTCGCGAGGTCCGCGGTGAGCGCGGGCAGGGCCGGCAGGTAGGTGTCCAGCGACAGCGGGGCGGCGGCGGTCAGCGCACCGAGCACCACCAGCCGGGCGCGGTGCGCGCGCCTGCTGAGGGTCTGGCTGTCGGTCCGGCTGCCGGTCCGGCCGGCGGTCCGCTCCTCCCCCGCCCCTGCCGCCGGGTCCTCCGACGGGGCGGGCCCGGTCACGCCGGCTCGTCCTCGCCCGGATCGTCCGCGGTGTCGTCCGCAGTGTCGTCCGCGAGGTCCTCCGCCGTGAGCCAGCGCAACAGGTGGTCGTGGACGTCCGGGTCGTTGAGCAGGTGGAAGTGGTGCGACGACGTCAGCGGCTGCACGTCGGCGATCGCGCCGCCCGCCGAGTCGACGGGCACCAGCAGGTCGCCCAGCGCGTTGGCCAGCGGGTGGTACTCGGAGCTGGTGACGCAGGCGGCCACCGCGTGGTGCGAGGCGTGCGCGAGCAGCGGCACCTCGGCGTCGGACACCCCGGCCACGAGGTCGCGGATGCCGGCGGAACGCCGGTCGAGGAACTGGCCCCAGGTGGCCGAGCGCGGCCATCGCGAGAGCCCGGACGCGAGCTGGTCGACGCGGTGGGCCAGCGGCGCACCGCGGTGCGGGGAGCCGAGGTAGACCATGCGCCGGACCGTGGCGACCCACGGCTGACCGGTCTCGACGGCGTGGTGGCAGGCGTGGCGCAGCAGGAGCCCGCCCATCGAGTGCCCGACGAGGTCGAGCCGGCGCACCTCGGCGGGCCACCGGTGCCAGAGGTCGGTGAGCAGCAGAGAGAGCGCGGCCCCGTTGTCGGCGATCCGCAGGCCGGAGTTGTAGCGCAGCAGCAGCGGCGTCGCGCCGGTCGCCGACGCCACCCGCTCGGCGTAGCCCTCCCCCGCGCTCGCCTCGCCGTAGAGCCGCCAGGCGTGCTCGGTCTCACCGAGGCCGTGGACGAACAGGACGAGGCGGCCGAGGTCGCGCTCCGGGTGGTCGGCGACGGCCGCGCGGAGCTCCTCGGGGTCGGCGGGCAGCGCGTCGTGCTCGTCTTCGAGCGTCGAGGTGTAGAGCGTCATCGGGACGGCGAGGTCGTTGTCGAGGGCCACCATGTGGTCGCCGACCAGCCCGTTGACGGCCCCGGTGATCACGGCGCCGGTGGGGTTGCCGGTGATGGGGCGCCACTCTCCGGGGCGGGCCAGGCCCGCGGCGACGCCGATGCCGCGCCCGGCGAGGTGGGAGATGCCGCGCACCGCGGCGTAGACGCCCGAGCTGATGCCGTCGTGCATCACCTGCACGGGCCGCGACGCCGGGCCGAGCCCGACCCTGCGCAGCGCGCCGAAGACGGTGCCCGCGACGGCTTCGTGCGTGCCCTGGACGGGGCGCGACACGATGTCGATCGCCTCCGACGCGACGCCGGCCGCCCCGCGGACCTCGTTGCGATCCCTCGAGGGGGTGCGCTCCGGGGTGCGGGACGGCCGGGTGTGCTCGTCGGTCATGACCCGAGATTACCGGTACTGGGCGTACACAGCTTCTCGTGTCACAGGTACTGGCCGGTGTTCGAGGCCGTGTCGATCTCCTTGCCCTGCGCCGCGCCCTTGCCGGTGACGAGCGTGCGGATGTAGACGATCCGCTCGCCCTTCTTGCCCGAGATCCGGGCCCAGTCGTCGGGGTTGGTCGTGTTGGGCAGGTCCTCCGACTCGGCGAACTCGTCCACCACCGCGTCCAGCAGGTGCTGCACGCGCAGACCGGACTGCTGCGACTCCAGGTGCGACTTGATCGCGGCCTTCTTCGCCCGCCCCACGATGTTCTCGATCACCGCGCCGGAGTTGAAGTCCTTGAAGTACAGGACCTCCTTGTCCCCGTTGGCGTAGGTGACCTCGAGGAAGCGGTTGTCGTCGGTCTCGGCGTACATCCGCTCGACGACCCGCTCGATCATGCCCTCGAGGCACGCCGCGCGGTTGCCGCCGAACTCGGCGATGTCCTCCTCGTGGACCGGGAGCCCGTCGATGAGGTACTTGCCGAAGATGTCCATCGCCGACTCCGCGTCGGGACGCTCGATCTTGATCTTCACGTCGAGCCGGCCCGGCCGCAGGATCGCGGGGTCGATCATGTCCTCGCGGTTGGAGGCACCGATGACGATGACGTTCTCGAGCCCCTCCACACCGTCGATCTCCGAGAGGAGCTGGGGCACGATCGTCGTCTCGACGTCCGAGCTGACGCCCGAACCACGGGTACGGAAGATCGAGTCCATCTCGTCGAAGAACACGATGACCGGCGTGCCCTCGGACGCCTTCTCCCGCGCCCGCTGGAAGATCATCCGGATGTGCCGCTCGGTCTCGCCGACGAACTTGTTGAGCAGCTCCGGGCCCTTGATGTTCAGGAAGTGGGCCTTGACGTCGCGGCTGTCCTCACCGCGGGTCTCGGCGACCTTCTTGGCCAGGGAGTTCGCCACCGCCTTGGCGATGAGCGTCTTCCCGCAGCCGGGCGGGCCGTAGAGCAGCACGCCCTTGGGCGGGCGCAGCTGGTAGGTCCGGAACAGGTCCGCGTGCAGGAACGGCAGCTCCACCGCGTCGCGGATGGAGTCGATCTGCCGCGAGAGACCGCCGATGTCGGTGTAGGCGACGTCGGGGACCTCCTCGAGGACGAGCTCCTCGACCTCGGCCTTCGGCACCTTCTCGTACGCGTAGCCGACCTTGGAGTCGACCATGAGCGAATCGCCCGGCTTGAGCTCGGGCCCGCCCGGTGCGAGCAGCGAGTCGGCCAGGTGGATGACCCGCTCCTCGTCGGCGTGCCCGATGATCAGCGCCCGCGTGCGGCTGCCGTCCTCGTCGGTGAGGATCTCCCGCAGCGCGCACACCTCGCCGATGCGCTCGTACTCGCCCGCCTCCACGACGGTGAGCGCCTCGTTGAGCCGCAGGGACTGCCCGCGGGTCAGTTCGGCGGTCTCCACCGCCGGCGACACCGCAACGCGCATGCGGCGGCCGGAGGTGAACACGTCCACGGTCGAGTCCTCGTGGGCGACCAGGAAGACGCCGTAGCTCGACGGCGGCTGCGCGAGCCGGTCGACCTCCTCGCGGAGGGAGACGAGCTGGGCGCGCGCCTCCTTGAGCGTCTCGGTGAGCTTGTCGTTGCGCTCGGTCAGCTGGGAGACGCGCTGCTGCGCCTCTCCGAGTCGCTGTTCGAGGATGCGCGCGTGCCGTGGGGATTCGGTCAGCTTGCGCCGCAACAGCGCGACCTCGTCCTCGAGGAAGCGCACCTGTGCTGCCATGTCCGCCGAGCCGCGCTCGCCGCGGTCCCGGCCGTGGTCGGATCGGCCCCTGGGGTCGTCGTCAGTCGTCACGGCGCCCTCCTCCGCTACTCCGTGGCGCAACCGTACCCGCGAATCGAGGTGTCCGTGGAGTAGCGTCCCGGTGACGGACTTCTCACGCCACCCCCTTGCGCGCTGTCACGGTGGGTGAGTTCACCATCACGGAACATCACCGCCCGCTCACCCTCGGTGGCGATCCGACCCTGGTCGGGGACGGTCAACCCCGGCTGGGTCGCCGCTGGACGCGAGGGGGCGTGACGCCGTCCGCGAGCCGTCGCGCCGTCACGATGAAGGCCGTGTGCGCGATCATCCGGTGCTCGGGACGGACGGCGAGTCCCACCGCGTGCCACGGCCGGACCATGGCCTCCCAGGCCTGCGGCTCGGTCCAGCAGGACTGCTCGCGCAGCGCCTCGGTGAGCGACGAGAGCTGGGTCGTCGTCGCGACGTAGCCGACCAGCACGCCGCCGGGCACCAGCGTCGCGCGCACGACGTCGAGGCACTCCCAGGGCGCGGCCATGTCGAGGACGATGCGGTCGGCCGTCTCCTCGGGGTCGTGGTCGGCGAGGTCGCCGACGCGCAGGTCCCAGTTCTCCGGGCGCTCGCCGTAGAAGCGCTCGACGTTCGCGACCGCGTGCTCGGCGTGGTCGGCGCGCACCTCGTAGGAGCGCACGTGGCCCGCCGGACCCACCGCGCGCAGCAGGCTGCACGTCAGCGCGCCCGACCCGGCGCCGGCCTCGAGCACCCGCGCGCCCGGGAAGACGTCGCCCCACATGAGGATCTGCGCGGAGTCCTTCGGGTAGATCACCTGGGCGCCGCGCGGCATGGCGAGCACGTAGTCGGGTAGCAGGGGCCGCAGGGCGAGGTAGGGCGTGTTGGCCGCGGAGAGCACCACGCTGCCCTCGGGAGCGCCGATCAGCTTGTCGTGCGCGATCGCCCCGCGGTGCGTGTGGTAGCTCTGCCCGCGCTCGAGCACCAGGCTGAAGTGCCGGCCCTTCGGATCGGTGAGCTGCACCCGGTCGCCGGGACGGAACGGCCCGCTGCGGACGGGGCCGCGCTCGTCGGGGGTGTCGTCGGGCGCGGTGTCGTCGGGCGCGGTGTCGTCGGGCGCGGTGTCGTCGGGCGCGGTGTCCTCGGGCGCGGTGTCCTCGGGGTTGCTGTTCTCGGGCGCGACGGTCTCGACCGGCGTCTCGTCGGTGACCGCTCCGTCGCTCTGCACGACGACCCACCCTAGGGATCGGGCGCTCCGGCGCCGCGAGGGGCACGTCCGGCAGGCGTCGGCGCCGTCCGGAGGTGCGGAACGTGCCCGTCGTGGCGAGGAGGACCGGAGCTGTCGGGGTGCCGACCTACCGTGGCGGCATGAGCACGCAGGCCGACGCGACGGACGTCCACGCCGCCCCGCCGCGCCCGCCCGCGCTCTCGCCGTCGCGGGCGGTCGACTTCCGGCGCTGCGCGCTGCTCTACCGCTTCCGCGCGATCGACCGGCTGCCCGAGACGCCCTCGCCCGCCGCGCTGCGGGGCACGGTCGTGCACGCGGTGCTGGAGCGCCTGCACGCCCTCCCGCCCGACGACCGCCGCCCGGGCGCCGCCCGGGAGCTCGCCCGGGACGTGCTCGACGAGCTCGAGCCCGGCGACCGCGCGCTGCTCGGCGACGACCCGGGGCTGGTCCCGCTCCTCGAGCGCTACTTCGCCCTGGAGGACCCGCGCGGCGTGACGTCGGAGGCGCGCGAGCTGCAGGTCGAGGCCGAGCTGGAGGGACCCGAGGGGCCGACGCCGCTGCGCGGCCACCTCGACCGGCTGGACACCGGGCCGGACGGGCTCACGGTCGTCGACTACAAGTCCGGGCGGGCGCCGCCGGTGCGCGGCGAGCTGCGCGCGCTGTTCGGGGTGCGGTTCTACGCGCTCCTGCTCGCCCGCAGCCGGGGCGTGGTGCCGACGGTGCGGCTGCTGCAGCTCGGCGACGTGACGACGCTGACCCTGCGCCCCACGGCCACGGAGCTCGAGCGGTTCGCCGGCGTGCTGCGGGCGGTGTGGTCCGCGATCGGCCGCGCCGCGCCCACCGGCGACTTCCGCCCGAACCCCGGTCCCGGGTGCGCCTTCTGCGACCACCGCCCGCGGTGCCCGGCGTGGGGCGGGACGCCGCCGCCCTACCCGGGATGGCCCGCGCCGCTGGCCGTCCCGCGCCCCCGAAAGCCGGGGTGACGGGGATCAGCAGCCGGGTGGCGCCCCGCCGGTGCCGTCGGGGAACGGCAGCGCGCACGGCGCCCGGCGCGGGGTGCCCAGGGCCCCGCCCCCGGGGGTGGCCTCCGTGCTGTTCGTGACGATGCTCAGCGAGGTGAACAGCCGCACCATCTGCCGCGAGTCGATGTTGGGGATCTCGTCCTGCGCGCCGGCCTGGGCGTTGAGGGCGTTGGAGGGCTCGCCGCCCGTCTCGTCGACGACGTAGGCGCCGTAGTCGCGGAACGCCTCGGCGATCTTGCGGGTGTCGGGCTCGGTGATCCAGCTCAGGTCGGCGTCGGGGGGCAGCCCCATGAGCGTCCCCATGTTCACGCGCGGGTCCGGGCCGCGGTAGACGTCCTGGAAGGCCCCGTCGGCCCGGAAGGCCGGCCAGCGGTACCCCTCCTGCGCGGTGCTGCAGCTCAGCTCGCAGTTGAGGTTGATCTTCAGTGGGTGGCGGAGCGGCTCGGGCTTGGACATCTCGCCGACCCGGATGGTGCCGCCGATCCCGGAGAGGTTCGAGCCGCCGTGGCAGCCGAGCCGGCCGTCACCGCGCAGCGGCACCGCGGGGAAGGAGACGTCGTAGGACGGGTCGCCGCCGGGGCGCAGGCGCAGCGGCTGCCCGGCCACCACCGTCTCCGCGTCCGGGGTGTCGGCGAGGAAGGTCGAGCAGTTGTTGTACGACCCGTCGGCCGACAGCCCCGGGTCGACGTGCACGTCGACCCGGGTGCGGGGCGACACCGCCTCGCGCACCGGGAACGCCGGGTCGACGCTGATGTTCTCGATGTCCAGGTAGACGTCGCGGGCCTGCGTGTTGAACGGCGCGAACTGCGCCGACTGCGCCAGGGGGAGGTTCCAGACGGAGTCCCAGGCGAAGGGATGCGTGTAGAGGTCGCGCGAGGGCCCTCGATAGGGTTCCGGCCCCGAGCCCAGCCCGCCCAGCGACGTCGCCACCAGCACGCCCGCGATGGCCATGGCGGCGGTGAGCACCGCCAGCAGGACCCGTGTCCTGGCTCCCGTCACACGGTCCCCCTGGTCGGTGGCAGGCCATGATCGTAGCGGGAGCGACCCCCGGCCCCGCTCCCGCTCCCCTCCCCCGACCCCGCTCCGGAGAGCCCCCGTGACCCCGACCGAGCCCTTCTTCCGCCTGCTCACGCCCGCGGCCGACGACCCGCCCGGGGTCCAGCGCGTGCTCGCGACCGACTCGACGGCCGGCCCCTGGTTCCCCGGGGCGCAGCACATGGGCCCGCCGAGCGCGCTGCTGGTCCGCGCGCTGGAGCACTGCGAGCCCCGCGAGGAGGTGCTGCTCTCGCGCCTGACCGTCGAGGTCCTGGGGCGGGTGCCGGTGGGCGAGCTGACCGTGTCCGCCCGCGTGGAGCGTCCCGGACGCACGATCGAGCTGGTGTCCGCGGAGCTCGCGTCCGACGGTCGGGCGGTGGCCCGCGCCGCGGGCTGGCGCCTGGCGGTCACCGACACGTCCGCCGCGGCCACGGACCCCGGACCGGCGATACCCGGTCCGGACGAGGGCCGCGTGATCCCCACCCCCGAGGGCTGGCTGCCGGGCTACCTCGACGCGCTCGAGTGGCGCTGGATCGCCGGGCACCTCGGCGAGTCCGGGCCCGGGCAGACGTGGGGCCGCCTGCTGGTGCCGGTCGTCGACGACGAGGAGCCGAGCCCGTGGCAGCGCCTCGCCTCGGTGGCCGACTCCACCAACGGCGCCGCCTCGCGGCTCGACCTCAACGACTGGCTGTTCGTCAACACCGACCTGACGCTGCACGTCCACCGCGCCCCGAGGGGCGAGTGGATCGGGCTCGACGCCGACAGCGTCATCGGGCCGGAGGGGCTGGGGACGGCGTTCTCGGTGCTCCACGACGAGCACGGGCGGGTCGGGAGGGCCGCCCAGGCGCTGACCGTCAGGCCGCGCTGACTCTCGTCGCGGGCCTCAGCGTGTGCCGTTCGTGGCGCCGATGGCCCGGCACGACTGCAGCGACGAGGTCACGATGCCCGTGGCCCCGAGGTCGGCGAGCTCGTCCATGATGTCGTTGACCCGCTTGCGCTCGACCATGGAGCGGACCGCGACGAACTTCTCGTTCGACAGCGGCGCGACGGTGGGCGACTCGATGCCCGGGGTCAGCTCGATCGCCCGTTCCTTGAGGTCGATCGGGCAGTCGTAGTCGAGCATGACGTAGCGGCGGGCGTAGACCACGCCGCGCAGCCGCTCGACGAAGCGGGACTTCGAACGCTCGATGTCCGCCGTGTCCGGCGCCTGGTCGAACTTCGCGTTGCGGTCGATGATCACGGCCTCGGACTCCGTGATCGGGTCCCCGATCGCCACCAGGCCGTGCTGGGCCAGGGTGCGCCCGGAACTCACGACGTCGGCGATCGCGTCGGCCACCTGCAGCTCGATCGAGATCTCGACGGCGCCGTCGAGGCGGATGACGTCCTTGGCCGCGATGCGCTGCTGGGCGAGGTTCGCCCGCACGAGCCGGGGATACGAGGTCGCGATCCGCTTGCCGGCGAGGTCCTGCACGGTCCACTCGTTGCGTGCCGGGGCGGCGTAGCGGAACTTCGAGTGCCCGAAGCCGAGCCGCAGCAGCTGGTTCACCGAGGCGCTGGACTCCTCGGTGAGGTCGTGCCCGGTGATGCCGAGGTGCAGCTGGCCCTCGGACACGTACGTCGCGATGTCCTTGGGGCGCAGGTAGAAGAACGTGACGCCGTTGGCCTCGTCGTGGAGGCTCAGGTCGCGGCTGTCGGTCCGTTGCCGGTAGCCGGCGTCGCGCAGCATCATGGACGCCTCTTCGGACAGGGACCCCTTGTTGGGTACGGCGACGCGGAGCACGGCTCCTCCTCCTGACACCTGTGGGTGTCGACTACAGGTGCTTGTAGACCTGGTCGAGCGTGAGACCGCGCCCGAGCATGATCACCTGGACACGATAGAGCAGCTGGGAGATCTCCTCGGCCAGCTTGTCATCGGTCTCGTACTCGGCGGCGATCCACACTTCACCGGCCTCCTCGAGCACCTTCTTGCCCTGGGCGTGGACCCCGGAGTCCAGCGCCGCGACGGTGCCGGATCCCTCCGGCCGGTCGCGCGCCTTGGTCGTGAGCTCGTCGAAGAGCACGTCGAACGTCTTCACGTCGAGCCATCGTTGCACGGCATGACGGGGAGTCGCACACCACCGGATTCTCCTCGTTCGCCCGGGTTGTTCGTCCCCCGCTCGTCCGGGGCGCCGTCCGGGCCCCCCGGCGCGCCGAACGGGCGGTCGGTGAGGAAACCGACCCCGGCGCTGGTCCCTTCGAGCCGGGGCGCTCTGCCGACCGTGTCACGGAGCGCTCAGCGTGCGACGGCCCGCGACCGGTGGTCGCTCCCCGACCCGTTCCGGAGGGCGTCCCGGAGGTCGTCGAGGGTCAGTCCGACGAGGCTCTCGCGCAGGACACGGCGCTCCCCCGCCGGCACGGGCACCTCGGCGGGGACGACGAGCACCGTCGCGCCGGCCGCCACGGCCGAGCGTGTGCCGGTCGGTGAGTCCTCGACGGCCAGGCTCGCGCGAGGGTCGACGCCCAGCTTTCCGGTGGCCAGCCGGTAGGGCGACGGGTCCGGCTTCGTCGCCGGCACCTCGTCGCCGCACACCGTGATGTCGAAGAACCCGCGGCCGATGGTGTCGAGCGCGACCTCGGTGAGCTCCCGGTAGGTGCTCGTCACGAGCGCCGTCGGGAGCCCCGCGGCCCGCACCATCGCGAGGGCCTCCCGGGCGCCGGGGCGCCACGGGACGCCGCGGCCGAAGACCTCCGCGGTGCGGTCGGTCAGCCAGCGGCCGTCCGTGGCCACGCCGTCGTCGTCGTCCGGGTCGAGGCCCACCTCGGCCCGCACCGCGCGCACGGTGCGGACGAGGCTGGATCCCGTCAGCTCCTCGCGGGTCTCGGTCGACAGCTCGCCGCCGTGGTGCGCGGCGAGCTCCTGGATCGTCACCGACCAGAGGCCCTCGGTGTCGACCAGCGTGCCGTCCATGTCCCAGAGGACGGCCTGCAACCTCACGGGGAGCTCCTCTACGGGATCGGCTGGACGCGGCGCCGCACGTCGACTCGTCGCACGACGAAGGAGTGCGAGGGGTCGAACCGGCGTGCCGCGAGGCTAGGCGTTGAAGTACTTCGCCTCCGGGTGGTGCACGACGAGCGCGTCCGTGGACTGCTCGGGGTGCAGCTGGTCCTCCTCGGAGAGCTCGACGCCGATGCGGCCCGGCTCGAGGAGATCCACGATCTTCACGCGGTCCTCGACGTTCGGGCAGGCGCCGTAGCCCAGCGAGTACCGGGCCCCGCGGTAGCCGAGCTTGAAGTACTCCTCGACGTTCTCGGGGTCGGAGTCGGCCATGACCGAGCCGTCGGAGAAGCCGAGCTCCTCACGCACACGGCGGTGCCAGTACTCGGCGAGCGCCTCGGTGAGCTGCACGCCGAGGCCGTGGACCTCGAGATAGTCGCGGTAGGAGTTCTCCGCGAAGAGCTCGTTGGCGAAGTCGGCGATGGGCTGGCCCATCGTCACCAGGTTCATCGGCAGCACGTCGACGCCGCCGAGCTCCTTGGCCTCCTCGCGGGTGCGGAAGAAGTCGGCCAGGCAGAGGTGGCGGTCCCGCTTCTGGCGCGGGAACGAGAACCGGTGCACCTCCTTGGCGTCCGGGTCCGGCTCGGCGAGCACGATGATGTCCTGGCCCTCCGAGATCGCCGGGAAGTAGCCGGCGACCACGGCGGCGTGGGCGAGGATGCCCTCGGCCTGCAGCCGGTCGAGCCAGTAGCGCATGCGCGGCCGGCCCTCGGTCTCCACCAGCTCCTCGTACGACGGCCCGTCCTCGCTGGCCTTCGAGCCGCGCAGGCCCCACTGCCCGAAGAAGGTGGCGCGCTCGTCGAGCAGTCCGGCGAAGTCCTTGAGCCGGATGCCGCGGACCACGCGGGTGCCCCAGAACGGCGGCTGCGGGACCTCGATGCGCCGGGCGACGTCGGAGTGGTCGGGGATCTCCTCCGGCTCCGCCTCCGCCTCGCGCTTGGCCTGGATGCGCTGCGAGCGCTCGCGGCGCTCCTTGCGCTCGGCCATCTTGGCCGCCTCGGCCTCGGTGCGCTCGGTGTCGCCGCTCATCACGGTGTCCATCAGGCGCAGGCCCTCGAAGGCGTCCTTCGCGTAGCGCACGTCGCCCTGGAAGAGCTCGCCGAGGTCGTTCTCGACGTACGAGCGGGTCAGCGCGGCACCGCCGAGCAGCACCGGGTACTTCTGCGCGACCCCGCGGTCGTTCATCTCCTGCAGGTTGTCCTTCATGACCACGGTGGACTTCACCAGCAGCCCGGACATCCCGATGGCGTCGACCTTGTTCTCCTCGGCGGCCTCGAGGATGGCGTTGATCGGCTGCTTGATGCCGATGTTGACCACGTCGTAGCCGTTGTTGCTCAGGATGATGTCGACGAGGTTCTTGCCGATGTCGTGGACGTCGCCCTTGACCGTGGCCAGCAGGATCTTGCCCTTCCCGCCGTTGTCGTCGGCCTCCATGAACTGCTCGAGGTGGGCCACCGAGGCCTTCATGACCTCGGCCGAGGCCAGCACGAACGGCAGCTGCATCTTGCCGGCGCCGAACAGCTCGCCGACGGTCTTCATGCCGGCCAGCAGCGTCTCGTTGATGATCTCGAGCGGGTCCTTCTCCTCCATGCCCGCGTCGAGGTCGGCCTCGAGCCCGTTGCGGTCGCCGTCGACGATGCGGCGCTCGAGGCGCTCGAACAGCGGCAGCGCCGCGAGCTCCTCGGCGCGCGCGTCCTTGGCCGACGAGGCCGAGACGCCCTCGAAGAGGTTCATGAAGTGCTGCAGCGGGTCCGGGGTGTCGCGGGACTCGTCGCGCCGGTCGTAGACGAGATCGAGCGCGGCCTCGCGCTGCGCGTCGTCGATCTGCGACATCGGCAGGATCTTCGAGGCGTTGAGGATCGCCGAGTCGAGGCCGGCCTCGGTGCACTCGTGGAGGAAGACCGAGTTGAGGACCTGCCGCGCCGCCGGGTTGAGGCCGAACGAGATGTTCGAGAGGCCGAGGGTGGTCTGGACCTGCGGGTAGCGCTCCTTGAGCTGCTTGATCGCGTTGATCGTCTCGATGCCGTCCTTGCGGACCTCCTCCTGGCCGGTGGAGATCGGGAAGGTCAGGCAGTCGATGATGATGTCCTCGACCTGCATGCCCCAGTTCTCGGTGAGGTCCTCGATGAGGCGGAACGCCACGCGGGTCTTCCACTCCGCGGTGCGGGCCTGCCCCTCCTCGTCGATGCAGAGGCCGATGACCGCGGCGCCGTGCTCCTTCGCCACCGTCATGATCTTGATGAAGCGCGACTCGGGGCCGTCGCCGTCCTCGTAGTTCACCGAGTTGATGGCGCTGCGGCCACCGAGCTGCTCGAGCCCGGTGCGCAGCACGTCGGCCTCGGTGGAGTCGAGCACCACCGGCAGCGTCGAGGCGGTGGAGACGTCGTGGGCCAGGCGGTCCATGTCGGCGCTGCCGTCACGGCCGACGTAGTCGATACAGAGGTCCATGAAGTGCGCGCCCTCGCGGGTCTGCGCCTTCGCGATCTCCACGCACTGCTCGTAGTCGTCCTCGACCATCGCCTCGCGGAACGCCTTCGAGCCGTTGGCGTTCGAACGCTCGCCGATCATGAGGAAGCCGGTGTCCTGGCGGAACGGCACGGCCTGGTACACCGACGCGAGACCCGGCTCCGGCTTCGGGTCGCGGGCGGCCGGCGTGAGGTCCTTGCACTTCTCGGCCAGCGCCTTGATGTGCGCGTTCGTCGTGCCGCAGCAGCCGCCGACGAGCTGGAGCCCGTAGTCGGTGACGAACGAGGCGCAGTAGTCGGCGAGCTCGTCGGGCTGCAGGGGGTACTCGGGGCCGTTCGCACCCAGCTCGGGCAGGCCGGCGTTGGGCATCACCGAGACCGGGATGCGGCTCTGGCGGCTCAGGGCGCGCAGGTGCTCGCTCATCTCGGCGGGGCCGGTGGCGCAGTTCAGGCCGATGCCGTCGATCCCGAGGGGCTCGAGGGCCGTCAGCGCCGCGGTGATCTCGGAGCCGACGAGCATCGTGCCGGTGAGCTCGACGGTGACGTGGCAGATGACCGGGATGCGCAGGCCGTACTCGTCCATCGCGCGGTAGGCGCCGAGGATGGCCGACTTGGCCTGGAGGAGGTCCTGGCAGGTCTCGACGAGCACGGCGTCCGCGCCGCCCTCGAGGGCGCCGAGGACCGACTCCTTGTAGTGGTCGCGCAGCAGCGCGAACGGCGCGTGGCCGAGCGTCGGCAGCTTGGTGCCCGGGCCGTTCGACGCGAACACGAAGCGCGGGCGGTCCGAGGTGGCGTACTCGTCGGCGGCCTGCCGGGCGATCTTCGTGCCCTCGCGGGCGAGCTCGCGGACCCGGTCGACGATGTCGTACTCGTTGAGGTTGGCCCAGTTGGTGCCGAAGGTGTTGGTCTCGATGACGTCGGCGCCCGCCTCGAGGTGCCCCTGGTGCACACTGAGCACGGCGTCGGGACGCGAGACGTTCAGGATCTCGTTGCAGCCCTCGAGGTCCTGGAAGTCGTCGAGCGAGAGATCCTGGTCCTGGAGTGCGGTGCCCATGGCACCGTCTCCGATGAGCACCCTGGAGTGCAGGGCAGACAGGAATCCAGACTCACTCGAAGTAGTCATCACACGATCGTAACGTGATCGGCGAGCAGTCCCGGACGCACTGCGAGCCTCGTCACGACCCGTAGGCTGTGCGGGTGCCCGAGTCCGACGACCACCTCGACGAGCCCGTGTCCAGCGACGAGGCCGAGGGAACGGAACAGCTCGAGGACCCCGACGACGCGTCGGAAACGGCCCCCATCAGCGACGACGCGCCGGTGATGCTGGCGGCGTTCGAGGGCTGGAACGACGCCGGGGACGCCGCGAGCACGGCCGTGGAGCACCTCGCGCTGCACTGGGACGCCACCGAACTGTCGGCGATCGATCCCGACGAGTACTACGACTTCCAGGTGTCCCGGCCGACCGCGCGGATGGTCGACGGGGTCAGCCGCGCCATCGACTGGCCCACCACCCGCCTGACCCGCTGCCGGCCCCCGGGATCGGCGCAGGACCTCATCCTCGTGCGCGGCATCGAGCCGAACATGCGCTGGCGCGCCTTCTGCGCGGAGATCATCGACCGGGCGCGCGAGCTCGGCGTCGGCACGGTGATCACCCTCGGCGCCCTGCTCGCCGACACGCCCCACACCCGACCCGTCCCGGTCACCGGCACGTCGTTCGACAAGGCGTCGGCCGCCCGCTACCGGCTGCAGCGCTCGCGCTACCAGGGCCCCACCGGGATCGTCGGGGTCCTCCAGGACGCCTGCGTCCAGGCCGGGATCCCCGCGATCTCGTTCTGGGCCGCCGTGCCGCACTACGTCTCGCAGCCGCCCGCGCCGAAGGCCTCGATCGCCCTGCTGCAGCGCGTCGAGGAGGTCCTCGACGTCGAGGTGCCGCTCGGCGGCCTGCCCGAGCAGGCCGAGAAGTGGGAGCGCACGGTCTCGGAGATGGCCGACGAGGACGACGAGGTCCGCGAGTACGTCAAGGCCCTCGAGGAGGCCGGCGACGCCGAGACCGACCTCGAGGAGGCCTCCGGCGAGGAGATCGCGGCCGACTTCGAGCGCTACCTGCGCCGGCGCGGTCCCGGCGGCGACGGCCCCGGCGGCACCGCGGGCGGCCCGCCCGGGCCCGGCAAGGCCCCCTGGGAGCGGTGAGCGCCGCTCCGGCGGCGGAGCGCTCCGGGATCGCCCGGCTGCGGTTGGCCGCGCTCTACGCGGGCGGCTTCCTCGGCCCGTTCGGCGGTGGGGTCACCGCCTCGATGCTGCCCGAGCTGGGCGCCGACCTCGGGCTGTCCCCGTCGGCCGCCTCGGCGTCGCTGACCGCCTACCTGCTCCCGTTCGCGCTGCTCATGCTCGTCTCGGGGACGCTCGGCCAACGGTGGGGCGCGCGGCGCACCGTGCGCGTCGCCTACGTCGCGTACGTCGTGTTCTCGCTGCTCGGCGCCGTGGCCGGCACCGGCTGGCTGTTCCTCGGGGCGCGGGCGCTGCAGGGAGCGGCCAACGCGTTCACCACTCCCCTGCTGCTGGCCTCGCTCGCCGCGGCCACGCCCCCGGAGCGCCTCGGGCGGTCGCTCGGCGTCATGGGTTCCCTGCAGGCGGCCGGGATGACGTTCGCGCCCTTGGTCGGCGGCCTGACCGCGGAGGTGGACTGGCGTCTCGCCTTCGTCGGCGTCGCCATGGTCGCCGCGCTCCTGGCGGTCGCGGGGATCCCCGCCGACCCGCCCGCCGACCCCGGCGACCGGCCGCGCCTGCGTGACGCCTGGCGCCCGTCGGTGCTGCGGCTCGGGCTCGTCGCCGGGCTGGCGTGGGGCGCGCTGGGCGGGCTGTCGTTCCTCGTCGCCCTGCGCGTCGAGGACGCCTTCGCCCTCGGCGCCGGGGTCCGGGGTGCGCTGCTCACGTGCTTCGGGATCGCCGGGCTGCTCACCGCACGCCTCGTCGGGGCCGGCGTGGACCGCCTCGGGCCGCGCGTCGTCGTGCGGCTCGGCGCGCTCGCCGCCGCGGTGCTCGTCGCCGCGATCGGCCTGCTGCCCTCGGCGATCGCGGTGGCCGCGGTCTGGGCGCTCGCCGGGGCCGCCGCCCAGCTGGTGCTCGTCGGTGTCAACGCGCTCGTCCTGCGCGGGGGCACCGCCGGCGGGGTCTCGGTGGTGCAGGCCCTGCGCTTCCTCGGCGCCGCCGCGGCGCCCGCGGTGTTCCTCGCGCCCTACCACCTCTCCCCCGTTGCGGCCTTCGGCCTCGCGGGCGTCCTGCTCGCCGGGGCGGCGGCGCTGGTGCCGCGGCGGTAGTCGCGGGAGCCGGGGTGGTGGCGCGCCGGTCGGGGCAGCGAGGGACGCCCTCGCTGCGTTGGACGCAGTCGGGGTGACGCGCGCTCCGCGCGTGCCTCGCGCGCCTGCGGCAGCGAGGGACGCCCTCGCTGCTCTGGACGCAGGCGGGGTGACCCTCGCTCCCACCACCTCGGGCAGCGCGCCGGGTCGAGGTCAGCGCGCCGACTGGGCCGCGACGGCGTCGAGGGTCGGGCCGCGCGGGAGGAGGTCGAGCACCGCGCGGGGGGCCGGGCGAGGCGTGCCGAGGCCCAGGGCGGCGGCGCTCGCGGGGTCCGGGACGGCGAACACCCGCCCGCCCGGGTCGACGAGCACCCCGGCGGACGGATCGGTCGAGGCGGGGTCGGCGGGCGCTCCCGGTGCCACCGGGAGCACGTAGGTACCGCCGCCGGCGACCCAGGCGCCGTCGAGCGGGGGCCCGACCAGCGGGGTGGGCTCGACCGGCCCGGGCAACGCGGACGCGGCGAACACCGCGGCCGCGCCGGAGGCCTCGGCGCGCACGCAGGTGGTGGTGGCCTCGTCGTAGGTGACCAGCCGGGGGGTCGCCGACGGGTAGGCGCGCACGTCGACGACCGCGACACGTGGCGCCGCGGCGAGCCGGCCCGCCGGGACGGCGGCGATCCCGGGGTCGGCGGCCGGGTCGGGGTTGGCGAAGCGGGCGAGCTGGGCGATCACCGCCGGCACCTCCTGCACCCCGGCGGCGGCGACGAGGAAGAAGCGACCGCCGTCGGGGCTCACGACGGCGCCGACGGGCACGCCGAGCGCGGCGGTGCGGGCGTCGGTCGGCGCTCCCCCGCTGCCGGGGACCTGGACGGGGACCAGCGGCGGGGCCTCGGGCAGCGTGCCGAGCAGGGCCGGGCCCGCGTTGCGGGGGCGCGCGCCGGTGAGCTCCAGGCCGCGGACCACGGAACCCAGCGACGGGTCGATCCGCGCTCGGCGCCCCTCGGTGACGAGCCAGAACCCGTCGGAGCCGCGCAGCAGCAGCGCCTCGTCGGCCGCGAGCGGACGCCCGGGCGCCGGGACCCCGCCGAGCGCGACGGTGGTGATCGCCGGGTCCGCGGCGGGGTCGGGCACCGAGGGGTCGAGCGTCGCGCGGTCGCAGACCGCCCAGGCGTCGGGGGCCGGAGCGGCCAGAGCCGGCAGCACCGACGGCGCGCCGGGAATGCCCGCCGGTGCGGTGCGGGGCGCCTCGGCGAGGGCGTCGTCACGGACCGGCACCGGGGGCCCGCCCACCTCGGTGTTGCCGGCGGCTCCGGCGAGCAGGCGCGCGGAGGCGAGGTTCAGGGCCGGGACCAGGCGGTCCGGGCCGTGCGCCACGGCGTAGAGCGCGCCCGAGGGCTCGCCGCGCACCACCGACTCGTCGCGCCACCCCTCGTCGCCGCGCACGAGCCCGACCACGGCGAACCCCACGAGCGCCAGCACCGCGAGCACCGTGCCCACGAGCAGCGCGCGGTTCTGGCGGCGGCCCGGGTCGTGGCGCGGCGTCGGGTCACGGCCGACCAGCGCGGACTCCAGGCGGCGCACGGCGTAGCGGTGCGCCTGGACCTGGGTCGCGGAGGGCGGGTCCGAGGGCACAGCAGGATGCGTACCGCATGTGAGCGATTGGAGTCGTCGGAACGACCGATTCACTCACGTGCGCGGTGCGCCTCCAGCTGGGCGAGGTCGACCCACTCGAGCGTGCGGGCATGGGTGGCCTCGAGCACGACCGGCGGGGCGACGCCGCCCTCGAGCGCCTCCTGCCAGCGGCTGGCGCACAGGCACCAGCGGTCGCCGGGCTCGAGGCCGGGGAAGCCGGCGTCGGCGCGGGTCAGGTCGTTGCCACGCTCGGCGGAGTAGGTCAGGAACTCCTCGGTGACGCGGGCGCACACGGTGTGCACGCCCGCGTCGTCCGGACCGGTCTCGCAACAGCCGTTGCGGTAGAAGCCGGTGACGGGGTCGTGACTGCAGTCGGCGAGCTCGCCGCCGAGGACGTTGCGGGGCATGCGCGGGAGGTACCCGCGTCAGCGCAGCGTGACCCCGAGCAGCGCGTCGGCGGCGTCGGCGAGCCGGGTCGGCGCGTCGGGGGCCCACCCGTCGCCACCGCGGCGCAGGAGCACCTCGTCGGCCCAGGCGTCGATGGCGGCCAGTGCCCCGGGCGTGTCGAGGTCGTCCGCGAGGTGCGCGCGCACCCGGGCGATCGTGTCCTCGGGGTCGGGCCCGGTCGGGGCCGCGACCGCGTCGCGCCACCGGTGCAGCCGCGCCTGGCCGCCGGTGAGCAGGTCCGCGGTCCAGGACCGGTCGGTGCGCCAGTGCCCGCCCATCAGGGCCAGGCGCACGGCCAGGGGGTCGACGCGGTCGGCCCGCAGGCGGGAGACGAAGACGAGGTTGCCCTTGGACTTCGACATCTTCTCGCCGTCGAGCCCGATCATCCCGGCGTGGCAGTAGTGCCGGGCGAGCGGGTGCGCGCCGGTGAGGGCCTCGGCGTGCGCCGAGCCGTACTCGTGGTGCGGGAAGGCGAGGTCCGAGCCGCCGCCCTGGACGTCGTACTGGTCGCCGAGACGGTTCAGGGCGATGGCCGCGCACTCGACGTGCCAGCCGGGGCGCCCCTCCCCGAGGTCGGAGGTCCACGACGGCTCGCCCTCACGGGCCATGCGCCACAGGAGCGCGTCGAGCGGGTCCCGCTTGCCCGGACGGTCGGGGTCGCCGCCGCGCTGCGGGAACACCTCGCGCATCCGCGCCTCGTCGTAGCGCGAGACGTAGCCGAAGTCCCGCGTGGCGGTGTGGTCGTGGTAGACGTCCGGGAACTCGGCGTCGTCGGCGCGGTAGGCCGCGCCGCTGGCCAGGAGCTTGCCCACCAGCTCGCTGATCTCGTCCATGGCCTCGACGGCCCCGATGAAGTCGCGCGGCGGGAGGATCCGCAGCGCGGCCATGTCCTCGCGGAACAGCGCCGTCTCGCGCATCCCGAGCACGACCCAGTCGTCCTTGTCCCGCTCGGCCCGCTCGAGCAGCGGGTCGTCGATGTCGGTGACGTTCTGGACGTAGTGCACGTCGTGGCCCGCGTCGAGCCACAGGCGGTGGATCAGGTCGAACGCCAGGTAGGTCGCCGCGTGGCCGAGGTGCGTCGCGTCGTAGGGCGTGATGCCGCAGACGTACATCCGGGCGGTGGACCCCGGCGTGGTGGGTCGGATGTCCCCACCGGCCGTGTCGTGGAGCCTCAGCGGGGGCGGGCTGCCGGGCACCCGCGGGACGTCGACCGATGACCACGCTCGCATGCCCCCGAGCCTAAGCCCGTCGCGGCGGTGCCCGCCCGGACTCGTGGCGAACCGCTCGCCGCTCCGGTGCGAAGACCGTGGTGGACCCCGGCCGGGTCGAGTCAGCAGGACGTCGTGGGCGAGCACTCCGCCCTGCACGGGATGACGGACCCGGCCGGGGTGGCCAGGAGTCGCGGGGGGGATCGACTCCAGCCACGATCGAGCGTAACCGCATTCCCCCGCAGTGGCGCACTGTGGTGCACGCAGGGTCATCGGACAGATGGCATTGCACCGTGTGGTGGATGCGCAGCGCGTCCGATGCCTCAGCGTCGTCGGCGACTCGCCAGGTAGTCGCTCACCACCGCGGCCCCGAGACCGTCCAGGTCCGGATTGACGACCCGCCCGCCCGCGCGCCGGGCGACGAGGTCGACGAACGCCTCCAGGCGCGGGTCCTCCCCGAGCATGAAGACCGTCATCGCCGCGTGCAGACGTGCCAGCGCATCGACCTCGTTCAGCGTCGCCCGCAGCGTCTCCGGGCTCGGCGGGTAGTCGAACGCCGCGTGCCCGTCCGGCTCGAGGTGCGCGGTCGGCTCGCCGTCGGTGACGACGAGGACGACGGGCGCCGCGTCGATGTTCCTGCGCAGGTGTCGGCCCGCGAGCAGCAGCGCGTGGTGGAGGTTCGTGCCCTGCTCCCAGGCGCCCTCCAGCGCGGTCAGCTCCCCGAGCTCGACCTCCTTGGCGTGCCGGCCGAACGTGATGAGCTGCAGCGCGTCGCCCCGGAACCGCGTGGACACCAGGTGGTGCAGGGCCAGGGCCGTGCGCTTCATCGGCACCCAGCGCCCGTCGGCGACCATCGACCACGAGGTGTCGACGCACAGCGCCACCGCGGCCCGGGTGCGCTGTTCGGTCTCGACGATCTCCACGTCGGAGACGTCGAGGTCCCGCACATCACCGCCGGCCTTGCGCATCTCGGCGTTCAGCAGCGTGCGCGAGACGTCCCAGCGTTCGGTGTCGCCGAACGACCACGGGCGTGTCGCGCCCGTCGCCTCCCCCGCCGCCCCGGAGCGCTGGGTCTCCCGCTCGCCGCGACGGGTCGACAGCGAGCCGACGACGTCGCGCAGCGAGGACTGCCCGAGCTGGCGCAGCGCCTTCGGCGAGAGCATCAGCGAGCCGTCGGCGGCGCGCTGGAAGACGCCCTGTTCCTCGAGCTCGCGCTGCAGCTCGGCCAGGCGCTGGGCGTCGACGCGAGCCTGCTCGCCGAGGGTCGCCTCGAGGGCCTCGAAGTCGATGTCCTCCATCCGCGCGCCCGGGTAGGACTGCGAGAGCTGCTCGGCCAGGGCGTCCATCTGCCCCAGCTCCTCCATGGCCCGGGTGGCCTCGCCCATGCCCATCGGGTCGTCGCCGCGGAATCGGCCGCGGCCCTGCCAGTCCTCGCCGGGGCGCATGCCCTGGAGCTGCTGGTCGAGCCGGGAGAGCTGTTCGGCCAGCCGTGGGTCGCCGAAGGCCTGCTGCATGAGGCCCTCGAGCTCGGCGCGCTGCTCGGCCGACAGCGAGTTCATCATCCGCTGGGCCGCGGCGGCCCTCTCGGCGAGCAGGTCGATCAGCTCGTCGGTGGTCTGCGGGTTCTCCGGGAAGAACTCGCCGTGCTTGCCCATGAACTCGCCGAACTGCTCCGCGGTGTCCTCGCCGCGGGCGTGCGCCTCGAGCAGGTCGTTCAGGTCCGAGATCATCTCGCGGACCCGCTCGACGTCCTCGGGCGTCGCGTTCTCCATGGCCTGCTTCATGCCCTGGAAGCGCTGATCGAGCGCCTCCCGGCCGAGCAGGTCCTGGATCTGTTCGTAGGCCTGGCGCGCCTCGGCGTTGCGCCAGTCGTAGTCCTGCAGCTCGGCGACGGCACCGGCGGGCGACGGGGGCAGCGCGTCGAGCTGCATCTCGCGGAACCGGGCGTCGTCGGAGTCCTCGGCCTGCAGGGAGTTGCGCTCGGCCTCGAGCGCCCGCTCGAGCAGCTCGCGGACCTCCTGCAGCGTCCCGTCGAGACGGTGCTCGCGCTGCAGCTTGCTGCGCCGCTCGTTGAGCCG
Organism: Actinomycetospora chibensis; assembly: GCF_028737215.1. Taxonomy (GTDB): domain Bacteria; phylum Actinomycetota; class Actinomycetes; order Mycobacteriales; family Pseudonocardiaceae; genus Actinomycetospora; species Actinomycetospora chibensis. The sequence continues at coordinate 109,339 of NZ_JAQZAM010000012.1, read as the reverse complement.
GCGCATGAGGTCGTCGAGACCCTGCTGGTCGCCCAGCCCGCGGCGCATCAGCTCGCGCATCGCCTGCCGCGGGGACGTGCCCTCCATGACGTCGCGGCCGAGCTCGTCCATCGCCGACCGCAGGTCGAACGGCGGCGCCAGGGGATCCGGCCCGTCGTAGAAGCGGCCGTAGGAGTACCGGCCGGTGCCGGGCTTGTCAGCCGCCATAGGTCACCGTGCCCTCGTCCGCGTCGTCGTCCTTGGCCAGCTTGCGGGTGAGGTAGAGGTGCTCGAGGGCGAGCTCGACGGCGCTGGCCAGCGGCCCCGGGGCCTCCGTGCCGGCGGCGCCCAGGCGCTCGGCGACCGTGTAGACGACCGAGATCGAGGGCAGGGCGTCGACGACGTCCTTGGCGGCGATCCGGTCGCCCGTGACGACCCGCCGGTCGCCCTCCAGGGCCGACACGCCCTCGGCGAGCGGGGTCAGGTCGACCCCGGCGAGGCGGGCGCGGGCGGTCTCGGAGATCGAGCGGCGCAGCAGGTGCGTGAGCAGCTCGGCCTCGCGGCCCTCCTCCCCCGACTCGAACTCGAGCTTGCCGCGCAGCACCGGCGGCACCGCCTCGAGGTCGACGGGACGGGCCACGGCGGTGTCCTCGCCGGTGACCGCGGCCCGGCGCAGCGCGGCGGCCGCGACGGTCTCGGCCGCCGCGATCGAGAACCGCGCGGACACACCGCTGCGCTGGTCGATCGCGCCGGAGCTCCGCAGGTGGCGGGTGAAGCGGGCGAGGACCTCGACGAGGTGGTCGGGCACGTCGGCGACGAGGTGCGCCTCCTGGTGCACGAGCGCGATCTCGCCGACGATCTCGAGCGGGTAGTGCGTGCGGACCTCGGCCCCGAAGCGGTCCTTGAGAGGCGTGATGATCCGCCCGCGGTTCGTGTAGTCCTCGGGGTTCGCGCTGGCCACGAGCATGATGTCCAGCGGCAGGCGCAGCGTGTAGCCGCGCACCTGGATGTCGCGCTCCTCCATCACGTTGAGCAGCGCGACCTGGATGCGCTCGGCGAGGTCGGGCAGCTCGTTGATCGTCACGATGCCGCGGTGCGCGCGGGGCACGAGGCCGTAGTGGATGGTCTCGGGGTCGCCCAGGCTGCGGCCCTCGGCGACCTTGACGGGGTCGACGTCGCCGATGAGGTCGGCGACGGAGGTGTCCGGGGTGGCCAGCTTCTCGGCGTAGCGCTCGGAGCGGTGCCGCCAGGTGATCGGCAGGTCGTCGCCCTCGTCGGCGACACGGCGTCGGCTCGCCGGGGTGATCGGCTCGCCGGGGTGCTCGCCGATCTCGGACCCGGCGATCACCGGCGTCCACTCGTCGAGCAGGGCCACGAGGCTGCGCAGCAGGCGCGTCTTGCCCTGCCCGCGCTCGCCGAGCAGCACCACGTCGTGCCCGGCGAGCACCGCGCGCTCGAACTGCGGGAGCACGGTGCGGTCGAACCCGACGATCCCCGGCCACGGGTCCGCGCCGGCACGCAGCCGGGCGAGGAGGTTGTCGCGCAGTTCGGTACGGACGCTCTTGGGCGTCGCCGCCGGGTGGCCGCTGCGCGCGAGCTCACCGGCGGTGGTGGGGAGATCTGCAGGAGCGGAAGGGGTGCTCACTCCTCCACGCTACGTCCGCCACGGCGATCCGGCCTCCGTGAACGGAGATCGCGCGCGGAGCGCGGTGACCCGAAGGTGGCTCCTGACGTCCGGTCACGGAGCGTGCACTCTCGACGGTCACAGGAGTGGTCGCGATCCGTGGGGGGAACATGGCGCGTGCGACGGGCGTGGGGCGGCACCGTCGACCGGTCGCGCCGCGTCCCGAGCGGTCGCCGGTGAACCGCATGCTGGCGGCGCTGGCGTTCCTGCTCAGCGCGGGGTGTGCCGCGATGGGGGTGGCGGCGGGGGTCGCCACCGCGGAGCGTCCGCCCGACCCCTGTCCGCCGAGCACCGCGTCCTGGCGCCCCGACCCGACGCCGATGCGCGCCGCCGACCCCGTCGAGCTGACCATCGACCGCATCGACGCCTGCTCGTCGCTCGTGCCGGTCGGGGAGGGCGACGAGGTCGACGGGTGGCGCCGGGTCGCGGCGCCGTCGGTGCACGCCCCGGAACAGGCCGGCTGGTTCCGTGCCGGGCCGACGCCGGGGGCGCGCGGCCCCGCGGTGCTGGTCGGTCGCGTCGACGGCGACGGACGTCGCGGCGTCTTCGCCGGCCTCGCGGACGCGACCGCGGGCGACCGGATCACCGTGCGGCGCCGTGACGGGTCGACGGCGGTCTTCGTCGTCACGGGCACCGTGCAGGTGTCCCCGGTGAAGTTCCCGGCCCGCGAGGTGCACGGCGACACCGGCGACGCCGAGCTGCGGCTCATCGCCTACGGGGGCTCCGCCGGGGACGACCTGATCGTCTACGCCCGCCTGAGCGGGCAGGGCTGAGCCCGGAGGGGCCGTCGCGACGCGGACGGGAAACGCTTCGGTTCCCGAAGCTCCGCTCACGGAGATGTCGACCTCCGCCGGCCCGTGCGCTGTGCCGAGGCTCCCGCTTGCGCGCGCCCGGGCGCGTCCGCTTCGCTCCGTGCCGCCGTCACGCGAGGCCGCCGTCACGCGAGCGAGGAGAAGCCACCCCATGGGCAGGATGGACGGGAAGATCGCGATCGTGACCGGAGCCGGGCGCGGCATCGGCCGCGGGATCGCCGAGAAGCTCGCCGCCGAGGGCGCGACCGTGGTGGCCACGGACGTCGACGAGGCGACGGCGAACGACACCGCGGCCACACTCGGCGCGGCCCCCGGAGGCGACGCGCTCGGCCTCACGTGCGACGTCGCGTCGCGGGAGTCCGTCGAGACCATGGTCGCCGCCGTCCGCGAGCGCTTCGGTCGCATCGACGTGCTGGTCAACAACGCGGGCTACGACAAGGTCGGGCCGTTCGTCGACTCCGACCCCGCCGACTGGGACCGGATCATCGGGATCAACCTCTACGGCGTCCTGCACACCTCGAAGACCGTCCTCCCGATCATGGTGGAGCAGGGTGGCGGGCGGGTGGTCAACCTCGCCTCCGACGCCGGCCGGGTCGGCTCGTCCGGCGAGGCGGTGTACTCGGCGGCCAAGGGCGGGATCATCGCGTTCACCAAGACCACCGCTCGCGAGATGGCCCGCCACCAGATCGCGGTCAACTGCGTGTGCCCCGGCCCGACCGACACCGCGCTGTTCGCGTCGGTCACCGAGGACAACCCGAAGCTGCGCGACGCGCTGATCAAGGCGATCCCGCTGCGCCGGCTCGCGCAGCCCGCCGACGTCGCCCACGCCGTCGCGTTCCTGGCCTCCGACGAGGCCGCGTACATCACCGGCCAGACCCTGTCCGTCAGCGGCGGACTCTCGATGAGCTGACCGCACGAACCCACCGAGGAGAGCGCCCGTGCCGTTCGAGGACTACCACCAGCTGACGTTCGAGCGCCGCGACCACGGCGTCCTGCTGATCACCATCGACCGCCCCGACAAGTACAACGCGGCCGACGAGGGGCTCCACGGGGAGCTGGCCCGGGTCTGGCGGGACGTGGGGGCCGACGAGCAGACCCGTGTCGCCGTGATCACCGGCGCCGGGAAGGCGTTCTCCGCGGGCGGCGACCTGGCGATGGTCGAGCGGATGGCCGGCGACTACGACCGCGTCCAGCACATGCTCCGCGAGATGTCCGACCTGGTCTACAACATCATCGACTGCGACAAGCCCATCGTGTCGGCGATCAACGGCGTCGCGGTCGGGGCCGGGGTGGTCGTCGCGCTGCTCGCGGACATCGCCATCGCCGCCGAGGACGCCCGGCTCGGCGACGGGCACGTCAAGCTCGGCGTCGCGGCCGGCGACCACGCCGCGATCATCTGGCCGCTGCTGGCCGGCATGGCCAAGGCGCGGTACTACCTGCTGACCGGCGAGATGGTCACCGGCGCCGAGGCCGAGCGTCTCGGGATGGTCGCCAAGGCGCTCCCCCGCGACCAGGTGCTCGACGAGGCCCTGCGCGTCGCCGACACCCTCGGCACCGGCTCCCAGCAGGCGATCCGGCTCACCAAGCGCAGCCTCAACAACTGGCTGCGCAGCGCCGGGCCGACCTTCGACCAGTCCGCGGCCTACGAGATGCTCACGTTCCTCGGCCCCGACGTCGTCGAGGGCTACACGGCGCTGCGCGAGAAGCGCGAGCCCCGCTTCCCGTCGGCGGCCGACTGAGGGACCGGCCGCGGCACCTTCCGCGCCGACCGCGCGATCCCCGCCGGTGCCACCGGTGGTGGCCGGCGACGTACGCGAGGACCGCGACGCCCCACACCACCAGAGCCCGCCCGGACCGGCGCGGGGGGACGGCAGCGTTCACAGGGGGCGGTCACAGGGGGGCGGTCACAGGGGGGCGGTCACAGGGGGGCGGTCACAGGGCCCGGGTCCCGCCGATCGGGAGATCCCAGAGGTCCGCGAGGTCGCGCCCGGCGCGCACCCACTCCGCGAGCACGCGCTCGCGCGGCTCGGTGACCGGCTCGCCGGAGAGCACGAACGTGCCCCAGTGGATCGGCACCACGTGCCGCACCCCCAGGTCGCCCGCGGCCCGCACGGCCTCGGCCGGGTCCATGTGCACCCCGCGGAGCAGGTGGCGGGGCGCGTACGCGCCGATCGGGAGCACGGCCACGGCGAGGTCGTGGCCGAGGTCGCGCTGCCGCGCCCCGATCCGCGCGGGGAACGGGCCGTAGCCGGTGTCGCCGGCGTGGACCACGCTGCGCCCGTCGGACCCCGTCACCACCCAGCCGCCCCAGAGCCGGCGGCAGGTGTCGAGCAGGGTGCGCCGCGACCAGTGGTGGGCGGGGACGAACTCGACGGTGACCTCTCCCCGGCCCCCGCCGACCTCCACGCTCTCCCACCAGTCGAGCTCGGTGACGTCGGTGAAGCCGAGACGGGCGAGCAGGGGCCTGCTGCCGCCGCCGGCGAGCACCCGCGTCGAGCGCGGGAGACGGCGCAGGGTCGGCGCGTCGAGGTGGTCGTAGTGGTCGTGGCTCAGCAGCACGGCGTCGACGGGCGGCAACTCTTCGGGGGTCACCGGCGAGGGCCGCAGGCGGGTGCTCGCGCCCGGGATGCCGCCCGCGAGAACGGGGTCGACCAGCAGCGTCACACCGTCCACGCGCAGCAGCGTCGAGGCGTGCCCGAGCCACGTCACGGAGATCTCGCCGGGCCCGGCGGCCGGGAGCGGGAGGGCGTCGACGACCGGTACGCCCGACCCGTCGCGCTCGGCGCGGGGCGGGAACGCGCGCAGCAGCTCGTAGGCCTGCCGTGGACTCAGCAGGTCCGACGTGCGGCGGTGGTGGAAGTCGCGCGGCCAGCGCGGATCCCGGCGGGGCGGGAGCAGCCGGCTCAGAACGCCGGCCACGGGATCGGAGGCCAGCGTCCTCCCGGCGCGGGCAGCTCGTTCGCGTCGAGCAGCTTCGAGAGCCGCGAGCGCAGCGCCGAGACCTCGGCACGGGTCAGGTGCTCGTGCAGGGTGTCGTCGAGCCCCGCCCTGTTGCCCGGGGACAGGGCCTTGCGCAGGCGGCGCAGACCGTCGACGACGTCGTCGGAGAGCGGCTCGCCCACCCAGCCCCAGAGCACCGTGCGCAGCTTCTCCTCGCGGTGCAGGCAGATGCCGTGGTCGACGCCGTAGACGCCGCCGTCGACGCCGGCGAGCACGTGCCCGCCCTTGCGGTCGGCGTTGTTGACGACGACGTCGAGCGCCGCCATGCGCCGCAGGGCCGGGTCGTCGGCGTGCACGAGCAGCGCCGGGTCCCCCGCGGCGTCGCGGGCACGCAGGACGGTGCGCCAGCCCTGGCCGACCGAGCGCGCCGGGACGACGTCGACGAGCTCGCGCTCCTCGTCGGTGTCGATCCAGCGCTGGACCATGCCGGGGCCGAAGGGGCCGTCGCGCAGCACCGTCGTCGGCACCACCCCGAACCCGGCCGCCTCGCTGACCAGGTACGTCGCCACCTCCCGCCCGGCGAGCGTGCCGTCGGGGAAGTCCCACAGCGGGCGTTCGCCGCGGACGGGCTTGTAGACGCAGCGGCCCTCGACACCGTTGAAGTCGATGACGCACAGCAGCGTGGTGTTGGACGCCTCCGTGAGACGGCCCTCGACCTCCATCCGGCCGTGGAGCAGCAGCTCCCGGTCGTCGGAGGTCGACCCGTTCGCGCCCGTGTCCCCGTTCACGCGCCTACTCGGGGGAGGCGACGCGTCGGTAGCCGTTCTGCCGCGGGCACACGTGGCCGGAGGCGTCCAGCGGCTGGGTGCACAGCGGGCACAGGCGCCGTCCGGCGCCGACCACGCGCTCGGCGCGCGTCGCGAACGCGCGGGCGCCGGCGGGCGAGAGGAACACGCGCAGCGCGTCGGGGCCCTCGTCGGTGTCGTCGAGGACGACCGACTCGTCGATCTCCTCCTCGGTGACCGCGAGCAGCTCGACCACGACGTTCTTGGACTCGGCGTCCCAGCCCAGCCCCATGGTGCCGACGCGGAACTCCTCCTCCACCGGCACCTCGAGCGGCGAGGTGTCGACCTCGTCCTCGGGCACCGACACGGGGACGTCCGCACCGAAGCGCCGCGAGACCTCCTCGAGCAGGGTGCCGATCCGCTCCGAGAGCACCGACACCTGCTGCTTCTCGAGCAGCACGCTCACCCGCCGGGCCGATTCGGTGGCCTGGAGGTAGAAGGAGCGTTCGCCGGGCTGCCCGACGGTGCCGGCGACGAACCGGTCGGGCTGGCGGAAGACGTGGATCACCCTGGGCATGGCTTCTCGATCGTAGGACTCACGGAGGGACGCCGCTGGAGGAGGTGCGGATCCCCTGGCGTCAACGGCGTCCTCATGCTACTCCCGTCGACCCTCCGACGGTGGCCTCCGCGGGGACGGTGACGTCGCCGGACGAGGCTGCCGTGGGGTCGTCGGCGGCGTCGGAGGAACTGTCGGATTCCTCGCTCTCCGGCTTCGGGACCAGCGCGGACAGGTCGCCGCCGGTGTCGTTGACCCGCACGACGAAGGGCCGGGTGGGCGTGTAGCTGATGACGCTCACCGAGCAGGGGTCGACGACGATGCGCTGGAACGAGTCGAGGTGCAGACCGAGCGCGTCGGCGACCGCGGCCTTGATCACGTCACCGTGGCTGCAGGCCACCCACAGGGCGCGGTCGCCGTGCTCGGCGCCGATGCGCGCGGCCTGCCGGCGGATCGCCGCGACCGCGCGGGCCTGCATCCCGGCGAGGCCTTCCCCGCCGGGGAACACGGCGGCGGACGGGTGGGCCTGGACGACCTTCCAGAGGTCCTCCTTGCCGAGATCGCCGAGCTTGCGCCCGGTCCAGTCGCCGTAGTCGACCTCGGACAGGTCGTCCTCGACCGTCGCCTCCAGGCCGCGGGCGGTGAGCAGCGGGGCCACCGTCTCCCGGCAGCGCTGCAGCGGCGAGGTCACCACGGCCGCCAGGGGCAGCTCGGCGAGCCGGTCGACCAGCTTCTCGGCCTGCGTGCGGCCGTGGTCGTCGAGACCGACGCCGGTGCTGCGACCGGCGAGCACACCCGACACGTTGGCCGTCGACCGGCCGTGCCGCAGAAGGATCACCGTTGTCACGACACGACCGTACGCGGGTGCTCGCCTACGTCGCCGGGACGACCCCGTTGCTCACGGCGAGCAGGACGACCAGCCCGAGCAGCACCCGGTACCAGACGAAGACGTAGATCGTGTGGTTCTCGACGAACTTCAGCAGCCAGGCGATCGAGGCGTAGCCCAGGACGAACGCGATGATCGTGGCGACGATCATCTGCGGGATGCTCGGGACCACCACGAGGCTGCCCTGCACGTCGGCGGCGGACGGCTCGAGGATGTCGGGGATCTGGGTCAGCCCGGAGGCGAACACCGCGGGCAGCGCCAGCAGGAACGAGAACCGCACGGCGACGGCGCGCTCCAGGCCCAGGAACAGGCCGGCGGTGATCGTGCCACCCGACCGCGAGACCCCGGGGATCAGCGCCATCGCCTGTGCGCAGCCCATGACGATGCCGTCGCGCAGCGTGAGCTGGTCGGGGCCGCGGCGCTGCCGTGAGTAGCGCTCGGCGGCGGCGAGGACGAGCGCGAACACGATGAGCACGGTCGCGTTGAGGTACAGGTTGCGGGCCGGGCCCTTGATCGCGTCCTCGAAGGCCAGGCCGAGGACGCCGATCGGAATGGAGCCGATGATCACGTACCAGGCGAGCTTGTAGTCGTAGCCGCGCTCGTCGCGGCGCGCGAGGCCCACGAACCAGGCCCTGAGCAGGCGCCAGATGTCACCGAAGAAGTAGATGAGCACCGCGGTCTCGGTGCCGAGCTGGGTAACCGCCGTGAAGGCCGCGCCGGCGTCGTTGCCGAAGAAGAACGCCGAGGTGATGCGCAGGTGCGCGGACGAGGAGACCGGCAGGAACTCCGTCAGTCCCTGCACGATCCCGAGGACCACGGCCTCGAGCCAGCCCATCGGGGCACCCACCTGCACGGGCACGGACGGTAGCCCACCGCCACCCCCTGCCCGCCTCCCCCTCGGGCCCCTCGGAGGTGGTCGTGACGCCTTCGTAAGCTGGCCGACCGTGGAACAGCGACGGCTGGGCACGAGCGGGCTGCGGGTCTCGCGCCTGGCGCTCGGCACGATGAGCTGGGGCCGGGACACCGACGCCGACGAGGCGGGCGCGTCGCTGCTCGCGTTCCTCGACGCCGGCGGCACCCTGGTCGACACCGCGGACGTCTACGCGGGCGGCGAGGCCGAGCGGATCCTGGGCGGTCTGTTCGACGACGTCATCCCCCGGGGCGAGGTCGTCGTGGCCACCAAGGCCGGGGCCCGGCGCGAGGACGGCCCGTTCGGCGGCGGCGCCTCGCGGGGCGCGCTGCTGACGGCGCTCGACGACTCGCTGGACCGCCTGAACACCGACTACGTCGACCTCTGGCAGCTGCACGCGTGGGACGACGACGTGCCGCTCGAGGAGACCCTGGCCGCCGTCGACGTGGCGCTGACCACGGGACGGGCCCGGTACGCCGGGATCGCGAACTACGCGGGCTGGCAGGTCGCCTCGGCCGCGACCCGCCAGGCCCTGACGTCGCTGCCGCTGGTGTCGGTGCAGTCGGAGTACTCGCTGCTGGAACGGACCGTCGAGAACGAGGTGCTGCCGGCCGCCGGTCACCACGGGCTGGGGCTGCTGCCCTGGGCTCCCCTGGGCCGCGGGGTGCTCACCGGCAAGTACCGCGAGGGCGTCCCCGCCGACTCCCGCGGCGCGTCCGAGCACCTGGCGGGCTACGTCGGGCGGCACCGCACCGAGCGCACCGCCCGCATCGTGCAGGCCGTCGTCACCGCGGCGCACGGGCTCGGCACCTCGCCACTGGCCGTCGCGCTGGCGTGGGTGCGCGACCGGCCCGGGGTCGCAGCACCGGTGGTCGGCGCGCGGGACGGGGCCCAGCTGCTGGGCTCGCTGGCCGCCGAGGACCTCGTGCTGCCCCCGGCCATCCGCGGCGCCCTCGACGACGTCAGCTCCCCCACGGCCCCCGACGACGAGATCGACGAGCCGGAAACCCCGCCCTGGGAGTGATCCACACCGGGGTCGCGGTACGTGCGCGGGGAGCGATCCGGTGCGTACGGTGGACGTCGCTCCGTCACGTGTCCCGGAGGTGATCAGCTCGTGAACGATGCTGGTGATGAGGGTGCGCTCATCGGGGCGCCCGTGGTGGACGGCGACTGGGAGTACCAGCCCGTCCGCCTTCCCCCGGACATCACACGTATCTCGGCCACCGTGCAGCTCGGCATCCGCGCCGAGTTCGGGGGCTGGGAGCTCGCCCGCACGCTGCTCTACAGCGACGGGACCCGGAAGGTCTGGCTGCGCCGCAAGGTCTCCCGCGCCCTCCAGGCCGGCCTCGCGACCTGACACGTCCGTGTCAGCCTGGGGGCCACACTGACGTTCAACGTCAGAAGAGCCCCATCTCAGGTCGGCGGTAGGAGCACCACGCGCCCGGTGGTCCGGCGCGCCTGCAGCTCGGTGAACGCCGCCGGCAGGTCCTCGAACGCGTACTCGGCGCCGACGAGCGGGTCGATCGCCCGCCGCTCCCAGAGCACCTCGATCTCCCGCTGCCAGGCCGCCACGAGCTCGGGCGCCCGCTGCTGGTACGCCGCCCAGTGCACGCCCACCACGCCGTAGTTCTTCACCAGCGCGTGGTTGGTGGGCGCCTCGGCGATGCGCCCGCCGGCGAAGCCGATCACCAGCAGCCGCCCCTCCCACGCCACGACCCGCCGCGCGGCGTCGAACAGGTCGCCGCCCACGGGGTCGTAGACGACGTCGGCGCCGCGCCCGTCCGTCAGCTCCCGCACGGCGGTGACCAGGTCGTCGTGACCGACGACCACCTCGTCCGCGCCCAGCGCCCTCACCACCGCCGCCTTGGCCTCGTCGCCCACCTGGGCGATCACCCGGGCGCCCGCGGCACGACCGAGCTGCACCGCGGCCGCCCCCACCCCGCCCGCGGCGGCCAGGACGAGCAGCGTCTCGCCCGCGCCCAGCGTCGTGCGGTGGTGCAGCGCGCACCAGCCGGTCTGGTACGCCACGAAGAAGCCGGCGGCCTGGCCCGCGCTCATCCCCTCGGGCCACGGCCATGTCGTGCGCAGCACCGCCTCCTCCGCGAAGCCGCCGTGCGGCAGCGCCACGGGGCCGAAGACCCGCCGGCCGTCGTCGGTCACCCCCGCCACCTCGAGGCCGGGTGTGAACGGCGGCGGAACGCGCTCCTGGTACTCGCCGGCGGTGTGGAGGATGTCGGCGAAGTTCAGGGCCGCGGCCTCCACCCGCACGCGCGTCCCGTCCGCCGCCGGGGGCCGCGGGACGTCGGCGATCTCGAGCACCTCGTCGAAGGGCCCGTATCGCGGGACCCGCCAGGCGCGCACGCTCAGCCGTCCCCGTGCAGCGGCGGCGGGGCGCCCGCGCCGCCCGCACCCACCGGTCCGGCGTCGTGCACGACGGGGCCGCCGCTCAGCACCGGCGCAGGATCTTCTCGAGCACCCGGGTCCCGAACTGCAGCGCATCGACCGGGACGCGCTCGTCGATGCCGTGGAAGAGCGCGGTGAAGTCGAGGTCCGGGGGCAGCCGCAGCGGCGCGAACCCGAAGCAGCGCATCCCGAGCTTCTCGAAAGCCTTGGCGTCGGTGCCGCCGGACATCATGTAGGGCAGCGTGTGGGCCTGCGGGTCCTCCTCCTGCACGGCCCGGGTCATGACGTCGACGAGCTCGCCGTCGAAGCTCGTCTCCACGGCCTGCAGGTTGCGGATCCACTCGCGCTCGACGTCCGGGCCGAGGATCTCGTCGAGCTCGCGCTCGAAGGCCTCCTGGCGCCCCGGCAGCACGCGGCAGTCGATGGTGGCCTCGGCGACCGACGGGATGACGTTCGCCTTGTAGCCGGCCGAGAGCATCGTCGGGTTCGCGGTGTCGCGGGTGGTCGCGCCGACCACGCGGGCGACCCCGCCGAGCTTCGCCACCGCGCCGTCGAGGGCGGCCGCGGAGTCGGTCGGGAACTCGATGCCCGTGAGCGTCGTGATCTCGTCGAAGAAGCCCTGCACCGACTCGGTGAGCACCAGCGGGAAGCGGTGGCGGCCCAGCCGGGCAACGGCCTCGGCGAGGATCGTCACGGCGTTCTCGTCGTGGATCATCGACCCGTGCCCCGGACGGGACCGCACGCGCAGCCGCATCCAGGCGATCGACTTCTCCGCGGTCATCACGGGGTAGACGCGGACGTCCTCACCGAGGGTCAGGGAGAAGCCGCCGACCTCGCCGAGGGCCTCGGTGCAGCCCTCGAACAGGTCGGGGCGGTTCTCGGCGAGCCAGTGCGACCCGTAGGCGCCACCGGCCTCCTCGTCGGCGAGGAACGCGAAGACGAGGTCGCGCGGGGGCACCGTGCCCTCGGCGGCGAACTGACGCGCGAGCGCCAGGATCATCGCGTCCATGTCCTTCATGTCCACCGCGCCCCGACCCCAGACGTAGCCGTCCTGGACCGAGCCGGACAGCGGGTGGACCGACCACTCGCTCTCGTCGAAGGGCACGACGTCGAGGTGCCCGTGCACGAGCAGCGCGGGGCGCTCGGGATCGGCGCCCTTCAGCCGCGCGAACACGTTGTGCCGCCCGGGAGCCCCGGACTCGATCACCTCGGTCTCGTACCCCACCTCGCGCAGCTTCGCGTCCACGTAGGCGGCGGCCTCGGCCTCGCCCGTCGTCGTCGCGAGCTCTCCGGTGTTCTGGCTGTCGATCTGGATGAGCTCGCTGGTCAGCGACACGACCTCGTCCTCGGCACGACCCATGCGCGGCATCCTGCCACCCACCGTGATCGGACCGCGCGGCGTCGTCTAGGCTGTGTTCCCGCAGGTCCGAGTGGCGGAATGGCAGACGCGCTAGCTTGAGGTGCTAGTGCCCTAGTAGGGCGTGGGGGTTCAAGTCCCCCCTCGGACACACTTCTTCATCCTCCTTCCCCGACCTTCGCGGGGCGCCCACACTCGTCGCGTCATCGTGGCGAGGAGTGCGGAATGGCAGGAACGCATCGGGCGCACGGCGTGCCGTGCTGGGCCGAACTGGACGTCGACGACCCCGGCGTGGTGACGCCGTTCTACGCCGCGGTGCTCGGGTGGTCCGTGGACGCCGAGGTCGTCGCCGGTCACCAGACCCGCGTCCTGCGCCACGGCGGGAGCCCCGTCGCGGCGATCGGGTCGCCGGGCGCCGCGGCGCCGCCGGTCTGGACGCTGTACCTCGCGGTCGACGACGTCGACGTGGCCGCCGAGCAGCTCGAGGAACTGGGCGGGCAGGTGCTGCACGGCCCCGAGGACGACCACGCCGGCGGGCGGCTGCTCGTCGCGCTCGACGCCGGCGCTGCCGTGGTCGGCCTGTGGGAGTCCGACGACGGGATCCCCGCGCCGTCGTCCGGACGGCTGTGCTGGGCCGAGGCGGCCTCGGCGGAGCCGGGCACCACGCGCACCTTCTACCGCGAGCTCCTCGGCTGGGAGTTCGTCGACGGGGGCGACCAGCCGGGCCACCTGCACGGCCTGGTCGACGGAGGGCCGGTCGCGGGTCTCGGGCTCGCCGGCGACGCCCTGCCCCACTGGCTCCCGTTCTTCGCGGCGGCCGACGTCGACGCCGCCGTCGAGGCCGCCCGCAGGGCCGACGGTGAGGTCGTGACGCCGGTGGCGCCGGGCCCGCACGGCCGCCACGCCACCCTGTCCGACCCCGCGGGCGCGCGCTTCGGTGTGATCGAGGTCGGCTGAGTCGCGGCCCGTCCGGGCGGTGCTGGATCGGTACTGTCGTTGCCGGGATGCCGAACGCACGGGGGGACGTCGTCGCGCCCCCGTCGCGCCGTGCGCCACGGGGTCCGTGGTGGATCTGGTGGCTCCTCGCGGTCCTGCCCTGGGCGTGGTTCCCCCTGCGCGACGAGCTGGGCTCCGCCGGCGACGTCGTGGCGATCGTGATCCCGGTGCTCGCCGTCGTGGCGGCGGTCGTCGCCCTCGTCGTGGGACGAGGGCGTGGCCTCGTCGCTGCGGTGTCGGTGCTGGTCGCCGGAGCGGTCGCGGTGGTCGGTCCGTGGACGCCCGTCGACACCGGACCGGTCCGTCCCGGCGCCGCGGTGACGGTGGCGAGTGCCAACGTCACCGCTCTCGAGACGACGCTGCCCGCGCTGCGGGCGACCGCCGCCGACGTGCTCGTCGTCGTCGAGAACACCCGCAGCATCGACCGGGAGCTCGACGAGGACCACCCGCACCACGTCTTCAGCGGCGGGACCCCGTCGGTCGGGGTGTACAGCCGGTTCCCGGTGCGGGTCCTCGACGGGACCGGTCCGGACCTGCCGGGCCTGCGGGTGGCGGTCGACGCGCCGACGCCGTTCGTGCTCTACGCGATGCACGTGCCGCGCCCGTGGTGGACCGGCGGCGGCAGCTACCAGGCGACCCCCGCCGAGCACCGCCGCCTCGTCGTCGCCCTCGCGGACCGTGTCGCCCGCGAGCCGGGCCCCGTGGTGGTGGCCGGGGACCTCAACTCGACCGACCGCGGCCGCGACTACCGGCTGCTGGCCGACGGCACGGGGCTCACCGACGTCATGCGTGACGACTGGACCGGGCCCACCTCGGTGACGCAGTGGCAGGCGTTCCTCCTGCGCATCGACCACCTGATGGTCGGTCCGGGCTGGTGCGGCGAGGGTCCGCGACGCTTCTTGCTCGCGGGCTCCGACCACGACGGCATCACCGCAGGCGTCGGGCCCTGCGCCTGACGCGGTCAGCCCGCGGACTCGACCTCGTCGCCGACCGTGATCGTGCCCGAGGTGAGGACGCGGAAGATCGCGCCGCCCCGGCCGTGCAGGGCGCGGGCCGCGCCCGGCCCGATCGTCTCGTCCATCACCCGGCACGGCGCCGCCCGGCGGACGACCTCGAGGACGACGTCACCGACCACGAGCTGCGCCCCCGGTTCGGTCGGCACCTCGCCCTGGTCGAGGGTCAGGGTGCGACGCGTCCGGTCCTCGGGCACGGGGGCGCCGAGCGCCTCGGCGGCCGCCGCCAGGTCGTCGCGGCTCTGGACGGAGACGTGGCGGTGCTTGGTGCCGTGGTACCGGTCGCCGACGAGACCGCGCCCCGCCTCGGCCTCGACCCTCTCCACCGCGACCATCGGCGCCTTGCGGGCCGGGGCGGTGTGCAGGGCGGCGACCCGCATGCTCAGGTCCGGTCCCGGGCAGCGCGCTCCATCAGCCCTTCGCCACCAGCGGCGTGACCTCGGTGCCCAGGAGCTCGATGGAGTGCAGGAGATCCTCGTGCGCCAGGCGCGGGTTGGTCATCTGCAGGTTGATCCGCTCCACGCCGCCCAGCTGCTCGGAGACGCGCAGGACCTTCTCCGCGACGGTGCGCGGATCGCCGACGAAGAACGCGCCGTCGGGACCGCGCATCGCGTCGAAGGCCCGCCGTGTCGGCGGCATCCCGCCACGCTCGGCGGCGACGGTCGTGAACATCTCCTCCCACCCCGGGTAGAAGGCGTTCGTGGCCTCGGCGACGTCGTCGCCGAGGAAGCCGAAGCAGTGCAGGCCCACGCGCAGCGCCTCCGGCGGGTGCCCGGCGTGCTCGCCCGCGCGTCGGTAGAGGTCGACGAGCGGGGCGAACTGCTTCGGCTCGCCCCCGATGATCGCGATCATCAGCGGCAGGCCCAGCAGCCCGGCCCGAGCGAACGACTCGGGCGTCCCGCCGACCCCGACCCAGATCGGCAGGCGCTCCTGGGACGGCCGCGGGTAGACGGGCTGGTCGGTCAGCGACGGGCGGTGCTTGCCCGACCAGGTCACCACAGGCGAAGAGTTGATCTTCAGGAGCAGGTCGAGCTTCTCGGTGAACAGCTCGTCGTAGTCCTCGAACGCCAGCCCGAACAACGGGAAGGCCTCGACGAACGAGCCGCGGCCGACGACGAGGTCGACGCGGCCGCGCGAGATGAGGTCGATCGTCGCGAACTCCTGGAACACCCGCACCGGGTCGGCGGCGGACAGCACCGTCACCGCGCTGCGCAGGCGGATCCGTTCGGTGCGCGCCGCTGCGGCCGCGAGGATCACCGGGGGCGAGGCGTCGTAGTACTCGCTGCGGTGGTGCTCGCCGATCCCGTACGAGTGCAGGCCCACGCGGTCGGCGAGCGCGATCTCCTCCAGGAGGTGCTCGAAGCGCTCCTCGGGGCCGATCTCGCGTCCGGTCGACGGGTCGGTGACGCGGGCGACGAAGCTGTCGACCCCCAGGAGCACGGGGTCGGCCACTAGAGGGCCTTCTGCAGACGTGCGGCCAGGGTCGTCACGAACGCGGCCGGCTCGGCGATGTCGCCGCCCTCGGCGAGCAGCGCCATGCCGTAGAGCAGCTGGGCGAGGTCCTTCTCGGCCTTGCCCTCCGACTGCGCGGACTGCAGGCCGGTGACCAGCGGGTGCGACGGGTTGAGCTCGAGGATGCGCTTGACCTTCGGCGGCTCCTGCCCCATCGCCCGGTACATCTTCTCGAGGGTCGGGGTGAGGTCGCCGGGGTCGCCGACCAGGCAGGCCGGCGAGGTGGTCAGGCGCGAGGACAGCCGGACCTCCTTGACCTCCTCGGCGAGCTCGGTGCCCATCCACGAGAGCAGGTCGTCGAAGCCCTCCGGGGTCTCCTTCTCGTCGCCCAGGTCGACCTCGCCCTTGGCCACCGACGCCAGCGGGGTGCCGTCGAACTCGGACACGGCGTCGACCCACACCTCGTCGACGGGGTCGGTGAGCAGCAGGACCTCGTAGCCCTTCGCGCGGAACGCCTCGAGGTGCGGGGAGTTCTCCAGTCCCGAGCGGGAGTCGCCGGTGGCGTAGTAGATCGAGTCCTGGCCCTCGGGCATGCGCTCCTTGTAGGCCGCGAGCGTCGTCGGCTCGTCGGCGCTGTGCGTCGACGGGAAGGAGCAGATGTCGAGGATGGCCTTCTGGTTGTCGTGGTCGGAGAGCAGGCCCTCCTTGACGGCCTTCCCGAGCTCGCGCCAGAAGGTCGCGTACTTCTCGGGCTCGTTCTCCTGCATCGCCTTCACGGTCTGCAGGACCTTGCGCACGAGCCGCTTGCGGATCATCTGGATCTGGCGGTCCTGCTGGAGGATCTCGCGCGAGACGTTGAGCGAGAGGTCCTGCGCGTCGACGACGCCCTTGACGAAGCGCAGGTACTCGGGGACGAGCGCCTCGCAGTCGTCCATCACGAACACGCGCTTGACGTAGAGCTGCACGCCGCGCTTGTGCTCGCGCATGAACAGATCCATCGGCGCGTGGCTCGGCAGGAACAGCAGTGCCTGGTACTCGAACGTGCCCTCCGCGGAGAGCCGCATGGTCTCCAGCGGCTCCTGCCAGTCGTGCGAGACGTGGCGGTAGAACTCCGCGTACTCCTCGTCGCTGACCTCGGACTGCGAGCGCGCCCAGAGCGCCTTGCGGGAGTTGACGGGCTCCTGCGAGCCCTCCTCCTCGCCCGGGTTCAGGCGGATCGGCCAGGTGATGAAGTCGGAGTAGCGCTTGACGATGCGCCGCACGGTGTCCGGGTTCGCGTAGTCGTGCAGCGCGTCCTCGGCGTCCTCGGGCTTGAGGTGCAGCGTGATCGCCGTGCCCTGCGGTGCGTCGGGGACGGGCTCGAGGGTGTACGTGCCCTCCCCCGTCGACTCCCAGTGCACGCCCTCGGCGGTGCCGGCCTTGCGGGTGGTCATCTCGACGCGCTCGGCGACCATGAAGCTCGAGTAGAACCCGATGCCGAACTGGCCGATGAGCTCCGCGGTCTGCTCGGTCGAGCCGGCGTCCTTCATCTGCGCGAGCATCTCGGCGGTGCCCGACTTGGCGATCGTCCCGATGAGCTCGACGACCTCCTCGCGCGTCATGCCGATGCCGTTGTCGCGCACCGTCAGGGTGCGGTTCTCGGCGTCGGTGACGAGCTCGACGTGCAGGTCGTCGGTCTCGACCGTGACGTCCTTGTCGACATAGCTCGCGAGCCGGACCTTGTCCAGCGCGTCCGAGGCGTTGGACACCAGCTCCCGCAGGAAGACGTCCTTGTCGGAGTAGATCGAGTGGATCATCAGCTGCAACAGCTGACGGGCCTCGGCCTGGAACTCGATCGTCTCGCTCATGCGTCCTCTCCCCGGGGTGGGTCTCGCGGTACGCACCGAGGATATCGACCGCTCGCCGCGCGCTCCGGGGGTGCGGGGCCGGGTGCCGGAGATCGAGGGGCACGGCCCTCCGGGAACACCGGGCCGAGAGATCGCTCCCGCTGCTCGGTGAACCCGACGTCACCGGGTCCCTGGAGCACCCGGGCGGTCATGGTCCTCAGCACGAGGGATCCGGATCCGAGGCGGTCCTCGCGGTCGTGGAGGCGGCCCTCGCCGCGTGATCCCTCCGGGTGCTCCGGGAACCCGATGTCATCGGGTCGCGAGAGCACCGGGAGCGATCACCGCCGACGGCCGGGCGCGCACCACCCAGATCGCGAGGGTCACCGCGGTGCCGACGATCGCGACCCCCAGCGGGACGTGGACCGCGAGCACACCCGTGGCCCCGAGGGCGACCTGGGCCGTCTCGACGACGACGAGCGCCGCCGAGACCCCGATCGGCCAGGCCGGGAGCCGGCCGGGGCGCCAGGCGAGCACCGCGAGGGGGACCTGGATCATCGCGACCAGGAGCAGCGTGCCGCCCACCGCCTGGTGGACGATCATCCCGACCGCGGAGGCCTGCAGGATGCCGCCGGCGGCGACGGCCTGGACGACGGTCATGGCCGCGTGCAGCACGACGACGACCCGGAAGAGGCCCACGGCCAGGCGATCAACCATGGCCGTGGCCCGCGACCGACGTCGCGGCCCGTTGACCGGCGCCGACGACGAGGAACTGCAGCATCATGCCGTCGTCCTCGTGGCGCAGCAGGTGGCAGTGGAGCATGTACGGCACCTCCGGATCGGTGTGCGGGCCCACGCGGACGAGCGCGCGCACGGTGGTCCCCGGGGGCACGGCCACCGTGTCCTTCCAGGGGCGGTCGCCGGCCGCGACCCCGGGTTCGAGCACCTGCATCCGGGCGTCGTGGACGTGCATGTTGTGGGGCAGCGTGTGTCGGTTGGCGAACTCCCAGATCTCCGTCGTCGAGGCGGGGACGACCTCGTCGATCCGGGACATGTCCATCGCCCGGCCGTTGATCCGGTTGTGCGCGAGCACGAAGCGGCGGGTGCGACCGCCCTCGGCGAGCGGGGTCTCGCGGGACAGCCGCGCCGGCACGGGCGGTGCGGGCGCGAGCCGGGCGGCGGGGCGCAGCTCGAGCAGGTCGAAGGAGTCGTCCGCACCCGCCGCCCGCGCGACGCCGTTGACCGCCCCCAGGTCGTGGGACAGCGAGCGCAGCACGCGCCGGCGGCCGGGGGTGACGTCGACGACGACCTCGGCCCGCTCCCCCGGGGTCAGCACGACGCCGGTGACCGTGCGCGGCGCCGGGAGCAGGCCGCCGTCGGTGCCGACGAGGGTCAGCGGCGCCTCGTCGTCGCACGCCACCCGGTAGCTGCGCGCCGACGAGGCGTTGAGGACGCGCAGGCGCACCCGGGTCGTGGTGACGTCGAGGAAGGGCGCGACCGTGCCGTTGACCAGGACCGTGTCGCCCAGCAGGCCGACGGTGTTGCGGTGCTGCTCGTCGAAGCTCCCGTCCGGGGCGAAGCTGCGGTCGGTGAGGACGAGCGGCACGTCGTCGACGCCGTAGGTCGAGGGCAGGTCGACCTGGGCCTCGGGGTCGTCGACCAGGAACAGCCCGAACAGCCCCCGGTGGACGTGGCGTTCGGTCCGTCCGTGGGGGTGCGGGTGGTACCAGAGCGTCGCCGCCGGCTGGTCGACGCGCCAGGACGCCTCCCAGGTGGCGCCGGGGGCGATCGGCTGGTGCGGGCCGCCGTCGGCGCGGGCGGGCACGCGCGCCCCGTGCCAGTGGGTGGTCGTGGTCTCGGGCAGCCGGTTGGTCACCCG
The DNA here is from genome assembly GCF_028737215.1 of Actinomycetospora chibensis. Lineage (GTDB taxonomy): Bacteria > Actinomycetota > Actinomycetes > Mycobacteriales > Pseudonocardiaceae > Actinomycetospora > Actinomycetospora chibensis. The sequence goes on along the minus strand of NZ_JAQZAM010000012.1, from coordinate 89,864 downwards.
GAGCACGACGTCGTCCCCGCGCGCCACCCGCACGGTGGGGCCGCCGAAGGGCAGGCCGCCGTAGCCCCAGGTCGGGGTCGCGACGCCGGGGAGGAAGGAGCTCGTGCCGGGGGCGGCGACGAGCTCGACGACCCGGCGCCCCGCTGCGTCGCGGGACGACGGGGCGAGCGGCGGGATCGCGAGGGGGCGTGGCGCGGCCTTCGGGGGGCGGACGCCGGGGCCGTTCGCGCAGCCCGCGACGGAGCTGACGGCCACGGCGCCGGCCGCGGCGAGCGTGGCGCCGAGGAAGCGGCGGCGGGACAACGGGGACACGACGGGGAGCGTCGCGGCGGGCGGGGGTGGCGGTCGTCGTTGCGACGACGTGTCCCCGTCCTACGCCCGGCGGCGTAGGGACCCTGAGGTGTGCCTCCGGCACAGGTGAGCACTTCGGAGTGCTGGAGCACTCGAAACTGCTCACATGCGCGAAGCGCACCTCGGGGTGATCAGCCCGCTCTCGTAGGCGACGACGACGAGCTGGACGCGGTCGCGGGCGTCGAGCTTGGTCAGCAGCCGGCCCACGTGGGTGCGGGCGGTGGCCGGGCTGATCACCAGGCGGGCGGCGATCTCGTCGTTGGTCAGCCCGCCACCGACCAGCGCGAGCACCTCCCGCTCGCGCGGAGTGAGGACGTCGAGGCGCGCCGCGGGCACGCGCGGCTCCGGGCGCCCGGCGAACTCGGCGATGAGCCGGCGGGTCACCGCGGGCGCGAGCAGCGCCTCGCCGCGGGCGACGAGGGCGATCGCGCGGACGAGGTCGGCGGGCTCGCCGTCCTTGAGCAGGAAGCCCGCGGCTCCGGCGCGCAGGGCGCGGTAGACGTACTCGTCGAGGTCGAAGGTGGTCAGCACGAGCACGGCGGTACCGGCCAGTCCCGCGTCGGCGACGATCGTCTCCAGGGCGCTCAGACCGTCGACACCCGGCATCCGCACGTCCATGACCACCACGTCGGGCCGGGTCTCGCGGGCGAGCGCGACGGCCTGCGCGCCGTCGGCCGCCTCGCCCACCACCGCGAAGCCGTCCTCGGTCTCGAGCAGGACGCGCAGGCCGGCGCGGATCAGCTGCTGGTCGTCGGCCAGCACCACCCGGATCACCGGGCTGCCGTCCCCGTGAGCGCCGTCCCTGCGAGCGGCAGCGCGGCCTCCACCACGAAGCCGTCGGGTCCCGAGGCGGCCGACGAGCGCCCGCCGAGCACCGCGGCGTGCTCGGCGAGGCCCCGCAGCCCGTTGCCGGGGGTGACCTCGCCGGCCGGTCCCCCGTCGTCCACGACCCGCAGCCGCAGCTCGGCGTCGTCGCGCTCGAGGTCCACGGTGACCCGTTGCGCGCGGCGCGCGTGGCGCACGGTGTTGGTGACGGCCTCGCGCACGATGCGGAACGCGGCATGGTCGACGGACGTGGCCAGGGTGCCGGGGCTCCCGCGCACCTCCACGCCGACGCCCGCGAGCCGTGCGACGCGGGCGACCTCGTCGAGGCGCCCCAGGCCCGGGGACTCCGGGCACTCCGGCTCGCGCAGCACGTCGAGGGTGGCGCGCAGCTCGGCCAGCGCCGACCGGCTCGCCTCCTTGATCTCGAGCAGCGCGGCGACGGCCTGCTCGGGGCGCCGGTCGGCGACGTGGGCCCCGACGCCGGCCTGCACCGCGATCATCGCGAGGCTGTGCGACACGACGTCGTGGACGTCGCGGGCGAGGCGCAGCCGCTCCTGCTCGACCCGCCGTCGCGCCTGCTCCTCGGCCCGCTCGGCCGCCTCGGTCTGCCCGCGGCGCAGCCCGCCGACCGCGACGCCGACCGCCACCGTGACGACGATCCACATGAGGCGGTCGCGGTCGGGGGGCGCGACGACCTCCTCGCGGAACGAGACGACGCGCTCCAGCCCGAGCCACACCACGAACAGCACGACGCCGATCCCGACCGACCGGGGCCAGCTGAGCCGGGTGGCGACCGTGTACATGGCGACGGCGACCATCAACGACGCCGGCCCGTCGGGGTAGCCCGTCCAGTAGTAGGGCGCGACCGTGAGCAGGGCTGCGGCGAGCACCGTCACCGGCGCGCGGTGACGCCAGACGAGGGCGACGGCGGCGGTGACGATCAGCGCGGCGCCGCCGGGCCACCACGGCCGGTCGTCGGGCCGGGCGGTCAGGGCCGTGCCCAGGATCGAGGCCGCGCCCAGCGCCGCGGCCAGCGCGACGTCGGTGGGCCGGGGCCACCACGACCGGGCGTTCGGGGTCACCCCGGTGACGCTAGGGGCGGGCCGGGGCGTCGTCGTCAGCGTTCGGACGTACGCGACCCGGGGATCTCTCGGGGTGGACCCCGGTCCGGGCGCCGGGGACACCTACCATCGATGGATCAATCGGTGACGAGGAATCGGGATGACGATGGTGCGCGGCGACGGTACGACGTTCGAGAAGCAGGTCCTCGAGGCGTCGGAGCGTCTGTCGGGCATTGCCGAGCGCACCCCGCTCCAGCGCAACATCCGGCTCTCGGCGTCCACCGGCACCGAGGTGTGGTTCAAGCGCGAGGACCTCCAGGTCGGGCGCTCCTACAAGCTGCGCGGGGCCTACAACCTCATCAGCCAGCTCGACGACGAGGCCCGGGCCGCCGGGGTCGTGTGCGCGAGCGCCGGCAACCACGCCCAGGGCTTCGCGTTCGCGTGCGCGGCGCACCGGGTGCACGGGCGGGTCGTCATCCCGTCGACCACCCCGCGCCAGAAGCGCGAGCGGATCGTCGCGCTCGGCGGCGAGATGATCGACCTGGTGGTCGACGGCGACACCTACGACGAGTCGTCGGCCGCCGCCACCCGGTGGGCCGAGGAGACCGGTGCGACGCTCGTGCCGGCGTTCGACGACACCCGCACGGTCGCGGGCCAGGCCACGGTCGTCGCCGAGATCGTCGAGCAGCTGGGCCGGGCGCCCGACACGATCGTCGTGCCGGTCGGCGGCGGCGGTCTGCTCGCCGGCACCGCCACCTGGCTGCAGGCCACCCACCCGCGCACCCGCGTCGTCGGCGTCGAGCCGGCGGGTGCCCGCAACGTGGCCGCCGCGCTGCACGCCGGGAGCCCGGTGGTGCTCGACGAGCACGGGTTCGACCGGTTCGTCGACGGTGCCGCCGTGCGCAAGGCCGGCGCCGTGACCTACCCGCTGATCCGCCGGTCCGGCGCCGAGCTCGTCGCGGTCGACGAGGGCCTGGTCTGCACCGAGATGCTCTCGCTCTACCAGACCGACGGCATCATCGCCGAGCCCGCGGGCGCCCTCGCCGGCGCCGCGATCCGCCCCGACGGGCCGGGCCTGGACCTCGTGCCGGGCGAGACCGTCGTCGTCGTCCTCTCCGGGGGCAACAACGACGTCTCGCGCTACGCCGAGGTCATCGAGCGCTCGCTGCGCTTCCAGGGCCTCAAGCACTACTTCCTCGTCGAGTTCCCCCAGGAGCCCGGCGCCCTGCGCCGCTTCCTCGACGAGGTGCTGGGCCCGGACGACGACGTCACGCGCTTCGAGTACGTGAAGAAGGACAACCGCGAGTCCGGCCCGGCGCTCGTGGGTGTGGAGATCGGGTCGCGCGACGACCTCGAGCCCCTGCTCGAGCGCATGGCCCGCTCGCCGCTGCAGATCGAGGCGCTCGAGCCGGGCTCGCCCGCCTTCCGCTTCCTGCTCTAGAGACTGACGCAGCTCGACAGATCGAGCGCCCAGCGCGTGGCGGGCGCCGACCACCCGGGCCCCTGGTAGGGCTCGCCGTCCGGGCGCCAGCCGCGGTGCGCGTAGAACGCCTGCGCGCCGGTGTTCGCGGTGTAGACCCACAGCGTGGCCCGGGCGAAGCCCGCCGCCGCGAGGTGCGCGACGCCGACGTCGTGCAGCGCGCCGCCGGCGCCGGTGCCGATGACCTCGGGGTCGAGGTAGAGGGTGTACAGCACGGCGCTCACCTCGGTGGTGTCGCCGGCGAGGTCGGGGTCGCGCGAGGGGCCGACGGTGCAGTAGCCCCGCACCCGGCCCTGTTCGTCGTCGGCCACGAACACCGCCATCGGCTCGGGCGCGGCGATCGCCGCCCGGCGCACCTCGGCGATCTCGGCCGCATCGAGGGCGTCGAGCCGCTCGTCGGCGACGATCCCGCGGTAGGCGTGCCGCCAGCCCGCGACGGTGATCTCCCCGAGGCGCAGGGCGTCGGCGTCGACCGCGCGGCGGATGGTCCAGCGCACCCGGTCATTCTCCTTCAGCCTCGTTCTCCCGCCAGCCTCATTCGCCGTCAGCCGCCGCGGCGCGCGCGGCCACCCGTTCCGGGACGGGCTCGGCGGCGACGGGGGTGACGGCGATGGCCGCGAGCGGGGCGAGGGCGGCCAGGGCGAAGCCCGCCGCGTAGCTCGAGACGCCGATGACCGCCCCGAGCACCGGCGGCGCGGCCGTCGCGACGATGTTCTGGGTGGTGTTCTGCACGCCGAGGGCCCGGCCGGACCAGGCGGTACCGGCGATCTCGGCGGTGGCGGTGAACGCGAGGCCGTTGTCGGCGACGGTGATGATCGAACCGGCGGCGATGGCCGCCACCGCGATGATCCCGGTGGTCAGGTCGCCGAACGCGAACACGAGCAGCACGGCGGCGCTGGCCACCGCGAGCTGGCGCATCGGGCGCAGGCGCGAGCCCACGCGGTCGGACCACCAGCCGCTGGCGATGCGCCCGCCGGCGCCGGCGATCTGCGCGCCCGCGACGAAGAACCCGGCCGCGGCGGGCGCCCAGCCCTGCTCGCGCACGAGGTACTCCAGCGAGAACGCGGAGATCGCGAACTGCGGGAGCACCAGCAGCGCACTCGCCGCGTGCACCCGGGGCAGCACGACGCTGCGGTAGGGCGAGGCGGGCGGGGCGTCCCCGGGTGCCCGCGACGCCCGCGGCGGGTCCGCGGCGACGACCAGGACGAGCACCGCGCAGACGAGGCAGGCGAGCGCGGGCCAGCCCAGCGCGGCGAAGGAGCCCTCGCGCAGCGCGAGCGTCGGCAGCGCGAGCCCGGCGGCGGCCACCCCGAGCGGCTGGGCGGTCTGGCGGATCCCCATCGCGAGCCCCCGCTCGTCGACGTCGAACCAGCCCATGATCAGGCGCCCGCTCGCGGCGTTGACCGAGGCCGCGCCGATTCCCGCGAGCACCAACAGGCCCACGGCGACGGGGATCGACCGCGGCGCGAGGAGCGCGAGGACGCCGGTGACCACACCGCAGGCCCCGAGCCCCGCTGCCATCGGGAGCCGCTCGCCGACCCGGTCGACCACCGCACCCCAGGCGATCAGCGCGACGAGCAGGCCGAGGGTCGGCGCGGCGACCACCACGCCGACGGCGGCGAGGGAGAGCCCGCGCTCGTCGCGGAGCATGGGCACGAGGAACGGGACGCCGTACACGACCGCGGACGCCGAGGTCTGGGCGGCGACTCCGGCAGCGAGGACGGCCCAGCGTCGACGGGAGCGCACGGGTCCTTGTTCTACGCGATCCGCGCCCATTCCGCAGGAAACGACTCCCACATCGTGGGACAGCTCAGCGTGATCCGAGACCCACCAGCAGGTCGGCCTCCCCCGTCCGGGCCTGGCGCGACCACGCGACGAGCACGACCACCACCGCGGCGAGCAGCGGGAGGTCGCCCAGCAGCCAGGTCAGGATGCCGGCCAGGTGCTGGTCGGCGAGCAGGTCCGGCGCCCACGGCAGGCGCAGGCGCACGAAGAAGTCGTCCACGAACAGCTGCCCGCGGCCCCCGCCCGCGGGCAGCACCGGCGTCCGCGAGACGGGACGGTCGGTGGCGAGCAGGGCGAGCCCCACGAGCGCGTGCACCGGCATCGAGGCCAGCAGGAACGTCAGCCGCGCGAGATAGGGCAGGCCGGGGCCGTCGGGTGCGCCTCCCACCAGCGGGCCGAGGAACAGCACCCCGACCAGCAGGAACCAGAGCGTCATCAGCGGCTGCAGCCAGCCCAGCGGCTGGGTCAGCGCGAAGACCGGGGTCAGGTAGAGCAGCACGGGCGAGGCGACGACGAGCACCAGGGCGACCAGCGGATGGCTCGCCCGGCGCAGGGTCGGCGCGGCCAGGACATGCTCGAGCCACTCCGCCGGGCCCTCCGGACCGCCCGGCGGGGCCTCGCGCAGGGTGCGGCGCGCCAGCACGATCGGCGCGCCGAGCGCCCACAGCAGGGGGACGGCCGTCGCCACCAGCATGTGTCCCGCGACGTGGACGCTGAGCACCGCCGGTCCGTAGCGCCCCAGCCCCGACGACGTCGCGACGACCAGCAGTGCGCATCCCCCGAACCACGCCAGCGACCGCCCTGCCGGCCACCGCGCGCCCTCCGCGGCGAGGCGGCGCAGCCCACCGGCGTAGAGCGCGGCGAGCACCACGGCGAGCACCAGCGCGGTCAGGTCGGGGCGCCAGGAGGTGGCGAGCACCTCGGGGTCCGGCGCCGCGGCCAGGCCGTAGCCGAGGACCGCGGTCGGGGTGCTCATCGCGCCCGCGGCCTGCACCGGCGGGACCGCGCGGGTCGCGACGGCCGAGAGCCCCACGACGACCGCGAGGACGCCGAGCTCGACGGGCCGGGTCACGCGGCCGGTCCGCCGGCGCCACAGGGCTGCGCCGGCCAGGACGCCGAGCGCCGCGGTGAGCAGGACCAGGGCCGTGTAATCGGTCCCTGTGTGCGGGGCGCCCCGCAGGGCGACCGCCGCGGCCACGGCCCCCGACGCGATCGTCGCGACGCCCGCGGCCGTGCCGATGCGGGCGGCGCGCCGGGTCGCCCGCGGGTCGCGCAGGCGCAGGACCACGAGCACCCCGAGGGTCCCCGTCCACACCGCCGCCGCGACGACGTGACCCGCGAGCGCGGGCAGGGCGAGGTCGTGGCCCACCCCGTCGGCGGCGTGCCCGGTCGCGACCGGGACGAGCAGGGCCGCGACGGCGAGCGCGAGGACCCCCGTGCCCCCGGTCCGGCGCCGCACCTCGCCGGCCGCCACGGCCGTCGCCACCCCGAGGCCGGCGGCGACCAGCCAGCTCACCGGCTCGCCGCGCGCGAGCATCACCGTCACAAGGTCCGGGCCAAGCGGGAGCCCGCCGCCCGTCGAGTCGGCGAGCGTCGCGGGCACCGACAGCGCCGCGCCGGCCGCGCCCACCCAGGCCGCCCACCGCGCGACGCCCAGGGCCCGCCGGCCCTCCGCGCTGAACGGCTCGTCGCCGGCGGGCGGGGTGCTGACGACGAGCGCCACGAGCAGCCCGCCGACCGTCGCCGCGCCGGCCAGGTCGACCACCGTGCGCAGCACCGGCACGGCGACGCGGACGGCGAGGCCCGGGTCGGGGAGCCCGAGGTCCGGGTAGCCGACGGGCCCGCGCACGAGCACCGCGACGGCGGCGGCGAGCACCCCGAGCAGGGCACCGGCGATCGGCCCCGCGATTCCAGGGCGCCGCGTCACGGGTCGATCTCGCTCGGGTACCGGGCGCGGTACTCGTCGAGGTGCTGGGACTTGCAGACGTGCTGTTCCTTCTCGTTCTGCGCCTGGCGCATGCACTCGTCGAGGGTCCGCACGCCGCCGGTCTCGAGGTAGGTCACGGCCCCGGCGAGGGTGCTCCACTCCACGACGGCGGCGATCCCGACGGCGACGACACCGAGCGCGAGCCCGGCGAGGGGACCGCGACGGCTCGTGTCCCGGGAGCCGCGCAGGCGCGCGAGAGCGGCCAGGGCGACGACGACCGCGAGCAGGCCGAGCGCCAGCCCGCCCCAGCCCGTCCACGCGCTGACCAGGGCCATGGCGCCCAGCACCGGCGCGGCCACGACGATGCCCGGGTGCCGCGCGGTGCCGACGTCCGTGGGGGGCGCGGCGGGCTCGGAGGGCACGGCGCCGATCGTGGCAAGCCGGTCCCGGCCGGCCGTCGCGGGGGTCGGCGGGGTGTGGGCGATTGCTTCGGTTTCCGAAGGGTCTCGACCGGGTCGTCCGGTTCCGGGAGCTCCGCCGAGGCCCGAGGAGGTCGACGAGAACGCTTCGGTTTCCGAAGCATCGCGGTCGGGTCGGACGGGACCGGAGGCTCAGCCGGGCGGGGCGAAGCCGCCCGGCGAGGGCGTGGACTCCTCCGCGCGCGTCGCCGGCGGGGCCTCGGCCGCGGGAGCGAACGGCGCGCCGGGGCGCGCGTACGGGGACGGTGCAGGCGCGCCCGGTCCGGGGGCCATCCCCACGGGAGCGCCGGCCGGGACCGCCGGTGCCCACCCCGGTGGCCCGCTCCCCGGTGGCCCGCTCCCCGGCGGCGCGGCGCCCGCCCCGGCCGTCAGGCGGTCGGTCTCGCGGCGGCGGCGTTCGCCCAGCACCGCGAGCAGGTAGGGCTCGGCCGGCACGCCGGGCGGTGGTGGTGGGGCGACGCGGGCGGAGACATCGGCCGCGAGCCGCTCGGCCAGCGACGCCCGTACCGCGCCCGCGAGCTGCGGGGCGCGCACGAGGAACTGGCGGGCGGCGAGGGCGAGGTCGTCCGGGAGGCGGGAGAGCTCGCAGCCCCGTGCCCAGGCCGCGAGCCCGGGGTCGGGCGGCGGGAGGCTCTCGAGGCCCGTGCGCGGTAGCCGTTCCCGGACGACGACCGTGCCGGCGAGGAGGTCGCCGACCCGCTGCCCCTGGGCCGTGCTCGCCGACACCACGATCCCGATGAGGCCCGTGAACAGCGACAACAGCCCGAAGTCGACGATGAACCCGGCGAGCGCGCGGGCGAGGGCGTGGCGGAACACGATCGGCCCGCCGTCGGTGCGCACCACCCGCAGCCCCATCGCGTACTTCCCCGGGGAGCGGCCGCGCGTGAGCGTCTCCCACAGCAGCGGGTAGCCGACGAACACGCCGACGGTGGTGATCAGGGAGACCGCAGCGGCGAGCGCGGGGTCGACGTCCGCCCCCACCGCCGACATCACCAGCAGGACGACGAGCAGCAGCACCAGCATGATCAGGACGTCGAGCGCGAGGCCCAGCGCCCGGCTGGGCAGGCGCGCCGTGCGCACGTCCAGCTCGACCGCCTCCCCGATCACCACGCGGTCCACGAGAGCCATCGTGCCAGCGTCGGCCCGCGCTCGGTGGAAGGATCGGCGGCGTGGACGTCGACGCCTACGTGGCGGCCCATCGGCCCGACTGGGACCGCCTCGCCGCCCTGCTCGACCGGCGCCGCTGGACCGGCGACGAGGTCGACGAGGCCGTGGCGCTCTACGAGCGGACGGCCACCCACCTCTCCGTGGTGCGCTCGACGTCGCCCGACCCGGCGCTGGTGGCGCGGCTCTCGACGCTGGTCGCCCGCGCCCGCACCGCGATCACCGGCTCGAGCGGCCCCGCGTGGCGTGACCTCACGCGGTTCGCGACCGTCGGCTTCGCGGTGGCGCTGGCGTCGTCGTGGCGCTGGTGGCTGACGACGCTGGCGGTCAGCTCGGTGGTGATGGTCGCCGTCGGGGTCTGGGTGGCCCGCTCCCCCGACGTCCAGGCCGCCCTGCTCCCGCCCGAGGAGACGCGCCGGCTGGTGGAGGAGGACTTCGCGTCCTACTACAGCTCCGACCCGGCGTCGTCGTTCGCCGCCCGGGTCTGGACCAACAACGCCTGGCTCGCCGCCGTCTGCCTGATCACCGGCGTGCTCATCCTCCCGGTGCTCTGGGTGCTGCTGCAGAACGTCGTCAACGTCGGGCTCTCCGGCGGGATCCTCGCGGCCAACGGCCGGGCGGACCTGTTCTTCGGGCTGATCACCCCGCACGGCCTGCTGGAGCTCACGGCCCTGTTCGTCGCGGCCGGCGCCGGGCTGCGGCTGGGGTGGTCCTGGATCGACCCGGGCCCATCGACGCGCTCGGAGTCCCTCGCCCGGCAGGGGCGCACCACCGCGGGGATGGCGCTCGGGGTCACCGTGCTGCTGCTGATCTCCGGGGTGATCGAGGCCTTCGTGACGCCCTCGGGGCTGCCGACCGCCGCCCGGATCGGCATCGGGGTGCTCGCCGAGGCCGGGTTCGCGGCCTACGTCCTGTGGGGCGTGGTGCTGGTGCGCCGCCACGGCCCGTCCGCGCCCGCGCTCGCCGACCTCGCCGCCGATCGTCGCGGTCACACGCTCCCGACATGAGCACCGTCCCGGAGGACCTGCTCGTCGGGCTGCGCCGCGCGCGCGACCGCATCGACCGCGACTACGCGCAGCCCCTCGACCTCGACGCCCTGGCCGCGACGGCGGGCCTGTCGAAGTACCACTTCCTGCGCTGCTTCGCCCGCACCTACGGGCTCACGCCCCACGCGTACCTCACCGAGCGGCGTGTGGAGCGCGCCCAGGATCTCCTGCGCGCCACGAACCTCACCGTCACCGAGGTGTGCCGGCTGGTGGGCTACGAGTCGCTCGGGTCGTTCTCGACCCGGTTCCGGCGGCTCGTCGGCGCCAGCCCGTCGGAGTACCAGGCGCGCTGGGCACGGACCGGCCCGCCGCGCATCCCGGGGTGCTTCGTGCTGATGCACGGGCTCAGCGATCGCGCAATTCGCGAGAAGCCGGTCGGGGTCCCCCCGCGAGGAGAATCCTCGGCATGATCACCAACGTCTCGCTCGTCACCGTCTACGTCACCGACCAGGACGAGGCCAAGCGCTTCTACTGCGACGTCCTCGGCTTCGTCGAGGGCACTGACATCACGATGGGCGAGGGCTTCCGCTGGGTGACGGTCGTGCACCCGGAGCAGCCCGAGCTGCAGGTGACGCTGATGGTGCCGGGCCCGCCGCTGACCGAGGAGATGGCGGGCGCCGTCCGCCGCGCGCTCGCGGCGGGGTCGATGGGCGGCATCGGCCTCTCGACCGACGACTGCCGGGCCGAGCACGAACGGCTGGCGAAGCTGGGCGTCGAGTTCGTCCAGGAGCCCGCCGAGCGCCCCTACGGCGTCGAGGCCGTGTTCCGCGACAGCTGCGGCAACTGGCTCGTCATGGTCGAGCCCACGCCGTTCACCGGCGAGGACTTCCCGCACGCCTAGCTAGAGCCGCCCCGCCGCCTTGAGGGCGAGATAGCGATCGGCGACGGCCGGGGGCAGCTCCTCGGGCCCCGCGTCGACGACCTCGACACCCCGCCGGGCGAGGCGTTCGGCGGTCCGGCGCCGAGCGGCACGGGCGGTCTCGGCGGCGGCCGCGGTGTAGACGGCCTCGGCGTCCCCGCGCCCGGCGGCCATCGTCGCGAGCTCCGGGTCGTCGACGGCGGCGAGCAGCACCGTGTGCCGGCGCAGCAGGCTCCCGAGCACCGGGTCGAGGCCCTCGGTGACGGCCGCCTCGTCGAGACCCGTGACGAGCACGACGAGGCTGCGCTGCCCGGCACGGGCGAGGACGGACGCCGCGAGCAGGCGCATGTCGGTCTCGACCAACCGCGGCTCCAGCGGCGCCATGGCCGTCACGAGCGCGGGCAGCAGGTCACCTGCCGTCGCTCCGAGCACCGAGGCCCGGACCTCGCGGTCGAGCGCGAGGAGGTCGACGCGGTCGCCGCCGCGCGAGGCCAGCGCGGCGAGCAGCAGCGCGGTGTCCAGGGCGGCGTCGAGCCGCGGGCCGTCCGAGCCGGCCCGCGCGCCGACTCGGCCCGCGGAGCTGCGGCCGGTGTCGAGCACGACGAGGACGTGGCGGTCCCGCTCGGGGCGCCAGGTGCGCACGACGAGCTCGGGGGAGCGCGCGGACGCCCGCCAGTCGATCGAGCGGACGTCGTCACCCGCGACGTACTCGCGCAGCGAGTCGAACTCGGTGCCCTGGCCCCGCACCTGGATCGCGCGGCGGCCGTCGAACTCGCGCATCCGTGCCAGCCGGGAGGGCAGGTGGCGGCGGGACCCGAACGGCGGGAGCACCCGCACGCGGGCCGGGACGGTGCGCCCGCCCTGGCGCGCGGCGAGCCCGAGGGGACCGAGCGAGCGGACGGTGACCCGGACGGCGTCCCGGTCGCCGCGTCGGGTCGGCGTGAGAGTGGTGGCCACCCGGCGCCGCTCCCCCGCCGGCACGACGAGCCGGTGCCGCGCGGGCAGCGCGCCCGCCGAGGGCTCCCAGGCGTCGCGCAGCACGAGGGTCGCGCGGCGGCGGCCGGGGTTGGCCACCCGCAGCGCGACCTCGAGCGACGTCCCCAGCCGCAGCGTCGTGACCCGGTCCGGGTCCTGCTCGCGGTCGAGGTGCAGGCTCCCGACGGGGACCGCCGCCAGCGCGTCCAGGACGGCGACCAGCGCGAGCGTCCCGGACACGAGCAGGACCCCGAGCAGCGACGGCACCCCCAGCCCCACGACCAGCGCGCCGAGGGCCACCAGCAGGGCGAGACGCCCGGTGACGGCCATGTCGTGCGCCCACCCGCCCCGGTCTACCGCGGGACCGGCACGGCGCCGAGCACCCCGGACACGACGCCGTCCGCGGTCACGCCCTCGAGCTCGGCCTCGGCGCGCACCGCGACCCGGTGGCGCAGCACCGGCAGGGCGAGGGCCTGCACGTCGTCGGGCGTGACGTACGGACGACCCGAGAGCCACGCCCAGCTGCGCGCGGCGAGCAGCAGCGCCGTCGCCCCGCGCGGGGAGACCCCGAGGCGCAGGGACGGCGACGCCCGGGTCGCCCGGCACAGGTCGACGACGTAGGCGAGCAGCTCGGGCCGGGCGGTCACGCGCGCCACGGCGGCCCGCCCGGCGCGCAGGTGCTCGGCGCCCGCGACCGGCGCGACGCCGGCGGCCGCGAGGTCGCGGGGGTCGAAGCCCTCGGAGTGCCGGGTGAGCATGCGGATCTCGTCGTCGCGGGCCGGCAGGGGCAGCACGAGCTTGAGCAGGAAGCGGTCGAGCTGGGCCTCGGGCAGCGGGTAGGTGCCCTCGTACTCGACGGGGTTCTGGGTCGCGGCCACCACGAACGGGTCCGGCAGCGGGCGCGGGACCCCGTCCACCGAGACCTGGAACTCCTCCATCGCCTCCAGCAGCGAGGCCTGGGTCTTCGGCGGGGTCCGGTTGATCTCGTCGGCGAGCAGCAGGTTGGTGAACACCGGGCCCGGGCGGAACGAGAACTCGGCGCTGCGGCCGTCGTAGACCAGCGAGCCGGTGACGTCGCCGGGCATGAGGTCCGGGGTGAACTGCACCCGGCGCTCCTCGAGGGAGAGCGCCGCAGCCACCGAGCGCACGAGCAGCGTCTTGGCGACGCCGGGCACGCCCTCGAGCAGCACGTGCCGGCGCGTGAGCAGAGCGATGACCAGGCCCGTCACGGCGGCGTCGTGGCCGACGACGGCCTTGGCCACCTCGCGGCGCAGCGCGAGCAGGGCCTCGCGGGCCTCGTCACCGCTGATCTCCCCCGTGCCGGTCACACCTGCATCCGATCACGCCCGCGGTCCGGGGGCGCCAGGGGTCGCTCCCGAGGCGTCGCGGACGGCGGAGCGGAGGCGGTCGAGCTCGCCCGCGAGCGTCACCAGTGCGGCGTCGTCGGCCGGGGCCGGGCCGGCCAGGAGGGCGCCGACCGCCCCGGCCGGCCACCCGGTGCGCCCGGCGGTCGCGTCGACGACCGCGCCGTCCCCGGCGCTCCGCGGGACACCGAGACGCCCGGCGAGGTCGCGGCGCGCGTCGGCGCGCAGGGCGGCCGCGGCCCGGTCGCGCGCCCCGGCGCGGCGGTAGAGCCGGGCCCGGCCCCGCACGGTCTCGCCGGCGGGGACGACCACCGGCAGGTTCTCGGTGACCACGCGCCCGAGGCGCCGCCCACGCCAGAGCGCGAGCGCCAGCCCGGCCACGAGCAGCTGCGCCGGCCCCCACACCCAGCCCGGCGGCAGGAGCTCGGAGGTGCCGCGCTCCTGCCCCGGCTCGGCCGGGGGTGGCACCGGCAGGTACCAGAGCAGGTCGGGGTGGGCGCCGAGGACGTTCAACGCGAGGGCGGCGTTCCCGCGCTCGTCGAGGACGTCGTTGGTGAACGGGGCCGCGTCCCCGACGACGGTGACGGTGCGCCCGCGGTCCCGGACCTCGACGAGCGACACGGCGCCGCTCGGGGTGCCCGTCGGGTAGCAGCGGGCCGCCGCGGGATCGGCGGTGGAGTACGCGGCGCCGGCGAGGTCGACCGGCCCGGCGAGCACCGCGGCGCGCAGCCCGCACGCCGGCTCGGTGGGTTCGGGCAGCTCGATCGGCTCGGGGCGGACGCCCGGGGCCAGCGCGGTGAGGGTGCGCTCGTCGGGGCGCACGAGGACGAGGTCGGCCCGGGACGCGGCGAGGGCGTCGCGCTGGCGCGTGCTGAGCTGCGCGGGCAGGGCGACGAGCACGGTGCGTCCCGCGCCGGCGGTGGCGGCGTCGAGGTCGGTGACGGTCTCGACCCGCACGCCCTGGGCCTCGAGGAGTGCGGCGAGCGCCCGCGCGCCGTCGGGCGACGCGGCCTCCGGGTCCAGCTCCCCGGTGCGCGGCGCGGCGCCCAGCACGGCGATGACCAGCGCGGCGAGCAGCACGAGGCCGACGACGAGCACCGGGCCGCGCCAGCGACGACCCGCGGTCGTCGTGGCCGCGGACGACGCCGCAGCGTCTCCGCGCGCGACGTCCCCCTCGGTCACGCGACGCCGACCGCGCGCGTGGCGGCCACCGCGTCGTCGGCGGCCCGCATCAGCTCCACGGTGTCGGCGTCGGCGGGACGCCCGCCGTACACCGTCTCGTCGAAGCGCCGCGCCGCGTCCTGCAGCGCCCCGGCCGCGGCGGGCAGCGCCCGGCCGCCCTCACGGGCCGCGTCGCCGGCGGTGCGCCCGCGGCGGGGCTCGAGCAGCGTGCGCTCCTCGAGCGACCGGACGATGGCGCGCATCCGCTCGCGCACCGCGTCGTCGTACCTCCCCGCCGCGGCGTGCTCCGCGGCGAGACGCCGGTGCTCGGCGGCGGTGCGGTCGGTGGCGCCGAGCACGCCGCCGGGCACCGCCGTGGTGCGGGCGAGCGGACCGAAGCGCCGTCGCACCAGCACCACCACGACCACCACCAGCACGACGATCACCAGCAGCCCCCACCCGCCGCCGGGCGAGATGCCGGACGCGGCGCGCAGCAGGTCCTCGATGCGGCGCGCCAGCCACTGCAGCGCCGCCGACAGCGGGTCGGGGGCGGCGTCGGAGTAGATCGCCCGAGCGAGCTCCTCGCGGGCGAGCTCGCGGGCGGGGTCGGCGCCGAGGTCGATCGGCACCGCGTGCGGGGCGGGAGTCCCGGGCGGGACGGGACTCCCTGGCGGGACCATCAGCGTCCCCCGCCTCCGCCCGTGCCACCCCCGCCCACGGCGGCCCGCTGCAGCTCGATGTCGAAGCCCTCCCGGCGCATGCGCTGGTCGACGTAGAGCAGGCCGGTGACGCCCGCCTGGAACGGCGTCGTGAGGGTGGTGGCGATGATCGCGCCGACGGCGCTGATCAGCAGGACCGGGAGCGACGTGATGCTCGCCGGATCCCCGTTCGAGGTGGCGACACCGAGCGCGGTGCCGAGGAACTGGAACGGCAGCGCGATCACCGCCGCGATCACCGCGGCGATGATGCCGCCGAGGAGCTGGATGCCGAACACCGGCCAGAACCGGCCGGTGACGAGGAACCACGAGCGCCGCAGCGCCTCGGTGACGCCGACGCCCTCGAGGACGTAGGCGGGCGTGGCCAGCGACCACGAGACCGAGAGCCACACGACGACCACGATCGCCGCGAGCACCCCGATCCCGATCACCACGCCGCCCAGCACCCCGTCGACGGCCAGCAGCAACAGGCCCGGCACCGCGCCGACGACGAGGATCCCCAGGGCGATGAGCGCGACGAGCACCGCCACCCCGAGCACGCCCGGGACGCGCGGGCGGGCGGCACGCCAGACCTCGCCGGCGTCGACCGGCGCGCCGAGTACCGAGCGGCTGATGACCACCATGAGCACGCCGGTGAGCACGGCCGTCGCGACGAGCGTGATGATCGCGCCGACGAACCCGGTGACGCCGGCGCCGGCCACGAGACCGGTGACCTGCGCGAGGTCCGGCGACCCGCCCAGCCCCTCGGCCGACGACGTCACCACCAGCTGCAGCACGACCTGGACGATCTGGCTGATCACCGCGACGATCGCGGACGCACCGAGCACCACCCGCGGGTGCGCGCGGATGTAGCCGAGTGCCCCGTCGAGGACCTCGCCGAGGCCCAGCGGGCGCAGCGGGACGATGCCGGGCTTGGGGGCCTGTCCGAAGCCGGGGCCGGGGCCGGGGCCACCGCCGAAGCCGGCGGGGCCGTAGCCGGGGCCGGGGCTGCCGGGAGCCTGACCCCCGTAGCCGGGAGCCTGGCCCCCGTAGCCGGGAGCCTGGCCCCCATATCCCTGGCCGCCCTGGCCCCCGAAGCCGGGGCCGCCGGGAACCTGGCCGCCGTAGCCCTGGTTGCCGTACCCCTGGTTCCCGGAGGCGCCGTAACCCGGCGCGCCGTACCCCGGCGCGCCGTAGCCCGAGGTGCCCTGGCCCGCCGAGCCCTCCGCCGGGGACGCGAAGCCGGACGACGGCGGTGCCGACCCACCGGCACCGCCCGAGGTGCCTGCGGTGCCCGCAGAGCCCTCTGACGGGTCCCAGGCCGGCACCGAAGTGTCCGGACCGGGCGTGCCGCGCGGCGGGGTCGGTTCGTCGGCGCGGGCCTCCCGTGGTTCGTCGTTCTCGTCGGACGAGGGACCACTCACCTCGGGCACTCTCCCTCCGCGCCGGCGCGTCCGGCACCGGACCGATGACGCGGCGATCGTGCCACGCCGGTGCGACCGGCACGCGCGGATCGCCGTCGGGGCGTCTGCCACGATCCCCGCGTGGCCCTGCACTCCGCGTTGTGGCGACGCCTCGACGTCTCCGACGGACTCGCGCACGGCGCCGTGTCCGACTTCGCTCCTGATCACGAGCACCCCGACGGTGCGCACCTCCTCGACGGGTCCGCCGTCGTACGCGACGACAACGGGGCCTGGTCGCTGCGGTTCTCCGTGATCGCCGACCGGGCGTGGCTGACCCGCACCGTGTTCGTCGAGGTGCTCGCCGACGACGGTCTCGAACGGGTGACGCTGTCGGTCGACGCGCTCGGGGACTGGACCCTCGACGGGCGGCCCTGGCCGGAGCTGCGGGGCTGCACCGACATCGACGTCTCCGCGACGCCGCTCACCAACGCGCTGCCGGTGCGCCGGCTCGACCTGCCGGTCGGCGGCGAGGCCGCGGTCGACGTCGCGTGGCTCGATGTCCCGTCGCTCGCCGTGCACCGCGTGCGGCAGATCTACCGCCGCGGCCCGGACGACGCCCGGGGCCTCGCGACCTACACCTACGCCGACCCCACCTACGGCGAGTTCGCGGTGACCGTCGACCCCGTCGGCCTCGTCGTCGCCTATCAGGGGCTGTTCACACGCATCGGTTGAGTAGGCTCGCGTCCGTTCGGCACCCGACGCTGCGGTGGAGGCGGAATCCGTGCGCCTCCTCTCGCTGACCTCCGGTCGCGCCCGCTGGGTCGTGCTCGCCGTGGTGCTGCTCGCCGCGGTCGCCCTCGCCCTCGTGGTGCCGCTGCCGACGGCGCTGGAGCTGCGCGACCGGGTCCGTGCCCTCGGCGCCTGGGCGCCGCTGACGTTCCTGCTCGCGCACGCGCTCGTCACGACCACGCCGATCCCGCGCACCGCGTTCTCGCTGGCCGCCGGCCTGCTCTTCGGGCCGTGGCTGGCGCTGGCGCTGTGCGTGGTGGCGAGCACGGCGTCGGCGGCCGCCGGTTTCGGGATCTCCCGGCGCCTCGGGGGACGCGCGATCCACCGGCTCGGGCCGGGCCGGGTGCGCCTGCTCGAGGCACGCCTGTCGTCGCGCGGGCTGCTGTCGGTGCTGTCGGCGCGCCTGGTCCCGATGATCCCGTTCGCGCCGCTGAACTACACGTTCGGGGTGACGAGCGTGCGCTGGCGGCACTATCTCGGCGGCACGGCGCTCGGACTGGTGCCCGGCACCACGGCGGTCGTGCTGCTGGGCGACGCGGTCACCGGGACGCTCTCGCCGAGCCTGCTCGTGATCTTCGTCGTCAGCGGGGCGATCGGGCTGGGCGGCGTCGCCCTGTGCGCGCGGCCGACGCCCGAGACCTCGGACGGACCGGAGTGAGCGTCAGCTGCCGGGCGGCGGGGCCGGCGCGCCGGTGGGCTCCGGCTCGCTGCCGCTGGTGCGGGGCCCCTCGGTGGGCACCGGTCCCTCGGGCGGGCGCGGCTCCTCCGCGGGGGCGGCCGGGGCCACCGGGTCGGGGGTGATCACGCCGGGCTGCGGGGCCGGCCCGGGCGGCGGGAAGCCCTCGGTGGAGAACTGGTCCGGGTTCGACGGCGATCCGGGGGCCGGCTCGGCCGGGAAGACGCAGGCGCTCAGGCTGATGCCCCCGGCGAGCAGTACGGCCGCCAGGGCCGCGGTGCGCCCGGCCGTCCGTCGGTTCGGCACTCGGTTCCCTCCCAGGTCGTCGCGCCGGTCTCCCCGGCGGCGCGCAGACGGTATCGCGTCGCGCCCCCACCTGCCGTGCTCGCCCCACGTGAGCGATCTTCGGGGCTATGGCCCCGAACATCGCTCACGGCCGGCGGCCGGCGAGGATGCCCCGCGGGCGGATCGAGCGCATCGGCTCCGGGCCGACGCCCTCCTCGCGCAGGACGTCGTTCGCCGCCGTGACCGCGGTGACGGCCGCGCGCTCCATCAGCGCCGACGGGACGTCGCTCGCCACCCAGTCGCCGGCCAGGCGCAGCCCGCGGGCGTCGGTGAGGACGCCGGGCCGCACGAGGTGGTAGCCGGGGTCGAAGCCCGGCGCGTTGGTGTAGCGGTGCGCCTCGACGTCGATCACGCGCAGGTCAGCGGTCTCGGGCCAGAGGGCGGCGAGCTCGGTGCGCATCGCCGCGACGAGGTCGTCGGTCGGGGTCCCGGACGGGCAGGCGTACGAGTGCAGCTCGATCACCGAGCGCCGTCCCGGCCCCGACTCGGCGGCCCAGCGCGCCGACCCGCCCTCGAGCCGGTGGAAGAGCGCCACCGAGTCGAGGACCTCCTCGCGGGTGACGCCGGTGAACACCGCCCGCGCCGGGTCGACGTCGCCCTCGCAGAACAGCCGGGCGACGACGTAGGGCTCGCCGCTCGGCAGCGCAGCGATCCGCCGCGCCAGCCCCGGGGCGGCGGCGACGAGCTCGGGGGACGCGGCCACGAGGTCGCGCGTGGCCGGGACGTCGGTGGTGACGACGAGGTGGCGGGCGTGGCGGGCGGGCTCGCCCTCGACGTCGACGGCCCACCCGTGCGCGCCGTCGGGCCGCACCGCCACCGCGCGCGTCCCGGTGCTCACCGTCGCCCCGTGCTTCTCCAGCAGGCGCGTGAACGGCTCCCACAGCGAGGTGCGGTAGTCCTCGGTCGTGGCGTCCATGCCGAGGCCCTCGGGGTTGGCTGTGAAGTAGAAGTGGCACATCGCCAGGAACTCGGCCGCCGAGTAACGCTGCTCGACGTTGAAGAACGAGTGCGCGAAGACCTCGAAGAGCATGGCCCGGCCGCGGTCGGAGAAGCCGAGGGAGTCGAGCAGCTCCGCCGCGCTGCGGTGGTCGTGCTCGGCGTAGGTCCGGACGGGGTCGTAGTGCAGCATCGCCAGCGCCTCGTCGGCGTTCACGTGCCGCAGCTCGCCGAGCTTGAAGCTCGGGCTGCGCAGGACGAGGGCGACGAGGTTGAGCAGCGGGGTGCGCGGCAGCGCGGTGAAGTCCTCGGGCTCCCAGCCCACCGACGGGCGGCTCGCGATGGGGTAGCCGCCCACGTCGCGCAGGAAGCCGAGGTCCGGGTCGAGGCGGCGCAGGATGTCGCGCAGCGTGTAGTACTGCCGGAAGAAGCCGTGGTAGCCGTGCTCGACCACGACCTCGCTGCCGTCGGCCAGGCGCCGGTCCCAGGTGCCGAGGCGCCCGCCGAGGTGCGGCGCCGCCTCGAGCAGCTCGACCTTCACGCCCCGCTCGGCGAGGACCAGCGCGGCGGTCACGCCCGCGATCCCGCCGCCGACGACGAGGGCACTCGCCTCCGGTCCCACCCGCTGGGGCAGGTCGGGTCGGGCGCGGACGTGGTGGTGGGGTCGGGACACGGGCCGGAGCCTAGGCCGGACGGTCGGCATGGGCCTGCGGAGACGGGGGCACCTAGCGGGGCGAGGATGAGTCGTGCACGTCCCGATCGGGACGTGACGAAGCGGGAGGGGACGCATGGCCGAGACCGACCGGGAACGTCGCGTGATCGACGAGGTCACGAAGGGACTGATCATCGGCGGATCGGTGCGTGACGCCACCGAGCAGAGGACGTTCGGCGTCGAGGACCCGTCGACGGGCGAGCTCCTCTGCGACGTGGCGGACGCCTCGCCGGAGGACGGCATGGTCGCGCTGCAGGCCGCGCACGACGCGCAGCCCGACTGGGCCGCCACCGCACCCCGCGAACGCGAGGAGATCCTGCGCCGCGCGTTCGAGCTGATCACCGAGCGTGCCGACGACATCGCCCTGATCATGACGCTGGAGATGGGCAAGCCGCTGGCCGAGTCCAAGGCGGAGATCACCTACGCCGCGGAGTTCTTCCGCTGGTTCTCCGAGGAGGCCGTGCGGATCTCCGGCGAGTGGAAGGTCAACGCCACCGGCAGCGGGCGCGTCCTCGTGATGCGTCAGCCGATCGGGCCGTGCCTGCTGATCACGCCGTGGAACTTCCCGCTGGCGATGGGCACCCGCAAGATCGGCCCGGCGATCGCGGCCGGCTGCACGATGGTCATCAAGCCGGCGAGCCTGACGCCGCTGACCATCCTCAAGCTGGCCGACATCCTCGCCGAGGCGGGCCTGCCCGACGGCGTGCTCAACGTCGTGACGACGACGTCCACCGGCAAGGTGATGGGGCCGCTGATCGCCGACGGGCGCATCCGGAAGCTGTCGTTCACCGGGTCCACCGAGGTCGGGCAGAAGCTGATCGAGCAGTCCGCGCAGCAGGTGCTCAAGACGTCGATGGAGCTCGGCGGCAACGCCCCGTTCGTGGTGTGCGCCGACGCCGACGTCGACGAGGCCGTGCAGGGCGCGATGCTCGCCAAGATGCGCAACATCGGCGAGGCGTGCACCGCGGCGAACCGCTTCTACATCCACGCCGACGTCGCCGAGGAGTTCACGAAGAAGCTCGTCGACCGGATGGCCGACATGAAGGTCGGGCGCGGCACCGAGGAGGGTGTCGAGGTCGGCCCGCTCGTCGAGGCCGACCAGCGTGACAAGGTCGCCGAGCTCGTCGACGACGCCGTGCAGAAGGGCGCCACCCTGCGCACCGGGGGCGAGATTCCCTCGGGCGCGGGCTACTTCTACCCGCCGACGGTGCTCTCCGACGTGCCCACCTCGGCGCGCCTGGCCAAGGAGGAGATCTTCGGCCCGGTGGCGCCGATCTTCACCTTCACCGAGGACGACGACGCGATCCGCGCTGCCAACGACACCGAGTTCGGCCTGGTGAGCTACCTGTACACGAAGGACCTGAGCCGGGCGATCCGGCTCTCCGAGCGCCTCGAGGCGGGGATGGTCGGGCTCAACCAGGGCATGGTGTCCAACGCCGGCGCGCCCTTCGGGGGCGTGAAGCAGTCGGGCCTGGGCCGCGAGGGCGGCACCGTCGGCATCGACGAGTACCTCGAGATCAAGTACGTGGCGATGAACGTGTGAGGGGCCTCCCACGTGAGTGATCAGGGTTGCCAGGCAACCCGGATCACTCACGTGGCCGCAGGCCACAGGTCTCCCAGGAGGGTCTCGCCGTCGAGGCGGTGGGCAGCCGGGGTGTCGTGCAGGACGAGCAGACCCTCGGGCAGGACGGCGAGGCCCTCGGGGCGGTCGCAGCTCACGCCGACGGCGAGCTCCGCGACCGTCTCGATCCCGTCGCGCGGGATCGCCGGAGGGAGCGGGGCGGCCGCCGCGCCCGGCACGCGAAGGACGCGGGCCGGCCCGTCGAGCACCATCGTCGGGCCCGCGAGGACGAGCAGGTCGTCGCCGGCGCGGGCGAGGTCGCGCACACCGAGGCCGTCGAGGTCGAGGAAGACCTTGTCGATCCCCTCGAGCACCAGTTCAGTGCCGTCGACGTGCACCGCCAGCCCCAGCAGCACGGCCCACCCGCGCAGCACCGGTCCGCGCAGCCCGAGGACGACCCGCTCCCCCAGCACGGCGACGCCCTCGACGTCGAACCCGTTGTCCTTGCCCGGGATGCCGAGGAACGGGCCGAGGTGCTCGTCGTCGGCGAGCGCGCCCCACAGACCCCGTCGGCCCGACGGCAGGCGGGCCCCCGCGCCGGGTGCGGGACGCGGGCCGTCCGGCCCGTCCTGCAGCGGCAGCCGGGCGAGCAGGCGCCGCGACTTCTCCCTCGACGTCCTGGCGAGGCACGCGGGCACGTCCGCCGGGTCGGTGCCGGGCTTGACCCGCTTGCGCTTCGGGCTGTGCGAGCCGACGACCCACAGGCAGCCGTCGACGACGTCCAGCCCCTCGGCGTCGACCTCCTCGCCGGGCTTGCCCGGCAGGTCGACGGCCTCGCCGAGCGGCACCTCGTCGGGACTGCCCCACCCCCGACCGTCGCGCCGCAGCGCGAGCAGCGAGGAGCCCTCGTCCGGGGCGACGAAGAGCGTGTCGCCGACCGCGGCGACGCCGGAGAGGTCCACACCCGCCGTCGGCGCGTGGGCTCCGAGGTGCAGGGGCACGGTCGTCGGGCTCATGACGCCCACTGTCCTCGGAATGTGACGACCGGGGTGCGCCCGGAAGCAGGACGCCGGAAGCAGGACGCCGCGAGCATGGCTCCTAGAGCAGGACCTCGGCCAGCACCCGCGCGAGATCGGCCGGTTCCCAGCCGTGCGCGGCCCCGGGCACATCGCCGCGCTCCGCGTGCGGCAGCACGTCGACCAGCGCGTCGGCGGCCTCGACGAACAGCGGCCAGGCGGAGGTGCCGGTGAGCACCGTCGTCGGCGCGGTGACCTCCCGGGCGACCGTGCCGTCGCGCAGGGCGTCGGCCGCCCACGCGAGCGCCTCGGCATCGGCCGCCGTCGTCGGCGCGAGCCGCAGGTAGCGCTCGCGGTCCGGGCCGGCGAGCATCCCGTCGAGCCACTCCGGGGGCATGCCGTCCATCGCGAAGCGCAGCACCGCCTCGGGGCCTGCGGACCTCGTGCGTTCGACGATGCCGGCGTGCCAGGCCCGGGCGTCGGCGGAGCCGTCGGTGCCGAGCGGGGTCTCCCAGAGCACCAGGTGGTCGACCCCCGGGATCCGCGTCGCGGCGCCCAGGGCGATCGCGCCGCCCGAGGAGCTGCCGTAGAGCGCCGCCCGCCCGCCGAGCTCGTCGACCAGCGCGCGGAGGGCCTCCACCTCCCCGGCCAGGGTGAACGGCGGGTCGCCGGTGCTGTCGCCCCGCCCGGGCCGGTCGTGGTGCACGACGTCGAACCCGCGGGCGGCGAGCTCGCCGCACAGGGTGCGGGTCGCGGCGTCGGTGGCCCGCATCTGCCCCAGGCCGCCGACGAGCACGAGCGGACGCCCGCCCGAACCCTCGCGGTCGTAGGCGATGCGGCGGCCCTGGCCGGTGCGGACGTACACGGCCCTCAGCCCGCGGTGCCCGCCGTGGCGCGCAGCCGGCGCACGACCTCGTCGGCCCCGAGGGCCCGGGTGACCTCGTAGAGATCGGGGCTGCGCTGCGCCCCGGTGATCGCGACGCGGGCGACGTTGGCGGCGTCGCGCAGCATGCCCGGGTAGGCGTCGGGGTCCTTCTTGTACGTCTTCGGGTTGGGCGCGAAACCGTGGCGGGTCGCGAGGTCGCGAATCTGCTGGAACCACGTCGGCTGGTCGCCCTCGTGCGTGTACGTGTCCGCGAGATCCGCCGCGACGGTGCGCACCAGCGACGCGTCCAGCTCGCCGAACCGCTCGTCGCCGGGGTCGGTGACGTCGGTGAAGAGCTCGGGGAAGAAGAAGCCGTAGGCCTCGCGGAAGTCCGACCACTTCGCGAGGTCCTTGCGCGGGTTCTCCACGCCCACCCGCTCGACGTCGATCGCCGCGAGCGCGAGCTCGGGGTTCGCGTCGAGCACCTTGACGACCTCGGGGTCGTACTCGGTGGCCCACGCCCGCACCCCGGCGAGCACGTCGGGCCCCGACAGCGTCGCGATGTGGTCGGCGGAGATGTCGCTGAGCTTCACCGTGTCGACCAGCGGCCCCGCGAGCCCGAACTCGTCGAGGCGCAACGGCGTCGCCAGGGCCTCGTCCAGCGGGACCTCGGCCAGCCGAGGGTTGGCGAGCCCGCGCAGGTAGTACTGCACGGCGGGCACCGGGAAGCCGGCCTCGAGGTAGTAGTCGACGGAGGCCTCGGCGTCCTTGCGCTTGGAGAGCTTGCGCTTCGAGCCGCCCTCCTGCTTCATCAGCGGCGCGAGGTGCGCGTAGTCGACGGGCTCGAAGCCCAGCGCGGCGAACAGCTGGCGGTGCGTCGGCACCGACGAGAGCCACTCCTCGGTACGCACGACGAGGCTCGTGCGCATGAGGTGGTCGTCGACGGCGTGGGCGAAGTGGTAGGTCGGCAGCCGCGTCGGGCTCTCCGAGGTCTTGAGGACGACCACGTCGTTGTGGTTGTCCTCCATCTCGACCCGGCCGCGCAGCCGGTCGGTGAACGCGAACCGCTCCCCCACCTTTCCCTCGGACCGGAACCGCGCGACCCACGGCTTGCCGGCGTCGAGCGCCGCCCGGACGTCCTCGGCGGAGGCGTCGCGCCACGGTGCCCAGCGGCCGTAGTACCCGGTCGGCAGCTTGAGCGTGCGCTGCGCGTCGGAGATCTGCGCGAGCTCGGACTTGGTGGCGAAGCACGGGTACGCCCGGCCCTCGCGCATCAGCTCGCGCACGTAGGTCTGGTAGATCGCGGCGCGCTGCGACTGGTGGTACGGCCCGTACTCCCCGCGCGGAGCCGGGAGTGCGGTGTCGCCCTCGTCGGGGACGAGGTCGAACGCGTCGAACGCGCGGGTGAACTGCGCGTCGGCGCCCTCGACCTCGCGGCTCTGATCGGTGTCCTCGATC
Organism: Actinomycetospora chibensis; assembly: GCF_028737215.1. GTDB lineage: Bacteria > Actinomycetota > Actinomycetes > Mycobacteriales > Pseudonocardiaceae > Actinomycetospora > Actinomycetospora chibensis. The sequence goes on along the minus strand of NZ_JAQZAM010000012.1, from coordinate 64,931 downwards.
CGCAGGACGTAGACGCCGTCGGTGGAGTGGGCGAGGTCGCGCGACACCATCGCGGTGTACAGGCCGCCGACGTGCACGAACCCGGTCGGGCTCGGCCCGAAGCGCGTGACGAGCGCACCGTCGGCGAGCCCGCGCGGCGGGTAGCGCTCCTCGAGCTCGGCGGGCTCGGGTAGGTCGGCCGGGAACAGGCCGTCGACGAGGGCGCGATCGAGCATGGCCCCAATCTACGAGGTGGCCCCCGGCTCAGACGGTGTCGGTCGGTGGGAGGCCTACGCCGTCGGTGGCGTGGCGCCCGAGGCCGTTGGTCTCCGGCTCCGCGACGGCGGCGTCGGCCCGCTGCTCGGCGGCGGCCACGACCTTGGCGATCTCGGGGTCGGTGCTCATGTCGAACCAGTCCGCGACGTCCTCGTCGGTGTGACCCGGGCGCGTGGCGGCCGTGGAGTCCTCGGGCGAGGGCTGGTACCGGAACACCCTGTCCTCGCCGGGCGCCCCGAGCATCTTCGTGAAGCCCTCGAGCGCCTTGCCGAAGTCGCTGGGCACGACCCACATCTTGTTGCTGTCGCCCTGCGCCATCTGCGGGAGCGTCTGCAGGTACTGGTACGCCAGCATCTCGGGCGTCGGACGGCCGGCCTTGATCGCGGCGAACGTCTTCTCGATCGCCTTGGCCTCGCCCTGCGCCTGGTAGAACGCGGCGGCCCGCTCGCCCTGGGCGCGCAGCATGGTCGCCTGGCGGTCGGCCTCGGCCTCGAGGATCACGGCCTGCTTGTTGCCCTCGGCGTTGAGGATCGCGGCCTGCTTGTTGCCCTGCGCGGCGGCGATCGACGACTCCCGGTGGCCCTCGGCCGTGAGGATCATCGCCCGCTTCTCGCGGTCGGCCTTCATCTGCTGCTCCATCGAGTGCTGGATGGAGGGCGGGGGGTCGATGGCCTTGAGCTCGACGCGCACGACGCGCAGGCCCCAGGGCCCGGTGGCGTCGTCGAGGGCCCGGCGCAGGCGGGTGTTGATCGTCTCGCGGGAGGTCAGCGCCTCCTCCAGGCTCATCCCGCCGACGACGTCGCGCAGCGTCGTGGTGGTGAGCTGCTGGACGCCGTTGATGTAGTCGGAGATCTCGTAGACCGCGTTGCGCGGTTCGGTGACCTGGTAGTACACGACGGTGTCGATGGAGACCGTCAGGTTGTCCTGGGTGATCACCGGCTGCGGAGGGAAGGAGACGACCTGCTCCCAGAGCGCCACCCGCTCGCGGATGCGGTCGATGAACGGCACCAGGATCGTCAGGCCGGGCGCGGCGGTGCGCTGGTAGCGCCCGAGCCGCTCGATCACCGCGGCCTCGGCCTGGCGGACGACGGTGACGCTCTTGACCACCGCGGTGATGATCAGGATGAGAACGATCGCGGACACGACGTACAGCACGAGCGTGACGGGGTCCATCAGCTAGCCCTCTCCCTGCAGGGGCGGGCGGGACGGGTGCGCGGGCCCGGCGACCTCCGCCGTGACCACCGCCGTCGCCCCGCGGATGTCGACGACGACCACGGGGTCGCCGGTGGCCAGCTCGGCGCCCTCGTGCAGCGCGCGGGCCGTCCAGAGCGCGCCGCCGATGCGCACGGTGCCCGCGTCGGCGGGGGTGATCGGCTCGACCACCTCGGCCAGCGCCCCGAGCAGCGCCGTCGGTCCGGCGTTGGCCGAGCCGTCCTCGCGCGATCCGTGGATGCGGCGCAGCAGCGGCGGGCGCGCGAGAAGGACGAGCAGCGCCGCGGACAGGCCGAAGACCGCGACGTCCAGCCCCAGCGGCGCGCCGAGCGCGGAGGCGCCGGCGGCGACGAGCGAGGCGACGCCGAGCATCAGCAGCACGAGGGTGCCGGAGATCAGCTCGACCGCGATCAGGAGCACTCCCGCGACGAGCCAGAGCAGCGGGATCACACCGGTGAGTGTGCCACGCCGGGGTGTCGGTGCAGGTGAATTCAGGGACCGACGGTCACGAAGTCGATCAGCTGTTCCATGGCCGTGATCAGGGGCGTCTCGAGATCGGACCACGACGACACCGACGACAGGACCCGCCGGGCACCGTCGCGGTCGTCGCCCCACCCGAGTGCCTCGCACACGCCGCGCTTCCACTCGATGCCGCGCGGGATGGTCGGCCAGGCCGCGATCCCCACCGCGGAGGGCTTCACGGCCTCCCAGATGTCGACGTAGGGGTGGCCGAGCACGAGGACGTGGGCCGCGGCGGGCCCGAGCTCGCGGCGCAGGCCCTCGGCGATGCGGGACTCCTTGGAGCCGGTGACGAGGTGGTCGACGAGCACCCCGAGACGCCGGTCGGGGCCCGGGCCGAACTCGCGGGCCGCGTCGACGAGCACGTCCGCGCCGTGCAGGGGCTCGACGACGACGCCCTCGACGCGCAGGTCGTGGCCCCAGACCCGCTCGACGATCGCGGCGTCGTGCAGACCCTCGACCCAGATCCGGTGCGGCAGCGCGGTCTTGGCGCGGACGTTCTCGACGCGGCGCGAGCCCGAGGCCGAGCGCTGGACCGCGGGATCCGGCCCGGCGGCGCGCTGCGGCGGGATCAGGGTGGCGGGGCGGCCCTCGTGGAGGAAGGCCGCGGGCTTGTTCGGGAAGAGCCGCCGGCGCCCGGCGGCGTCCTCGAGCACGACCTCGCGGATGTCCGCGCGGATCACCGCGCCGCAGAACGTCTCGGCGGCGTCCTCGACGACCAGCCCGGGCTCGGCGACCACCGAGACCACCTCGCGGATGGGCTGGTGCGGCGCGAGCCCCGGCAGCCCGCCGGTGCGCCCGGCGCCGGACGACGGCCCGCTCCCGCCCGCGCGGCCCGGGGCGCGGACCGCCCCGCCGGTCGAGCGGAAGCTGGCATCTCCGGAGGAACCGTGCATGCCCCGGCCCTGAGTCCTCGCCACGGGGCGGGACGCTAACGGCGCGCCATGATCGTCCGGGCTCGACACGCCCAGGGTGGTCGAGCGAGGGTCACCCTCGCTGCGTCCGGGGCAGTCGGGGCGTCCCTCGCTGCGGCGGGTCGAGTGTGCTCGCGGGGCCGCCGACGCGACAGGCACGTGGCGCATGATCAACGGGCGGGCGCGCCTGCGCACGGTGCCCCTCGCGGACGGGTGGCGAGCGCTGTCGGCACTCTGGAGAGATCGAACTGGCGAGCCCGCCGCCCGGGAGCCCCACCTCCGCGGCGCCCGTATCGTGATCGGGTGCCCTGCGCGAGTGCTTCCCTGGCCGTGTGGAGCGCGGCGTGGCTCGCGGGCTCCGCCGCGGCCGACGACGTCCTCGATGCGCTGACCCCGTGGTCCGAGGCCCACGACCTGGTCGCCGCCGACGCCGCGACGGCCGCCGTCACCGACCTGCCGACCCCGGACCGGGCCGGCACGGGGCTCACGGTGCTGCTCGCGCTCGCCCGGAAGCGCTGCTCGCCGACGGGTCCCGACGCCCGGGTCGTCCTGCCCGCGGCCGGGGACGTCCGCGGGCTCCCGGGTCCCGACGCCCTGCGCACCGCGGCGATGGAGGCCGGCGAGTGCGCGGTGCTCGCCGGAGCGGGGCTCGCCGCGGTCCCCGCGCCCGTCGCCGACGGCGTGCTGCGCTGGACCGTGCACCTGGTCGACGACGTGCCCCCGGCCGCGCACCCGAGCCTGCCCGACGCCGAGCACGAGCTGCGCAGCCTCGTCCGCGACGCGGCCGACACCCTCGCCGCGCTCGACGTCGCCCGGCCCCGGCGCGGGGTCCGCGAGGAGATCGCGGACTCGCTGCGCCGCCGGCCGCGCCCGACGTGGCCGACGGGCACCCCGCCCCGGCCGCTGCGCGTGCTCCAGCACGCCGACGAGGTGGAGGCGATCCTCCTCGCGGCGTCCGGGGACGATCCCGGCGGCGCCATGTCCTCGTCGGCCGCCCTGGCCCGCAACGACGCCCTGCGTCCGCTGGCCACCGCGGTGCGGGGCGCCCGGGTCGCCGCCGTCGCCGAGACCGTCCGGGTGCTCAGCGCCGCCTAGTGCCCGTGACCGTGCCCATGGCCGTGACCGTGACCCTCGGAGGATGACGACGACCCCGAGGAGCCGGAGGATTCAGAGGAACCGGACCCCAGCATCGGCTCCCCCACCCGCAGCGGGGCCTGCTCGTAGCGCCCCTCGTGCGCGGCCACCGGGCGGGTGTCCCCACGCAGCTCCGGGTGCTTGGCCTCGAGCCGCTCGCGCTGCTCCCACGTGCGCTGCATCCGGGTGACGTACTCCCGGTTGCCGTGGTAGGTGCCCCGCCAGGTCTGGGGCATCTGCTCCTTGGCCAGGCCCGCGTCGGCGCGCCCGTGCAGGGCCGGGCGCGACGGCACCTTGCGGGACGCGCCCCCGCACTCCGGGCAGGCCGGGGCGGGGGCGTCGCGCCCGATCAGACGCTCGAAGCGCAGGCCGCAGTCGCAGCGGTAGTCGTAGATCGGCACCGGGCTACCAGTTCGAGATCGACTTGCGGAAGATCTCCGCGAGGTCGTCCTCGGTGGGCGTCTTCGGGCAGGTGGCCAGCAGTCGCTGCTGCTTCATCGTCCCGTCGACCAGGTCGGGGATGTCGCCCTCGCCGAAGCCGACCTCGCCGATGCCGTTGGGGATCCGGATGTCGCGCATCAGCTCGGTGACCACGTGCGGCAGCTGCTCGGACGCGTTCGACTGCGTCTCGGCGTTGGGCCCGAGCATCCGCGCCGCGGCCATGTGCCGGTCGGGCGCGGCCTCGAAGCTGAACCGGAACGCCTCCGGCGCCGTCAGCGACACCGACATGCCGTGCGGCACCATCGCCTCGTCCGACGGATAGCCGGCGGGGTGGAAGTCCCGCACCTGCCCGGCGATGGGGTAGGCGTTGGCGTGCGGGATGTGCACCCCGGAGTTGCCGAAGCCCATACCGGCGAAGGTCGCCGCCATCATCATGTCCATCCGGGCGTCGACGTCCTCCTCGCCGCGCTCCACCGCCGTGCGGAACGAGCGGGCCAGCAGCGACATCGACTTCTCGCACCACAGGTCCGACACCGGGTTCGAGCCGCAGTAGGTCACCCGCTGTTCGGGCGTCTTGCGGTCGAACGTCGTGTACCAGCGCGCGGTGTACGACTCGAGCGCGTGGCAGACGATGTCCATGCCCGAGGCCGCCGTCACCTCCGGCGGCAGCGTCATCGTCAGCAGCGGGTCGACGACGGCGAGCGTCGGGCGCAGCCGCCAGTGGCTGATCCCCGTCTTCACGCGCAGCGAGAGGACGTCGAGGACGCACATCGCCGTCGACTCGGAGCCCGTGCCCGCCGTGGTCGGCACGGCGATGAGCGGCTTGAGCTGGCCCGGCGGGACCTGGGCGTTGCCGACCGGCTTGTTGATGTAGTCCATCAGCTCGCCGGGGAAGGTCGTCAGCAGGTTGACGGCCTTGGCGGTGTCGATCGCCGAGCCGCCGCCCACGGCCACGAACCCGTCCCACGGGCCCTGCTCGTGGGCGTAGCCGACGGCCTTGTTCATCGAGTCGTCGGTGGGCTCGACGTGCACGCCGTCGAAGATCTCGACGGTCATGTCGTACCGGCGGATCTGGTCGGCGATGCGGTCGGGAAGGCCCGTCTGCTGCATGCCCGGGTCGGTGATCAGCAGGATGCGCTTCGCGCCGTACTGGGCGAGGTCGAAGCCGATCTCGTCGCAGGCACCCGCGCCGAACTTGAGCGGCGGGGCGCCCCAGGTGAAGACCGATTCTTCGGTGGGGACCGGGGGGACGGTCATGGGAGGCGTGCTCCGATCAGGTGTAGTGGCCGCCGTTGCCCACGGTCTTGAGCTGGCGGATCTGGTCGGGGTCGTGGCCGAAGACCACCGTCGCGTCCGTCTTCTCGGCGACGCCGCGGATCTTCTCCACCGACGAGTAGAACTGGCCCATGTCGTTGACGATCGCGGCCGGCGTGGTGGGCGGCCCGTAGCTCTCACCCATGTACACGGCGTCGGACGTGAAGATCATGGTGCCGCTGTCGGGCAGGTCGACCTGCATCGACATGGTGCCGGGGGTGTGCCCCGGGGTCTGCAGGAGCGTGACGCCGGGGAGGAACTCGGTGTCGCCCGAGACCGTCTCCCAGTTCAGGTCCTCGTAGTCGGTCTTGAGGTGCGCGCCCGTGAACAGGCCGTCGAACCCGAACGCGAAGTCCTTCTCCTTGTCGGAGCAGATGAGCTTGGCGGTGGAGTCCTTGAACAGGCCGGCGTTGCCGCAGTGGTCGAAGTGCAGGTGCGAGAGCACCACGTAGTCGATCTGGTCGACCCCGACACCGAGCTGCTGGAGGCGCGAGTCGAGGTACTCCTCGTCGCTGACCTTCTCGTAGGGGAAGAAGTCCTGCAGGCCCGTCGGGCCCCAGCGCTCCTCCCAGTCCCGCGGGCAGCTGGTGTCCCACAGGATCGTGCCGTCGGGGGTCTCGACGAGGACGCAGTGCGTGGGCACGTCGGCCCACTCGGTCGGCTGGTCGCGCATCTGGCGCGGGCGGATTGACCGCCCGGGCTTGAGCAGCAGCCAGGTCAGGTCCGCCGTCATCATCCCGCAGTCGAGGATGCTGACCTTGATCTCGCCGCTCGCAGCCATTCAGGGCTCCTTCGCCGTGCCACCGATGGGAGGGGGACGCGGAGGCGATAGATGCATCTCCGGCCACGTGACGCCGGACACTAGCGATGCGAACGATCACTGGCAACACGCCGGATGGCGGCTGTCGGACGCCTGTTTCCCCTGCTCCTGCCCCTGATTGGCAAGAGCGCGGCGCTAGCTCCCCGGGCGCTTCGCGGGCTCGCAGCAGCCGGGGTGGCAGAGGGCGCCGTTGCACCCCACGCCGGCGCGCGGGGCGGTGCCGAGCTCGCGCACGGGGGCCCCGTCGACCTGCTCCGCGACGAGCTCCACGACCATCTCGACGAAGCGCGGATCGGACCCGGCGCTGGCAGCGCGAGCGAAGCCCATGCCGAGCTTCCCGGCGTGCTCGGCGGCCTCGTTGTCGAGGTCCCAGACCACCTCCAAGTGGTCGGAGACGAAGCCCACGGGGCTGACGACGGCGGCGCCCACGCCGCGGTCGTGGAGGTCGTCGAGGTGGTCGACGATGTCCGGCTCCAGCCACGGGATCTGCGGCGGGCCCGAGCGCGACTGCCACACGAGGTCGTGCTCGGTGGCACCGACGGCGTCGGCCACGAGACGGGCGGCCTCGGCCATCTGACGCGAGTAGCGGTGCCCGCCCTCCTCCGGCGGCCCGGCGGTGCGGTCGGCGGAGACGGGGATCGAGTGGGCGGTGAAGACCAGGCGCGGGTCCTCCAGGCCCTCGGCGGCGGCCCGCACCCCGTCGGCCACCGACGCGATGAACAGCGGGTGGTCGTAGAAGTGGCGCAGCTTGACGAGGTCCGGCGCCGAGCCGGTCCGCGCGATCGCCGCCTCGCGGGCCCGCGCGATGTCCTCGTGGTACTGCCGGCAGGCCGAGTAGCCGCCGTAGGCGCTGGTCGCGAAGACGAGCGCGCGGCGCACACCGTCCTGCGCCATCTCCGTCACGGCGTCCTCGGCGTACGGGTGCCAGTTGCGGTTGCCGAAGTACACCGGCAGCTCGCGGCCCGACTCCCGCAGCGCCCAGGAGAGGTCCGCGACGAGCCGGCGGTTGAGCTCGTTGATGGGGCTGACGCCGCCGAAGTGCTGGTAGTGCTCCTCGACGGCGTCGAGGCGTTCCGGGGGCACGTTGCGGCCGCGGGTCACGTTCTCGAGGAACGGCCGCACCTCGTCGGGCGCCTCCGGACCGCCGAAGGACAACAGCAGGACGGCGTCGTAGGCAGCGCTCACACCGTCCAGCATCCCCCGAGGTCGTGGCGGTGACACGTTCACCCCGAGCGAGCGCACTGGGCTGTCCGGCTGACATCGGTGGCGCCCGCCCGTGATCGGGATCACTCTCCGTGGCAACACGTCGGGAGGGGCGGGATGGACAACGGGTCGGACGGGCCGGTCGTCGAACTGCGGGTGCACGGCGTGAGCGGCACCCCGCCCGAGGCCGTCCTCGACGCGCCGCAGGTGCGCCAGGTCGCCGGGGACGAGTGGGCCCGGATCTTCCGCGCGATCGACGACCACGGCCGGGAGGTGGGGGCGCCCGGCCACGTCGTCGAGGCCCTCCACTGGGGCCGCTACACGTCGGGCTCGTGGACCTTCGCCCTGTGGCTGCTGCTCGTGCCGTTCGGGATGGTGAACGTCGCGCGGTTCATGCTGCCGGAGGGCGGACGACGCGCGCTCACCGTGGCCGCGGGGGCCCTGCGGGCGCTCGGGGTCCTCCTGACCTGTCTGATTGCTCTCGGCGCGGGGATCGTCCTCGTGGACCTCGTCGCCACGCAGGCGCCGTCGGCGATCTCGGCCGTCTCGGCCCCCGTCCTGCGCGCCGCCGCCGTCCTCGCCGCCGGCGCGGTCGTCCTGGGCTTCTTCGTCCTGGCGCGGTCGTCGCTCGACCGGAACCTGCCGGTGGACGGTGGCGACGAGGACGCGGCTTCGGTGCTGGCCCGTCCGCGGGCTCTCGCCGGCGACCCGGACGTGCCCGTCCTGCGGCGCCTGCACCTCGCCGCGGGACTGGCGACGGTCGCCGTGGTCGGGCTGCTCGAGGCCGGTGGTGCCTGGCGTCCCGCCCTCTGGCCCACCGTGGTGCTCCTCGGGGCGGCGATCGTCGCCGTCACGGTGCTCGGTGATCCGCGCACCGCGTGGCAGGACCGCGCCACGACGAGCGCTCGCGCCGCGGCCGCCGTCGCGATCGCCGTCGCCGCCCTGGCGTTGCTGGCCGCGGCGGTGGCGGTGGCGGTCGACACGCCGGCGCCGGTCGCGCGGGCGGGTCTCGACCAGGCGTGCGCGGTGCTCGTCGTGACGGTGGTCGCCGCCCTCGGCGTCCTGCTCGTCGCGAACCTCGTCGTCGCGCGGGGCCGGGCGCGGCCGGACGACGGGGACGGACGCTTCGCCCCGTTCGCGCACGGACTGGCGGCCACGGTCGTCGCCGCCCTCGGGGTCTTCCTCGGCATCGGCTACACCGGCGCCGCGGCCTTCGGCACGGCGAAGCTCGTGGAGGCCGCCGCCACCGCACCTCTCGTCGTGCCGGAGATGTTCTCGCGGGCCGTGTACGCCTGGGGGCTCAGCACGATCGTCGCGGCGGGGATCGCGGTCGTCGCCGCCGTGGCCTGGCTCCGGCGCCGCGAGGACTTCCGGCGGCGGGCGGAGGACGCCTTCGTGGCGGCCGGGTTCGACGGTCTCCCGGCGACGCGGGTCCGCGAGATCGGGACCGCGATGTGGATCGCCCGCGTGAAGCAGCACGTGGTGGCCATCGCCGTCACCCTGGCGCTGACGGGTGCGGTGCTGTCGCTCGCCGCCCTCGAGGCCGCCCTCCCCCAGGCGGTCGGCCACGCACCCCGGGACCTCCCCCGCTGGTTCGTGCTCACCGCCTCGACGCAGCACCCCCGGCCGGGCAGCGGTTGGGTGCTCGCGCTCGGGACGCTCGTGCTCGCCGCCGCGGCACTCCGGCTCGTGCTGCTGGGACGCGCCGCGGCCCGACAGAGCACGACCCGCCGCGGGGTGAACGTGGTGTGGGACGTCGTCGCGTTCTGGCCGCGCGCCGTGCACCCGTTCGTCCCGCCGCCGTACTCGCAGTCCGTGGTGCCGCGCCTCGCCGACCGCCTCCGGTACCACCTCGCCGAGGGACGATCGGTCGTGCTCTGTGGTCACAGCCAGGGCAGCCTGATCTCCTTCGCCACCCTGGTGCGGCAGGTCGGACTCGGCGGCGACACCGCCCGGATCGGTCTGCTGACGCTCGGCTCGCAGATCCAGGTCCTTTTCTCCCGCGCGTTCCCGGCGGCCGTGAACCTCCCCGCCGTCCGGGGCCTCGTGGACGCCCTCGACGGCCGCTGGCGCAACCTCTACCGGGACACCGACCCGCTGGCGGGCCCGGTCCTGAGCTGGCGGCACCGGGACCCGGAGCCCGGCCTGGTCGAGCCCATCGGCCCGGGAGGGCCCGACGACCGCGGGGCGCGCGCGTTCGGCGGCGACTGGCGCCTGCTCGACCCCCCGGTGCCGGAGGACCCGGGGCTCCAGCGGCGGGCGCTCCTCCCGCTGCGACGCCACAGCGACTTCTGGGCCGACCCGAGCTGGCCGCGGGCGGTCGCGGTCGTCACCCCGACCCGGGTACCGGTCGAGGAGTTCCGGCCTCAGGCGCCCATCGCGTGATAGCCGCCGTCGGCGTGCACGACCTCGCCGGTGGTGGCCGGCATCCAGTCCGAGAGCAGCGCGCAGATCGTCTTCGCGACCGGGGTGGGGTCCTCGAGGTCCCAGCCCAGCGGCGAGCGCTGGACCCAGGCCTCCTCGAAGGTGTCGAAGCCCGGGATCGACTTCGCGGCCATGGTGCGCACCGGGCCCGCGGCGACGAGGTTCGCGCGGATGCCCTCGGGACCGAGGTCGCGGGCGAGGTAGCGGGTGGTCGCCTCGAGCGCGGCCTTCGCGACGCCCATCCAGTCGTAGCCCGGCCAGGCGACGGTGTTGTCGAAGTCCATGCCGACCAGCGACGAGCCGCGCCCGAGCAGCGGCTTGCAGGCCATCGCGAGGGACTTGAACGAGTAGGCCGACACCTCGACCGCGGTGGCGACGTCCTTCCACTCGGTGTTCAGGAAGTTGCCGCCCAGGGCCTCCATCGGCGCGAAGCCGATCGAGTGCAGGACACCGTCGAGGCCGTCGACGTGCTCGCGGACGCTGTCGGCGAGGCCGTCGAGGTGCTCCTGGTTCTGGACGTCGAGCTCGATCACGGGCGCCTCGGTGGGCAGCCTCTTGGCCACGCGCTTCACGAGCGAGAGGCGTCCGAAGCCGGTGAGGACGACGGTGGCTCCCGCCTCCTGGGCCGCCTTCGCCGCGTGGAAGGCGATCGACGCGTCGGTGATGATCCCGGTGACCAGGATCCGCTTGCCCTCGAGCAGGGTCACGTTGTCTCCGTTTGTCGCAGGCGGGTGTCTAGTGGCCCATGCCGATGCCGCCGTCGACCGGCAGCACCGCGCCGGTGATGTAGGCGGCGTCGTCGGAGGCGAGGAAGGCGACGGCCTTGGCGATGTCCTCCGGGGCGGCCGTGCGCCCCAGCGGGATCGAGGCGAGGATCTCCTCGCGGCGCTTGTCGGTGAGCTCCGCCGTCATGTCGGTGTCGACGTAGCCGGGGGCGACGACGTTGGCGGTGATGCCACGGCCCCCGAGCTCGCGGGCCGTCGAGCGGGCGAGGCCGACGAGGCCGGCCTTCGAGGCGGCGTAGTTCGCCTGCCCGGGCGCGCCGGTGAGCCCGACGACGCTGGAGAGGTAGATCAGCCGGCCGAACCGGGCCTTGACCATCCCCCGGATCGCGCGCTGGGTGACTCGCCAGGCCCCGGTGAGGTTGGCGTCGAGGACGTCGGTGAACGCGTCCTCGGGCATGCGCATGAGCAGCCCGTCGCGGGTGATGCCGGCGTTGGCGACGACCACCTCGACCGGCCCGTGCTCGGACTCGACCTGCGAGAAGGCGGCGTCGACGGAGGCGGAGTCGGTGACGTCGGCCGTGACCCCGTGCAGGCCCTCCGGGGGTTCGCCCGAGCGGTGGGTGACCACCACCGTGTGGCCCCGCTCGGCGAGCTCCCGCGCGGTGGCGAGCCCGATCCCGCGGTTGCCTCCCGTCACCAGCACGACGCGGCTCACGCGACTCCTCTCGTTCGGGTCCAGCGGCGGCGGAAGGGTAGCCGCTTTGGCTCCGCCTCGTGAGTCCTTGCCCGTGCCGGGGCACGGGCAACCACTCACGGCCGTTCAGCGCCTTGCGCCGTGTGGCGTGGCTCATAGGGTCGATCACCGGAGCCGACCCCGCCGCCCGGAGGACCGATGACCGCGACCGACGTCCCACCGACCCTCCCGGGCCGCCTCGGTGACCCCACCCTCGACCTGCGCACCGATCCGCGGGCGAAGCCGGATCTCGTCGCCGCCCTGGCGGCCTTCGGGCTCGACGGGCCGGCGGCCGCGCCCCCGGTCACCCGCGCCGACGGTCCGGCAGCGGTGAGCGAGGCCGTCGGCGGGCTGCACGACGGGTTCAGCGCCGTCTACGCCGCGGTCCCGCTGGACCTGCCCGACGACGCCCCGGAGGACGCCGTCGAGGTCACCGAGACGTCCGTGGTCTCCCCCGACGGGCACCTCGTGCCTCTGCGCATCTACCGCCCCGCGGGCGTGGACGGCCCGCTGCCGGGCGTCGTCTACATCCACGGCGGCGGGATGACGATCCTGGACGCCGACACCCGGGTCCACGACCGCTGGTGCCGCGACCTCGCCCTGACCGGCGTCGTCGCCGTGCGGGTCGCGTTCCGCAACGCGTGGACCGAGCTGGGACCGCACCCCTTCCCCGCGGGCCTCGACGACTGCGCCGCCGCCGTGCGCTGGCTCGACGACCAGCGCGGCGAGCTGGGCCTGACCCGGATCGTGCTCCAGGGCGAGTCGGGCGGCGCCAACCTCGTGCTCGCCACCACGCTGCGCGCCAAGCGCAGCGGCGACCTCGACGCCATCGACGGCGTGCACGTGTCGGTGCCCTACATCAGCGGCGGCTACGCGTGGGACGACGCCCGCAAGCTCCTCAAGCTCCCGTCGATGATCGAGAACGACGGGTACTTCATCAACTGCGCCCTCATGGACCTGCTCGTCGCCGCCTACGACCCCCACGCCCGGCACACCGAGGACCCGCTGGCCTGGCCGTACTTCGCGACGCCCGACGACCTCGTGGGGCTGCCGCCGCACATGATCACGGTGAACGAGCTCGACCCCCTGCGCGACGAGGGCCTGGCCTACTACCGCAAGCTCCTGGCCGCGGGCGTCCCGGTCGCCGGGCGGACGAACCTCGGGCTCACCCACGGCGCCGAGCTGATCTTCCGGCAGGCGCTGCCCGCCGAGCGCCGTGCGGCCGTCGCCGACATCAAGGCCTTCGTGGACGGGCTGCACGTCGAGCACATCTAGGGCAGACGCTGTCCCGTCACGATGGCGGTGACGACGCCGAGGAGCACGAGGATCGTGGCGGCGAGGAACCAGCGCCCCGAGAGGTCGACGGTGCGCTCCTCGTAGCCGACCTGCTCGGCGAGGTTGGCGTAGGTCTCGCGCAGGTCGAGCTCGGTGGACGCGCGGCGGAAGTCGCCGCCGGAGAGCTGGGCGATCTCGCGCATCTGGTCGTCGGCCACGGCGACGGACACGGGGCGGCCGTCGATCTCGATCTCGCCGTACTCGGTGCCGAAGGAGATGGCCGAGATCGGGACGCCCGCCGCGCGCGCCTCGGCGGACGCGGGGAAGGCGCCGCGGTCGTCGGCCGGGTCGGTGGTCGGGGTGGTCTGCTTGCCGTCCGAGAGCAGGATGATCCGGGCGGGCGGTGGGCCCTCCGGGCCGCGGATCTGGGAGCCGAACGCCCGGATCGCCGCGAGGCTCGCGCGGATCGCGTCGCCGGTGCCCGTGGACTCCGCGAGCTGCAGCGACCCGATCGCATTCTTGATCGCCTGGCGGTCGGTGGTGGGCGTGACCAGCGTGCTCGGGGTCGCGGCGAACGACGACAGCCCGAGGTTGATGCCGGCGGGCAGCTGGTCGGCGAAGGCGGAGGCGGCGGTCTGGGCCACCTGCAGGCGGGAGGGCTCGACGTCGGTGGCGCGCATCGAGAGCGACACGTCGATCGTGAGCATCACCGTCGCGCGGTTGCGCGGGACCTGCGCGGTGCCCTGCGGCCCGGCCAGCGCGATCGTCATGAGCACCAGCGCGACCAGCAGCAACGCCATCGGCACGTGCCGCCACCAGCCGGGCCCCTTGGGGGCGACGCGCTCGAGCAGCGCCAGGTTGGTGAAGCGCATCGTGTAGCGCTGGCGTCGACGGTTGATCCACCAGTAGCCGACCGCCAGGGCGGCGACGACGACCAGCAGCAGGAACCACCAGGGGTGTGCGAACACGGTCACCGCCCCCCGGGCGCCGCGGTCGGCACGCGGCCGGTCGTCGCCCCGCCCGACCAGCCGCGCTTGCGGGCGACGGCGAAGCGCACGACGTCGGCGATCCAGTCGCGGTCGGTGCGCAGCACGAGGTGCCCGGCGCCCGCCGCGCGCAGGGAGTCGGCGACCCGGCCGCGGTGGGCCGCGGCCTCGGCGGCGAAGCGCCGGCGCAGGGTCGGCGTCGTCGTCACCTCGCGACGGCGCCCCGACTCCGGGTCGGCGAGCACGACGGTGCCGACGTCGGGCAGCTCCTCGTCGCGGGGGTCGACGACCTCGACGGCGAGCAGGTCGTGGCGGGCGCGCAGGGCCCGCAGCGCGCGCTCCCAGTCGACGTCGCCGAGGAAGTCCGACACCACGACGACCAGGCCGCGACGGCGGGGCGGGCGGCGAAGCGCCTCGAGGGCGGCGGGCAGGTCTCCGCGCGTGCCCTCGGGGGCGGGCGGGGTCGCCGCGATCCGACGCAGCAGCTCGCGGGCCGCGGTCTCGCCGCCGCGCGCGGGCAGGCGCACCGTGCGCTCGCCCGTCGCGACGACGGCGCCGATGCGGTTGCCGCCGCCGCGGGTCAGGTGGGTGACCGCCGCGCAGGCGGCGATCGCCAGGTCGCGCTTCTCGCAGGCGGCGGTGCCGAAGTCGAGGCTCGGCGAGAGGTCGACGACGAGCTGGGTCTCCAGCTCGCGGTCGGCGATCGTCTCGCGGATGTGGGGCTCGGTGGTGCGGGCGGTGACCGACCAGTCCATGCGCCGCACGTCGTCGCCGGGCTGGTAGGGCCGCGGCTCCCCCGGCTCGGTGCCCGGCCCGGGCACGAGGCCGAGGTGGTTGCCCTGCAGCAGGCCGTCGAGACGCCGGCGCACCGAGAGCTCCAGGGTGCGCAGCGACGCCGAGAGCCGGGCCTGCGTGCGCTCCCCCGCGACCTCGTCGGGCCCGCTCGGCACCGGCGAGGTGGGGGGCGGTGCCCAGCTCGGCCGGGGGCCACCGGCCGGGCTCGTCGCCGGCGGCGCGCCCTCGGGCCGCGGACCGGGCTCGGGGACCCGCGCCGCCGGGGTGTCCGGGGAGACGGGCTCGCTCACGCGGTCACCCGCTCGTCCGGCGCCGTCACCGTCCCGCCGCCGGGACGGGCGTCGGGCCCATGCCCACCGGGCGGGCCGACACCTGCGGGAGCGGGACGGTCTGGAGCACGCGGGTGACGACGTGGTCGACGGGGACGCCGTCGGCCAGCGCGTCGTAGGAGAGCACGAGGCGGTGGCGCAGTACGTCGGGCGCGATGTCGACCACGTCCTGGGGCAGCACGTAGTCGCGCCCGCGCACCAGGGCCAGCGCGCGGGCACCGGCGATGATGCCGAGCGACGCGCGCGGCGAGGCGCCGTAGGCGACCCAGCCGCCGACGTCGGCCATCCCGTGCTCGGCCGGCGAGCGCGTCGCCACCACGAGGCGCACGACGTAGTCGACGAGCGCGTGGTGCACGAACACCTGCGCCGCGACGTCCTGCAGCCTGCGGAGCTCGGCGGGGTCCAGCACGCGGTGCGGCGACGGCGGGCTCACGCCCATCCGGTAGACGATCTCCCGCTCCTCGTCCGCCGTCGGGTACTCGACGAGGATCTTGAACAGGAAGCGGTCGCGCTGCGCCTCGGGCAGCGGGTAGACGCCCTCGTTCTCGATCGGGTTCTGCGTCGCGAGCACCAGGAACGGGTCGGGCATCGGGTGGGTCTCGCCGCCGATGGAGACGTGGCGCTCGGCCATCACCTCGAGCATCGCCGACTGCACCTTCGCGGGCGCACGGTTGATCTCGTCGGCGAGCACGAAGTTCGACACCACGGGGCCGAGCTCGACGTCGAACTGCTCGCGGCCCTGACGGTAGATGCGCGTGCCGAGGATGTCGGCGGGCACCAGGTCGGGCGTGAACTGGATGCGCGCGAAGGAGCCGCCGACCACGCGGGCGAACGTCTCCACCGCGAGGGTCTTGGCCACGCCGGGCACACCCTCGAGGAGCAGGTGGCCCTTGGCCAGCAGTCCCACGAGCATCCGCTCGACGAGACGGTCCTGGCCGACGATCACCCGCTTGACCTCGAGCACCGTGCGCTCGAGCTGCTCGGCGTCGTGCGCCGGCGTCGCGGTGGTGCCCGCCGCCCCCGCGTCCGTGGGCTCGCTCATCGGCGTCCCTCCCCGACTCCCCGCACCCGGCGTCGTCCCCCTCGGTTGCTCGCTCTCCCACGGTCCTCGCCGGACGTGGGTATCCGGAGCGGCACGCTACCTGCCGGTCACCAGGCAACTCGCCGGCCGGTGTGGGCGTCGTGAACCTCCCGCTACACCAGCCTGGTGACCGTCGGGACGATCTCCTCGTCGAAGCGCACCGGCGCGATCCGCACCTTCTTGCCCGACTCGGGCGCCTCCACCATCTGGTCCCCACCGAGGTAGAGCGCCACGTGGTGCACGGCGCCCGCGCCGTCGTCGTCGGCCCAGAACAGCATGTCGCCCGGCCTGCGGTCCTCCAGCGGCACCCGCTGCCCGGACTCGGCCTGGTAGCCGCTGTAGTGCGCGAGCTCCTTCCCGGCCCCGGCGAAGGCGTAGATCATCAGCCCGGAGCAGTCGAAGCCGGTCTTGTCGAAGTCCCCGAAGCTGTCGGCGACGCCGCCGTCGCGGATGCCCTGCGTCGGCCCCTGCGCGTCGCCGCCGCCCCAGGCGTAGACGACGCCGAGCTGCGAGAGCGCCCGTTCGAGCACGACCTTCACCTCGTCGCTCACCCCGGTGGTGTCGACGCCCGCCTCGGCGAGCGCGTCCTCGCCCCCGGCGACACCCCCGGCGACGCGGCCTGCGCGGGCGGTGAGCCCGGCGGTCGCGGCGGCGCGCAGCCGGGCGTCGCGGGCGGTGTCCCGCGCGGTCGCGGCCTCGTCGAACGCCTCGGCGCGGTCGCGCTGGGCGGCGAGGTCCGGGTCGGCCTCCTCCAGCTCGCGCAGCCGGGACTCGGCGGCGTCGCGCTCGCCGGTCAGCTCGCGGAGCCGGGCCTGCTGGGTCTCGGTGTCCGTGCGGACGCGGGTGACCTCGCCGTCGGCGACGGTGCGCGCCTGCGCGGCGCGCGCGGCGGCCTCGTCGGCCTCGATGCGGGCGGCGCGGGCGCGGGAGTCGGCGTTGGCGGCCTCGATCCGGGCGTGCTCGGCGCCGTCGAGGGCCGCGCGCTGGTCGGCGGTGACGACGTCGCGCAGGTGGGCGCGCGCCGCGACGTCCTGGGGACCGGTGGAGCCCGAGAGCACCGAGAGCGGCCCGAGCACGTCGGCCTGCTGGAACCAGGCGGTGATCCACGCGTCGGCGTCGGCGCGGGCCCGCTCGGCGGCGGCGGCCGCGGCGTCGGCCCCGCGACGGCTCTCCTCGGCGGCGAGCCGCGCGCCGTCGGCGCGGGCGCGGGCGGCGATGTCGTCGGCCAGGGCCCGGTTCGCGAGCTCCTGGCGCTGCCCGAGGTCGGCGGTCAGCGCGTCGAGCGCGGTCCTCGCCGCGGCGATCCGGGCGACGAGAGAGCCGGCCTCGCCGGCCGGGTCGTCGGGGGGCGGGGTCCCCGGAGCGGATGTCGCGGACGGCGGCGGCGTCGTCGCGGGGGGTGCGCCCGGCCCGGCGTGGGCGGCCGGGGCGAGCGCCGGGACGAGGACACCGATCACCACGGCGACGAGGAGCACCCGACGGGCACAGCGGCGGGTGCGGGGGGCGTGCACGCCGTCCTCCTCCGCCGGTCGTCGGTCTCGGGCTCGTCGGGCTCAGGCGGGGTGGAGCGTGGCCGTCACACGCCGCGTCACCGGCGCGACACGCAGAGGTGTGGCACGAATCGCCCGCCCGGGTGGGTCTCCGGGCCGGTCGGAGGTGCGCGGCGGTCCTCCGTCCGGGGTACTCCGAAGTAGGCTGGTGAGGGCGGGAGTGCGGCACCCCCGCGGGTGCGCGAGACTCCCGACGAGACCCCCGTGTCGGGCGTCGTCACCGCGCCGGCCGGCACGAGCCGCGCCGTCGGGCCACCACCGAGGGCGACGCGGCAGACACCGAAACGACCCCGCGGTCGCGGCCGATCGCCACTCGCCGTCACCGTGAGGACCAAGGAGGAACGTGTCCGTGAGCTCGCCAGACCAGTCCGACGGAGCGACGGGGAGCGCCGACTCGTTCGGCGCACGGGGGACCCTCGAGGTCGGCGGCCAGTCCTACGAGATCTTCCGCCTGTCCGCGGTCGAGGGCTCGCAGCGCCTGCCGTTCAGCCTCAAGGTGCTGCTCGAGAACCTCCTGCGTACGGAGGACGGCCTCGTCACCACCGAGGCCAGCATCCGCGCGCTGGCGGACTGGGACCCGACGGCCGAGCCCGACACCGAGATCCAGTACGTCCCCGGCCGCGTCGTGATGCAGGACTTCACCGGCGTCCCGTGCATCGTCGACCTCGCCACCATGCGCGAGGCCGTCACCGAGCTCGGCGGTGACGCCTCGAGCGTCAACCCGCTCGCCCCCGCCGAGCTGGTGATCGACCACTCCGTGGTCGCCGACCTCTTCGGCACGCCCGACGCGTTCGAGCGCAACGTGGAGCTGGAGTACCAGCGCAACGAGGAGCGCTACAAGTTCCTGCGCTGGGGTCAGACCGCGTTCAACGAGTTCAAGGTCGTCCCGCCCGGCACCGGCATCGTGCACCAGGTCAACATCGAGCACCTGGCGCGCGTGGTCATGACCCGCAACGGTCAGGCCTACCCCGACACCCTCGTCGGCACCGACTCGCACACCACGATGGTCAACGGTCTCGGCGTGCTGGGCTGGGGCGTCGGCGGCATCGAGGCCGAGGCGGCCATGCTCGGCCAGCCCGTCTCGATGCTCATCCCCAAGGTCGTCGGCTTCCAGCTCTCCGGCGAGCTGCCCCCGGGCGCCACCGCCACCGACCTGGTCCTGACGATCACCGAGATGCTGCGCGAGCACGGCGTCGTCGGGAAGTTCGTCGAGTTCTACGGCGAGGGCGTCGGCGCCGTGCCGCTGGCCAACCGCGCCACGATCGGCAACATGAGCCCGGAGTTCGGCTCCACGTGCGCGATCTTCCCGATCGACGACGAGACCCTCGAGTACCTGCGCTTCACCGGCCGCGACGACGAGCAGGTCGCCCTCGTCGAGGCCTACTGCAAGGAGCAGGGCCTCTGGCACGACCCGAACCACGAGCCGGACTACTCCGAGACGCTGTCGCTGGACCTCTCGACGATCGTGCCGTCGATCGCCGGCCCGAAGCGCCCGCAGGACCGCATCGCGCTCGACGCGGCCAAGGAGTCGTTCCGGGCCGCGCTGCCGGACTACGTCGACGACGACGGGGCGGCGCGCAGCCAGTCCGAGGAGTCCGACAGCGAGTCGTTCCCGGCCTCCGACCCGCCCGCCGAGCACCCCAACGGCGACGCCGACCGCCCGCGGGTCCACCGCCAGCCGGTCGACCCCGACGGCCGGGCGTCCCACCCGGTGCCGGTGACCATGGCCGACGGCACCCAGCTCGAGCTCGACCACGGCGCCGTCACGATCGCCGCGATCACCTCGTGCACCAACACCTCGAACCCCTCGGTGATGATCGGCGCGGCGCTGCTCGCGCGGAACGCCGTCGAGAAGGGACTCGAGCGCCGCCCCTGGGTCAAGACGTCGCTGGCCCCCGGGTCGAAGGTCGTCATGGACTACTACGAGCGCTCCGGGCTGCTGCCCTACCTGGAGAAGCTCGGGTTCAACCTCGTCGGCTACGGCTGCACCACCTGCATCGGCAACTCCGGGCCGCTGCCCGAGGAGATCTCGCAGGCGGTCAACGACGGCGACCTCGCGGTCACCGCGGTGCTCTCGGGCAACCGCAACTTCGAGGGCCGCATCAACCCCGACGTGAAGATGAACTACCTGGCCAGCCCGCCGCTGGTCGTGGCCTACGCGCTCGCCGGGACGATGGATCTCGACCTGTCCACCGAGCCGCTCGGCCACGATTCCGACGGCAACCCGGTGACGCTCGAGGACATCTGGCCCTCGCCGCAGGAGATCCAGGAGACGATCTCCTCGGCCCTGTCCCCCGAGCAGTTCACCGAGGGCTACGCCGACGTCTTCGCCGGCGACGAGCGCTGGACGTCGCTCGACACCCCCGAGGGTGAGACGTTCACCTGGGACCCGGACTCGACCTACGTGCGCAAGCCCCCGTACTTCGAGGGCATGGACCGTGAGCCGAGCGAGGTCACCGACCTCGACGGCGCCCGCGTGCTGCTCAAGCTGGGCGACTCGGTCACCACCGACCACATCTCCCCCGCGGGTGCCATCAAGGAGGACTCGCCGGCCGGCCGGTACCTCAAGGAGAACGGGATCGAGCGCAAGGACTTCAACTCCTACGGCTCCCGTCGCGGCAACCACGAGGTGATGATCCGCGGCACCTTCGCCAACATCCGGCTGCGCAACGAGCTGCGCGACGGCAACGGCAAGGAGCTCCCGCAGGGCGGCTGGACCGTCGACTTCACCCGCGGCGGCGAGCAGACGGCGGTGTACGACGCGGCGCAGAACTACGCCGCCGAGGGCACCCCGCTGGTCGTGCTCGCGGGCAAGGAGTACGGCTCGGGCTCGTCGCGCGACTGGGCGGCCAAGGGCACGACGCTGCTCGGCGTGCGCGCCGTCATCGCCGAGTCCTACGAGCGCATCCACCGCTCCAACCTCGTCGGGATGGGCGTCCTGCCGCTGCAGTACCCCGAGGGTCAGGACGCCGACTCGCTGGGCCTCACGGGCACCGAGACCTTCGCGATCTCGGGCGTCACGGCGCTCAACGACGGCGAGGTGCCCGACACCGTCCACGTCACCGCGACCCCGGAGTCCGGCGACGCGATCGAGTTCGACGCGCGCCTGCGCATCGACACCCCGGGTGAGGCGGCGTACTACCGCAACGGCGGCATCCTGCCGTACGTGCTGCGCAAGATGCTGGGCTGAGGCGGGCCCTGAAGTACTGCGCGAAGGGCACCGTCGGCCGACTAGAGCGGCTGACGGTGCCCTTCGCGCATTTCCGGGTGCTCGCTCACCGGTCCTCGAGCAGGGCGGTGATCTCGTCGAGGGCCCGGCGCAGCTCGGTCGCGAAGCGTTCCATCTGCTCGCCCACGGCGGCCGGGGTGCTCAGGTGCACGATGAGCCGGGACGGCAGCAGGACGTAGGCGACGCCGATGCACTGCGTGCTCGTCGACCCGAACCCGAAGACGCGCACGTTCTCCGACGGCGCGGAGCTGGTGGACATGAAGTCGTCCCGCATGATGCGCCAGCCCGGTGAGTCGACGACGGCGAGCGGTTCGGTCGCCCCGAGCTCGGCGCCGCGCCGTTGCTGGATCAGCGAGAGCTCCCAGAGGTGCTGCTCGGGAGCATGGCCCGCCGCGCACGCCTGCGCGCGCCGGACGTGGGCGCTCGCGGCCGCGTCGAACGCCGTGCGGCGGGCGTCGTCGTCAGCCCCCGGATCGTCGGTGCCCGGGTCGTCCATCGCCGCCGTGAACGCGAGGACCTCGGGGGTGACGACGCGCATGGCCTCGGTGCGCCCGTGGTGGAAGCCCAGCGTGGCGATCGACTCGTAGGTGGCGCCCACGAAGCCCTTCGATCGGACGTGGGCGAGCTGGTAGGCCATCTGCACGAGGGCATCGGGCGAGACGCCGAGCTTCTTGGCGCGGTCGCTGCCGACGTCGTCGAAGACCACCAGCCGCGTCGCGACGGACGCCGCGAACTCCGCGAAGTCCTCACCCGCCGCCCGGATGTCGGCGGCTCGTTCCTCGGTGATCGCGAACGGCAGGGGCGTGGCGTCGGGGACCCCCTGCGACCGGGCCCCGAGGGCCTCGGCGTGCTCCGCGGTGGAGGCGTCGAGCATGCCGTCGACCAGCGCGAGCACCGTCGTCCCGTCGAGGCGGCAGTGCTCGGTGTTGATCCCCGCCGTGCCGTCCGGGAACACCACGAACGTCACGGCCTTGTCGAACCACCGGTTCGCGCTGTCGCCGTGCAGCAGCTGGGCGCCGGTGGCCCGGTCGTCGCCGCGCGCGTCGTCCTCCAGGCTCACGCAGAACAAGGCGGTCTCGAGGTCGTCCAGGGCGGCCTCGTTGCCCTCCGCGAGCAGCGCCCGCCGGCTGGCGGCCCAGTCGGCCCGGGCCTTCGTCGTCAGGCGGCCCACGCCGGGCCCGCGGGTCTCGCCCACCCGCGCCCGGATCGCGCGCAGCCCGTCGGCGATCTCGGCGGCGGTGTGCGCGGTGCCGTCGGCCCCGAGCACGTCCATCCGGAACGCGTGGCCGCGCACGAACACCACGATGTGCCGCTCGCGCGACGGCCCGGGCCAGGCGTCGGTGTAGGGCGTGCGGGCGGTGTCCTGCCCGTCGCCGGGGATGCGGGTCGACGAGAACAGGTACTTGTGCTGCTCCATCGTCATCGGCGCGCCCTTGCGGGTGGCCGGCGGGAGCGTCTCGGTGTCGACCCGGTGCTTGTGGTCGAGCGCCCCGAGGACGAGCCCCGCGGCCCGCGCGGCCTGTTCCGACTCGGCGGGGTCGGCGCTGTCGGTGAAGAGGAAGAAGAAGTTGGCGTTGAGCGCGATCCGGTCGCGGCGCCCGAGGTAGCGCGACTCCCAGAAGTCGTCGAGCCAGGTGTGGGTCGTCGGCTCGGCGTCGAAGGCCTCGAGCGCGCGCTGGAGCACGGGACCGGGTCCGTCGGGACGCAGCAGCTGGTCGACCGCGGCGCGCGTCTGCGCCCGCTGCTCGTCGTCGAGCAGCGGGTCGCACCACTCGAGGAACTGCGCGGCGCTGTCGGCCAGGGCCGGCACCGGGACCCGGGGCAGGTCGTCCTCGGCGTCGAACGTCCCGGTCATGCTGGTCCTCTCTGCTGGCGGTCGGGGTCAGTCGAGCAGGGTGTCACCACGGACCGTCGCCGCCGCCAGGTGCTCCGGAGCGATGCGGCCGAACAGCTGGCGGGTCCGCGTCGGGGAGCCGACGACCCCGGGGCGGTCGCTGAAGGCGAGGATCGCCGCGTGCCGGGCCGCGTTGCCGTGCACGGTGCTCACGCGGTGCAGCGAGAAGCGGCCGCGGAAGAGCTGCAGGTCCCCGGGGCGCAGGTCGAGCCGGCGGACCGGCCCGCGGTCGCCGTCGAGCACCGCCCGCACCCCGGCGTGGTTCTCGTCCCCGGCGGCGCGGATGCCGGGGCAGTACTCGAACGCCCCGCCGCCCTCGGGCGCGCGGGTCAGCAGGCTGACCGCGATCTCGTTGGTGTCGAAGTGCCAGGGGTGGTCGCCGCCCGGCGTGACGACGTTGAGGGTCAGGCCCGCGTACGGGTCGGCCAGCGGGTGCACGGCAGGCACCTCGAAGCACGCGGCCAGGAGCCGGTGCAGGCCCGGGTGCGCGTAGAGGCGCTGGACGAGGTGCCCGGCGGGGATCCGGTCGCGAGCGACGAACGCGTTGCGCCGCTGCAGCACGACCCGCGCGGGGTGCTCGTCGGGCAGGTCGGCGTCGGGGTCGGTGTTGTAGACGTTCACCCGGGCGACGTCGGTGTGCGCGGCGCCCGCGACCTGGTCGCCCTGGGCCCGCAGCAGCTCCCGGCGCTCGGGGCGCACCACGTCGCGCAGCACCGTGGCGCCCTGCGCCCGCAGCTCGGCCCGGGCGCGCGCGACGACGTCGTGCCAGGCCGGGTCGTCGGGGTCGTCGAGGGGGTAGCGCCGGGTGTCGACGATCCCGTCGACGGTGTCGATCACGTCCGAACCCACGCCGGGAACCGTAACGACACCGCACCCGGATGTGGGCCGCCCGCGCCGCCGGGCCCGCCCTGTCCGTCAGGGCGGGCCCGCTCGGACACCTAGCGCGGGTTGGTGATGAAGTCGGCGCAGCGCTCGCCGATCATCATCGTGGTGATGCACGGGTTGACGGTGATCAGGTCCGGCATGACCGACCCGTCGGCGACGCGCAGGCCGTCGACGCCCTTCACCCGCAGCTGCGGGTCGACGGGGGCCATGGGGTCGGAATCCGCGCCCATCTTCACCGTGCAGGACGGGTGGTAGACGGTGTTGTGGGTGGTGCGGATGTACTCGAAGAGCTCCTCGTCGGACTCCGCCCCGGTGCCCGGGGCGAGCTCCTTGCCCACCCAGTCCTTCAACGCCGGCGCGGCCGCGATCTCCCGGGCCACCCGGATCCCGCGGATCATGACCTCGCGGTCGTGGTCGTGGCTGAAGTAGCGCGGGTCCACCTTGGGCTTGTCGTGGTAGTCGCGGGTCGACAGCCGCACCGTGCCCTTGGACTGCGCGCCGGTGACGTTCGGCGTGAGGCAGAACGTGTTGTCCGAGGTCGGATAGCCGTAGCGGACGATGTTCATGTCGAACGGCACCGAGCCGTAGTGGAACATCAGGTCCGGCGTGGTGCGGCCCTCGGAGCCCGCGAAGATCCCGATCTGCCACCACTGCGTCGACACCGTCGGCATCGTCTGCAGGGCCTCCCACTGCACGAGGCCCTCGGGGTGGTCCTGGAGGTTCTCCCCCACCCCCGGGGAGTCGACGACGACCTCGACGCCGACCTCGCGCAGGTGCTCGGCCGGTCCGATGCCCGAGAGCATCAGCAGCTTCGGCCCGTCGATGGCCCCCGCCGAGAGGATCACCTCGCGCCGCGCGGTCACGTCGATCGCGTGCCGGGTGTCCGGGGTGCGCAGACGGGCGCCGGTGGCCCGGGGACGCGGGCCGGACGTGTCGAGGTTCAGCTTCTCGGCCCGGTAGCCGGTCATCACGGTGAGGTTGGGGCGCCCGAGGTTCGGGTGGATGTAGGCCACCGACGCGGACGACCGCGAGCCGTCGGGCTTCGCGTTGACCTGGAACCAGTTCGCGCCCCGCAGCACCGTGCGCCCGGTGTTGAACGGGGTCGTCGGCAGCCCCACCTGCTCGCACGCCGCGAGCAGCGCCTCGCCGCACGGGTCGTGGTCCCCGACGGTGCGGATGGTCACCGGTCCGTCGGTGCCGCGGCCGGGGGGCTCGGCCTCCTCCGTCGTGTCCAGCGCGGTCTCGAGCTTGCGGTAGAAGGGGTAGCACTCCTCGGCGCTCCACCCCGTCGCCCCGCCCGCGGCCCAGTCGTCGAGGTTCTCCTTCGGCGCCCAGAAGGCGATCGCGGAGTTGTGCGACGAGCAGCCCCCGAGCACCTTCGCGCGGGCGTGGCGCATGTAGGAGTTGCCCGACTCCTGGGGCTCGATCGGGTAGTCCCAGTCGTAGCCGGACTCGAGCAGTTCCATCCAGCGGCTCAGGTCGAGGATCGCGTCGTCGCCGACGTCGGAGGGCCCGGCCTCGATGAGACAGACCGACACGTTCGGGTCCTCGGAGAGACGCGAGGCCACCGCGCAGCCGGCGGTGCCCCCGCCGACCACGACGTAGTCGTACTCGTTCTCGGCCATCACGCCTCCTGGACGGGGGTGTCGGTGGGGACGTCGGCGCGCGCGTGCTCGGCCACGACGCCGGTCTTGTGCCGCTGCACGGTCCAGTAGTACGCGAAGCCGGCGCCGAGGATGATCCCCGGCAGCAGCACCCCGCCCCACTGCAGGTACCAGTGGAACGGCTCGCTGGCGTTGTAGACCTCGTTGCGCGGCCAGGCGAGGTTGATCGTCATGAACCCGCCCCAGAGCACCGCCAGGATGTTGACCGGGATGCCCCACCGGCCCAGGGAGAAGGCGCCCTCGCGGGGCTCCCAGTCGCCGCGGAGGCGCTTGATCAGCAGCGGGACCGTCACCAACAGGTACGCGGTGTAGATCATGATGATCGCGATCGACGTGACCACCGTGTAGATCTGCGGGCTGAAGGTCACCAGGAGCAGGACGATCGCGAGCGCGCCGATCACGACCGAGGAGACGATCGGGGTGCCGAAGCGCGGGCTGATCGTGCACAGCTTCGAGCCGGCGGGCAGGTTGTTGTCCCGGCTCATCGCGAAGGCCAGGCGGATCGCCGCGGCGTGCACCGCGAGTGCGCAGACGATGACCGCGATGACGACCGCGACGAGGATGACCGAACCGCCGAGCGGGCCGAGCACGGCGAGGATGAGGTTCTGGAGACCGCCGAGGCTCGAGAAGGCCGGGTCGCTGAGGTCCGGCGCCGACATGAGCGCGAACAGCAGGATCAGCCCGCCGAGCAGGAACGAGAAGAACAGCGCACGGAGGATCGCCTTCGGGGCGTTCTTCCGGGGCTCGTGCGACTCCTCGGCCAGCGACGACGCCGTGTCGAACCCGTACATGACGTACAGCGAGGCGAACATGGCCACGAGGAAGGCCCCGGCGTAGCCGAGCGGTCGCCCACTGGTGTCGACGCCGCCGGTGTCGAACACGATCTGCGGGCCGCGCACGATGTTGATCGCGAGCAGGATGATCAGCAGCACGGCGGCGATCAGCTCGATGAACACGCCCGCGGAGTTGATGCGCGCCATCAGCTGGGTGCCGAAGGCGTTGATCGCGGTGGTGAAGAGGATGAGGACCGTGGCCAGGATGACGCCGTTGAGGGCCTGCGCCGTCGTGTCCTCGCCGGTCGGGTCGGGGATGAACTGGAACCCGCTCCACAGCTCCGGCAGCGTCGCCTGCAGGGCCAGGGCGACCGCGGCGATCGAGACGATCGAGGCCGTGAGCATCGTCCAGCCGGCCAGCCAGGCGGTGTGCGGGCTGGTCAGGCGCTTGGTCCAGTTGTAGATCGAGCCGGCCACCGGGAAGCGCGCGGCGAGCTCGCAGAAGCACAGCGCGACCATGAGCTGGCCGACGAAGACCAGCGGCCACGACCACCAGTACGCCGGTCCGCCGGACCCGAGGCCGAAGTAGAAGAGCTGGAACGTGCCGGTGAGGATCGAGATGTAGCTGATCCCGGCGGCGAACGTGTGGAAACTGCCGAGGGACCGCACGAGGCTCGGCTTGTAGCCGAACTCGTCGATGTCGGCGTTGTCGGTCCCCGTGGCGTCCTTGTTGTCCGTACTCACGAACCACTCCCTTGGCTGGAAGAGGGGAACCACCCGGTCGGACCCGGCCGGGTGTTGGTCCAGATGTGCTTGGCCTCCTGGTACTCGGCGAGGCCCTCGCGGCCGAGCTCCCGGCCGAAGCCCGAGTGCCCGAAGCCGCCCCACTCGGCCGCGGGCACGTAGGGACCGAAGTCGTTGATCCAGATCGTGCCGTGCCGCAGACGGGCGGCGACCTCCTCGCAGGTGCCGTGGTCGGACGAGAAGACCGCGCCCGCCAGGCCGTAGGAGGTGTCGTTGCCGATACGGACGGCGTCGTCGAGGTCGGTGAAGGTCTCGACGGTGAGCACCGGACCGAACGACTCGTCGTGCACCACGGACATGTCCTGGGTGCAGCGGTCGAGGATCGTCGGTGGGTAGAAGAAGCCGTTCTGCAGGTCCGGGTCGGTCGGGCGCTCGCCGCCACAGCGCAGCACCGCGCCCTCGGCGACCCCGGCCGCGACGTAGGCCTCGACCTTCTCCCGGTGCGCGGCGGAGATCAGCGGGCCGGTCTCGGTGCGGGGGTCGTCCGGTCCGCCCATGACGATGCGCTGTGCGCGCGCGACGAGGTCGTCGACGATCCGGTCGTGCGCCGACTCCTGGACGACGAGGCGCGCACCGGCGGAGCACACCTGACCGGAGTGCAGGAAGATCGCCGTCAGGGCGTTGTCCACCGCGGTCTCGTGATCGGCGTCGTCGAAGAGCACCAGGGGGTTCTTGCCGCCCAGCTCCAGCGCGACCTTCTTCACCGTGGCCGCCGCCGACTCCATGATCTTCCGCCCGGTCTGCAGACCGCCCGTGAAGCTCACGAGGTCCACGTCGGGGTGGCTCGACAGCGGTGCACCGGCCGACGCACCCGCCCCGAGGACGAGGTTCGCGACGCCGTCGGGCACGCCGGCCTCGGCGAGCAGCTCCATGAGGATGATCGCGGTGTGCGGCGTCAGCTCGCTGGGCTTGAGGACGAACGAGCACCCCGCCCCCAGCGCCGGCGCCACCTTCCACGCGGTCTGCAGCAGCGGGTAGTTCCACGGCGTGATCAGCCCGCAGACGCCGACGGGCTCGTGGACGACCTTGCTGCGCGCGGCGGGGATGCCGGTGTCGACCAGCCGCCCGTCGTCGGTCGCGGCGATGTGCCCGAACCACCGGAAGCAGTTCGTGATGTCGTCCATGTCGATCTCGGACTCGACCACCCGCTTGCCGGTGTCGTCGGTCTCGGCCCGCGCGAGTCGGGCCTTGTCGCGCTGCAGCAGGTCGGCCACCCGCAGCAGGAGTGCCCCGCGCTCCGGCGCCGGCACCGACGACCAGCGGCCGTCGTCGAAGGACCGCCGTGCCGCGGCGATCGCGAGCTCGGTGTCCTTCGGACCCGCCTCGTCGACCTCGGCCACCAGGGTCCCGTAGGCGGGAGACCGGATCTCCCGTCGTCCCCCGTCGACCGCCGACGCCCACGCTCCGTCGATGAACAGCTGGCCCACGTCCGGCGCCTCCTCGATCACATCACCCGGTCGGCCCTGCGCGGGCCGTGGTGAGTATCGACCCTCTCCCACCGTCCGCACCATCTCTTGACACCGGCCACACGCGTCGCCACGAGGAGTGACGCCGGAGCACGTGTGGCCGGGCGTGGTCGGGGAACACGACGAGGTGTCCGGATGCGCGCTGGTGGTCGGGGGCGGCATCGGCGGCCTGGCGACGGCGCTCGCGCTGCGGCGGGCGGGGTGGGACGTCGAGGTCCGCGAGCGGCGGGCACGGCCGTGGGACGAGGGCGCGGGCATCTCGCTCTGGCCGAACGCACTGCGGGCGCTCGACGCCCTGGGGGTGGGCGGCGACGTCCGGGCGGTCGGGCACGCGAACGAGGCCGGCGGGATCCGGGACCGGCGCGGGCGGTGGCTCGCGCACACCGACAACGCCGCGCTCGCCCGCCGGCACGGCGACGGCATCCTCGTGCTCGACCGCGCCGACCTCCTGCGTGTGCTCGCGGACGCCCTGCCCGACGCGGTCGTCCGCACCGGCGCGCCCGTCGACGCCCCCGACGCGGGGCCCGGGGACCTCGTCGTCGGTGCCGACGGGATCTCCTCGGCGACCCGCGCGCTCGTCCACCCCGACGCACGGTCCCGCTCGACGGGCACCGTCGCCTGGCGTCTGAGCGCCGCCGTCGACGATCCGCCGCGGGCGGGCGGCGAGACCTGGGGGGTCGGCGCCTACGCCGGTGTCGCACCCCATCGCGCCGGCCGCGTGCACCTGTGGGCGGTGGTGCCCGCGGGCGAGCCCGCCGCGTCGGACCTCGCCGCCCTGCGCCGGCGCCTCGCCGGGTGGCACGCGCCGATCCCGGAGCTCCTGGACCGCGTGGACCCGGCGACCGCGCTGGTCACCGAGCTGCGCTGGCTCCCGCCGCTGCGCTCGTTCGGCGGGAGCGCGCCGGGCGGCGGGCGGGTCGTGCTGCTCGGCGACGCCGCCCACGCCATGACCCCGAACCTCGGCCAGGGAGCCTGCCTCGCCCTCGAGGACGCCGCGACCCTCGGGCCGTGCCTGCGCGAGGGATCCCTCGACGAGGGCCTCGCGCGGTACGACCGCCTCCGCAGGCCCCGGACCGCCCGCCTGACCCGGACGTCGCGGCTCGCGGGCCTCGTTGCCGGCCTGCCCGGACGCGTGCCGACGGCCGTGCGCGACGGTGTGGGCCGCCTCGCGCCGTCCGCGCTGACGGTGCGCGGGCTCGACGGCGTGCTGGGGTGGCGCCCGCCGGACTAGCGGCGGGCGACCAGGCGCGCCTCGCCGTCGCCCTCCTCGTGGTGCAGCACCTCGAGGTGGGAGAAGGCGGCCAGCAGCTCGCCGGGCGCGGCGCGGAACGGACCGCCGGTGTCGCCGACCTCGGAGAGCACCGAGATCACCAGCAGCCCGCCGGGGGCGAGGACGTCGGCGAGAGACGGGTACAGCCTCGGCTCGCGGAAGCGCTGGCACACGACGACGTCGTAGGGCCCGGCGACCGGCAGCCCGTCGTCGAGGTCGGCCTCGATCCAGTGCACGGGCGTCGCGCCCGCGAGCTCCCGCCCGGCGGCGAGGCCCACCGGGGAGACGTCGACGGCGTCGACGGTCAGCCCGCGGCGCGCGAGCCAGACCGCCACCGTGCCCCGACCGCACGCGAGGTCGAGCGCCCGCCCGGAGGTCGGGACGAGGTCCTCCCGACCGACCAGCGCACCGGGCGGCGCGGGCTCCCCCGCGCCGAGCCCGCCGAAGCGCGCGTCCCAGCGCTCACGGTCCGACGTGCTCACGGTCGGGTCGGGCTCAGGGCTTGCGACCCACCACGCCGGCGATGCAGCGCTGGGCGGGCACGATCGGCTTGAGCGCCGGGCCGTCGGGCCACCACTCGAAGCACCGGACCAGACCCGGGTCGACCAGGTCCAGGCCCGGCAGCATCGCCCGGATCTGATCGCGGGTGCGGAACCGGCCGGTGCCCATGGGGCTGTGGACGAAGACGTCCTCCATGCGACGCGCCAGCTCGCTGTCGTCGTCCTCGGGGTCGAGGAAGTGGGCGATCGCCACGTACGAGCCCGACGGCAGGGCCGCGATGTACTGCTCCATGATCTCCGGGACGGAGAGCCGGTCCTCGTCGTAGTGGTGCAGCGTCCCGGCCTGCAGCAGCGCGATCGGGCGGTCGAAGTCGAGATTGCGGGTGACCACGGGGTCCTCGAGGACCTGCCGAGGGTCGGTGAGATCGCCCGGGGAGAAGGACGTGAGGTCGTTCTCCTCCAGCAGCGCGCGCCCGTGCGCCACCACCGACGGATCGTTGTCGACGTAGACGACGCGGGCCTCGGGGTTGAGGCGCTGGGCGACCTGGTGGGTGTTCTCGGCGGTCGGGAGGCCCGAGCCGCAGTCGAGGAACTGGTCGATGCCCGCTTCCCCGGCGAGGAAGCGGACGGCACGCACGAGGAACGCGCGGTTGTCGACGGCCAGCAGCTCGGCCTCGGGCGCGGCCTTGCGCAGGTTCTCGATGACGTCGCGGTCGATCGGGTAGTTGTCCTTCCCGCCGAGCGCGTAGTCGTAGACACGCGCGATGCTCGCCTTGGACGTGTCGACGAGGGCGGGAGCTGACCCCGGACGGGACGAGGAGTGCGCAGCGGTCATGACTTCCCATCGGGCGTGCGGTGCGGTCGCGGTCGAGCGATCACCCTAGAAGCGTAGCGAAGTGCGCCTCGGGACGGGTCGAGGAGCGCACGGACGCCCAGGACCCCGTGTAATCTCTCGGGCTCGGCGGCATTCGCCGCGACGCCCGACGCCGAACCGGGGAGCGCAGGACCGTGGCCGGACGGGACCAGACCGAGCCGGAGGGCACCGGGCCCACCGCACGCCGGATCATCCTGGGTGCGCAGCTGCGGCGCCTGCGTGAGCGGGCCGGGGTCGCCCGCTCCGACGCCGCGTGGTCCATCCGTGGCTCGGACTCCAAGATGTCGCGGCTCGAAGCGGGCAAGGTCGGCTTCAAGGAGCGCGACGTCGCCGACCTCCTGACCCTCTACGGGATCACCGACGACGCCGAGCGCGAGCTGCTGCTCGACACCACGCGCCGCAGCAACGAGCCCGGCTGGTGGCAGCCCTACGGCGACGTCCTCCCCGACTGGTTCGAGGACTACGTGGGCCTGGAGATGAGTGCCTCGCGCATCCAGACCTACGAGCTGATGTTCGTGCCCGGCCTGCTCCAGACCGAGGACTACGCCCGCGCGATCATCACGTCGGGCCACCCGGACCGCGCGACGCCCGACGACGAGCGCCGTCTCGCCGTGCGCATGCGCCGCCAGCAGACCCTCGGGCGCCGCGACGCCCCGACGGTGTGGGCGATCCTCGACGAGTCGGTGCTGCACCGCCCCATCGGCGGCCCGTCGGCGCTGGTCGCCCAGGTCGAGCACCTGCTCGAGCTGTCGTCGCTGCCCAACGTCGTCGTACAGGTCCTGCCGTTCGGCCTGTCCGGGTACGCGGCCGAGAGCACCTTCTCGATCCTGCGGTTCTCCGAGCCGGAGCTGCCCGACCTCGTCTACCAGGAGCACCTCACGGCGGCGGTGTACCTCGACAAGCGGGCCGACGTGGAGTCCTACAGCCGCGTGATGGACCGGGTCGCCGTCGACGCGCTGACCCCGGACGAGACGCGCCAGCACCTCTCCAAGATCGTCGCCGAGGGCTGAGGTCGCCGCCGCGGACCCGCCGCCCGCGTCTGCACGTGCACATGGTCAGAGCGCTTGCTACGGTGGCTGCACTGTCGGATGCACGTGCAGATGATCGAGGCGGTCGCATGGGCCAGGTGGCGAATGCACGAGTCGCCCTCCCCGACGTGACGTGGCGCAAGAGCGCCCGCTCGGGCAAGCAGGGCAACTGCGTCGAGCTCGCGCCGGTGCGCGCGCGGGGTGTCGCCGTTCGCAACTCTCGCTTCCCCGAGGGGCCGGCGCTCGTGTTCTCGGTCGCCGAGATGAGCGCGTTCGTCGCTGCCGTCAAGGGCGGTGCCTACGACCACCTGCTCCCCGACGACCTGGCCGAGCGCTCCGCATGAGACGTCCCGGCACCCGGACCCTGTGGCTGACCTGCGCCGTCGACGGCGCGGACCACGCCGTGTCCGACGCCGCGTTCCTCGCTGCGCAGGGCGGCGACGGCCGGTACGAGGCCCTCTGCCGGGCCACCGTGTGGGCCTCGTCGCTGGCGGCGCCCCCGGCGGGACGCTGCCCGTCCTGCGCCACGGCGGCGGGCGAGACCGCGGCGGTGACACCCGATCGGCGCACCGGCGGGCTGTGGTCCCGGCTCGTTCCCCGCACGTCAGCCTGATCGGCCCTCCGTAGACTCCGTTCGGCGCAGAGTAATCACTCCGCATTCGGACGATCGGCTGGGTCACCCGGACAGTCTGGATTCGCTGGTTCGGCCGATTGCTCTCCGTGAACGAGAATCCTAGGCTCGTAACCTCATCGAGAGGCGAACGAGAGGAATTCGTGATCACGGAGGCGACGCGACCGGCGGCCCGCCGGGGGCACTCCCCTGCAGCTCCCGCGACCTCGGTGGCCCCGTCGACCTCGGTCGCCCTCCCGGTCCCGGCGGCGCCGTCGCCGGCCACGTCGGCACTCGAGCCCCTGAGTGATCTTCCCGGTCTCGTCCACGCCTGCCTCCTCGACGAGGGCGGGCACGTCCTCGCCGAGATCGGCACCGACGGGGGCACCGCAGGCGCGGTGCTCGCCTGGGGCCGACGTGCGGGCGGGGTGGCGTCGGACCGGGGGCTCGCCCTCGAGGACGTCATCGTCACCTCGGACGCCGCCGACCACCTCCTGAGGGCGGTCGACAGTGCGGCCCCGATCCGCGGCTCCTGGGTCTACCTCCGGGTCGACCGGGACCGCGGCAACCTCGCCCTCGCCCGGCGGCGCCTCGCGGCCGTCGCGGCCCCGTCCCCGCCGGCGGCACGGCCCACCCCGGCCGTGCCCCCGACCGGCCCGCGATCCACCCCCCGGACGCTCGACGCTCCGGTTCTGCCGCCCGTGGCGACACCGCTGCCGGCCGCCACGCCGTCGGCCGCCCCGGGCCCGCCCCGGGCTCATCCGACGGGAGGCACGTTCCCGCGGCGCGTGCCGGAGCGCTCGATGCCGGCCGCGGCACTCGCGACAGCACCGGCGGCGATCGCCGCCCCGCCCACCGCGTGGCCCACCCGGGGTCCGGCACCGTCGCCGCCCGCCGAGGCCACCGACCCGCCCGCACTGCCGGCGCCCCGTCGCCCGGTGGGGCAGACACCCCCGACCCGGCCGGCGGGACCCGTCCCACCGGCCGACCTCGAGCACCGGCGCTCACCACCGCAGGACAGCGCCGGTGTGCTCTCCCAGCGGTGGCGCACCGATCCCGAGACGTTGCGTCGCGTCCTGGCGGGCCTGCTCCGCCTCGGGCGCGGCTCACCGCCGGCCGGAGCACCGCCGCACGGTCCGCCACCGGCCCTCCCCGGCCGATAGGCCACGACCACCCTCCCGCTCCCCCGATCCCGGAGCGGACCCCGATACGGAGGCAATCCATGAGCGACATCGAGTACGCCCTCAACCAGGCCGCCAACATCAAGGGCGCGTTCGCCGTGGCGATCGTCGACTACGACAGCGGCATGACCCTGGGCTCCCGCGGCGGCAGCGCCGAGTTCGACCTGGACGTCGCCGCCCCCGGCAACAGCGAGGTCGTCCGGGCCAAGTTCGACGTCATGCAGAAGCTGGGCCTGCGCGAGACGATCGAGGACATCCTCATCACGCTCGACACGCAGTACCACCTGATCCGGCCGATCTACGGCAACCCCGAAGACAAGATGTTCTTCTACCTCGTGCTCAACCGGCAGCAGGCCAACCTCGCCATGGCGCGGCGTGACCTGCGGATGATCGGTCAGCGCTTCTACCTCGACGACCCGTCGTCGGCGCAGGCCGTCCCCGCGCAGGACCAGGGCTACTACCCCGCCGTGGGCCGTCGCTGACCCCCCCCGACGGACGGGAGCGGCGAGGGTGGGGCGGCACCAGCATCTGACGTGTGTCCGTTCGGACGGGCTGTCGGCGGTGCTGCGCCCGTTGCTGGACGACCGCCGCATCGTCGCCGCCACCTTCGTGGACGTCGACAGCGGTCTCGTCCTGGACGGCTACGTCGACGCACCCGACGAGCACCCCTCGCTCGCCGACCTCGAGCTGCTCGGGGCGAGCCACGCGGACATGGTCCGCGCGGCCTCCGCCGTGACGGGTCCCGCGCTGGCCGAGCTGACCGTGAGCACCGACGACGGCCACCACCACGTCCTGCACGCCGTGCCCGATCCGCACGGCGACCGGCTGGTGGTGGCCGTCGTCGTGCGCGGGGCGGCCCGTCACGTCGCCCGGGCGCGCCGGCGCCTCCGCTCGGTGTCGGTGGACGCCCTGACCGCCGGGCCGAGCCTCGCCCGCCGCCCCGTCGACGGACGATGGGTGCTGGACGAGCCCGGTCCCGAGGGATCGTCGGAGGCCCTGCCCGCGGACGGGACCGGGGCCGACGACGCCGTGCCGTCCGCGCCGGTCGGCTTGTCGGCGCCCCTGCTGTCGGCCATGGTCCCGGGGAGCGCCACCGCACCCCCGCCGGCGGCGTCGACGATCGTCCGCCTCTCGGGGACGGTGTCCTCGGTGGCGTCGCCGGCGACCGACGGCGTGACGGGCCCCGCGAACGGCCTGTCCTCGCCGCTGGTCCCGGTCAGCGGCGTACGGCCACCGACAGCGCGAAACGGCCCTGCGGGTCGGTGAACCAGCCGTCGTGGGAGAACCCCGCGACCCCCAGCTCGTCCCGGATCCGCTCCCGCGTGAACTTCGTCGAGATCTCCGTGCGCATCTCCTCGCCGGCCCGGAAGTCGATCTCGAGATCGAGCTCGGGCACCCGCACGTGCATCGCTCGGCGGGCCCGCAGGCGCATCTCGATCCGGCTCGACTGCGGCACCCACACCGCGAGGTGCTCGAAGCCCGAGCGGTCGAAGTCGGCGCCCAGCACGCGGTTGAGCACCGAGAGCACGTTGAGGTTGAACTCCGCGGTGACGCCCTGGGAGTCGTCGTAGGCCGCGACAAGCGTCGACTCGTCCTTGGCGAGGTCGGTCCCCACCAGGAACGCCTCCCCCGGCTCGAGGGCGTCCGCGAGGGCGGCGAGGAAGGTCTGCCGGTCGGCGGGCTCGAAGTTGCCGAACGTCCCGCCCAGCAGCGCGACCAGGCGCCGGCCGCCGTCCCTCGGCACGCTGCGCAGGTCGCTGGTGAAGTCGGCGACCACCGCGTGGACGTCGAGCTCCGGGTAGGCCCCGATCAGCCCCGGGACGGCCTCCTCGAGCGCCGACGGGGACACGTCGACCGGCACGTAGCGGCGCAGGGTGCCCGCGCTGTGCAGGGCGTCGAGCAGCACCGGGGTCTTCGACGACGACCCGGAACCGAGCTCGACGAGGGTGTCGGCGTCCGCGGTCCGGGCGATCGCGTCGGAGTGGGCGGCGAGGGCCTCGCGCTCGGCGGTGAAGGGGTAGTACTCGGGCAGCGCGGTGATCTGCTCGAACAGCTCGCTCCCCCGGGCGTCGTAGAGCCACTGCGGGGTGAGGATCTTGGGGGTCGACGTCAGACCGCGCCGCGCGTCGCTGCGTAGGGCGGCGTCGGCGTCGTCGGCGGTGAGGTGTACGTCGAGGGCGGGCAGGCTCATCGGTGTCGGTTCACGTCCTGGGTGTCGGGTCGCGCGCCGGGCTGGCGCGCGGGCGTTCACGGCGTCGGGAACGGGTCCCAGAGATCTCGGGGGCGCTCCCGGGAGAGCGCCGGACCGCAGCCCAGGGCTACAAGGCGGCGACGGTGACGTGCGGGGGGTCGTGCCCCTCGCCGGGCCGGGCGACGAGCAGGCATCCGTCGGGCACCGGGGTCCAGGCCGGGTCGTCGTCCAGGGGCTCCGAGGCGACGGTCACCCCGCCGTCGGGCCACGCCCGGTAGGACAGGGCGTGGTCGACGGCCGTGGCGACGACCTGCTCGCCGTCGCCCAGGAGCAGGTTGAGCCGCGACCCGGGGGCGGCGGCCAGCGCGTCGGTGACGACGCCGGCGACGGCGTCGGCGGGGTCCTTGCCCGCGGTGATCCGAGCGCGGAGCAGGGCCCACAGCAGCGCCGAGTCGGTGGCCGCATCGAGGGTGAGGAGGTCGAGCGCGGGGAGCGTGGCGGCGAGGTCGGCCATGCTGTGCGGCCAGCCGCGGACCACGCCGTTGTGGCTGAACAACCACGTCGACCCGCCGGCCTCGCCGCGGAACGGGGCGCAGGCGGCGGTGGACACCGGCATGCCGACCGTCGCCGAGCGCACCGCGGCGACCAGCGCCGTCGTCTCCACCGCCCGCGCGAGGTCGAGGAACGACGCGTCGGTCCACATCGGGTCGTCGCGCCGGTAGAGCGCCGTACGTGCGTGATCTTCTGTGCTATAGCCCAGAAGATCACACACGTACCAGCCGGCACCGAACCCGTCGGCGTTGACGGTGCCGCCGCCGCGCATGTCGACCGGGGCGTAGCTCTGCACGAGCAGGGAGTGCGACGGCTCGGTCAGCAGCGACGCCAGCGTGACCGGCGTCGGGCCCACGTGGGCCAGGTGGCGACACACGCCGTTACGCCGACCGCGCGCAGCGGAAGCCGGAGAAGATCTGGCGGCGGATCGGCAGGTCCCAGTTGCGGAACGTGGTGCGGGCGTTGGGCGTGCCGACGCCGAACGACGAGCCGCGCAGCATCCGGAAGTCGCCGCCGAAGAAGACCTCGGAGTACTCCTTGTACGGGAACGGCTCGAAGCCCGGGTAGCCCTCGAAGCCCGAGTCGCACCACTCCCAGACGTCACCGATCAGCTGGTGCACGCCCAACGACGAGGCCCCGGCCGGGTAGGCGCCGACCGGCGCGGGCTGCAGGTGGCGCTGGTCGAGGTTGGCGCGCTCGGGGCCCGGGTCCTCGTCGCCCCACGGGAAGCGCCGGGTGGCGCCCGAGGCGTGGTCGTAGCGGGCGGCGAACTCCCACTCGACCTCGGTGGGCAGACGCTTGCCCGCCCACGCCGCGTAGGCCGCGGCCTCCCCGAAGCTCACGTGCAGCACGGGCTGGTCGCCGACGTCGGCGATCGCCTCGCGCACCCCGAACGACGTCCGGTACCAACGGTCCTCGAGCTTCTCCCAGGTCATCGGGGCGTGCCAGCCCTCGGCGGTGATGTGCTCCCAGGCCGCCCCGGACCACAGCGAGCGGTCGGCGTACCCGCCGGCGTCGACGAAGCGGGCGAACTCGGCGTTGGTCACCGGGGCGGCGTCGAGCCAGAAGTCGTCGACGCGCACGGGGTGCGCGGGCTTCTCGTTGTCCAGCGCGAACGGCTCGTCGGACGTGCCCATCAGGAACTCCGCGCCCGGATGGAGGATCTCGGTGCCGGCGAGCCCGGGCACGACCGAGGGCGGCGGCGGGTCGGCGTGCAGCACCGGGGCCCCGGCGCGCAGCTGGTGGGTGGCCAGCATCGTCTCCACGTGCTGCTGCTCGTGCTGGACGATCATCCCGAACACGAAGCCCCCGGCCAGGGTGCGGCGCTCGTCGAACGCCCCGGCCTCGAGGTGGGCGAGGGCCTTCTCGCGCACCTGGTCGCCGTAGGTCCGCGCCTCGGCGGGGCTCAGCAGCGGGAGCTGGGGGCGCCCGGCGCGCGGGTTGGTGAACGCGTCGTAGTACTGGTCGAGGTCCTCGCGGACCCCGGCGGTCTCCTCGGCGTCCGGGGCGCCGCGGCGCACCAGCCAGTAGTCCTCCATGTTCGCGATGTGCGCGACGTCCCAGTGGAACGGCGACATCAGCGGCGAGTGCTGGCGGGTGAAGTCGGCGTCGTCCGCCGCGAATACGTCGTGGGTCAGGGCGCGGGTCCGGGCCCGCGCCGCCTCGAGGTCGGCCGCGAGGCGTCGGCGGAGGGCGGGGACGTCGTCGGTCTCGCCGTGGGTGTGGCTGGTGGCGGTCATGGACTGCTCACCTCCGAGGAGGGTCGGTCGCCCGGCGACGGGTCCAGGTCGTCGGGAGGGACCGGCGGCGGTGCGGCCGCCGGGGGAAGGCGGGTCTCGGCGGGGTCCAGCGGCTCGTCGGCCGGGCAGCGCCCGCGCAACACCCGCTCGCTGATCACGTGGTCGACGAGCTCGCGGACGTCGGCGTCGAGGTCGGCGAACGCGGGCCCGGCGAGCGTCCGGTGGGCCTGCGCGAAGACGTCGCCCGCGGCGCGGCGCAGGACGCGGTCGTCCAGCCCGTGGCGGGCGGCGGCGGTCCAGCGGTCGACGGCCGGCTCGGCGGCGGCGCGGGCGCGCGCCACCGTGTCCCGGTCGTGCATCAGCGCCGCGACGACGACCAGCGGGACCACCCACTCGTCGCCGGCCTGCTGGTCGATGTAGCGGACCTCGAGGTGGCCCTGCGGGCGCACGGGCGGGAAGAGCGTGGTCAGGTGGTAGTCGAGGTCGGCGAGCGTGGGCGCCGTCTCGAGCGCGCCGTCGATCCACTCGGCGAACGTGACGTCGGGCGCCTCCCAGGACACCCCGCCGGCGCCGTCGCGGCGCACGCACAGCAGGTGGGTGTCGAGCGCCCGCCGCGCGTACTCCCGGCCGGGGTCGGCGCCCACGGCGGCGGGCGGCGAGGTGCGCTCGGGGTCGAGCGCCAGCCAGCTCGCCATGCGCGTCGACTTCCACCCGGTGCGGCGGCCGTGCACCACCGGCGAGTTGGCGAACGCGGCGAGCAGGACGGGCCCCAGCTCGTGCAGCGCGGCCCAGCGCCGGGCGACATCGGCTCCCTCGCCGGCGTCGACGCACACCTGCACGGCGGTGGTCGAGCACATCATCGTGCGCCCGTGCGGGCCGATGCGGTCGAACGAGGCCTCCATGGCCTGGTAGCGCGGCACGTCGAGCAACCGCCGCGGCGGACGCAGCGGGTCGCTCGCCCGCGGGGCGGTGACCAGGCCCTCGGCGGCCAGCCGCTCGCGGACGGCGCTCGCGTCGAGGCGCACGGCCCGCACGAGGTCGCCGACGCTCGGGAGCGGAAGACTGGCGATCTCCACCTGCCCGCCGGGCTCGACGGTGACCACGCCTCCCGCGGGGAGCGGGGTGGGTCCGGAGCTCTCGGGGGTCTGGCGGTGGGGCCTGTGGCCGTTGGTCTCGACCGTGCTCGGGGAGGGGAGGGTGGCGGGGGCGTGCGGGCCGAGGGCTCGGGCCAGCAGCGCGGGATCGAGGGGGTGGGCGGGGTCGTGGGCGTCGCGGACGAGCCACTCGAGCTCGGTGCCGACGAGGCGTGGCGGCCCGTGCTTGAAGCACACGGAGGCGACGTAGGCCTCGGCGGTCGCGCGGTCGGTCAGCGGCGACGCGGGATCGAGGGCGACGGGGTGCCGCATCACCGATGGTGACGTCCGGGCGCCACCGGAGTCGCGTACCGAGGGTGACGACTTCGGCACGGAGCCTCCCTGATCGACCGACCCGACATCCTCGCCGGGAACTGCTGCGGACGCGCACGGACGCTCAGCGACGCTACACGCGCCCTCGGCGCCCCGCATGGGGTCGAGCGCCGAGTGGCCGCGAAGCGAATGTCACTGTGAGTGGTGACTCAGGCCGCGCTCGGGCGCGAGGCGAACTGCGTGTGGTACAGGTCCGCGTAGCGGCCGTTGCGGGACAGGAGCTCGTCGTGCGTGCCCTGCTCCACCACGCGCCCGTGCTCGACGACGGCGATCGTATCGGCCGCCCGCACCGTCGAGAGGCGGTGGGCGATGACGACGGCCGTGCGTCCGACCAGCGCCTCCGTGAGGGCCTCCTGCACCGCGTACTCCGACTCCGAGTCCAGGTGGGCGGTGGCCTCGTCCAGCACCACCACCCGTGGCGACGCCAGCAGCAGCCGGGCGAT
The DNA here is from genome assembly GCF_028737215.1 of Actinomycetospora chibensis. Classification (GTDB taxonomy): domain Bacteria; phylum Actinomycetota; class Actinomycetes; order Mycobacteriales; family Pseudonocardiaceae; genus Actinomycetospora; species Actinomycetospora chibensis. Next base: position 24,652 of record NZ_JAQZAM010000012.1, on the reverse strand, counting down.
CGTCAGCCGCTGGCGCTCCCCGCCCGAGAGCCGGTGCCCGCGCTCCCCCACCACCGTGTCCAGCCCGGCCGGCAGCTCGTCGAGCAGCTCGCCGAGCCGCGCGCGGACCATCGCCTCGCGCAGCTGCGCGTCCGTCGCGTCCGGGGCGGCGTAGGCCAGGTTGGCCCGCACGGTGTCGTGGAAGAGGTGCCCGTCCTGCGTGACGACGCCCACGGCGCCACGGAGGTCGGCGAAGGACAGTTCGCGCACATCCACGCCGCCGATCTCGACCCCGCCGCTGTCGACGTCGTAGAGCCGGGGCAGCAGCGAGGCGATCGTCGACTTCCCCGCGCCGGACGGGCCGACCAGCGCGAGCATGCCGCCGGGCGCCACCGACAGGCCGACGCCGTGCAGGATCTCGTGCTCCACCCGGTCGTCGAGGCGCGCGACCTCCTCCAGCGAGGCCAGCGACACCTGCGAGGCCGACGGGTACGTGAACCGCACGTCGTGCAGCCGCACCCCGAGGGGGCCGGCGGGCAGCGGTGTCGGCGTCTCGGGCTCGGTGAGGGTGGGCTCGAGGTCCAGCACCTCGAAGACCCGCTCGAAGCTGACGAGCGCGCTCATGACGTCGACGCGGGCGTTCGCCAGCGAGGTCAGCGGGGAGTAGAGACGCGTGAGCAGCAGCGCCAGCGCCACGACCGTGCCGGCGTCGAGGGTGCCGGTGACCGCGAGCCAGCCGCCGAGCCCGTAGACGAGCGCCTGCGCGAGCGCGGAGACCAGCGTCAGGCAGGTCAGGAAGACGCGGTTGACCATCGCCGTGCGCACCCCGACCGCGCGGACCCGGTCGGCCCGGTGACCGAACTCGTCGGCCTCGGCCTGGGGACGGCCGAACAGCTTGACCAGCGTCGCGCCGCCCGCGGAGAAGCGCTCGGTCATCTGCCCGGTCATCGAGGCGTTGAGATCGGCCGACTCGCGCTGCAGCGCCGCGATCCGCCGGCCCATGCGCCGCGCCGGCAGGATGAAGATCGGCAGGAGGACCAGCGCGAGGAGCGTGACCTGCCAGGCCAGCGCCACCATGACGACGACGGCCAGGACGAGCTGGATCGAGTTGGTGACGAGGCCGGAGAGCGTCGAGGTGAACGCACGCTGCGCGCCGATGACGTCGTTGTTCAGCCGGCTGACCAGCGAGCCGGTGCGCGTGCGCGTGAAGAAGGCCAGCGGCATCCGCTGGACGTGGGAGAACACCGCGAGGCGCAGGTCGTAGATCAGGCCCTCGCCGATGCGCGACGACAGCCAGCGCTCGGCGAGGGTGATCCCCGCGTCGACGACGGCGAGACCCGCGATGACCAGCGCGATCATCACGACGGTCGAGGCCGGCGCGGCGCTGGTGATCGCCGAGATCACGCGCCCCGCGAGGACGGGCGTCGCGACGCCGATCACCGCCGATGCGGTGGCCAGGGTGAGGAACACCGCCAGCATCCGGTGGTGCCGGTGGGCGAAGCGCCAGATCCGGGGCAGCGTCCCCTTCAGGACCGACCGCGGCAGGCTGTCGGCCCGCGCCGCGGACTGCATCAACGACCAGGCGTCCATGGCTCGCCCTCCGCTCCTCGGACCGTGTACCCCGAGAGCGTGCGACCTCGACCATCGTCGAGGTCAAGCGAGCCGTCCCGTGGCCGGCGGGTGGTGGGCCGCCGGATCCTCCGGGAAGAGGTGTACCCCTCGCCGACGGGCGCGAGGGGTCGCGCCCCCTACTTCTTCTTCGTCCGGGTGGCGCCCCCGCGCCCGCGCAGCGTCACGCCCGACTCGGACAGCACCCGGTGCACGAACCCGTACGAGCGGCCCGTGGACTCGGCGAGCGAACGGATGCTCGCGCCCTTCTCGTACTTCTTCTTCAGATCCGTGGCGAGCTTGTCCCGCTGGGTGCCCGTGATCCGTGCACCCTTCTTCAGATCGGCCATCTCGATCTCACCCCTTGCTCCGACCGCAGGTCCGGTCGAACCATGGTGATCGAAAAGTAGGATGTGCGCCACGGCACATTCCGCGTGATCGGTAAGCGGTTCGGCCGATCGGAGTGGATCAGCGTCCGTTTGCGGTACGCCGTCTACCTGCGGGAATGTCAGCTACCTTGCGACCGTGACCGGCAGGGTCAGGCGAGCTCGACCAGTTCGAGGTGGTCGGCCGAGAAATGGTCCTCGGTGCCGTCGGGCAGCAGGATGACGCGTTCGGGCTCCAGGGCCTCGACCGCACCCGGGTCGTGGGTGACGAGCACGACCGCGCCCTCGAATCGGCGCAGGGCGTCGAGCACCTTCTCGCGGCTGGCCGGATCGAGGTTGTTGGTCGGTTCGTCGAGCAGCAGGACATTGGCCGCGCTGGAGACCAGACCCGCGAGCGCGAGGCGGGTGCGCTCGCCGCCGGAGAGCGTGCCGGCGGGCTGTTCGAGCTGCTCGCCCGTGAAGAGGAAGGCGCCGAGCAGGGTGCGCAGCTGCTGCTCCGGGGTGTCCGGCGCCGCGCTGCGGGCGTTCTCCCAGACGCTGCGGTCCATGTCGAGCGTGTCGTGCTCCTGCGCGAAGTAGCCGGTGCGCAGGCCGTGGCCGGCCTCGACGGCGCCCGTGTCGGGGTCCTCGGCGCCCGCCAGGATCCGCAGCAGCGTCGTCTTGCCGGCGCCGTTGAGGCCGAGGATCACCACGCGGGACCCGCGGTCGACGGCGAGGTCGACGCCGGTGAAGACCTCGAGCGAGCCGTAGGTCTTCGACAGGCCCTGCGCCGTCATCGGCACGCGCCCGCACGGCGCCGGGGCCGGGAAGCGGATGTGCGCGACCTTGTCCTCGGTGCGCTGCTCGTCGAGCCCGTCGAGCATGGCCTGCGCGCGGCGGGCCATCTGCTTCGCGGCGACGGCCTTGGTGGCCTTCGCGCCCATCTTCGCGGCCTGGACCTGCAGCGCACCGGCCTTCTTCTCGGCGTTGGCGCGTTCGCGGCGGCGGCGGGCCTCGTCGTCGGCGCGGGCCTGCTGGTACTTCGTCCATCCCATGTTGTAGCTGTCGAGCTCGCCGCGGGTGGCGTCGAGGAACCACACCTTGTTGACCACGGCCTCGATCAGCTCGGTGTCGTGGCTGATCACGATGAGCCCGCCGTCGTGGGAGAGCAGGAACGAGCGCAGCCAGCCGATCGAGTCGGCGTCGAGGTGGTTCGTGGGCTCGTCGAGCAGCAGCGTCGTCCCGGCGTTGCCACCCGAGTCGCCGCTGGCGGCGAAGAGGATGCGGGCCAGCTCGACGCGCCGGCGCTGACCGCCCGAGAGCGTCTGCAGGGGCTGGGACAGCACGCGCGCGGGCAGGCCCAGGTTCGAGCAGATCCGCCCCGCCTCGCTCTCGGCGGCGTAGCCCCCGAGGTCGGCGAACCGCTCCTCGAGGCGGCCGTAGCGGGCGATCGCCCTGTCACGCGCGGCGTCGTCGGCCAGCTCGGCCATCGCGGTCTGCGTCTTCTCCATGTCGCGCAGCAGCTCGTCGAGCCCCTTGGCCGACAGCACGCGGTCGCGCGCGAGCACGGTGAGGTCGCCCTCGCGGGGGTCCTGCGGCAGGTAGCCGACCGGGCCGGTGCGGCGGATCGTGCCGCCGTAGGGCTCGCCGACGCCCGCGAGGCTGCGCAGCGTCGTCGTCTTGCCCGCGCCGTTGCGCCCGACCAGCCCGATCCGGTCGCCCGGCTGGACGCGCAGCGACGTCCCGGACAGCAGGATGCGCGAGCCGGCGCGCAGCTCGAGATCGGACGCGGTGATCACGGGGGGAGTCCTCGGGGAGGGTCGGTGCGGGCGGACGGGGCGCCACGCTGACCGTCCCAGTGTAGGTGACCGTCACCGGGGACCCGGCCGCACGCTCCGATCTCATCGGCCCGCGCCAGGGAGATTCGCACGACAGCGCTCCTCCGTCGCGCTGCCCTGCGAACTCCGGCGCCGGGAGGTGAACCTCCCTAGGGTGCGCGCATGACCGACGCCACTCCCCCTGCTCAGGACCTCGCCGGGCGCACCGCCCTCGTCACCGGCGCGAGCCGGGGCATCGGGCTCGGGGTGGCGCGCCACCTGCTCGACCGCGGCGCCGCGGTGACGATCACCGCCCGCAGGCAGGCCGAGCTGGAGGAGGCGGCGGCGTCGCTGGGCGCCCCGGAGCGCGTGTTCGCGCTGCCCGGCAACTCCGGCGACGCGGGCGCGCGGGCCGCTGCCGTCGACGGGTGCGTCGAGCGGTTCGGCTCCCTCGACGTGCTCGTCAACAACACCGGCATCAACCCGCAGTACGGCCCGCTCGTGCACGCGGACCTCGCGGCCGTCTCGAAGATCTTCGAGGTCAACGTGGTGGCCGCACTCGGGTTCGTGCAGGAGGCGCACCGGGCCTGGATGGGCGCGCACGGTGGCGCCGTCGTCAACATGGCCTCGGTGGGCGGCCTCCGCTCGAGCGGCGTGATCGGCGCCTACGGGGCGTCGAAGGCCGCGCTGATCCGTCTCACCGAGGAGCTCGCCTGGGAGCTCGGGCCCGACATCCGCGTCAACGCCGTCGCGCCCGCGGTCGTGAAGACGCGCTTCGCGGAGGCGCTCTACGCCGACGGCGAGGAATCCGTCGCGTCCCGCTACCCGATGCGCCGCCTCGGGACCCCGGAGGACGTCGCCGCGCTCGTCGGCTTCCTCGTCTCCGACGCCGCCTCATGGATCACCGGCGAGACCGTGCGCGTCGACGGCGGGCTGCTGGCGACCGGGAGCACCTGAACCCCACGAGCACCTCAGACGGACACGGGCAGAATGACGGTGGACGGGGAGGTGCACACCCATGGGCTTGTTCAGCAGATGGCGCCGCGGGGGCGGCGGCGTGGGCGGTGACGGACGGCGCCAGGTGCTCGACCGCGAGGCCACGAGCGCCGACCTCGACCACCTCCGCGCGTTCGCCAAGAGCCGCGAGTTCGTCGCGTTCTACGTCGAGCCCGAGACCACGGCCACCGACACGACGGTCGTCGCCGTCGCGTTCGACGGGGAGTGGACGCGCCGGCGCGTCGGCACCCCGAAGGCCGCGGAGAAGCTCGCGCGCTCCTGCAAGGTCGCGATCCACGACGTCCAGGTCACCGGCTACCCGCCCGAGATGCGCGCGTGGAACGCCCGCGCCAAGGCCGACCGCGCCGCGCTCGAGGAGATGGCCCGCCTCGAGGAGGACCGCGACCGGTGACCCGTCCGTGACCGCTGCGACACCGGCGCCTCCCGTCGCCGACGTGGTGATCGCCGGGGCCGGCCCGGCCGGTCGTGCCCTCGCCCGGGCCTGCGCCGCCCTGGACCTGCGGGTCCTGCTCGTCGATCCCCGTCCCCACCGCCCCTGGACCCACACCTACGGCGCCTGGGCGCACGAGCTGCCCGACGACCTGCCGGCCGACGTCGCCGCCGCCCGCGGTCGCGGGGTGGCCATCGGCGAGCGGACCCACGAGCTCGACGACACCTACGTCGTCCTCGACACCGCGGCGCTGCAGGTGCACCTCACCGACCCGACGGTCGCCGTGCGGCGCGGGCGGGTCGTGGCCGCGGTGCCGGCGGCGCCCGGGCGGAACCCGGCGGTGATGCTCGACGACGGCACGAGCCCGAGCGGGCGGGTGGTGGTCGACGCCACCGGCGCCCGCCAGGCGCTGGCCCACCGCGGCGCCGCCCGCGGGCTCGAGGGCGTCCGCCCCCGCGCGGAGCAGACCGCCTTCGGCGTGGTGGTGCCGCGCGAGGTGGCCGCCCGCGTGAGCGGCGACCGCCTGCTGTTCATGGACTGGCGCGCCGACCACGGTCACGAGGGCTGGCCCACCTTCCTCTACGCCGTGCCGCTGGACACCGAGCGCGTGCTCCTCGAGGAGACCTCGCTCGCCCGCCGGCCGGGGCTGCCGATGCCCGAGCTGCGCGCCCGTCTGCGGGCCCGCCTGCTCGCGGCCGGGCTCACCGAGGCGGAGATCCCCGACGATCCCGCCGACGTCGAGAAGGTGCGCTTCCCCGTCGACTCGCCCCGGCACCGCTCCCCCGCCGGCGTGGTGGCCGTGGGGGCGGCCGACCCGCTGGTGCACCCCGCCTCGGGCTTCAGCCTCGCGACCTCGCTGCGCATGGCCCCACGGCTCGCCACCGTCCTCGCCGACGCGCTGCGGGGCGGCGCCGACCCCGCGGCCGCGGCCAAGGCGGCCCGGCGGGTCGTGCGCTCCCCCGCGGCGGCCACCGTGCACGCGTTGCGCCGCCGGGGCCTCGAGACCCTGCTCGCGATGCCGCCGGCCGACGTCCCGGCGTTCTTCGACCGCTTCTTCGCCCTCCCGGACGTCCACCGACGGGCCTATCTCGACGCGCGCGACGACGTCACCGCATCGCTCGCGGCGATGACCTCGTTGTTCGGAGGACTGACACCCCGTCTGCGTCTCCACCTGATCAGGGGAACGTTGCTCGGGGCCCGCAGCGTCCGAACGGAGCAGTAGCGGTACGCTCGCGAACCGGGATCGTGACGGGATCGTGACCTGTCACCGATGAAAGGGGTTCTCCGCCATGGGTGCCTACCAGACCGTCGCCGTCGGGACCGACGGCTCGGAATCGTCCTACCGCGCCGTCGACCGCGCGGCCACGATCGCCGCCGACAGCAAGGCGACCCTGCTCATCATCTGCGCCTACAAGCCGGCGAAGTCCACCGGCGAGGCCGAGCAGGCCCTCGGCGAGGACGCCGCCTTCCACGTCGTCGGCTCCACGCCCGCCGAGGAGACGCTGCGCGACGCCCGCGAGCGGGCCGCCACCAAGGGCTCGCTCGAGATCGAGACCGTCGCCGTGCAGGGCGACCCGATCGAGCGCGTCATCGAGACCGTCTCCGAGCGCAAGGCGGACCTCGTGGTGGTCGGCAACCGCGGCCTCAACAGCCTCGCCGGCCGCCTGCTCGGCTCCGTCCCCCAGGGCATCTCCCGCCGCGCGGGCAGCGACGTCCTCATCGTCCACACCACGTGACCGGCGGTCCGGACCCCACCTCCGCGGACCCGCAGCGGTGGGCGCGCGCCCAGGAACGGATCGAGGATCTGCTCCTGGGCGGGCCCCGGACCATGACCCGCGGAGAGGTCCACGAGCGCACGGGGCTGACCCCGGAGCACACGGCCCGGCTGTGGAGCGCGCTCGGCTTCCCCGCCGCGGGTGACGACGCCCGCGGCTTCACCGAGGCCGACATCGACGCGCTCGAGCTCTCCGGGCGTCTGCTCGACGAGGACACGTTCGACGAGGCCGAGGAGCTCGCCGTCGCCCGGGCCCTCGGGCAGGGCCTCGGGCGGCTCGCGGAGTGGCAGGCCAACCTCGTGCGGCGCACCATCGCCGACTCGGGTCGTGCCGACGACCCGGACGCCGTCGTCGACGCCGTCGAGGCGCTCGTGCCGACGCTCGAACGGCTCCAGTCCTACGTGTGGCGCCGGCACCTCGCCGTCACCGCGGGCCGGATGCTCTCCGTGCTCGCGCGCCCCGAGGACGAGCGGCCCGAGGAGAACCGGGTGGTCGTCGGGTTCGCCGACATCGTCGGCTTCACCGCGCTGAGCCGGACGATCGACGAGACCGAGCTGCGGTCGCTGCTCGAGCGCTTCGAGACCGTCTGCACCGACGTCGTCGCCCGGCGCCACGGCCGCATCGTGAAGACCCTCGGCGACGAGATCCTCTTCGTCTGCGAGCGGGTCGAGGACGCCGTCGACATCGCCTTCCGCCTGCACGAGCAGGTGCCCGACGAGGGCGATCGCCTCACCCTGCGCGTCGGGCTGGCCCTCGGCGACGTCCTCCCCCGCTACGGCGACGTCTACGGTCCCGTGGTCAACATCGCCAGCCGCCTGACGTCGGAGGCCCGGCCCGGGACGGTGCTCGTCGACGAGGACCTCACCCACGCGATCCGCGAGACCGACCTCGACGTCGAGGTCCGCGCGGTGCCCCAGCTCTCGGTGCGCGGCTACCGCCACCTGCGGCCGCACGTGATCCGCGAGCGCTCGTCGTAGTCCGCTCGCCCGTTCGCGCCCCCGGAAACGAACGAACGGCGGGTTCGCTGCTACGGAAGCAGCGAACCCGCCGTTCGTTCGTCGAAAAGGGCGGAACTCAGACGGTGAACCCCAGCGCGCGGAGCTGCTCGCGGCCGTCGTCGGTGATCTTGTCCGGGCCCCACGGGGGCATCCACACCCAGTTGATGCGCACGTCGTTGGCCAGGCCGCCGCCGGCGCCCTGGGTCAGCGCCGCGCGGGCCTGGTCCTCGATGACGTCGGTGAGCGGGCAGGCCGCCGAGGTCAGGGTCATGTCGAGCGTGACCACGGGACCGGCCGGGTCGCCCTGGACGTCGATGCCGTAGAGCAGGCCGAGGTCGACGACGTTGATCCCGAGCTCCGGGTCGACGACGTCGCGCATGGCCTCCTCGAGGTCGTCGACCGACGGCAGGGCGTCGTCCGACGTCGCCGGGGCCTCGGGCATGCCGGCGGCACCCCGCTGGACGGTGTCTTCGCTCATGCTGTTCCTCCGGTCTGTGCCTGCGACGCCTGAGCCTGGGCCACGGCGTCCTTGAACGCCAGCCACCCCAGCAGCGCGCACTTCACGCGGGCCGGGTAGGCCGCCACGCCCGCGAACGCGACGGCGTCGTCGAGCACGTCCTCGTCCGGTTCGACCTTGCCGCGGCTCTGCACCATCGCCTGGTAGGCCTCGAGGGTCTCGAACGCCTCGCCGACGGTGTGCCCGACCAGCAGGTCGTGGGCCACCGAGGTCGCCGCCTGGCTGATCGAGCAGCCGAGCGCGTCGTACGACAGGTCCTCCACCTTGGCGTCGAGCCCCTCGCCGCCGGAGAGGTGCACGCGCACGGTCACCTCGTCGCCGCAGGTGGGGTTGACGTGGTGGACCTCGGCCTCGAACGGGTCGCGCAGCCCGCGGCCGTGCGGGTTGCGGTAGTGGTCCAGGATGATCTCCTGGTACATCGAGTCGAGCTTCACGGGGCGACTCCGAAGAACTCCTGCGCCCGACGGACGCCCGCCACGAGGGCGTCGACCTCCTCGAGCGTGTTGTACACGTGGAAGCTCGCGCGGATCGACGACTGCACGCCGAACGCCCGGTGCAGCGGCCACGCGCAGTGGTGACCGACGCGCACGGCGATGCCGGAGTCGTCGAGCACCTGCGAGGCGTCGTGCGGGTGGATGCCCTCGATCTCGAACGCCACGGCGCCGCCGCGGGCCTCGGTGCTGCGCGGGCCGAGGATCGTGACGCCGGGCAGGTCCTGCAGCTTGAGCAGGGTCGCCGCGGTCAGCTCGTTCTCGTGAGCCTTGACGGCGTCCATCCCGATCACGTTGAGGTAGTCGACGGCCGCGCCGAGGCCGATGGCCTGCGACGTCATCGGCACGCCGGCCTCGAACCGCGCCGGCGGCGGCGCGTACGTCGAGCCCTCCATGCGCACCATCTCGATCATCGAGCCGCCGGTGAGGAACGGCGGGAGCGCCTCGAGCAGCTCGCGCCGCCCGTAGAGCACCCCGATGCCCGAGGGGCCGAGCATCTTGTGCCCGGAGAACGCCGCGAAGTCGACGCCGAGGGCGTGCAGGTCGACCGGGGCGTGCGGCACCGACTGGCAGGCGTCGAGCACCGTGTAGGCGCCGACGGCGCGGGCCCGGCGCACCAGCTCCTCGACCGGCGGGACGGTGCCCAGCACGTTCGACTGGTGCGTGAACGCGACGACCTTGGTGCGCTCGGTGATCGGGTCGTTCTCGAGGTCGAGCCGCCCGTCCTTCGTCACCGAGAACCACCGCAGCGTCGCCCCCGTGCGCCGGCAGAGCTCCTGCCAGGGCACGAGGTTGGCGTGGTGCTCCATCTCGGTGGTGACGATCTCGTCGCCCGGCCCGAGACGGAACCGCTCGGCGGACGCGTCGACGCCGTCCCCGATCGAGGCGTTGCTCATGCCGTAGGCGACGAGGTTGATCGCCTCGGTGGCGTTCTTGGTGAACACCACCTCGTCGACGTCGGCTCCGACGAACGCCGCGATCCGCTCGCGGGCGGACTCGTAGGCGTCGGTCGCCTCCTCGGACAGAGCGTGCGCCCCGCGGTGCACGGCGGCGTTGGACGTCTCGAGGAACGTCCTCTCCGCGTCGAGCACCTGACGCGGACGCTGGGAGGTCGCGCCCGAGTCGAGGTACACCAGCGGCTTGTCGTCGCGGACGGTGCGGCTCAGGATGGGGAAGTCCGCTCGGATCTTCGCGACATCCAGGGTCGCACCCGCGGGAGCGGATGCGAGTGCGGTCATGCCGGCTGCTCCTCCTTGTCGGCGCCGAAGGCCCCGACGAACCGCTCGTAGCCGTTCTCCTCGAGCTCGTCGGCGAGCTCGGGGCCCCCGGACGCGGCGACCCGGCCGTTCACGAACACGTGGACGCGGTCGGGCGCGATGTACCGGAGGATGCGGGTGTAGTGCGTGATCAGCAGGATGCCGACGTCCGACTGCGACTTGTACTCGTTGACGCCCTTCGACACGACGCGCAGGGCGTCGACGTCGAGGCCCGAGTCGGTCTCGTCGAGGACCGCGATCTTCGGCTTCAGCAGCGACATCTGCAGCACCTCGTGGCGCTTCTTCTCGCCGCCGGAGAAGCCCTCGTTGACGCTGCGCTCGGCGAACGCCGGGTCGATCTCGAGGTCGGTCATCGCCGTCTTGACCTCCTTGACCCAGTGCCGCACCTTCGGGGCCTCGCCCCGTGTCGCGGTGGCGGCGCTGCGCAGGAAGTTCGACATCGAGACGCCGGGCACCTCGACGGGGTACTGCATCGCGAGGAACAGCCCGGCGCGGGCGCGCTCGTCGACGGCCATCTCGAGGACGTCCTCGCCGTCGAGGAGGACCTGACCCTTGGTCACGGTGTACTTCGGGTGGCCCGCGATCGAGTACGCCAGCGTCGACTTGCCGGAACCGTTCGGACCCATGATCGCGTGGGTCTCGTTCGAGTTCACGGTGAGGTCGACACCGCGCAGGATCTCCTTGGGACCGGACTCGGTCTCGACCTCGACGTGCAGGTCGCGGATCTCGAGGGTGGACATCAAGCCTCTTTCGGGGGTGTTCGTGGTGGTGGGGGGCGGAGCCGTCAGACGCCGACGACCTCGAGCTCGGCCTCGATGGCCGCCTCGAGACGGTCGCGCAGTGCCGGCACGCGGACCTTCTGGATGACCTCGCCGAAGAAGCCGCGGACGACCAGCCGGCGTGCCTGGGCCTCGGGAATCCCCCGCGCCATCAGGTAGAACAGCTGCTCGTCGTCGAACCTTCCCGTGGCGCTGGCGTGGCCGGCGCCGACGATCTCGCCGGTCTCGATCTCGAGGTTCGGCACCGAGTCGGCCCGGGCGTTGTCCGTGAGCAGCAGGTTGCGGTTGAGCTCGTAGGTGTCGGTGCCCTCGGCCGCCTTCCGGATCAGCACGTCGCCGATCCAGACGGTGTGCGCCGCCGTGCCGCCCTCGACGCCCTGCAGAGCGCCCTTGTACATGACGCGCGAGCGGCAGTTCGGCACCGAGTGGTCGACGAGCAGGCGCTGCTCGAAGTGCTGGCCGCCGTCGGCGAAGTACAGCCCGTCGAGCTCGACGTCGCCGCCGGGCGCCCGGTAGTTGATGACCGGGGAGAGCCGCACGAGGTCGCCGCCGAGCGTCACCGAGGTGTGCCGGATCGTCGCGTCGCGGCCCACCGAGAGGTGCTGCGCTCCGACGTAGACCGCGTCGTCGGCCCAGTCGTGGACCTCGACGACCTCGAGCTTCGCGCCGTCGGCGACCACGAACTCCGTGTTCGCCGCGACCGTGCCGGAACCGCGGTGGTCCAGGACCACGACGGCCTGCGCGTGGTGCTCGAGACGCAGCTGCATGTGCGCGAACGCGGTCGCGCCGGCCCCGGGGCCGCCGACGGTGATCGTCAGCGGCTCGTCGTCGGAGCGGGCCTCGTTCACCGTGACCACGTGGGCCTCGGTGAACGACGACCACGCCTGCGCCGCGACGCGGTCGGCCGGGATGCCGCCGTCGCCGAGCCGGGGGTCGTCCCGACCGACGGTCTCGTGGCGCGTGCCGGAGCCGGCGAGATCCGCCGCGGCGTCCCCGAAGCCGGAGACCACCGAGACGTCGATCCGGCCGTCGGCCGTCACCGAGGCGTCGTGCAGACCGCGCAGGCGCCGCAGCGGCGTGAACCGCCACTGCTCCTCGCGACCACGCGGGACCTCGAAGGCCTCGACGTCGTAGGAGGTGAAACGCAGCTCCCAGGGCGCGAGCTTCGGGCTCCCCGACGGAATCCCCGGGTCCACGTCGAGGACCGGGGCTCCGCCGTTCGTGTTCGTGGGGGCGTCGCTCATCCGACCGCACCCTCCATCTGCAGCTCGATGAGGCGGTTGAGCTCGAGCGCGTACTCCATGGGGAGCTCGCGCGCGATGGGCTCGACGAACCCGCGCACGATCATCGCCATGGCCTCGTCCTCGGAGAGCCCGCGGGACATCAGGTAGAAGAGCTGGTCCTCGCTGACCTTCGAGACGGTCGCCTCGTGGCCCATCGTCACGTCGTCCTCGCGGACGTCGACGTAGGGATAGGTGTCCGAGCGGCTGATCGTGTCGACCAGCAGCGCGTCGCACTTCACCGTCGACCGCGAGTGGTGCGCGCCTTTGTTGACCCGGACCAGACCGCGGTAGCTCGTCCGTCCACCGCCGCGTGCGACCGACTTCGAGATGATCGTCGACGACGTGTACGGCGCGAGGTGCACCATCTTGGCGCCCGCGTCCTGGTGCTGGCCCTCGCCGGAGAACGCCACCGAGAGCACCTCGCCCTTGGCATGCGGGCCGGTCAGCCAGACGGCCGGGTACTTCATGGTCACCTTGGAGCCGATGTTGCCGTCGACCCACTCCATGGTGGCGCCCTCTTCGGCCTTGGCGCGCTTGGTGACCAGGTTGTAGACGTTGTTCGACCAGTTCTGGATGGTCGTGTAGCGGCAGCGGCCGCCCTTCTTCACGACGATCTCGACGACCGCGGAGTGCAGGGAGTCCGACGAGTAGATCGGCGCCGTGCAGCCCTCGACGTAGTGGACGTAGGCGTCCTCGTCGACGATGATCAGCGTCCGCTCGAACTGGCCCATGTTCTCGGTGTTGATCCGGAAGTAGGCCTGCAGCGGGATGTCCACGTGGACGCCCTTGGGCACGTAGATGAACGAGCCGCCGGACCACACCGCGGAGTTCAGCGCGGAGAACTTGTTGTCGCCGGCCGGGATCACCGAGCCGAAGTACTCCTCGAACAGCTCCGGGTGCTCGCGCAGCCCGGTGTCGGTGTCCATGAAGATGACACCCTGCTGCTCGAGGTCCTCGCGGATCTGGTGGTACACGACCTCGGACTCGTACTGCGCCGCGACGCCGGAGACGAGACGGCTCTTCTCCGCCTCGGGGATGCCGAGCTTGTCGTAGGTGTCCTTGATGTCGGCGGGCAGGTCGTCCCAGGTGGCGGCCTGCTTCTCCGTCGAGCGGACGAAGTACTTGATGTTGTCGAAGTGGATGCCCGAGAGGTCGGAACCCCACTGCGGCATCGGCTTCTTCTCGAACGTGTTCAGCGCCTTGAGCCGCAGCTGGAGCATCCAGTCCGGCTCGCTCTTCTTGTCCGAGATGTCACGCACGACCGCCTCGCTGAGGCCGCGCTGCGCGCTGGCGCCCGCGACGTCGGTGTCGTGCCACCCGAACTGGTAGTTCCCGAGCGCAGCGAGGGTCTCCTCCTGCGTGAGCTCGGCGGGGGCGGTGGGGGTGGTCCGCTCCGCGGAGGTGGTCATACGACCTGCCTTCCCTTGACGGTGGTGGTGGTGACCTGCGCCGGTACGTGCGTGGTGCACGCGGCATCGCCGCGAGCGATCGTCGACAGACGCTGGACGTGGGTGCCCAGCAGCTCGGCGAAGACCTCGGTCTCGGCCTCGCAGAGCTGGGGGAACTCGGCGGCCACGCCGGCCACCGGGCAGTGGTGCTGACAGAGCTGGGCTCCCGAGCTGGCGGCCCGGGACGAGGCGGCGTACCCCTCCCCGGACAGGGCGCCCGCGAGGGCCTCGACCCGGTCCGGGCGGTCGGCCTCCGCCGCGATGTCCTCGCGGTGGTCCGCGAGGAGACCGAGGATGCGCCGGCGGGCGAACGCCCGGACGGCGTCCTCCCCCGCGGCGTCGGCGAGCTCGCGCAGCGCCGCGATCGCGAGGTCCGCGACGTCGTCCTCGCCGCGTCCGGCACGGCGCCGTCCCTGCTCGGTGAGCAGGTGCTGGCGTGCGGGCCGTCCGCGGCCGCGCCCGGAGGCGCGCGGGGCGTCGCGGGTGGAGACGGTGCCGTCGGCGACGAGGGCGTCGAGGTGACGGCGCACCGCCGCGCCGGAGAGACCCAGCACCCCGGCCAGGTCCATCGCCGTGGTCGGCCCGTGCTCCAGCAGACGGCGGACGATGAGGTCCCGCGTGCGGCCGTCGTGTCCGTCGGCGCCCATGGTCCTCACCTCCTCGGTGTGCTCTTCACAGCATGCCCGCTATTTGGCAACGTCAGTCTTGCCTATTTAGCGACGGCGGGCAAAGTGGCGACCCCGATCAGCGAGGTGATCGCCCTCACCCAGGGTTACCTACCCTCACCCGGCCCTCGTTTTCCGGCGTCCGGGGACGCCGACGGGGTCGCGCGGGGCCCTCGGTATCGTCCCGTCGCGTGACCGGGACGGCGCAGGCCCCGCAGGCGCCTGCCGAGGTGTCCCCGTCCGTCACCCCGCCGGGCGCCGTCCCGCCCCCGCCGACGCCCGACGAGCGGCGTCGCCTCCGCACCGTGCGCCGGTTCGGCACCACGGGCGCCCTGCTCATGGCCGTCGGTGCCCTCGGCTGCGGGGCGACGCCTGCCCCCGCCTACAACCCCCTGCTGGGCACCCGTGTGCTCGGCCTCTGGGGCCGCATGCCGACGGTCTCGCTGACACTCGCCTACATCGGCATGGGCATGCTCGTCCTCGCCTGGCTGTGGCTGGGGCGCCTCGCGTGGCCGGGGCGCGTGCGCCTGTCGGTGCGCCAGCTGACGCGGATCCTCGTCATGTGGATGGTGCCGCTCGCCGTCGCGCCGCCGCTGTTCTCCACCGACGTCTACGGCTATCTCTCCCAGGCCGAGGTCGTCTCGCGCGGGTTCGACCCCTACGTCTACGGCGCTGCGCAGGCCCTCGGGCTCTCCGACCCGCTCGTCGCGAGCATCCCCACGATCTGGCGGACGACGCCGTCGCCGTACGGGCCCGGCTTCCTCACCTTCGGACGCCTCATCACGGGCATCGCGGGCGACGACATCGTGCTCGGCGTCTACCTGCACCGCGCCCTGGCGCTGGCCGCCCTCGGCCTCGTGATCTGGGCGGTGCCGCACCTGGCCCGCCGCGCGGGCGTCGAGCCGATCGCGGCGCTGTGGCTGGCCGTCAGCCCGCTCGTGCTGTTTCACCTGGTCAGCGGCATCCACAACGACGCGATCATGATGGGCGTCGTCCTCGCGGGCCTCGAGATCGGCATGCGCCGTTCCTGGGTGCTCGGTGCGCTGCTCATCGGGCTGGGCGCCTCGGGGAAGATCCCTGCGGTGCTGGCGCTGGGCTTCCTCGCCGCGCACGTGGCCCACGAGCGCGGGGGTGGGATCGGACGCCTCGTGCGCTACGGCGCCGCCTGCTCGGCGCTCGGACTGGGGACGGTCGCCGCGGTGTCGGTGGGCAGCGGGCTGGGCTTCGGGTGGATCCAGGCGCTCTCGGTGCCAAACCTCCTGCGCAGCTGGCTGTCGGTGACCACCGACCTCGGCGTCCTCGGCGGCTGGCTCGGCGGTGTGCTCGGCCTCGGCGACCACACTGACGCCGTCCTCGACCTCACCCGCGCTGCCGGGCTCGGCGTCGCGGCGCTGGTGTGCGTGCTGCTGCTGTTCATGGTGCTGAACGGGCGCCTGCACGCGGTCGCGGGCATGGGCTACGGCTTCGGCGCGGTCTTCCTCGCCGGCCCGGTGCTGCACCCCTGGTACCTGCTCTGGGCGATCGTGCCGCTGGCGGCCTCGGTGCGGAACCCGCGCATCCGCGGCTTCGCCGTCGCGATCTGCGCGATCGTCGCGCTGCTCGTGCCCCCGACGGGCGCCGACTTCTCGTTCCGGACCTACCAGCTGCCGATGGCCATCACCGCGGCCGCCCTGCTCGCGCTGGTCCCGCTGGCGGCGACGCGTGGGCGCGTGCCGCGGACCCCGGCCGCCTAGGCTGTCGGCGTGTCGGGATCCCCGGCCGCGCTCTCGGTGCGCGGCCTCGTCGTGCACTACCAGGGGCGTGCGGCGGTCGACGGTCTCGACCTCGACCTCCCGCCCGGCAGCGTGCTCGCCCTCCTCGGGCCCAACGGCGCCGGCAAGACCACCACCGTCGAGGTGTGCGAGGGGCTGCGCTCCCGCGACAGCGGCGAGGTCCGGGTGCTCGGCGTCGACCCCGCGGGCGCGCCGGACACCCTGCGCGCCCGCCTCGGCGTCATGCCGCAGGGCGGCGGCGCCTACCCCGGCGTGCGGGTCCGCGAGATGATCGGCCTGGTCGCCGCCTGCGCCGCCGACCCGCTCGACCCCGACTGGCTCGTCGACACCCTCGGGCTCATCGGCTGCGCCCGCACGCCCTACAAGCGGCTCTCGGTCGGCCAGCAGCAGCGCCTCGCGCTCGCGTGCGCCGTCGTCGGGCGCCCGGAGCTCGTGTTCCTCGACGAGCCCACCGCGAGCCTGGACCCGCAGGGCCGCCGTCTCGTGTGGGACCTCGTGCGCGCCCTGCGCGCCGACGGCGTCGCGGTGCTGCTCACCACGCATCTGATGCAGGAGGCCGAGACGCTCGCCGACCACATCGTGATCGTCGACCACGGACGGGTCGTCGCCGAGGGCAGCCCCGAGGACCTCACCGCTGCGGGCGCCGACCGCGAGCTGCGCTTCCGGGCGACGGCCGGGATGGACCTGGAGCTGCTGGCGGCGGCCCTGCCCGAGGGGTGCACGGTGTCCGAGCCGAGCTCCGGCAGCTACCTCGTCGAGGGCGCCATCGACCCGCAGGTGCTCTCCACGGTGACGTCCTGGTGCGCGCGCCAGGGTGTGCTCGCCGACGACCTCCGCGTGGCCCGCCGCAGCCTCGAGGACGTGTTCCTCGAGCTCACGGGGAGAGAGTTGCGCTCATGAGGTTCGAGGCCGGCACCTTCACGCCCGCCCCCGGGCGCGGGCCGCTGGGCCGGATGCTCGCCACCCAGGTCGCCCTGGAGACGAAGCTGGCGCTGCGCCAGGGCGAGCAGGTCCTGCTCACGCTCATCATCCCGCTCGCGCTGCTCGTCGGGCTCTCGCTGCTGGAGGTCGTCCCGCTGCCCGAGCCGCGCGTCGACTCGGCGCTGGCGACGGTGCTCGCGCTCGCCGTCATGTCGACGGCGTTCACCAGCCAGGCGATCTCGCTGGGCTTCGACCGGCGCTACGGCGTGCTGCGGCGGCTCGCGGCCACTGCGGTGCCCCGCTCCATGATCGTGCTCGGGCGCCTGGGCGGGATGGCCGCGGTCGTGCTCGTCCAGCTCGTCGTGCTCGGGGCCGTCGCGCTCGCACTCGGCTGGCGTCCCGGGCCCGGTTCGCCGGGGTGGGCGCTGCTGCTCGTCGTACTGGGCGCCGCGGCGTTCGGCGCCGTCGGCGTCCTGCTCGGCGGCACCCTGCGCGCCGAGCTGGTGCTCGCGGTCGCCAACATCGTCTGGTTCGTGCTCCTGTTCGCGGGCGGGGTGCTCGTCCCCGCCGCGGCCCTGCCGGGCCCGCTCGCCGTCGTCGTGCAGCTCCTGCCCTCCGGGGCGCTCGCCGAGGGCCTGCGCACGGCCCTGCTCGGCGGGACCCCGGCCCTCGGCCACATCGTCGTCCTGATCGTGTGGGCCGTCGTCGCCGGCGGGATCGCGACGCGCACCGTGCGGTGGTCCTGAGCATCGCACCGCATCGCACCGCGCCGCACTACCGGGCGTCGTAGGATCGCGACCGTGCTGGAGCGCCTCCCCGCCACACCTCCCGGCCTGATGCGCGGCCTCGCCATGGCCGCGGTCGTCGGTCAGGCCGGCATCGCGGTCACGGGCGCCGTCGTCCGGGTCACGGGGTCCGGTCTCGGCTGCCCGACGTGGCCCCAGTGCTTCCCCGGCAGCCTCGTCCCGGTACCCCACCCCGAGATCGCCGTCCTGCACCAGTGGGTGGAGTTCGGCAACCGGCTCCTCGGCATCGCCCTCGTGATCGTCACCGGGGCCTGCCTGCTCGCGGCCCTCAACGTGCGCCCGCGCCGGGGTCGGCTCGTGCTGCTCGCCGCCACGATGCCCCTCGGCGTGGTCGCCCAGGCCGTGATCGGCGGGATCACCGTGCTCACGGGCCTCGCCTGGTACACGGTCGCGCCGCACTTCCTCGTGACGATCCCGCTCATCTGGCTGGCCGTGCTCCTCGTGCGCGAGGCCTCCCCCGCCGCGATGGCCGCTCCGCCGGGCACGCCCTGGCGCCCGGCGGTGCCCTCCGCCCTGCGCGGTCTGCTCGCGGTCGCGTCCGTCGTGCTCGTCGCCCTGCTCGTCGCCGGCACGCTCGTCACCGCGGCCGGGCCGCACGGCGGCGACGCGGCCACCCCGCGCCTCGCCGCCGTCCCGCTCCCGACGCTGGCGACGGCGCACGCGCACCTCCTGTTCGCGTTCCTGGGCCTGCTCGTGGGGGTCGGCTTCATGGTCCACGCGGTGTCCGTGCCGCGCGCCGTCGTCCTCCGCCTCCGCGTGCTCGTGGTGCTGACCCTCGCCCAGGGCGCGCTGGGCGGGATCCAGTACGCCCTCGGGGTGCCGGAGCTGCTGGTGGCCCTGCACGTCCTCGGCGCGGTCACGACCGTCGCCGCCGCGGCGTGGCTGTGGTCGGCGACCGCCGAGCCCGGTCTCGCCACCGCAGCGCCCCCGACCGTCGACGCCTCGGCCCCCGCCCTCGCCGGCAGGGCCTGACGTGCACGCCGTCCGGATCCCCCGCCACGGCGGGCCGGAGGTCCTCGAGTCCGTCGATGTGCCCGACCCCTCGGCAGGCGACGGCGAGGTGCTCGTCGACCTCGCGGCCGTCGGTGTCAACTTCGTCGACACCTACTTCCGTGAGGGCATCTACGCGGCACCGCTGCCTCTTGTGCCGGGCGTGGAGGGCGCCGGGACGGTGCGCGAGGTGGGCCCCGGCGTCGCGGGCTTCGCGCCCGGCGACCGCGTCGCCTGGACCAACACTCTCGGCAGCTACGCGACCGTCGCCGCGGTGCCCGCCAGCGACCTCGTCGTGGTGCCCGAGGCGATCGACCTCGAGACCGCGACCGCCGTCGTGCTCCAGGGCATGACCGCGCACTACCTCGTCCACGACACCCACCCCGTCGCCCCCGGCGACGTCGTCCTCGTCCACGCCGGGGCCGGCGGGACGGGTCTGCTGCTCTGCCAGATGGCGAGCGCGCTGGGCGCCCGCGTCCTCGCGACGACCTCGTCGGAGGAGAAGGACGCCCTCGCCCGCGAGGCCGGCGCCCACGAGACGCTGCGCTACGGCGACGACCTCGCCGACCGCGTGCGCGCCCTCACCGACGGCGAGGGCGTCGCCGTCGTCTACGACGGCGTCGGCGCATCCACCTTCGACGCCTCCCTCGCGAGCCTGCGCGTCCGCGGCGTCCTGGCCCTCTACGGCGCCGCCAGCGGACCCGTCCCGCCCGTCGACCCCCAACGGCTCAACAGCGGCGGCTCGCTCTACCTGACCCGCCCCTCGCTGCACTGGCACGTCCGTACCCCCGAGGAGCTCGCCGCCCGCGCCGACGCGGTGTTCTCGGCGGTGGCGGCCGGCGACCTGAGCGTGCGGATCGGCGGCCGCTACCCCCTGGACGCCGCCGCCGACGCCCAGCGCGACCTCCAGTCCCGCCGCACGACGGGCAAGCTCCTGCTGCTGCCCTGAGGGGCGCGGACCGGACAGAGGTCGACGGGGGCTCTCCAGTTCGATCTCCCGAGCTTGCGGTCAGTGTTCCCGCTCTGGTGACACTGCCGAGAGATCAAAGTGGCGAGCTGCGGGCCGGCCATCGGTGTGCCGGCGGCGCGGACGCCCGGCGCGCCGCGACCGGAGCCGCCACCGCGAGACTCGACGGGGGCTCTCCAGTTCGATCTCCCGAGCTTGCGGTCAGTGTTCCCGCACTGGTGACACTGCCGAGAGATCAAAGTGGCGAGCTGCGAGCTGGAACCGTTCGCGCCGCGGCGGCGTCGAACCGAGGTATGAGA
Organism: Actinomycetospora chibensis; assembly: GCF_028737215.1. Classification (GTDB taxonomy): domain Bacteria; phylum Actinomycetota; class Actinomycetes; order Mycobacteriales; family Pseudonocardiaceae; genus Actinomycetospora; species Actinomycetospora chibensis. Next base: position 4,448 of record NZ_JAQZAM010000012.1, on the reverse strand, counting down.
CTCGATCGACCGTTCCGTGGATCGGAGGCCGTGGAGCGCGGTGACCTGACCAAGGGGTGGCTGCGCGGGCCTGGATTCATGCCCCTCGCACCCGACGTGTACGTCGCCGCGCATGTGCCGGTGGACCAGGTGACGATGACGCGGGTCGCGATGCTGCGGCACCCCGAGGGCACGATCGCCGGTACCACCGCGGCGCTCTTCCACGGCGCGATCGACGCCGTGGTCGACGTCGGTCGGGGCGGCGCACCGACCGAGGTGCTCGTACCCGCCTCAGGTGTCCGCTCGCCGGCCGGGCTCCGCGTGCGGTGCGCCGACCTCCCCGAGGACGAGGTCGTGGAGTGGCCCGACGGCCCTGACGGCGCCGTCCTCCGACTCACGTCGCCGGCCCGGACGATGGTGGAGGTCGCGCGTGCGCTGCCCACCGTCGAGGCCGTCGTCGTGGGCGACGCCCTCGCCCGCCGCTGCGGCGTCACGGCGGCCGACGTCGTCGCGCTCGCCGACCGTCACACGGGCGAGCGGGGCATGGCTCGCGTCCGGGCCGCGGCGGCCCTGGTGCACCCGGGATCGGACACCCCACGACGAACCCGGGTGCGGCTCGGGGTCCTGCGGGCACGGCTCCCGCCGCCACTCGTCGATGTCGTGGTGACCCGGGTAGAGGGCGGCGCCGACGTGGGTGCCCTCGACCTCGCCTGGCCCGAGAGGTCCTGCGGGGTGCTCGTCGACCGCCATCCCGACCTCGCCTGGGCGTGCGCGGAGGAGCTGCTCGCGCACGGATGGGAGGTCGCCTCGATCGGAGGGCAGGGCGAACAGCCCGTCGACGAGGTGGTGGAGGACCTCGCGACGTTCCTCGCGCGCGTCGACCGGCGGCGATGGCGCGACCTGCCCGACATGCGGGGGCGCTTCCCGCGCCGCCCGAGCGCGCCGAAGGTCTTCGACTAGAAGGGCCAGCCGAAGACAGGCCAGCCGACGGCGGAGTCGACCGCGACCGCAACGAAGAGTCCGGTCAGGTAGGTGTTCGACAGGTGGAACAGCCGCATCGACTTCACGACCTCGTCGCGCTTCACGGCGCTGTCGAGGCGGTGGGCGGCGATCAGGAACCAGGCGCCGCCGAGGACGGTGGCGGCGAGGTAGATCCAGGACGTCGCGGGGACGAGGAGCGCCGAGCAGGCGACCATCGCCCAGGAGTAGGCGACGATCTGGCGGCTCACGCGCCGCGGCGAGGCGACGACCGGGAGCATCGGGATGCCGGCGGCGGCGTAGTCGTCGCGGTAGCGCATCGCGAGCGCCCAGAAGTGCGGCGGCGTCCAGAAGAAGATGATCGCGAAGAGCACCAGGGCCGGCCAGCCGACCGTGCCGGTGACCGCGGCCCAGCCGATCACGACGGGCATGCACCCCGCGGCGCCGCCCCAGACGATGTTCTGGCTGGTCCGGCGCTTGAGCAGCAGGGTGTAGACGAGGATGTAGAAGGCGATCGCGGCGACCGCGAGCCACGCCGCCACCCAGTTCGACGTCAGGCCCAGCCACACCGCCGACGCGGCGCCGAGCAGCAGCCCGAAAACCAGGGCGTGGGAGCGGGGCACCGCGTCGCGGGCCAGCGGACGCTTGCTCGTCCGGGCCATCTTCGCGTCGATGTCCGCGTCGACCACGCAGTTGAGGGCGTGGGCGCTGGCCGCCGCGCCGGCGCCGCCGACGAGCACCGAGAGCACGAGCCAGAGCGAGGGGACGGAGCGCTCGGCGAGCATCATCGCCGGCACCGTGACCACGAGCAGCTGCTCGATGATGCGGGCCTTGGTCAGCGCCAGGTAGGCCTTCACGGTGGTGAGGAAGCCACTCCGCCGCGTCGCGGGAACCGGGCCGACCGCCGTGCTCACTCGGTGGCACCTCGCTGTGGTGGACGGGACTGCTTCGGTCACGACCCGCGTCTCCTACACGCTGTCGTCGAGGAAGTCTGCACCCCCGCGGCCGCGCCCGCTCGCGGGGGGCGCCACCCGGTCGGTGCGGTGTCCGCCACGTCACGGGCGGATGACGACCACGAGGAGGATAGGGGGCCCGTGTTCGTGACGGGCGGTGAGGGTATTCAGCGTCGGCCGGGATGCACCAGGATCGGCGCAGGTCCGGGTGGACTTGAATCGATCCCGTGGGAGCATCGCGCGGGCATCCCGAGACGCTCAAGGAAGGCACGGTTCGTGACCGCGACAGACGTCAGCAGCACACAGCCCGCGAGCGAGTCGGCCGAGGAGATCGAGGCGCTGACGACGCCGCATCGTCCCGACGACTGGTCCGACCTCGACCAGAGGGCCGTGGACACCATCCGGGTCCTCGCGGCGGACGCCGTGCAGAAGGTCGGCAACGGCCACCCGGGCACCGCGATGTCTCTCGCGCCGCTCGCCTACGAGCTCTTCCAGCACACGATGGTCCACGACCCGTCGGACCCGGGCTGGCAGGGGCGCGACCGGTTCGTGCTCTCCGCCGGCCACTCGAGCCTGACGCTGTACATCCAGCTCTTCCTCGCCGGCTACGGCCTGGAGATGCGGGACCTCGAGGAGCTGCGCACCTGGGACTCGGCCACGCCGGGGCACCCCGAGTACAGCCACACGCCCGGGGTCGAGATCACGACCGGCCCCCTCGGCCAGGGCCTCGCGTCCGCCGTCGGGATGGCGATGGCCTCCCGTCGCGAGCGCGGCCTGTTCGACCCCGACCCGCCGATCGGCGAGAGCCCCTTCGACTCGCACATCTTCGTGATCGCCTCGGACGGCGACATCGAGGAGGGCGTCACCGCGGAGGCGTCGTCGATCGCCGGGCGCCAGCAGCTGGGCAACCTCGTCGTGATCTACGACGACAACCACATCTCGATCGAGGACGACACCTCCGTCGCCCTCGACGAGGACGTGGTGAAGCGCTACGAGGCGTACGGCTGGCACACCCAGGTGGTGCGGGGCGGCGAGAACGTCGTCGGCATCCGCGAGGCCCTCGCGAAAGCCAAGGCCGAGACCGGGCGCCCCAGCTTCATCGCGCTGCGGACGATCATCGGCTTCCCCGCCCCGGACAAGATGAACACCGGCGCCGCGCACGGCGCCGCACTGGGCGAGGACGAGGTCCGCTCGGTCAAGGAGATCCTCGGGTTCGACCCCGACAAGCACTTCGCGATCGACGAGGAGGTGCTCGCCCACACCCGCGCGGTCGGCGAGCGCGGCAAGGCCGCCCACGAGGCGTGGGACAAGCAGTTCGCCGACTGGGCGGAGGCCAACCCGGAGCGTCGCGCGCTGCTCGAGCGCATGGCGCGCCGCGAGCTGCCCACCGGTTGGCACGAGAAGCTCCCGAGCTGGGGGACGGGCGACGACCCCGTCGCCACCCGCAAGGCGCTGCAGAAGATCCTCGGTGAGATCGGGCCGGTGCTCCCGGAGCTCTGGGGCGGCTCGGCCGACCTCGCCGAGAGCAACAACACGACGATCAAGGGCTCCGACTCGTTCGGGCCGTCGTCGGTGTCGACCAACAACTGGGGGCAGATGAGCCCCTACGGCCGCACCCTGCACTTCGGGGTCCGCGAGCATGCGATGGGCTCGATCCTCAACGGGATCGCGCTCCACGGCGGCACCCGCGTCTACGGCGGCACGTTCCTGATCTTCTCGGACTACATGCGGCCCCCGGTCCGGCTCGCGGCGCTGATGAAGCTGCCGACGACCTACATCTGGACCCACGACTCGATCGGCCTCGGCGAGGACGGGCCCACCCACCAGCCGATCGAGCAGCTCAGCTCGCTGCGCGCCGTGCCGGGCCTGTCGATCGTCCGCCCGGCCGACGCCAACGAGACCTCGGCGGCGGTCCGCGCGATCCTCGACAACCCCACCGGGCCGGCCGGCCTCGCCCTGACGCGGCAGAACCTGCCGATCCTCGAGGGCACCGACGCCGACGGCGTCGCGCGCGGCGGCTACGTGCTGCAGGACGCCTCGGGCGGGCAGCCCCAGCTGGTGCTCATCGCCACCGGCTCGGAGGTCCAGCTCGCGGTCGAGGCCCGGAAGGTCTTCGAGGACGAGGGCGTTCCCACCCGGGTGGTGAGCATGCCGTGTGTCGAGTGGTTCCAGGCGCAGGACCGCTCCTACACCCGCCACGTCCTCCCGCCGGACGTCAGGGCGCGCGTGTCGGTCGAGGCCGGCATCGCGCAGTCCTGGCACCGGTTCGTCGGCGACGACGGCGAGTGCGTCTCGATCGAGCACTTCGGTGCCAGCGCCGACTACAAGACCCTGTTCCAGCAGTTCGGGTTCACCACCGAGCACGTGGTCGAGGCGGGGCGTCGCTCGCTCGCCCGCGCCAACGAGGCCTCGGCCTGATCCCGGTCCGCGTTTTCGCAAAGGACACCCCCATGGCCAGCAGCACCCCCCTCGCCGATCTCTCCGCGGCCGGCGTCTCCATCTGGCTCGACGACCTGTCGCGCCAGCGCATCGAGTCCG
>NZ_JAQZAM010000011.1 GCF_028737215.1 Actinomycetospora chibensis | reverse complement strand
ACCCCACCGAGCTGGATCGACCCCGACCGACAACCCCGACCCGGCGGCCGACCCCGGGTCGGCGACCCACCCCGCGTGCCCGTGTCCTAGCGGCTCGACGGAGATATGGGCACGGTGCGTGGTTGCCGACCCGGGAATGAGTCGCGGGGGAGTCCTCGCCCGCCGTGAACGGGGACGTGATGATTCGCGAGACCGAGATCGCCGTGCGCCGGTGTCGAGGGGAGGTGTCGTTGGACGAGGAGCGAGCGTCGGTCCCGCGGGACGACGAGGGGATCGGGGAGGAGGTCGGAGAGCTCGCCGACGGTCGGACGATCCGGTTCTTCTCCTGGGTGACGCCGAGGGACGAACCGGCGGAGGAGACGTGAGCGAGCGCCGCTACGACCCCACCCACGGCGAGTGGGTCACCGTCGCGACCGGCCGCCAGGACCGGATCTACAAGCCGGCGGCGGCCGCCTGCCCGCTCTGCCCGACGCGAGCTGCCCACGAGCCCACCGAGATCCCGCGCGGGCACTTCGAGATCGCCGTGTTCGACAACCGCTTCCCGTCGCTGTCGCCGCGCCCACCCGAGCCCGCGATCCCCGGCACCGACCTTGTCCCGGTCGAGCCGGCCTACGGTCATTGCGAGGTCGTGGTGTTCACCGACGACCACGACGCGACGCTCGCCGACGTCGGCGTCGCCCGGGTGCACCTGCTCGTCGAGGCCTGGGCGCGCCGGGTCGCCGACCTCGGCGCCGACCCCGGTGTCCGCTACGTGCTGCCGTTCGAGAACAAGGGCGAGGCGGTCGGCGTGACGCTGCACCACCCGCACGGCCAGATCTACGCCTACCCCGATGTGCCGCCCCGCCCGGCGCGCGAGATCGCCGCCGCCCGCGCCCACCACGACCGCACCGGGCGGTGCGTGTTCTGCGACGTCGTCGCGGCCGAGGCCGGCGGGGTCCGCGAGGTCCTCGCCGGCGAGCACTTCGTCGCCGGCGTCCCGCCCTGGGCGCGCTTCCCCTACGAGGTCGACATCTGGAGCCGGGCGCACGTCCCGTCGCTGCCCGAGCTGGCCCCGGAGGCCCGCGCCGACCTGGCCCGCGTCCTCGCGCGGGTGCTCGCCGGGTACGACCGGTACTTCGACGTCCGCACCTCGTACCTGCTGGGGATCCACGCGGCGACCACCGACGGCGCCGACCGGGACGTCACCCATCTCCACGTCGAGATCTGCCCGCCGCACCGCGGTGGCGGCAAGCTGAAGTACCTCGCCGGGTCCGAGACGTTCGGCGGCGCCTTCCTCACCGACGTCGCCCCCGAGGTGGCCGCCGAGCGGTTGCGGGCGGCGTGCGCGGACGCGACGGCGCCGGCGTGAGCGCGGAGGTGACCGGGGAGGCGGCCGACCGGGACGTGGGACAGACCTTCCGCGACGCCCTCGGCCGCGACCCCGGCGGCGTGTTCTCGGCGCCGGGGCGCGTGAACCTCATCGGTGAGCACACCGACCACAACGAGGGCCACGTGCTGCCCTTCGCGATCGACCGGCGCTGCCGGGTCGCTGCGGTGGCGCGCGACGACGACACGGTGACGGTGCGCTCGGCGCAGCAACCCGACGACGTCGTCACCACCACGCTCGACGCGCTGCCGCGGGCCCGGGGATGGTCGGCCTACGCACTGGGAACGGTGTGGGCGCTGCGCGAGGCGGGCCTGCCGGGCGCGGGGTGGGACCTGGTGGTGGACGGCGACGTCCCGCTCGGGGCAGGGCTGTCGTCGTCGGCGGCGCTGGAGTCCGCGGTGGCGCTGGCCGTGGCGGAGCTCTCCGGCTCCACGCTCGACCGCCCGTCACTCGCCCGCGCCGGGCGCTGCGCGGAGAACGACGTCGTCGGAGCGCCCGTCGGGATCATGGACCAGGCGGCGTCGCTGCTGTGCCGCGAGGGAGCGGCGCTGCTGCTGGACTGCCGCACGCTCGAGGCGCACGACGTCGCTCTCGGGCTGGAGGAGGCGGGGCTGGTGATGCTCGTGGTCGACACGCGGGTGCGTCACGACCTCGCCGACGGCGGATACGCCGACCGCCGCGCGGCCTCCCTCGCCGCCGCCGAAGCGCTCGGCGTCCCGGCGCTGCGCGACGCGACGCCGGAGATGCTGGACCGGCTGGACGGGACGCTCCTGCGGCGCGCCCGTCACGTCGTCACCGAACAGGCGCGGGTGCACCGCGTCGTGGATCTGCTGCGCGGCGGTCGCCCCGCGGAGATCGGGCCCGAGCTGACGGCGTCGCACGCCTCGCTGCGCGACGACTTCGAGGTCTCGGTGCCGGCGCTCGACGCCGTGGTGGAGACGGCCCTCGAGCACGGGGCGCTCGGCGCGCGGCTGGTCGGCGGCGGGTTCGGCGGCAGCACGCTGGTGCTCACCCCGGCCGCCGCCGCCGACGACATCGCCGGGGCCGTCACGCGCCGGGCCGCCGTCGACGGCCACCCCGAGCCCGTGGTGCGCGAGGTCCACCCGTCCGGCGGCGCCCGGCGGGAGCGCTGAGCGGGCCGGGGTGAGGGGTCGGTCTCAGGTCGACGGCTCCCCGCGCGGGGCCGGGTAGTCACCCGGGATGCCCCCGCTCCCCGTCCTCCTGCCGCCGGCGGGCCCTGCCCTCGCGGTGACGGTCCCCGGCCTCGGTCTCACGGCCGCGTCGTACGGGGGACTCGTCGACGCGCTCGGCGCCGTCGTCCCCACGGCGGTCGTCGCCCTACCGGCCATGGGGCTGCGCGCGGACCCCGGTGCGGCGCTCGACCCCGAGTCGTCGGCCGACGAGCTCGCGCGGCGCCTGGACGAGCACGGCCTCGCGGACCGGCCGCTGGTCCTGGTCGGGCACTCGGCGAGCTGCCAGGTGGTGGCCGAGCTCGCCCGGCGTCACCCGCACACGGTGGCCGGCCTCGTGCTCGTCGGTCCGACCGCCGACCCCCGCATGTCGCCCCGGCGCCGACTGGTCGCGCGCTGGCTGCGCACCGCGGTGCGCGAGGACCCGCGCCGCGTGCCGGGCATGCTGCGCTCCTACGCGACGACCCGGCTGTCCGGCTTCGCCCGCGCGCTGCGCGCCGCCCGTCGCCGCGACCTGCGGGCCACCCTCGCGGCGACGACGATGCCCGTGCTGCTCGTGGGCGGACCCCACGACCACCTGGCCCCGTCCGGCTGGCTCGACGCCCTCGCCACGACCCGCCCGGGGATCGAGGCCGTGACCATGACGCAGGGGGCGCACAACCTGCCTCAGACCCACCCCGCCGAGCTGGCCGGGCACATCGTGACGCTCACCCGGCGCGTGTGCCGGGAGGCACCGACGGGGTAGACGCCGTCCATGGCCGCTCCGTCACGACCCACCCGCGTCACGATGACCGAGGGCGGGCCCTTCCTCGTCGAGGGCCCGGTCGAACTGGAGCTGCCCGACGGGACGACAGTGACCAGCGAGCGGCCGGTCGTGGCCCTGTGCGCGTGCCGGCGGACCAAGCGCTACCCGTTCTGCGACACCAGCCACCGGCGGAAGGTCCGCCCGGCTCAGGCCGCCGAGAGCGCCCGCGAGACGAACGACGACTCCCCGGACGACCAGGCCGCGGTGAGGTGATCGGCCAGCCGGTCCTCGAGGAGGGTCGACGCCTGGATGCCGAGCACGACGTCGGCGGCCAGCTCCGGCTCGGATTCGAGGAGCCCGGCGATGAGGTCCCGGCGCACGAGCTGCTCGTGCACCGCGTCGGCCTCGACGTGCTCGGCGTAGAACGCCGCCACCCCGTCCGGCAGGCCCAGCCGCTCGATCGCGCGCACGAGCCGCGCCGACCCCGGCGGTGACGTGATCTCGATGAGCGCGAACTGGCCCACCGACGCCCCGCGCCACCGGCGGTGCAGCCCGAACAGCGACATGATGTTCACGGTCGCGAGCGTCTCCGCGGGCGCGACGTCGAGGTAGGCGCCGTACGTCGTGTCGAGCCCGAGGCCCGTCATCATCTCCGCGTAGATCCGGGCGTGGACCCGCTCGGGCCGCCCGGCGCCGTACTCGTCGTGCTCGACGGTCATGAGCGACGCCTTCGCGCGTCCCTCGACACCGTCGAGCCGCGGGATCACCCAGGCCTGAGGGTCGGCCTCCTTGAGGTGGTAGAGCGAGCGCTGCGCGACGTACTCGTCGAGCTGCCAGCGCTCGCCGTCGCGGGCGAGGTGCCACGACGGCCCGCTGCCCTCGACGGGCTCCACGAGCAGGGCGTCGACGGCCGCCTCGACATCGTCACCACCCTCGAGCTGCGCGCGCACGGCACCGAGGAACAGGTCCTCGAGGTGGCCGCGCAGGCCCAGCAGATCGGGGTCCCACTCCAGCGCGTCGTCGACGCCGTCGAACGACCGGTAGTGCAGCTCGTAGCAGCAGTACAGCGCGAGCTGGAGGTCGTCCCCCAGCGGTTCGATGCTGCGCAGGGGCTCGGCGTCGGGCCGCCGGGGTAGGTCGGACGCCGGGCGACGTCCGCGGAGCACGTCGAGCACGGCGGTCGAGACCGGTCCTCGGGGACGGGGCAGGACGGGCACGGAGTGCTCCTTCAGTTCGACGGCGATGCAGGTGGTACCCGATCGGGTCGCCGCATCCGACGGATCTCGCACGTGATGTCCGAGACCCCATGTGCGGGCCTCCGGCCGGGTAACGCCTGCCCCTGGGTCGACGCCGAGGTCGGCGACCGGCGCGCCGTGCGAGGCGCCCGCGACCCGACTCGTCACCACCGAGCCGAGCCGAGGAGCCCATGACGACCGTCGCCCCCGACCCCCGCAGGACCTCGCCCGCCGCCCCCACCGAGATCAGGCCACACCACCAGGTGCTCCGTGTTCCCGGCGTCTACCCGGTCCAGCGCGACACGTGGCTGCTCGCCGACGTCCTGCGCCGCGAGCTGACCGACCAGGGATGTGGGTCTGCGCGGGAGTGCCGGGTCCTCGAGCTGGGCGCCGGCGCCGGCGCCCTGTCGGTGGTCGCCGCGGGCGTCCCGGGGACCGACGTGACCGCGGTCGACGTCTCGCGCCGCGCGCTGCTCTCGACCCGCCTCAACGCTCTGCGGCACGGACGCCGGGTGCGCGTGCGCCGCGGTGACCTGACGGCGCCGGTGGCGGGGGAGAGGTTCGACGTCGTCGTCTCCAACCCGCCCTACGTGCCCGCCGCCACCGACGACCTGCCCGAGCACGGGCTAGCGCGGGCCTACGATGGCGGCCGCGACGGGCGCGCGGTGCTCGACCGGGTGTGCGACGAGGCGCCGCGGATCCTGCGTCCCGGCGGCCGGCTGCTCGTGGTGCACTCCTCGCTCAACGACCCGGCCGTCACCGTGGCCCGGCTCCGCGCGCAGGGCATGGACGCCGACGTCGTCATCCGCCACGAGCACCCGTTCGGCCCCGTCCTCACCGCGCGCCACGCCCTGCTGCACGAGCGCGGCCTGGTCGGGGCCGAGCAGAGGACCGAGGAACTGGTCGTCGTGCGCGCGGTCGTGCCGCCCGCGACCCGGCCCGTCACCCAGCCCGCGACCGAGCGCTGAGGAGCGTGGACAGATGCACCACCAGATCGACGTGACCGTGCCGGCCGCGGCGACCGACGAGGTGCTCGGGGAGCTCGAGGACCACGACGGTGTCCTCGCGCTGACCCTGCAGCGCGGCGGGTCCCTCAAACCCGCGGGGGACGTGCTGTCCCTGCACGTCCTCAACCGCTCCATCGACTCCGTGCTGTCCACCGTGGACCGCGCCCGGGAGCACGGACCGGTCACCGTCGCCACGGTGCGCACCGAGAGTGTGGTGGCCACCGGCGCGCAGGAGGCCATCGAGGACGACGCCGACGAGTCGCCCTGGGAGGAGTTCGAGCGGACGCTGCGCCACCACGGCCGCATGAGCGTCAACTACCTCGTCCTCATGGCCCTCGGCGGCGCGATCGCCGTCGCGGGCCTGCTGTCCCCGCCGGTACCGCAGGCCCTCGCGCTCGCCGCGTCGGCGATCATCGCCCCGGCCTTCGAGCCCGTCGCCAAGCTGGGCCTCGCCCTGATCCGCGCCGACCTCTACCGCATCCGCCGGGCCCTGGTGTCCGTCCTGGTCGGCTACGCCCTCCTCGCCGCGGCGGGCGGCGTCGCGTTCCTCGTGCTGCGGGCGCTGGGCCTCGCGAAGCCCGGCGTGCTCGCGGGCAGCGAGGGCGTCCACATGGTCATGGACCCCACGGCCGCCGACTGGCTGGTCGGTGCGGGCGGCGCGCTCGCGGGGCTCGTCATCATCACCTCGTTCCGCGAGGCCGTCCTCGCCGGCGCCCTCATCGCGCTGGCGCTGGTGCCGGCCGCGGGCCTCGTCGGTGTCGGGCTCGCGGCCGGCGACCTCGAGGTCGCGCTCGGTGGTCTGAAGCGCGCCGGCGCGGACATGGGCCTCGTGGTGGTGCTCGGCGGGGCGGTGGTGCTGGTCAAGGACCGCCTGCAGCACCACGGACGGCGACCGCTGGCCTGAGCCCCGTCAGCGCTGGTCCTGATCCTGGCGGCTCTCCTGACGGCTGTCGTCCTGCTGCGCGCTCGGCACCGCGTCCGGGTAGGGCAGCGTGCCGGGCGGCGGCTCGATGATCCGCGCGCTCGAGATCATCAGGACGACGAAACCGAGCAGCGCCAGCACCGCGTGCAGGACGATGTCCGGGGTGTTGAGGTCGAGTAACGTGGCGTTGCCCGTGTTGAGGCCGGCGGCGGCGCCGAAGGCGAACAGCACCAGGTAGACGACGGCCTGCAGACCTGCGAACCAGCGCAGCCGGCTGCGCGAGGTCAGGCTCACCGCCGCGAGGACCGCGGTGACCAGGAGCAGGACGCTGTGGGCGGGGTTGAGCCGCAGGGCGAGCACGGTGTCCGGCACCTGGGCGGTGAAGCCGGCGCCCGAGCTCGAGACCAGGCCTGCGACGCCGATCGCGGCCAGGACCACCGCCTCGCCGGCGACGAGCGCGGTCGCGATGCGTCCCAGCAGCCCCTCGTGGGGCACCGAGGGGACGGGGTTGCCCTGGTCGTCACGGCCGCCCGGGGCGTACGGCCCGGAGCCACGGCCGACCCGGTCGTGCTGATCCGGGGTCCGTTGCACGTCGGGGTTCGGAGGTTCGCGGTGCGTGTTCGACGGTTCCGACATGCCCGCCGGGATGCCCACTGGTGAGCGCCGGCACAACCTCCGGTCCCGCACCCGATGGTCGCCGGGGTGTCCCAGCGCACGGGGCGATCGGGCCGCCGGACGCTTAGGCGGCGGGGGCGGTCGGGTAGCCGGGGGAGGACCGGCCGGTAGGTCGGCCGATGTCCGGCCTCCGCGCCGGGACACGCGAACACACGCACGCAACCAGATGAGACTTCAGGAGAAGTGTGAGCACCACGAACGACATGATCGCCCAGCTCCGCGCCATGGTGCAGCTGACCCAGACCGAGGTCCAGGTCGCCCGCATCCGCGTGAGCCAGGCCCGCACCGAGGCCGTCCGTCGTGAGCTGGCCGAGAACGCGCGGAACGCCGAGCGACGCACCGAGGAGCTCACCCGCGAGCTGCAGCGCCTCGGTGGGGTGGCGGACGTCGTGTCGCCGCTCGTCGGGCGCGTCGGCGCGGTCGTCAAGGCCACCGTCGAGCAGGCCGGTCCGGTCGACGAGGCGCTGCTCGGCGACCTGACGCTGGAGCACCAGCTCCGGGACCGCGCCGTGTATCTGCGCGCGCTGGCCGAGGCCGCCAAGGACAACGGCGTCAGCAAGCTCGCCGAGCGCATCCAGAAGGCGCACGAGGCCACCATCGAGTGGCTGACCACGGTGCTCGCCGAGCACGCGCTCGGTGGCCCGCCCGCCCTGCGGCCGACGCCGCTGCAGATGGTCGCCGGCGGCGCCACCCGCGCCGTCAGCCTCCCGGTGAACTTCGCCCGGGAGCAGGTCAGCCGCTTCGCCGCGCGCCTGCAGCAGCGCGGTGACCAGGTCCGCACCGTCGTCGCCGACACCGCCGGCCGCGCCGCGCGCCTCGGCGAGGACGCCCGCGACGTCGTCGTCACCGGCCGCGACGCCGCGCTCGACCGCGCCGAGGAGGTCAGCCGCCGCGAGGGCGCCACCGACGCCGCCAAGGTGCTGCACGAGGCCCGCACCCGCCTCGGGGCGCTGCACGCCTCGGAGCTGCCGATCGGCCAGTACGACGAGCTCGGCGTGAACGACGCCGTCTCGAAGATCAAGCAGCTCGACCAGGTCGAGGACCTGAACAAGGTCATCGTCTACGAAGAGGCGAACAAGAACCGTTCGGGTGTCGTCTCCGCGGCCCAGACGCGCCACGCCGCTCTGGCCCAGGAGGTCGTCGGCATCCGCTAGAGCGGACCTGACAGCACAGCGCGGACCGGTCGCCTCGGCGACCGGTCCGCGCTCGTGTGTCCGGAGCCGGTCAGCCCTTGACCGCCCCCACGATCGCGGCGACGAGCAGCACGAGCGCGAGGACGAGCAGCGCCACGGGGGAGAGGACCGCGAGAAGGATCAGCGCGAGCGACAGCCAGATCTTGGTGCTGGTGCTCATCGCGCCGAAGGCACCCTTGAGCGCGGCGATGACCGGGTTCTTGCCCTCCATCTTGGCGAGGACGCCCTTCATGAGGGCGTTCGCGCCGACCCCGGTGGGCATGTTGCCCGAGACGGCGTCGGCGGCCATGTCCCCGAGCTTGTCGGAGAGCTCCTCCACCTTGACGACGGCGGCGCCGGCCAGCTTGTCGAGCGCTGCGATGGCCAGCTGCTTGAGCCGGTCCCCGGCGGAGGGCATCTCCCCGGTCGGCTGGGGGGCCTCCGCGAGTGCGGGGGCCTGCGGAGCCGGACGGTCGTCGACGGCGGCCGCAGCGGTCATGGTGTGTGTCCTCCAGGCATGGGAGCGGCCCTCGGCTGGACCGCTCGGAACGCAGGTGTCAGTCGTCCTGGCCGGCGTCGCCGGCCAGGCCACGCGCGAGCGCGATCCCGTCGCGCATGCCCTCGGCGTAGGAGCGCGTCTCGCGCTCCTCGACGGTCGGGTCCTCCGCCGGCTCGCTCTCGATCAACGTGGTGAGGACCTGCTCGACCTCGGCCACGCGGCCGGCCTCGATCAGTTGCTGCAGGCCGCTCAGGACCTCATCGGTCTTCTGCGACGTCTTCGCCACGGTGGGCCTCCTTCGTCGGCGGGCCTGTTGTGCACAGCCAATCAGTAGCGCGGCCACGGGCGACAGCGCCGCCACGGCGTTGGGCCCCGATGGCCGGTCGAGTTCGGCCGTTCGATCTGCGTGGGTGGACCGCCCGGGCCAGCCTCTTGACGCCGGGTCACCGGTTCTGCACGTGCTGGAATCCGAACCGGCCCTTGATGCAGAGGTGGCCGTGGGTGACGGAGTGGTCGGACGGGCTCGTCACGTTGACGATCTCGTTCTGCTGGACGTGCAGCTCGAGGTTGCAGCCGACCCCGCAGAACGAGCAGATCGTCGTCGTGACGGTCTCCTCCTCGGGATGCCAGTCGTCGGCCTCCCGCAGCTCGTGCTCGCGGACCGAGACGAGCGCCCCGGTGGGGCACACGCCGATGCAGTTGCCGCAGTAGACGCACGCCGAGTCGGGCAGGTCGACGTCGAACTCCGTGGCGATGCGGGCGTCGAATCCGCGCCCGGCCGCGGCGATCGCGAACGTGAACTGGGCGTCCGTGCCGCAGGCGTTGACGCACTTGTAGCACATGATGCAGCGCGAGTAGTCCCGCACGTAGAGCTCGTTGTCGATCTTCACGGGCTGCTGCACGGTGGCCGCGGTGGCCCCGTCGGGGGCGTCGTGGTGCCCTGCGTGGCGTCGGTCCCGCTCGCCGGCGGCGGCCGGGGGCGCGGGCGGGCCGTAGCGCGAGGCGTCGACCTCGTACTCGCGGATCCAGCGCTGCACGTCCGCGCTCGCGCGGTCCATGTCCACCGACGACGTGAGCAGCTCGAGCACCATCCGCCGGCTGTGGCGGACCTTCTCGGTGTCGGTGCGGACCTCCATGCCGTCCTCGCACTTGCGGGCGCACGACGGCACCAGCGTCCGCGAGCCCTCGACCTCGACCACGCAGACCCGGCACGCGTTGATGGGGTCCATGTTCGGCGCCCAGCACAGCGTCGGGGTGTCGGCCTGGGCCGGGGTGCCCTCGTCGTGCAGCGCGTCGAGGATCGTGGCGCCCTCGGGCACCCGGACCTCGCGGCCGTCCAGCTGCAGCGTCACCCGCCGCTTGATCGTCCCGAGCATCACGGGGCCGCTGGTGAGGCGTTCCTCGGCGCTGCGCGTGGGCGCGGCGGGGTCGATGACCGTGGGCCCGACCGGCGACGACGGACGGGTGTCGCCGTCGGTGCGCTCGCCCGGCGGCGGTCCCTCCTCGAGGGCCGTGCCGATCGCCGCGCCGCCGACGGCCTCGTCCGCGCCGTCGATCGTCTCGTCGACCGGGGCGCTCGAGCCGCCGCCGGGGCCGGCCGGCCCCTTGCCCGTGGTGGTCATCAGGAGGGCACCTTCCCGTTGCGGGCACCCCTATCGGCGTGCTCCGTCTTCCCCGGCCGGTCGAGCAGCCCGAGCTGCAGCGCCGAGGTGATCGCCGCGGGGGCGGTCTGGCCGAGGCCGCAGATCGAGGCGTCGCGCATCACCCGGGCCAGGTCCTCGAGCAGCGCCATCTCGGTCTCCCGCGAGCCGATCGGCGCGTCGCGCTCCAGGCGGGCCAGGGCCTCCTCCTGGCGGACGGTGCCCACGCGGCAGGGCACGCACTGGCCGCACGACTCGTCGCGGAAGAACGCCGCGATCCGTCGCAGCGTGCCGGTGAGGTCGGCATGGCTGTCGAAGACGAGGACGACCCCCGACCCGAGCGTCGCGCCGATGTCGCGCGCGCCCTCGAGGGTGAGGACGACGTCGAGGTCCTCGGGCATGACGAACCCGCCCGCCGCCCCACCGAGCAGGATCGTGCGCAGGTCGCCACGGACGCCGCCGGCGAGATCGAGCAGCTGACGCAGCGTGGTGCCGAAGTCGACCTCGTAGACGCCCGGCGCGCCGACCGCCCCGGACAGGCAGAACAGCTTCGAGCCGGTCGAGCGCCCGCCGCCGACCTCGGCGAACGACTGCCCGCCGATGCTCAGGACCTCGAGGACGTTGTAGAGCGTCTCGACGTTGTTGATCGCCGTCGGCTTGCCGAACAGCCCGGACACGCTGGGGAACGGCGGCTTGTTGCGCGGCTCGCCGCGGAACCCCTCGATGGACTCGAGGAGCGCGGTCTCCTCACCGCAGATGTAGGCCCCGGCGCCCCGGCGCAGCTCGATGTCGAAGGCGAAGCCCTCGCCCATCACGTCCTCGCCGAGGTAGCCGCGGGCGCGGGCGGCGTCGATCGCGGCGATGAGCCTGCGGGTGGCCAGCGGATACTCGCCGCGGATGTACAGGTAGCCGACGTGCGCACCGGTGACGTAGCCGGCGATCGTCATCGACTCGATGAGCGCGAACGGGTCGCCCTCCATGAGCACGCGGTCCTTGAACGTCCCGGGCTCGGACTCGTCGGCGTTGCACACCAGGTAGTGCGGTCGCTCCGGGGCGCCGGCGACGCCCTTCCACTTCACGCCGGTGGGGAACGCGGCGCCGCCGCGGCCGGTGAGCGACGAGTCCTCGAGCTCGGTGATCACACGTGTCGGACCCATGTCGATCGCGCGGCGCAGCGCCGCGTACCCGCCGTGGGCGCGGTAGTCGTCGAGGCTCGCCGGGTCGACGACGCCGATCCGGCGCAGGAGCCGCAGCGGGCCCCCGCCGGGCAGCGTGCCGCCCGGCCCCGTCTGCGGAGCGCTGACCCGGGTGTCGCCGAAGACGGCGTCGGCCTGGTCGGCGGCCCCCGCGCCGGGGGCGCGGGTCGTGGCCAGCACGTCGTCCGCGGCCGCCGGGGCCTGGCTGAGGTCGGGCTCGCCGGCGCGCTGGTGGAGCACCGCGGGCGCGCGCTCGCACATCCCCAGGCAGGGGCTGCGCACCCAGCACGTGTCCTGCCCGGCGCCTTCGGGGCCGAGCGCCTCGGTGAGCGCCGTGGCGATGTCCTCGCCGCCGTGCGGACCGCAGGCGACGTCGTCGCAGACGTGGACGACCCGCGGCGCCCGCGGCTCGACCGAGAACATCGCGTAGAACGTGGCCACCCCGTAGATCTCCGCGGGCGGCACCGACAGCGTGCGGGCGATGTGGTTCAGCGCGCCCTCGGAGATCCACCCCGCGGCGTCCTGCGCCGCGTGCAGCACCGGCAGCAACAGGTGCCGCTGAGCCCGCGCGTCGTGGCCGGCGTGAGCCGTGCGCGTGGGCCGGTCGTCGTGCACCGTCGGGTGGGCGAGCCCGGCGAACGCCCCGTCGATGGCGTCCCGCTCGAGGGCGGTGGGCTCGGCCTGCGAGAGGTGCAGGTCCATCCGTCAGCTCCCCGCCGCCGGCAGCGGGCTCTGGTGGGCGGCCGTCCTCGCGCCGATCTTCTCGACGCGCACGGCGGTGGCCTTGAACTCCGAGGTCCCCGACTTCGGGTCCCACGCGTCGTTCGTCAGCACGTTGACGTCGACCTCCTCGCTGAAGTGCGGTGTGAACGACGCGAGCCCCGGACGCAGGGACGGGTCGATGCCGACCGGTGCCTCGACCGCGCCGCGGCGGGACACGACGCGCACCCGCTCGCCGTTCTCGATGCCCAGCCGGGCGGCGTCCTCCGCGTCGATGCGCAACGACTCGGGCCGGCGCATGGGTGAGGCGTAGCCGCCGGTCTGCACGCCGGAGTTGTAGGCGTCGAGCAGCCGGACGGTGGTCAGGCGGATCGGGAACTCGTCGTCGAGGACGTCGACGGGCGCCACGTGCTCGACCGCGGTGAACGGCGCCGGCGTCCCGCGCTCGGCGGGGTCGTCGGCCCACAGCCGCGCGTGCATGAGCGGCGTGCCGGGGTGGTCGAGCGACGGGCACGGCCACTGGATGCCGCCGAGCTCGTCGAGGCGCTCGTAGCTCATCCCGGCGTGCCAGTTGAGGGACACCGAGCGCAGCTCGTCCCACACCTGCTCCGCGGTGGGCTCGCCCCAGTCGTGCCCCAGCTTCGTGGCCAGCGCGCAGATGGCGTGGGTGTCCGGGCGCGCGAGCCCCGGCGGGTCGATCGCCTTGCGGACGCGCTGCACCCGGCGCTCGGAGTTCGTCACCGTGCCCTCGTACTCGCACCAGTCGGCCGTCGCCGGGAACACGACGTCGGCGAGCTCCGCGGTGGCCGTGCGGAAGATGTCCTGCACGATCAGGGTGTCCAGGCCCTCGAGCATGTGCCGGGCGTGCGTCGCGTTGGCCTCGGACTCCGCCGGGTTCTCCCCGATGCAGTAGAGGGCCTTGAGCTCGCCGCGCTCCATCGCCTCGAACATCTGGGAGAGGTGCATCCCGGGCTCGCGGGGATAGTCGTCGCTGCCCCAGACCGACGCGAAGCGGGCGCGGGCGTCCTCGTCACCGACGTCGTAGCCCCCCGGCAGCTTGGCCGGGATGGCGCCCATGTCACCGCCGCCCTGGACGTTGTTCTGCCCGCGCAGCGGCACCAGGCCGGACCCGTAGCGGCCCACGTGCCCGGTGAGCAGCGCGAGGTTGATCAGCGCGAACACGTAGTCCGCCGCGTTGTGGTGCTCGGTGATGCCGAGCGTCCAGCAGATCTGGGCGCGGTCGGCGCGGGCGTACGCGTGCGCGAGCTCGCGGATCGTCGCCGCCGGGACGCCGGTGATCTCCTCGCCGCGCTCCAGCGTGTACGGCTCGACCGTCGCCCGGTACTCCTCGAATCCCGTGGTCGCACGCTCGACGAACGTCTCGTTCACCAGCCCGGCGTGGATGATCTCGCGGCCGATCGCGTTGGCCAGGGCGATGTCCGTGCCGACGTCGAGCCCGAGCCAGGCGTCGGCCCACTGCGCGGTCGAGGTGTGGCGCGGGTCCACGGAGTACATGCGCGTGCCACGGCGGATGCCCTGCAGCACGTGGTGGAAGAAGATCGGGTGCGTCTCGCGGGCGTTGGAGCCCCACAGGACGATGAGGTCGGCGTGTTCCGCCTCCACGTAGGCGGAGGTGCCGCCGCCGGCACCGAACACCGTCGTCAGACCGACGACACTGGGAGCGTGTCAAGTGCGGTTGCAACTGTCGACGTTGTTGCTGCCCATCACCACCCGCGCGAACTTCTGTGCGGCGTAGTTCATCTCGTTCGTCGCCTTGGAGCAGCTGAACATCCCGAACGCGTCGGCGGGCACGCCGCGCAGGCCGGCGGCGGCGCGCTCCAGCGCCTCGTCCCAGCTCGCCGGCCGCAGCTCGCCGTTCTCGCGGACCAGGGGCTCGGTCAGCCGGACGTGGCGGGGCCTACGAGTGCGCATGCCGAGATCTCCTTCACCGACGGTGTCGTCGTCGTCACCACTGTAGGTGGCGATGCGAGCCCCGTCACACCACGCGTCCCGGCCGTCGGAACAGGCGGCGGAGCCGCGATCCGTCCGCCCCCGGAATGTCGAGGGCGCTGACCTGTTTGGGGGACACCTCGAGCCGGGAAACGAGCAGCTTCCGGTGCAGCGAGGCACACATCCCCAGGAGGAGTCATGGCCGGCAACCCCAAGGTCGAGCAGGTCGTCGAGCAGGTCCGCGGCCTGAACGAGCAGATCATGAGCCGCGCGCGCCAGGGCGGCGAAGAGTCGCTGCGCGCGTACAAGGAGCTGCTCGAGAACGTCGCCGAGGCCGAGGAGGCCGCCGGGAACCGCACGGCCGAGTGGGTGCAGGCCTTCGCGCGCGCCCAGGCGTCGTTCACCCGCGAGCTCGCCACGGCCTTCCCCGCGCTGCTCGAGCGTCTCGGGTCGGGCCTGGGCACCGTGGCCGGGACCGCGGCGGACCAGGCGCGCAAGGTGCCCGGCGCCGAGACCGCGGAGGGCGAGGTCAAGGGCGCGGTGTCGGTGGAGGACGACCTGCCGATCAAGGACTACGACGACCTGAACGTCGGCGACGTCACGGCGAAGCTCGAGGGGCTCTCGGCCACCGACCTCGGCAAGGTCGACGCCTACGAGCGCCGCACGAAGAACCGCAAGACGGTGCTCGACAAGATCGCCGCTCTGCGCTGACGCCCGCGCTCACGTTTCGCGGGCGGTCGTCGTCGTCAAGACCGTCGGGCATGAGCAACGAGCAGCCCCCGCCCCAGGAGCAGACCTACCCCGGCAGCACCGGGTCGATGGACCCCGAGCCGAACGACGAGATGAGCGGCTACGTCGGGCGCGACCTGCTTGCCGGCCGGAAGGCTCTGATCACCGGCGGCGACTCCGGCATCGGGCGCGCCGTGGCCGTCGCGTTCGCCGAGGAGGGCGCCGACGTCGCGCTGGCCTATCTGTCCGAGGGCGACGACGCGGCCCACACGAAGAAGCTCGTCGAGGCCCGGGGCCGTCGCTGCGTGTGCCTGCCCGGGGACCTGGCCGACCGCGACCACTGCCGGCGCACCGTCGAGCGCGCCGCCGACGAGCTCGGCGGGCTCGACATCGTCGTCAACAACGCCGCCACCCAGGAGCCGGTCGGGTCGCTCGAGGAGCTGTCCGACGAGCAGTGGGCCCGCACGTTCGACGTGAACATCCACAGCTTCTTCTGGGTCACCAAGGACGCGCTGCCCTACCTGGGGGAGGGCTCCGCGATCATCAACACGGGCTCGGTGAACGGGCTGCGCGGCAACAAGTCGCTCATCGACTACTCGGCGACGAAGGGCGCGGTCCACGCGCTGACGTACTCGCTCGCGCAGGTGCTGCTCCCGCGCGGGATCCGCGTCAACTGCGTCGCGCCCGGCCCGGTGTGGACCCCGCTGATCCCGGCGACGATGCCCGAGGAGAAGGTCGACTCCTTCGGGGCCCAGGCCCCCATGGGCCGTCCCGCCTCGCCCGACGAGATCGCGCCGTCCTTCGTGTTCTTCGCGTCGGACCGGATGTCCTCGTACTACACCGGCGAGGTGCTCGCGCCCATCGGCGGCGAGACGCTGCCGGGCTGAGGTGCCTGCCGGCACGTGAGCAGTTCGGGGTGCTCTGGCACCCCGAACTGCTCACGAGCGCGCAGCGCACCTCACGCGGCGACCGGCTCCTCGACGCGGACCTCGGTGCGGGGGGCCGGGACGTCGGCCGGGGCGACCGGCTTCTCGCGGCCGGTCAGGCGGTCGACGAAGCGCTTGAGCTCGCCCGCCACCGGCAGCGAGAGCTTCCAGATCGACCGGGTCGACTGCCAGAACTGCTTCGGGAACGGGCCCGTCGTGTAGGGCAGGTCCCAGCGGGCACAGATGTCGCGCACCTTCTCCGCGATCTCCGGGTAGCGGTTCGACGGCAGGTCGGGGAAGAGGTGGTGCTCGATCTGGTAGCCCAGGTTGCCGCTCATGAGATGCATGAGCTTCCCGCCGGTGAAGTTCGCCGAGCCGAGCAGCTGGCGCAGGTACCACTCGCCCCACGTCTCGCCCTCGAGCTCCTCCTCGGTGAAGACCTCGGCGCCGTCGGGGAAGTGTCCGCAGAAGATGATCGCGTAGGACCAGATGTTGCGGACGAGGTTCGCCGTCGCGTTGGCCGCGATCGTCGCCGGGAAGAACGGGCCGGACAGGGCCGGGAAGAACACGTAGTCCTTGACCGCCTGCTTGCCGGCCTTGCGCCCGATCTGGCGGAGCTTGGCCTTCATCTCCTCGGGGTCGGCGTCGAGCTTCGCGGCGCCGTCGATGTCGAGGTCGTGCAGCGCGACGCCCCACTGGAACAGGAACATCAGCAGGGCGTTGTAGAGCGGCTGCCCCAGGTAGTAGGGGTGCCACGGCTGGTCGGACGAGACCCGCAGGATCTCGTACCCGACGTCCTTGTCCTTGCCGATGACGTTCGTGTACGTGTGGTGCAGGTAGTTGTGGGAGTGCTTCCACTGCTCCGAGGGGCACACGTTGTCCCACTCCCAGACGGCCGAGTGGATCTCCGGATCGTTCATCCAGTCCCACTGGCCGTGCATCACGTTGTGGCCGATCTCCATGTTCTCGATGATCTTGGAGGCGGCCAGGGCGGCGGTGCCGGCGAGCCACAGCGGCGGCAGGATGCTGCCGACGAGCGCGACACGACCGCCGATCTCGAGGCGGCGCTGCAACTTGATCACGTCGCGGATGTACGCGGCGTCGTCCGCACCGCGCGACGCCTCGACGTCGCGGCGGATCGCGTCGAACTCACGGCCGATGGCCGCGACATCGGCCTCGCTCAGGTGCGTGAACTCCTTGATGTCCGAAATCGCCATGACGGCGGTGACCTCCGCGTCGAATCGAGTACTTGAAGTACGCGGTACCGACGGTACCGACTCGGGGGGTCGATGGGGTCCGCGATGGCTGTGTCCCCGCGCACCCGAGGCCGCATGGCCCAGGTCACAGGGCGCGAACCGGGGCAGACGGCAGTGCCGGGTGGGGGTGCCGTGTGGGGGTGCCGGGTGGGGCGGTCGGCGTCCCGCCACGGAGGTCGGCGAGGATGCCGCCGCACACGAACGGGTGACGCTAGGCCCGGATCCCGGATCGCTCGGTAACGGAATGGTCACGGCCCGCGATACGCGGTCACGGAGCAGAAGGGAGGGGCATGTCGACGCCGACCTCGGTGCCGAGCGCCATCTGGGACGCCCGGGCCACGATCGAGCCCGGACGCCGGGTCGCCGGCCGCTACCTGCTGCTCGCGCCCGTGGGGCGGGGCGGCTCGGGATCCGTGTGGCGGGCCCACGACGAGCTGTTGGACCGCGACGTCGCGATCAAGCGGCTCCACGGGGGCCATGCGGTCGACGAGTCCCGTGCCCGGCGGGTCCGCGACCGGGCCCACCGCGAGGGGCGGGTGGCCGCGCGGCTGCACCACCCCCGTCTGGCCGCCATCTTCGACATGACCGAGCTGGACGGCGAGGTCTGCCTGGTCATGGAGTACGTGGCCGCGCCGTCGCTGGCCGATCTCC
This sequence comes from Actinomycetospora chibensis, assembly GCF_028737215.1. Lineage (GTDB taxonomy): Bacteria > Actinomycetota > Actinomycetes > Mycobacteriales > Pseudonocardiaceae > Actinomycetospora > Actinomycetospora chibensis. Next base: position 229,551 of record NZ_JAQZAM010000011.1, on the reverse strand, counting down.
TCGACCGCGAGGGTCTCCTGTCGCCGGCGCGGGTCGCCGCCATCGGCGCGCAGGTCGCCGACGGCCTGTGCGCCATGCACGCCCGCGGGATCGTCCACCGCGACGTGAAGCCCGCGAACATCATGATCGGCCTCGACGACGTCGTGACGGTCACCGACTTCGGCATCGCCGTGGTCGACACCGACCCGGGCACCTCCGACCAGCTCGTCGCCGGCACGCCGCACTACATGGCGCCCGAGCTGGCCCGTGGCGGCATCGCCACCGCGGCCGCCGACGTCTTCTCCCTCGGCGCGACGCTCTACGCCGCGCTCGAGGGCACTCCGCCGGCCGGCGACGGGGGCAATGCCCTCGAGGTGCTCTCCCGGGTCGCCACCGGGCACGTCCAGCCCGCCCGCCGCGCCGGCGACCTCACGCCCGTGCTGCGCAGCCTGCTCGACCACGATCCGACGCGGCGGCCGAGTGCCGCCGAGGCGGCGCGGATGCTCGCCGCCCTGGCCGGTACGTCGGCGTCCGGCCCGGTACCGGCGATCACGGCGCTCGCCGGGCCGTCGGCGTCCCCCGGGTCGGTGCCCGCGATCCGGCTCCCGAGCGACGCCCGGAGCTCCGATCCCCAGCCGGACGCCGACGAGTCGCACACCGGGCCCATCGCCGTCCCGGCGGCCGTCTCCGCCGTTCTCGCCGCCTCCCGGGCACGGACGCGCGCGGCCACGTCCGTCGACGACGGAGCGGGCGCCACGCGCTTCCGTTCCTCCCGGAAGGTCGCCGCCGTCGGCGCCGGGCTGGTCGGGATGCTGGGCGCGGCGGGGCTCGTGGCGGCGGCGACGAACACGTCGGACCCGTTGCCGATCGCGGCTCCCGAGGTCGACCCCGCGCCCCTGGCCGCCCCCGTGCCGATCGCGGCGCCGCCGGTGATCCCCGCCGACTCCGCGCCCACCACGACGACCACGTCGTCGTCCCGTTCCTCGGCGGTCGAGGACGTGGCCTCCTCCTCGGACGCGAGGACGACGACCACGCGGCGCTCCCGCGACGCCGAGGCCCGGGCCGCCGAGGCGTGGGACCGCTGGTTCGACCGCTGGCGGGCCCAGGCGCGCGCGGACGACAGCGACGACGACCGGGGCAACGACCGTTCCCGCGGTCGGGCGCGCGGTCACCACCGCTGACCGACGTCGCCCTCGGTCCGACCACGCAGAGGGCACGCACAGGGCACGCCCCCAGCACGCACAGCGCCCGGTCCGGCTCGGCCGGACGAAGACGGCCTGCTGCGCCGATCGGGACGGCGCGCCTAGGCGGTCGCGCGGTCCTCGTCGCGGGGGCTGCGGGGCGCCGGCACCCTCGGAGTCGGCTCCTCGCGGCGCGGCGCGGGCGTGCTCGGCGTCTCCGGCCTGCGCGCAACCCGGCGGATGCGTGGTTCGTGGATCAGGTGATCGTGGCCCCGGCGTGGCATCGTGCCTCCCCCGTGCCCGTCGATGACGGGCGTCGACCAGCGAGGTTAGAGCCCCCCGTGCGGGTGACGCTGTACGTCATTGTGCGTACGCCGCCGCGCGGTCGGGTTCGCGATCACGGCCTTTCCGACGAGGGGACCGCCCGGTACGTTCCGACTCCGGGGCGGCCGGTGCGGACGAGGGGCCCGCACCGGCACACGCGCCCCGGCCCCGTTCGAGGCGGGTGACCCCCGCTCCCGGTGCGGCCCTCAGGCCAGCGCCTCGCAGAGCTCCAGGGGATCGGCGTCGGCCGCGACCGGCAGGGGCGACCAGCGCGGTGCCCGCCGCGAGGCGGCGTCGCCGGTGACCGACCAGCCGGTGTCCGGCGTCCAGCGCAGCGCGCGCACGGGCGGCGGCGGGTCGGCGAGCACGGTCAGCGTGAACCCGTGCCCCGCCGGGTCGGGCACGGTCTCGACGTCGTCTCCGTCGAGCAGGTCCAGGGCGTGGACGACGGCCTCGGCGCACCGGGTGGCGTACTCCGGCACCCAGGAGGCCGTCCAGGGCGCCATCCGAGGCGTTGCGGTGCCGGTCTCGGCAGGGGGAGCGGTCATCGGTCGGTCACCTCCGGAGGTCCCCTCGGGGGACCGCGTGGTTACCGACCAGTATCCCCGCGTGGGACGGGTGGTTCACTCCGGGTCGTTGTGGCTGTCACCACCGACGCGATACGGCGTCGTCACCCCCTCGTACATGAGGTGTGCCATGAGGCCCTCGGCCGGATGCGTCAGGTTGTGGCAGTGGTCCATCCAGAGTCCGGGGTTGTCGGCCACGAACGCGATGTCGTAGGTGTGGCCGTCCTGCGCGTCGAGGCTGTCGACCCACCACGGGCTCCCGGTGGCCGGCACGCCGTCGCGGGCGAGCACGACGGCGTGGTGCCCGTGCAGGTGCATGGGGTGCAGCTCGCCGCTGGGGTTGTCGATGTGCATCCGGACGACGTCACCGGTGCGCACCACGTACATCGGCACGTCGGGCCACATCCGGCCGTTGACGGTCCAGAACAGGCCCGGCGTCCCGTCGACGAACCCCGGGCGCCGGCCGATGACGTAGTCGAAGTGGCGGGTCGCGGTATCCGGGTTGAAGGCCAGGGCGGCGGGGGCGCCGTAATGCATCGGGTCCAGGTCGCGGGCCGGGCGCGGGGTGACGGGCAGCGGCCGGCCGAAGGTCACGGCCGACGCCCCGCCGATCTCGACCCGCACGCCGGCGCCGTCGGCGGGCAGGTCGACCTCGAGGTCGGCGCGCGCCCCGGCCGTGACCGACAGCGCGTCGGTGGTGGGCGTCGGGGCGTTGACGTCGTGGCCGTCGATCGCCACGAGCCGGTAGGGCGCGCCGCCGACCCACGCCTGGACCGGGCCATTGTCGGTGTTCACGAGGCGGACGCGCACCCGCGTGCCCGGGGCGCCCGCGGCCGGGACGTCGCCCTCGAGGCCGTTGACCGTGCGGCGTCCCTGGTAGACGTGGGTCACCGCGGTGACGTCGCCGGTGTCGCCCGGACCCCCGATGTCAGCCGGCCCCTCGGTGGGCGTCACCACGAGGGCGCCGAAGAGGCCGCCCCGGACCTGCGGGTCCGCCGCCTGGTGCGAGTGGTACCAGTACGTCCCGGCCTGATCGGCACGGAACCGGTAGACGAACGAGCCGCCGATCGGCACCGCGTCCTGGGTCACGCCGGCGACGCCGTCGTCACCTGCGGGCACGTCGTAGCCGTGCCAGTGCAGGGTGACGCCCTCGGCCACGTTCTCGTTGACCAGGCGGACCTGCACCATCTGCCCCTGCACCGCGCGGATCTCCGGGCCGGGCGTCGTGCCGTTGAGCGTGAAGCCCTCGATCACCCGACCCGACGGCAGCGTCACCCGGCCCCCGCGCGCGACGAGCGTGATGTCGACGTCGGCCGGTCCCGGCGGCTCGCGCAGGGCGTCCACCGACGGGCCGGCCATGCCCGCCATGCCGTGCATCGCGTGGTCCCCGGAAGGCCCGCCGCCGTAGTCCGGCGTCCCCATGTCCGCCACGGAGTACGAGGCGGGCATCAGGCTGCCGGCCCACATCCACCCGAGCGGCACCAGCACCACGAGCGCGACGACGACGGCCACGAGGGGTCCCCGGGGAACCCCGGTGCGCCACGTCCGGCGCCGCGCCCGCAGCATCGGGTGTCCCTGTGGGTCCTGGCCCGTGATCAGCCGGTGGGTCAGGCCGCCGGCACCGGCTCGCGCGTGGTGCGCGGGACGCCCGCGAGGCGTGCGGAGAGCACGGCGGTGACCAGGATGCCCAGCGCCAGGGCGCCGTGGAGCATGCCCAGGGCCGGCACGGAGTGGGAGACGATGCCGAGGAGCACCTGCGCCACGACCATGACGAACAGCGCTGCGGCGAACGTGACGCCCCGGGGCAGCTTCGCGAAGAACGAGACGATCAGCAGCAGCAACGCCACGGCCGGCACGATGATCGTGCCGTTCATCCCGTGGACCATGAAGCCCACGACGCCGTCGAACTGGACGTCGCTCTCCATCGACGCCTGGTCGAGCACGCCGCCGCCCTGGATCCAGGCGGAGAGCCCGAAGAGGGCCCAGGCGATGGCCGCCGCCTGGACGACCACCTCCAGGGCGAGGATCCAGGCGAGCACCCGATAGGTCGTCTGCACGATCGACCCCTTTCCGCGAGCAACAGTGGTGGTCTGCCGGGTGGCGGTCCGGCGTGGCGCTCACTGTAAGTCAGATCACACGATCTTTGCTAGGCCAGAAGGGTCAGTCAGTAGCCGCAAATCGGCTCAAGGTGACGGAGTGTTGTGCTCCGACGTCCGAGTGAGCGACCCCGAGATGTCAGGGGCGAGGTCCGGGGTCGAACCGGGGACGGACCCGGAGGCCGGGCGCGCGTCGCGGCAGCAGGCTGGAGGCCATGAGCACACCCGGAACCCCCGTCCCGTCCACCCTCGGCTTCCGGCGCAGCGTCGGCGACCGCTGGATCGCCGGTGTGTGCGGCGGGATCGCCGCCCGCACCGGCCTCGACGTCACTCTCGTCCGCGTCGTCGCGGTACTCCTGGCCGTGTTCGGGCACCTGATCGGTCTGATCGCCTACCTGGCTGCCTGGGCACTGGTGCCCGAGGAGGGCCCGGAGGACCGGACGGACCCGGTCGTCCCGTCGACACCTCCGGCGGCGCCGACCGGGGCACGCCCCGAGCCCCCGACCACGGTCTGAGGGCCGGCGCGGGCGGGCGATCTACGCTCGCCCGCGTCGTCGCGCAGGAAGGCCAGGAGGACACCCGGACATGCCCAGCCCGCCCTTCACGTCGGTCTACCACCAGGGCTTCGTGCGCGTCGCCGCCGCGACGATCCGCACGACGATCGCCGAGCCCGCCGCCAACGCGACCTCGCTGCTCGCCGTGGCGCGCGAGTGTCACGACGACGGCGTCGGCCTCGTGGTGTTCCCGGAGCTCACGCTCTCGGGCTACTCGATCGAGGACCTGCTGATGCAGGACACCCTGCTCGACGCGGCCGTCGACGCGCTGGGCGACGTCGTCGCGGCGTCCGCCGAGCTCACCCCGGTGCTGGTCGTCGGCGCGCCCCTGCGCCACCGGCACCGGATCTACAACTGCGCGGTCGTCGTCCACCGCGGGCGGGTGCTGGGTGTGGTGCCGAAGACCTACCTGCCGAACTACCGCGAGTTCTACGAGCCCCGCCAGCTCGCCGCCGGCGCGGGGGAGGGCGGCACCACGCGGCTGCTCGGCGAGGACGTGCCGTTCGGCTCCGACCTGCTCTTCGCCGCCACCGACGTCGACGGGCTGGTGCTGCACGTCGAGGTCTGCGAGGACATGTTCGTCCCGATCCCGCCCAGCGCCGAGGCGGCGCTGGCCGGCGCGACGGTGCTGGCGAACCTCTCGGGCAGCCCCATCACGGTCGGGCGCGCGGACGACCGCCAGCTCCTGGCCCGGTCGGCCTCGGCACGCTGCTCGGCGGCCTACGTCTACGCGGCGGCCGGCGACGGGGAGTCGACCACCGAGGTCTCGTGGGACGGCCAGACCAGCATCCACGAGAACGGCGCCCTGCTCGCCGAGACCGAGCGCTTCCCGGCCGGCGAGCGCCACGCCGTCGCCGACGTCGACCTGCGGCTGCTGCGCTCCGAGCGCCTGCGGATGGGCACGTTCGACGACAACCGCCGCCACCGCGAGCAGACGGCCGGCACGACGTTCCGCACCGTGGAGTTCACCCTCGACCCGCCGACCGGCGACCTCGGGTTCCGGCGCGACGTCGAGCGCTTCCCGTTCGTGCCGACCGACCCCGCCCGCCTCGAGCAGGACTGCTACGAGGCCTACAACATCCAGGTCGCCGGCCTCCTGCAGCGGCTGCGGGCGATCGGCGACGCCAAGGTCGTCATCGGCGTCTCGGGCGGGCTCGACTCCACCCACGCCCTGATCGTGGCCGCCCGCGCGATGGACCGCGCCGGCCGCCCCCGCTCGGACATCCTCGCCTTCACGCTGCCCGGCTTCGCGACGGGCGAGCGCACGAAGTCCAACGCCGAGCGCCTCTCGGAGACCCTCGGGGTCACGTTCGAGACGATCGACATCACCGAGACCGCCCGGTTGATGCTGCGCGAGCTCGGCCACCCGTTCTCCTCCGGCGAGCCGGTCTACGACGTGACCTTCGAGAACGTCCAGGCCGGGCTGCGCACCGACTACCTCTTCCGCGCCGCCAACCAGCGCGGCGGCATCGTGGTCGGCACCGGCGACCTCTCCGAGGCCGCGCTCGGGTGGTCGACCTACGGCGTCGGCGACCAGATGTCGCACTACACGGTCAACACCGGCGTCCCGAAGACGCTCGTGCAGCACCTCATCCGCTGGGTGATCAGCTCGGAGCAGTTCGACGACGACGTCGCCGAGGTGCTCTCCGACGTGCTCGACACCGAGATCAGCCCCGAGCTCGTGCCCGCGGACTCCGACCAGGAGATCCAGTCGAGCGAGCAGAGGATCGGGCCGTACAACCTGCAGGACTTCACCCTCTACTGGGTGCTGCGCTACGGGTTCCGGCCCTCGCGGATCGCGTTCCTCGCGTGGCACGCGTGGCACGACCTCGACGCCGGCTCCTGGCCGCCTGGCTTCCCCGACGGCGACCGGGAGGCCTACGACCTCGCCGAGATCCGGCAGTGGCTCCAGGTGTTCGCCCAGCGCTTCTTCGGCTTCGCGCAGTTCAAGCGCTCGGCGATGCCCAACGGGCCGAAGGTCGTCGCCGGCGGGTCGCTCTCGCCGCGCGGGGACTGGCGCGCGCCGTCGGACTCCTCGGCGACGATCTGGCTCGAGGAGATCGAGGCGCACGTGCCGGAGTCGTGAGTCAGCCGGCGGCGCGCTTGTAGGGGTCCGGCGGGAACCACCCGCGGGTCACGACGGCCTCGGACCACGTCGCCAGCGCGTCGACGGTGCGGTCGAGGGCGTCACCGATGAGGTCGACGATCGGCTGCTGGGCGAGGTCGGTGGCGTCCTCGATCCCGGCGCGCAGGCGGCGGCCCTCGTCGGAGAGCACCGTGTGATCGGGCGGCCCGTCGAGCAGGCCGCGCGTGCGCAGGCGCCCGATCGCGGCGTCCATCGCCTCCGGCGACCACCCGCGGGTGGACGTGTACTCCAGCAGGTCGAACCCCACCCACAGCTCGGTGAGGACGTTGGCCTCGATGCCGTCGAGCCCGGCGGCGACGCAGGCGGCGACGTGGGAGTCGCCGCGGTGCTCGCGCAGCAGGGACGTGGCGTGCCAGAGCCGGCCGTAGGCCTCGTCGGGCCAGGGCAGCGCCCACATGCCCGCGAAGAGCGGGCGTCCCATGAGGTCGGCCGCGGCGAGCCCGGCGCGCAGGGTGTCGACCACGCCGTCCACGTCGACCTCGTCGACCCCGGACTCCCCGACGTCGGCGAGCGCGGCGCGCAGGGCCTCGGTGCCCGCGCGCTCGCGCCCCTGCTGCAGTTGCGCCACCGAGCACGACGCGCGCGCCCGGTCCCAGAGGCCGCCCGCCAGGTCCGGCTCGAACACGGCGAACGTCGACGCCACGAGCGTGCCGGGGACGTCGCCGAGCGCCGAGGCGCGCCCGCCGACGTAGCCGGCGAGGAAGTCGAGGCCCGCCGCCGCGGCCCGGTCGGCGGCCGGCTCGCTCCACACGGTCACCATGGCCAGCGGCTCGAGGGCGTCGCGCAACCGGCGGGCCGGCGTCGCGGCCGCGGCCGGGTCGGCGACCGGCCCCGTCCGGGGTGTGCAGAACGTGGCCCGGGCCTCCGCGAAGTCCATGACGCGGATCGTGGCCCGGGGCCTCCCGGCGGTCCAACGCGGGCCGGAAGGGGCAGGCCGGTCCGCCCACCGGAAACCGGACTCGACGGACCCCACGGCGTCTGATCTTCTGTGCCCGTCGGCACAGGAGCGACGAGGAGGACGCGTGGGGCAGGTCGGTGACGGCGCCCGGTCGCCCGGCGTGCACGGACGCCCCCGCACGCTCATGCTGACCGGGAACCGCCGGCATCGTCCCCGTCGGCGCGACGACCGCCTGGCCCGGCCGGTGCCCACGGGAGCACCGCCCACGATCACCACCACGATGACTCTCGACTCTCAGGAGCAGCACCGATGACCATCACCCCCAGTCGGTCCGGATCGATCTTCGGTCACTCGGTCAAGCGCACCGAGGACCAGGGCCTGATCACCGGGGCCGAGAGCTACACCGGGGACCTGCCGATCGAGGGCTCGCTGCACGTGGTCTTCGTGCGCTCGCCGATGGCCCACGGGACGCTGAACTCCGTGGACGTCGAGGAGGCGCGCACGAAGCCGGGCGTCGTCGGGGTCTACGTCGACGGCGACCTGCAGATCGCCGACCGGCCCGGCCTGCCCGGCGTCGTGCCCGACGCGATGTCCCGTCCGCCGCTGGCGCGCGGGCGCGTGCGGTTCGTGGGCGACATCATCGCCGCCGTCGTCGCCGAGACCTCCGGCCAGGCGCTCGACGCCGCCGAGTCGGTGTTCCCCGACATCGACCCGCTGCCCGCGGTGGTCGGCATCGAGGAGGCCATGGCCGAGGGCGCTCCGGTGATCTTCGAGGAGCACGGGTCGAACGTCGTCGCGGGCGCCGGCACCGGTGAGGTCGAGGGCATCTTCGACACCGCCGACATCGTCGTGTCCGGCAAGTTCTACAACCAGCGTCTCGCGGGCGTGCCGATGGAGCCGAACGCGGCCGTCGCCGTCCCCGGCGAGCCGAACGGCGGCGTCACCCTGTGGCTGTCGGTCCAGACCCCGCACGGAGCCCGCGACGCGCTCGCCGGCGACCTGGGCCTCGAGGCCGAGCAGGTCCGCGTGATCGCCCCGCGCGTGGGCGGCGGCTTCGGCCCGAAGGCCACGGCCTACCCCGAGTACTCGATCGCCGCCCGGGCCGCGATGGACCTCGGACGCCCCGTGCGTTGGACCGAGACGCGCTCGGAGAACATGCTCTCGATGGTGCACGGGCGCGCCCAGGTGCAGCACGTCGAGCTCGGCGTCAAGAACGACGGACGCATCGTCGGGCTGCGCGCCTCGGTCGTCGGCGACGGCGGCATGTACCCGGCGGTCGGGACGATCCTGCCGAGCCTGACCCAGCTGATGGCCCAGGGCGTCTACGACATCCCGGCCATCGACTTCGCCTGGAAGACCGTGGTCACCAACACCACGACCACCGGCGCCTACCGCGGCGCCGGGCGTCCCGAGGCGACCCAGCTCCTCGAGCGCATCATCGACATGGCCGCCGACGAGATCGGCATGGACCCGCTCGAGATGCGCCGGAAGAACTTCCTGCAGCCCGACAAGTTCCCGATGACGAGCCTCACCGGCGCCGAGTACGACAACGCCGAGCACGAGAAGGCGCTCGACGCGGTCAAGGTCGCGGCGGACTACGACGGGCTGCGCGCCGAGCAGGAGCGCCGCCGCGCCGAGGGCAGCCGGACCGCCATGGGCATCGGTGTCGCCTCGTACGTCGAGGTCACCGCCCCGCTGGGGCTCGACGGCGAATACGGCTCGGCCCAGGCGCACCCCGACGGCACGTTCACGGTCATGGCCGGGACGAGCGCGCACGGACAGGGTCACGAGACCGCCTACGCCCAGCTCGCGGCGGGCGTCCTCGGCGTGCCGATGGAGAAGGTCAAGGTGGTCCAGTCCGACACCGCGCTGGTGCGCAGCGGCGCCGGCACGCTGGGGTCGCGCTCCCTGCAGACCGGCGGCAGCGCCATCCACAACGCGTCCGAGCAGCTGGTGTCGCGGGCCAAGGAGATCGCCGCGCACCTGCTCGAGGCCGGGGTGGAGGACATCGAGCAGACCGACGGCGGCTTCGGCGTGAAGGGCATCGCCGACCGCGAGATCACCTGGGCGCAGGTGGCGACGGCGTCGGAGGACGGCTCGGGCACCGAGGACGGCTCCGCCGCCCCGATGCGCCAGGAGCTCGACTTCAAGCAGGGCCAGTCGAGCTTCCCGTTCGGCTCCCACATCGCCGTCGTGGACGTCGACCTCGACACCGGCATGGTCCACCAGCGCCGCCACGTCGCCGTCGACGACGCGGGCCGCATCCTCAACCCGATGCTCGTCGCCGGGCAGCAGCACGGCGGCATCGCCCAGGGCATCTCGCAGGCCCTCTACGAGCGGGTGACGTTCGACGAGGACGGCAACCCGACCAGCGGCAACCTCGCCTCGTACACCATCCCGTCGGCGGCGGACCTCCCGTCGTTCGAGACGTCGAACACCGAGACCCCGACCCACCTCAACCCGATCGGCGCGAAGGGGATCGGGGAGTCGGGCACGATCGGCTCGACGCCCGCGGTGCACAACGCCGTGATCGACGCGCTGTCCCACCTCGGGGTGCGGCACATCGACATGCCGCTGACCCCGGAGGCGGTGTGGCGTGCGATCGCGGGCGCGTCCGCCGGCGACCCGGCCGACCGCTCGCCCGCCGGACCCGAGTACGCCGGCGAGCCGGGCTCCCAGCACTGACGTCCCTCCGTGAGCGATCTTCGGGCCTATGGGCCCGAGGATCGCTCACGTAACCTCCTGCCTCGGTCGGGGCGGGCGGGCGGGGAGGGGCGGGGATGATCGCGTGGCTGGGGCACGCCCCGTTGCCGCTGCTCACGGCGGCGGTCTTCCTGGCGGTCTACCTGGCTGCCGCGGTCGTCATCGCCGTGCTGGTCCTGGTGCGGCGGTGGGGTCACGGCGACGTGGTCGGCCCGCTGAGCCCCGGGCTGCTGGCCCCGATGGGCCTCATCTTCGGGCTCCTGGTCGGGTTCCTCGTCGCCGACGTGTGGTCCGACCGTGACGACGCCGCGGCGGCCGTGAGCCAGGAGGCGAGCGCCCTGCGCGACATCGACCTGCTCATGGGCACGTTCCCCGCCCAGCAGCCCGAGGTCCGCGCCCTGCTGCGCGACCAGATCGAGCAGTACGTCGCCGTCGAGTGGCCGCAGATGGCCGATGGACGGGCCACGATCAGCGTCGCGCCCGCCGGGCTCGTGCAGGTGCAGGACGTCGTGCTGTCCCTGCCGGTGCGGGCCGAGGGCGAGCGCGTGGCCGAGGGCCGGCTCGTCGACGCCGTCGACGCGGCCCTCGAGGCCCGCCGGACCCGTCTCGTGCTCAGCGGGTCGGCCATCGACCCGTTGCGGTTGACCGCCCTGTTCCTGGTCGCGGTCACGACGCTCGCGGCGACCGCCTGTGTCCACGCCGACCGGGTGCGCCGCGCCGCGGTGTCCCTCGCCCTGCTCGGCACGGCGATGGCCCTGGCCCTCACGCTGCTCTGCGCGCAGGCGGCACCCTTCGCGGGCTACTTCGCGATCGACCCCGATCTCCTGCTGCAGGTGCGCCCCGCTCCGTGAGTCAGCCCGGCTGCACCCAGCCGACGGGGTCGGCGAGGCGCAGCGCCGACTCGGGCCCCCAGGAGCCCGGGGCGTAGCTCTCGGGCTGCCGGTGGTCGTCGAGCACCTCCGCGGCCGCGATCCAGACGTCCTCGAGGCCGTCGGGGCGGGTGAACAGCGCTCGGTCGCCGGCCAGCACGTCGTGGATCAGGCGCACGTAGGGCGGCAGGGGGTCGCCGCCGGAGAGGCCGTCGAGCGGGATCTGGGTCCAGGTCGTGCCCAGCTCGATCGAGGCGCCGGGCGTCTTGACGTTCATCGACAGCGCGAGCGCGCCGTCGCCGGCGAGGTCGAAGCACAGCACGTTGCCCCGCGTCGGCAGGTCGTCGGGGTCCACGGGGCCGTCGTGGGGATCCCGGAAGACCAGGTTGACCTTCTGGTGGCTCTCGGCCATCCGCTTGCCGGTGCGCAGGAGGAACGGCACCCCGCGCCAGCGGTCGCTGTCGATCCAGAGACGGGCGGCGACGAAGGTCTCGGTGGTCGAGTCGTCGGCGACGTGGTCGAGGTCGCGGTAGCCCTCGAACTGCCCGCGGACCACCTCGTCGCGCTGCAGCGGGCGGAACCGGCGCACGGCCTCGTCGCGGGCGGCGGCGACGTCGTCGGCCCGGAACGACGCGGGCGGCTCCATGGCGACCTCGGCCGCCACCTGGAACAGGTGGGTGACGAGCATGTCGAGCACTGCGCCGGTGGCGTCGTAGAACTCGGCGCGGTCGGCGACGTCGAGCGTCTCCGGCACGTCGATCTCCACGGCCGCGACGTGGTGACGGTCCCAGGAGCTGCCGAACAGGCCGTTGGCGAAGCGCAGGGCCCGCAGCTCCTGGGTGGCCTCCTTGCCGAGGAAGTGGTCGATCCGGAACACCTGCGACTCGTCGAGCACCTCGTGCACGACCCGGTCGAGCTCCCGGAAGCTCTCCAGCGACGTGCCGAAGGGCTTCTCGTAGACCACGCGGGCGCCCTCGGCGAGCCCGTGCGCCCCGAGGGCGCGCGTGTAGTCGCCGAACGTGGTCGGCGGCAGGCCGAGGTAGTGCACGAGCTGGGCGTCCTGCCCGATCTCGCCCCGCGCCTCCGCGATGCGGTCGAGCAGCTCGCCCGGGTCGTCGGCGGTGAAGCCGCCGCCGGCGAAGCGCAGCCCCGCGCAGAACTCGTCCCACGGGCCGTCCTCGGGCGGCAGGCCGCCGAACTGCTCGAGCGCCGTCCGGACGTCGTCGCGGAACTCGTCGTCGGTCTTCTCGCGGCGCCCGCTGCCGATCAGGCGCCACTCGTCGGGCAGGAGCTTCTCCTGCACCAGGCGGAAGAACGACGGCAGGACCAGGCGCTTGGCCAGATCCCCGGTGGCACCGAAGAGCACGAAGACGGTGGGGCCGGGGGAGTCGGGTGCGGACACGGGGCCATCGTGCCCGTGATCGTCGCGCCCGACACCCCGGCCACCACCGTCCGGCGGTGTCACTGCTGCGACGCGACCAGCTCGCGTGCCTCCTGTTCGGTCGACACGGCCGGGTGCGAGCCCGGCAGCGGCTTCCCGGCGGTCTCCCGCAGCGACAGCAGCACGACGCCGCCGACCACCCCGGCGAAGACCAGGTACACCGCGGGCCAGTAGGCCCAGCCCGTCCCGAGCACGACGGCCGTCATGATCAGCGAGGTCGTCCCGGCGAAGGCCGACACGAAGATGTTGAACGAGATCGCCAGCCCGCCGTACCGGATCTCGGTCGGGAACAGCGCGGGCAGCGTCGACGGGCAGGTCGCCGAGAAGAGGATCAGCAGCAGGCCCATCACGGCGAGGCCGATGCCGACCAGCGGCACCGAGCCACTCTTGAGCACCAGGATCATCGGGAAGGCGAGCACGACCGTCCCGATGGACCCCACCCACAGGATCGGCTTCCGCCCGACGCGGTCGGAGAGCCGTCCCAGGAACGGGATGACGAGCACGGCCACCCAGAGCACCGCGATCTGGAGCCACTGCGACGTCGTGCTGTCGATCGCGGTGCCCCCGACCACCTCGACGTTGTCCTCGAGGTACGTCGGCATGTAGCTGGTGAGCATGTAGTTCGGGATGTTCCACGCCACCACGAGTCCGCCCGCGGCGAGCATCGCGGGCCAGTAGGTGCCGAACAGCTCCTTGAGCCCCGCACCGGCCTGCTGGCCCTCGCGTTCCTCGGACTCCGAGAGCAGCGTCTGGAACGACGGGGTCTCCTCGAGCTTCACGCGCAGGTAGACCCCGACGACGCCCAGCGGCAGGGCGATGAAGAACGGGATGCGCCAGGCCCAGGTGGACGCGAACTCGGGCGAGGAGACCAGCGGGATGACCGTCGCGACGGTCGCGCCGAGCGCGTAGCCGATGAACGTCCCGCACTCGAGGAAGCTGCCGAAGAACCCGCGTCGTTTGTCCGGGGAGTACTCGGCGATGAACGTCATCGCGCCGGCGTACTCGCCGCCGGTGGAGAAGCCCTGCACGACGCGACAGAGCACGAGCAGGATCGGCGCCCAGATCCCGATGGACTCGTACGGTGGGATGAAACCGAGCAGGAACGTCCCGACCGCCATCATGATGACCGTGATCGACAGGACCTTGGTGCGGCCGATCCGGTCACCGAGCGGCCCGAAGAACAGCCCGCCGAGCGGCCGGACGAGGAACGACACCGCGAATCCGGCGAACACCCCGACCTGCGCGAGCGTGGGGTTGTCGGGCGGGAAGAAGTTCTCCTCGATCGTCGTCGCCAGGTAGGCGTAGACCCCGAAGTCGAACCACTCCGTGATGTTGCCGACCGCCGCCGCGCCGACGGCGCGCTTCATGGTGGCGTCGTCGGTGACGGTGATGTTCTCGGGCGTATCGGCCACCCCGCCGCCGCCGGAATCGGTCGTCGTCATGTGGTCTCCCCTCACGACGCGGGCTCCCGACGGCACGACGACGCGCCCCCGGAACCGTCCCGCGTCCTCCGACCGGACCGTCGCCGGCCCGGCTGCCCCGACAGGGAACGCATTCTGTCCGATTTGACGGAAACAACCCGGAAGTCGTTAACGTCCGTTTACTTCGCCTGCGCATCGGACACTACTGAATAGGGGTCGCCCCCACACGGTGAAACGGTGCCGTCGCTGTGAGTGAGGTCATCCGCCGCCTCGCCGTCGCCACGGAACACACCCCGGGCCCGACGCGTCCTACTGATCGGGTGCAGATAGCGCCCGACGTTTCGCAAGCGTCCGCGGACCGCTCGGATCATCCGGATCCGGTCACCGGCCAGGACGCGTGCACGTGGTGAGGAGGAGCCGTCATGGCGGCAGTGTTCATCGGCATGATCGTGAGTGCGGGAGCGGGCGTCGGGGTGGCTTCGGCCCTCGCCCGGCACGCCCGGCGGAACTGGGGCCGTCGCCCCGTGGCCGCGGAGGCCTGAGCTCGCGTCGCCCGAGTGTCAGCGAAGTGCCGTCGCGGACACTCGGGCGTCCGTATCGGTACGTCGATCACGCTCGACGGGCCGTCCCGCATCGCGCGGGGCGGCCCGTTCGCGTCGCCGGGGCCTCTCAGTCGTCGGGCCTCTCAGCCGTCGGGGCGCAGGTCGACCTGCATGAGCACGGTGTCGGCCCACTGGCCGTTCTTGTAGCCCACCGACGGCAGGCGGCCGACCTCGACGAACCCCAGCCGGCGGTGCAGCACGATCGACGGGGTGTCGTGCTGCGACCCGGCGATCGCGGCGATCACCGCGACCACCTGCCGCACCTCGGTGCCCCGCATCCCGTCCAGCACCGCCGCCAGCAGACGGGAGCCCACGCCCCGCCCGGACGCCTCCGGAGCGATGTAGATCGAGTCCTCGACCGTGTAGCGGTAGGCCGCGTGCGGTCGGAACCGGGTGACGTGGGCGAAGCCCTCGACGGCGCCGTCGACCTCGGCGACGAGGAACGGCAGCCCCGCGGACCGGGCCTCGGCGATGCGGTCGCGCCACATCTCGTCGGACGGCGGGGTCTCGACGAACGTCGCGATCGAGTGCAGGACGTACCCCGCGAAGATCGCACCGACCCGCTCGGCGTCTCCGGCCTCGGCCGGGCGCAGCGACATCGAGGTGGCGGTGCTGGGGGAGGAGCGGTCGACGGCCACGGGCCGATTCTGGACCTTCCCGCCCCCTCCTGTCCCGAGCCGATCCGCTGCCGGCCCGGTGGGAGCCGGCCTACTCGACGCGGACGAGCGTGAACTCCCACTCGCCGGCGTCGTTGTGCCCGGTCCGCTCGTAGATCGCGTGCTGCTGGTTGCCGACGACGTCGGAGATCGTGCGCCGCACCCCGTGCTCGGAGCTCGGGAGCGGGATGCGCTGGACCAGCGGCGGCTGGTCTCCGGCCTCGTCCGGCTGCGTGATCTCCCCGACCCCCTGCAGGGGGCCGTTGACGTACCGGACCGCGAACTCCCTCATGTGCCCTCCCTGGCGCGTTCGATGCACCCTACGACCCCGCCGCGCAATGGTCATCTGCGCCTCGCCCACGCGATTGCACCGATCGGTGTACTGCTCCGGCGGATTCGACCACGTAGCGTGGTTGCGTGCGGTCTGCTCTCCTCCTGCTCGGCGGTCTGGTCCTGCTCGGGGCAGGGATCATCGTGCTCGCGACCGGCATGCCCGGCGCCCTCGTGGTCGGGCCCGCGCTCATCGTCGCCGGCGTCCTGGTCAAGATCGCGGGCTTCGTGCTCACCGGGGACACCACCCCGTCCCCGTCGGGGCGCACGGTGACGACCCTCGGCACCTCGCCCGCCGAGCGCGGCCGCACCGGGACGTCCCCGGGCCGCACCTCCGCGCTGCGCCGCGCCCGTTCGGCGCGCGCCGAACGAGCCACGGCCCGGGCCACCGAGGCCGCCCGCGCCGTCGCGCTCGACCCGTCGCAGGCGGCCCGCCGCCGGCCGGGACGGCGGGCGTCCTGACCGCCTGGGAGTACGCGACGTTGGAGATCTCGGCGGTCGGCCTCTCCGGGGCGCAGGACGCCGAGGCCGAGTGGCAGATCTACGCGATCGGCCCGGCGGGCGAGCTGATCCTCGAGGAGTTCCGCCCCTACCGCGTGGCCTGGGCCCGGGTGTACGCCGAGCAGCTCAACCTCCTCGGGCGCCGGGGCTGGGAGCTCGTGGCCCTCGCCGGTCCGCAGAACGCGCTGGTGCCGAGCGTCCCCGGGGGCGCCGCCGCGAGCGCGCACCACGTCGTCGAGACCCGGTTCGTGCTGCGGCGGCCCGCCGCGGGTCAGGACGGCTAGACCGGCCAGGTCTCCTGCCGCCAGGCCGCGTCCCAGAACATCCACTCGTACCGGCAGGTCGTCACGAAGTGCTCCCGGACGCGGACGCGCTCGGTGTCGGCGAGCGTCGGCCCGATGCGGTCGGTCAGCGCCAGCACGGCGTCGACGACGGCCTGGAACTCCTCGCCCCCGTACATCGCGATCCAGCGGGCGTAGAGCGGGTCGGGGGAGCCGGCCCCGAGCAGCGCCTCGCCGACCTTCGCGTAGACCCAGTAGCACGGCAGTACCGCTCCCAGGCCCTCGGCGAACGAGCCACCGTGGCAGGTCGCGAGCAGGTAGCTCGTGTAGGCGGTGGTCGTGGGTGCCACCGGCTCGGCGGCCGCCTGGTCCGCGGTGAGTCCCAGCGCCCCGGCGAGCTCGGCGTGCATCTCCTGCTCGGCGGCGATCGCCCCGGCGGCGTGCGCGCTGAACATCACCGTGTCGTCCGCGGACGGGGCGCGCGCCGCGAGCAGCGCGAGGGCTCGGGCGTACCCGCGCAGGTAGTGCGCGTCCTGCACGATGAAGTGACCGAACGCCGCGTGCGGCAGGGTCCCGTCCGCCAGGCCGGTGAGGAAGGGGTGCGCGCGGACCTCCGCGTACACCCCGGCGCCCGCGTTCCAGAGCTCGTCGCTGAAGGCCACGCGGCCAGCCTGTCACGGGCGCGGGTGAGATCGCGGGTGAGATCATCGAGGGGTGCTGGTGACGCCGAGAGCCACCGGGCTCGCGCTCGGGGTGCTGGCCGACGCGGTGCTCGGCGATCCGCGCCGGGGCCACCCGGTCGCGGTGTTCGGGTCCCTCGCGAGCCGGCTCGAGCGGCAGTGGTGGGCGGATGGCCGCGGGCCCGGCGTCGCCTACGCCGGCGTGCTCGTCGGCGGGGTCGTGGCCGGCGGGCTGCTGCTCGAGCGGGCGACGGCGGGCCGGCCTCTCGCCCACGCCCTCGTGACCGCCGCGGCGACGTGGGCGGTGCTCGGCGGCACGTCGCTGGCGGCCGAGGGCTCGGCGATGGCGGCCTCCCTGGCGGCCGGTGACGTCGCGGCCGGCCGGGAGCGCCTGCCCCACCTCTGCGGCCGGGACCCGTCGGCCCTCGACGCCGATGGCCTCGCCCGCGCGGCGCTGGAGTCGGTCGCGGAGAACACCGCCGACGCCGTCGTCGCGCCGCTGGTGTGGGGCGCGCTCGCCGGCGTGCCGGGCCTGCTCGGGCACCGCGCGGTCAACACGCTCGACGCCATGGTCGGGCACCGCTCGGCCCGCCACGCGCGCTTCGGGTGGGCCTCGGCGCGCGCCGACGACGTCGCCGGGGTGGTACCTGCGCGGGTGTCGGCGCTGGTCACGGCGGCCTGCGCACCGCTGGTCGGCGGCCGTCCCGGTGACGCCGTCCGTGCCTGGCGCCGCGACGCTCCCGCGCACCCGAGCCCGAACGCCGGCCCGGTCGAGGCGACCTTCGCGGGCGCGCTGGGGCTGCGACTGGGCGGGCGCACCGTCTACCCCTACGGCGTCCAGGACCGCCCGGTGCTCGGGCACGGCCGCGCCCCCGCCGTCGCGGACCTGCCCCGGGCGGTGCGCCTGTCCCGCCTCGTCAGCGCCGCGACGGCGGCTCTGGCCGTGGTGCTCGTGTCAGCCTGGGGCCACGCCGACAAATTCAACACAGCACGCCGCTAGGGTCAGGAAAGCTCCCACCTCACGTGCTCAGCGCCGCCCGTAGCGGTCGGCGAGCTTCTCCTCCGTGCTCGTCGCGCGGGCGTCCCACGGGGTGCCGTCGGCGGCGTCGCGGGGATCCTGGTCGTCGCCGTCCCGCCGGGCGTGGGGCTCGAGACCGTGGGCGCGGAGGTACTCGAGGCGCGCGAAGTAGATCCACGCGCCGATCGCCATCAGCCCGAAGATCAGCCACTGCCAGGCGTAGGAGTACGAGGGGTTGGGGTCTGGCTGGGGCAGCGGGACCGCGGTGAGCACGCCGGGACCGTCGTTGAGCTGGACGTAGCCGGGGCTCGTCGGCACACCGCCGACGGCCGCGATCGCCCCGGCGTTCGCGGAGTAGACCTGCCGGAGCCCGTCCGCGACGACCGCCGGCCGGTCCGAGGGGGCCTCGTCGCGGCGCAGGTACCCGGTGAGGGACACCGCGCCGGCCGGGGCGGGCGGGATCGCGGCCAGGCCGCCCTGCTCCTCGGAGCGGACGTAGCCGCGGTCGACGAGCACGGTCTCGCCGGTCGTCGTGGTCAGCGGGGTCATGACCTCGACCGCCGGCTTGCCCTCGATGCTGCGCAGCCGGACGAGGACCTCACCCTCGGGCCGGTAGGTGCCGGTGAGCGTGACCCGGCGCCAGGCGACGTCGTCGGTGGGCTCCGTGCCGGGGGCGACGAGGTCGGTCCGCGGCACCGGCGCCGTCGCCACGGCCCGCGTGAGCGCGGCGTTGACGCCATCGCGCTCGTCGCTGCGGTGGAACTGCCAGGGCGCGAGCAGGTAGGCGCAGGCGAAGGCGAACGCCGCCACGACGAGGGTCAGCGCGATCCATCCGGGTCGGAGCAGGAACCGCACGACAGTCAGGTTACGTGGACCGCGCGAGGTGCTCACAGATCGCGAGCGCCCGGGCGCCGTAGCCGCCGCCGAAGAGCACGGTGTGCACGAGCAGCGGGAAGAGCTGGTGGAGGCCGACGCGGTCGCGCCAGCCGTCCGCGAGCGGGGCCGCCTCGTCGTAGGCGGCGAGCACCGTCTCCAGCTGCGGGGCACCGAAGAGCGCCAGCATCGCGAGGTCGGTCTCGTGGTGCCCGCCGTGGGCCGCGGGGTCGATCACCCACGCGCGGTCGCCGTCCCACAGCACGTTCCCGGTCCACAGGTCGCCGTGCAGCCGCGCCGGGGCCTCGGCCGGGGCGGCGACGTCGGGGAACGACGCGCACGCCCGCTCGACGAGGGCGACGTCGTCGGCGGAGAAGGTGCCCTGGTCGCGGGCCTGCCGGGCGTAGGGCAGGACGCGGTGCTCGGCGTACCAGGACGGCCAGTCGTCGCCGGTCTCGTTGACCATCCGCGCCTCGCCGATCCACGCGTGCACCGGACCGCCGGGCGGCCGCGACCCGAAGGCGGGTGCCCCCGCGCCGTGCAGCGCTGCCAGCTCGCGGCCGAAGCGCTCGGCGGCGCCGGCGTCGGCCCGCCCCGAGGGCACGCGCGTCGTGACCATCCGCCCCTCGCCGGTCCCCAGCACCTCGGGCACGGCCACGGCGCCCGGCTCGGCGAGCCAGCGCAGCCCGGCGGCCTCGGCGGCGATCGACGACGGCTCGCCGCTCTTGACCACCACCTCGGTGCCGTCGTCCAGCGTGGCCGTCTGCACGCCGCGACCGCTCCCGGCCAGCAGCGACTCCACCGACGTCACGGGCGTACCCGGTCGACCAGCCCGCGCATCGCGGCCTCGACCATCCCGATCACCTCGTCGAAGCCGTCGGGGCCCCCGTAGTAGGGGTCGGGCACCTCGGCGCCCTCGGGCGCGTCGGGGTCGAACGAGCGCAGCAGCACCACGCGCTCGGGCGGGGCGCCGGCGGCGACGAGGTCGCGCACGTGGTCGTCGGTCGCGGCGACGAGCAGGTCGGCGTCGAGCTGACGGCGGTCGACCTGCTGCGCCCGGTGCGCGGTGTCGTACCCGCGGCCCTCCAGCGTCGCCGCCGCGCGCCGGTCCATCGGCTCGCCGGCGTGCCACGCGCCGATCCCGGCGCTCGAGACCTCGATCGCGTCGGTGAGTCCCGCGTCGGCGAGGCGCGCGCGGAAGACCTTCTCCGCGACGGGGGAGCGGCAGATGTTGCCCGAACAGACGAAGACGACATGCACGACGCCATGATCCCGGCGCCGACCCCGGGCGAGGCGCACGGGGCTCCGCGGTAACGCTGTGCGTTCGCACTTGCTGGGCCGAACGGGCGATCTTCCCCGAACGTGCTACGGCGCGTCATAGATTGAGCGCCCGCGGGCGGGGGCGCCTGCACGGTCGAGGGGGATCGACGTGGGGGACGACGGACGCCCGCTCCAGGACGAGCCGGTACAGGACGAGCCGGTACAGGACGAGCCGGTACAGGACGAGCCGGCGCCTGCCCCGGGACCGGAGACGGTGCCGGATCCTGACGTGCTGCACCGGGTGCTCGCCCGGCTCGACGACCTCGACCGCCGTCTGGGCGCCGAGCAGGAGCGGGCGCACGCGCGCGAGGAGGTCATCGCCCACCAGCGGGCCGAGCTCGACGCGCTGCGCGACGAACGCCGCGGACGGCACCTGCGGCCCCTCGTCGTCGGGCTGGCGAAGCTCCGCGCCGAGCTGCTGGACGACGCCGCCGCGGACCCGGCCGGCGACGCGTCCCCGAGCCGACACCGCGACACCCTCGCCTACTACGCCGACAGCATCGCCTCCGTGCTCGAGGGCTGCGGCTGCGAGCCCGTGACGGTCGCCGTCGGCGACGTCTTCGACGCGGCCGCCCACCGCGTGCGCCGGCCCGTCGCCACCGGCCCCGAGTCGCACGGCCGGGTCGTCGCCGTGCTCTCCGAGGGGTGGCTCGAGCGCGACTCGGGCCGCGTCCTCGCCCCGGCCGGGGTGGTCGTCGGCCGCCACGAGCCCGTCCGGAACACGCAGGACGGGGACACCCAGGACCAGGAGGCAGCGCACCATGCGTGAGCGCGGACGCAGGGTCTACGGGATCGACCTGGGCACGACGTACTCGGCGGTCGGCTTCGTCGACGAGACCGGGCGGGCGGCGGTGGCCCGCAACGGGGAGGGGGAGGAGACGACGCCGTCGGTCGTCTACCTGGAGAGCCCGACGAACGTCGTGGTGGGCACGCAGGCCAAGGCGATCGCCAAGATCGAGCCTGATCACGTCGTCAGCCTCGTGAAGCGCCAGATGGGGACGTCTGCGGTCTACTCCTTCCACGGCCAGGAGCACACGCCGGAGTCGCTCTCGGCGCTGATCCTCAAGCACCTCGCGGCCGGGGCCGAGGTCGACGACGAGGTGCGCGACGTCGTCATCACCGTGCCCGCCTACTTCGGGATGCGGGAGCGGGACGCGACGCGCAAGGCCGGCGAGATCGCGGGCCTCGAGGTCCTCGGGATCGTGCCCGAGCCGGTGGCGGCGGCGGTGCACTACGAGACCAGCCAGGGCGCGGTCGGGCGCACGGTGCTGGTCTACGACCTCGGCGGCGGCACCTTCGACACGTCGGTGATCCGCATCGACGACAACGCCGTCGACGTGGTGTGCACCGACGGCGACAAGGACCTCGGCGGCGCGGACTGGGACGCCCGGCTCGCCGAGCACCTCATGACCCGCTTCGTCGAGGAGGCCGCGCCCGACGAGGACCCGCGCGAGAGCGAGGACCTCGTGCAGGAGGTGGCGCTGCTCGCCGAGTCGGTGAAGAAGCAGCTCTCGAAGCACGAGTCGCGGCCGGTCAACCTCAAGCTCGGGGGCGCCGCCGCCCGCTTCGACGTCAGCCGCGCGGAGTTCGAGGCGATGACCGCGGACCTGCTCGACACCACCGTCGCGATCCTGCGCCGCACCCTCGACACCCTCGAGGACAAGAGCCCGGGCACGACGATCGACGAGGTGCTGCTCGTCGGCGGCTCCACGCGCATGCCCGCCGTCGCGGAGCGGCTGGCCGCGGAGTTCGGCTGGACGCCCCGGCTCTTCGAGCCCGACCTCGCCGTGGCCAAGGGGGCGGCGATCTGGGCGCTGTCGCGGCGGGTGGTGCAGGAGACCGCGCGGGCCCGCGACGCCGCGCCCACCCCGGAGGCCGGCGACGCGCGGGCCCGCGAGGCGCTCTCGGCCATCGCCGCCGCGACGGGCATGAGCGAGGCCGACCTGGGCCGCCTGTCCGCGAAGTCCACCCGCAACGTGCTCTCGAAGGCCTTCGGGGTGCAGCTGGTCGACGGTCCGCGCCCCGACGACCGCGTCTACGTGCACCACCTCGTCGCCGCCAACGACCCGCTGCCCACCGGCGACCGGACCCTCGAGGCGTTCACGCTCGTCGACGGCCAGCGCAGCGTGGAGATCGCCCTCTACGAGCAGGCCGGGACGGTGGCCAGCGAGGAGATGGAGGACAACGTCGCGGTCTCCGACGGCGCGGGCCGGATCGAGGGCATCCCGCCCGGTCCCGCCGGGGCGCCGGTGGACATCGTGCTCGGCATCGACGAGCAGGGCCTGCTGCGGCTGCGCGCCACGCACCGCTCCTCGGGGCGGAGCCTCGACATCGCGGTAACCATCGGCGCGCTGAGCCCCGAGGAGGTCGAGCGCGCGGCCCGGGCGGTCCACGGACTGATGGTCACGGGCTGATGGCCCTCGACCAGAAGCGCTACGAGGAGGAGGTGGTCCGGCCCCTGCGCGGACGGACCGCCCAGCTGCCCGACGACCTGCCCACCCGCTACGCCGTCGACGCCCGGATGACCGGGCCGGAGATCGAGAAGCGGCTGCGGGAGGTCCGCGCCTACTGGACGAACAAAGCCCGCAGCGCGAGCCACGTCGGGCAGGTCTGCCAGGCGTTCCTGCGGGCCGACGAGCGCCTGCGCGCCGAGCACGGCGACCAGCTCGCCGACCCGGCCTTCTGGCGCCGGCGCCGCCGCGACGGCGACCGGGCGCGCCGCCGGGCCACCGACCAGCTCGCCGCCGAGCTGTCGGGCTTCTACGGCGACCTCGGCCTGCTCACCCGCGAGCAGCTCGCCGCGGCCGCGGGGGCCCACCCCGACCTGGAGGCCGACCAGGCCGAGCAGGCCGCGGCCGCCGCGGGCCTCGAGGTGGTGGCGGCGCGGGAGCTGCCCGGGGTGGGCGGCGAGAGCGGGGTGTCCCGCGACGCGGTCCGGACGCTGACCGACGGGCTCGCCGCCGCCGACGCGCCGTCCGTCCCGGCGCTGCTCCACCCCGAGGCCGGCGCGTTCACGCTGCTCGACGCCTTCTCCGCCACGCCCGCGGCGCCGGGTGGTCTGGACCTCGCCACCGTCGAGGCCCGGATCGAGTCCGTCTCCCGCGGCCGCGACACCGCGACGAGCGGACCGACCAAGCACGTCCTCGGACGCCTGCGCTCCGCCGCCGCGCAGGGCGTCGACCTTCGCACCCTGTCCCTCGTGCTGCTCCTGGAGCCGGCACGCGCGCAGCGGGCGGCCGGGGCCGTGCCCTCGGGACTCGTCCGGCGCCTGGAGGCCGGGCGGCTCGCGCCCCGCGAGGCCCGCCGGATCGTGGTGCACCTGCTCGCCGAGAGCACCGCCGTCGCGCCCACCGACCCGCTCACCGAGCTGCGGACGCTGCTCGCGGAGGGCCGTCCCGTCGCCGCAGCACGCCTGCTCGCCGTGCTGGACGACGAGGCGACGGTCGAGGCGCGCCGCCTGTTGCAGGCGCGGACCCGCGAGGTCGAGGCGCTGCGCGGCGAGGCGTCCACGGCGCTGCGCGACGGCCGTCCGGACCTCGCCGAGCAGAAGCTCCGCGCGGCGCTGGCGGTCGCCGCCGACCGGGAGGACCTGGCCGAGGAGCTCGCCCACGTCCCGCTCGCCCCGGTCACGGGCGTGGAGGTCGTCCCCGACGGGGCCGGTGTGCGCATCTCCTGGACCGCGCCGCCGAGCCATGCCGACGACGCCGTGTACCGGGTCGTGCGGCGCACCGACCGCGCCCCCCGCGACGCCGACGACGGGACGGTCGTCGCCGACGTCGCCGGGGCCCGCTTCACCACCGACCCGGCGCCGCCGGTGGGCCGCCCGGTGCACTACGCGGTGCTCGCCGGCCGGGCCGTCGGCGCGGCGCGGTCCTCGGCGGTCGCCGCGAGCGTCACGGTGGTCCCGCCCGTCGCCGACGTCGAGATCGTCGGCGAGCCGGGGGCGGTCGTCGGGCGGTGGCGGGCACACCCGGATGCGGTGGCCGTCCGGGTGCGACGGCTCGCGGGCGCCGATCACGCCGAGATGACCGCGACCGTCCGCGGCTTCACCGACACCACGGCGGTCGAGGGCGTCGAGTACCACTACGAGATCGCCGCGGTCTACGCCGGGCAGGGTCGCGAGCTCGTCGCCGAGCCGCAGGCCGGGCACGGGGGTGTCCGCGCGGACTCGGCGCCGGTCACCGCCCTCGAGGTCGCACCCGAGCAGGACGGCACCGAGGTCCGGCTGCGGGTGAGCTGGCGGACCCCGCGCGGGGCCGACGTCGAGATCCGCGTGGCCCGCACCCCGCCCCCCGGGGAGGTCGGCGCCCTGCTCACCGGGCGCGTGGTGGAGGCCTGGGGTGCCGAGGTCCCCGGGGTGCCCCGCACCCGGGACGGCTGGGACAGCCTGCTCGCGGACGTGCCGCCGGGCCGGGTGCACGTCGCCGCGTTCACGCGGGCGCCCGCCGGCCGGGTGCGCGGCCGGGACGCCGGCCACGACCTCGTCCCCGCGCCGACGCAGCTGCGCGCCCAGCGCCGCGGCGAGGACGTCGTGCTGTCCTGGGTCTGGCCCACCGGGGTCGCCGTCGCGGAGATCGGCTGGCCCGGGGGCGGCGACCGGACGACGCGGGCGCGCTACCGCGACACCGGCGGGTTCCACCTGCCCGCCGGCGTGACCGGCGCCGTCGAGGTGCGCGCCGTCGTCGGCGCCGGCCCCGACCGGAGTGTGTCGGCGCCGGTCGTCGTGCGGGTCGAGGCGCCGGCCCGGCCCGTGCGCTACACCGTCGCTCAGCAGGGCTCGCGGCTGCGCGGCACCCGCGAGTGCGTCGTCTCGGTGCCGCCGGGCCAGGGCAGCGGGAGCGTCGACGTCGTCCTCGTGGCCAGCGAGGGCCGCGTCATGCCGCTGACGCCGGGCGCCGGGGTGGAGCTCGTGCGCCACCGCGTGGAGCTCTCCTCGGCGCAGCCGACGGTCTTCTCCGCGCCGCTGCCCCGGATGCGGCGCCCGTACTGGCTGCGGTGCTTCTCCTGCGGGGACGAGGTCGCCCTCGTCGACCCGCCCGTCTCGGCGCTCAAGGTGTCGTGAGGGAGGTGTCGTGATGGCGGGAGTCCCGTGCCCGTACTGCTACCACCGCATCGACGACTCGGCTCTCGCGTTCCAGTGCACCGGGGTCGGGGCGTCGGGGGTGGAGGGGTGCCGGCGCGGGCCCGATCCCGAGCGGGCCCGGCACACCGGCTTCGTCGGCGACGTCCACCCCACGTTCCTGCCGACGCGCTCCCTGCGCTCCGCGACGCAGGCGGAGTGTCCGCACTGCCACGGCCGCACCGGGGTGCGCGCGTGCCCCGTGTGCCACACCCCGCTGCCCACGACGTTCGTCGGCAGCCGCAGCCCCCTGGTCGGCATGGTCGGCGGCAAGGGCGCGGGCAAGACCGTCTACCTGACGGTGCTGAACCACCAGCTGCGCACCGTCGTCCGCCGCCGCTTCGACGCCGACGTGCGCCTCGTCGGCGACCGGCAGGGCGGCGAGACGAGCACCGAGGAGTACCTCGCGCGCTACCAGCGCGCGCTCTTCGAGGACGGCGAGCTGTTCGAGAGCACCCGCGCGGCGCAGGAGAGCCGCAAGGAGCCGCTGGTGGTCGAGTGGCGCTCGCCGCGCCGCGGCCTGCTCGGACGGACCTCGCTGCGTACGACGATCCTGTCCTTCTACGACACCGCGGGCGAGGACCTGACCTCCCAGGAGTCGGTGCACACCCAGGCCTACCTCGGCTCGGCCGACGGCATGATCGTCCTGCTCGACCCCTGGCACCTGCCCGGCGTGCGGGACCGCCTCGACGTCCCCGACGCCGCCGTCACCGGGGCGGACGGCCCGCTCGACGTGCTGATGCGGGTGACCGAGCTTCTGCGGGCCACCGGCGGGGTGAAGGCCCACCGGCCGGTGACGACGCCGATCGCGGTCGCCTTCGCGAAGATGGACGCGCTCTTCCCGATCCTCGGGACGTCCGACCCGATCTTCGCTCCGGTCCGGCCGGGCGCGGGGTACGACGACGAGGCCGGCGAAGCGGTCCACGAGTACGTCGCCTCCCTGCTGCACCGCTTCGATGCCGACGACGTCGACGCGCACCTGCGGCTGAACTACCGGAGCTTCCGCTACTTCGCGGTGTCGGCGCTCGGCGCGCCGCCGGACTACAAGGTCAAGCAGGTCGACCCCGGCGGCGTGCAGCCGTTCCGGGTCGAGGAGCCGTTGCTCTGGCTCCTGCACCGTCTCGGCGTCGTCGACCGGAGCCGGCCGTGAGCGGGCGCGAGCCGGCGGCGTTCGCGTCGCTGTACTACACCGACTGCCTGCCCGGGCAGGGTCTCGGCGGCGGGGCGGGGTTCGGGTTCCAGGCCCGCTCGGAGGGCGCGGGGGAGGACGAGCAGCGGCTGGTCCAGCGCGGCGCCCTCTACGAGGTGCCCGTCCGCTGGATGCGCGACCGGCGCCCCGTGGCGGACTTCCCGCCGTCGCTGGCCCACCTGCACGACGGCACCTCCCACGACAGGACCTACGTGACCGCCGGGGGCCGCTACCTCGGCCGGGAGGCCAACGGGTACCGGGACGGCAACCAGTTCACCCACGCCGTCGTCACCCGCAAGGCCGGGTCGTACGGCCTGGTCCGGCCCGCCCAGCTCTGGGGCGCGTCGTGGTGGGTGTCGACCCCGGCGCCGACGACGTCGTGCGCGCCCGTCCCGGCCCACCCGGATCCCGGCCCGTGGGACACCGAGACCGTCCGCGAGCGGATCGCCGCCGCCCCCGACGGCCGGGAGCGGCTGCTCACCCTCGTGACCGCGCTCGGCGCCCTGCAGGGTGGCGCCGACCGGCGTCGGGTCCTGCTCGTCACCGACCGTGGCGACGACGCGGCGTGCTGGCTCGCCGCCGCCACGCTGCTCCTGGACCGCGAGCGCGCTCTCGCGATCAGCTTCAAGATCTTCGCCACCGACCCCGACCGGAGCCCGCACGACGTCGTCGTCGCCCACCCCGACTGGGCCGGGCCGTACCGGCGTCAGGACGGCTACCTCGTCCTCGACCTCCTCGACGGCGCCCCGCCGGAGATTGCCCCGCCGGAAATCGCGCAGCCGAAGATCGCGCCGTCGGCGGAGGCGCTGTTCTGGGTGCCGCTGTTCCTGGGGGCCGACGACCCGCTCGACGTCGTCGACGCGGTCGAGGTCGCCGGCCAGCTGGCCCGCGAGGGGCGCCCCGACGGGCGCGCCGTCGCGGGGGAGGTCGAGCGGGAGGCGGCGGCGCTCACGGTGGGACTGCCCCTCGGCGTCGACCCGGGCGCTGCGGCCCGGATCGCGGGCTGGCTGCGGACCGCCGGGCCCGGGGCGGTCGACGTCCTCGGGGCGCCACTGATCGGGACGCTCGTCGCGCAGACCCGCGACCACCGCGCGCTCCTCGACCTCGACCATGTCGCCGCGAGACGGGCGGCCGCGCCCGGCGCCGCCGAGCTCGGCTGGGATGCGGTCGCGGCAGCCGCGCGGCGTCGCCTGTTCGACCGCGAGGCCGACCTCGCCGCGGACGGCGGGCCGGTACCCGACACCCCGCTGCGTCCGGTGCCGGGGGAGCCGTTCTCCGCGGACGCCCTCGGTCACGTGGCCGCGCTCGAGCGCGTGACGCAGTGGGCCGACCCCGCCGCGGCCCTGGTCCTGGCCCATCGGCACGCGCTGGCCGTCCCGGACGGGGTGGCCCGGCGCTTCGTGGGCTGGTGGGCTGACCACCCCGACGCCGACGTCGACCCGGACGGCTGGGCCGCCGGCCCGACGGTGGTCGCCGACCTGCACCGCGAGCTCGAGCGCCGGCTCGGCGAGCCGGACCTCCGCGAGCGGACCGCCGCCGACGTCGATCGCCACTGGTGGCGCCGTCCGGACCCGCTGGCCGGGCGCATCCCGGTGCTCGGCGCGCTCGGGCGCCTGGACCTCGCGGTGGCCCGGGCCGCCGTCGCCGCCGGGGGCGAGCCCGCCCGGGCCGCGCTCGCCGCACTGGCCGCCGCGGTGGAGCCGGGGCCGAACGGGCGCTGGGTGTCCACGTGGGAGCGCCTCCTGGGACGCGAGCCGGTCGACACCGCCACCGTGCGCCGGTTCCTCGAGGCGACCCCGCCGCGGGCGCACGACCGGGCGCTCGCCGTCGTCGCCTACCACTCCCTGATTCGCGCGCCGGCCGTCGACGAGGACGCGCGGGCGGCCCTCGACGTCCTCGAGAAGGCGGGCCTGCCGCCCAGGGCCCTGGGCCACCAGGACTGGCCGCCCGCGGACGCCTCGGTGACCGAGGTCGTCGAGCGCCTGGAGCAGGGTGCGCGCCTCGACGAGGCCCGCGACCTCGGCCTGCTGCTGGCGAAGGCCGCCCGGCCCACCCGCGCCGACCGCAACCGCCTGGTGCGCGCCGTGCGCGGGGCCGGCCCGTCCGTGGGCGGGCGGGTGCTGGTCGCGGCCGGTCCGTCGACGCTGCGGGACACGATGCTCACCCAGCTCTACGCGTGGGCCGCCGGGGACGCGGACCACGCGCCGGACGCACGGAGCGTCGCGCTGCTGTTCGTGTTCGCGGCCAAGGAGACCGCGGTCCGTCCCCGCGTGGGGGCCGGGCACCTCAAGAGGCTCCAGCCGGGACACGGCACGCTCGGTGCGGACGGCCGCCGCGCCGTGGCCGACCTCCTCGCCGACGACCGGGAGTGGGCGCCGGACGACGGGATCCTCGAGCTGTGGCAGGAGGGCCGGAAGCCCGGCGCGTCGTCGGCGTCGCCGTCGTGGCGGGACCGCGTCGGCCGGCGGAAGAAGGGCTGAGCCGTGCCGCAGGTGGCCCTCGCGGTCCTCGCCGTCCTCGGGATCACGGCCTACCTCGGGCTGTGCGCCGCGTTCCTCTGGTTCGTCGTGTGGCCGTTCGCGGGCTGGCTGGTGCTGGTGGGCGTCGTCCTCGGGGCTCTCGGCGCGCTGGTCGTCCTGCTCTCCGCCCCGTTCGCGGCGGACACCGACCTGCTCACCGCCGACGACGTCGACGGGCCCTGGTTCCCGCCCGCGCCGCCGGGCCACGGGCGCGATCGCGCGTGGCCGCACTACCTCGCCGGCCAGGCCCGGGTCGACGTCGGCGCCATGGCCCGCCGCGGGCGTGGCGCGCTCGGGGCGCTCTGGTCGCCGCTCGGGGGCCTGCTGAACCCACGGGCGTGGCTGGCCCTCTGGCCGCTCGGGATCGCCGGGTTCCTGCTGCTGCTCGCGGTCACCGCCGGCGCGGTGGTGACGGGCGTCGCGGTGCTCGCCCTGGTCGTCACCGGGCTCGCGCTCGCCGCGCTCGTGTGGGGCGCGGCCGGCCGGCTCCTGCGGACCGTCGACGCCCTGCTGCGGCGCCGGAACCGGGCCGCGGCGCGGTGTCCGTACTGCTTCTGGCGGACCACCCTGCCCGGCTACGCCTGCGCGTGCGGCCTCGTGCACCACGACGTGCGGCCGAGCCGGCTCGGGGTGCTGGTGCACCGCTGCCGCTGCGGGCGCCCGATGCCGACGACGGTGTCGCGCGCCGGGAGGGACCACGCGCCACGCTGCCCCCAGTGCGACGAGGTCCTCGAGGACGGCTCGGGGGTCTGGACCGACGTCAGCATCCCGGTGCTCGGTCCCGTCTCGGCCGGCAAGACGAGCCTGATCTACGCCGGGCTCGAGGCGTTGCGCCGGCAGGCGGTCGCGGGCGGCGGCACGCTGGAGCCGCGCCGGGAGGCCGACGCCGAGCGCTTCCGTGAGGGCGTGGAGCAGGTCCGCGCGGGCCGCGTCGCCAAGACCGAGGCCGCCGCTCCGGTGGGTCTCGTGTGCACGGTGACCCAGGGGCGGCGCCGCGCGCTGCTGCACACCTTCGACGCCGCGGGCGAGCTCTTCTCCACCCGCTCGGCCACCGAGGACCTGCGGTTCCTGGACGAGGCCGGGCAGATGATCGTGGTCGTCGATCCGTTCTCGATCCCCGAGGTGGCCGACGAGGTGCTGCGCGGGCCGGCCGACGAGGCCGAGGCGGCGCCGGCCGTCGACCCGCCCGAGGTCGCCTACGAGGCGACGGTGCCCCGGTTGCGCGACTTCGGGGCCCGCCTCGACCGCACCGACCTCGCCGTCGTGGTGGTCAAGGCCGACCTGCTCGTCGACCACCCCATCGCCGCCGACCTGCGCCCAGACCCGCTCGCGGTGCGCCGCTGGCTGTGCGACCACGGCCAGGACCAGCTGGTCGTCGCGGCCGAGCGGGACTTCGCCGCCGTCGGGTACTTCCTCGTCTCCTCGCACACCGGCTGGGAGCCCGAGGACCGCCACACCGCCCTCGCCCCGCTGCGCTGGCTCGCCGAGCGGGGCCGCCTGCCGCTCCCGCCGGCGCGGACGGCCCTCACGGTCGGCGCCGTCGGGGAGCCGGCGTGAGCCCGCCCCCGGCGCACGTGCGGGCGTTCCGGGCGGCGCTGGTGGTCCTCGTCCTGCTCGTCGTCCTCGTCGCGCTGTGGCAGGCCCCGTGGGACGGGATCGTCGCCGCCCTCGACCCGTGGGTCGACGGCCTGCGCCGGCAGGTCTATCTCTGAACCGGCCCTGATCCGGCCCCGACCCGCCCGCCCGGTGGCGCCGGGAGACGGTGGGCAGAATGGGTGGCCATGCCCCCCGTCACCGTCGCCGACAGCGTCCGCGCCCTCGAGGCGGCCTACCCGCCCGCGCTGGCGCAGGACTGGGACGCGGTCGGGCTGGCGGTGGGCGACCCGGCCGAGGGCGTCCGCCGCGTCCTGATCGCCGTCGACCCCCTGCCCGAGGTGATCGAGGAGGCCGTCACGGTCGGGACCGACCTGCTCGTCACCCACCATCCGCTGCTGCTGCGCGGGGTGCACGGGGTGGCCGCGACCGGCCCGAAGGGCACGGCGGTGCACCGGCTGATCCGCCACGGCGTGGCCCTGTTCACCGCGCACACCAACGCCGACGCCGCCCGGCCCGGGGTGTCCGACGCGCTGGCCGAGGCGCTCGGGGTGACGGTCGAGGGGCCGCTGGCCCCGCAGGATGACGGAACCGTCGGTATCGGCCGGGTCGGCTCGCTCGCCGCCCCCGAGTCGCTCGCCGAGTTCAGCCGCCGCGTCGCCGACGCCCTGCCGGCCACGGCGTGGGGCGTGCGCACCGGCGGCGACCCGCAGCGCTCGGTGCGGCGCGTGGCCGTCTCCGGCGGGGCGGGCGACTCGATGCTCCACCTCGCCCGCGCCGCCGGCGTCGACGTCTACGTCACCGCCGACCTGCGCCACCACCCCGCCACCGACCACCTCGCCGAGGCCGGCGCGCCGGCCCTGGTCGACGTCGCCCACTGGGCCTCCGAACACCCGTGGTGCGCCCAGGCGGCGGCCGTGCTCGCCGCGGCCGCGCCGGACCTGGAGATCACGGTGTCGACCGTGCGCACCGACGCCTGGTCCCTCGGCAGCCCCTCGCCCGAACCGACCTGCGCAGGAGCCGTGATCTCGTGAAGGCCGACCCGACCGCCCAACGCCGTCTGCTCGACCTCGCCGGGCTGGACGCCGAGCTCGCCCGCGCGCAGCACCGACGTCGCACCATGCCCGAGCAGACCGCGGTGGAGGACGCCGAGACCACCGTCCGGGCCCACCGGGACGCGGTCGTCACCGCGCGCACCTCGGTCGGCGACCTGGGCCGGGACGTGGCGAAACTCGAGCAGGAGGTCGCCCAGGTCGCCGCGCGCGAGGAGCGCGACCGGGGGCTCGTGGACTCCGGGAGCGTCTCGGCGAAGCAGGTGACCGACCTCTCCCACGAGCTCGACACCCTCGCGCGACGCCGCGCCGTGCTCGAGGACGCCCAGCTCGAGGTCATGGAGCGCCTCGACGCCGCCGAGACCGACCTCGCGCACGAGCAGGCCGCCCTCGACGCCGCCGAGACCGCGCTCGCCGACGCCGTCGAGCGCCGCGACGGCGTGCTCGGGGACATCGACGTGCTGGAGGCGCGCCGCGGTGCCGAGCGCGCCGAGCTCGCGACGACCCTGCCCGAGGACCTGCTCGCGCTCTACGACCAGCTGCGCGCCCGCACCGGTACCGGCGCGGGCGAGCTCGTCGGTGCGCGGTGCGGCGGGTGCCGGATCGAGATGGACCGCAACGAGATCCGCGCCGTCGCGGCGGCCGCGCCCGACGACGTCGTGCGGTGCGAGCAGTGCGGGACGATCGTGGTGCGCACCGAGAAGAGCTCAGGGAAGGCCAGCGTATGACGACCGCCGGCTCGTGGACGGGGCGCGGGTCGACGATGCCCACCCGCCTGCTGCTGCTGCGGCACGGGCAGAGCCCGCTGTCGGTCGAGCGCCGCTACTCGGGCCGGGGCAACCCCGAGCTCACCCGCGAGGGGCTCGAGCAGGCCGCCGCGGCGGCGACCGCGCTGGCGGCCCGGCACGTCGGCAGCAACGGGAACATCCGCGCCGTGATCAGCTCCCCGCTGACGCGGGCCCGCCAGACCGCCGAGCCGGTGGCCGGGGTGCTCGGCCTGCCGGTGGGTGTCGACGAGCGCCTCACCGAGACCGACTTCGGCGCCTGGGAGGGCCTGACCTTCTCCGAGGCCGCCGCGCAGGACCCCGACGTGCACCGGGCGTGGCTGGGCGACAGCAGCGTCAGCCCGCCGGACGGGGAGAGCTTCGACGTCGTCGCCCAGCGCGTCGACGTCGCCCTCGGCGACCTCCTGCGCCGGTTCCCCGGCCAGACCGTGGCCGTCGTCAGCCACGTGACGCCGATCAAGCTGATCCTGCGCCGCGCCCTCGACGCCGGCCCGTCGCTGCTCTTCCGCCTGCACCTCGACCTGGCGTGCCTGTCGGTCGTCGAGTTCTGGCCCGACGGCGGCGCCTCGGTGCGCCTGGTCAACGACACCTCGTACCTGGCCTAGCGGTACCTGGCCCGAGCGCCTACAGCCACTCGATCCACGCCCCGCCCGGGTGGGCCAGCCCGAGCACCTCGCCCTCGGCCGTGCCGTCGCGGGACACCGTGAGCTGCCCGACGACGCCGGTGACGCCGGCGCGCGAGGCCTCGAGCGCGCGCGGGGGGACCGGCAGGTACTGGACGCTCTCGGTGCCCTCCGGGCCCAGCGGCACGAGCGGGTCCACCGAGATCCACACGAGGTCGCGGCCCAGCTCGGCGAGCTGGCCTCGGAACCGGGCCCGCTGCTCGTCGGTGAGGAACACGTGCACGTAGGTGTCGACGAGCACGAGCAGCGCGTCCTCGGGCATCCGGGCGCACAGACCGACGACGTCGTCGACGACCTCGGCCCGCACGAGGTCCGCGGGGTGCGCCCGCGCGACCTCCGAGGCGGCCGCGAACCGGTCGACGGCCGTCGTCTCGGGCGGGATGCAGGCGGCGAGCCACTCGCGCACCCGGTGGTCGCCGAGGTCGAGGGGCTCGACGTCGACCCCGAGGCGCGCGGCGATCGTCGGTATCCGCGCCGGGAGCGGAGCGGGGCGGCCGCGCAGCTCGGGGGTGATCGTCAGGGCGGCGTCGGGGTCGCCGAGGGTCCGGTCGCCGAAGCGGTACCGGTAGCGGTCGAGGTGCAGCCCGAGCCCCGCGCCGGTGCCGAGGTCGACGAGCGCGATCGGCCGCTCGGGGTCGAGCCGGCCGGCTCCCAGGACAGCTCCCAGGACCGCCAGGACGTCGGCGCTCCGCGCGACCTCGTTCATCTGGTAGCGGTGCTCGGCGCAGAGCTGGGCGAGCTCCCCCGCGTGCTCGCGCGCGAAGGCGACGAGCGCCGGCCGGAACCCCTCGTCCAGGCGCGGCTGCCCCGATCCCGGCGTCGGGAAGTAGCCGGCCAGGGGCTCGGGGTTCCGCCGGGCCACGAGGTACCGGACGGCGGCGCTGAGCAGCAGGGGCGGGAGCCGGTCGGCCGGGATACGGGCGGCGATCCCGAGCAGGTCGGGCTCGGTGGCGATCGCGCGGAAGAGCTCCGCGGTCAGCTCCCAGGTGGCCGGGGCGTCGGCCGGCGACCAGCCCGCCGCGATGCCCAGCGCCTGCTCGCGGACGCGCGCACGGTCGGCCGCCTCGGGGGTCGTCACGTCGGCGAGCCTGCCGAGCACCGGGCCGGTCGCGCAACGCGACCGGCCCGGCCGGTTCGGTTCAGCCCTGGCTGATCGCGTCCAGCTCGGCCACGGCCTCGGGCGGCAGGACCAGGTCGGCGGCGGCCAGGTTCTCGCGCAGGTGCTCGCGCGACGACGTCCCGGGGATGAGCAGCATCGTCGGGGAGCGCTGCAGCAGCCAGGCCAGCGCGGTCTGCTGCGGCGTGGCGCCGATCCGGTCGGCGACCGACGCGAGGGTGTCCGACTGCAGCGGGCTGAACCCACCGAGCGGGAAGAACGACGTGTACGCGATCCCCTCTGCGGCGCAGTGGTCGACGAGGTCGTCGTCGGTGCGGTGCACCAGGTTGTAGTGGTTCTGCACGCACACGACCGGGGCCACCTCGCGGGCCTCGGCGAGCTGGGCGGGGGAGACGTTGCTGACCCCGAGGTGGCGGACGAGGCCCTGCTCCTGCAGCTTCGCCAGCGTCGCGAAGGCCTCGGCGAGCGACTCGTCGTGGTCGTCGGAGACACGCAGGTTGACGACGTCGAGGGTCTCCAGGCCGAGTCGCTCGAGGTTCTCGTGCACCTCGCGGACGATCTCGTCGGGCGAGGTGTCGAGGTTCCACGACCCGTCGTCCCCGCGCCGGCAGCCGACCTTGGTGACGATCCGCAGGTCCTCGGAGTAGGGGTGGAGGGCCTCGCGGACGATCTCGTTGACGATGAACGGGCCGTAGAAGTCGCTGGTGTCGATGTGGGTGACACCGCGGTCGACGGCCTCGCGCAGGACGGCGATCGCCTCGTCGCGATCGCGCGGCGGGCCCATGACGTGGGGGCCGGCGAGCTGCATGGTGCCGTAGCCCATGCGCGTGAGGACGAGGTCGTCGGCGAGCGCGAGGCGGTCGGTGAGTGCCGGTGTGGTCATGTCCCCACCCTGCGCCAGGCGGCCCGCCGGTGGGGAGTGCCGGGTCGTCCTGGTACATCCCGTACCCCCCACGGGGGACCGGCGAGGCGGATGATCGGGCCGTGAGCACCGGTGAACTCGCCGCGTCCCTGCGCACCTGGCGCGACCGCACCGACCCCGCCGAGGTCGGCATGGCCGTCAACGCACCGCGCCGCGCGCCGGGCCTGCGCCGCGAGGAGCTCGCGCTGCTCGCCGGCATCTCGATCGACTACGTCGTGCGCCTCGAGCAGGGCCGCACGCGCACCCCGTCGGCGCAGGTCTGCGCCTCGCTGGCCCGGGCGCTGCGCCTCTCCGACGCCGAGCAGGCCCACCTGTTCCGCCTCGCCGGCCACGCCGCCGATCGCGGGCGGATCTCCCGGCGCATCCCCGCCGGTGTGCGCCGGATCGTCGAGGCGCTGCACGACAGCCCGATCGGCGTCCTCGACGTGACCTGGACGCTGATCTCCTGGAACCCGCTGTACGCCGCGCTCATGGGCGACCCGACGGCCCTCGAGGAGCGCAGGCGCAGCACGCTCTGGCGGATCTTCACCGAGGGCGAGGCCGGTGACCGCGTGCGCCACACCCGCGAGGAACGCGACGCGCTCGCCGCGTCCCTGGTCGCCGACCTGCGCGGGAGCACCAGCCGCTACCCGAACGACCCGGAGCTGAGCACGCTCGTCGACGACCTCTACCGCGCCAGCGACGAGTTCGCCGGGCTGTGGGACTCCGGCGTCGTCGCCGGGCACCACCAGAGCCACAAGACGGTCGTGCACCCCGACGTCGGCGACATCGAGCTCGACTGCGACACCCTCACCACCGCCGAGGACGACCTGCGCCTGCTCGTCTTCACGCCCACCCCGGGCAGCGACGCGCGCAGCCGCCTCGACCTGCTGGCGGCCTTGGGGACGCAGACGATGGAGGTCGGTCTGCGGCGGACCTGACCGCCCGTACGTACTTGTACGACCTGTCCGGGCTTCCCGCATCGGCGCAGGCTCGGCTCACGAGCCGACTTCGACCAGGGAACCACCATGAGCACCGTCGCCACCGACAACGTCGCCCTCGTCCGCAGCGCGTACGAGGCGTTCGGGCGGGGCGACATCCCCGCGGTCATCGATTTCCTCGATCCCGACGTGCTGTGGGTCGAGACCGACGGTGGGCCGTACGGCGGCATCTACCGGGGTCCACAGGCCGTTCTCGAGGGCATCTTCGCGCGGGTCGGCGACGAGTGGGACGGGTTCGTCGTCGACGTCGAGCGCATGGTGTCCGAAGGTGACACCGTCGTCGGAATCTGCACCTACCGCGGGACGTACCGGGCGACGGGCCGGGCAATGGTCGCGCGCGTGGTCCACGTATGGGAGATGCGCGACGGCCGGGCCGCGCGCCTCGAACAGTTCGTGGACACCGAGCAGCTCAACGCCGCGGTGCGCTGAGCCGGGGCTCAGACCACCAGCGCCAGCGCGGCGGTCCCGGCGACCAGGCACGCCGGGACCGTGGCGAGCCCCGCGAGCGTGAACGTCCCGAGCGGTGCGGGCACGCTGCGGACGGACAACACCCGGCGCCACAGGAGCGTGGCCAGCGAGCCGACCGGCGTGAGGTTCGGGCCGACGTTCACGCCGATCAGCATGGCCAGCACGGCGCCCGTGGCGGGGGTCGGGCCGAGCGCGGCCAGCAGGACGAGCGTCGCGGGCAGGTTGTTGACGAGGTTGGCCAGCAGCGCCGCCACGGCCGCCAGGCCGAGCAGCGCCGGGAACGACGTGCCGGCGGGCAGCAGCGACGCCACGACGTCGCCCAGACCCCGCTCGGTCACCGCGGCCACGACGACGCCCAGCCCCAGGACGAACACGCAGAAGCCCGGGGAGGCCGCGGCGACGAGCTCGCGCACCCGGGTCTCGCGCGCCGCGAGCGCCCGGACCGCGAGCACGGCGGCGCCCGCCACCGCCACCCACATCGGCTCGACGCCCAGCGGCGACGCGACCGCGAACCCGGCGAGGGTGGCGGCCAGGACCCCGACGGCGAACCGGGGGAGCGGGGCGCCCACGCCCTCCTCGTCGGGCCCCGCAGGCTCGGCGAGCTCGAGGCGGAAGGTGAGCCGCAGCCCGACGTACTCCACGGCCAGCACCGCGAGCTGCGGCAGGAGCATCAGCGCGGCGAAGCCCAGGAAGTCCAGGCCGGTCGCCCCGAACGCGAGCAGGTTGGTCAGGTTCGCGACGGGCAGCAGCAGCGAGCCGCTGTTGGCCAGGTGCGCGCAGGCGAACGCCGGCGGGGCCGGGCGCGCGCCGAGCCGCCGCACCGTGTCGAGCACGACCGGGGTCAGCAGCACCACCGTCGCGTCGAGGCTCAGCACCGCCGTCGTCACCGCCGCCGCGACGACGACCAGGGCGAACAGCCGCTGCGGCCGTCCGTGCGAGCGCCGCGCCAGCACCCCGCCGGCCCACCGGAACACACCCTCGGCGTCGGCGAGGTGGGCCAGGACGAGGATCGCGGCGAGGAAGCCGACGGTGGGGCCGAGCTCGCGCACCTCGTCCCACGCCGCCGCCGGCGTGAGCAGCCCGACGGCCAGCACGACGGCGGCGGCGGGCACCGCCGCCGCGGCTTCGGGGAGGCCCCGTGGCCGGGTGACCGCGACGACGAGGACGACGACGAGGAGGCCGACCGCGAGGGCCGTGCTCATCCCCGCCACCCTCATTCCCTCAGCGGAGCCACAGGTAGATCGCCACGGCCACGCCGAGCACCACGACGCTCCAGCGCAGCACCCCGTCGGGCATCTTCTTGGCCACGGCCATGCCGAGATACCCGCCGAGCAGCGTCGTCGGGGCGAGGAGCAGCACCGCGAGCCAGTCGACGGGGGCGAAGAGGGCGAAGAGGATCACCGTGACCGTGCTCGTCACCAGCGAGAGCAGCACCTTCACGGCGTTGAGCCGCTGCAGCGTGTCGTGGGCGAGCAGCGAGAGCACGGCGATGAGCACCACGCCCAGCGCTCCGCCGAAGTAGCCGCCGTAGACCGCGGCGACGAAGATCGTCGGGAGCAGGACCTTCGGGTTGTCGGCGGTGCGTTCGGAGCGGCCCGTCCACGACTTGATCCACGGCTGCGCCCCGAGCGTGAGGCTCGCGAGCAGCACGAGGACCGGCACCACGGCGTCGAACACCGACTGCGGGAGGATCAGCAGCAGCCCGCAGCCGAGCGCGGAGCCCAGCGCGGCGACGATGCCCGTGCTGATCAGCCGCTGTCGCTGCCCGCGGAGCTCGCGGCGCGCGTTGACCGTCGAACCGGCGTAGCCCGGCCACTGCGCGACGGAGTTCGTGACGTTCGCCGGCAGCGGCGGCAGCCCGACCGCGAGCAGCGCGGGGAAGACGATCAGCGACCCGCCGCCGGCCACGGCGTTGACCGCACCGGCGAGCAGCCCGAGCGCGGCCAGCAGCACGATCTGGAGCACCGACGGGTCCGACACGGTGCGCGACGCTAACGGTCCGGGTCCTTGTAGGCTCGTCGACGCGGACGAGTCGGCCGGGCGACCGCGTCGGACCCCACGAGGGTCCGTCGAGGAAAGTCCGGACTCCACAGGGCAGGGTGGTTGCCAACAGCAACCCGGGGTGACCCGCGGGACAGTGCCACAGAGAACAGACCGCCATCGGGCTCGAGCTTGACGGTTCCGGCCCGGTGGTGAGGGTGAAACGGTGGTGTAAGAGACCACCAGCGTCCTGGGTGACCAGGACGGCTCGGTAAACCCCACCCGGAGCAAGGTCAAGAAGGTGCCCCGTCCGCGGGGCACTGCGCAGGTCGTTCGAGGGCTGCCCGCCCGAGACCTGCGGGTAGACCGCTGGAGCCCGCCGGCGACGGCGGGCCGAGATGGATGGTCGCCACCCACGGGACCGCGAGGGCCCGTGGGGACAGGATCCGGCTTACAGGCCGACTCGTCCGCCCCACACGCTGCGACCCGCGTCAGACGGGCTGGACGACGGAGAGCACCTGGCCGTCGGGGTCGCGGAACCACGCGATGAGCGTGTCGCCGAAGTCGGCGATGCCGCGCTCGTCGGTCCGCCACGGCGGTTCGTCGTCCATCGCCTCCAGCGTCACGCCGCGGCGCGCGAGGTCGGCCACCGTGGCCGGGAGATCCTCGGCCCGGAACGAGGCCAGCGGCCATCCCGCCCGGCCGGCGTACCCGGCGTTCTCCAGGAGGTAGAGCCGCGCCCCGTCGCCGGCGTGCAGGACGTGCCCTCCGGGAACGGCCTCGCCGGCGAGGCCCAGCGTCTGCTCGTAGAACGCACGGGAACGAGCCATGTCCGACACCGGGATCACGGTGGCGACGTGGAGCTTGGCGGGTGAGACCGAAATGGTTCGTGCTCGGCGGCCGTCCATACGTCAGTCCTATATAAGGACTTTGCGGTATGTCAATCGTAACGTTGAGGGTGGAACCCTGCGACCTGCATCGGGACTGTCCCTAGACTCCCGTCATGGCGCTGAGCCTCGACACCGTTCCCGGCGAGTTCCCGCTCGTGCAACGGGTGTGGTCGGCGCACTGCGACGCCACGACCAGCTTCATCTCGGCGGCCAAAGGCGCCTCCATGATGGTGTTCGCGCAGCACGGCGACCGGATGACGGCGCACCTCCGCGGGCCGGAGACCGCCGCCACGCCCCTCATCTGCCCGGAGGGCTCGGAGTTCTTCGGTGTGGAGCTGCAGCTCGGTGCCTATCTGCCCCTGTTCCCGCCGGCTGGTCTGGCCGACCTGAACGATGCTCTGTTGCCGACCCTGCCGGGTCACCGGATCGTGCTGGACGGCCGGGACTGGGAGAGGCCGACCGAGCAGAACGTCGACGTCTTCGTCGACAGGCTCGTGCGAGCAGGACTGCTGTTCTTCGATCCGCTCGTCGAGGGGATTCGCCACGGCGAACGGCCACGAGCGATGTCGGAACGGACGGCGCAGCTCCGGTTCCGTCGGGCCGTCGGGATCTCGCGCCGCAAGCTCGCCAGCATCGAGCAGGCACGGCACGCCGCGCAGCTCCTCGCGACTGGCGGGTCGATCGCCGACGCGGTCACCGCCGCCGGCTACTACGACCAGCCGCAGCTCGCGCGGGCGATGCGGTGGGCGACCGGCCACACCCCGGGCGAGCTGAGAGCCGGCGTCCCGTTCCTCGCGTTCTGATCCGCGGGGTTCGGTTCGATACAAGACCGACGGGTCGCCGCGGTGGTCGACTCCGGCCATGCGAAAACTGATCGAGTACGACCACCTCTCGCTCGACGGGAGGATCTCCGGGGACGGCTTCTGGGCCGCGCAGATGGCGATCCCCACCAACGACGAGCACCTCGAGTACCAACGCAGACTCCTGGCACCGGCCGTCGGTCTGGTGCTCGGACGCCTGACCTACGAGGGTTTCGCCGCGACGTGGCCGAGCATGACCGGCGGCATCGCCGACACGATCAACTCCCTGCCGAAGCACGTCGCCTCCACCACGCTGACCGAGACCACCTGGCACGCCGAGGTCCTCGCCGGAGACGCCGTCGACGCCGTCGCCCGGCTCAAGGAGTCCGGCGACGGCACGTTGGTGAAGTACGGCAACGGCCCGTTCAGCCGGGCGCTCGTCGAGGCGGGTCTGCTGGACGAGCTGCACCTGAGTGTCTCCCCGTTCGTGGCGGGGAGCGGCGAGTCGCTGCTGGCCGGCATCGGCACGACCGCCCTGGACCTGACGGGGGTCACCGACCTCGGCAACGGCGCGGTGGTGCTGGCCTACGCGCCGCGTCGGTGAGGGTGCCGGGCTGGTCAGCCCGCCGCCTCGACCAGCTCCTGCAGGAACCGCGGCAGCCGACCCGCGCCGAAGTCGTAGAAGCGCACCCAGCTGGGCGTGATCGCGATCCGTGCCATCCCGTGCACGTAGGTCTTCCGGCACTGCTCGACGAACCGGTCCGCGGTCTCGGCGTCCATGCTGCGCCGGGCGGCCATCACGTACTCCTCGACCAGGCCGTCGACGATCTCGACGCTCGCCCGGCCGCGGATCGACAGCGCCCGCGCTCCCGCCGTCCCGTCGCCGTCGATGGTCACGGCGACGTCCGGGCGGGCCGACAGCGTCGCGACCTTCGGTGAGGAGGTGGCCGAGGCGATCACCACCTGCTCGCCGGTCCAGAAGAAGCCGACCGGGATCACCCGGGGCGTGCCGTCGCCCACCGTGTAGGCGAGGTGGGCCACGGGCGTGACGAGCAGTTCCTGCGCACCGCGCTGTCCGAGCTCGTCGGCGATCTCCTGAGCGTCCATCGGTCGTCCCTCTCTCGCTGTGCGTGGTCCCGACCGGGAGACGGAGCCGATCGTGCCGTCTCGACACGATGCCGCACGGCTCGGTCGCTAGCCTCTCGCCGTGGCTCGAGTGGTGGTCGTGAACTTCATGAGCCTGGACGGCGTGATCCAGTCGCCGCTGTCGGCCGACGAGGATCCCGCCGACGGGTTCGTCGCGGGTGGCTGGGTCCCGCCCTACGGCGACGACGCGATGGCGTCGTTCATGAGCGAGGCGACCACCACGGCCGCGGGCATGCTGCTGGGCCGGCGCTCGTACGAGATCTTCACTGCCGCGTGGTCCGGGGCCGATCAGTCCGACCCCGCCGTCGCCGCGATGAACCGGATGCCGAAGTACGTGGTCACGCGATCCCCGGACCTCCCGTTGTCGTGGGGCAACTCCCGTCGGGTCGACGGCACGGCCGACGTGGCTCGGCTGAAAGGCGAGGTCGAGGGCGACCTGGTGGTCTTCGGGTCCGGCGAGCTGCTCGGCGCGCTCGCCGAGCACGACCTCGTCGACGAGTACCGCCTGCTGCTGTTCCCGGTGGTCCTGGGCGCCGGCAAGCGGATGTTCGGCGACAGGAGCCCGCTCACCCACCTCACGCTGACCGCGACGACGACCACGTCGACCGGGGTCGTGCTCCTGACCTACACACGGCCGTGAGCGGCGAGGTCCTCCGCGAGCTCGGCGAGGCGGGGGAGGACGGTGTCGCGCCAGCCGGGCCCCATCCGCTCGCAGGCGTCGCGCTGGCGGTGGTCGTCGAGGTCGAAGCCCGCGTGCTCCAGCAGGAGCCGGGTGCCGTCGCCCTCGGGGACGAGCCGCCAGGTCAGGGTCCAGACCTCGTTGAAGGTGTAGACGAAGCGCTCGTGGGGCACGGACGCGACGACCCGGCACGGCACGGAGCCGAAGCCCGGCATCTCCAGGTGGAACTCGTGCCCGACGACGTCGGCGACGTCGCCCGGCGCCCACCAGCGGGCGTGCGTCTCGGGATCGGTCAGCGCCGCCCACACCCGCGCCGGCGTCGCCCGGATGAACTGGTCGACCTCGATCGAGCCCGTCCGTCGGTAGCTCATTGCTCGTCCTCGCTCTCCAGGAGATCGGCCATGTCGCGCAGGCGGCGGCGCCAGAAGCGTTCGAACGGGTGGAGCCAGGCCCCGACCTGCTCCAGCGGATCCGGGTTCAGGGAGTAGAAGCGCTGCCGCCCGCGCGGCTCGTCGGTGACCAGGGACGCCTGCCGCAGGACGGCGAGGTGCTCCGCGACGGCCGGGCGGCTCATGTCGAACTCGGCCGCGAGATCGCCCGCAGTGCGCTCACCGTCGGCCAGCAGCTCGAGAAGCCGGCGTCGAGCCGGGTGGGCCAGAGCGAGGAAGACGTCCGTGGACACGGCGTCACGATATGTAGGACATCACCGACATGTCAACGATGTCCTACGCGTCAGCGCAGCTCCCGCGGTACCGGCTCCCCGGCGCGGCGCCGGGGAGCTCGCGGACCTCGTCGGGGAGCGCGTCGACACCCGGGGCGGGCGCCGCGACCCGCACCGCTCCGGACGTGGGTCGCTTGTCGATCCCGCTGGCGCCGGTGGTGGCCTCCATGGCCCGCAGGACCCCGACGTTCACCGACTCGACGGACGACACGGCCCCAGGTTACGAGCAGTTCGACCGACACATTCACTCGATCAGAGGTAGAGGGTCGCTCGCGGCGCCGTGTGAAGGCCCTCTATGGTGACGAACGCTGTGACGCGTGTGGTGTTTGTGACTGATGGGACGGATGGTGCTCATGCTCACCGAACGGCAGCGCGTCATCCTGCGCCAGATCGTCAGTCCGCCCTACATCTATCGGTGGGCCGGGCTGCTCACGACGGTCGGACTCGTCGTCGGGGTCACGGTCGTCGTGCTCGCGGACGTCGGTCGCCCGACGGTGCTCGCGACCGGTGCGGCCCCCGCGGCGGTGGCCCCGTCCGAGGGCGGGCCTGCGATGCGCCCGGCGCGAGCGGCCGAGGACGCCCCGGCGCGGGGCATGCCCGGGTTCGCGCGGCCGGCGATCACGTCGTCGCTGCTGACCGTCACCGACACGGGCACCGACCGGCCCGCGGTCGCGCTGACGTTCGACGACGGCCCGACCCCGGAGTACACGCCGCAGGTGCTCGACCTCCTCGCGCAGTACGGAGCGAAGGCGACGTTCTGCACCATCGGCAACCAGGCCGTCGCCTACCCCGACCTGATGCGGCGCATCATCGCCGAGGGCCACCGCCTCTGTGATCACACGATGACCCACGACGCCACCGTCGGGTTCAACGCCCACGACCTCATGACCAGCCAGCTCAGCACCAGCAAGACCACGATCGCCGGAGTGATCGACCCACCGGCCACGATCGACTACTTCCGTGCGCCGGAGGGCGCGTGGACCCCGGCTCTCGATCAGGTCGCGGCCGAGACGGGCATGCGCCCGCTGGGCTGGTCGGTCGACACCCTGGACTGGACCCAGCCGGGCACCGCCGCGATCGTCGCGAGCGTGCAGCAGGGGGTGCATCCCGGTGCGGTGGTGCTCTTCCACGACGGCGGTGGCCCGCGTGAGCAGACCATCGACGCGGTGCGTCAGCTCCTGCCATGGCTCCAGGAGCAGGGCTACCAGTTCGTGCTGCCGAGCTGAGCCCTCGTCCGGTGCTCAGT
The DNA here is from genome assembly GCF_028737215.1 of Actinomycetospora chibensis. Classification (GTDB taxonomy): domain Bacteria; phylum Actinomycetota; class Actinomycetes; order Mycobacteriales; family Pseudonocardiaceae; genus Actinomycetospora; species Actinomycetospora chibensis. The sequence goes on along the minus strand of NZ_JAQZAM010000011.1, from coordinate 185,223 downwards.
GCTTCTGGATCACCGTCTCCGTGCCGCCCTCGCGCCACGTCGTGACGTACATGTGATCGTCCCCGACGGCCACGGACGCCGCCCCGACGATGTCCGCCCGGAGGAACTGGTCGAACGTCGCGCCGCGCAGGTCGAGCCCGATGTCCTCGTACACCGCCACGGCGAACCGCTGGTGCAGCGCCTCGTCGCGCACGTCCTCGACGCGGCCCCAGATCTTCGCATCGCCGTCGCCGACCTGCGTGTCGACCGTCGCGGTGTGCAGGGCGAAACGCGGATCGGCCGCGAGGTCGGCGAACTTGGCGGTGTCGGGCATGCCCACCAGCCACAGGTCGCCCTCGAGGAAGCGCGGCTCCATCGGGCTGATGCGGGGGAAGCCGTCGGGGCGCAGCGTCCCGAGCATGCAGAGGTTGCCGGTGGCGGCGTGACGACGGGTGAAGACCTCGGCGATGCGGGGCGCGGCCGCGGCGAAGTCGGTCCAGAGAGCCATGCCACCGGACGGTAGAGCGGCCCCCCGACAGTCCTCGGTCCTCAGTGCTCGGGCTCGTGGGAGACCACCGCGGCGGCGAGGACGACCGTGCTCATCGCGGCGCACGCCGCGCACCAGCACAGGAACTGACGGTCCTCGCCCGCCCAGTACTCCTGCACGAAGGCGGCGTCGTCGAGCGCGGTCCCGCACACCGGGCAGAAGTTCACGCCCACGCCGGCACCGGATCCCCGAAGAGCTGGAGGACGTCGCCGCGGATGGGGGAGTAGCGCACCGAGCTCTCCCGCATCCACACCTGCCGGAACTCGACGGCCGAGCCGAACTTGTCGCGCTCCATCGGCAGGTCGATCACGTCGTGCGCATCGCGGCGCGTACCCAGCGGGTCGTCGCCGGAGGCGACCACGGCCATCTGCTCGGTGTAGAGCTTTCGCAGCAGGATGACACCGAGATCGGACTTCCCGAGGTGCTCCTTCGAGCGGTCGGAGATCCGGCCCTGGGTGATCCAGGCGACGATGTCCTGGCCGTCGACGTAGTCGCGCAGCCACTCGCCGTCGGCGTCGCGCAGCGGCACCTCGTAGGTCGGGATCTCCTGCTGGGGTGGCGCGCCGCCCTCGGGGCGGTAGGTCTGGTACCAGACGTGCCAGGTGTTCTCGTCGTCGATCGGCACGCGGATCTGGAACGTCGCAAGGCCGGCTGCGCCGACGCGCAGCATGTGCGGGAAGACGAGCGGGTGCCCGATCTTCCAGTCGTCGTCGTCCTCGGTGTGGCCCTCCAGGACGCGGCGCTTGAGGATGCCGTGCTCGAAGACCTCGAAGGCGACCTTGACGTGCTTCTTGGTCACCATCGGCATCGGCGCGTTCCCGTCGAGCTCCTTGAGGAACGAGCCGTAGCGGCCGTGCAGCCACTCCACGTGGTACGGGTCGACCGAGTTCTCCATGATCTGCACGAAGTTGCATGGCAGCTCGGCGTGCCCGATGTCGCGCCACGCGTCGTCCCAGACGAACAGGTCGTACCGCGGCAGCTCCGGGGCGGGCAGCGGGCCGAGGTAGGCGAAGATCAGCCCGCCGAGCTCCTGGACGGGGTAGGAGGTCGCCCGGATGCGGTTCTTGAACGTCGAGTCGGCGGGCTCTCCGGGCTGCTCGAGGCACGCGCCGGTCTCGTCGAACAGCCAGCCGTGGTATCCGCAGCGCAGCCCCGTCGACTCCGTGCACCCCAACCACAGCGCTGCACGCCGGTGCGGGCACTGCTCGCCGAGCAGGCCGACCGTGCCGCTGCCGTCGCGGTAGAGGACGAGGTCCTCGCCGAGCAGGCGCCGCCGGCGCGGCACCCGCGTGGCCATGTCGTGCGTGGCCACGGGCCACCAGTAGCGGCGCAGCAGCTCTCCCATCGGGGTGCCGGGACCCACGCGGGTGAGGCGCTCGTTCTTCTCCGGGCTGAGCATGCCCTCGACGGTAGGAACGCGTCCCGCGTCGCCGAAGGCGCTCGTTCGCCAGTGGGAAACTTCAGGTCAGGGACCTGATGTCGGCGACGTCGTATTCGGCGACCTCGGCCGAGAGCATCGCGGCGCCCTGCTCGTCGCTCGGCCCGCTGCCGCGGAAGGCCTCGACGGCCTCCTGCGACTCCCAGCGCTCGAAGATGTTGATCCGGCCCGGATCGACGATGTCGGCGCTCAGCGCGAAGTCGAGGCAGCCGGGGGCGGAGCGCGCCTGCGTGACGACGGTCGTGCACTGGTCCAGGTAGGCGGCGCGGTTGCGAGGCTCGACCTCGAGGTGGCCAGCGACGATGACCATTGGTTCTCCTTCGATACTTATGAGTCCTTGGTAAGAACCATAGCGGTCGTCGCATCGTGGGGGGATGGCGGCTCGTTGGTGCGAGTGACGCTCTGCGTGACCGATCTGTCACGCTCGGCACGATCGCCGCTTCAGTCGTAGATCCGGGGGGACGAGTTGTCGCAGCCACCGACGCCGCAATGGGACGCGCAGCAGGGTCGTTGGGTCCTGCCGGAGCAGGCGCAGTACGCGCCGCCGCCCGGCTATGCGCAGTCGCAGCCCGGCCACGGGTCCGCGTCGGGTGGCCCCCGGCACGGCGGCCCGAACCCGTCCTACGGTGCTCCGCAGGCCGGCTACGGACAGCCGACCGGGCAGTGGCCGCCGCCTCCGCCGGCCCCGAAGAAGAGTCGCAAGTGGCCCTGGATCGTCGGCGGCGTGGTCCTCCTGATCATCCTCATCTCCGCGATCACTAGCGGGGGCTCGCCGGCTCCGACGGGGGCGATGGGCGCAGCACCGTCCGCTGCCCCGTCCTCGGCGCCGGCGGCTTCCGGCGGCGGTGGCGATACTTCCGCGCCCGCAGCGTCGGGTGTGGTCTTCGAGGTGACGGGATCGGGTCGTGCCACGTCGATCTCCTACGGGACGAACGGCGGCATCTCCCAGGCCAACGGCGAGCGCCTTCCCTGGACCGAATCCGTCGAGGCGTCCGACGGTTTCGGGGTCTACTCGCTCACGGCGCAGTCGAACGGGTCCGGCGAGATCACCTGCCGCATCACGGTCGACGGCGAGGAGATCGCACGCCAAACCTCGACCGGTCAGTACGCCGTCGTCTCGTGCAGCGGGAGTGACACCGGCTTCTAGATCACGGTCGTCGGCACCCCGGTGGCCAGATCGGGTCAGAGGGGGACTCGGGGTCGTCCGCCGGGGCGGGGTTGCTGGTCGGGGTCGACCCAAGCCGGTGGGGTGAACCGCGGCTGCCCGTTGTGGATCTCGACGGTCCAGTGCCCGGCGTGGATCAACTGGTGGTGGAACCGGCACAGCAGCACCAGGTTGTCCAGGCAGGTCGGGCCGCCGTGGAACCAGTGGCGGATGTGGTGGGCGTGGCAACGTCGCGGTGGTCGGGAGCAGCTCGGGAACGCGCAGCCGCCGTCGCGCAGGTTCAGGGCGCGGCGCAGGGCGTCGGTGACGGTGCGCGACAGCCGCCCCACGTCCAGCGGCTCGGAGCGCGACCCCAGGACCATCGGGACAATCTCGGCGTCGCAGGCCAGACGGCGCACTATGCGCTGGTCGAGCAGCGCCCCGGAGTCCAGGCTGCCGTGCCCGATGGCCTGCTGGAGCCACCGCAGGTCCATCGTGATCGTCAACAGGGGACGTCCCGGACGATCCACCGGCGCCGGGCGCGGGGCCGGCTCCGGGCGGCGGGGCTCGGGAATCAGGGCGTCCTCGTCCGGTTCGTCGTCGCCGGCGGTGGGCCTCTCGTGGCGGGGCTCCGCGGCGAGGCCGCCGGAGCGCCGGGCGTCGTGCACGAGGTCCTTGAGCCCGTCGAGACGACGACGCTCCAGACTGCGCGGGTCGTCGGGCCCGAACGGCTGGGCCAGCTCGTCGATCACCTCGACGAACGCCTCGGCATCGCTCGGATCGTGCAGGCGGCCTTTGAAGGCCAGCGACCCGTCCCGGCGGCGCACCACCTGCAGCTCATCGCAGGCGTCCTCACCCTCGGGCGGGACGTCCCCGTCGGGGTCGAGGTGCTCGATCAACGCCTTTGCGTACCGGCGCAGCATCCGCGGCGGCAGCACCCGGGCGTGCTCCGCGAGCGTGCGCTCGGCCCCGAACCAGTCCGTCACCGACAACCCGTCGACCCGGTCCAGGCGGGTCATCGTCTCCCGGATCACGGTGAGGTGCCCCGAATGGATCTCCCCCGATTCGGCCACGGTCGCGGTGACCGGCAACCGCGGCGCCAACGGCTCACCGCGCAGCGACACACGGGGCGTCAGGTCGGCGGCCTCACCGACCAGCCGCTTCGCCTCGGGCGGATCGACGTTGCCGCACTCCTGCAGCAGCCGGACCGAGCTCCGGTCCCCGGTCTGCTGAGCCACCCCGAGCCGCTCGAGCTCGGCGATGTCCTCGAGCAGCCGGTACTGCTCGGCGCGCAACGCCACCATCCGAGCCCGGGCACGGTCGAGCGCCTCCCGCTCCACCACCCCCAGCACCCGTTCGCTCATGTGTTCGAGTCTAGAACCGACCCCTGACAACGCCGGATCGTCAGCGGGTCCACATCTCCCACGCGTCCCGCACGATGCGATCGAGCCCCGAGCGTCGGGGTGCCCAGCCGAGGACCTCGTGGGCGTGGGTGGGATCGACCGTGACGGCCGCGGGTTCGGCGGCGGCCTCGCGGTGGCGGACGGGGACGGGTCGGCCGAGGACCCGACAGGCCGCCGCGAGGATCGCCGGGACCAGCCGGGTCCGGTCGCGGTCACCCGGCCCGGCGGCGTTCGCGAGTCGGAGCGAGATCGCGCCGAGGGCTCCGCCGGCCGTCGCGTCGCGGACGGCGAGGTCGGCGGCGAGCTTCGCGGCGCCGTAGGGGTGGGGCGGCGGGCGGAGGTCGTCACTGATCGCCGCGGTGGACGCGAGCACGATCCTCGCCCCGGGACGCAGGGCGTCGAGCACCGCGAGGGTGCCGCCGAGGTTCGTGTGCCAGGTGCCCAGCGGGTCGGCGAGCGAGTCGCGGACCCGCACGACCGCGGCCAGGTGGTAGACGGCGTCGACGTCGCCGAGCGCGGCGGCCACCTCGTCCGGACGGTCGAGTGCCGCGTTCCGGGTGGCGACGCCGGGCACGGCTCCGGACCTCGTCACGGCGACGACCTCGCGACCCGCCCCGACCAGCGCGGACACCACCGCACGCCCCACGAACCCGTTCGCACCCGTGACCGCGACCCGCACGGCAGGAGCCTCCCGGACCGGGAGCCGACCTCGGGTGAGGCTAGCCTCACCCGCGCGCGGACCCTAGTGTCGTCACGGAGACCGGCGACACCGGAGGCGGACCGTGAGCGAGCACCAGCCCTTCTCCCAGGTCCTGCGTCGGGCGACCGCCGCGGTCCACGACCGCGCGCACCAGTCCACGTACATGGCAGCCCTGTTCGGGGCGCGCCTGCCGCTGGACGACTACGCGACGCTGGTCGTGCAGTACTGGCACATCTACGGGGCCCTCGAGGACGGGGCCGACCGCCTGCGCGATCACCCGGTCGCCGGCGGATTCGTGATCGACGCACTGCGGCGCCGGGACGCCCTCGCGGCCGACCTCGCGTACCTCCGGGGTCCCGACTGGGCCGACGACCTCACCGCGCTGCCCGCGACGGCCGGCTACGTGGAGCGGATCCGCGAGACGGTCGAGCGCCGGCCCGCCGGGTGGGTCGCCCACCACTACACGCGCTACCTCGGCGACCTCGCCGGCGGGCAGGCGGTCCGCGGGCTGCTCACGCGTACCTACGGGCTCACCGGGGACGGGTCGCGGTTCTACGACTTCGCCGCGCTCGGCCCGGTTCCGCCGTTCCGGACGCGCTACCGCGCGCTGCTCGACGCCGCCCCGTGGGGCGACGTCGAGCGCGTCCGCGTCGTCGACGAGGCGTGCCTCGCCTTCGAGCTCAACATCGCGATGCTCGTCGAGCTCGCCGGCACGGTGCAACCGGAGCACCTCGCGGCCTGACTCAGCCCGAGGAGTCCCGTCGGGCGATCGCGAGCCAGGCGGGCAGGTCGACGTGCCCGCCGACCGGCACGCGCAGCAGCTCGGCCTGCTCCTCGTCGGGCACGCGGCCCCGATAGGTGCTCTCGCGCAGGTCCTCGAGCGTCCAGCCGGGACGGGAGAACGCGCGTCGGAGGTCGTCGTCGGACACCTCGGGCCCGAACGCCGGACCCGGCGCCAGGCCGAGGACGACGACGCGACCGCCGTGGATCACGACGTCACGCAGGGCGTCGGCGTACCGGCCCTGGTCGTCGACGTCGAAGATGTGGAACAGGGCGCTGTCGAGCACCGTGTCGAATCCCCGCAGGTTCGAGGGGTGCAGGGCGTCGGCCTCGACGAACGTCGCCGCCACCCCGCGCGCGGCGGCGATCGCGCGGGCGCGGTCGAGGGCGGCGGGGGCCGAGTCGGCGCCGACGACGTCGTAGCCGCGGGCGGCGAGCAGGAGTGTGTTCTCCCCGGCGCCGCATCCGAGGTCGAGCACGCGGCCGTGGAGCAGCCCCTCGGCCTCCGCCGCGACGACGGCCGGCTGCGGCTCGCCGATGATCCACGGTGGCTCGCCGGTGAGGTAGGCGTCCTGGAAGCGGGAGGGTGCGGGGGTCGGCATCGGGTCCTCCGGAGATCGGGATCGGTGACGGGACCGAGCGTCCGACCTCGACGGGACTCGAGGTCAAGAGCTCGAGTCCCGTCGTGGGGGGAGGACTAGTCGTGGGCGACGAACATCGTCACGTTGTCGCCCGCGAAGTTCGGCACGTCGGCCACCGCGGCCTGGCCGGCCTCCGAGCTCATCCCTGCCTGCAGGTCCTCGAGGGAGTCGAAGGCGAGCTCGGCGATGAGGTAGTAGGGCGGTGGGTTCTCGTCCATCGACGCCGCGTGCCGGTAGGTGAAGGACTTCACTCCGGGGATCGGGTCGACCAGCGGCGCGTGCGTCTCCCGGTAGTGCTTGTCGAAGGCCGCTGGGTCGGCGGGGTGGTGGTAGAGGACCGTGAGGATGTGCATTGGATCACTCCACCACGCGCGACGGCCCCGGGTCCACGGAACCGTCGGGTAACGGTCCGCGGCCCGGGGCCGTCGTGCGGAGCTCAGGCGCGGGCGTGCTTCTCGATCACGGCGCCGAGGCCCGGGAGCGCCTCGATGACGTTCTCCTGGGCCTTCGGGCGGAGCTTGCCGTAGACCGAGGTGATCGCGGCGCGGTTGCTGCGCTCGGCGCGACGGTCGGTGACGGTCAGCAGAGCCTCGGAGGCCTCCTGCGGGCGGGTGCCGAGGAAGGTGCCGAAGTCACCGGCGGCCTCGGTCGTGAACGTCGTCCAGAAGGGCTCGAGCTGCTCGACGAACTCGTCGAGCATCTTGTCGATCGCCTCCGGGATGATGCCCGGCTTGACCTTCTTCACCGCGGCGTAGCCGGTCTTGACGATGCCGCCGGACAGGCCGCTCTTGTTCGCGACCTCCGCGTCGACGAGCAGCTGCAGGTCCTCGACGACGGCGCCGCGGCGGTCGGAGTCGAGAAGGCGAGCCTTGAGGGTCTCGGCCATCGGGGTCCTTCCTCGGGGTGCCAGGGAGCGGCGCCGACCGTACGGGAGGCGCGACGTCCACGGACCGGCAGGGGGCCGTGAACCACATCCGTGTCATTCACGCCCGTCGTGGGCGACGAGGAACGTCTCGAGGTCGCGCCACGAGTTCTCCCGCGCCCGCCGACCCGCGAGCACGCCGAGGTGGCCGCCGGGGCGCACGACGAAGCGCAGGTCGGGGCTCGCGGTGAGCAGGTCGGTCGCGCGCTCCACGGCGGCGACCGGCGCGATGACGTCGTCGGCCCCCGCGACCAGCAGTACCGGCACCCGCACGTCGGCCAGCCGGACGGGCCGGCCGGCGAGGCGCAGGTCGTCCTCGGCGAGGTCGTTGGACCGGATGACGTGGTGGTAGATCTGCCCGAACGCGCGCCCGGGGTAGGCGGTCATGTTGGCCATGAGCAGGTCGACGGCCTCGATCTGCTCGAGGAGCTCGCGGTCGTCGAGGTGGGTCAGCAGCGTCACCGGCTTGGTCAGGTAGCGCTCGACGCTGGTCAGCTGGAACGCCCACTTCACCGCCGTCGCGGGGAAGGAGCCGAGCGTCCGGTAGGCGGTGGAGAAGATCCGCCCGCCGGTGTACTCGGCGACGGATCGGAACGGGGCCACCAGCGGCACCGCGGACACGTCGACCGGGGACGCGAAGGCGGTCACCGAGCGGATCGGGGCCCCCGAGACACCGCTGGCGGCGCAGAGCAGGGTGAACAGGCCCCCGAGGCTCCACCCCGCGAGGTGGACCGCCGTGCCCTCGTGGCGGTCCGACACCGCGTACAGGGCGGCCGGGAGGATCTCGTCGACCCACAGCTCCAGGCCGCGCCGGTCGGCGGCCCGGCCGGACGCCTCGTAGGTGACGATGTAGATCTCGCGACCCGACGCGAGCAGGTCCTCGACCAGGCTCGCACCGCGCCGCAGGTCGAAGGCGAAGTCCGGTGCCCCGAGCGGGGGCACCAGCAGCAGCGGCGCGAGGGACGGGTCGGGGGCGACCGTCGGCTCGTAGCGGTGGACCGTGTAGCCGTCCGCCGTGAGCACCGGTAGGCGTGGCATGCGGCGGGTGTCGGCGAGGTGGCCGTCGGTCACGAGGTGCCGGACGTTGTCCCACGCGCGGGAGGCGGACCGCGCCGGTGCCTGCAGGGGGCCCCCGCCCGTGGACGCGGAGGTCTCGTCGTCGGGCAGCTGGTCGGCGGTCACGCGGCCCGATCGTAGGGCCGCCCGTGGCGGGTGGCCGTGCGCCGTCACTCACGCGTCGTGATGCGTGCTCACGTGGAGTGACCTCCAACGGGCCGTCTGCTCGGCGTTCGCGCTGCTCGACAGGGTGATCCGGCCCATGGCGCTGGGCCGTCCGGGCCGCCACCGCTCCGCCCGATCGTCCGAGCCACGGTCACGTCTCCGGTGCGTTGGACTGGATGGCGACGCCCCGGGGATGTCTGCTCGGGGCGGCGTGGCGCACCGCGACGAGAGGACCCCCGTGTTCGAGCCCCCGTCCGAGACGCCCTGCGACCCGCTGCCGACCGCGGAGAGCGGGCGGGCGGGGAGGCGGACCCGTCTCGCGGCCACCCTCGGTGTCGGGCTCATGGGCGCGGCGTCGCTGAGCACGGCGGTCTACCAGACGATCAGCCAGTCCTCGACGACCGTCGCGATGCCCGGCGCCGTCACCGAGCTCGACACCCCCCTGCCGTGGGGCACGCCGGGCGCGGCGCCGGTCGGGTCCGTGACCTCCTCGCCCACGATCACGCCGACCGTCGCCGATCTCGCCCTGCGCTCCGAGCAACAGCCCCTGGCGCAGCCCGCGGCGCCCGGTCCCGGTGCGTCGGCCCCGCGCCCGGCCGTCGGCGCTCCCGCCGGCCCGTCGTCGGTCGTTCGCGGCGGGGACGGTGGCGGCGGGCGCCCGACGTCCGGGACCTCGACGGGCAGCGGGGCGCCGTCCACCTCGACCGGGACGGGCTCGCCGTCCTCCTCCCCGTCCCAGCCGCCGGCGAGCAGCGAGCCGACGACCCAGCCGACGACCCAGGCGACGACCCAACCGCCGAGCGAGACGACCAGCGAGACCCCGAGCGAGACCCCGACCAGCAGCACCCCGGCGTCCGAAGAGGGGCCGTCGTCGGGCGCCACGACCTCGCCGTCGGGGGACGGGGAGGGCTGAGACGGCTGCCCGGCCCCGGAGACGCCGACGGCCCCGCTCCCTCACGGGGGCGGGGCCGTTCGTCGTATCTGTCGCGATGCCCGGGCGGGGCTCCCGTCAGCGGCGCGGGGTCAGCGGCCTGGGGGTCAGCGGCGCGGGCGGCGCAGGTTGGTCCGGCGCTCGGACTGCAGGTGGTAGACCACGGCCGGCAGCACGACGAGGGCCACGAACGGCAGCCCGACCATCGGCAGGACGAACAGCAGCGCCAGGCCGAGGAGCATGACGACGAGCGCGATGACCGGGCTGGTCGCGAGTCCGCCGAGGCGGACGAGCGCCGGATGGCGACGCGCGGCGGTGCCGACGCGGTCCGCGACACCGGCGAGACTCGCGGTGCGTCCGGCCGGCGCGGGGTGCGGGGCGGCGGGCACGGGTCGGGGCAGGGTGGGCGTGCTGTGCGGCCAGGGGAGAGCCATCGGGGTGCGTCCGGTCCTTCGAGTTCGTGATCCAGCGGGGGCGAGTCGGGTGCCGCGCCGGGGTGACCGGCCGTGGGGCCGGGGAGAACACCGGGGCGTCGCGGGGATCGACACCGGGATGACGCCTGCGCCCCCGAGGAGGTTCCGCGGTTTCGGTATCGATTCGGCAACGACGGGTTTGGCTCGTCGCCGGACGACATCGTCGTCCCTCACCCGACCGGATGGGATGACCCGGATAGGTGATCCTGAACCCTCCTAGGCTGGCCCCGATGAGTGCCCAGACCGAGCCCGCCGCCGAGCCCGTCCTCGACCCCGGCGTCCGCGCCCTCCTCGACCGGTGGGCCGACGAGCCGGAGATGTTCGACGGCACCGTCGCCGAGTCCCGCGCCCGGTTCGTCGCGCAGATGCGCGAGGCCGGGGGAGCCCCGGCGCGGGCGCCCGAGCTGGGTGAGGCCGGCGGTGTGCCGGTGCGGACGCACCGTCCCGCGAGGCGGACGTCCGGCGCCCTCGTGGTGTTCCTCCACGGTGGCGGCTGGGTGCTGGGTGGCGGCGACGTGTACGACGCGGTCGCGGACCGGCTCGCGGACGACCTGGGCGCGGTCGTCGCGGCCGTCGACTACCGGCTCGCTCCCGAGCACCCGTTCCCGGCGCCCCTGGACGATGTCCTCGCCGCCGTCCGGGCGCTGCTGGACGACGGTCCGGAGCGCTACGCCCTCGTGGGCGACAGCGCCGGCGCCAACCTCGCCGCCGTGGCCGCCCTGGCGCTGCGCGACGAGGGCCGGGCCCCGGACGCGCTCCTGCTCGTCTACCCGCCGCCGGACTTCGAGGCGCGCTACCCCTCGCTCGCCGAGAACGCCGAGGGCTACTGGCTCTCCGCCCGCGACGTGCGCGCGTGCTCGAAGCTCTACCTCGCCGGCCACGATCCCCGCGGCGACGCCCGGCTCTCGCCCCTGCGTGCGCCGACGCTGGCGGGGCTGCCGCCGACGATCGTCGCGACGGCCGGCTTCGACCCGCTGCGCGACGCGGGGCACGCGTTCGTCGACGCGTTGATCGCGGCGGGTGTCGACGCCCGCCGCCGCGAGCACCCGGGCCTCGTGCACGGCTTCTACGGCTTCACCGCCGTGCCGGCCGCGGACGCGGCGGTCTCGGCGCTGCACGCCGAGCTGGCCCGGGTCCTGGCGTGATAGGAACAGTCCACTCTGACCGTTTGCGACAGGGAGCGACCCCGTGAGTGCACCGTCATCCGGTGAGGCCATCGACCCGACGACCCTGACGGTCGGAGTGCTCGGCGGCACCGGTAACCAGGGCAAGGGCCTGGCCCTGCGCTGGGCGGCCGCCGGGATCCGCGTGATCATCGGCTCCCGGGTCGCCGAGCGCGCCGAGAACTCGGCGAAGGAGTACTGCGAGGCCACCGGCGTCGACCACGTCCGCGGCACCGACAACGCCACCTGCGCCACCGAGGCCGACGTCGTGCTCGCCGCGATCCCGTGGGAGTCGCACGCCGAGACGCTCCAGGGCCTCACCGAGCCCCTCAAGGGCAAGATCCTGATCGACTGCGTCAACCCGATCGGCTTCGACAAGAAGGGGCCCTACCCCCTGCCCGTCGAGGAGGGCAGCGCCGCCCAGCAGGCCGAGCAGCTGCTCCCCGAGACCCGCGTGACCGCGGCGTTCCACAACGTCTCCGCGGTCCTGCTCGCCGACCTGGACCAGCCGCAGGTCGACTGCGACGTCCTCGTGCTCGGCGACGACCGCGAGGCCACCGACGTCGTGCGCGCCCTCGCCGACGCCATCCCGGGTGTGCGCGGGGTCTTCGGCGGCCGGCTGCGCAACGCCTACCAGGTCGAATGCCTCACCGCGAACCTCATCGCGATCAACCGCCGCTACAAGGTGCACGCCGGCATCAAGATCACCGATCTCGATGGCTGACGCCATGTGAGCACTTCGAGGTGCTCCAGCACTCCGAAGTGCTCACATGGCCGGAGGCCACCTAGTCGAAGCTGTGCTCGGGGCCCGGGAAGACGCCGTCGCGCACCTCGCGGGCGTAGGAGCCCGCGGCGTCGGCGAGCACCGAGCCCATGTCCGCGTAGCGCTTGACGAACTTCGGCGTGCGCCGCGCGGGGTCGGACAGGCCGACCATGTCGGTCCACACGAGCACCTGGGCGTCGCACTCCGGGCCCGCACCGATGCCGACGGTCGGGATCGGCACCTCGGCGGTCACCCGCTTGGCGACGTGCGCGGGCACCATCTCGAGCACCACCGCGAACGCGCCGGCCTCGGTGACGGCGCGGGCGTCGGCGAGCATCTTGTCCGCCGCGTCCTCGCCCCGGCCCTGCACGCGGTAGCCGCCGAGGGCGTGCTCGCTCTGCGGGGTGAAGCCGAGGTGCGCCATCACGGGGATGCCCGCGTCGACGATCGCCCGGATGCGGTCGGCGTAGTGCGCGCCGCCCTCGAGCTTCACCGCGTGGGCGCCGCCGCTCTTCATGAACTCGACGGCGGTGGTCACGGCCTGCTCGACCGAGACCTGGTAGCTGCCGAAGGGGAGGTCGGCGACGACGAGGGCGCGGGGGGCGCCGCGCACCACGGCGCGGGTGAGGATCAGCAGCTCCTCGGTGGTCACCGGCACGGTGGTGTCGTAACCGAGCACGGTGTTGCCGGCGGAGTCGCCGACGAGCAGGACGGGCACGCCCGCCTCGTCGAAGATCCGCGCCGTGTTCACGTCGTAGGCCGTGAGCATCGGCCACCGCTCGCCGCGCGCCTTCATCTCCTGGAGGTGGTGCACGCGGGTGCGGCGACGCTGCGGGGGAGTGGAACCGGGTGACGTCATCGTCGTCCGTCCTTGCCTCGAGGCCCACCGAGCGCGGCGGGTCCCCGGGTCGTCGGGAGGTTGCCGGGCCAACGCTCGCACCGCCGCGGCGCCCCGGCCGCCCGCTGGGACCAGCCTCACAGTGGGACGTCGGACACCCGTCGTCTCGCCCGGGAAGCCCGTCACCGGACGGTCACGGGCCCCGTGGCAGGGTGACCGCCGTGCGATCCACCGCGAGCCGGCACCGCCGTCGTCCGAGGGCCCTCGTCGCCGCCGTGGTGGGGATCGCCGCCGTCCTGCTCGGAGGGTGTGCGCAGGTCGTCCCGGGCGTCGCGGTGCCCGACCCTGCGGGGAGTGCCCCGCCCGGGCTCGAGGCGTTCTACGGCCAGCAGCTCGCCTGGGGCCCCTGCGCGCCGTTCGCCGCCACGGAGGAGGACCGCCAGATCTACGCGGACCCCTCACTGCAGTGCGCGCGGATGCAGGTGCCGCTCGACTACGCGGCCCCGCAGGGCCGGACCGGCACGATCGCCGTGCTGCGCCACGCGGCTCCCGCCTCGCCGGAGCGCATCGGCTCGCTCGTGATCAACCCCGGGGGCCCGGGCGCCTCGGGCATCCAGACCGCCGCGTACCTGTCGACGTCGCTGGCGTCGACCGAGGTCGGGCGCCGCTTCGACGTCGTCGGCTTCGACCCCCGCGGCGTCGGCGCGAGCGAGCCGACGATCCGCTGCCTCGAGGGCCCCGAGCGCGACGCCGACCGCCGTGACGACGACACCGACTCCTCGCCCGCCGGCGTCGCCCAGACCGAGACCGAGGAGCGCGAGACCGTCGACCGCTGCGCCCGGCGCACCGGCGCCGACGTGCTGGCCAACGTCGGGACGCGCGACGTCGCCCGCGACATGGACGTGCTGCGTGCGGCGCTCGGCGACGCCCGGCTGACCTATCTCGGCTACTCCTACGGCACCCGGATCGGCTCCACCTACGCCGAGCAGTTCCCCCGCAACGTGCGCGCGATGGTGCTCGACGGCGCGCTGGACCCCGACCAGGACCCGGTGACGGAGCTGGTCGAGCAGGGCCGGGGCTTCCAGGGCGCGTTCGACGCCTTCGCCCGCGACTGCACGACCCGCCCGAACTGCCCGCTGGGCCAGGACCCGGCGCAGACGACGGCGGCGTACCAGCAGCTCACCCGCCCGCTGATCACCGCGCCGCTGCCCCTGCCCGACGGCCGTGTCCTTTCCTACGCCGACGCCCAGCAGGGCACGATCAACGCGCTCTACGTCGAGGCCTACTGGCCGCGGCTGGTGCGCGCGCTCACCGACCTGCGCGCGGGCCAGGGGTCGCAGCTCATGACGCTCGCCGACGAGTACTACGAGCGGAACCCCGACGGCACCTACGCCTCGTCGCAGGACGCCTTCGAGGCCATCCGCTGCGTCGACGACCCGCGCATCACCGACCCCGCCCAGTCGCTCGCCCGCGCCCAGGCCTACAACGAGGCGGCGCCGTTCCTCGACAGCGGCCGCGGCGTCTCGTCGGCGCGCGACAGCTGCGCCTTCTGGCCCGTACCGCCGACGAGCCAGCCGCACCTGCCGCAGGTGCCGGGCCTGGCCCCGCCTCTGGTCGTCTCGACCACCGGGGACCCGGCGACGCCGTACCAGGCGGGCGTGGAGCTGGCGCGCGCCCTGGGCGGCTCGCTGGTGACGAAGATCGGTGACGAGCACACCGCGGTGTTCCAGAACTCGCCGTGCGTCGACGCCATCGCCACGCGCTACCTGATCGACAACACCCCGGCGCCCCCGAACGCGACGTGCCCGGCCACCTAGGGATGGGTGACCCATCCCCGGTTTCGGGGATCTGGACGCACACCTAGGGTCTGGCCCATGGATCGCCAGCAGGAGTTCGTCCTGCGCACGCTCGAAGAGCGCGACATCCGCTTCGTGCGGCTGTGGTTCACCGACGTGCTCGGATACCTCAAGTCGGTGGCCGTGGCACCCGCCGAGCTCGAGGGCGCGTTCGCCGAGGGCATCGGGTTCGACGGCTCGGCGATCGAGGGCTTCGCGCGGGTCTACGAGTCGGACATGGTCGCGAAGCCCGACCCGTCGACGTTCCAGGTGCTGCCCTGGGAGACCGCGGGTGGCGGGCACTACTCGGCCCGCATGTTCTGCGACATCACGATGCCCGACGGCTCGCCGTCCTGGGCCGACCCGCGCCACGTGCTGCGCCGCGCGCTCTCGCGCGCCGCCGAGGCCGGGTTCACCTGCTACGTGCACCCCGAGATCGAGTTCTACCTGCTGCGGGACCTGCCCGGCGACGGCACGCCCCCGGTCCCGGCGGACACCGGCGGCTACTTCGACCAGGCCAGCCACGACGCCGCGCCGCACTTCCGGCGCCGGGCGATCGAGTCGCTCGAGGCGATGGGCATCTCGGTGGAGTTCAGCCACCACGAGGGCGGCCCCGGCCAGCAGGAGATCGACCTGCGCTACGCCGACGCCCTGACGATGGCGGACAACATCATGACGTTCCGCTACATCGTCAAGGAGGTCGCGATCACCCAGGGGGTGCGTGCGTCCTTCATGCCCAAGCCGTTCACCGAGCACGCGGGCTCGGCGATGCACACGCACATCAGCCTGTTCGAGGGCGACCACAACGCGTTCCACGACGCCTCGGAGCCCTACGAGCTGTCGAAGACGGGCAAGGCCTTCGTGGCCGGGGTGCTGCGCCACGCGCGCGAGCTCTCCGCGGTGACGAACCAGTTCGTCAACTCCTACAAGCGCCTCATCGTCGGCGGCGAGGCCCCCACCACCGTGTGCTGGGGCCACGCCAACCGGTCGACGCTCGTGCGCGTCCCGATGTACTCGCCGGGCAAGGCGTCGTCGCGTCGTGTCGAGGTGCGCACCATCGACACCGCGGCCAACCCGTACCTGGCGTACGCGGTGATCCTCGGCGCCGGACTGAAGGGCATCGCCGAGGGCTACGAGCTGCCGCCCGCGGCCGAGGACAACGTCTGGATGCTCTCCGAGGGCGAGCGCCGGGCGATGGGCTACGAGACGCTGCCCCAGAACCTCGACGGCGCGCTCGCCGCGATGGAGCGCTCGGAGCTCATGGCCGAGGTCCTCGGCGAGCACGTCTTCGACTTCTTCCTGCGCAACAAGCGCGCGGAGTGGGACGCCTACCGCCGCAACGTCACGCCCTACGAGCTGGCGACGTACCTGCCCACCCTCTAGACAGCTCTAGACGGGGCGCTCGAAGGTGACCAGGAGGCCCTCCACGCCGCCCGGGCCGAGGCGACCCTTGACGTCGGCGGCCGTGATGGCCTTGAGCTGCCAGCCGTCGGCCGCCTCGTCGTTGAGGATCCGCTCGAGCTTGTCGTCGGAGAGCTTGCCGCCCATCAGGCCCTCGCGGACCTGCACGACCTTGTACTGGAAGCGCTGCATGCCCTCGATCCTGCCAGCGGACGGGCCTGCCGGGCGGCCCGACGGGCTCCGCCCTGGAAGGCTCGGGGCATGACCGAGTCCGCGCCGTCGAGCCGCCCCGCCGGACGGACCGGGCGGGCCCCCGCCCGGCTCGGGCTCACCGACCCCGACGCGGGGACGCGGCTCGCCGACCTGGGCTGGTGGGACGGCGACGCCCCCGTCGAGGGCACCGAGCTCGCGGTGTGGGCCCTCGCCCGCAGCCCCGACCCGGACCTCGCGCTGCTGGCGCTCGAGCGTCTGCGCGAGTCGCTCGGCGAGGCGGAGTGGGCGACGCTCGCGGAGGCGCTGCGCGTCGACCAGAGCCTGCGCGGCCGCCTGTTCGGCGTGCTCGGCGGCTCGACGGCGCTCGGCGACCACCTCGTCGCCCACCCGGAGCGCTGGCGCAGCCTGCAGAGCGAGAGCACGCCAGGGCGCACCTACGACCCCTCCGAGCTGCCCGACCTCGCCGAGCGCACCCGCACGCTGCTGACCGCAGTGGGTGCCGCAGAGGCCGGGGAGGACGGGGCCGCCACACCCCGCGCCACCGTGCTCGAGCCCGCGGGCATCGGGGTGCTGCGCCTGGCCTACCGCGACGAGGTGCTCGCCCTCGCCGCCGCCGACCTGCAGTCGGTGTGCGAGCCCGAGCTGCCGGTCGTGCCGGTCGAGGTCGTCGCTGCCCAGCTCGCCGACCTCGCCTCCGCGGGCCTGCGGGCCGCGCTGGCCGTCGCGGACGCCACGGTCGCGGACGCCCTCGGCACCAAGGACGACCGGCAGCCCGGGGATCCGCTGCCGTGCCGCCTCGGGGTCATCGGGATGGGCAAGTGCGGCGGCCGCGAGCTGAACTACGTCAGCGACATCGACGTGATCTTCGTGTCCGACGGCCCGACGGACGTCGCCACCCGGCTCGCCTCGACGATGATGCGCGTCGCCACCGAGGCGTTCCTCGAGGTCGACGCCAACCTGCGTCCCGAGGGTCGGCAGGGGGCGTTGGTCCGCACCCTCGACGGCCACGTCTCGTACTACCGGCGCTGGGCGAAGACCTGGGAGTTCCAGGCGCTGCTCAAGGCCCGTCCCGTCGCCGGCGACGAGGAGCTCGCCCGCGAGTACTGCGAGGCCGTCGACCCCATGGTGTGGAGCGCCGCCGACCGCGACGACTTCGTCGCCGACGTCCGCGCCATGCGCCGCCGGGTGGAGGACCACATCCGCGCCGACCACGCCGACCGCGAGATCAAGCTCGGCCGGGGCGGGCTGCGCGACGTCGAGTTCGCCGTCCAGATGCTGCAGATGGTGCACGGCCGCGGCGACGAGACGATCCGCAGCCAGAACACGCTCGAGGCCCTGGCCGCGCTCGCCGACGGGGGCTACGTCGGGCGCGACGACGCCGCCAACCTCGCCGCGTCCTACCGCTTCCTGCGGATGCTCGAGCACCGCGTGCAGCTGCAGAAGATGCGCCGCACCCACCTCTTCCCGTCCGACGACGACACCGCGGGCCTGCGGTGGCTGGCCCGGGCCGCGAAGCTGCGGGCCGACGGCTCCCGCGACGCCGTCGGCGTGCTCGCGCACGAGCGCTCGCGGCACACGGTGCGCGTGCGCCGGCTGCACGAGAAGCTCTTCTACCGCCCGCTGCTGGAGTCGGTGGCCCGGGTGCCGGGTGAGGACCTGGTGCTCACCAGCGAGTCGGCCAACCGCCGGCTCAAGGCGCTGGGGTGGACGTCGCCCCAGGGCGCGCTCGGGCACCTGCAGGCCCTCACGAGCGGGGTCAGCCGCGCGAGCCGTATCCAGCGGGCGCTGCTGCCCGTGCTCCTCGACGAGCTCGGCCAC
This sequence comes from Actinomycetospora chibensis, assembly GCF_028737215.1. Lineage (GTDB taxonomy): Bacteria > Actinomycetota > Actinomycetes > Mycobacteriales > Pseudonocardiaceae > Actinomycetospora > Actinomycetospora chibensis. Next base: position 167,013 of record NZ_JAQZAM010000011.1, on the reverse strand, counting down.
ACCGCCGACCCCGACCACGGGCTGCTGGCGTACCGGAAGGTCTCCGAGGCGCTCGCCGGCACCCCGTGGTTCCTGGGCTACCTGCGCGACGAGGGCGTGGCCGCCGAGCGGCTGATGCGCGTGCTCGGCACCTCGCGGTGGGTGGCCGAGCTGATGCCGCGCACCCCGGAGGTGCTGCGGCTGCTCGCCGGCGACGGCCCGCGCGCCGAGCTCGTCGCCCGCAGGCCCGAGGAGGTCGCCGCCTCGCTGCGCAACGCCGTCGGGCGCCACACCGACCCGGCGTCGGCGGGCCAGGTCGGCCGGTCGATGCGCCGCATCGAGCTCGTGCGCGTCGCGTGCGCCGACATCCTCGGCCTGATCGACGTGACCGCGGTGTGCGAGGCGCTCTCGAGCATCTGGGTGGCGGTGCTGCAGGCCGCGCTCGCGGCCGCCGAGCGGGGGCTCGCCGACGGCGGGGGCCCGCCCCCGGCCCGGATCGCCGTCATCGGGATGGGTCGGCTCGGCGGCGGGGAGCTCGGCTACTCGTCGGACGCCGACGTCCTCTTCGTCTGCGAGCCCGCCGAGGGCGTCGACGACGCGGAGGCCGTGCGCCACACGAAGGCCGTCGCCGAGGCCGCGATCGCCGCCCTCGGCGCGCCGAGCCCCGACCCGCCGCTCGAGGTCGACACCAAGCTGCGTCCCGAGGGCCGCAGCGGCCCGCTCGTCCGGACGCTCGCCTCGTACCGGGACTACTACGCGAAGCTCGCGAGCACGTGGGAGTACCAGGCGCTCCTGCGCGCCCGCCCGGTCGCCGGCGACGAGGCGCTCGGGGCGGCGTTCGTCGAGGCCATCGACCCCTACCGCTACCCCGCGGACGGGCTGCCCGACGCCCAGGCGGTCGAGATCCGGCGGATCAAGGCGCGCGTCGACAACGAGCGCATGCCGCGCCGGGCCGACAAGGCCCTGCACACCAAGCTCGGCACCGGCGGGCTCGCCGACGTCGAGTGGACCGTGCAGCTCCTGCAGCTCCAGCACGCCGGCTCCGTGCCGTCCCTGCGGACGCCGTCGACGCTCGAGGCCCTCGACGCCGCGGCGAAGGCCGGCCTGATCGACGCCGGCGACGCCGAGGAGCTCGCCGCCGGCTGGACCATGGCCACCCGGGCCCGCGGCGCCGCCACCCTGGTGCGCGGACGTCCGACCGACGAGGTGCCGCACTCGGGGCGCGACCTCGCCGCCGTCGCCTCGGCGTTGGGCCACGACCCCGACGCCGACCCCGGCGAGTTCCTCGACGAGTACCGCCGCGTCACCCGGCGCGCCCGCGCCGTCGTCGACCGGGTGTTCTATCTCGTCGACTGAGCGGGTTGGGTGGCGTTCGGGCCGTCGATGACCGACGATCGAACACGTGTTCGATGAGCGCGGTCCGGCGCAGCGCCGCAACGACCGGTCCGGCGCGCTGCAGCGCGACGAGGTCAAGCGCGTCTGGGTCGACCTCGCGATCGCCTACCCGCGCCCGGACGAGCCCGTGCGTCCGATGCCCGAGGGCGTCGACCTCCAGAGCCGCGTTCCCGGCGAGCTGCTGGCCTGGCGCCGCACGACGACGGGGGAGTGGGTCGGCTGGGTGTGCCTGCCCGTCCGGCGCGGCGAGGAGATCCGCTACGTCTACCAGTACGTCGTCGCCGCGGCCCTGTCGCTGCGCGAGGACGTCCCGGACAAGAGATCACACGACGGTTCACCCGGTCGCTGAGCCGGTCGTGCCAGCATGGCGGGCATGTACTCGGCTCTCGGTCTCACCACGATGCGCGGCTGTGTGATCGGCTGGGTGATCAGCGCCGTGCTCCTGGTCGTCGGCCTCGTCTTCACGTTCACGCCCGATCCGGTCATCGGGGTCGTGCTCTTCGCCGTCGGCGTCGCGGGCATCGTCCTGGTGACCCTCGCCGTCCTGCGCGTGCGCAAGGGACAGGCCGGCTGACACACGGCCCGGGACGCACGACGGCCCGGCCACCGCGAGGGTGACCGGGCCGTCGGCACTGCTCAGGGCATGAGCAGTGGGGGCATCAGCAGTTGAAGTACAGCTCGAACTCGTACGGGTGCGGCCGCAGGCGCAGGCCGGTCACGTCGTCGCGCTTGAGCTCGACCCACTTCTCGATCAGGTCCGAGGTGAACACGCCACCCTCGAGCAGGTAGTCGTGGTCGGCCTCGAGGTTGTTGATCGCGGCGTCGAGGCTCGCCGGGACCTGCGCGATCTCGGCGGCCTCCTCGGGCGGCAGCTCGTAGAGGTCCTTGTCGACCGGCGTCGGCGGCTCGATCTTGTTCCGGATCCCGTCGAGGCCGGCCATCATCATGGCGGCGAAGGCCAGGTACGGGTTGCCCGACGAGTCGGGGCAGCGGAACTCGAGGCGCTTGGCCTTCGGGTTGTCGCCGGTGATCGGGATGCGGACGCACGCCGAGCGGTTGCGGTTCGAGTACACGAGGTTGATCGGGGCCTCGAAGCCGGGCACCAGGCGGTGGTACGAGTTGATCGTCGGGTTCGTGAACGCGACGAGGCTCGGGGCGTGGTGCAGGATGCCGCCGATGTAGTGGCGGCCGAGGTCCGAGAGGCCCGCGTAGCCGTTGGCGTCGTAGAACAGCGGCTCGCCACCCTTGAACAGCGACTGGTGGCAGTGCATGCCCGAGCCGTTGTCGCCGGCGATCGGCTTCGGCATGAAGGTGACGGTCTTGCCCGCCTGCCACGCCGTGTTCTTGACGATGTACTTGAACAGCTGCAGGTCGTCCGCGGCGTGCAGCAGCGTGTTGAACTTGTAGTTGATCTCGGCCTGACCGCCGGTGCCGACCTCGTGGTGCAGCTTCTCGAGCTCGAAGCCCGAGTTGATGAGGTTGGTGCCGATCGCGGCCCGGAGGTCCGAGCTCTGGTCGGTCGGCTCGACGGGGAAGTACCCGCCCTTCATGGCGATCTTGTTGCCCTTGTTGCCGCCGGGCTCGTCGCGACCGGTGTTCCAGGCGCCCTCGACCGAGTCGACCTCGTAGAACGTGCCGTTCGGCTTCGAGTCGTAGCGCACCGAGTCGAAGATGTAGAACTCGGCCTCGGGGCCGAAGAAGCACGTGTCGGCCACGTCGACGGTCGACAGGAACTTCTCCGCCTTGCGGGCCACGTTGCGCGGGTCGCGGCTGTAGGCCTCGAGCGTCAGCGGGTCGTGGACGAAGAAGTTCATGTTCAGGGTCTTCTGGGCCCGGAACGGGTCGATCCGGGACGTCGCCGGGTCGGGCAGCAGCGTCATGTCCGACTCGTTGATGCTCTGGAACCCGGTGATCGACGAGCCGTCGAAGGCCAGGCCGTCGGTGAAGACGCCCTCCTTGAGCTCCGACGCCGGCACCGTGAAGTGCTGCATCTGGCCAGGGAGGTCACAGAACCGGACGTCGACGTACTTCACCCCCTCGTCGGAGATGTACTTGAAGACCTCGTCCTGATTGTTGAACACCCTCGGTGGCTCCTTCACACGCTTGCCGGGGACGACGGGGGTCGAGTGGTCAGCGGAGGGCACCGTACCCACCGATCGTGGGCGAGGTCCGTGACCGTTCCAGGTGATCCCGACGCTAGGTCGGTGCTGTTGCTCGCCCGTCACCAGCATGTTTCACAGCAGTTAACGCGACCGGGGTGGCCGTGGCACGACGCAGCGCCCCCGGCCCTCGACGGCCGTAGCCTGTCACGGTGTCGTGGTTTCGTGAATGGCTGGAGGGCGCAGGACGACCCGCTGGTGGTGACACGGCCGGCGAGGTGGCCACCGAGGGTTCCGACCCGGCGGCCGGACGCACCCGCCCGGCCTCCCCGCCGTCGGATCCCGGCGAGGCGCCGGACGCGGACGGCTACCCCGGCGAGCGGTTCGGGCTCCCCGAGACCGGCCCCGGCTCCGTGGCGACGCTGCTGCGACGCGGCGGGCAGTTCCTGCTCGACTCGCTGCTCGCCGGCGTCATCGCCCTCGTCTTCACCTACCCGGCGCCGCCCCAGAACTGGAGCCTGCTGACCTGGGCGATCCTCATGGTCGTGCCGGTGGCGGTCATCGGCGCGACGCCGGCGATGGCGCTGCTGGGGATGCGGGTCGTGCGCCTGGACCGTCCGGAGTCGGCCGGGGTCGGCCTGCTCTGGACCCTGGTGCGCACGGCCTCGGTGTTCTTCATCGTGCCGGCGCTGATCATGGACCGGGACTCGCGCGGCATCCACGACCGCGCGAGCCGCACGGTGGTGGTCCGGACCCGCTGACCGACGGGCGTGCGATCGGCGGAGCGCTACCGCCGGCGCGCGGTGCGCTGCATGCCCTTCATCTGCTGGGCGCCCTTCGGCATCGGGCCCTTGGGCATGGCCGGCCCACCGCGGGCGGCCAGGGCGGCGAGACGCTTCTCGACGGTCTCCATCTGGCTCTTGTCGATGTTGCGCGGCAGCTTGGTGACGTGGCGCTGGAGCTTCGAGAGCGGCACCTGGCCCTCCTCGTCGCCGACGAGGACCTCGTAGATCGGCACCTGGCCGACGATGCGGGAGACGCGCTTCTTCTCCTGCGCGACGAGGCCCTTCGTCCGGTGCGGCACCCCCTCGGCGACGAGGATGACGCCGGGCCGGCCGATGACGCGGTGCACGGCGTCGAGCTGCGTGGTGCCGGCGACGGCCTGGGTGACGCGCCACTGGCCGCGCATGTTGTCGAGCGCCCAGCCGGCGGCGCCGGGCTGGCCGGCGGCCTTCGCGTAGACGTTCTTCTGTACCCGACGGCCGAAGATGATCACGGCCAGGAGGACGCCGAGCAGGACCCCCGTGGGCAGCAGGAACCACTCCTGGCCGATGAGCAGGCCGATGCCGAACAGCACGAGGGCCGTGACGACGACCGCCCCGATCATCAGCGGCAGGAGGAGCTTGTCCTCCTTGCGCTGCATCTGGAACGCCTGCCAGATCTGGCGGAACCGCTCACGGCGCGCGGCCTTCGCGGCCTGCTTGGCGGCCTTCTTCTCTTCCTTGCTCGCCGCACCGGAGCCCTGCTTCGCCATGCGGCCCATTCTGCCCTACGGGGGCATCACGCCGTCCACGCAGCGTGGGTCAGGAGCGCGAGCGCGCGAGCACCTCGCCGACCTCCTGGCGGGCCGGTCCCTCCTCGGCGAGCTCGGCCATGCCCTCGGGCAGCGCCTCGCCGCGGGCGATCTTCGCCTGCGCGTAGAGGCGCCCGGCGCGGTAGGACGAGCGCACGAGCGGGCCGGCCATGACGCCGGGGAAGCCCATGGCGAGCGCCGCGTCCCGGTGCTCCACGAACTCCTCGGGCTTGACCCACCGCTCCACGGGGTGGTGGCGCAGGCTCGGGCGCAGGTACTGGGTGAGCGTCAGCAGGTCGCAGCCGGCCTCGCGCAGGTCCTGCATCGTCGTCGTGACCTCCTCGGGCGTCTCGCCCATGCCGAGGATCAGGTTCGACTTGGTGACGAGTGCGGCGGCGCGCGCCTTGCGGATCACGTCGAGGGAGCGCTCGTAGCGGAACCCCGGACGGATGCGGCGGAAGATGCGCGGCACGGTCTCGAGGTTGTGGGCCAGCACCTCGGGGGCGGCGTCGAAGACGGGGCCGAGCTGGTCGTCCCGGCCGTCGAAGTCGGGGATGAGCAGCTCGACGCCGGTGCCGGGGTTCTGCGCGTGTACCTGGCGGACGGTCTCGGCGTAGAGCCACGCGCCACCGTCCTCGAGGTCGTCGCGGGCGACCCCGGTGATCGTCGAGTACCGCAGGCCCATCTGCCGCACCGACTCGGCGACCTTCTGCGGCTCCAGCCGGTCCAGCGGCGAGGGCTTCCCCGTGTCGATCTGGCAGAAGTCGCACCGCCGGGTGCACTGCTCGCCGCCGATGAGGAAGGTGGCCTCGCGGTCCTCCCAGCACTCGAAGATGTTCGGGCAGCCGGCCTCCTCGCACACCGTGGCGAGACCGGAACCCTTCACCAGGCCCTTGAGCTCGGTGAAGTTCGGCCCGGTGGCCACGCGCGTGCGAATCCACTCCGGCTTGCGCTCGATGGGCGTCTGGGAGTTGCGGACCTCGAGCCGCAACATCTTCCGTCCGCGTGCGAGATCCTGGCTGGGGCCGACCGTCACCTGCCCGACCCTACGCCGCACGGACGTGTCCTTCAGACGGATGTGGGCGGGGAAGGTTCGGACCGTGACGGGATGACTACCCTGATCGTGTGGACCTCCGGATCTTCACAGAGCCCCAACAGGGCGCGGCCTACGAAGATCTGCTCCGCGTCGCGAGGTGTGCTGAGGAGGCGGGGTTCGACGCCTTCTTCCGGTCCGACCACTACCTCGCCATGGGCGACGCGAACGGGCTCCCGGGGCCCACCGACGCCTGGCTGACCCTGGCCGCCCTCGCGCGGGAGACGACCACCATCCGCCTCGGGACGCTCATGACCGCCGCCACCTTCCGTCTACCCGGCCCGCTGGGCATCACGGTGGCGCAGGTCGACCAGATGTCGGGCGGACGCGTCGAGCTCGGCCTGGGCACCGGCTGGTACGAGGCCGAGCACCGGGCCTACGGCATCCCCTTCCCGCCGCTGCGCGAGCGCTTCGGGATGCTCGCGGAGCAGCTGGAGATCCTCACCGGGTCCTGGCGCACGCCCGTGGGCGTCACGTACTCCTACGGCGGCGAGCACTACACGTTCGACGACAGCCCCGGGTTGCCGAAGCCGTTGCAGACCCCGCACCCGCCGATCATCGTCGGGGGCAACGGGCCGTCGCGGACGCCGAAGCTCGCGGCGGACTTCGCCACCGAGTTCAACATGCCGTTCGCCGGCCTCGACGCCCTCGTCGACGGCCAGGAACGGGTGGACGCCGTGTGCCGCGAGCGCGGGCGCGACCCCGCGACCCTGGGCCGCTCCACCGCGCAGGTGCTCTGCGTCGGGCGCGACGAGGCCGAGGTCGCCCGCCGGGCCGACGCCATCGGCCGCCGTCCCGACGAGCTGCGCGCCAACGGCATCGCCGGCACCCCGGGCGAGGTCGTGGACAAGATCGGGACGTTCGGCGAGCGCGCGGGCATGCAGCGCATCTACCTGCAGGTGCTCGACCTCTCCGACCTCGACCACCTCGAGCTCGTGGCCTCCGAAGTGGCGTCCCAGCTCGCCGCGGCCTGAGAGCCCGGGGACTGTCAGCGAAGTGCCGTCGCAGACGTTGAGTGTCCGTATCGGTACTTCGATCACCGAGCAGGAGTGCTCGAGGGTCAGGCCCCGGCCGGTGTCCCCACGCGCACGGTGAGGCCGCCGACGGTCACCTCGCGCGGCTCGTCGACGGCCAGCGTGCGGTCGGTGACCTCGAGGTCGCCCTCCAGGGCCGCCAGCACCGCCTCGCGGGTGGCCGCGCGCACCTCGTCGACGCTCACGGTGCGCCCGAGCTCGGCGGTGAGGCTCGTGACCCCGGCGTCGCGGATACCGCAGGGCACGATCGCGCCGAACGCCGCGAGGTCGGGGTCGGCGTTGAGCGCGAAGCCGTGCAGCGTGACGCCGCGCGCCACGCGCACGCCGATGGCGGCGATCTTGCGCGCGGGGCCGCGGTCGTCGGCGGGCAGCCACACGCCGCTGCGTCCGTCGATCCGGCCCGTGGCCAGGCCGTAGGAGTCGCACACGGTGATGAGCGCCTGCTCCAGGCGGCGGACGTGGTCGACGACGTCGAACGGCTGCGCGAGCCCGATGATCGGGTAGCCGACGAGCTGGCCGGGGCCGTGCCACGTGATCTTGCCGCCGCGGTCGACGTCGACGACGGGCGTGCCGTCGGCGGGGCGCTCCTCGGGCAGCGTGCGCTTGCCCGCCGTGTAGACCGAGGGGTGCTCGAGCAGCAGGAGCACGTCGGGGCCGCCGTCGACCCGCGCGTCGGCGTGGGCGCGCTGGGCGTCCCAGGCCTCCTGGTAGTCGACGGTGCCGATCTCGTGCACCTCGACGGGCTCGGCGGCGGCGCGGCTGGAACGGCTCACGGGCTCGACGGTACCCCGGCTCCGAGGTACCGGAGGGCCTCCTGCGCCGTCCGCCGCCCGCTGACCAGCGCGCCCTGCACCGAGGGGGTGTCGCGGTGGTCGCCGGCGACGAACAGGCCGTCGCCCAGGTCGACGGGGTGCTGCAGGCCGGCCGGGGTCGGCGGGATCGCGGCGGGCAGCGCGCGGGGGACCCGGACCGTCGCCAGCTCCTCCCAGGCGCCGACGGGCGTGCCCCAGAGGCGCGCGAGCTCGCGGCGCAGCTCGGTCTCCGGCAGCGGCTCGGGGCCGAGGACGGTGCTGGCGACGAGGTGCCGGTGGTCGGGGGAGTAGGACGGCGCGGCCGCGGTGAGCACCATGGTGTTGACCACCGGCCCGCCGGCGCCGTCGAGGTGCAGGAGCGCCTGGCGGGTCGGGGGCTCGGCGGCCACGTGGTACTGCGTGGTCAGCGCGAACGTGCGCGGCGGCGGGACGCGTCCGGTGAGCAGCTGCGAGGCGACGGTGCCCTCGGTCGCGACGATCACCGCGCCGGCACGCACCGTGCCGCGCGCCGTCTCCACGAGCCCGGGGCCGACCCGCTCGGCGGGGGTCTCGAGGTGCACCGTCCCCGCCGGCAGCCGGGCGGCGAGCTGGGCCGGCACCGCGCCGATGCCGCGCGAGGGCAGCGTCAGGTCGCCGAGGGCGAAGCTGCGCCAGAACAGGGAGAACACCCGCGAGGAGGTCTCCAGGTCGCGGTCGCCGAGCACCCCGTTGAGGAACGGGCGCAGGAACGTCTCGGTCGGCGCGCCGCCCAGGCCCCAGCGGGCGAGCTCGTCGGCGGTCGAGCGCTCGGGGGCGCGGGCCTGGGTGCGGGGTGGCACGACCAGCGAGCGCACGGCCAGCGCCGCGATCCGGGCCTTGGCGCCGACCCCGAGCAGCCCGTCGAGCGCGGTGCGCGGCGCCCACGAGGGGACGCGGCGCGGGTCGGCGAGGCGGTGCAGACGGCCGTCCGCGTCGCGCACCGCGGCCCCGGGGACGAAGCGGCGCAGGTCGAGGGCGGCGAGGTCGACCGACGCGCGCAGCGCCGGGTACGACGTGTTGAGGATCTGGAACCCGTGGTCGACGAGGAACCCGTCGACGACGTCCGTGCGCACCCGCCCGCCGACACCGTCACCGGCCTCGCACACGACCACCGACCGTCCGGCCCGCGCCACCGTCCGCGCGGCCCGCAGCCCGGCGAGACCGGCGCCGACCACGACGACGTCGACGGCGTCGGGCAGGGGTTCCGGGACGGTCATCCGTCGAGCACCGCGTGCAGGGCCTCCGAGAGGGTGCCGTGGCGGAACTCGAAGCCCTCGCGCTCGAGGACGCCCGGCAGGACGCGCTGGCTCACGAGCACGCCCTCGTCGGCGAACTGGCCGAGCGCGGCCCGCATGGCGAACCCGGGGACGACCCAGGGCGCGGGGCGGCTCATCTGCTCGGCGAGCACCCGGGTGAACTCGTCGTTGGTGACGGGATCGGGCCCCGTGGCGTTGAGCGGACCGGAGACCGTGTCGTGCTCGAGCGCCCACACGATCGCGCCGGTCTCGTCGTCGAGGGAGATCCACGGCCAGTACTGGGTCCCGGGCCCGAGCTTCCCGCCGAGCCCGAACTGGAACAGCGGCTTGATCCGCCCCATCAGCCCGCCCGAGGGGGAGAGCACCAGGCCGGTGCGGACCAGGACGACGCGCGCCCCGGCGTCGACCGCGGGCTTGGTGGCGGCCTCCCAGTCGCGGCAGAGGTCGGCGAGGAAGCCGGTGCCGCGCCGGGCGGTCTCGTCGACGGCCATCGCGCCCGTGTCGCCGTACCAGCCGACCGCCGACCCGTTGACCAGCGTCGGAACGCCGTGCTCGGCGACGGCGCGGGCGAGGACGTCGGTGGGGATCATGCGGCTGTCGCGCAGTTCCTGCTTGCGCGCGCCGGTCCAGCGCTTGTCGCCGATGCCGGCGCCGCACAGGTTGACCACGGCGTCGGCGCCCTCGAGCGCGCCCGGCGCCAGGTGCCCGGCGGCCGGGTCCCAGCCGCGCTCGTCCGGGGCCTGCGGGGTCCGGCGGACGAGACGGACGACCTCGTGCCCGGCCTCCCGCAGGCGGGGGACCAGGGCGGTGCCGATGAGTCCGGAGGACCCGGCGATGACGACGCGCATGGGGTGATCGTCGCGGAGTGTCCGGCCCGACGCGACCCGGGGTCACCTGCGCGTCGGCCCGCCCCCGGCGAACGAACGGCGCTCTCGCTGCTTCAGAAGCAGCGAAAGCGCCGTTCGTTCCCGGGAAGGCGCGGCCGAACGGCCTACAGGCCCAGCTCGCCCTCGAAGGCGCCACCCTCGAGGCGGTCCTTGATCGTCGTCAGGAAGCGCGCGGCGTCGGCGCCGTCGACGATGCGGTGGTCGTAGGACAGGCACAGGTAGGCCGTCGACCGGATGGCGATGACGTCGCCGCCCGAGTCGTCCTGGAGCACCACCGGCTTCTTCACCACGGCACCGGTGCCGAGGATGCCGACCTGGGGCTGGTTGATGATCGGCGTGTCGATCAGCGCGCCCCGCGAGCCGGTGTTCGTGATGGTGAACGTGCCGCCCGAGAGCTCGTCCGGCGTGATCTTGTTCGCCCGGGTGCGGTCCGCGACGTCGGAGATCCTGCGGGCGAGCCCGGCGAGGTTGAGGTCCCCGGCGTCGTGGACCACCGGCACGATCAGGCCGGCCGGCGAGTCGACGGCGATCCCCAGGTGCTCGGCGCCGTGGTAGGTGACCTCGCCCTTCTCGGTGTCGATCATCGCGTTGACCTGCGGGTGGGCCTTGAGGGCCTCCACGGTGGCCAGCGCCATGAACGGCAGGAACGAGAGCTTGACGCCCTCGCGCTGCTGGAAGTCGGCCTTCGCCCGGTCGCGCAGGCGCGCGATCCGCGTGAGGTCGGCCTCGACCACCGTCGTGAGCTGGGCGGAGACCTGCAGCGACTCCACCATGCGCTTGGCGATCGTGGCGCGGCGCCGCGAGAGCTTCTGCGTGGTGCCGCGCAGCCCCGAGGTGTCCGGCGCGGGCGCGCCGGAGGCGCCGCGGGAGCCGGACGCCGAGGGCTTCTGCACCTCGCCGCCGTGCACCGCCCCGCCGCCGGAGCCGCCCGAGGCCTGCGCCTCCGCCGGAGCGTCGCCCGCCGGGGCGCCGCCCGCCGGAGTGGCTGCGGCGCTGTCCTGCTCGTCGGCGGCCTTGACGACGTCCTGCTTGCGGATGCGGCCGCCGACGCCGGTGCCGGTCAGCGACGAGAGGTCCACGCCGCGCTCGGCGGCGAGCTTGCGCACCAGCGGCGTGACGTACGGCGAGCCGCTCGCCTCGTCTCCCGCGGGAGCGGAGGCCCCGTTGCCCTGGGTCGAGGCCTGCGACGGGGCCTTCTGCGCGCCCGCGTTCGCGGGCCCGCTCGGGCCGGTGGGCTGCTCGGTCTCGTGGGAGACGTAGTCGTCGGCACCGGACGCGGCCTGGGCGCCGGCCGGGGCCTGCGCGGGCTCCGGCTCGGCCGGGCGCTCCGGCTCGGGACGCGGGTCCTCGCGCGGCGGGGCGGACTCGGCCTGCTGCGACTCGGCCTGCTGCGGCTCCTCCTGGGTGGGGGCCGGCGAGCCCCCGCCGGACGCCTGCGACGCGTCGCCGATCACGGCGAGGGCGCCGCCGACCTCGACGGTGTCGTCCTCGCCGGCGCGCAGCTCGAGCACGGTGCCGGCGACGGGCGAGGGGATCTCGGTGTCGACCTTGTCGGTGGACACCTCGAGCAGCGGCTCGTCGACCTCGACGGTGTCGCCGACCTGCTTGAGCCAGCGGGTGACCGTGCCCTCGGTGACCGACTCGCCCAGCGCGGGCATCTCGACGGTCGTGCTCGCCCCGCCGCCGGACGAGCCCCCGGACGAGGAGCCTTCGGAGGACGCCGCCGCGGCAGGTTGGGGCTCGGGTTCGGGCTCGGGCTGGGACTGCTGCTGGGGTTCGGGCTCCGGCTCCGGCTCCGGCTGCGACTCCTGGGCCGGCGCGTCGTCACCACCCGACGAGCCACCGGACTCGCCCTCCTCGCCGATCACGGCCAGGTCGCCGCCGACCTCGACGGTGTCGTCCTCCTGCGCCACGATCCGCTGCAGCACCCCCGCCTGGGGCGACGGGATCTCGGTGTCGACCTTGTCGGTCGACACCTCGAGGAGGGGCTCGTCGACGTCGACGTGGTCGCCCTCCTGCTTGAGCCAGCGCGTCACCGTGCCCTCGGTGACGCTCTCCCCGAGAGCAGGCATCTGGACGGTGTAGGCCATCGTGCTCGTGACTCCTCGTGCGTGTCTCGGGTGTGGTCAGCTGTAGCCAGGGTCAGCCATGGCTGTGCAGGGGCTTGCCGGCGAGCGCGAGGTGCGCCTCCCCGAGGGCCTCGTTCTGCGTGGGGTGGGCGTGGATGAGGTTGGCCACGTCGGCGGGCAGCGCCTCCCAGTTGTAGATCAGCTGGGCCTCGCCGACCTGCTCGCCCATGCGCGTGCCGATCATGTGCACGCCGACCACGGGGGCGTCGTCGCCGGTGCCGCCCTTGACGAGCTTGACGGCGCCGGAGGTCTTGAGGATCTGCGACTTGCCGTTGCCGGCGAGGTCGTAGGTCAGGGTCTTCACCTCGCCGTAGACCTCCGTGGCCTGCGCCTCCGTGAGGCCGACCGAGGCGACCTCGGGCTCGCAGTAGGTGACCCGCGGGATGCCCGTCTCGTCGATCACCGGCGGGTTCAGGCCCGCGATCTCCTCGGCGACGAAGATGCCCTGCTGGAAGCCGCGGTGGGCCAGCTGCAGGCCGGGGACGATGTCGCCGACGGCGTAGATGTTGGCGACGCCGGTGTGCAGGCGCTCGTTCGTCGGGACGAAGCCGCGGTCGAGGGTGACGCCGTTCTCCTCGTAGCCGAGGTCGGCGGTGTTCGGGCCGCGGCCGACGGCGACGAGCAGCAGGTCCGCCTCGATCTGCTCGCCGTTCTCCAGGCTGATCGTCACCGAGTCCGCGCTCTGCTCGACGCCGGTGAACTTCGTGCCGGTCTTGAAGGCGATCTTGCGCTTGCGGAACTGGCGCTCGAGCGACTTGGAGAGGAACTCGTCCTCGTTGGGCACGAGGTGCGGCAGGGCCTCGACGATCGTGACCTCGCTGCCGAAGCTCTTCCACACGCTGGCGAACTCGACGCCGATGACGCCGCCGCCGAGCACGACGACGCGCTCGGGCACGTAGTCGAGGTTGATGGCCTCGGTGGAGGTGAGCACCCGGCCGCCGAGCTCGAGACCGGGCAGCGTCTTCGAGTAGGAGCCGGAGGCCAGGACGACGTGGCGGCCCTGGTAGCGCTGCCCGTCGACCTCGACGGTGTCCTGCCCGACGAGCTTGCCGGCGCCCTCGATCAGCGTGACCTTGTTGGCCTTCACCAGGCCCTGCAGGCCCTTGTAGAGGCGGGCGACGACGTTGTCCTTGTAGGAGTTGACGCCGCTCATGTCGATGCCCGACAGCGAGCTCTTCACGCCGAACTGCTCGCCCTCGCGCGCCGAGTCGGCGACCTCGGCGGCGTGCAGCAGCGCCTTGGTGGGGATGCAGCCGCGGTGCAGGCAGGTGCCGCCGACCTTGTCCTTCTCCACCAGCGCGACCGAGAGGCCCAGCTCGGCGGCCCGGAAGGCGCAGGCGTACCCCCCGGATCCGGCTCCGAGGATGATGACGTCGTACGTGTCGCTCACTGCTGCTACTCCCGCGTCGGCGTGTGGCGTGCGGTGGCCCCGGCCCGGCATCGTGGTGTCGGGGAGGCGTTGTCCGGGGTCATCCTTCCACCTCGGCGAAACCCCTGCGGCCGACCTCAGCCGTTGCGGGCGATGTCGTCGAGCACGGCGGCGATCGTGCGCACCGGGACGCCGGTGCCGCCCTTGGGCGTGTAGCCGTGCGGGCCGCCGGTGTTGAAGGCCGGGCCGGCGATGTCGAGGTGCACCCACGGCACGCCGTCGGCGACGAACTCCCGCAGGAAGATGCCGCCCACGAGCATCCCGCCGAAGCGGTGGTTGGTGACGTTGGCGAGGTCGGCCACCCGCGAGTCGAGGTCGCTGCGCAGCTCGTCGGGCAGCGGCATCGCCCACCCGCCGTCGCCCGCCGCGACGGCGTGGGCGGCCACCCGGTCGCGGAACTCGTCGGTCCCCATGACCCCGGGCGTCCGCGAGCCGAGAGCCACGAGCTGGGCGCCGGTGAGCGTCGAGGTCTCGAGCAGGTAGTCGGGGGAGTCCTCGCAGGCGCGGGCGATGGCGTCGCCGAGGACGAGACGGCCCTCGGCGTCGGTGTTGAGCACCTCGACGGTGGTGCCGCCGTACATCTTCAGGACGTCGCCGGGGCGGTACGCCGTGCCCGACGGCATGTTCTCGGCCATCGGCACGGTGGCGACGACCTCGACGTCCAGCCCGAGGTCGGCGGCCAGGCAGGTGGCGGCGACGACGCCCGCGGCCCCGGACATGTCCGAGGTCATGTGGTCCATGTTGGCCGCGGGCTTGATCGAGATGCCGCCGGTGTCGAACGTGATGCCCTTGCCGACGAGGGCGACCTTCTTCCGCGGATTCGCCGGGCTGTAGGTGAGGCGGACGAGCCGCGGCGGCCGTGACGACCCGCCGCCGACGCCCAGGACGCCGCCGTAGCCGTGCTCGGCGAGCGCGGACTCGTCGAGGATCTCCACCGACACCCCGGCGGCCTCGGCCAGGGAACGCGCCCGCTCGGCGAACGCGTCCGGGTAGAGGTCGTTGGGCGGGGTGTTGACGAGGTCGCGGGCGTTCCGGACGGCGCGCACGACCGCCACCGCCCGGGTGACGGCCGCCTCGTCCCCGTCGCCGACGAGGCCGACGCGCGTGAGCTCGGTCGGCGCCGTCTCGGGGGCCTTCTTGTAGTCGGTGAAGGCGTAGTCGCCGAGCAGGGTGCCCTCGATCGCCGCCGCGAGGTCGAGCGCGGAGAGCGTGGTGACGACGTGGGCGGCGTGCCCGTGCAGGGTCCGCGCCGCGGCACCGGCCCCACGCCGGACCTGCTCGGCGAGGTCGGGCGTCTCGCCCGCCGCGCCCGTGTCGCCCGGCTCGGCGCCGAGCCCGACGGCGACCACGAGCGGCGCCCCGATCGTCCCGCGGGTGGGGACCCGGGTGACCTCCTCGGCCTTGCCCGTGCCACCGAGCAGGGCGACCAGACCCGGCAGCTCGCCGGCGAGGTCGCCGAGGGCGGACGTCGGACCGGCCACGGCGGGGTCGGCGCCGTCGATCCCGGGTCGCACGCCGACGACCACCGCGTCCACGCCGGCGAGCGCGTCGGCACCCGGGTCGGCGCCGAGGAGATCGAGGTCGGGGGTGCTGCTCACGTGGGGTGTCCTCCTGCGCCGGGCGGTATCGATCACATGCTAGGACCGGGGCGGCTCCCGTACCGTGCCGCGGGTGTCCGAGACCGGTGTGACCCCTGTCGACCGCCGCAGCCCGCTGCACGATCACCACGTCGCCCTCGGGGCGTCGTTCGCGCCGTTCGGCGGCTGGGAGATGCCCGTGCAGTATTCGGGCACGGTGGCCGAGCACACCGCCACCCGCGAGGCCGTCGGCCTGTTCGACGTCAGCCACCTCGGCAAGGTCCGCATCAGCGGCCCCGGCGCCGCGGCGTTCGTCGACCGCTGCCTGACGAACGACCTGTCGCGGATCGTGCCGGGCAAGGCGCAGTACACGCTGTGCTGCGGCGAGAACGGCGGCGTGGTCGACGACCTGATCCTCTACCTCGTCGGCCCCGACGAGGTCTTCGCCGTCCCGAACGCCGCGAACTCCGCGGGCGTCGGGCGGCGCCTCGCCGAGGTCGCCCCGTCCGGGATCACCGTCGCCGACGAGCACGACGACCACGTGGTGCTCGCGGTGCAGGGGCCCGCGTCGCCCGAGGTGCTCGCCGAGGTCGGCCTGCTGACCGATCCCGAGCCGCTGGACTACATGGCCTTCGTCGACGCGGAGTGGGCCGGGCGCCCGGTGCGCATCTGCCGCACGGGCTACACCGGCGAGCGGGGCTACGAGCTCATCGCGCCGTCCGACGGCGCCGGGGAGCTGTGGGACGCGCTGGCCGCCGTGGTGGCCGAGAAGGGCGGGCTGCCCGCCGGGCTCGGCGCCCGCGACACCCTGCGCACCGAGGCCGGACTGCCGCTGCACGGACAGGACCTCGGCCCCGACATCACGCCGCTGCAGGCGCGGTGCGGGTTCGCGGTCGGCTGGAAGAAGGACGAGTTCTGGGGCCGCGAGGCGCTGCTCGCCGAGCGCGAGGCGGGTCCGCGGCGCCGCTCCTGGGGGCTGCGCGCCACCGGTCGCGGCGTGCCGCGTGGGCACATGGCGGTGGTGCAGGGCGACGTCCCCATCGGCGAGACCACGTCCGGGACGTTCTCGCCGACCCTGAAGACGGGGATCGCGCTCGCGCTGCTCGACACCGCGGCGGGCGTCGAGGAGGGCGAGACGCTGACCGTCGACGTCCGCGGCCGGTCGCTGGAGGTCGAGGTCGTCAGCCCGCCGTTCGTCCCGTCGCACGTGCGGTGAGGACGACCGGGTGAGCTTCCCGACCGAGATCCCGGAGTCCGCGCCGGGCGTCTACCGCTTCCGCGCCGAGGCCGAGCAGGCCGGCCCCGTCGTGTTCACCGCGCCGAGCGACGTCGTCGGCGGCGGCTTCGGCCTGTTCGAGAACGCCGCCGTCCCGGGCCGCTGGGGCGCGATCCCGCACTACCACCAGGGGTTCTCCGAGTCGTTCTGGGTGATCTCGGGCCGGCTCGCGGTGATGAGCGGGCAGAAGTGGCAGGTGCTCGAGCACGGCGACTTCGCCCACGTCCCGGTCAACGGCGTGCACGGGTTCCACGCCGTGGGCGACGAGATGGCCCGCTTCCTCATCCTCTTCGTGCCCGGGGCGCCGCGCGAGGAGTACTTCCGGGGCCTCGTCGAGCTGTTCACCCGCGGCGCGAGCACCGACGAGATCGACGCCTTCGCCCTCACGTGCGACCAGGTCAACCTCCGCGACTGGCCCCACGACCCGATCCCCACGTGAGCGATCTCCGGGCCTATAGCCCCGAACATCGCTCACGGACGTAGGCGGCTCACCACCGGGACCCGTCGCGCACGCTGACGTGCACGTGGTCGAAGTGCCCGCCGGTGGCGTCCTCGGGGTCGTACACGCCGCCGCCGGTGTAGGGCCGCCCCCAGCCGTCGCCGGCGTCCGACGACCCGGCGGACCAGATGCGGCCCTGCCAGATGACGTACCGGACGTCGAGCTCACGGGCGTTCTCGCGCAGCCAGTGCGCCACGGCCCACCCGGCGGCGAGGTCGTCGCCCGCCGGGAACTCGCCGTACCGCGCGGGGAAGACGTCGCAGGCGCGCCCCTCGGGGTGGTCGCTCGACGGGTTCCACGCGTGCTCGGACCAGCAGGTCACGGAGCGGATCGGGGCGTCCGGACCCGGCGCGCCGAACCGGGCGACGGCGGCGTCGTGCAGGCGCAGGGCGGTCGGTGTGAGACAGCCCGAGGTGGTCGGGTCCTGCTCGACGCACGCCTCCGCCGGCGGGTCCACGATCTCCCACAGATCAGGGGCGGTGAGCCCGCGCTCGGTCGCGGTCCACCAGAGGAGGCCGCCGAGCAGCGCCAGCGCCAGGAGCGCGCTGGTCCAGAGGGCGGCACGCGTCGTCGTCCCCACGATGCGGCGACGCTAGGCGGCGGCCCGCGTGGTCGCCGTGAGGGTCAGCGGCGGCGGCCCGGGCGGTCGGCGGTGTCGTCGAGGTCGACGCCGACGTGCTCGTCGAGCCAGCGCCCGAGGGGCTCGAGGCGCCGCCAGGTCGCGGCCACCCGCTCGCGTACGGCCGGCGTGTGCAGCTCGTCGGACGGCGGCCACGAGCGCCGGACGAACAGGCTCTTGTGGCGCAGCAGCTCCAGGCGGGGGTGCTCGGGGTCCGCGCCGCGCGGGCGGGACTTCAGCTGCTCGCCGTCGACCGTGAACCCGTCGGCGCGAAGGTCCTCGACGATCGTCTCGAGCTCCGGCCCGTGGCGGTCGTCGTCGACCGCGGCGCGGAAACGGGCGACCTGCGCCGAGGTCATCCGGTAGTAGCCGACGGCCACCATGATCCCGTCGGCCGAGACCTGGACGTAGCGCCCGCCGACGGTCGCGCCGCACTGCACCTTGTACGGCGTCTTGTCCGCGGCGAAGCGCACGTCGCGGTACGGGCGGAAGACCTTGCCCGGGCCGAACTCGGGCTCGAGGTCGGCGAGCATCGCGACCATCGGTGCGCGGACGTGGTCGTCGTAGAGCGCCTTGTTGTCGGTCCAGTAGGCCTTGGAGTTGTCGGCCTCGAGGCCCTCGTAGAAGTCGACGACCGCCTCGCCGAAGCCCGGGAACGTCACGGCGCCATCTTTGCGTGTACACACGGGGCGTGCCCGGGAGCGTCCACGAATCGGTGCTCGACGCCATCGGCGCCACCCCGCTCATCCGCCTGCGGCGGGTGACCGAGGGCCTGGCGCCGGCGATCTACGTGAAGGCCGAGTGGCAGAACGCCGGCGGGAGCGTCAAGGACCGTGCGGCGATGTGGATGATCCGCGCCGCCGAGCGCTCCGGGGCGCTCGGCCCGGGCGGGGTGATCGTCGAGGGCACCTCGGGCAACACCGGGATCGGGCTCGCGCTGGTCGGCGGGTTCCTCGGCTACCGCACCCTGATCGTCGTCCCCGACACCACCGCCGCCGAGAAGATCGCCGCGCTGCGGGCCTACGGCGCCGAGGTGGTGCTGACCCCGGGCGGACTGCCGCGCGACGACCCGCGCCACGTCATCAACCTGGCGGCGCGGATCGCGGAGGAGACGCCGGGCGGCTGGCTCGCCGACCAGTACGGCAACCCCGCGAACCCCCGGGCCCACCACGACACCACCGCGCCCGAGATCTGGGAGCAGACCGGCGGCCGCGTGACGTGCTTCGTCGCGGGCATCGGCACCGGCGGCACGCTGTCGGGCACCGGCGCGGCGCTCAAGGAGCGGGGCCCGGTGCGCGTCGTCGGCGTCGACCCCGTGACCTCCGCCTACGGCGGCGGGGACGGCAGCCCGTACTACGTCGAGGCGATCGGCCACTACCGCCACCCCGACACCGTCGACGACCCCTGGCCCGCCAACTGGGACCGGTCGGTGGCCGACGAGGTCGTGCGCGTCGACGACCGCACGACGATGCGCACCGCCCGCCGTCTGGCCCGCGAGGAGGGCCTCCTGCTCGGGGGCTCGTCGGCGACGGCCGTGGCGGGGGCGCTGGTCGCGGCCCGCGACCTGGGTCCCGACGACGTGGTCGTCGTGATCGCCCCCGACTCCGGGCGGGCCTATCTCTCGAAGTACTTCGACGACGGCTGGCTGAGACGTCTCGGCTTCCTCGACGAGCCGGACGCGCACGTCCCGGGGCCGCTGGTGGGCGACCTGCCGGTCGTCGCGGTGCCGGTGGTGCGCGCGTCCTGGACGGTGGCGCGGGCCCGAGCGGCGCTCGCCGGGACGCCCGGCCCCGCCCCGGTGACACACGACCGGACCGACGGCGCGGCGGCCCCGTCGGAGATCCTCGGCGCGGTGACCTCGGCGGATCTGGACGGTCTTCCCGACGACGATCCGGTGCGCCACCACGTCCGCCCGGTGCCGCCGAGCCTCGGCGCGGGGGAGGGGGTCGAGGGCGCGCGGGCCCGCCTGGACGGGGCCGAGGCGGCCTGGCTGGTGCGCGACGGACGGGTCGCCGCCGTGGTGACGCGGGCAGCGATCGGTCTTGCCCCGTCGGACTAGGCTGGACCCATGAGTACGGCCTTCGCCCACACCCCGCACCCCGCCCCGGCGACCGCGGAGCGTGTGGCGGAGGTACTCGCCGCACCCGGGTTCGGGAAGTTCTTCACCGACCACATGGTGACGATCTCCTGGGACGCCGCGCGCGGGTGGCACGACGCGACCGTCGGGCCCTACCAGGCACTGTCGATGGACCCGGCCGCGGTCGTGCTCCACTACAGCCAGACGATCTTCGAGGGGCTCAAGGCCTACCGCTGGGCCGACGACTCGATCCACGCGTTCCGGCCGTCGGCCAACGCTGAGCGCATGGCCCGCTCGGCCGAGCGCCTGGCGATGCCCCCGCTGCCCGAGGACCTGTTCCTCGGCTCGCTGGAGGAGCTGCTCGCCGTCGACGAGCGCTGGGTGCCGGCCGCGGGCGGCGAGGACTCGCTCTACCTGCGGCCCTTCATGATCGGCTCCTCGTCGGGGCTCGGCGTGCGCCCGAGCGAGGAGTACCTCTACATGCTCATCGCCTCCCCGGCCGGCGCGTACTTCCCGCGCGGGCTGGCCCCGGTGACCGTGTGGCTGTCCACCGACTACGTCCGCGCCGTGCCCGGCGGCACCGGCGAGGCCAAGTGCGGCGGCAACTACGCGGCCTCGCTCGCCGCGCAGGCACAGGCGTCGGCACAGGGGTGCGACCAGGTGGTCTGGCTCGACGCCCTCGAGCACCGGTGGATCGAGGAGATGGGGGGCATGAACCTCTTCTTCGTGTTCACCGATCCCTCGGGCAACGTCGAGGTCGTCACCCCCGAGCTCTCCGGTTCCCTGCTGCCCGGTGTCACCCGCCGCTCGCTGCTCGAGCTCGCCGAGGAGGAGGGCGCGGCGGTCAGCGAGCGCCGGATCTCCACCGACGAGATGGAGAAGGAGAACGCCGCCGGGCGCCTCACCGAGGTGTTCGCCTGCGGCACCGCCGCGGTGATCACCCCGGTCGGCACCGTGAAGTACGAGGGCGGCGAGTACGACATCGCCGACGGCAAGCCGGGCGCGATGACCCAGCGCCTGCGCGAGCGCCTCACCGCCATCCAGCGTGGCGCGGCCCCGGATACCCGGGGCTGGATGACGCGTTTGCGCTGACGCGCTCGTGGGTGCTCGTCCGTGCCCTGGCGCGGGTGAACACCCACACGTGCCACGACGCCTCGCTACCCGAGCGTCGCGAGCACCCCCAGGGCCGCGGTGCCCGCGAGCTCGGCGCAGGCTCCGAACACGTCGCCCGACACGCCCCCGAGGCGCCGGCGGGCGTGGGCGGCCACGAGGACGACGACCACCGCCGCGAGCAGGGTCGCGATCGCCGCCCGGAGCCCCAGCACCGGGAACGCGGCGCCGGCGAGCAGCGCCGCCCACACCGGCGCCATCCACGTCGGCTGGGTCCCGGCGACCAGGGCGCCGAGGCCGTCCGGGGACGCCGCCGGCACGCCCCGTCGCGCCACCCACGCGAACGCGGCGCGCCCCAGCCCCAGGGCCAGCGCGCCCCCGACGGCCGCGGCCACCAGCCCCCGCTCCGCCAGCGCCCCCCACGCCGTGGCCTGGATCCCGAGCACCACGACCAGCCAGATCACCGCGAACGCCCCGGTCCCGGGGTCGCGCATCACCGCGAGCATGCGCTCCGCGTCGCCGTGGCTGCCGAGCCCGTCGGCGAGGTCGGCGAGGCCGTCGAGGTGCAGCCCGCGGGTCGCGGCCGCCCCGAGACCGACGGCCACGAGCCCCGCGAGCAACCCCGGCGCCCCGCCGGCGACCATGCCCGCGGCGGCGGCGCCCAGCAGGGCGCCGAGCACCACGCCCACGACCGGGACCACCGCGAGCGCCACGGCGGCGGCGGGCCGGTCGATCCGCCGCGCGTGCAGGGGCACGACCGTGAACATCGCGACGGCCAGCGTCACCCCGCCGCGGAGGGGGCCGGGCACGTCAGCCGACGCACACCGCGGCGCGCACGAGCCCGACCGCGGTCAGCGCGCCGGTGCCCTGACCGGCGCGCATCGACAGGTCCAGCAGCGGCTCGAGGCCCAGGACGTCGAGCGCGAACGCCTGCGCGGGCTCGGTGCACCGTGTGCCCGCCGTCCACCAGGCGCGCGCGCCCGGGACCTCGGTGTCGGCGAGCAACGCGGCCACGGCCGTCGCCGCGCCGTCGAGCACCACCGGGGTCCGGCGACGGGCGGCCTGGGCGAGGAACCCGACGAGCGCCGCGAGGTCGGCGCCGCCGGCGATCCGCAGCAGGCTCTGCGGGTCGCGGCCCACCGGACGGGCGCGCCGCAGCCCGTCGCGGACCGCCGCGGCCTTGACCATCCACGCGCGGTCGTCGATCCCGCTGCCGCGCCCCACGACGGCCACGGGCTCGCGCCCGGTCATCGCGGCGGCGAGCACGGCGACGGGCGTGCTGACGCCGACGGCCAGCTCACCGGCGACGAGCAGGTCGGCGCCCTCGTCGACCTCCTCGTCGGCCACCTCGCGCCCGGCGCGCAGCGCGGCCGCGGCCTGGTCGGCGGTCAGCACGTCCTCGAGGTCGAGGCGTCCGCCGCCCCGCACCACGGCACGATCGTCGCGCGCGTCCCCGGGCACCGGCGTCGCCAGCCCGACGTCGACGACCCGCAGCC
This sequence comes from Actinomycetospora chibensis, assembly GCF_028737215.1. Classification (GTDB taxonomy): domain Bacteria; phylum Actinomycetota; class Actinomycetes; order Mycobacteriales; family Pseudonocardiaceae; genus Actinomycetospora; species Actinomycetospora chibensis. The sequence continues at coordinate 144,655 of NZ_JAQZAM010000011.1, read as the reverse complement.
CGGCGCCTGCGGCCTCGGCGAACCGGGCCGCCGCGCCCGATCCGTCGCGCGCGGCGGCCACCCGCGCCACGGTCTCCGCGGGCGCGTGGGCCGAGACACCGGCGGCGGCGATCCCGTGGTCGGCGGCGAACAGCACCGCCCGCACCCGACGCGGCGCCCGGGCCGGCGCCCGCCCCTGGCAGGCGGCGAGCCATGCGGCGAGCTCCTCGAGGCGCCCGTAGCTCCCGCCGGGCAGCGCCGCGCGGGCCTCCTCGCGGGCGGTCTCGTCGGGGGGCGCGACACCCGCCGGGGCCGAGCTGGCGACCGGGTGCACGCGGGTTCCTCCTCCTCGGCACGACATTGCGGGGCGGGCGATCTCGGCGCGACCGTAGCCGGTCACCGCAGACGCAGGGGCACCCCGGCCACGAGCAGCCACACCTCGTCGCACACCGCCGCGAGCGCCTGGTTCACCGCCCCCAGCTCGTCGCGGAAGCGGCGACCGGCACTCGTCGAGGGCACGACGCCCAGCCCGACCTCGGCGGACACGAGCACCAGCGTCCCGCCGAAGCGATCGACCGCCGCCGTCAGCGACGTACGCGCCGCGTCGACGGACGGCGCGTCGCGCTCCCAGCCAGCGTCGTCGAGCAGCCCCGTCACCCAGGTGGCGAGGTCGTCGACGAGCACGGGATCGCCGGGGTGGCCGTCGAGGACCGCCGGCAGGTCGGCGTCCTCCACCGTCCGCCACGAGGCGGGTCGGCGGGCGCGGTGCACGGCGACGCGGTCGGCCCACTCGGGGTCGAGGCCCGGGTCGACACCGCGGGCGGTGGCGACGTAGAGCACCGGCGCGTCGGCGTCGAGCATCCCCTCGGCGTAGGCGGACTTGCCCGAGCGCGTCCCGCCGAGGACCAGCGTGCGCAGGACCGCCCTCAGGCGATCGCGGTGCCGCGGGCCACCCGGGGCCCGGGCATCCGCAGACGGCGCAGCTGGGTGGCGCGCGTGAACGCGTACCAACCGTAGGACAGGCCGCCGATCTGCTCGTCCGGGAACTTCGCCCGCACCCGCGTCACGACGTAGCGGCCGAGCATGACGCCCTCGAGCGCCATCATCACGAGCATGACCAGGCAGATCAGGCTGCCGGCGGTCTGCACCTGCGGGATCGGGACGATCACCGTCACGAAGATGACGACGGCCAGCGGCATGAACAGGCCCATGAGGTTGCGCCGGGCGTCGACGAGGTCGCGCGCGTAGGCGCGGGCGGGCCCGCGATCGCGGGGCAGCAGCACCGAGTCGTCCCCGGCCATCATGCGCTTGCGACGCTCGGCGGAGGCCTTGCGGCGGTCGTCCTTGGTGCCGCGCAGTGCCCGCGCGCGCTTCATGGCCTCGCGCTGGGTCTTGGGGGCCGGCGCCACCGGTCCGCGCCGCTTGCCCTGCGCGTCGCGCCGGGCCGGCGTGGGGCGTCCCTTGCCGGTGGTCTGGCGGCCTCCGCGCTCGCCGACGACGACCGTCTCGCGGTCGTCGGCCTCGGTGGTCGTGGCGTCATCGGGCTCGGAGCCCGACCCGGTCGAGGTGCCACGGCGCAAGAAGTTCACGTCTCCAGAATAGGGCACCCGCGCGGGCCTCCCCAGACCGCGAGACCCCTACGGTGCGCCGTATGCGCGTGCTGCTCGCTCCCGACTCCTTCGGTGGCAGTCTGACCGCCGCCGAGGCGGCCACGGCGATGGCCGAGGGCTGGGCCCGGGCCGAACCGGAGGACACCGCCATCCTGCTCCCGCTCGCCGACGGCGGCACCGGGTTCGTCGAGGTCCTGCACACCGCACGCGGCGGCACCCGCCACGCGGTCGAGGTCACCGGCCCCCTCGGGACGCCGACGCGGGCGACGTGGCTGGAGCTGGACGGGACGGCGTACCTCGAATCGGCGTCGGCCTGCGGGCTGCACCTCGTCGACGAGCGCACGCCCCGCACCGCGGCGTCGGCGACGAGCCGGGGTGTCGGCGAGCTCCTGGCGGCGGCGGCCGGACACGAGCCCCAGGCGATCGTCGTCGGGCTCGGTGGCTCCGCCTGCACCGACGGCGGGGCCGGGATGCTGGCGGCGCTCGGCGCCGTGGCCCGAGATGCCGACGGGGACGCCCTGCCCGACGGCGGCGGGGCCCTCGCGCGGGCCGCGCGCCTCGACGGGCTCGCGGACGTCCGGGCGCGGTTCGAGGGCGTCGACCTCGTCGTGGCCGCCGACGTCGACCACGTGCTCACCGGCCGGGAGGGCGCCGCGGCGGTGTTCGGCCCCCAGAAGGGCGCCGACGAACAGACCGTGGCCGCCCTCGACGCGGCGCTGACGACGTGGGCGGCGGTGCTGGGTGACGGCCTCGCCGACCTCGCCGGGGCCGGCGCCGCCGGCGGGCTGGGCGTGGCGCTCGCGGCGCTCGGGGCCCGCCGGGTCGCGGGCGGGGAGCTGGTCCGCGAGGTCGCGGGCCTCGACGAGGCCCTCGCCCGGGCCGACCTCGTGGTCACGGGCGAGGGACGCCTCGACGCCCAGTCGCTGCACGGCAAGCTCGTCTCGGTGGTGGCCGCGCGGGCCCGTGAGCAGGGCGTTCCGTGCATCGCGCTGGCCGGCCAGGTGGACATGAGCACGGGGGAGGCCCTGGAGGCCGGGCTCGAGGGCGTCTACTCGGTGGCCGCGGACGCGGGCTCCGTCGAGGCCGCCCTCGCCGAGCCCGCCGCCCGGCTGGCCGATCTCGCCGAGGGCGTCGCCAAGCGCTGGGGGGCGCGTCCTCCCGGGTGACGGGGGTGAGCGCGCGCACGCATGAGCACGGGCCCGACGTGTGCGACGATGGAGTCCGGCCGCGGGGCCTTCAGGATCATGTGGCGCCCCGAAGGAACACACGGCACCGCGACCGGGTTGTGCGCAGCGGGTAGTGCACAGCGTCCGTCCCGGGAGCTCAAGGGAGAACCATGACCGTCGAGAACCCGACCGCGCCCTCCGCGGTCACCGAGGCCGCGCACGGTGTCGAGCTGACCGACTCCGCCGCCGGCAAGGCCAAGGCCCTGCTCGACCAGGAGGGCCGCAACGACATGTCGCTGCGCATCGCCGTCCAGCCGGGCGGGTGCGCGGGTCTCAAGTACCAGCTCTTCTTCGACGACCGCAGCCTCGACGGCGACCTCAACGTCGACTTCAACGGGCTCACCGTCTCCGTCGACCGCATGAGCGCGCCGTACCTGCAGGGTGCGGTCATCGACTTCGTCGACACCATCGAGAAGCAGGGGTTCACGATCGACAACCCCAACGCCGGCGGGTCCTGCGCCTGCGGCGACAGCTTCAACTGACCCGACAGCACAGCGGCCCCGGACCTCGCTCGAGGTCCGGGGCCGCTGTGTGTCCGGCGTCCTACAGGTCGGGGACCTCCGCGGCGACCTTCTGCCGCAGGTCCTCCGGCGGCTGCGCCCCCATCTGGGCGACGACGTGCGACGCGGCGACCGAGCCGATCCGGCCGGCCACACCGACGTCGAGCCCGCGGGTCCAGCCGTACAGGAAGCCGCCCGCGTAGGCGTCGCCGGCACCGGTGGTGTCGACGAGCTCGTCGGCCGGGCGGGCCTCCACCTCGTGGCGGGAGCCGCCGACGCCGTAGATCGTCGAGCCCTTCGGGCCGTGCGTGACGACGACGATCTCGCAGTTGCCGCCCTGGTCGCGCAGCAGGCCCTCGATCGGGTCGTCCCCGACGAGCGCCGCGACCTCGTCCTCGTCGGCGATGAGGATCTCGACGTTCTCGCGGCACAGCTCGCGGAAGTACTCGCGGTGGCGGTCGACGCAGCCGGCGTCCGACAGCGTCAGGCCGACCTTCGCGTCGCTCTTCGCCGCGGCGTCGACGATCTTGCCGATCGTCCGGCGCGCGTGCTCGGTGTCGGCGAGGTAGCCCTCGATGAGGCTGACCTTGCTGCCGGCGACGTCGCCCTGCTCGATGTCGTCGGGCCCCAGCGCCGTGCAGGCACCGAGGAACGTCGACATCGTGCGCTCGCCGTCGGGCGTCACCATGATCAGACACCGCGCGGTCGCGGGGCTCCCGGACAGCGCCGGCGTCGTGAACGCGACCCCGTGCGACCGGATCGAGTCGGTGAACGAGTCGCCGAGACGGTCGTCCGACACCTTGCCCACGTAGCCCGCGTCCGCGCCGAGGGTGGCGGCGATGGCGATGGTGTTCGCGACGCTGCCCCCGGAGCGCTCGGTGGTGTCGCTCGCCTCGGCGTACAGCTTCTCGGCCTGGGCCTCGTCGATGAGCGTCATCCCGCCCTTGGGCAGGTCGTGCCCGCGGATGGTGTCGTCGTCGCTGCGGAACAACACGTCGACGATCGCGTTGCCGATTCCCAGTACGTCCATGGATGCCTCTCGCTGGCGGTACGTCCTTCGGACCAACGTTCGACCCTAGGTGAAAGCCGCCATCAGAGGGACCGCACCGTTACGTCCGGCACGTTCACGCATACACCGGGTAGTTCGGCTCCGGGATCGCGGGGCGGATGCGCTCCTCGACGAAGATGCCGTGCCAGAGCATGAACACCAGGATCGTCCAGATCCGCCGCGAGTGGTCGACGGGGCCGGCGCGGTGGTCGTCGATCAGGCGCAGCACCGCGGCCTTGTCGAGGATCGCGTCGGTCTGGGAGTCGCGGACGATCTCCCGGGCCCACTCGAGCATGTCGTGGGCGAGCCAGTGGCGGATCGGCACCGGGAAGCCGAGCTTGCGGCGGTTCAGGACGTGCGGCGGCACGATGCCGTCGATCGCCCGGCGCAGCGCGTACTTCGTCGTGCCGTAGGCGACCTTCTGGTCGGTCGGCAGGTGCGACGCGACCTCGAAGACCTCCTTGTCGAGGAACGGCACGCGCAGCTCGAGCGAGTTGGCCATCGTCATCTTGTCGGCCTTGACGAGGATGTCGCCGCGCAGCCACGTGAAGAGGTCGACGTGCTGCATCCGCGCCACCGGGTCCCAGGAGCCCGAGTCGGCGTAGAGCGGCGCGGTGATGTCGACGTGCGAGAGCTCGGGGTCGTGCCCGCGCAGGACCGCGGCGAGCTGGTCGTTGCGGAAGATCCGCGCGTTGCCGTAGTAGCGCTCCTCGAGGGGGAGCGCGCCGCGGCGCAGGAGGTCCTTGCCGCGCACGCCGTCGGGCAGTTTCGCCGACAGCGACCCGGCGAGCTTGCGCACCGCCCCGGGCAGCTTCTCGAACGGCGCGAGCGAGAGCGGCTCCTTGTAGATGGTGTAGCCGCCGAACAGCTCGTCGGCTCCCTCGCCGGAGAGCACGACCTTGACGTGCTTGCGGGCCTCGCGCGCCACGAACCACAGGGGCACCAGTGCGGGGTCGGCCACCGGGTCGTCGAGGTACCAGACGATGAGCGGCAGCGCGTCCATCATCTCCTGGGCGGTGACGGTGCGGACGACGTGGCGGACGCCGATCGCCTCGGCCGACTCGCGCGCGACGTCGACCTCGGAGTAGCCGTCGCGCTCGAAGCCCGTGGTGAAGGTGATGAGGTCCGGGTTGTGCTCCTTGGCGAGCGCGGCGATGACCGTGGAGTCGATGCCGCCGGAGAGGAACGCGCCCACGGTGACGTCGGCGCGCATGTGCTTCGCCACCGAGTCGCGCAGGACCTCGGTGATCTCGGCGTGCACGCGGGCCTCGTCGTCGACCGGCTTCTCGTCGAAGGTCGGGACGAAGTAGCGCTCCGTCGACATCGGCTCGCCGGGGGAGACGGTGAAGCTCGTCCCCGACTCGACGCGGCGGATGGAGCGGTGCAGCGAGAGCGGCTCCGGCACGTACTGCAGCTGCAGGTAGTGCTGCAGCGCGGTCGGGTCGGGCGCGGTGGTCGGCTCGCCGAGACCCTTCGCCAGCTCGAGCAGGCTCTTCTTCTCGCTGGCGAACGCCACGCCGTGCGGCCCGGCGGAGACGAAGAGGGGCTTGATGCCGAACGGGTCGCGGGCGCCGAACAGCATGCGCTCGTGGGTGTCCCAGATCAGGAACGCGAACATGCCGCGCAGGCGGCGGACCGCGTCGGGACCCCAGACGTCGTAGGCGGCGACGATGGCCTCGGTGTCCCCGTCGGTGACGAATCGGGCGCCGTGGTCACGCGCGAGCTCCTCGCGCAGCTCGAGGTAGTTGTAGATCTCGCCGTTGAAGACGATGCGGTAGCGATCGCTCGCGTAGGTCAGGGGTTGGTGCGAGTTCTCGACGTCGATGATCGAGAGTCGGTTGAAGCCCAGCGCCACGTCGTCGTCGTGCCACACGCCGGACTCGTCCGGCCCGCGGTGGCGCATGCACGCGAGGCTCGCCCGCACCGCGTCGGCACGCGCCGCGCCCTCACCGCCGGGCGTGATCAATCCCATCAGGCCGCACACGCGTCCGCTGACACCTCCGGTTCCGGGGCCACCGCCGCCGCCCCGAGGGGCGGGATGCGCTCAGTATGACGACCCGGATGCGCCGCTCCGTGACACCCCGCGCGCCCCTCCGACAGCGCGTAGTGGCTCGCTCGGATAGTCTCCGCTCCGACGTCGGGGCCCGGGTCGCCGGGCCGCTCGCCGCACCGTCCGGAGCCGTTCTCGGCCCCTGGTCGGATGGCGTGCACCGTGCGAGGAGGAAGGCAGCAGCAGTGCGCCGAGATGGGACGCCGCCCCGGGCCCGCACCGGGCGCGCACGCCGGGTCCTGGGACTGGCTGCGGCCGCCGTCGTCGTAGCGGTGACCACCTCCGGATGCTCGGTGGACGAGGTCCTCCGCTTCGGCTGGCCGGTCGGTGTCACGCCCGAGGCCACGCAGATGCGCACGCTGTGGACCTGGGCCGCGGTCGCCGCCCTCGTCGTCGGCGTCATCGTCTGGGGCCTCACGGCCTGGACCGTCGCCTTCCACCGCAAGCGCGCCGGCGAGTCCGACCTCCCGCGCCAGTTCCAGTACAACCTGCCGCTGGAGCTCGTGCTCACAGTCGTGCCGCTGGTGATCGTCGCGGTGCTCTTCTACTTCACCGTCGTCGTGCAGAACGTCGTCGACCGCGAGGCGGAGGGCAACGAACTGCAGGTCACGATCACCGGGTTCCAGTGGAACTGGGAGTTCGGCTACCCGCAGACCATCGCGCCCAACGGGCTCCCGGCCTCCGTCGTCGGCACCACGACCTCCGTGCCGATCCTGGTGCTGCCCACCGACCGGCCGATCGCGTTCACCCAGGAGTCGAAGGACGTCATCCACTCCTTCTGGGTGCCGGAGTTCCTGTTCAAGCGCGACGTCATCCCGTACCCGGAGGAGAACGACCAGAAGAACACCTGGGTCATCGACCGGATCGAGCGTCCCGGTGCCTTCGTCGGCCGCTGCGCGGAGTTCTGCGGCGCCTACCACTCGATGATGAACTTCGAGGTCCGGGCGCTGCCGCCGGCCCTCTTCGAACAGTTCCTCCAGACCCGCCAGCGGATCGACCCCCAGACGGGCCAGGGCTTCACCACCAACGCCGCTCTCGCGGCGATGAACTGCGGCGAGCTCTGCAACCCCGAGTCGATCACCACGCAGCCCGCCAACCCGGACCCGACCGCCCGGCAGGCGTTCAAGTGACCGCCCGCCCCACCCTGTCGAGAGCGAGGACCCGGTGAAGGTCGAATCCCGCATCTTCGAGATCCTCACGGTCTTCTGCTTCGTCTGCGCGATCGTGTACGGCATCCTCTCGGGTGAGGAGGTCGGCATCGTCGCCCTGACGCTGACCGGCGGCCTGACCCTCATCGTCGGCACGTACTTCCGCTTCGTCGCCCGGCGGCTCGAGGAGCGGCCCGAGGACAACCCCGAGGCCGAGGTGTCGGACGGCGCCGGCGACCTCGGCTTCTTCAGCCCCGGGAGCTACTGGCCCATCGCCGTCGCGGGCGGCACGGCCCTCACGGGCTTCGGCATCGCCCTGTGGCAGTGGTGGCTGATCGTCCTCGCCGGCGTCGCGCTCATCATCGCCATCTGCGGCCTCGTGTTCGAGTACCACGCGGGTCCGTCGGCGCACTAGCTCGCTCGCGGGTTCATCCCAGGCCCTCACAGCCCCGCTCCGCCCGTCGGAGCGGGGCTGTGGTGTGTCTTCCGTCCGGCTCGAGGTGCGGGGGCGGGCGTGGTCGGTGGAGCGAACGGGCCGTTCGCTGCTTCTGCGCGCATGAACGGCGCGTTCGTGCCATCGGAGCGGGGACCCGGCCCGCCCGTGGGGCGGGCGGTCGGGAGATCACCAGGTCGAGAGGTACCGGCAGTGGCACGTGGACGGTGTGTTTCCGCCTGCTGATCGAGGCCCGAGGCCCGAGGCCCGAGGCGGGGAAGGTCGAGCGGCCACGAAGGTCGCGTTGCCGATCCCGAGCGGCGGGCAGGTGCCCGCCCGGCGCCGTCGCACGCGGGTGCCCGTCAACCACAGCGGCAGATCGCGGCCGGACGATCCCCTGGGTGCTCAGGGCTCGTCCCCGTGAGCGAGCTCGAGCGTGGCCTCAGAGGCCCTGTGAGCGGCAGGGGCGCGGGGGAGCCCTCCCTCGTGACCCCTGGAGCGCTCACGCGCCCCCAGCGCCCTCCTCGGCGTGTCGCTCAGGCGACGTTGTGGCGATCCTGGCGTTCAGTGCCAGCGTGGACGCAGGGCTTGCACCTGAGGTGCACGCGCTGACGCGCTCCGGGGGCCGGGGGCCGGGGAGGACCGACCAAACGCACACGGGCCGGGAGCGTCGATGACGCTCCCGGCCCGTGTCGTGCGGACGTGCTCGGAACTACTCCTGGATGTCGCGCGGGCGCCCGGCGTCCGGACGGCCGGCGAGCTCGCGCTGCTCGCCGGGCTCGACCTGCATCGGGTCGCCACCACCGTGGCCGCCGCCGAGGGCTTCCTGCTCCTCGGCCGGGTCCGGACGGAACCAGCCGCCCTTGAGGGGCTGGCCCGCGGAACCGAGGTCGTTCATGCGCTTCGGCACCTTGGCGCCCTGGTAGGCGAGCGGCACGGGGTGGCCGTGCTCGTCGACGCCACCCAGCGGCTGGTGCACCTCGACGAACTCACCGTGCGGCAGGCGCTTGATGTGCCCGGTCTCGATGCCGTGCTCGAGCACCTCGCGGTCGCTGCGCTGGAGGCCCAGGCAGATCCGGTATGTCGCGAAGTACACGAGCGGCGGCAGGACGAGCAGCCCGATGCGCCCGATCCACGTCATCACGTTCAGGGAGATGTCGAACGTGTAGCCGATGATGTCGTTGCCGCAGGCCACGACCAGCCAGAAGTAGAAGGTCATGGCCATCACGCCGGTGGCCGTCCGCACGGGGACGTCACGCGGGCGCTGGAGCAGGTTGTGGTGGGCGTCGTCGCCGGTCAGCTTGCGCTCGAGCAGCGGGTAGAGCGCGAGCAGCGTGGTGAGGATGCCCATCCCGATCACGGCCGGGAAGAAGATCGCCGGGATCGTGTAGGTCCCGAACAGATACATCTCCCACGACGGCCACAGCCGGACGGCGCCGTCGAACACGGCCATGTACCAGTCGGGCTGCGAGCCCGCCGAGACCTTGGCCGGGTTGTACGGGCCGAGGTTCCAGATCGGGTTGATCTGGAACAGGCCGCCCATCGCCGCCATGAGGCCCACCGAGACGACGGTGAAGCCGCCGGCCTTGGTGGCGAACGTCGGGAGGATGCGGACGCCGACGACGTTGCGCTCGGTGCGGCCGGGGCCGGGGAACTGGGTGTGCTTCTGGAACCACACCAGCGCCACGTGGATCGCGATCACCGCGGTGATCAGCCCCGGGAGCAGGAAGACGTGGACGATGTAGAGGCGCGGGATGATGATCGTGCCCGGGTACTCGCCGCCGAAGATGGCCCACTGCAGCCACGTGCCCACCACGGGGATCGACATGATGATCGCCGAGACGCCGGTGCGGAGGCCGGTGCCCGAGAGCAGGTCGTCGGGCAGCGAGTAGCCGAGGAAGCCCTCGATCATGCCCGTGAGCAGCAGGACGACGCCGAGGACCCAGTTGGTCTCGCGCGGGCGGCGGAACGCTCCTGTGAAGAACGTCCGCATCATGTGCGCGATCATCGCCGCGACGTAGAGCAGCGCCGCCCAGTGGTGGACCTGGCGGATGAACAGACCGCCGCGCACCTCGAACGAGATGTTCAGCGTCGACTCGTACGCCTTGGTCATCTCGACGCCCTGCAACGGCTGGAACACGCCGGTGTAGGTGGTCTCGGCCATCGAGGGGTCGTAGAAGATCGCCAGCCAGGTGCCCGAGAGCAGCAGCACGATGAAGGCGTACATGTTGATCTCGCCCAGCATGAACGACCAGTGCGTGGGAAAGACCTTGTTGATCTGACGCCGCATCGGCCCGGCCGGGTGGAACCGGCTGTCCGCCTCGTCAGCGGCCGTGCCGACGAGCTTCATCGCCGTGCCGCCGCCCTTGCGGGTGGGTGTGGTGATCGCACTCATGACCTTCGCTCCCAGAACGCCGGACCCACCGGTTCAATGAAGTCGCTGCGCGCGTACAGATATCCCTGATCGTCCACCGCGATCGGCAGTTGCGCCAGCGGACGGGTCGCCGGGCCGAAGACGGGCTTGGCGTACTCGTTCGCCTGGAACTGCGACTGGTGGCACGGGCAGAGGATGCGGTTCGTCTGGTCCTCGTACAGCGACGTGGGGCACCCCATGTGGCTGCAGATCTTCGAGTAGGCGAACAGGGCCCCGTAGTTGAAGTCCTCCTGGCCGGCCCGCTTGATGACGGTGACGTCGGGACGCAGGTGGATGAGCATCACCGGCGAGTCGGGGGACCGCAGGACCTCGGCGAGCTCCTCCGGGTGCGTGCGCTGGGACTCCTTGAACGGGTAGACCGTCTCGATCGCGCCCGGGGCGAGGTCGCCCGAACGCACCAGCACGACCTCCTCGGACTCCCCGGTGTCGCGGCGCATGTAGACCCGCTCGCCGTCCTCGGAGTGCCAGCCCGTGATGAGCAGGGGCGAGTTCGGCCCCTCCTTCCACGGGTTCTTGACCAGGCCCCCGAAGGCCGCCACGAGCACACCGAGCCCGAGCACGCCGCCGGCGGCACCGATCGACCGGTACACCAGCTTGCGCCGCGTGATGCCGCTCTGTTGCCCGGTCTGGACCAGGCGGGCGGCCGCCGTGCGCCGGTCGATCTCCGAGGACCGGCCGTCGTGACGCTGCTGGATCGTCAGATCCTCGGGCAGCAGCTTCTTCGAGTACGCGATCACACCCATGCCGACCGCGAACACCGAGAGGCCGAAGAGGAACCCGATGACCGGGGTGTAGAGCGCGTAGAGGACGCCGCCCTCCTCGCCCGGGCCCACGTACTCCCAGGGCCAGGCGATGAACGCCACGAGGAAGGCGATGCCCGACAGCGCGGCGATGATGAACCAGCCCGCGACCTGGCGCTCGGCCCGGCGCTCGGCGCGGGTGCCGGGCACCGGGAACCGCTCGCGGTTCGAGACGACCTCGAGGTCGTCGATCTGGTTGCCCAGACGGACGAGGTCGTCGGTGCTCATCCGGGCGAGCTCGTCGTCCGAGGGGATGCGCGGGCCGTCGTGCGACTGCGTGGGCGCGTCAGCGCCCTGATCGGGGCGGGTCACTGGCGGGATCCGATCCACAGAGAGATACCGATGAGGGCGGCGAGACCGACGAAGAACGCCACGACGCCCTCCGGCACGGGGCCGAAGCCTCCGAGCCCGACGCCGCCAGGGTCCTTCGCGGGGTTGGCGGCGCCCACCGACTTGATGTAGCCGATGATGTCCCGCTTCTCCTCGGGGGAGAGCTGCGTGTCGGCGAAGGTGGGCATGTTGGCGGGACCCGAGAGCATCGCCGCGTAGATCTGCGACTCGCTCGCCGGGTCGAGGTTCGGCGCGAACTTGCCCTGGGACAGCGCACCGCCGCGGCCGGTGAAGTTGTGGCACGACGCGCAGTTGAGGCGGAACAGCTCGCCACCGCGACCGAGGTCCTGGCCCCGCAGCGCCTCGCCGCTCTCCTCGGGCGTCACCGGACCGCCGCCGTTGGCCTGGATGAACGCCCCCAGGGCGTCGACCTGGGCCTCGTCGAAGCGCGGGGGCTTGCGCTCCGCGACCGCACCCTGGGCCGCGAGCGGCATCCGGCCGGTGGAGACCTGGTAGTAGACCGAGGCCTCACCGACACCGATGAGGCTCGGGCCGCGCCCCTCGACGCCCTGCAGGTTCGTGCCGTGGCACGTGATGCAGGAGTTGTCGTAGATCTGCTGACCCTCGCGCACGATCGCGGGGTCCGCCGCGAGCGCCTGGTCGGGCTCCGGGGTGAACACCGTGTAGAGGCCGCCGACGGCGACCAGCGCGACGCCCAGGGCGAGCATCCCGGACAGGCGCCGGCGCATCTTCGTCCCGCGGCGTGCCCGGGTGGGGGCGGGTCGCGGCTTCTCGTCACTCATCGGGTGCCCAACCTCGAGCTCTCCTCGGTGGTGGTGCGGTTGGTCCTGCGGGCCTTGCGGGGTCGCCGACACGGGTCAGCGGATGAAGTAGATGACCGCGAACAGGCCGATCCAGACCACGTCCACGAAGTGCCAGTAGTACGAGACGACGATCGCCGCCGTGGCCTGCGCCGGTGTGAACCGACTCAGGAACGTGCGGGCTATGAGCAGGATGAACGCGATCAGGCCGCCCGTAACGTGCAGCGCGTGGAATCCGGTGGTGATGTAGAAGACGGACCCGTAGGAGCTGCTGGAGATCGTCGTCGCGTGCTCGGTGACGAGAGTGTGGTACTCGAAGACCTGCCCGAGCACGAAGATCGTGCCCATCACGAACGTGATCGCGTACCAGCGGCGGAGACCGAACACGTCGCCGCGCTCCGCCGCGAACACGCCGTACTGGCACGTGAACGACGAGGCCACGAGGATGATCGTGTTCACCAGCGCGTACGGCACGTCGAGCTCGGTGGGCTCCGGTGGCCATCCCTCCGTCGCGTTCGCACGCGCGACGAAGTACATGGCGAACAGCCCGGCGAAGAACATCAGCTCGCTGGAGAGCCAGATGATGGTCCCCACGCTCACGACGTTGGGCCGGTTGAGGGAGTGAATCCTCGCGCTGAAGGAAGGCGCCGGCGCACCCTGGGCGGTCGTCACGGGCGTCATGATGACACCTCTGCCCGACACCAGCCCGTCGGGGCGAGGGCGGATCGTGCCGTCGTCGGGAGACGGTCCGCACCCGCCGCGACCTGCACGCCCCTCACCTGCAGGTTCTCCTACCCGCCGTCGTACGTCGATTCGTCGTACCGATCGTCGGGCGTGGCGCGGCCGGTGGTCGTGGGGCTCGGTGCCCACGGGGTCCGCCGGATAGCATCCGCCCCATGAGCGCCCCGAGCCCCACACTCACGGTCGTGGTGATGAGCCATCGTCCGGAGGTGCGCGAGGCCATCTCCAGCGCCGTGGGGCGTCGCCCCGCGCCCGACCTGCCTCGACTGCGCTTCGTCGAGGCGGAGAGCATCGGGGACGTCCTCGGGTCCTTCGACGCCGGCGAGATCGACCTCGCGGTCCTCGACGGGGAGGCGCAGCCCACCGGCGGGATGGGGGTGTGCCGCCAGATCAAGAACGAGAGCGACGACCCGCCGCCGATCATCGTCGTCGTCCGGCGTCGCGACGACCACTGGCTCGCGACCTGGTCGCAGGCCGACGCCGTCCTCGTGCAGCCGCTGGACCCGGTGACGGCCGCCGAGACCGTCGCCACCGTTCTGCGGGAGCGGTCCGCCCCCGCCGTCCGCGGGTGACGGCCGCGGTGGGGACGCCGGTCGCAGCGGCCCCGAGCTGGCCGGGCCTGCTCGGGCGACTGCTGGCGGGGCAGGACCTCGCCGCGGACGACACCGAGTGGGCGATGGACCAGGTGATGTCGGGCGAGGCCTCGCCCGCGCAGGTCGCGGGGTTCGTCGTGGCCCTGCGGGCCAAGGGGGAGACGGCCCCGGAGATCGCGGGGCTGGCGACGGCGATGCTCGCCCACGCCCGGCCCGTGGACGTCCCCGGCCCGGTGGTCGACATCGTCGGCACCGGCGGCGACGGCGCGCACACCGTGAACATCTCGACCATGGCGGCCGTCGTGATGGCCGCGGCCGGTGCCCGCGTCGTGAAGCACGGCGGGCGCGCCGCCTCGTCGCAGAGCGGGTCGGTGGACGTCCTCGAGGCCCTCGGCGTGCCGGTCGACCTCGGTCCCGACGCCGTCGCCCGCTGCGTCGCCGAGGTCGGCATCGGGTTCTGCTTCGCCCAGGTCTTCCACCCGGCGATGCGCCACGCCGGCCCGGTGCGCGGCCAGCTCGGTGTGCCGACCGCGTTCAACCTGCTCGGGCCGCTGACCAACCCGGCCCGCCCGGGCGCGGCGCTGATCGGGTGCGCCGACCTGCGCTTCGCCCCGATCCTCGCCGAGGTGCTCGCCGCGCGCGGGGACCGCGCCGTGGTCGTGCGAGGCGACGACGGGCTCGACGAGGTCACCACCGCGACCACGACCACCGTCTGGCACGCCGGACCGGGCGGGGTGCGGGTGGAGACGCTCGACCCGACCGCGCTGGGCGTGCCGGTCTCCGGTCCCGGGGCGCTGCGGGGCGGGGACGCCGCCCACAACGCCGCGGTGGCCCGCGCGGTGTTCGCCGGCGAGCCCGGGGCGGTCCGGGACGCGGTGCTGCTCAACGCCGGCGCCGCGCTCGCCGCCCACGAGGAGTCCGTCACCGGCACGGCGATGACCGACCTGCACGCCGGTGTGGCGACCGGGATGCGCCGGGCCGCCGAGGCGGTCGACTCGGGGGCCGCCGCGGCGCTGCTCGAGCGCTGGTCGGCGGTCGCCCGTGCCGTCCGTGACTGAGGGCGTGAATGAGGGCGTGAATGAGGGCGGGGCCCGCTAGTCGAGCCCCATCGAGAACGCCGAGGCGTCGTCGCTCGAGGAGTAGGAGCGGAAGGCGATGTGCGTGGAGGTGCTGCGCACCCCGGACACGCGGCTCAGCCCGCCGGCGATGACGTCCGCGAGCTGCTCGTGCTCCCGGACGCGGACCACGGCGACCAGGTCGACGTCGCCGGCGCAGGAGTACACCTCCGCGACGCCGTCGAGGTCCGCGATGGCCTGGGCGGTCTCGGGGATGTGGTCGGCGTCGGCGTGGACCAGCACGAAGGCCGTGATCAACGGGCCCTCCTCGTCGCTCGGGTGTGGCTCGGGGGCCGGCCGCCCGGCCCCGGGTTCCGAGAGTCTAGGGCGGCTCGCCCGGTGCACCCGCAGGCTCGCGCCGTGCCTCGCGCGCCCGCCCGACCCACCCGGCCCACGCGCCGGCCCCGGCGGCCGGCATCGCCCACGGGGTGGTGGTGCGGACCATCCGCGTCCCGGGCCGTTCGAGCCAGCGGGTGACGACGGCGACCTCCTCCGGCGGTGCGCCGCACAGCGGGCCGTCGCCGGGGCGCACCGTCTCGGCGGAGGCCACGAGGGCCTCGACCACCGGCATCGGCGGCACGCCCCGGCGGGCGCGTCCCGCCGCCGCCAGACGTCCGTGCCGGACGACCGCGAGGTCCCACCCGCGCTCCCCGTCCGGGCGGGCGGCGATCATCTCCGGCGCCCCGGCCACGGCGGACAGGCGCTGGACGCGCCCGAGGGCGGCGGCGAGATCGGCGAGGCGGTCGCGGTGGGCCGCGGCGTCCTCGAAGCGCTCGGCGGCCGCGAGGTCGCCCACCGTCGCCGAGAGCCGGCGCAGCCCCGCGTCGTCGGCGCCGCGGACGAGCGCCCGGGCGTCGTCGACCACGGGCCGGTAGGCCGCGACGTCCACGTGGCCCGCGCACGGCGCCCCGCACCGGCCCATCTCGTGCAGCGCGCACGGCGTTCCGGACGCGCCGCGCGCCGGGATGCGCTGGGTGCACGGCCGCAGCGGGAGGGCGTCCTGCAGGGCCTGGACCGCGGCCACGGCGTCGGGACGGCGCCCGAAGGGGCCGACGGCGTCGGCGCGCGGGGTGCGGACCACGGAGAGCCGGGGGAAGGGCTCGTCGGTGAGCGCGACCCACCAGCCACGGTGCGGGAAGCGCGAGCGCCGGTTGTAGCGGGGCGCGTGCCCGGCGAGCAGGCGCAGCTCCCGGACCTCGGCCTCGAGGGCGTGGGCGCACACCACCCAGTCGACCCGCTCGACCAGCCCGATCATCTCCTTGATGCGGGCCCGCTTGTCGCCACCGGTGAAGTAGGAGCGCACGCGTCGTCGCAGGTCGCCGCTGGTGCCGACGTAGAGCACCTCGTCGCCGGGCCCGCGGAACAGGTAGACGCCGGGCTGCTCGGGGACGGCGTCGGCCAGGTGGCGCTTGGCGCGCTGGACCGGGCTGACCTCGACCTGCAGCGCCAGCAGGTCCTCGAGCGTCGAGACGCCGCGGCCCCCGACGCGCTCGAGCAGCCCGTGCAGGACGTCGACGGTGGCCCGCGCGTCGTCCAGGGCGCGGTGGATCGGGCGCGTGCCCGCCCGGAAGAGCGCCGCCAGGGCCGAGAGCCGGCACGACGGCGCCTCGTCGCGGGACAGGACGCGGCGCCCGAGCCGCGCCGTGCACACCACCGCCGGGCGCGGCCACGGCGGGCCGTGACGCCGGCAGGCCGCGCGCAGGTGCCCGACGTCGAACGGCGCGTTGTGGGCCACGAGCACCGCCCCGGCGCAGAACTCCAGCAGACCCGGCAGGACCGCGGGCAGCCGCGGGGCGTCCCGGACCATCGCCGTCGTGATGCCGGTGAGCGAGACGATCTGCGGGGGCACGGCGACGCCCGGGTCGACGAGCGTCGCGAACTCGCCGACGATCTCGCCGCCGCGCACCTTGACCGCCCCGATCTCGGTGATCGCGTCCGAGTCGGGCGGGCCACCCGTGGTCTCCAGGTCGACCACGACGAACGTGACGGCCGACAGGGGCGTGCCGAGCTCGCCGAACGAGAGCTGGGGGTCCGGACCGGTGACCGGACGGGCGGGGGCGTCCATCGCGGCGGGACGCTAGGGGTGCCCCCCGACAGTCCCCGGCCGAGCACGCGCCGCACCGGGCCTGACCGGCCCGGATCGCGACCTCGGCAGGGCTAGCCTGGGCGGTCATGGAGGCCGACGGCGACGGTGCGGCGACGGGGGCACCCGCCGACGTGCCCACCGACGTCCCCACCGACGTCCCCACCGACGTCCCCACCGACGGGGACGTCCCCGACGAGGCCGCCCGGGCCGCCGTCCGCGTCCAGCTCCTCGAGCGGGCGCCCGAGGCCGTGCGGGCGAAGGTGGCCGAGCTCGCGTCCGTGGCCGTCGGGCACATGCCGGTCACCGACCTGCCCCCTCCGGTGCGCGCGGTGTCCCGGTTCGCGCCGTCGAAGCGGGCCCGCGCCGGTGCGGGGCCGCTGCTCACGGCCCTGGGGAGCGTGGAGGGGTTCGCCGCGTCCGTCGTCGGCTGGTGGACCGAGGAGCAGCCCGCACGGTGGCGCCCGGAGGTCCACGACCCGGTGCACGCCGCGGCCGTGGCCGTGCTCGAGGGCCGGGACGAGGGCTCGATCCTGGTCCGTGACCTGGGGGAACGCGCCGACGCCGCCCGCGCCCGCTCCGAGCGCGACGCCGCGGTCGCGAAGGTCGAGAAGCTCGAGGGCGAGGTGCGGCGGCTCACCGCGGACCGCGAGCAGGCCCGCGCCGCGGTCGAGGCCACCGCCGAGGAGAACCGCGACGAGATCGCGAAGCTCCGCGCCCGCCTCCGCGAGCAGGGCACGCGGGTGCGGCGCGCCGAGGACGAGGCCGCCGAGCTGCGGGCCGCCCGGGACGCGGGCGAGGGCGGGCTGCGCGCCGAGATGGCGGAGCTGCGCCGCGAGCGCGACCGGGCCCGCGAGGCCGCGGCCCACGCCGAGGAGCGCGCGCGCCGTGCCGCCGACGAGCTCGCCGGGGTCCGGCGCGCCTCGGTGGAGGCTCGGCGGGCCGACGACGCGCGCCTGGCCCTGCTCGTCGACACCGTCGCGGGCGCCGCGGAGGGCCTGCGCCGGGAGCTCGGCCTGCGGCCGGGGGACACCGGGACGCGGCCCGCGGAGCTGGTCGGCGCCGGGTCGGGAGCGGCCCCGAAGGCGCGGGTCACCGACCCGGCCGCGCTCGACCGGCTGCTGGCGCTGCCCGAGGTGCACCTCATGGTCGACGGCTACAACGTCACCAAGACGGGCTGGCCGGAGCTGTCGCTCGCCGCGCAGCGCGAGCGCCTGGTCGCCGCGGTCCAGCCGCTCGCGGCGCGCACCGGCGCCGAGACGACGCTCGTCTTCGACGGTGCGGGGATCACCGGGGTGCCCACGCACTCGGTGCGGGGGGTGCGGGTGCTCTTCAGCGACGCCGGCGTGCTCGCCGACGACCTCATCCGTTCGCTGGTCGGGGCGGAGCCGGAGGGCCGCCCGCTGGTGGTGGTGACGTCCGACCGCGCCGTCGTCGACTCGGTGCGCCGCAGCGGCGCCCACCCGGTGCCCTCGAGCGTCCTGCTGGGGCGGCTCGCGCGCATCTGAGGGCCCTGCGCGAACTCGTGGAGCGGCGTTGTCGGGGGTCGCTCCTAGCGTGCGCAGCATGACCCCGGACCTGCCGGGGGCCGAGGGCGTCGAGGCCGTCGAGAGGCCGTCGACACCACTGGGAGGCCGCTGTGCTCATCGACTGCGACACCTGCACGGTGCGGGACATCGCCTGCGACGACTGCGTCGTCGGGGTGCTGCTCGGCACGCCGACGGTCCCGGCCCGGGCCACGCCGTCCCCGGACGAGCCCGGCGGTCCGCTGCCGCTGGAGTTCGGCCCGGTGGAGCAGCGCGCGCTCGAGGTCCTGGCCGACCACGGGCTCATCCCGCGGCTGCGACTGGTGCCCCCGGCGGCGCCGCCGCGCGAACGTCCGGCCGGCGTCGTGGGGGCGCGGCGGGCCCGGGGCGTGGGGTGAACGCGCGCCGCCCGGCGCGCGCCTGGCCCTCCGCCGCCCGGGCGCCCGCCGATCGCCGCCGCCGCGTGCGGAGGGCCGAGCACGGTCGGTTAGAGTCCGCGCACCCACCGCTGCCCGAGCAGGGCGCCGTGGGCTCCGGATGGTGGCCGTCGGGGGCCGAGACGTCCGGTCCCGGGCCGCCCCGTGCGGGTGGCCGGAGGGTCCGGGGTCGCGGCTGTGCCGGGCAGCGCAGAGAGGACCCGACGACACCGTGGTGTCTCCCCGCCCCGCGGATCGCGGCGCTCGCCGCCGCCTCTCGGTGGCCGTGGTCGTCACGGCCGTCGTCGCACTGCTCGCGTCCGGGGCGGGGCTCGGAGCCGGGCCCGCGGGTTCCGCGTGGGCCGACCCCATCGTCCCGCCCGGAGCCTCCGACGCCGTCACGTCCCTCGCCCAGGCCAACGCCCGCGCGGCCGACGCCACGGAGGCGTCGCTGGACGCGGAGGAGCAGCTCGGGGTCCGCCGGGGCGAGGCCGAGCGCACCCGCGGCGAGGCCGACGCCGCCCGCGAGGTCGCCGACGCCGCCCGCGCCGAGCGCGACGTCGCCTTCGGCGAGGTCGACCAGGTCTCCCGCGCCGCCTTCCAGGGCGGGCAGCTCGACCCGCTGGGTGCGCTGCTGGGTGCGGAGTCCCCGCAGGCCTACCTCGACCGCACCTCGCTGCTGGACACCATCTCCGAGGAGAACCGTGTCCTTGTCCAGCGCTTCCTCGACGCCACCGCGGTCGCCGAGGGCGCCGAGCGCGACGCCGACGCCCGCGCGCTCGACGCCGAGCGCTCCGTGGCCGACGCGCAGCGCACCGCCGACGAGGCGCAGCGCCGCAAGGACGACGCCGACCGCGAGGTCGCTGCGGCCGAGCAGGCCCTCGCCGACGCCTCACCCGAGACCCTGGCCGCGCTGCGCCGCGGCGGCACCACGAACTTCCCCACCGACATCGCCGGCACCGGGATCGCCATCGAGGCCCTCAAGGCGGCGCTCACCCAGCAGGGCAAGCCCTACCTGTGGGGCGCCACCGGGCCGAGCACCTACGACTGCTCAGGGCTGGTCCAGTGGGCCTACCGCCAGGTCGGGGTCGGGCTGCCGCGGGTGTCGCGCCAGCAGGCCCTCATCGGCATCCCGGTGTCCTTCCCGGACGCCCGGCCCGGTGACCTGCTGTTCTTCAACGAGCCCGTCACCCACGTCGGCTTCTACGTCGGCGACGGCAAGTTCCTCGAGGCCCCCCAGTCCGGCGACGTCGTCAAGGTCTCCCAGGTCCGCAGCAACCTCTCCGGAGTCCGGCGCGTCGTCCTCTGATCGACCCGGCCGATTGACACGACCGTGGTCCGGGTCACACGCTCCGGACCATGAGCGTCGCCGACACGGTCACCGTGCCCCACCTCGGTTCCTCGACCATCGGGTACGCGCTCGCCGCGCCGTACGACGCGTCGCTCCCGACGCTGGTGCTCTCCAACTCGTTCACCACGTCGGTGGATCTCTACCGGCCGCAGTTCGCCGACGAGGAGCTCCGGCGGACCGCCAACCTCCTCGCGATCGAGCCCTACGGCCACGGCAGTACCCGCGCCGGGTACGCCGACTACACCTACTGGGACAGCGCGGCGGCCGCCCTCGGCGTCCTCGACGCCCTCGGCATTGGCCGGGCGTTCGTGCTCGGGACCTCCCAGGGCGGCTGGATCGCCGTGCGTATGGCGCTGCTCGCGCCCGACGTCGTCCAGGGCGTCATCCCGCTCGGCACGTCGATGGACTTCGAGAGTCCGCGGAGCCGCGAGCTCGGCTGCTGGGACGGCATCTCGTTCTGCACCCCCGCGATCGACGCCCTCGCCGAGCCCGTCGACGACGACTGGGTGATCCCCGTCGAGCTCGTCGATGCGGTGCTCGCGGAGGGATTCGGTCCGGACGTGAGTGCGGAGGAGCGGGACTTCTGGCACGCGACCCACCAGCGGAACTACACCGGCGACGCCGGGCGCCGGCGGCTGCGGACGAGCTCGATCAACCTGCGGGACCGCGACGGGCTGCACGGCCGGCTCGACGAGGTCCGGTGCCCCGTCCTCTGGCTGCACGGCACGGCGGACCCCGTGTACTCGGTGGCCAACGCCCAGGACGAGATCGGCCGCTTCACGCGCTCTCCGGAGGCCGAGCTGCGGATCGTCGAGGGCGGGCAGCACTTCCTGAGCGCCTCGCACCCGGAGGTCGTCGACGCGGCGGCGGTCGAGTTCCTCCGCCGCTGGGCCTCGTAGCCCGTCGCGGGGCGCGCGGGGGGCCGTGACACGCTCCCGCGGTGGCGCGCACGCTGCTGGTCACCAACGACTTCCCGCCCCGGCCGGGCGGGATCCAGTCCTACCTCCATGCCCTCGCCACGCACCTCCCGCCCGACGAGCTGGTGGTGCTGGCCTCCACCTGGGCGCGCGCGCCGGAGGCCGTCGAGGCGTGCCGGACGTTCGACGCGGCGCAGCCCTTCGAGGTCCACCGCCTGCCGACCACGATGATGCTGCCGACGCCCGGGGCCACCCGGCGGGCCGCCGAGATCGTGCGCTCCCAGGGGATCGAGACCGTGTGGTTCGGGGCGGCCGCGCCGCTCGGGCTGATGGCGCCGGCGCTGCGGCGTGGCGGGGCCGGCCGGGTGCTCGCGAGCACGCACGGGCACGAGGTCGGCTGGTCGATGCTGCCGGGCAGCCGCCAGGCGCTGCGGCGCATCGGGGGCGACTGCCACGTCGTCACCACCGTCAGCCGCTACACGCGCGGCCGCATCGCGCCGGCCATGGGCCCGGACGCCGCGCTCGAGCCGCTGCCGTCGGGCATCGACACCTTCCGGTTCCGGCCCGATCCCGGTGCCCGCGAGACGATCCGCCGCCGGCACGGGCTGGGGGAGCGCCCGCTCGTGGTGTGCGTGTCGCGGCTGGTGCGCCGCAAGGGCCAGGACGTGCTGATCGCCGCCCTCCCGCGCCTGCGCACGGCGGTGCCCGGGACGGCGCTGATGATCGCCGGCGACGGGCCCGACCGCGACCGGCTCCGTCGGCTCGCGCGCCGCCACGGGGTGGCCGACCACGTGGTGTTCACCGGCCCGATGGCCCCCGACGAGGTCGCGGGGCACCACGCCGCGGCCGACGTCTCCGCGCTGCCCTGCCGCACGCTCGGCGGGGGCCTGGACGTCGAGGGGCTGGGGATCGTGCTCCTCGAGGCGCAGGCGGCCGGCGTGCCCGTCGTCGCCGGGCGCTCCGGCGGCGCGCCCGAGACCGTCCGGCCGGGCGAGACGGGGCGTCTCGTCGACGGCCGCGACGCCACCGACGTCGCCGACACCCTCGCGAGCGTGCTCGCCGACCCCGACGAAGCGCGCGCGATGGGCGAGGCCGGCCGGCGCTGGATGCGCGCCGACTGGACCTGGGACGCCCGCGCCGCCCGCCTGCGCGCGCTGGCCGCCGGCTGAGCCGTTCGGCGTAGCCCGGAAAGAACGAACGGCGCTTTCGCTGCTACCGACGCAGCGAAAGCGCCGTTCGTTCGTCGGCGGAGCGCGCGGTCAGCTCTTCTCGTACACCGCCTCGATGTCGGCGGCGCGGTTCTCCGTGATCACGTTGCGCTTGAGCTTCATCGTCGGGGTGAGCTCGCCGCTCTCCTCGGTGAAGTCGCTGGCGAGGATGCGCCACTGCTTGATGGCCTCGGCCTTGGAGACGGCGCGGTTGGCGTCGTCGATCGCGCTCGAGATCTCGGCCTGCAGGTCGGCGTCCTCGGCGAGGGTGGCCGCGTCCGCGGCGTCCTTGCCGTGCTCGGAGCTCCAGCCGGGCAGGGCCTCGGGGTCGAGGGTGATGAGGGCGCCGATGTAGGGCCGGTTGTCGCCGACGACGAGGGCCTGGCTGACGAGGCGGTGGGCGCGCACGCGGTCCTCGAGCACCGCGGGGGCGACGTTCTTGCCGCCCGCGGTGACGATGAGCTCCTTCTTGCGGCCGGTGATCGAGAGGTAGCCGTCCTCGTCGAGGCTGCCGAGATCGCCGGTGTGGAACCAGCCGTCGACGATCGTCGACGCGGTCGCCTCGGGGTTGTTCCAGTAGCCGCGGAACACGACGTCGCCCTTGGCGAGGATCTCGCCGTCCTCGCCGATGGCGATCGTGACGCCGGGGATGGCCTTGCCGACGGTGCCGACCTTGATCGCCCGGTTCGGGTTGGCGGTGATCGCCGCGCTGGTCTCGGTCAGCCCGTAGCCCTCGTGGATCGGGACGCCGATGCCGCGGAAGAAGTGCCCGATGCGCGCCCCGAGCGCCGAGCCACCGGAGACCGCGCCCGTGCACTTCCCGCCGAGCGCGGCCCGCAGCTTGCCGTACACGAGCTTGTCGAACAGGGCGTGCTGCAGGCGCAGGACGACGCCGGGGCCGCCCGCGTCGAGCGACTCGCTGTACGAGACGGCCGTCGCCTCGGCCATGTCGAAGATCCGGCCCTTGCCGTCGTTGTGCGCCTTGACCTTGGCGCCGTTGTAGACCTTCTCGAAGACGCGCGGCACGGAGAGCAGGAAGTCGGGCCGGAAGCGGGGCAGCTCGGTGGTCAGCTTCTTCGTGTCCGCGAAGTGGCCGATCGTGTAGCGGTACTCCATCGCGGCGCACTGGATGACGCGGGCGAAGATGTGCGCGAGCGGGAGGAACAGGAGCGTCGAGTTGCCGGGCTGCATGAGGTCCGAGAACGTCTCGGCGACCGCGCGCACCTCGAACAGCAGGTTGCGGTGGGTGATCTCGCAGCCCTTGGGGCGGCCCGTGGTGCCCGAGGTGTAGATCAGCGTCGCGAGGTCGTCGGCGTGCACCGACGTCCGCCGCTCCTCGAGCGTCGCGTCGTCGACCTCCGCACCGGCGTCGCGCAGGGCGCTCACCGCACCGTCGGCGCCGTCGATCTGCCAGACGTGCTCGAGCTCGGGGAGCTTCTCGCGCAGGTTCTCCACGATGGCGCGGTGCTCGTCGGACTCGACGATCACGCCCTTGGCGCCGGAGTCGGAGAGGCACCACTCGACCTGGTCGGACGACGAGGTCTCGTAGATCGGGAGGGTGACCGCGCCAGCCGCCCAGAGGGCGTAGTCGAGCAGCGTCCACTCGTAGCGTGTCTGCGAGATGAGGCCCACCCGGTCGCCGGGCTGCAGCCCCGCGGCGAGGAAGCCCTTCGCGGCGGTGGCGACCTCGTCACGGAAGGTCGAGAACGTGACGTCCTGCCACTGGTCGTCGACCAGGCGGCGGTAGGCGACGTCGCTGCCGTGCGCGTCGGCATTGGCCCACGGCGCGGCGGTGAGGTTGTCGTCGTCGGCCACCTTCGCGGTCGCCGGCTCCGTGTACTGCTGCATCTCGCTCCACTCCTGCCCCGCGCGCCTCGCTGCGTCGGTTGTGACCCTAGTCGCGGCGCACTACCTCCCGGTAGCCGGACAATCCCCCCATCCGTGACCCCGGACGGCGTGCCGCACGGGTCCTGTCACGCTGGCGGCGTGGCGACCGTGGACGTGGTGGACGAGACCTTCCTCGCCGTGCCGCCCGAGCGCCTCGCCGCCGAGTTCGCCGACCCCGCCGCCTGGCGCCGGTTCTGGCCGGACCTCGCGCTGCGGGTGTTCACCGACCGGGGCGCGAAGGGCCTGCGCTGGAGCGTCGTCGGCGACGCCTGGACCGGCAGCATGGAGGTGTGGCTCGAGGCCGTGGGCGACGGCACGGTGCTGCACTGGTTCCTGCGGGTCGATCCCGTCGGCGAGCCGCTCTCGCGCCGGGCCGCGACCCGCGAGGGCGTGCGCCGGCAGCGGGCCGCGAAGGCCGTGGCGTTCGCGCTCAAGGACCGGCTGGAGGCCGGGCGGCCGCCCGGGGTGCCGCCGGGCGGGGAGTCCCCGGTCACGTCGGTGTGACGGGGTGAGGCCGGGGTCACGGTTCACGCCCCGGGCCATGTCACCGCCCATGTCCCCGGCCGCACGGCGCGTGCTGCCCGCCGGGGGCGCGACGGTAGCCTCTCGCGCCATGGCCGACGAGTCGACGCAATCCATCACGATCGCGGCGCCGGCCCCCGACGTCCTCGGGGTCATCGCCGATTTCGACGCGTATCCCGAGTGGGCGGACTCGATCACCGCGGCCACGGTGCTCACCCACGACGACGAGGGACGCCCCGAGCAGGTCCGATTCTCGCTCGACGCCGGGCCGATCAAGGACACCTACGTGCTGGCCTACGACTGGGTGGACGACGGCGTCACGTGGGACCTGGTCTCCGGGCAGATGCAGCGCTCCCAGCGGGGCCGCTACCGCCTGGCCGAGGACGGGGGGACCACCGAGGTCACGTACACGCTGTCGGTGGACCTCAGCGTTCCGCTGCCGGGCATGCTCAAGCGCCGCGCCGAGAAGCGCATCATGGACCAAGCGCTGACCGGGCTGAAGCGTCGCGTGGAGGGCTAGTGCGGGTCCTGCTGTTCACCGGCAAGGGTGGGGTCGGGAAGACCACCACGGCTGCGGCGACGGCGGTGGCGCTCGCGCGCGCGGGGCGCAAGGTGCTCGCCCTCTCGGCGGACCCCGCCCACTCCCTGGGGGACGCCTTCGCCGTGCGCCTCGACGGCACCCCCGCCGAGGTCGCCCCCGACACCTTCCCGGGCCTCTTCGCGGCGCACATCGACACGCGCGCACTCGTCGACGAGGCGTGGGAGCCGCTGCGCACCCAGCTCCGCACCCTGCTGGCGGGTGCCGGGGTCGACGAGATGGTCGCCGACGAGCTGACCGTCCTGCCCGGCGTCGAGGAGCTCCTCGCACTCGAGGACGTCCGCCGGGCGACGGTCGACGGGCCGTGGGAGGTCGTGGTCGTCGACTGCGGGCCCACGGCGGAGACGCTGCGGCTGCTGGCCCTGCCCGAGGCGCTCGGGTCCTACCTCGAGCGCCTGTTCCCGACCCATCGCCGCGCGGTGCGCGGCGTGCTCGCCGGGCTCTCCGGCAGCAGCGCGACCGTGGCCCGGTGGGACGCCGCCGCGGCCTCGCTCTCCCGCCTCGCCGAGCAGCTCGCGGGCCTGCGGGCCCTGCTCGCCGACCACCGCACGACGACCATCCGCCTCGTGCTGACCCCCGAGCGCGTGGTCGCGGCCGAGACCCGGCGAACCCTCACGGCCCTCGCCCTGCACGGGCTGCACGTCGACGGGATGATCGCCAACCGGCTCGTCCCGGACGCCGGCCGGGGACGCGGCGAGGCCGCGACGTGGGTGCGCGCGCGGCGCGCGGAGCAGGAGGCGGTGCTCGCCGACCTCGTCGGCGCCGGCGGGGACGTGCCCGTGCGTCGCGTGCCCCACCACGCCGGTGAGCCCGTCGGCGTCGACGCCCTCGCGGTGCTCGCCGACACCCTCTACGGCGACGACGACCCTCTCGACGGGCCCGTCGGGCGCGCTCTCGTCGCGGTGCGGCGGACCGCGGGCACCGGCACGCACCCCGAGAGCGAGTTCGTGCTCGACCTGCACGTCTCGGGTATCGGGGAGGCCGAGGTGGATCTCGCCCGCATCGGCGACGAGCTGGCGGTGACCGTCGACGGCCGCCGCCGCGCCGTGGCCCTGCCGCCCGTTCTCCGGCGCTGCGAGGTCACCGGCGCCGACCTCTCCGACGACCTGCTCTCGGTCGTCTTCCGCCCCGACCGCTCCGTGTGGATGACGTGACCGGGCCGCAGGGCGGGTTCGACCGCGCGGACCGGGACCACCTGACGGACGAGGCGCGGGCCACGGCGTCCGCGCTGCTCGACTGGCTCGGGACGCGGGTCGACGGTCTCGACGCCGGGCCGCCGGACCCCGGGGCGGCGTCGGGGCGCCCGTCGCAGAGCCCCGGGCCGTGCACCTGGTGCCCGATCTGCGCGCTCGTCGCCGCGTTCCGGGGCGAGCAGCCCGAGCTGACCGCCCGCCTCACCGAGCACGCCACGGCGCTGATGGCCCTGCTGCGGCTGATGATGCAGGCGCACCAGGACCCGTCGCACGGGCACCACCACGGGCACCACGCCACGCCAGGGTCGGCGGCGCCCACCACGCCGCCCCCGCCGCCCGGCTGGCCCGCCGAGTGGGGCGCGTGGGACGGCTGGGGTGTGGGCGCGCCCGAAGCCGCTCACGACGACGGGGCTCGGGTGGACGAGCCCGCCTCCGAGTCCCACACCCCTGGACCCCCTACCCCGGGACCCCCTACCCCGGGACCCCCCGCCCCGGAGCCCGAGAGCCCCCGGCCCGCCCCGACCCCGGCGGGCTCCCGTGCCCACGGCCGGCGGGTGCCCATCCGCCGGTCCTCGCCGCGCTCGGCCGCGTTCCGGGAGCCCCCCACCACCGACGCGCCCACCACCGACGCGCCCGCCCCCGGCACGCCCGCCGCGGAGCCGGCCGGCCCGGCCGGAGGCCGGGGTGCCGCACCCCGGCCGGGACCGCGTCCCCCGGGTGGCGGACCCCGCCCCGCGCCCCGGCGCCCGAGCGTCGCCTCCGGACCGCCGGCCGCAGGACCCGACCGCACAGCCGCCGGGGCACCGGCACCGCCCCCCACGCGGCCCGCCCGCCCGGCGACCCCGCCCGCCGCGGGGCCGCCCGCCGCCACCCCGCCCGCCGCCTCGCCGCGGCCGTCGGTGCAGCGCATCCCCATCCGGCGCCCCGCGCGGCCCGGCCGGACAGAGGGGAACGGGGAGTCCGCCGGCGACACTCCGTGCTGACCGTCGGGGTCGACATCGGCGGCAGCTCGGTGCGCGCCGGCGTGATCGACGCCGACGGGACCGTCGTCGCCACGGCGGCCGTGCCCACCGCCCGCGACGCCGCCGGCCTCGACGACGCGATCGTCGACCTCGTGCGCGGTCTCGCCGAGGAGCACCGCCTCGGTGCGGTCGGGCTGGCGATCGCCGGGTTCGTCGACCCGGACCGTCGCACGGTGGCGTTCGGCGCCCACCTGCCGTGGCGCGACGACCCCGTGGCCGAGCGGCTGGCCGCCCGCCTCGACCTGCCCGTGGTGATCGAGCACGACGCGAACGCGGCGGGGCTGGCCGAGCACCGCGTCGGCGCCGCCGCGGGTGCCTCGGTGGCCGTCCTCGTCGCCCTCGGCACCGGGATCGGCGCGGCGCTGCTGGTCGACGGGGCCGTGTTCCGCGGGGCCCACGGCGTCGCCCCCGAGCTCGGGCACCTCACGGTCGTCCGGGGTGGCCGGCCCTGCCCGTGCGGCAAGCGCGGCTGCCTCGAGCGCTACTGCAGCGGGAGCGCGCTGGGGCGCGCGGCGGAGGAGCTGGTCGCCGACACCGAGGAGTTCTCGCTGCTGCGGGCCACGTGGGAGCGCGCGCAGCCGATCACCGGCTGGGACGTGGCCCGCGCCGCCGAGGCGGGCGACGTGCTGGCGGGGCGGGTCGTCGACGAGTTCGCCGACTGGCTCGGGCAGGCGCTGTCCCTGGTCGCCGACGTCTTCGATCCCGACGTCGTCGTGGTCGGCGGTGAGGTGTCCGCGTCGTCCGCCCTGTTCCTGGACCGGGCGCGTCGCCGCTACGCCGAGGAGGTCACCGGGGGCGCGCACCGCCGGCTGGCCGAGATCCGGCCCGCGACGCTGGGGGGCCGCGCCGGGATGGTGGGCGCCGCGCTCGACGCCCGCGAGCGGGCGGGCGTCTAGAGGATCGCGCCGTCGTCGGAGCCGTCGCCACCCGTGTCGCGCCCGCGCCGCAGGCCGAACACGAGCCACCCGAGACCGGCGGTCATCGCCAGCAGGCCGGGCACGATGCCGAGCCCGACGGGCCCGCCGAGCAGGCCCGGGACGGCGAGCAGCACGACCCCGACGATCAGCAGGCCCAGGCCGAGCAGGCTGCTCACGCCGAGGCGCGGCAGTGGCGGGGGCTCCGGCGGCACGTAGTGCTCGTCGTGGGCAGGCTTCGGCGAGGGGCGGGTCACGTCGCGCGCGGGCGGGTCCTGCTCGGTCGGATCCTGTGCGGTCGGATCCTGGGCGGTCGGATCCCGCCTGGGCGGCGTGGCACCCGGACGCGTGGCGGGGCGGGGGACGTCGGCGTCGAACGTGTCGCGCGGCCGGCGCTGACCGCCGGGGGGCGTCGCGGTGCCCAGCCCGGAGGAGAGACCCTCCTGGGCGGCCCCGTCGCTCGGGTCCGGCACCTCGTCCGGCCATCGCGGGGCGCCGGAGGCCGCCCAGTCGGCGACGATCGAGGCGAAGGCCGCGTCGATGTCGTCCGGCACGCCGGGACGGTGGGGATCGC
This sequence comes from Actinomycetospora chibensis, assembly GCF_028737215.1. Lineage (GTDB taxonomy): Bacteria > Actinomycetota > Actinomycetes > Mycobacteriales > Pseudonocardiaceae > Actinomycetospora > Actinomycetospora chibensis. Next base: position 115,616 of record NZ_JAQZAM010000011.1, on the reverse strand, counting down.
CGACGCCGCTGTCCGCGGGGTCGGGGCGGGTGTCGTCCGGCTCGGGCGCGGTCATGCGGGGGTCCCTGGGGTGGAGACGGCGGTGTCCGTGGCGTGCGATCCGCCGGTGCGGTCGTCGTGCACGCGCCGGACGAAGGCCAGGCTGTCGGAGAAGATCCTCGGGGCGTCGTTGTCGAGGGTGGCCACGTGGTGGCTGTCGTCGAGCACGACGTCGGTCACGTCGTGCGAGGAGATGCCCTGGAGGACGAGGGCGCTGTTGACCGGCTCCACCACGTGGTCGGTGGGGGAGTGGAACAGCAGGACGGGCAGGTGCACCCGCTCGAGATCGGCGCGCACGAGGCGCCAGAGCGCCGTCAGCGACACCGCGGCGCGCGTCGGCAGCCGGTCGTAGGCAAGCTCGGTGACACCGGGCTTCTTGATGTCGTTGGCCACGCCCGGCACGAAGGGCACCACCCACTGGATGTAGGGCGCGATCGTCGCGTCCTTGCGCAGCGTCGTGACCGACGGGTTGACCAGCGCGATGCCCGCCAGGTCGTCCCCGCGTTCCTGCGCGAGACGCAGCGTGAGCGTGCCGCCCATCGACTGCCCGAACACGAACACCGACCGGTACTCGCGCCGGAGGTCGTCGACCGCGCGCTCGACCTCGCCGTACCAGTCGGACCAGCGGGTCCGGTTGAGGTCCTGCCAGCGCGTGCCGTGGCCCGGCAGGCGGGGTCCGCGCACCCCGATGCCGTCGGAGGCCAGGAACTCGCCCCATGCCCGCATGCTCTGCGGCGTGCCCGTGAGCCCGTGGCTGAGCACCACGCCGATCTCGCGCGAGCCGTCTCCGGGATCGGAGACGAACGGCTCGGCTCCGGGCAGGACGGGCACGGTGGATCCTCCGGACGAACGGCGTGGGCAGCGCGGCGCAGGGACCGCACGAGGCGGTGGGGGCGGATCGGGAACCCTATCGTGGCATGTCCCACACGCCCGGGTCACGCGGTGGTGCCCGTGTCGCGCCGGGCGGTCCACACGACGGGGTCGCGGGCGGCCGTTCGCATGATCGCGGACGTCCGAGGGGGCCGATCGGGTCGTGTGACGGGTCGCGCCGAGGCTGTGTCGGGCCGCGGGTGGGCCCTACGCTCGCGCCCAGCGACGAGAGCTGCGACGAGGGCGGGGCGGACGGGAGCGCGAGTGCTGTACTGGATCATGAAGTGGGTGCTGCTCGGCCCGCTCATGCGCGTGGCGTTCCGTCCGCGCGTGGTGGGGGCGGAGAACCTGCCGCGGGAGGGTGGGGCGCTGGTCGCGTCCAACCACCTCGCGGTGCTCGACTCCTTCGTCCTGCCCCTGATGGTGCCGCGCCGGATGGCCTTCCCCGCCAAGGCGGAGTACTTCACGCAGCCCGGCGTGCTCGGCACCCTCAAGCGCTGGTTCTTCACCGGCATGGGCCAGGTCCCGATCGAGCGCGGCAACGGGCGGGCGGCGCGCGCCGCGCTCGACACCGGCATCGGCGTCCTGCGCGAGGGCCGGCTGTTCGGCATCTACCCCGAGGGCACGCGCTCGCCCGACGGCCGGCTGTTCAAGGGCCGCACCGGCGTGGCGCGCATGGCGCTCGAGGCCGGCGTGCCCGTCGTCCCCGTGGCGATGATCGGGACGGACCAGGCGAACCCCGTGGGCTCCCGCTTCTGGCGCCCGGTCCGCATCGGCATCCGCATCGGCGAGCCGCTGGACTTCTCGCGCTACGCCGGCATCACCGACGACCGCCAGGTCGAGCGGGCCATGACCGACGAGATCATGGACGCGGTGCAGCGGCTCTCGGGCCAGGAGTACGTCGACGTCTACGCCAGCACGCTCAAGGACAAGGGCGCGGAGGCCGAGGCCGCCTGATCGCGGCCGGGTCCCACCGGCCAGAATCACCGCCGTGGCCCGGTACTTCTACGACTGCGAGTTCATCGAGGACGGGACCACCATCGAGCTGGTCTCGGTGGGCGTCGTCGACGAGCAGGGCCGCGAGTTCTACGCGATCTCCAAGCAGTTCGACCCCATGCGGGCGGGACCGTGGGTCCGGCACAACGTCCTCGACAAGCTGCCCCCGATGTCGGACCCGGCGTGGCGCAGCCGCCTGAGCATCCGCGAGGCGTTCTACGAGTTCGTGACCGCCGGCGACGGCCCGGTGGAGCTCTGGGCGTGGTACGCCGCGTACGACCACGTCGCGATCGCGCAGCTCTGGGGCGCGATGCCCGACCTGCCGCGGGCCCTGCCGCGCTTCACCCGCGACCTGCGCCAGCGCTGGGACGACGTCGGGCGCCCCGAGCTGCCGTCGGCGCCCGCGGACGCCCACGACGCGCTCGCCGACGCCCGCCACAACCTGGCCCGCTGGCAGGTCATCGACGCCCACTGGCGCGCGCTGCACGAGGGCGGTCCGACGGTCGGGGCGTGATCGGCGGGACCCGGGGGACGGGGTCGCGGGGAACACGCAGCGACGCTGTCACCGCCCATTACGCTGGCGGGTGTGAACTGGTCCGTCGACCTGCCCGTGGACGCTCTGCCGGGCCTGCCGCCCCTGCCTCCCGCCCTGCGGGAACGTCTCGACGCCGCGCTCGCGCGCCCGGCGGCGCAGCAGCCCGACTGGCCCGAACCCGACGCGGTCGCCGAGGTCCGCACCGTCCTCGAGCACGTGCCGCCGATCACCGTGCCCGCCGAGATCGACCGGCTGCAGTCCCAGCTGGCCGCCGTCGCCCGGGGTGAGGCGTTCCTGCTCCAGGGCGGCGACTGCGCGGAGACCTTCGCCGACAACACCGAGCCGCACCTGCGCGGCAACATCCGCACCCTGCTCCAGATGGCCGTCGTGCTGACCTACGGGGCGTCGCTGCCGGTGGTCAAGATCGGGCGCATCGCCGGTCAGTACGCGAAGCCGCGCTCGTCGAACACCGACGCGCTGGGCCTGCCGTCCTACCGCGGCGACATGGTCAACTCGCTGGCCGCGCACGCCGAGCGCCGCATCCCCGACCCGGGCCGCATGATCCGGGCGTACGCCAACGCCGGCGCGGCGATGAACCTGGTCCGCGCCCTGACCTCCGGCGGCATGGCCGACCTGCACGAGGTGCACGAGTGGAACCGGGAGTTCGTGCGCACGTCGGCCGCGGGCGAGCGGTACGAGGCCGTGGCCGCCGAGATCGACCGGGCGCTGCGGTTCATGTCGGCGGCCGGGGTGGACGACCACTCCCTGCGCGGCACCGAGATCTTCGCCAGCCACGAGGCCCTCGTGCTCGACTACGAGCGCGCGCTGCTGCGGCTGGACTCGCGGGTCGAGGCCACCAGCCGTGACGACGCCCGCCTGTTCTCCCTCGGCGCCCACTTCCTGTGGATCGGCGAGCGCACCCGGGCCCTCGACGGCGCGCACATCGCGTTCGCGGAGCTGCTGGCCAACCCGATCGGCATCAAGATCGGTCCGGGCACGACGCCGGAGCAGGCGGTCGAGTACGTCGAGCGCCTCGACCCGTACCACCAGCCCGGCCGGTTGACGCTGATCTCGCGCATGGGCGCGGGCAAGGTCCGCGACGTCCTGCCGTCGATCGTCGAGAAGGTCACGGGGTCGGGACACCAGGTCATCTGGCAGTGCGACCCGATGCACGGCAACACCGTCGAGGCGACCACCGGCTACAAGACCCGGCACTTCGACCAGGTCGTCGACGAGGTCCAGGGCTTCTTCGAGGTGCACCAGGGCCTCGGCACCCACCCCGGCGGCATCCACGTCGAGCTCACCGGGGAGGACGTCACCGAGTGCCTCGGCGGCGCCCAGGACATCTCCGACACCGACCTCGCCGGTCGCTACGAGACGGCCTGCGACCCGCGGCTGAACACCCAGCAGTCGCTGGAGCTCGCGTTCCTGGTCGCGGAGATGCTGCGCAACTGAGCGCTCGCCACGTCGGGTGGCGGGCCGGGCACGGTGCGAGTTCGAGCTGTCCCGCCGGCCCGCACCCGAGGATCGTGACGTCCCGATGATCGCCGCGCGGCGACCGGGGGAGGCGGAGCGTGACCGGGTACCAGGATCTGTCGGCGCTGTTCGTGAACTGCACGCTGAAGCGTTCGCCGGAGGTGAGTCACACCCAGGGCCTGGTGGACCTCAGCGTCGGCATCCTGGAGAAGCAGGGTGTGCGCGTCGACCAGTTCCGGGCGATCGACCACGACATCGCGGTCGGTGTCTGGCCGGACATGACCGAGCACGGGTGGGCGTCCGACGAGTGGCCCCAGCTCTACCAGCGGGTCCTCGCCGCGGACATCCTCGTCGTCGCGGGCCCGATCTGGCTGGGGGACAACAGCTCGGTGACCAAGCACGTGATCGAGCGCCTCTACGCGTGCTCGCACCTGCTCAACGACGCCGGGCAGTACGCCTACTACGGCCGCGTCGCCGGCTGCTTGATCACGGGTAACGAGGACGGCGTGAAGCACTGCGCGATGAACGTGCTCTACAGCCTCCAGCACCTCGGGTACACGATCCCGCCGCAGGCGGACTCCGGCTGGATCGGCGAGGCCGGCCCCGGCCCGTCCTACCTCGACCCCGGTTCGGGCGGCCCGTCGAACGACTTCACCAACCGCAACACCACGTTCATGACCTGGAACCTGCTGCACGTGGCACGGATGCTCAAGGACCGGGGCGGCATCCCGGCGTACGGCAACCAGCGCTCCGAGTGGGACGCCGGCTGCCGGTTCGACTTCGAGAACCCGGAGCACCGATGAGCCCGCGGTCCGGCGACGGGGTGACCGCGGGAGCCCTGCCCGCGTACATCCTCGACGACGCCGCGACACCGGAGGAGCGCCGGGTTGATGTCCACGGACGTGACGCTCCCGGGCGGCGGCAACGGCAGCGTGGCCGAGTGGCTTGGCGCGCGTTGATCGCGTGGGGACAGGACAACGGCGTCGACTGGCTCATCGGGCGTGGGCTGCCGCGGATGGTCGGTGCGGCCGGGTTCGCGCGGCCGCAGGCCACGACCGACGTGCAGAACATCCGGGGAGGCGACCGCGGCGCCCTCTACTTCAAGCTCTTCCTCGCCGAGGTGCGCGACCGGGTCCTCGCGAGCGGACGGCTGGACGCGCCGACGCTGGACGCCGCGACGGCGTTGCTCGACGACCCGGACCTCTGGACCCAGTGCTGGATGATGACGGCCGTCTGGGGTCGCAAGGACCCGGCGACGAGCTAACCCGGCAGCCCCAGACCCCAGCCGGCGGCGCCCGCGGCGACGGTCGCGATCGAGACGAGCAGCAGCCAGGCGCCGAGCAGCCGGCGCGAGCGCGACCGGGCCCGCCGGCGCTCGATCCGCTCGATGGCCACGTCGACGTCGTCCACCGCGCCGTCGGGCCTGCGGCGCACCGTGGGGCCGGAGTCGGGGCCGGGACCGTGGTCGTCGTCCGGCTCGTCCGTGAGGTCGTCGCCCTCGTCGTCGGCGTCCTCCGGCTCGTCGTCCCACGGCTCGTCGTCCCAGGGGCGGCGACCGGTCCGGGGCGCCTCGTGGGGTGCGCCGTCGAGGTCGAGCAGCCGCGTCCCCCGCAGCGGCCGGGAACCCGCGGTGCCCGTGCGGCGCGGGGGCGGAGGCACCGGGTGGTAGGGCAGGTCCGCGTCCATCCGCACGCCGCGGACGGCGGCCATGAAGGCGCCGGCGTCGGCGAGGCGGGCGTCGGGGTCGCGTTGGGTCGCGGCGAGCACGAGGCGGTCCAGGGCGCGGGGGATGCCGCCGACGACGGACGAGGGCGGCGGGACGTCGTGGTGCACGTGCCGACGGGCGACGGCGACGGCGTCGTCCCCGCCGTGGGGCGGCACGCCCGTGAGCAGCTCGAACAGGACGATCCCGGCCGCGTAGAGATCGCTGCGGGCGTCGGCGCGGCCGTCGGTGACCTGCTCGGGAGCCAGGTACGCCACGGTCCCGAGCACCATCTCCCCGGAGCCCTCGGGGTCGGTCGGGTCGGGGGCGTCGGTCTCCCACGCCGCCGCGACCAGCCCGAAGTCGGCGACCTTCACCGATCCGTCGGTGCCCACCAGCACGTTCTCGGGCTTCACGTCGCGGTGCACGAGGCCGCGGTCGTGGGCGACCTGCAGGGCCGTGACCACCTGCTCGATGACCGTCAGGGCCGCCGCCGGGTGCAGACGCCCCTGGTCGCGCAGGACGTCGCGCAGCGTCCCGCCCTCGACCAGCTCGAGGACGAGGAAGACGGTGCCGTCGGCGTCGCGTCCCTGGTCGTGCACGGCGACCACGCCGGGGTGCGCGAGACGGGCCGCCGCTCGCGCCTCCCGCTCGAAGCGCCGGACGAAGGCGGGGTCCGCGGCGAGGCCGCGATCGAGGATCTTGATGGCCACCGGACGGTCCAGGCGCAGGTCGCTCCCGCGGTGCACCACCGACATCCCGCCGCGCGCCAGGAGGCCGTCGACGCGGTAGCGCCCCTCCAGCACCGTCCCCGCGGGGTCGGCGGTCGGGACGGACGTCATGGACCCGATGCTACGAGGAGGTCGGTGACCTGCGGGGATTCTCGTGCCCGACGCGCGGCCCCTCGACCGGGTGCGCTTCGCCCACATGCGCCGGAGGCGCACCCCTAGGCTGCCCGGCCATGACGACCTGGCTCCTCGTGCCCGGCGCGGGCGGCGCGGCCTGGTACTGGCACCGCGTGGTGGAGCTGCTGCGGGCGCGGGCGACGAGCCGATCGCCGTGGACCTCCCCGCCGACGACCCGGACGCCGGCGTGCCGCGCTACGTCGAGGTCGCGCTCGAGGCCCTCGGCGGCCGCCCCGACCCCGTCGTGGTCGGCCAGTCGCTGGGCGGGCAGACCGCGGTGGAGATCTGCCGGCGCATCCCGGTGGCGCGGTTGGTGCTGGTCAACGCCATGATCCCCGCGGTGGGAGAGACGCCCGGGCAGTGGTGGACGGGGTCGGGGCACGCGGCGGCGAAGGAGGCCGCGGGCCGCGCCGCGGGACGCGAGGACGCCGGGTTCGACCCCGAGTGGGAGTTCCTGCACGACGTCCCCGCCGAGGTCGTCGCGGCCGGCGCGGAGCACCAGCGCGAGCAGTCCGGTGGCCCGTTCGCCGACGGCTGGTCGCTCCCGGCGTGGCCCGACGTGCCGGTCACCGTCGTCGTGGGACGCGACGACCGCTTCTTCCCGCCGGACTTCCAGATCGGTCTCGCCCGTGCGCGCGCCGGCGTCGAACCGGTGCTCGTGCCCGGCGGCCACCTCCCGGCGCTCGCCCACCCGGAGGCCCTGATCCGCAACGGTCTGGACACCCCGGGACACACGCGCGCACAGGGGGCCGGAGGGGCCTCACCTCTGGCACAGTGACGCGTGTGACCGAGTCCCTCGCCGCCCTCGTGGGCCACGACATCGAGGTCGTCTCGCTCGCCCAGGTCGCCGAGCGTCTCGGCGTGCCCCGCACGCGCGTCAGTCAGATGATCAAGCAGGGGCAGTTGCTGGGCGTTCGCGAGGACGACCGCTGGTCGGTGCCCGCCGCCTTCCTCACCACCGACGGGGTGGTGAAGGGCCTGCCCGGCACCATCCAGGTCCTCCGCGACGGGGGGTACGCCGACGGGGAGATCCTGCGGTGGCTCTTCGCCGACGACGACTCCCTGCCGGGCACCCCCATCGACGCACTGCGCTCCGACCGGGGGCGCGAGGTCAAGCGTCGCGCCCAGGCGATGGCGTTCTGAACGGGCTCAGTCCGCTCAGCGCCCCGCCGAGCAGGCCGTGCGCCCGCAACGCCGCCGTCAGCCGGGCGGCCCGCCGCACGCCGAGGCGACGCACCATGGCGGGGGCCAGCGCCGGGCCGGTCCAGGCCCGCACGCGGTCGTCGCCCTCCGTCGGCGTGATCTCCAGCAGCGTCGGGGCGTCCCCCGCGACGCCGGACTCGGCGCACCACGCCGTCACCCGGTAGTCGGCCAGCGGCAGCACCTCGAGGTCCGGCCCGACGGAGTCCGCGACGGTGGTGCCCACCGCCCGGCACCGCGCGCAGGCGGCGTCGACGGCGAGCACGAGGGTCACGCCGCGAGCCGCCGTCGCCACCGGGTGCCGCCCCATCGTGTCCGCCACCGCGTCCCCACGGCGTGGGCCAGTCGCGGCAGGGCCACCGCGGCGCGGCGCCCGTTCCCGACGGCCACGCGCCGGTGCAGCACGTCGTAGTCGGCGTCGACGATCTCGTCGAGGATGCCGCCGTAGAGCACGTGCGCGGTCCGCACGCACGGCCGCGACACCGGCTGGAGCAGGGCGATGCCGCGCTCGGCGCGCCGGTAGACCGCGCGGGTGCGGGCGACGAGGTGGGCGAGGGCCCGTCGGACCCGGGGGTCGGTGCGGCCGGTGGTGCGGCACCACGCCAGCAGGTCGCGGTCGACGCCGAACGCCGCGAGCTCCGCGGCGGGCAGGTAGACGCGGCCGCGGTCGAGGTCCTCGCCGACGTCGCGCAGGAAGTTGGTCACCTGGAAGGCGACGCCGAGGTCGGCGGCGTACGGCGCGGCCTCCTCCTGCGGCACGACCGTCCCCAGGACCGGCAGCACCTGCAGCCCGATGACCGCGGCCGAGCCGTGCACGTAGCCCGCGAGATCGTCGAACGTCGGGTAGTCGGTGACCGTGAGGTCCATGGCCATCGAGTCCATGAAGTCCTCGAGGTGGCGGTGGTCGATGCCGAAGCGGGCGACGGTGTCGGCGAGCGCGGCCACCACCGGCTCGCCCTCGGTCACGAGCGTCCGCGGGTCGGTCCCCGCGAGGCCCCGGCGCATGCGGGCGCGGACCTCCTCGAGCCGCGCGGCGACGGCGGCGGGCGAGGCGTCGGCGTCGGGGTCGTCGACGACGTCGTCGGCCATCCGCGCGAAGCCGTAGAGCGCGTGGATCGCCGGGCGCTGGGCCGGGGCGAGCAGGCGGGTGGCGAGGAAGTAGGTCCGGCCGTGCACGGCGTTGAGCGCCCGGCACTGCGTGTAGGCGTCGCGCAGCGCCGGGTCGGTGATGCCGGCGGCGTCCAGCTCTGTGGTGCTCATCGCGTGCTCATCCGGCTCACCCCGTGATCCGCGCCGCCGCGAGCTTGCCCGACACGAGCACCGTCGGGACGCCGACGCCGGGCGTCGTCCCCGAGCCGGCGAGGACGACGTTGCCCTCGCCGCGCACGAGGTTGCCCGCGCGGAACGGGCCGGTCTGCGCGAACGTGTGCGCCGCCGAGAACGGGGTGCCCGCCGCGAGGCCCATCCGGCCCCAGTCGTCGGGGGTGATGAGGTGCTCGACGACCGACTCGCCCAGGTCGATCCCGCGCCCGGCCAGCACCCCGCGCAGCTCGTCGCGGTAGCGCGGCCCGATGCGGTCCCAGTCGAGCGGGGCCTTGTCGGTGTTCGGGGTGGGAGCGAGCACGGACACGAGCCCGTGCCCGTCGGGCGCCAGCGACGGGTCGGTGGCCGTCGGGTGCGTGATGAGCAGCGACGGGTCGGACATCAGCCGGCCCTCGGTGATGATCTCGTCGAACGTCCCGGCCCAGGCGTCGCCGAACGAGATGGTGTGGTGGCCCAGGTGGTCCAGCTGCCCGGTGCCGGCCGGCACCCCGGCGTGCCACACGAACGCCGAGGGCGACCAGCGCATCGGCACCACACGTCGCGGCGTGCGCCCGAGCAGGCCGTAGGAGACGGGGAGATCGCAGGTCAGCACGACGGCGTCGGCGGCGAGGCGGTCGCCGTCGGCGCTCGGCTCGCCCGTCGGGACGGTGCGCAGCGCCCGGACGCGCCCGCCGGAGCGCTCGAGCCCGGTGACGGTCGTGCCGTAGCGGAACTCGGCGCCCGCGTCGGCCGCGGCGTCGGCGAGAGCCTGGGGCAGGGCACGGACACCGCCCTTCGGGAACGTGACGCCGGCGATCGTGTCCATGTAGGCGATCACCGCGTACGCGGCGAGCGCCTTGGCCGGGGGAACGCCCGCGTACAGGGCCTGGAAGGAGAAGATGCGCCGCAGGCGCTCGTCGTCGAGGAACCTGGCGATCTTCGAGCCGAGCCGTCCGAAGCCTCCGAGCGCGCCCAGCCGCGCGAGATCGGGGCTCAGGACGTCGAGCGGCGAGTCGAAGTTCGCGTCGATGAAGGTCGCCATCTGCACGCGGTAGAGCTCGGTGAGCCAGTCCCGCAGCCGACGGTAGCCCTCGGCGTCCGCGGCCGAGACCTTCTCGCGGATCTCCTGCTCCATCGCGCCCGGGTCGGTGTGCACGTCGATCGCGCTGCCGTCGGCGAACCGCGCGTGGTACGCGGGGTGGAGGTCGACGAGCTCGAGGCGGTCGCCGAGCTTCTCGCCGACGGCGGCCAGCGCCTCCTCGATCAGCTCGGGCATCGTGATGACGGTCGGGCCGGTGTCGAGGCGGAACCCGTGGAGGTCGAGGCGGCCGGCGCGCCCGCCGGGGGTGGCGTCCCGCTCGACGATCGTGACGCGACGGCCCGCGCCGAGCAGGTGCAGGGCGGTCGCGAGGCCGGCGAGGCCGGCGCCCACGACGACGACGTGGTCGGTGGGGGACTGGACGGTGCGGGTCACGCGACTCCTGAGAGGTGGATCAGCGCGCGCGCCGGGTGGCGGCGACGGCCAGGTCGGCGAGCCGGTCGGGGGCCGGGACGGCCAGGACCGGGGCGTCGGCACCGCGCACCGCGTCGAGTGCGGAGGCGGTGAGCTCGGTGATGCGGCGCTCGACGTCGTCGACGACGCCGAGGGAGACGAGGGCCTCGCGGGCCGCGGCGACGCCCTCGGCGTCGAGGTGGGGGTTGCCCACGGCGCGCTCGACGACCGCGGCCGTCGTGCGGTCGGGGTGGGCGCGGGTGAGCGCGACGAGCAGGGTCAGCTTGCCCTCGCGCAGGTCGTCGCCGGCGGGCTTCCCGGTCACCGCCGGGTCGCCGAACACGCCGAGCATGTCGTCACGCAGCTGGAAGGCGATGCCGAGGTCGGTGCCGTAGCGCCGGAGCGCGGCGATCGTCGTGTCGTCGGCGCCCGCGATCGCGGCGCCGAGGTGCAGCGGGCGCTCCACGGTGTAGGCCGCGGTCTTGTACCGGCTGATGCGCAGGGCGGTCTCGGGGCTCGAGTCGGACGACGCGTGTCCCTGGACGTCGAGGAACTGGCCGCCGAGCACCTCGGTGCGCATGGCCTGCCACGCGGGGCGGGCGCGGGCGAGCGCGACCGGGTCCACCCCGGACTCGTGGAGCATGTCGTCGGCCCAGGCCAGCGCCACGTCGCCGAGCAGGATCGCGACCGCGGCCCCGAAGCGCGTCGGGTCTCCCGTCCAGGCGGCACCGGCGTGCCGCGAGGCCCACCGGGCGTGCACGGTGGGCTCGCCGCGGCGCGTCGCGGAGTCGTCGATGAGGTCGTCGTGCACCAGCGCGCACGCCTGGATGAGCTCCAGGGCACTGACGGCGCGCAGCACCGCGGAGGGGTCGTCGAGGCCGCCGGCGGCCCGCCAGCCCCACCACGCGAACGTGGGACGCAGCCGCTTGCCCCCGGCGAGGACGAAACGTGTGAGGTCGTCGACGGCGCCGGCGTACTCCTCGGCGATGTCCGCGCACTCGGCGCGCCGGCCGGCGAGGTAGTCGGCCAGGTCGGCGGTCACCGCACCGGGCAGGTCGTGCTCGATGGCGCGTCCGCCCTGCTCAGCAGGGCTGCCGAACGGGTCGTGGGCACCGTGGTCGGCTCGCGTCGAGACTCCGCCGAGCGTCATCCCCACTCTCCCCTCCGGACCGCAGACGTGTCCGGAACCGGAGCCTAGGGCCGTTCGGCCGACCTGGCCGATCGGGCGGTCCCGGTCACAACGGACCTCCGTAACGACACCCCGTCACCGTAGGGTCGCCGGATGGCTACTGTGACGGAGCGCATCCAGCGCGGGGTGCCCACGTTCTCGGCGGAGTTCTTCCCGCCCAAGAACGATGAGGGCGAAGCCACACTCTGGCGCACCATCCGCGACCTGGAGCCGCTCGACCCGGCCTTCGTGTCGGTCACCTACGGCGCCGGGGGCTCGAGCCGCGACCGCACCATCCGCACCACCGGTCGCATCGCCACCGACACCACGCTGACGGCGATGGCCCACCTCACCGCGGTCGACGCCTCGCTCGACGACCTGCGCCAGGTGATCGGCTCCTACCTCGCGGCGGGCATCAGCAACGTCCTCGCGATCCGTGGTGACCCTCCCGGGGACAAGGACGCCGACTGGGTGCCGCACCCGGCAGGGCTGAGCTACACCGAGGAGCTCGTCCACATGGTGAACCGCCTGGGCGACTTCTGCGTCGGCGTCGCGGCCTTCCCGTACCTGCACCCGCGGTCGGTCGACGAGGACACCGACACCCGGTTCTTCGTGCAGAAGGTGAAGGCGGGCGCGGAGTTCGCGATCACCCAGATGTTCTACGACGCCGACGAGTTCCTGCGCATGCGCGACCGCATCGCCGCCGCCGGCTGCGACATCCCCGTCATGCCCGGCCTGATGCCGATCACGACGCCGAAGTCGGCCGAGCGCGGCGCGGACTTCTCCGGCGCGCCGCTGCCGAAGCTCATGTCCGAGCGCCTCGACCCCCTGGTCGACGACGCCGCGGGCTACCGCGACGCCGGCATCGACCTGTGCGTCGAGCTGTCCCAGCGGATGTTCGACGAGGGCGTCACGAACATCCACTACATCAGCATGAACCGCTCGCCCGCGGTGGTGGACGTCGTCCAGCGCCTCGGCCTCGTGCCGTCGTCACCCCGTTCCTGACGCCCCGCTCCTGCGCGCTGCCCGGCCCCGTCGGCCTGCGGGTCGGCGGGGCCGGCGGCTCCTCGGCGGGGTCAGCGGCGTGCGCGGGTCCGGAGCTGGGTGCGCGACGACGCGGCCAGCAGCACCACGATCGCGACCGCCACGGCGACCACCGCGAGCAGCAGCAGCGACCACAGGATCCACGACGGGGCGTCGGGGTCCGGGTACTCGACCACGGCGTTGACGTCGTTGACGGTGCCGGGCTGGAGCGTCCAGCTGATGAGGCCCGGCGTCGCCGTCCCGTCGGTCTGGCGGATCGTGCCCGGGAACGCCATCTTCAGCTGCACGTCGGCGCTCTCCGGCGACACCCGCGTGAGGTCGACCTGTCCGGACACGACCACCCGATCGCCGGCGCGGCGCATCTGGACCCGGATCGCCTGCGTGCTCGTCGGGCTGATCGAGGGCAGCAGGCGGGTGACCTCGTCGAACGAGAGGTCGTCGAACTGCACCTTGGAGCCGATGTACCCGTCCTGCTCGTAGCGTTCGACCGAGACGTTCCCGCTGAGGTCGTCGGGCACCTGCAGTGGCGGGCCCTGCCCGGCGGGGGCCCCGTCCGGGGTGGCGATGTCGACGACGCCCGAGACGCGGTCGTCCGGGGAGACGGCCATGCCGGCCCGTACCCGCACGCAGCCCGTGCCGAGGACGCCGACCAGGGCCAGCACCACGGCCAGGAGCACGAGGGTGCGGCGGCGGTTGCTGGGCGTGGCCCGGGGGCGGCTCGGGCGGGAGTCGGTCGGGGGAACGGACGCGGGCACCCGCGCATGGTGCCAGGCGCCCCCGACGGTGCCGGTCAGGCGCGGCCCGGGCGGTGCGGCGTACCCGGGGGCTCGAGGGGCAGGGCCCGGCCGAGCACCGCGAACGGCCGCGGATCGCTCGTGAACCGGTGGTGGCGCAGGACGTCGGTGAACCCGAGCCGGCGGTAGAGCGACCACGCCCGGGACGGCGGGTCCGCCTCGGGGGTCGAGAGCAGGACGTGGCGGTTCGCCGGGTGCGCCAGCAGGCGCCGGGCCAGCGCTTCGCCGAGGCCGTCGCCCTGCACGTCGGGCCGCACGTGCAGCTCGGTGAGCTCGAAGTAGTCGTCGAGCACGGTCTCGGCCAGCTCGCGGCCGGTGGCGCCGCCCGCGAGCAGACCGCGGCGCACCTCCTCGAACCACCACTGGCCCCGCGCGCCCGGGTAGCCGTACGCGATGCCCCACAGCGAGCGGTCGGGCCCCAGCGCGGCCGCGGCGTGCCAGCCCGGACGACGGGAGTGCTCGACCCACATCGGGCGTCGCTGCCGCACCGTGCCCGGCGGATAGCCCATCGCGTGCACGTACACGGTCAACGCCTCGTCGAGCCGGGCCGCGAGGTCGTCGGGCGTCAGGTCGACGACCGTCGCGCGGGCCGGCGCGGCGGTCATCGGCCGGCTCCCGCGGCGCGGGGGGAGTCGGTGACGGACACGCGGATATCTCACCACGCCCCGGCCGCGGGGCACGGTCCGATCTCTCCGGCCGGGTGCTCTCCGCGCGGTCCCGGGATCGCCTCCGGGGGGACGGGCGGATCGACTTGACGGCGCCGGACCGACCGGGTTCACTGGGTCCTATCGAACACGTGTTCGATCGCTCGGACGGCGGGGCGGGGGAAGCGCCCCGCCGTCCGGGAGTGCCGCCGGCTCCCCACGGTGGCAGGCACCCACTCGACCCGGGCCCCGGGTCGAGGAGCACGAGCCGCCGTGGAGGACGCATCGTGGTTCGCAGTCCGTCGCCGGTCCAGGTCCGCTGTGCGGACGGCGACCCGGTCGAGTTCCATCGCCGCCCGAACCGGCGGGACAGTCATTACCTGGTCACCGAGGTGCAGGAACGCTGGATCGAGGAGTCCCGGTGGCCGTTCCTCTCGGCCATGCCGGTCGGGGGAGACCGGTGTCGCTGCTGGCGCGTGCTCGCGTGCCGGTCCGACGAGCCGCACCTGCCGCCCGGCGAGTTCGTGCTGCGCATGCGCTCGGGTCCCGGCGTGTGGGACCTCCGTCGCGCCGGCTACTGACCCGCCCGCGACGCCCGATGCCCTGAGGAGATCACCATGACCAGCGCTCTCGCCATGCCCGGACTGTTCGACACCACCCCTCCGGAGGCCGCCCCGTGCGGGGCGGCGCCCACCGACGCCGGACCGGCGGTCCCCGCCCCCGCCCGGTCCGGCACGCCGGCGCGGCCGGATGCGCGTGGGGCCCCCACCCGCGCGACCCCGGCCGCGCCGGCTCCGCCGCCGTCGCGCACGGTGGTGCAGCTGCTCGGCGCCGCCCGCGACGAGCTGCGGGCCGCCCAGGCCGAGGACGACGCCGCCGAGCGCTTCCGGGCCGCCCACCTCGGGGCCCTCCGCGCCGCGGCGGCGGTCCTCGCCCTGCGCGCCCGCGCCAAGCGGGCCTCGCGCCCCACGGACGCCTGGACGCTGCTCGCGTCCGTCGCGCCGGAGTACGGCGAGTGGGCGGCCTTCTTCGCGGCGCACTCGGCGACGCGCTCGGCCGTCGAGGCCGGGGTGCGGGGGAAGGTGTCCCAGCGCGACGCCGACGACATGGTGCGCCAGGCCGACCTGTTCCTCGCGCTGGTCACGCGCACCGTGGCCGGGCGCGGACGCTGACGGTCAGGCGTCGGGCGCCCGCCGGGCCCGCCCGCGGCCCGACCGGTGGGTGCGCGAGCGCACGATGCGGCCGAGCAGCGAGTCGAACTGGCTCGCGATCTCGCGGGCGCCCGGGGTGTCCCACCGCTGGATCGGCACCCCGGCGCCCTGGGCCTGCTGCACCGCGCTGCGGTCGGGCAGCGCCCCGGAGATGACGAGGGGTCCGAAGAGCTCGCGCAGCTCATTCAGGCGGAACTCGTGCTCCGAGGAGCGCGCCCGGTACTTGTTCACCAGCACGCCCAGGGGCTGGAGGTCCGGGTTGTTCTCGCGCTCGGCCTGCACCGCCTCGAAGGCGCGCTGCACACCGGACACCGCGAAGATCGTGGGCTCGGTCACCAGGACGGCCCGGTCCACGGCCACGAGGGCGGAGCGGGTCAGCTGGCCGAGCGAGGGCGGGCAGTCGATGAGCACGAGGTCGTACTTCGCCAGGCCCGTCCGGGTGGCGCCGTCCTCGTCCTTGGGCAGGTCGCCGAGCAGGCGCGCCAGTGCCCCCAGCCGCTGCGACCCCGGATCGGGGTGGTTGTGACGCTCGATGTCCTCCGAGCCGACGAGGACGTCGAGGTCCTCGCCCCAGGCGCTGGGGGCGATCGACGACGCGAGCAGCGCCGCCGACGGCCGTTCCATGGCCTGCGCGATCGTGGTCTCGGTGGCCTCGGGCTCGAGCGCGGTCGTCGCGTTGCCCTGGGGGTCGAGATCGACCACCAGGGTCCGCAGACCGGCCCGGAGGGCGGATCCGGCCAGGCCCAGGACGACGGTCGTCTTCCCGACCCCGCCCTTGAGGCTCAGCACCCCGGTGACGTGCACGGGGGGAACCTACCGGTCGGTGACCCCGCGCACCCGTCCCACGTTCTACGGTGTCGCGGTGAGTCGCGCCCCGTCGTTCGCCCCGGTCGACGTCGTCGCGCGCACGTTGCGGGTCGAGCTCACCGCGGCGCGGAGCCGCCGTGGCGGCGCGGCACCCCGCGTCCTCGACGTCGGCGGCGGCAGCGGCACCTGGGCGGTGCCCCTGGCCGCCGACGGGTGCGAGGTCACGGTCGTCGACTCCAGCGCCAACGCCCTCGCGGTGCTTCGCAGCCGGGCGCGCGAGTCGGGTGTCGCCGGCGGCGTGCGGGCGGTGCAGGGCGACGTGGACGCGCTGGCCGACGTGGTCGCCGAGGCCGAGGCCGACCTGGTCCTCGGGCACGGGCTGCTCGAGTACGTCGACGACCCGGCCGAGGCGTGCCGGGCGCTCGCCCTCGCCACCGTGCCCGGCGGAGCGCTCTCGCTGCTCGTCGCCGGCCGGTTCGCCGCCGTGCTCTCGCGGGTCGTGGCCGGCCGGCTCGAGGAGGCCCGCCGGGTGCTCGTCGACCCCTCGGGGCGCTGGGGCGCCAACGACCCGCTGCGCCGCCGCATGGACGTCGAGGAGATTCGCACGCTGGTCGAGGTGGACGGGCAGCTGTCGGTCGAGCGGGTGCAGGGGCACCGGGTGCTCGCCGATCTCGTGCCCGACGGCGTGCTCGACTCCGGCGGCGCCGTGCCCGACCCGCTCGCCGAGCTCGAGGACATCGCCGCCGGCACCCCGCCGCTGCGCGACATGGCCTCGCAGCTGCACGTCCTCGCGCGGCGGCCGGGCTGAGCACGCCCCCGTCGGGTCAGGCGCCCGGCCGGGACGCGGGCTGCGGCATCCTGCACGTCGACATGGACGCGTTCTACGCGTTGGTCGAGATCCGCTCACGGCCCGAGCTGCGGGGCCACCCGGTCGTCGTCGGAGGCGGCCCGGAGCGGGGCGTCGTGCTCTCGGCGAGCTACGAGGCGCGGGCTCACGGGGTCCGCTCGGCGATGCCGTCGGCGCGCGCCCACCGGCTGTGCCCGCAGGCCGTGTTCCTGCCGCCGGACTTCGCCGCGTACTCCGAGGTCTCCCGCGCGGTCATGGAGGTGTTCCGCTCGGTCACGCCGTTGGTGCAGCCGCTGAGCCTCGACGAGGCGTTCCTCGACGTGTCCGGCGCGCTGCGCCGGCTCGGGGCGACGCCGCTGGAGATCGCGGCGTCGATCCGCGAGCAGGTCGCCGCCTCCCAGCAGATCACCTGCTCGGTCGGCATCGCGTCGACGATGTTCGTCGCCAAGCTCGCCTCGCGCGTCGCGAAGCCGGACGGGGTGCACCTCGTGCCCGCCGACGGGGTCCGCGCCTTCCTCGACCCGCTGCCGGTCGGTGCGCTGTGGGGCGTCGGGGCGCGGACGGAGGAGGTGCTCGCCCGCCACGGCATCGCGACGGTCGGGGACGTCGCCGCGGCCGGGCTCGCCACGCTCCGGCGGGCGGTGGGGGAGGCCCACGCCGTCCACCTGTTCGCCCTGGCGCGTGGTGTCGACGAGCGGCGGGTCGACCCGCACGGCCGCGAGAAGTCCGCCGGCGCCGAGGAGACGTTCGCCCGCGACCTCGTCGACCGGGCCGTCCTGCGGCGCGAGCTCCTGCGCCTCGCGGACCGCACCGGACGCATGCTGCGCCGGCGCGCGGTGCGGGCGCGGACGGTCGCGCTCAAGGTCCGCTTCGACGACTTCACCACGATCACACGATCGCGGACGCTCCCGGCGCCGACGGATCTCGCCCGTGAGCTGTACGCCACCGCGGGCGAGCTCCTCGACGCCCTCGGCCCGATCGCGCCGGTGCGACTGCTCGGGGTCCGCGCCGAGGGGCTCGTCCCGGCGGACCGCGCACCCGAGCAGATCGTCCTCGGCGAGGCCGAGCACGGCTGGTCGGACGCCGAGCGCGCCGCTGACCAGGCCCGTTCACGCTTCGGCGTCGCGGCGGTTCGTCCGGCGAGCCTGCTCGGTGATCCGGACCCGACCCGGGCCCGCTCACCCGTCGAGGCCGCGGATCCGGCGCGTGCCGGTGGGCCGGATCGTCACCGAGAGCATCCGCGCGTGTCGCGAGCGGCATCACCACGGGAGCCGAACGGATGATCAGGAGCGCAACACGCCGGTCCGGGTAGTGGGACTGCCACCGGACTCGTACGATGGGTGTCGGACATCCCGACGATGCCCGCCAGACCCCCCGAGGTCGGGCGTCTTTTTCCATTCCGGTGCCGGAGGAGAAACATGCCGCTCTCCGAGCACGAGCAGCGCCTGCTCGAGCAGATCGAGCGCGCCCTCTACGACGAGGACCCGAAGTTCGCGTCCACCGTCCGGGGAGGCAAGCTCCGTCGCCCGTCGCGCCGGCGCCGCGTGCAGGGCATCGCCCTCTTCGTCATCGGCGTCGTGATGCTCGTCCTGGGCGTCGTCTTCAGCTCCTCGACCGTGGGGATCATCGTGAGCGTCGCGGGCTTCCTCGCGATGTTCGGCGGCGCGGTCCTCGCCATCACGTCCTTCGGCGCGCGCAAGAAGGAAGCCGCCGCTGCCGAGGGCGAGTCCCCGGCCGCGAGCGAGAAGGAACGCAGCCGCTTCACCTCGCGGATGGAAGAGCGCTTCCGCCGCCGCTTCGAGCAGGAGTAGCCCTCCGCTTCTCGACGCTCCGACGCGCCGCCGACCCCCGTGGTCGGCGGCGCGTCGTCGTTCCGGGGTCCCGGCGGCGGTGCTTCCATGATCAGGGGCACGTCGACACCCCGAAGGCGTGCTGACGGGTGGTCAGCGCGCCCCTGATCTCCCCGCGGCCGTGGCGTCGCCGCCGTCCATGAGCGCTGCGGGTGCTCCGGCGAGCCCGCCACACGGGCCTGGGGGAGCAGCGGGCGCGCTCATGGCCACCGACGTCCCCCTCGAGCGCCCCCCACCTCGCCCCCCACCTCGCCCCACCGGGCCGGCGAGGGCGTCCTTCGCTCACCTGTGGGCAGCGAGGGACGCCCTCGCTTCCTCCACCCCGCCCACCAGGTCGGCGAGCGCCTCCCACCTCGCCCCACAGGGCCGGCGAGCGCGTCCCCACCCCGCCCCACCGGCGTCCCCCACCCCGCCCCACCGGCAGGCCGCGGCGCCCCATCCCCAGCTCGGAACGCCTCCGTCGCACTCCGGAACGGCGTGTCGACGGGCTCGCAGGGCCCCGAGGCGTCAGGGTCGCGCCTGCGCCCCCCACATCACCCCACGCGCCCTGAGCAGGCAGAACACCCCGATGGGGGATCACGAGGCCCTCAGGATGGTTTGGCCGTGGGGGATCGTGGGGTATGGTGGTGAGCAGTGGGGCGGACGGGCCTCGCCAGGGAGGTGGGCGCCGTGTTCCTCGGCACCCACACCCCGAGATTGGACGACAAGGGCAGGTTGACCCTGCCCGCGAGGTTCCGGGACGAGCTCGCAGGGGGGCTGATGATCACGAAGGGTCAGGACCACTGCCTCTATGTGTTCCCCCGTGACGAGTTCGAGCAGATGGCCCGCAAGGTGGCCGAGGCGCCGTTCACCGACGAGCGGGTGCGCGCGTACCAGCGCTACCTGTTCGCCGGCACCGACGAGCAGCGCCCCGACTCCCAGGGTCGTATCCCGATCACGGCCGAGCTCCGGCGCTACGCCGGGCTCGACCGCGACTGCACGGTCATCGGGGCGGTCAACCGCCTCGAGATCTGGGACAGCGCGGCGTGGGCGCGGTACCAGGACGAGCACGAAGCCGGCTACGCGCAGGCCCAGCAGGAAGTGCTGCCCGGCGTCTTCTGACGTCGACCGCACCGACAAGCGAACACGTGGCGCCCTCGAGGGGCGCCGGGTCGGGTGCCGTGAGGCCCCGGTCCGCAGGGCGACAGCCCTGGCGCACCTTCCCCGGCGCCAGGTCCGTCGCCCTGCGGGCCGGGACGTGACGACATCCGACCGCAGCAACAGAGGACCGGGCGTGCGGGCCCCGGGACGACGAGTCGGTGAGGGGCGTTCGGTGGACGACGAGGGGCAGGAGCCGCAGTTCGCGCCCCCCCGTCACGTCCCCGTCCTGCTCGACCGCATCGTCTCCCTCTTCGAGCCGGCCCTCGCCGACCGGGACGCCGTGCTCGTCGACGCCACCCTGGGGGCCGCCGGCCACTCCGCCGCGCTGCTTTCTCGGCACTCGAGACTCACTCTTGTGGGTGTTGACCGCGACCGATCGGCGTTGCGACTCGCTTCTGAACGTCTGAGCGACTACGCCGACCGCACTCACTTCGTCCACGCCGTCTTCGACGCGATCCCCGACGTCCTCGACGACCTCGGGTTCGGCGGCGTCCAGGGCGTGCTCTTCGACCTCGGCGTGTCCTCGATGCAGCTCGACGAGGACGAGCGCGGCTTCTCCTACGCCCGCGACGCGCCGCTGGACATGCGGATGGACCCGACGACCGGCCCGACCGCGGCCGACGTCCTCAACACCTACGCGCCCGGCGACCTGGTGCGCGTGCTGCACGAGTACGGAGAGGAGCGATCGGCCCGGCGCATCGTCGAGGCCGTCGTGCGCGCCCGGCGGCGGGCTCCGTTGCGGACCAGCGCGGAGCTCGTCGCCCTCCTCGACGAGGCCATCCCGGCCGCCGCCCGCCGCACCGGCGGGAACCCCGCCAAGCGCACGTTCCAGGCGCTGCGGGTGGAGGTCAACGGCGAGCTGGACGCCGTCGCCGGCGCGATCCCGGCCGCGGTCCGCGCGCTGGCCGTCGACGGCCGGGTGGTCGTCATGTCCTACCAGTCCCTCGAGGACCGGATCGTCAAGCGCGTGCTCGCCGAGTACTCGCGCACCAAGGCCCCACCGGACATGCCCATCGTCCGGCCGGAGGACGAGCCCGAGCTGCGCCTGCTGACCCGCGGCGCGGAACGGGCCGATGAGGACGAGATCGCCGCGAACCCACGGGCGGCGTCGGTGCGGCTGCGTGCCGCGCAACGTATTCGGGAGGCCGCATGAGCACCGGGACCCTGACCGGCCCCCGCCCGGGCACGACGAGCACCCGGCCCGCGTCGCGGGACACGGGTACGCGCCGTCCCACGGTCCCGACGCGCGCGGCGACGGCGTCCCCGACCCGGACGGCGGACACGCGCGCCTCCGGCATCGCCCCGTTCGTCCTCCTCATCATGGTGCTGCTCACCGGGGGGCTGGTGGCGACGCTGTGGCTCTCGACGGCGGCTGCGGCCGACTCCTACCGACTCGACGAGGCCCGGCAGGTGGCGCGCGACCTCTCCGAGCAGAGCGAGCGCCTCCACCGCGACGTCGAGGCCGCGCAGTCGGCGCCCGCGCTGGCCGCCGCCGCCCGGGCCCAGGGCATGGTGCCGGCGGGGGAGCCCGCGGTGCTGGTGATCGCTCCCGACGGGTCGTCCCAGGTCGTCGGAGACCCGAAGCCCGCCCAGGCGGTCGCCCCGCCGCCGCCGGTCGCGGTCCCCGCCACCCCGCCCGCCCAGAACGACGGCGCCCAGAACAACGGCGCCCAGGCCGCCACCGACGGACAGCCCGCCCCGGCACCGGCCGGTGCGGCGGCGGCCGAGGACCAGCTGGTCGCGGTGCCGGACGCGACCCCCGACACCACCCCGGACCCGGCGAACTCCGAGACCACCCCCGACTCCGCGGCGGCCGCCGACGACGCCTCGCCGGCGGCCCCCTGATGCCGCGTGGCTCCGGGACCATGAGCCGGGCGACCACGAGCCGGGCCACCCTGAGCCGGCCGCCGGCGCGCGGCCCGGGCGTGCGGGGCCCCGGCGGCCGTCGCCCGTCACCGCCGCCGCCCCCGCCGCGGCAGGGGGGGCGGGGGCCGCGGGGCCGCCCGGCCCCACGGCCGCCGGACCCGCGGCGCCGCCTGCGGGTCGGCCGCGTGATCCTGGTGGCGGTCCTCCTGCTGTGCACCCTCAAGCTCGTCGAGGTCCAGGGCCTGCGTGCGGGGGACCTCTCCGCCGACGCCGCCCGACAGCGCACGACGAAGCTGGTCGTGCCCGCCGAGCGCGGCGCGATCCTCGACCGCTACGGCACACCGCTCGCCTTCAGCGTCGAGGCCAAGGCGCTCGTCGCGAACCCGCGGCGCATCACCGAGGACTGGAACGACCCCGCGGTCCGCAGCCAGCCGGGCTCGCCGACCCCGGACCAGCGCAAGTCGGCGATCGCCCTGGGCATCGGGCGCATCCTCGGCCTCGACCCCGGCCCGATCTTCGCGTCGCTGACCTCGGACCGCAGCTACGTGGTGCTCGCCCCGCTGGTCGACCCCGGGGCCGCGCGCCAGGTGCGCGAGGCGTTCCCCGAGATCGCCGAGGAGGACCGCGAGTCGCGGCAGTATCCCGCGGGCGACGTGGCCGCGACCGTCGTCGGCAGCGCCGCCTGGAACATGGACCGCCAGAAGATCCGCGGGTCGATCGGGCTGGAGAGCGCGCTCGACACCACCCTCGCCGGTCAGGACGGCTTCCGCGTCGTCGACACCGCGGAGGGCAGCGACGCCGTCATCCCCGGCACCACGCGCGCCGAGCAGCCCGCGCAGGCGGGTCGTGACATCGTCCTGACCCTCGACACCGACCTGCAGTACGCCGTCGAGCAGCGCCTGCGGGAATACACCGCCCGCGTCGGCGCCCGCAACGGCAGCGCGGTCGTCCTCGACGCGCGCACCGGCCAGGTGCTCTCGATGGCCAACTCCGGGTCGTTCAACCCCGCCTCCCCGGGCGCGCCCGGGGCGCAGCTGAGCAACCCGTCGGTGACGTCGCCGTTCGAGCCGGGCTCGGTCAACAAGCTCGTGACGATGGCCGCGGCCCTCGAGGCCGGCGTGGCCCGGCCCGAGGACGTCCTCCAGGTCCCGGGCAGCATCCGCGTCGCCGACCGCACGATCAGCGACGCCTGGTCCCACGGCACGATCAACCTCACGCTCAACGGCGTGCTCGGGCGCTCCTCGAACGTGGGCACGCTGATGACGGCCCAGCGCGTGGGCCCCGACCGGTTCGCGTCGATGCTCGAGTCGCTCGGCATCGGCACCCGGACCGGCATCGAGCTCCCGGGTGAGAGCCCGGGGTCGGTGCCGGCCCGCGAGGACTGGTCGGGCAGCACCTTCGGCAACCTGCCCATCGGCCAGGGCCTCTCGATGACCACGCTGCAGATGGCGAGCATGTACCAGGCCGTCGCCAACGACGGCGTGCGCGTGCCGCCGCGGGTGGTGGAGGCCGAGGTCGGGGCCGACGGCGTCCGCACCCCGTCGCCGACGCCCGAGGGCGTGCGGGCGATGAGCCCGGAGACCGCGCGGACGATGCGCGACATGCTCCAGTCGGTGACCCAGGACGGCCGCGGCGGCAACCGCGGCACGGGGCCGCAGGCGGCGATCCCGGGCTATCCGGTAGCCGGCAAGACGGGGACGGCCCAGCAGGTCGACCCGGGCTGCGGCTGCTACTCCCAGTCGAACTACTGGATCACCTTCGCCGGCATGTTCCCGGCCCAGGACCCCCGCTACGTCGTCGCGCTGATGCTCGACCGCCCGCCGGGCGGCGACTCCGCCGCGCCGCTGTTCCACGACATCGGCGCCTACCTCGCCCAGCACGGAGCCGTGCCGGTGTCCACGGCGCCGCCGCGCCAGGTGCCGCTCACGCTCCCGTGATGCTCCTGTGACTCCCGATGCAGGCCACAGGGCCTGCGGAGGGACGACGGAGACGGTGAGTAGCCTTCGCGACCGTGCCTGCCGCACCGCCGAGAACCACCGATGACGCCCCTGGACCCGCTCCGGGGCGGGGTGGTGACGGCACCGCGGGCGCGGTCGGCGGAGGCCTCGGGGACGGCCCTCCGCGTCCCCTGCGCGTCACACCCGTGACGGTCACCGAGGTGGTCGCCCGGCTGCGGGAGACCGGCTCCGTGGAGATCGTCGGCGAGGCCGACGCCCGGCTCACCGGGGCCACGCTGCGTGCGCACGAGGTGCGTCCCGGCGACCTGTTCGCGGCCCTGCCCGGCAGTCGTGCGCACGGCGCCGACTTCGTGGGCGACGCGCTGGCCCGCGGCGCCGCGGCCGTCCTCACCGACGCCGACGGGGCCGCCCGTCCGGTGCTGCGCGAGGCCGCCCTCGAGGCTGCCGTCCCCGTCCTCGTGCACCCCGACCCCCGTGCCGCGATCGGGCCCGCCGCGGCGCGGATCTACGGCGACCCCTCGACGCGCCTCGACGTGCTCGGCGTGACCGGCACCAGCGGCAAGACGACGACCGTCTACCTGCTCGAGGCCGCGCTCGCCGCCGCCGGGGCGCGCACCGGGCTGATCGGCACCGTCGAGACCCGCCTGGGCGGGCGGCGGCTGCCCAGCTCCTTCACCACGCCCGAGGCGCCCGACCTGCAGGCCCTCCTCGCGACGATGGTCGACGAGGGCGCGACGCACGTGGCCATGGAGGTCTCCAGCCACGCGCTGAGCCTCGGCCGCGTCGCCGGCACCCGGTTCGCGGTGGGCGCGTTCACCAACCTGTCGGCGGAGCACCTCGACTTCCACGCCGACATGGAGGACTACTTCGCGGCCAAGGCGCGCCTGTTCGACGGGCGCTCCGCGGCCGAGGTGGTCTGCATCGACTCGGCGTGGGGCCAGCGCCTGGTCCGCGAGGGCGCCGGAGAGAAGAAGACGGTCACCGTCGGCACCCCCGAGGCCGACTGGCACGCCGCCGACGTCGTCGCCCTCCCGGACGGCACCCAGCGCTTCACCGCGCACGGCCCGGACGGGCTCGCGCTGCCGGTCACCCTGCGGCTGCCCGGCGCCTTCAACGTCACCAACGCCCTGCTCGCCCTCGCCTGTGGGCACGCCGCGGGCGAGGACCCCGCCGCGCTCGCCCGCGGGCTCGCGGAGGTCCGGGTGCCCGGCCGGATGCAGCGCGTCGAGGCCGGCCAGCCGTTCCTCGCCGTCGTCGACTACGCGCACAAGCCCGCCGCGGTCGGCGCCCTGCTCGAGACGCTGCGGGCCCAGGCCACCGAGACCGGCGGACGCGTGCTCACCGTGCTGGGCTGCGGCGGTGACCGCGACCGCGCCAAGCGCCCGGTGATGGGCCGGCTGGGCGCCCAGCTCTCCGACCACCTCTGGGTCACCGACGACAACCCCCGCACCGAGGACCCGGCCGCGATCCGCGCCGCGGTGCTCGACGGCGCCCGCGAGGTGCCCGGCGCCGTGGTCGACGAGATCGGCGACCGCCGCGCCGCCATCGCCGCGGCCGTGGCCGAGGCGCGCCCCGGCGACGTCGTCGTGGTCGCCGGCAAGGGCCACGAGACCGGCCAGCAGGTGGGGGCCGAGAAGCTCCCGTTCTCCGACGTCGAGGAGCTCGAACGGGCGCTGCGGGCCGGTGGTCCCCGGTGATCGAGCTGACCCTCGCCGACGTCGCCCGTGTCACCGGCGGGCGGCTGCACCGCGCGTCGGGCGACGAGCGCATCACCGGCTCCGTCGAGTTCGACAGCCGCGCCGTCACCCCGGGCGGGCTGTTCGTCGCCCTGCCCGGCGAGCGGGTCGACGGGCACGACTTCGTCGACGCCGCCACCGCGGCCGGCGCCGCCGGTGTGCTGGCCGCCCGTGAGGTGGACGCGCCGGCCGTGATCGTGCCGCCGGTGTCGGGCACCTCCAGCTCCTACGTGCTCGCCGCGGACGCCGACGGCGCCGGCGCCGGGGTCCTGGCCGGGCTGGCCGCGCTCGCACGCCACGTCGTCGACACCCTCGCCGCCGCCATCGGACCTGGGGCTGGGCTGTCGGTCGTCGGCATCACCGGCTCGTCGGGCAAGACGTCGACCAAGGACCTCACCGCGCACCTCCTCGAAGGAGCGGGCCCCACCGTCGCCCCGCCCGGGTCGTTCAACAACGAGCTCGGGCACCCCTGGACCGCCCTGCGCGCCACCCGCGAGACCCGTCACCTCGTCCTCGAGCTCTCCGCCCGCGGGCCCGGCCACGTCGGGGCCCTGTGCCGTGTCGCGCCGCCGCGGATCGGCGTCGTCCTCAACGTCGGCTCGGCCCACCTCGGCGAGTTCGGCTCGCGGGAGGCGATCGCACAGGCCAAGGGCGAGCTGGTCGAGGCCCTGCCGGCTGCTCAGGACGGCGGCGTCGCCGTGATCGGCGCCGACGACCCGGTGGTGGCGGCCATGGCGCAGCGCACCGCGGCGCGCGTCGTCCACACCGGACGGGCGCCCGCGGCGACGGTCCGGGCGGTCGACGAGCACCTCGACGACGCCGGGCGCGCGACGTTCCGGCTGGTGACGCCCGCGGGCGAGACGCCGGTGACCCTCGGCCTGCACGGCGCCCACCACGTCGACAACGCGCTGGCCGCGGCGGCCGTGGCGCTCGAGTCGGGCCTGGACCTCGACACCGTCGCCGCGCGCCTCGCCACCGCGGCGCCGCGCTCGCGCTGGCGCATGGAGCTCACCGAGCGTCCCGACGGCGTCCGCGTGCTCAACGACGCCTACAACGCGAACCCGGAGTCGATGCGCGCCGCGCTGGCGACGCTCGCCGCGATGGGCGGGCGCCACACCGCCGTGCTCGGCGTCATGGCCGAGCTCGGCGACGACGCCCCGCAGGCGCACACGGAGCTCGGCCGCGAGGTCGCCCGCACCGGTGTGCAGCGGCTCGTCGTGGTCGGGGGCGACGGCCCGGTCGCCGCGCTGCACGAGGCCGCGGCCG
The DNA here is from genome assembly GCF_028737215.1 of Actinomycetospora chibensis. Classification (GTDB taxonomy): domain Bacteria; phylum Actinomycetota; class Actinomycetes; order Mycobacteriales; family Pseudonocardiaceae; genus Actinomycetospora; species Actinomycetospora chibensis. The sequence continues at coordinate 88,768 of NZ_JAQZAM010000011.1, read as the reverse complement.
CGGGCGGCGTCGACTCCCACCTGGTGCCCGACGCCGCGGCGGCGGCCGACATGATCAGCGCCGGCGTCGCGCCGGGCGACGTCGTCCTGGTGAAGGCCTCCCGCTCGGCGGGACTCGAGCGGGTCGCCCAGATGCTGGTGGACGGCGCGCTGGTGAACGGGAGAGGAGCCCGATGAGGGGCGTGCTGGTGGCGGCGGGCGTCGCGCTGGCCGTGTCGATCCTGCTGACCCCGTACGTGATCCGGCTGTTCATCAAGCAGGGGTTCGGCCAGGAGATCCGCGAGGAGGGGCCGCAGAGCCACCGCGGCAAGCGCGGCACCCCGACGATGGGTGGCGTCGCGATCCTCGTGGCGGTGTGGGCGGGCTACCTGGTCGCCCACCTGGTGGGCGACGTCGCGATCTCGGCGTCCGGCCTGCTCGTGCTCATGCTCATGACGTCGTTGGGCGTCGTCGGCTTCCTCGACGACTTCATCAAGATCCGGCGGCAGCGCAACCTGGGGCTGAACAAGACCGCGAAGCTGGTCGGCCAGCTCGTCACGGCCGTGCTGTTCGGCGTGCTCGCGCTGCAGTTCCCGGACGAACAGGGGCTGACGCCGGCGTCGCCGAACCTGTCGTTCGTCCGCGACATCGCGGTGGTCAGCCTCGGCGCGGTCGGGTTCGTCGTCTTCTGCTACCTCGTGGTGACGGCCTGGTCGAACGCCGTGAACCTCACCGACGGGCTCGACGGCCTGGCCGCCGGGACGTCGGCGATGGTGCTGGCGACCTACCTGATCGTGTCGTTCTGGCAGTTCCGCAACGCCTGCGGGATGCAGATCGAGGCCGGCTGCTACCAGGTGCGCGATCCCCTCGACGTCACGCTCGTCGCGGCCGCGGCGATGGGCGCATGCATCGGCTTCCTGTGGTGGAACGCGGCCCCGGCCCGCATCTTCATGGGGGACACGGGCTCGCTGGCGCTCGGCGGGCTGTTCGCCGGCCTCTCGATGGTGACCCGCACCGAGCTCCTGCTCGTCGTCCTGGGCGGCGTCTTCGTCGTCGAGGCGCTGTCGGTGGTGCTGCAGGTGGCCGTCTTCCGGACGACGCGACGGCGACCGTTCCGCATGGCCCCGTTCCACCACCACTTCGAGCTCGCGGGCTGGGCCGAGACGACGGTGATCATCCGCTTCTGGCTGCTCGCGGCGATCTGCTGCGCGCTGGGGCTGGGCCTGTTCTACAGCGAGTGGTTGGCGGCGTCGGGCGGATGACGGCCTGGCACGACCGCCACGTCCTCGTCGCCGGGGCCCGGCGGACCGGGGTGTCCGTCGTCGACGTGCTGCTGCACCTCGGGGCCCGGGTGACGGTCGCGGACGGCGACCCGGCCCAGCTGGACCTGCTCGGCGACCGCCCGGTGGCCCGCACCCGCGAGCTGTCGGCCCTGCCCGAGGGTGCCGACCTCGTGGTGACCAGCCCCGGCTTCCGCACCGACTCGCCGCTGGCGCTCGCGGCACGCGCGGCGTCGGTGCCGATGGTCGGCGAGCCGGAGCTCGCCTGGTGGCTGGGCGACGACCCGGCGATCTGCCCGGACGGGCCACCGCGCTGGCTCGTGGTCACCGGCACCAACGGCAAGACCACCACCACGACGATGCTCGAGGCGATCCTGCGCGCGGCGGGGGAGGACACCGTCGCCTGCGGCAACATCGGCCTGCCCGTCGTGGACGCGCTGCGGGCGGGCCACCGGGTGCTGGCGGTCGAGCTGTCGAGCTTCCAGCTCGAGTGGTCGCCCTCGGTGCGCCCCTTCGCCGGGGCGGTGCTCAACCTCGCCGAGGACCACCTCGACTGGCACGGCTCGATGGCCGCCTACGGCGCCGCGAAGGCGCGGGTGCTGCGCGGTGACGTCGCGGTCGCGGGCCTCGACGACCACGAGGCCGCCGCGCTGCTGATCGCCGCGCCGGCGCCGCGCCACGTCGGCTTCACCCGGGGCGAGCCCGGTCCCGGCGAGCTGGGGATCGTCGACGGGCACCTCGTGGACCGGGCGTTCGGTGCTCCCGAGGCCGACCCCGACGCAGACGCCGTACCGCTCGCGCCGGTCGGCGACGTCGCCCCGCCCGGCCCGCCCGGGGAGCTGAACGCCCTGGCCGCGGCTGCCCTGGCCCGCGCGCACGGGGTGGCGCCCGAGGCGGTGGCTGCCGGTCTGCGCGCGGTCGCCCCCGGCCCGCACCGCGGTGCCGTGGTGGCCGAGGCCGGCGGGGTCCGGTGGGTCGACGACTCGAAGGCCACCAACCCGCACGCCGCTGCGGCGTCCCTCGCCGCGCACCCCCGCGTCGTCTGGGTGGCGGGCGGCCTGCTCAAGGGTGCCGACGTCGGCGAGCTCGTCGTCGCCCACCGCGACCGGCTCGCGGGGGCCGTCGTCCTGGGCCGCGACCGGGACCGCGTCCACGCCGCGCTCACGCGACACGCCCCCGAGGTCCCCGTCCTCGACGTGGGCGGGGGTGACGATGGGCCGGTGAGCGACGACCGGCAGGACCCCGACGCAGGCATGCGCGGCATGACCAGGGCGGCCCGGGCCGCCGCCACCCTGGCCGCACCTGGCGACACCGTGCTGCTCGCCCCCGCGGCTGCGTCCATGGACATGTTCCGCGACTACGCGGCGCGCGGCGACGCGTTCGCCGCCGCCGCGCGCAGCGTCGCCGGCGGGGTGGGCCCGCACGGAGCGGCGTCGCCCCCCGACCCGGATCCCGCCCCCGAGACCGTGAGCGGGCCCGGCGGCGCAGCGTGAGCGCGCCGGCCCGGCGGCCACGGGAGCGCCCGGCGCGTCCGGGTGTCCTGGCCCAGGCCCGGACGGCCCTGCACCAGTGGCTCGAACGCCCGCTGACCTCCCTGCACCTCGTGCTCGCGGTGTTCGGGCTGCTCACCGCCCTCGGGCTGGTCATGGTGCTGTCGGCGTCCGCGGTGTCGGCGTACGCCGCGGGCGGCTCGTCCTACGGCGTGTTCTTCCGGCAGTCCGTGTTCGCGATGATCGGGCTCGTCCTGTTCTGGATCGGCCTGCGCGTCCCGCCGCGGCGCCTGCGGGCGGCGAGCCCGTGGTTGCTCGCGGGCTGCCTGGTGCTGCTCGTGCTCGTGCTGGTGCCGGGCCTCGGTGCCGTGGTCAACGGCTCGCGCAGCTGGTTCCGCGTCGCGGGGCTCTCGCTGCAGCCCTCGGAGCTCACGAAGATCGCGCTGGCGCTCTGGGGCGCGCACGTCCTCGTCCGCCACCGCCCGCACCCGCGGACCTGGCGCGCTGCGCTGCTGCCGTTGTTGCCGGTCGCGCTGCTGGTCCTCGTGCTGGTGCTCGCCCAGCCCGACCTGGGCACGACGATCTCGCTCATGATCATCGTCTTCGCGCTGCTGTGGTTCGCGTGCGCGCCGCTGGGCCTGATGGCGTTCATCGTCTCGAGCGGGGTCGTGGCCTCGGTGGTGCTCGGCGTCGTCGCCACCTACCGGCAGAGCCGGATCACCGCGTTCCTCAACCCGGACACGGCCGACCCGCTCGGCCCGGCCTACCAGGCGCGCCAGGCGTTGTACTCCCTCGCCGACGGCGGCCTGTTCGGCGCGGGCCTGGGGCAGGGGCGGGCGAAGTGGGACTACCTGCCCAACGCCGACAACGACTTCATCTTCGCGATCATCGGCGAGGAGCTGGGGTTCGTCGGGGCGGGCGCGGTGATCGCCCTGTTCGTCACGCTCGCCTACGTCGGTCTGCGGATCGCCGCGCGCAGCGTGGACCCGTGGATCCGCGTGGTCGCCTCGACGCTCACCGTCTGGCTGGTGGCGCAGGCCTGCATCAACATCGGCTACGTCGTCGGACTGCTGCCGGTCACCGGCATCCCGCTGCCCCTGGTGTCCTCGGGTGGCACGTCGCTGGCGCTCGCCCTGTTCTCCGGCGGCCTGCTCGCGAACTTCGCCCGCCACGAGCCCGAGGCGGCCGCCGCCCTGCGCGCCCACGGGCAGGGACGTCTCGCCCGGGTCCTGCGGCTGCCCGAGCCGAGCCTGCCGCGCGCCGCCGCGACCGACCGACCGGCGCGACGGGACGGACCCCGGGGAGGGGGCCGGTGAACGCGCCAGGGGCGGCCCCGGACGATGGGGGGATGACGTCGAACGAGCCCTCGGTGGTGGTGGCGGGCGGCGGCAGCGCCGGCCACGTCGAACCGGCCCTGGCCACCGCGGACGCGGTGCGCCGGTTGCGCCCCGACGCCCGGATCACGGCGCTCGGCACCGAACGGGGTCTCGACACCCGCCTGATCCCGGCGCGCGGCTACCCGCTCGAGCTGATCCCGCCGGTGCCGTTGCCGCGCAAGCCCAACGTCGACCTCGCGAAGCTGCCGCTGCGCGTGGTCCGCTCAGTGCGGCGCACCCGCGCGGTCCTGCGGGAGGTGGGTGCCGACGTCGTCGTCGGGTTCGGCGGCTACGTCTCCCTGCCCGCCTACCTGGCCGCGGCCTCGATGCGCCTGCCGATCGTGGTGCACGAGGCGAACGCCCGCGCCGGCGTGGCCAACAAGGTCGGCGCCCGGTTCGCAAGGGCCGTGTGCGCCGCGGTGCCGGGCAGCGGGCTGGCCGGGGCGGAGGTCATCGGCATCCCGCTGCGCCGCGAGATCACCGAGCTCGACCGGGCCGGGCTGCGCGCCGAGGCCCGCGCGCACTTCGGGCTCGACCCGCAGGGGCCCGTGCTGCTGGTGTTCGGGGGCTCGCAGGGCGCCCGCTCGCTCAACGAGGCCGTGTCCGCGGCGGTCCCGGCGCTCACCGCGGCCGGGGTGTCGGTGCTGCACGCCCACGGGCCGAAGAACGCGCCGGCCATCGAAGCGCCCGGGTACCACCCGCTGCCCTACCTCGAGCGCATGGACCTCGCCTACGCCGCCGCGGACGTCGCGCTGTGCCGGGCAGGCGCGATGACCGTCGCCGAGGTGTCCACCGTGGGTCTGCCCGCGATCTACGTCCCCCTGCCGCACGGCAACGGCGAGCAGGCGCTCAACGCCCGCCCGGTGGTCGACGCCGGCGGCGGCCTGCTCGTCGCCGACGCCGACCTGACCGGCGAGACGGTCTCCTCCCTGGTCACCGGCCTCGTCGGCGACCCCGACCGGCTCGCCGCCACCGCCGCGGCGGCCCGGCGTTCGGGGCACGCGGGGGCGGACGAGACACTGGCCGCCACGGTGCTCGAGGCAGCCGGCGCGAGCGTGAGCGGGAGGACCCGGACATGAGCCCGACGGACCAGGTGGAGCACCACCACCCCGCGGCCGACCCCGCGACCGACTCCGCCACCGACTCCGGGGTGCCGCCCCTGCCGCGGCTCCTGTCGCGGGTGCACTTCATCGGGGCCGGCGGCGCGGCGATGAGCGGGATCGCGCGCATCCTGCTGGCGCGCGGGGCGATGGTGTCCGGGTCCGACGCCAAGGACTCGCGTGCGGTGCTCGCGCTCCGGGCGCTCGGCGCCGAGGTCGCGGTCGGCCACGACGCGCACAACCTCGACCTCCTTCCCGGCGGGCCCACCTGCCTCGTCACGACGAAGGCCGTGCACCAGGCCGACCCGGACAACCCCGAGCTGCTCGAGGCCGCCGCGCGCGGCATCCCCGTGCTCCACCGCTCCGCGGTGCTCGCCGAGCTCATGGCCGACCACCGCGCCGCCTGCGTGTCGGGCAGCGCGGGCAAGACGTCGACCACGTCGATGCTCGTCGTCGCGCTGCAGGCCTGCGGCACCGACCCGTCGTTCATGATCGGCGGCGACCTGCTGTCGTCGGGATCGAGCGCGCACCACGGCCTGGGTGACGTCTTCGTCGCCGAGGCCGACGAGAGCGACGGCTCGTTCCTGGCCTACTCGCCGGCCGTCGCGATCGTCACCAACGTCGAGCCCGACCACCTCGACCACCACGGCACCGTCGAAGCCTACGTCGCGGTGTTCGACGCCTTCGCCGCACGGATCGAGCCGGGCGGGGCCCTCGTGGTCTGCGCCGACGACCCGGGCGCCGCCGCGCTCGGCGTCCGCGCGGAGGAGGCGGGCGTACGGGTGCGCCGCTACGGGCGCGCCGCCACCGGTCCCGAGGACGCGCACGTGCTCGACTACCGCGCCGAGGGCGCGCTCGGGATGCTGCGGCTCGCGGTGGCGGGGGAGGAGATCGAGCTGCGCCTCGCCGTCCCCGGCGAGCACCAGGCCCTCAACGCCTGCGCCGCCCTGCTCGCGGGCCTCGACCTCGGCGCCCCGCTCGACGAGCTGCTCGGCGGTCTCGCCGGGTTCGACGGGGTGCGGCGGCGCTTCGAGTTCCGCGGCAGCGCCGACGGGGTGCGGGTGTACGACGACTACGCCCACGCGCCCACCAAGGTCGCGGCCCAGCTGCGCGCCGCCCGCCCGGTGCTCGGCGGAACCGGGCGGCTGATCGTGGCCTTCCAGCCGCACCTCTACTCGCGCACCCGCGACTTCGCCGCCGAGTTCGGCGCCGCCCTGTCGCTGGCCGACGAGGTCGTGGTGCTCGACGTGTACGGCGCCCGCGAGCAGCCCGAGCCCGGCGTTAACGGCGAGCTCATCGCCCGCCAGCTCACGCTGCCGCCCGAGCACGTGCACTACGAGCCCTCCTGGGGGCAGGTCCCGGCGCTGCTGGCCGACCTCGCCCGTCCCGGCGACCTCGTCGTCACCATGGGGGCGGGCGACATCACCGTCCTCGGCCCCGAGGTGATCTCCGAGCTGGAGCGCCGCGTCGACCGGGCCGAGGCCGGCGTGCCCCCGGGGATCGAGCCACGGTGACCGGCCCGGCCCGCTCCACCGGACGCCCGGGCCGGGCGGGCCGGTCGGGTCGGGCGGGCCGGGGAGATCGCTCCGAGCGGACGGCCCGCGCCGACGGCGCCGAGCGCCAGGAGCGGGCGCGGCAACGCCGGACCGGTGGCGCCGGCGCCCGCCCGTCGGGCGCCGCGGCCGGCTCGCCGGGACGCGCCCGGCGGGTCGCCCGCGCCCCGGTGTCCCGTCCGGCGCACCGCCGCCGGAGCCTCTGGGCGGGCCTGGCCGTGTCGCTGGTGCTGGTCGCCGTGCTCGTGTGGCTCACCGTCTGGTCGCCCCTGCTCGACGTCCGCGACGTCGAGGTCGTCGGAGCGGCGCCCGACCAGGTCGAGGCGGTGCGCGCGGCCGCGGCCGTCGCGCCGGGCAGGTCGCTGCTCTGGCTCGACGGCGACGACGTGGCGGCGAACGTGCGGACCCTGCCCCGCGTCGCGTCGGTCGACGTGTCCCGCGATTACCCGGGGACCCTCGTGGTCTCGGTGACCGAGCGCGAGCCGGTGCTCGCGGCCCCGTCGCCCGCCGGCGGCGTGCTGCTGGTCGACGCCACCGGCTTCGGGTACCGCACGATGCCCGAGCGCCCGCCGGGCATCCCGGCCCTCGCGCTGCCGCCGGGCATCCTCCCGTCGCCCGACGAGCCGGGCACCCGGTCCGCCGCCGACGTGGTCGTGGCCCTGCCCGCGGCGCTGCGGGCCGACGTCGTCGAGGTGCGCGCCAACGGCCGTTTCGACGTCGGCTTCGTCCTCACCGGCGACCGCACGGTCCGCTGGGGCGCCGACGCGGACAACGAGCGCAAGGCCGCGGTCCTCGCCGCCCTGCTGACCCGCCCGGGCGTGGCGTACGACGTCTCGACGCCCGACCTCGCGGTGGTGCGCTGACAACCCTCGCTGACAACCCTCGAGGAGCACTCGAGAGTGTCGACCGCCCGGCGAGTGGGTGACGTGAGGTGCGGACACGCCCGGCGCGCCTCGTGGAAATGCCGTGCCACGCCTGCCTACCGTGCCTACGTCGGACAGCGGCCCCTCAACATAAACCTCCACTCGAGGTCGAGGGTTGCGACACGCCGGACCCGGACGACCACCGTTGCCAGACCCCGCACGAAAGGCGAACTCATGACGCCCCCGCACAACTACCTGGCCGTGATCAAGGTGGTCGGCATCGGTGGTGGCGGCGTCAACGCCGTCAACCGCATGATCGAGGTCGGCCTCAAGGGCGTCGAGTTCATCGCGGTGAACACCGACGCGCAGGCGCTGCTCATGTCGGATGCGGACGTCAAGCTCGACGTCGGCCGCGAGCTCACCCGCGGTCTCGGTGCCGGCGCGGCCCCGGACGTGGGCCGGCGCGCCGCCGAGGACCACCGCGAGGAGATCGAGGAGGTCCTCAAGGGGGCCGACATGGTCTTCGTGACCGCGGGCGAGGGCGGCGGCACCGGCACCGGCGGCGCGCCCGTCGTCGCGAGCATCGCCCGCAAGCTCGGCGCCCTGACGATCGGCGTCGTCACGCGGCCCTTCAACTTCGAGGGCAAGCGCCGCGCCACCCAGGCCGAGAACGGCATCACCGAGCTCCGCAACGAGTGCGACACGCTGATCGTCATCCCCAACGACCGCCTCCTGCAGCTGGGCGACGTGGGCCTCTCGCTGATGGACGCCTTCCGCAGCGCGGACGAGGTGCTCCTCTCCGGTGTCCAGGGCATCACCGACCTGATCACCACGCCGGGTCTGATCAACCTCGACTTCGCCGACGTCAAGAGCGTCATGAGCGGGGCGGGCAGCGCGCTGATGGGCATCGGCGCGGCACGCGGGGAGAACCGCGCGGTCGAGGCGGCCGGCAAGGCGATCAACTCGCCCCTGCTCGAGGCGTCGATGGACGGCGCGTACGGCGTGCTGCTCTCGATCGCCGGCGGCTCGGACCTCGGCCTGTTCGAGATCAACGAGTCGGCGTCGCTGGTCCAGGAGGCCGCGCACCCCGAGGCGAACATCATCTTCGGGACGGTCATCGACGACTCGCTGGGCGACGAGGTCCGCGTGACCGTCATCGCCGCGGGCTTCGACTCCGGGTCCCCCACGCACAAGAAGCTCGAGCCCCAGGCCCTCGGGTCGACACAGGGCTCGTCGACGTCCACCGCGAGCGCCCAGGCCGGGCAGGTGCAGCGGCCGCCGGCCGGCACCCACGCCTCCCACGTCTCCCACGTCGGCGGACCGTCGGCCGCGGTCTCAGCGGCCCCGACGGTGCCCGGCTCGACGCCGGCCGTCGACCGCGCGTCGGTGGAGCGTCCTGCGGAGACCCCGGCGCCGGCGACCGCCTCCTCGAGCAACGGCTCGCCGGCGGGCACGGCCACCGCTCCCGCGGCGTCCACCGCCGCCTCCACCGCCACCTCCACCGAGGGCTCCTCGACCACCCCGCCGCGCGAGGCGCCGTCCGCCCGCACCGCGGACGAGGACGACGTGGACGTTCCCTCCTTCATGAGACGCTGAGGGAGTGGCGGTCCGCTCCGGAAGCAGCAGTCCCGCGCGTCCCCGGGATCCCGGGGACGGGGGAGCTGCGCCCGTCCGCATCCGCCGTGTGGTCACCACCCGCGCCGGCGGCCGGTCGGTGGCGCCGTACGACTCGTTCAACCTCGGCGACCACGTCGGTGACGACCCCGCGGCCGTCGCCGCCAACCGTCGCCGTCTCGGTCAGGGCATCGGCCTGGGTCCCGAGCGCGTGGCCTGGATGAACCAGGTGCACGGCACCGACGTCGCGACGGTCTCCTCGGCCGACGGGCCCACCCCGACGGCGGACGCGCTCGTGACCGACCGCCCGCGCCTCGCGCTGGCCGTCGTCGTGGCCGACTGCGTGCCCGTGCTGTTCGCCGACCCCACGGCCGGCGTCGTCGGCGCCGCCCACGCCGGGCGGCGCGGGGCGGCCGACGGGATCCTCGCGCGCACGCTCGAGGCGATGACCGAGCTCGGCGCCGAGACCGAGCACGTCGAGGTCCTCCTCGGCCCCGCGGTCTGCGGCCTCTGCTACGAGGTCCCGGCGGAGATGCGCGACGAGGTCGAGGCCGCCCTGCCCGGCAGCGCCGCCACCACGCGGATCGGCACCCCGGGCCTCGACCTGCGCGCCGGGCTGCGCCGCTCGCTGGCCGACCTGGGCGTCACCCGCGTCGACACCGACACGCGCTGCACGTTCGAGGACGACCAGCTGTTCAGCCACCGCCGCGCTGTGCACACCGGTGGGCCCACGGGTCGCCTCGCTGCGGTGACGTGGTGGGAGTACCCGCGGCCGTGACCGAGGCCGTGGCGGGGGCGCGGGACGACGGCGAGCGACGGGCGGAGCTGGCCGGGTCGCTGGCCGCCGTGCGCGAGCGCGTGGCGGCGGCCGCCCGGTCCGCGGGGCGGGACCCCGCCGAGGTCGGGCTGCTCGCCGTCACCAAGACCTGGCCCGCCTCGGACGTCGCGCTGCTCACCGACCTCGGGCTGACGGCCTTCGGGGAGAACAAGGAGCAGGAGGGCGCGGCGAAGGCCGCCGAGCTCGCCGCCCTGCGCCCGGACGTCGCGGCGCACTGGCACGTCGTGGGCCGCCTGCAGCGGAACAAGGCGCGGTCGCTGGCGCGGTGGGCGCACGCGGTGGACTCGGTCGACTCCGCCCGCCTCGTCGACGCCCTCGAGCGCGCCGCCGCGGCCGCGTTCGAGGCGGGGGAGCGGACCACGCTGCTCGAGGTCCTCGTGCAGGTGAGCGTGGACGGCGATCCCGACCGCGGCGGGACGCCGGTCGACGAGGTCCCAGGCCTGGCCGACCGCGTCGCCGCCTGCGCGCACCTGCGGCTGGGCGGGGTGATGGCGGTGGCGCCGCAGGGCGTCGAGCCGCGCGAGGCCTTCGCCACGGTGTGGGAGGTCGCGCAGGGGGTACGCGCGACGCACGCGGGTGCGGTGACGCTGTCGGCCGGGATGTCCGGGGATCTGGAGGCAGCCGTCGAGTACGGGTCGACGGTCGTGCGTGTCGGAACGGCCTTGCTCGGGCGGCGGTGAGCTAGCGTCCCCTGTGAGTGAACGACACGGATGTGACTCATGCGCTGCACGGGGCGCGGGGTCCCCGTCGGACAGGGGAGACCGCCATGACCACTCTGCACCGAGTGAAGGCTTACTTCGGCATGGTCCCGGCCGACGAGCTGGACTCGTACGACGGATACGACGACGACCGGTACGACTCCGAGCGTGACCGTCGCCCCGTCGACCGGCACACCGGCGACCGGCACCCGGTCGACCGCCACCGTTACGCCGCGGACCGCTTCGACGACCGGTTCGACGACCGCGACGGCGGATACGACCGCTACGGCCGCGGCCGGCGCGAGGACCGCGACGAGCAGGAGCGCTACGACCGCTACGACCGGTACGAGGAGCGCCGGACGCCGCGTCCGCGCGACCCGGAGGTCACGGAGATCCGCCGCGAGGAGGAACCCGCCACCGAGACGGTGTCGCGGGCCGGTCGCGGGCGCAGCTGGGCCCACAACACCGGGCCGAGCCACACCTCGGTGCGCCCCACCACCCACCGCACCCCGCCGTCGTTGTCGTCGGCGTCCGCCGGCGGCTCGTCCGGCCCGGCGTCGTCCTCGGCGTCCGACACCGCCGCGACCCCGGCCGTGAAGGGCCCGACGGCGGTGCCGTCGGTCGCCCCCGACCCCGACCCGGCGAGCGGGCCCGCCGAGATCACCTCGCTGCAGCCCAAGAGCTACAACGAGGCCCGACTCATCGGCGAGCGCTACCGCGACGGCATTCCGGTGATCATGAATCTCACGGAGATGGACGACGCGGGCGCCAAGCGCCTCGTCGACTTCGCCGCCGGCCTCGCCTTCGCCCTGCGCGGCTCCATCGAGAAGGTCACCAACCGCGTGTTCCTCCTCTCACCGCCGAACGTCGAGGTGTCCGCCTCGGACCGTCGGAAGCTGGCCGAGAAGAACTACGCGTCGACCTCCTGAGAACTGCCTGAGAGGACCTGAGAAGATCGCCCGCGGCGTCGGGTGTCACACCCGCGCCCGCCGGAGGGATGGACGGGGTGTGCGGCGCCCTACAGCCCTCGTACAGCCCTCGCCTGGCTGCGGCACGCGGCCGAACGGGCGACGCGAGGTCCGGCGCGCCGGATGGGCGTTCCTGTGCGCCGAGCGCGCTCCCGAGGGCTCGCGGCTGCCCTCCGGCCCCGGCGGTCCCAGGATCCGCTCCTGTCACCGCACGTAGAGGGACACGGAACGTCACGACCCGACCGGCGGATCGCCCCGCGACCCGAGAATCGGTAGGTCTGTGGGTTTCCGGGGGCCCGCAGGTGGCGCTGCGTCACCATTCGGGCGTCGAGGGCAGCGCGTCACTGGACCCGTCCATTATGGTTCTGTCGCTCGCAGCGGCCATACTCTGCGAGTGGCGGAGCTCGAAGAGCCCGAGGTACCTGGGGTTCCGCAGCCGAGGAGTGCTTGAGGAGATCCGATGCCGCTGACCCCCGCCGACGTTCACAACGTCGCGTTCAGCAAGCCACCGATCGGGAAACGTGGCTACAACGAGGACGAGGTCGACGCGTTCCTCGACCTCGTCGAGGCCGAGCTCGGCCGGCTGCTGGAAGAGAACAACGACCTGCGCGAGCAGGTGGAGCAGCTCGAGCAGCAGCTCTCGACGGCCCACGCCGATCTCGACGACGCCCGCAGCAAGGCCGCCGCCGCGCCGAGCCAGAGCTCGGGTCCGGCCACGCAGGTCTCGGCGCCGCCGCCGAGCCGGCCCGTGGAGGACGCGCCGCGCACCGTGCAGCAGCCGATGCCGCCGCAGCAGCCCCAGCAGCAGCCGATGCCGCAGACGCAGCAGACGCAGCAGGGCGTCGTGCCCCCGCCCTTCGGCATGTCCGAGCAGGGTGGCCAGGGTGCCGCCGCCAACGGTGGCGACCACCACGTGCAGGCCGCGAAGGTGCTCGGTCTCGCCCAGGAGATGGCCGACCGGCTCACCGCCGAGGCCAAGTCCGAGGCCGACGGCATGCTCACCGACGCGCGCACCAAGTCGGAGCAGCTGCTCTCCGAGGCGCGCACCAAGTCCGACAGCATGGTCAACGAGGCCCGCACGCGCGCCGAGACGATGCTCAACGACGCGCGCACCCGCGCGGAGACCCTCGAGCGCCAGGCCCGTGACAAGGCCTCGACCCTCGAGCGCGACGCGCAGCGCAAGCACAACGAGACGATCAGCCTCATCGAGCAGCAGAAGGGCGGGCTCGAGAAGAAGATCGACGAGCTCCGGACCTTCGAGCGCGAGTACCGCACCCGTCTCAAGACCTACCTCGAGTCGCAGCTGCGCGACCTGGACGGCCGCGGTTCCGCCGCGCCGGACAACGGCCGCAACGGCAGCGGCGGGTACGCGACCAGCGGCTACGGCTCGCGGGCCGAAGCCGGCAGCTAGGGACGCTGCGGCCCGCGCCACCCTCGGAGGTGGCGCGGGTGAGAGGCCCCGAGCCGCCCCGAGGTAGGAGTCCGACCGTTGCTGCTCCTCGTCCTTCTCTGCGTCCTGGTCGCCTTCGGGCTCCTGGTGGTCGCCGTCGTCACCTCGGTGGCGACGTGGGCCTGGGGATCCGTGGTGGCCAGCGTCCTGGCCGCCGCCCTGCTGATCGCCGACGTCATCCGCCGGCGCAAGCGGGAGCGGGAGGGTCGACGCCCGTCCGACGACCCTGTCTCGTCCACGGCGTCGTCGGGGTCGTCAGGACCGTCCTCGCCGAGTTCGCCGTCCTCCGGGTTCGCCCCGGGAGTCCACTCCTCGGGCCCGGGACAGGGCTCCCCGGAGACGGCGGCCCCGACCTCGGCCGGTCCGGCCTCGACCCCGGGCTCGCCGGTGCCCCCGGTCCAGGCCGGCGGGCGCGGTCCGCAGCAGGACGCGGGCACGGTGGCCGTCGGGACAGGGCCGCAGGGACAGAGCCAGCAGGGTCCGGGTCCGCAGGGTCAGGGTCCGGCTTCGGGTCCGCAGGGTCCGAACGGCCAGGGCGGCCCGGGCGGACCTCCACAGAGCGGTGCCGCCCCGCAGGGCCGGCCCGGTGAGCGGGCCGAGCGCGACGGGACAGCCGGGCGTATCGCCGGGGTGGCGGGCGCCGCCGGTCCCGCGGGTGGCGCGGTCGCGGCCGGTGCGGCCTCCACGCGCGGTGGGGACGCTTCTCCGGGCGCGGACCGGACCTCGCGCTGGATCACCACCAACGCCCGCCCCGGCTCCGAGCCGTCCCGTGTCGCCGGTGCCCCTCAGGGGTCGTTGCTGCTCGGGACGCTCCCCATGCCAGGCACCCCTGCCGAGGCGCGCCTGGGCGGCGGAGCGGCGCCGACGGGTGCTCCGAGCACCCCGGGCGGCATGCCGTCCCGCGGTGCTCCCGGGCAGCCCGGCGGCGACGAGGCGGCCACCACCCGCCTCGACATGAACGACCTCGCCCGCATGCGGCACGTCTCGGCCGACGGCGCTGCGCCGGCGGGCCGGTCCGACGGGGGCGCCGCCAACGGCGGCCCGCCGCCCGGGCAGCCGCCGCAGGGACCGCCCCCGGGCCAGTCTGCGCAGGGCCAGTCTGCGCAGGGCGCCGGGCGTCCGCCCGGTGGTCCGCCGCCCGCTGGTCCGCCGGCTGGTGGTCCTCCGCCCGGTGGGGCACCGAGCGCCCCGCCGCCCCCGCCGCCGGCGTCCCAGCCGGAGGAGGAGGCCGTCGACGACGGCGCCCGCCAGGCGATGGCCGACCACGACGACGAGGTCCTCGTCATCGACGAGGAACCCCTCTTCCACCTGGGTCGCTGCAGCTACCTGTACGGCCGCGAGGTCATCCCGCTGCCCGCCTCCGAGGCGGTGGAGCTCGGGTTCACGGGCTGCTCCTGGTGCACTCCGGTCGCGGCGCTCACCGGGCCCCGCAGCGCCGACACCCGCCGATGATCGACCTCTGACCCACCTCTGAGAGACCACAGCACGAGCGCGACGAGCCGGTGAAGCGGCTCACCGCGTCCACATCCCGGGCGAACCGGGCACTCCGCGATCGCTAAGGTCGTGCCCTCCTGGAGGGGAGGGGATACGCCACGTGGACGATCTGCCCCTCCTGCTCGGCGTCGGTGCGGTCGTCGTCCTCGTCTCCGTGCTCGCGGTGCGCCTGTCCACCCGCGTCGGCCTGCCCTCGCTGCTGATCTACCTCGCGATCGGGGTGGCGCTGGGGGAGTCGGGCCTGGGCATCCGGTTCGACGACGCGGCACTCACCCAGGCGCTCGGCGTCGCCGCCCTCGTCCTGATCCTCGCCGACGGCGGCCTCTCCACCCGGTGGACGACGGTCCGCCCGGCCCTGGGTCTCGGTGTCGCGCTCTCGACGATCGCCGTGGCCGTGAGCATCGGGGTCACCGGGCTGGCCCTGTGGGCGCTGCTCGGGCTCGACCTGCGGATCGCCTTCCTCTGGGGCGCGGTGCTCTCGTCGACGGACGCGGCCGCGGTGTTCAGCGTGCTGCGCAACCTCGGCCTCAAGGGCCGGCTGGTCGGCGCGCTCGAGCTGGAGTCGGGGCTCAACGACGCCCCCGTGTTCCTCGCCGTGGTGCTGCTGTCGTCCACCGCGGCGCTGAGCTGGACCGACCCGCTGCTGGTGGTCTACGAGCTCGTCGCGGGTGGGCTGCTCGGCGCCGCGCTCGGGCGGCTGGGCGCGCTGGGCCTGCGCCGGGCCGCGCTGCCGGCCACCGGGCTCTACCCGCTGGCCACGCTGTCCGTCTGCATCCTGGCCTTCGCCTCGGCGCAGCTCCTGCACGCCTCGGGCCTGCTCGCGACCTACGTCGCGGCCCTGGTCCTCGGCAACTCGACGCTGCCGCACCGCGAGGGCAGTCGGTCGTTCGCCGAGGGTCTGGGCTGGCTCGCCCAGATCGGGCTGTTCGTGCTGCTCGGGCTCTTCGTCTCCCCGGACCGCCTGGGGGCCGCGCTCGTCCCGGCGCTGATCGCCGGCGCGGTGCTGCTGTTCGCGGCCCGCCCGCTCTCGGTCGTCGCGGCGGCCGCGTTCGCGCGCGTGCCGTGGCGCGAGCAGGCCTTCCTGTCGTGGGCCGGCCTGCGGGGGGCCGTGCCGATCGTGCTGGCCCTCATCCCGCTCACCGAGGGCCTGCCCGGCGCCCAGGCCCTCGTCGACGCCGTGTTCGTGATCGTCGTGGTGCTCGTCCTGGTGCAGGGCACGACGCTGCCGCTCGTCGCCCGCGCCCTCGGGCTCGCCGGGGACTCGAAGGTCGAGGAGATCGAGGTCGACGCGGCGCCGCTGGACACCCTGCGCGCCGACCTCCTGCAGATGACCGTGCCCGTGGGGTCGCGGATGCACGGCGTCTACGTCCGCGAGCTGCGCCTGCCCGAGGGGTCGGGGCTCAGCCTGGTCGTGCGCGACGGCGCGAGCTTCACCCCGCAGGGCGCGAGCCGCATCCAGGAGGGCGACCAGCTGCTGGTCGTCACCACCGAGACGGCGCGGGCCGCCGCCGAGGAACGCCTGCGCTCGGTCGACCGGTCCGGGCGTCTCGCGCGCTGGCGCGGCGACACCGGCGGGTCCCCGTCGCTGCGCCGGCGACGGGACGGCGAGGACGGGACGGCTCCTGGGACGATGGAGCGGTGAGCAGCGCACCCACCGAGCCGGACAGCGTGCCGGAGGCATCCCGGGACCTCCCGCCGAGACGGCTCGCCACCCTCGCGGTGATCGCGGCGGTGGTGATCTCCCTCGACCTCGTCACCAAGATCGTGATGGTGTCGTGGCTCGCCGACGGCGAGCGGGTGCCGCTGATCGGCGACCTCGTCTCGTTCACGCTGGTCCGCAACCCCGGTGCGGCGTTCTCGTTCGCGACGGGCATGACCTGGGTGCTGACGCTCGTCGCGCTGGCGGTCGTGATCGGGATCATGCGGTTCGCCCGGCGCCTGCGCTCGCGCGGCTGGGCGGTGGCGCTCGGACTGGTGCTCGGCGGGGCGCTGGGCAACCTCGTCGACCGCTTCTTCCGCGGACCGGGCCCGCTGCAGGGCCACGTCGTCGACTTCGTCTCCGTCGGCTGGTTCCCGGTGTTCAACGTCGCCGACTCCGCGATCACGATCGGCGGGGTGCTGCTCGTGCTGCTCGCGCTGATGGGCCGCGACCTCGACGGATCGTCGACGAGGGACGGGTCGACGGCATGAGCCTGCGCACGCTGCCCGTCCCCGACGGGCTCGACGGGATGCGGCTGGACGCGGGGCTCTCGCGGATGCTGGGCCTCTCGCGCACCGTCGTCGCGGAGCTCGCGTCGGACGGCGCGGTCCGGCTCGACGGCGCGCCCGCCGGGAAGTCGGACCGTCTCGTCGCGGGTGCCTGGCTCGAGGTCGAGATCCCGGAGCCGGAGCAGGCGGCGCTCGTCGTCACGGCCGAGGCCGTCGAGGGACTGGTCGTGCTCCACGAGGACGACGAGATCGTCGTCGTCGACAAGCCCGTCGGCGTCGCCGTGCACCCGAGCCCCGGCTGGTCGGGCCCGACCGTCGTCGCCGGGCTCGCCGCGCTGGGCATCCGGATCGCCACCGGCGGCGCCGCTGAGCGCCAGGGGATCGTGCACCGGCTCGACGCCGGCACCACCGGGGTGATGGTGGTGGCGAAGTCGGAGCGCGCCTACTCGGTGCTCAAGCAGGCGTTCCGCGAGCGCACCGTCGCGAAGGTCTACCTCGCGGTGGTGCAGGGCCACCCCGATCCGAGCGAGGGCACGATCGACGCGCCGATCGACCGTCACCCCAAGCACGACTGGCGGTTCGCCGTCGTCACCGACGGCCGGCCCAGCGTGACCCACTACCGCACCCTCGAGGCGTTCCGCGCCGCGTCGCTGCTGGAGGTCGAGCTCGAGACGGGGCGGACCCACCAGATCCGCGTGCACTTCTCCGCGGTGCGCCACCCGTGCGTCGGCGACATCACCTACGGCGCCGACCCGACGCTCGCCCGCACCCTCGGCCTGACCCGCCAGTGGCTGCACGCCCACCGCCTCGGCTTCCACCACCCCGGCGACGGTCGCTGGGTGGAGTTCGTCAGCGAGCCGCCCGCCGACCTGGCGGGGGCGCTAGAGACCCTGCGGGCGGCGAGCTGAACGCCCCCGGGGACGAGCCCGACGACGGGCCCGTCCTGCGCTGGCCGACGGTGGCGATCGTGCTCGCCGTCGTGCTGGTGATCGCCCTGCTGACCGCGTGGGTGGCGGGGGCCGGCAGCATGCCGTCGCAGGGCGTGCCCGGGAGCACCGATGCCACCCGTCTCGGGCCGGCGCCGGGGGAGACCGTCACGGGGTACCTGGCGCGCGCCGCCGCGGTGCCGCCGGGGCCGTCCGGGCCGCGCCCCGCGCTGGTCCAGTTCGCGACCGAGCAGGATCTCGCCGGCGCGGCGGCGGCCGTCGCGGGCACCGAGGCGACCGCGCGGGAGGCCGTGTTCCGGGTGCCGCTGCCGCGGGTGCAGACGGCGCTGCGCGGGGTGACGCTCGACGCCACGGGCACGGTCGACCCCGTCGCGGCGCTGCGCCTCGCCGAGGCACGGGCGGACAACCAGGCGGGGGAGCAGGCGCGGACGTCCTCGGGTCGCCCCGCCGCCGTGGCGGCCGCCGAGTCCGCCCGCCTGTCGGCCGGCTGCGCGTGCGTCGTCGCCCTCGTCGTCGAGACGGACCCGGCCGCGCTCCCCGTCCTGCGCGCCCGTCCCGGGGTGCGGGCGGTGGAGGTCGCCCCGGCCGGCGCGCAGATCTCCGCGCTCGCGGTGTCGCCGCTGCTGCCGGAGCAGACCGACGACGGGCGGGATCCACCGGAGACCGTCGGGCCGGTCCCCGACGACGGCCCGGTGCCGGCGGGATGACCGCCCGGCGCGTGTGAGGGGGCCGACAACCGTCGGAGAGTCCTCGGACCCTCCGGTCCGGCGTGGTGGAGGACGATGGAGGGTACGACTCCGAGGAACGCCCGACGGCCCGGTGGTCCGGTTCCTGAATCGAACCGGCCAGCACCGACGGGTACGAGCGCGAGAGGAGCACGGCACCATGACCACCGATCTGTCGTCCCGGGGCGAGCCCACGGGGACGTCGATCACGGATGCCGACCCGCGCCCGCACGTCGTCGTGCTCGGCGCCGGGTTCGCCGGTCTCGCCGCCGTCCGCGCCCTGCGCAAGGCGCCGGTGCGCGTGACCCTCGTCGACCGGCACAGCTACAGCACGTTCCAGCCGCTGCTCTACCAGGTGGCCACCGGCGCGCTGAACCCCGGCGACATCACCTACGGCGCCCGCGGCTTCGCCGCCCACACCGGCGCGCGCTTCCGCAAGGGCGAGGTCCTCACAATCGACCCGGAGACCCGGACGATCTCCCTCGACCTCGGGCCCGATCTGCACTACGACTACCTGGTGATCGCCAACGGCGTGACCACCAACTACTTCGGGGTGCCCGGGGCCGCCGAGAACGCCTACCCGATCTACACGCGCGCCGAGGCCCTCGCCGTGCGCGACCGGATGACGGGCTACCTCGACCAGATCGCCGCCACGGGCGAGCGCCGCGGCGCCTCGGTCGTGGTGGTCGGCGGCGGTGCCACCGGCGTGGAGATGGCGGGCACGCTCGCCGAGCTGCGCAACACCGTGCTGCCCGACCGGTACCCGGAGCTCGATCCCTCCGAGGTCAACGTCGTGCTCGTCGAGATGACCGACAAGGTGCTCCCGCCGTTCGCGCCGCGCCTGCGGGAGTACGCCGCCACGCAGCTGCGGGCACGGGGTGTCGAGCTGCGTCTCGAGGCCGCGGTCAAGGAGGTCCGGCCCGATTCGGTGCTCCTCGCCGATGGCACCGAGCTCGAGGCCCAGATGACCATCTGGGCCACCGGCGTCGCCGCCCACGAGCGGGTGAAGAGCTGGGGCCTGCGGCAGGGCAAGGGCGGCCGGATCGTCGTCGGGGGCGACCTCCGCGTGCCGGAGCACCCCGAGATCCTCGTCGCCGGGGACATCGGCGTCATCGAGGACGACCCGCTGCCCCAGCTCGCGCAGCCGGCGCTCCAGAGCGGCGGGCACGCGGGCCGGACGATCGCCCGGCTGCTCGCGGGCGAGCCCACCGAGCGCTTCCACTACAGGGACAAGGGCACGATGGCGACGATCGGGCGCGGCTCGGCCGTGGCCGACGTCGCCCACGGGCCCAAGCTCGTCGGCGTGCTCGCGTGGCTCATCTGGATGTTCGTGCACGTGTTCGCGCTACTGGGTAACCGGAACCGGATCATGGTGTCGCTGGGCCTGACCTTCCGCTACCTCGCGCAACGACGCGGGCAGATGGTGGTCGGCGACCCGGGCTGACGCCCGCTGTGACCGAGGCGGCCTGCCTGCGCGTGCCCTCGCCGGGCATGCGAGGCTCCGCCGCGACCGACCTCGACGACCGAGCAGGAGCTCCGATGGCGCCCACCCCCGTCAACGTCACCGTCACCGGCGCGGCCGGACAGATCGGCTACGCGCTGCTCTTCCGCATCGCCGCCGGCGACCTGCTGGGGGAGGGTGTGCCGGTCCGGCTGCGGCTGCTGGAGATCCCGGACGCCGTGAAGGCCGCCGAGGGCACCGCGCTCGAGCTCAACGACAGCGCCTTCGAGCTCCTCGACGGGATCGACGTCTTCGACGACGCCTCGAAGGCGTTCGAGGGCACCAACGTCGGCCTGCTGGTCGGCGCCCGCCCGCGCAGCAAGGGCATGGAGCGCGCCGACCTCCTCGAGGCCAACGGCGGCATCTTCAAGCCGCAGGGCGAGGCGCTCAACGGCGCTGCGGACGACGTCAGGGTCCTCGTCGTCGGCAACCCGGCGAACACCAACGCCCTCATCGCGCGCGCGAACTCCGACGTCCCGGCCGACCGTTTCACCGCGATGACGCGCCTGGACCACAACCGTGCCGTCGGCCAGCTGGCGACGAAGTTCGGCGTTCGCGTCGGCTCGGTCTCCAAGATGACCATCTGGGGCAACCACTCGGCCACCCAGTACCCCGATGTCACCTACGCCGAGATCGACGGCAAGCCGATCGGCGACCAGGTCGACCGGAGCTGGCTGACCGACGAGTTCATCCCGCGGGTGGCCAAGCGCGGCGCCGAAATCATCGAGGTCCGCGGCGCCTCGTCGGCCGCCTCGGCCGCCGCCGCCGCGATCGACCACGTCCACACCTGGGTCAACGGCACCAGGCCGAACGACTGGACCTCGGCGGCGATCGTCTCCGACGGCTCCTACGGCGTGCCCGAGGGCCTCGTGTCGTCGTTCCCGGTGACGGCGTCGAACGGGAAGTTCGAGATCGTCCAGGGCCTCGACATCAGCGACTTCTCCCGCGAGCGCATCGACGCCTCGGTGAACGAGCTGGCCGAGGAGCGCGAGGCCGTGCAGAAGCTCGGTCTCGTCTGATCCTGGCTTCGTCTGATCCTGGCTTCGTCTGATTCCGGTTGCGTCTGACATCGTTGCTCGCGTGAGCAGCGAACCCGTCGAGGTCTTCCGCGGCGACCAGCTGGCCGAGGGCGACCCGACGCCGGGGATGCGCCGCGAGGTGGCGTTCTCGACCGAGGCGTTGTGGGCCGGGCTCGTGCACACCGAGCCCGGCGCCGCGTCGGGCTGGCACCACCACGGCGACCACGAGACCAGCCTGTACGTGGTGCGCGGTGCGATGCGTCTGGAGTTCGGCCCCGACGGCGGCGACGTCGTCGAGGCCGGACCCGGCGACTTCCTGCGCGTGCCGCCCCACACGGTGCACCGCGAGTCGAACCCCACGGGCGAGCGGTCGACCGCCGTCATCGGGCGTGCCGGCGAGGGCCCGCCCACCGTGAACGTCGACGGGCCGGACCCGGCGTAGACCGCGGGTGGGCCGGTCAGGCAACCTGAAAGCCATGACCCTCGGCGCCGTCCTCACCGCCATCGTGACCCCGTTCGCCCGCGACGGTTCGGTCGACGAGTCGGCCTTCGTCGACCTGATGGGCCACCTGTACGCGAACGGCACCGACGGGCTCGTGGTGTGCGGGACCACCGGCGAGGCGTCGACGCTGTCCACCGAGGAGCACCTGCGCCTCGTCGAGCTGGCCGTCGAGCACCGCCCGGCCGGGGCCACCGTGGTCGCCTCCACCGGCTCCAACGACACCCGCCACGCGTGTGAGATGACCGAGCGGGCCACCGCGGCGGGCGCCGACGCGATCCTCTCGGTGACGCCGTACTACAACAAGCCGAACCGGCGGGGCATGCTCGCGCACTTCGGCGAGGTCGCCCGGGCCACCGACAAGCCCGTCGTGCTCTACAACATCCCCTCGCGGTGCGTGGTCGACCTGCCCAACGGCCTGCTCGCCGAGCTCGCCCAGATCGAGCGGATCGACTACGTCAAGCAGGCCAACAACGCCAACCTCGCGCCCGTCGAGGGCCTGGGAATCTACGCCGGCAACGACGACCTGTTCGGCTCGGTGCTCGAGATGGGCGGATGCGGCGGGATCCTCGTCGCGAGCCACGTCGTCGGGCCCGCCATGCGCCGCATGGTCGACGAGCCCGACCAGCGCGCCGAGATCGAGGCCTCGCTCAAGCCGCTGTTCGACGCCCTGGGTGTCACCACCAACCCGATCCCGGTCAAGGCGGCCCTCGACCTCCTCGGTCGGCCCGTCGGCGGCCTGCGCCTGCCGATGGTCGAGGCCGACGAGCACGAGCGCGAGGTCGTGCGCGCGGCGCTCGTGGGGGCGGGGCTGCTCTGAGGGCCTCGCGCGCCCGGCCTGGTGACGTCCGGGTCCCGCGCGGCCGAGAAGGTCTACAGCGCGCTCGTGATCTCCCGCGCAGGCCGTCGCTGCGTGCCGAGGGGCACGCTGCGCATGATCGACCGGCCTCGCCGGCTGCCGAACGTGCCTGTCGCGCGCCCCTCGGGCGGTGGCCGGAGATCACGGGCGCGTGGTGCACCTCGTGGGCGCCGACGAGGTCGATGGCGCACTCGTGACCTCTGTTCGCGGCGGCGCTCGGCAGTCGCGGGAGATCCGCAGGTCGAAAGGCATGTCGACCGGCGATTCCGGGTCTCTCTCCGTCTGCTGATCTCGTGCAGGCCGTCGCCGCGTGCCGAGGGGCACGCTGCGCATGATCGACTGGCCTCCCCGGCTGCCGAACGTGCCTGTCGCGCGCCCGTAGAGCGCCGACGAGACCCGCAGCGCTCTCCCGATCCGCGCGCCCCTGCGTTGTCGGGGGTCGGGCGCATGCTCGTCGACGGGACGACCCCGAGGAGGAGCGATGGGCAGGCGTGACGGGCAGCGGCGAGCGGCGGTGGTGGCGCGCCGGAGGCGCCGGGAGGCGATGGCGCGGCCGAGACGAGGTGGCCACGGGCCCGCCGGCGTCACGCCCGCGACGTCCCGGTTCCCCCGGGTCGGCGTCGACCGGGTCGCGACGCCCGTGGACGGGATCGTCCCGGACGCCGACGGCTGCGAGGACGACCTCGAGGAGGATGACGACCCCTGGGACGAGCTCGACGACGACGACCCCTGGGACGAGCTCGACGACGACCCGGAGCCCCTCGAGGTGCTCCAGGACCGCATCCGGGCCGTGGTCGCGGAGACCGTCGAGCGGCGTGACCCCGGGGTCGCCCGCCGGTTCGTCGCGGGCACGCGCCGGGACGAGGCCCGCCCGTCGTCGGGCGACCGGACCCTGATCGACCTGGTCGTCGCGTCGTGGCTCCTCAAGGCACGGCGGCGGCACTCGGACCCCGACCTGGTCCGCCGGGCCGTCGCCTGGGTCGGCGAGCACCTGGGCGGGACGGCGCCGGTCGTGTCGGACGCCGCGCGGATGCTGGGCCCGGCGGCCGCGGAGGCGGCCCGCGAGCACTTCCTCCGGACACCGCTCGACGTCCTCGTCGCCCGCCTCTGGCTGCTGGCCGCGGTCGTCGCGCAGGCCCCGGTGCGCGACCCCGTGCGGATCGACCTCCTCAGCGCCGCCGACGACGTCCACCGACGTGCCCTGGGGCCGCTGTGACACGTGGGACCCGCCCGGATCCGGGCGACACGCCGGGCCCCGGGAGGTGAGCAGCGCGGACGGGCGGACGGCTCGGGGAGGGGCGTCGCTGTCGGGGGGCGCGGATAGGCTGGGGCCCATCCCGCCGACCCCGTCCCGCCTCCCGGGACCCCCTCGACGGCACCCCGTTCCCGGCGCTCCTGGAGGTCCCGCGACGTGACCGGCGACTCGTTCGTTCACCTGCACACGCACACCGAGTTCTCCATGCTCGACGGTGCTGCGCGCCTGGACGACCTGTTCGCCGAGGCCGCGCGCATGGGCATGCCGGCGCTGGCGATGACCGACCACGGCAACACCTTCGGCGCCTACGAGTTCTGGAAGAAGTCGAAGGCGCACGGGGTCAAGCCGATCATCGGCATGGAGGGCTACCTCGCGCCCGGCAGCCGTCACGAGCGCAAGCGGGCCACGCTCGGCGGCCAGGTCATCTCGGACGACAACCCGGGCCAGATGTACACCCACATGACGCTGCTGGCCGAGAACACGGAGGGGATGCACAACCTCTTCCGGCTCTCGAGCCTCGCCAGCCTCGAGGGGTACTACTACAAGCCCCGCATGGATCGCGAGCTGCTCGAGACCTACGGCAAGGGGATCATCGCGACGACGGGCTGCCCGTCGGGCGAGGTGGCGCGCTACCTGCAGCAGGACGACTTCGACGGCGCCTGCCAGGCCGCCAGCGACTACCGCGACATCTTCGGCGCGGAGAACTTCTTCTGCGAGCTCATGGACCACGGCATCGAGATCGAGCGCCGGGTCCGCGACGACCTCTACGACCTCAAGAAGAAGCTCGACCTGCCGGGTCTCGCGACGAACGACCTGCACTACACGTACGCCAAGGACGCCAAGCCGCACGAGGTGCTGCTCTGCGTCCAGACCGGCAAGACGATGAACGACCCGAACCGTTTCCGGTTCGACGCGCAGGACTTCTACCTCAAGAGCGCGCAGGAGATGCGCGCGCAGTGGGACGGGGTCTTCCCGGAGGCGTGCGACAACACCCTGGCCATCGCCGAGCGGGTGCACGTCGAGTTCACCGAGGGTCGCGACCTGCAGCCGGTGGCGCCGGTGCCCGAGGGCGAGACCGAGGGCTCCTGGCTGGTCAAGGAGGTCGAGCGGGGCCTGCACTGGCGGTTCCCGAACGGCGTCCCGGAGAACTATCGCAAGCAGGCCGAGTACGAGGTCTCGGTCATCATGCAGATGGGCTACCCGGGCTACTTCCTGGTGACGGCCGACCTGCTCAACTACGCCCGCTCGGTCAACCTGCGCGTCGGCCCCGGCCGCGGATCGGCGGCGGGCAGCCTCGTCGCGTTCGTCCTCGGCATCACCGATCTCGACCCGATCCACCACAAGCTGATCTTCGAGCGGTTCCTCAACCCCGAGCGCGTCTCCATGCCCGACATCGACATGGACTTCGACGAGCGCCGGCGCGGCGAGATGATCCGCTACGTCACCGAGAAGTACGGCGAGGAGAAGATCGCGCAGATCATCACGTACTCCACGATCAAGGCGAAGGCCGCGATCAAGGACTCCGCGCGCGTGCTCTTCGGGCAGCCGGGCTACGCCGTGGCCGACCGCATCACGAAGTCGATGCCGCCCGCGGTCATGGGCAAGGACATCCCGCTCTCCGGCGTGTTCGACCCCAGCCACAAGCGCTACTCCGAGGCCGCCGAGATGCGGGCCCTCTACGAGTCCGACGCGCAGGTCAAGGAGATCGTCGACACCGCCAAGGACCTCGAGGGCCTCAAGCGGCAGTGGGGCGTGCACGCGGCCGGCGTGATCATGTCCAAGGAACCGCTGATCGACGTCATCCCGATCCAGCGGCGCGAGGCCGACGGCGCCATCATCACGCAGTTCGACATGGGGGTCTGCGAGACCCTCGGCCTGCTGAAGATGGACTTCCTGGGCCTGCGCAACCTCACGATCATCGACGACGCGCTCAACAACATCACGCTCAACGGCAAGGAAGCGCTCGACCTCGACAACCTCGGGCTCGACGACAAGGCCACCTACGAACTGCTGTCCCGCGGCGAGACGCTCGGGGTGTTCCAGCTCGACGGCGGGCCGATGCGCGACCTCCTGCGCCGCATGGCCCCCACCGAGTTCGACGACATCTCGGCCGTCGGCGCGCTGTACCGGCCCGGTCCGATGGGCGCCAACGCCCACAACGACTACGCCGACCGCAAGAACGGGCGCCAGGAGGTCACGCCGATCCACCCGGAGCTCGCCGAGCCCCTCAAGGAGGTCCTCGGCGAGACCTACGGCCTGATCGTCTACCAGGAACAGGTCATGGCGATCGCCCAGGTGCTCGCGGGCTACTCGCTGGGCAAGGCCGACCTGCTGCGTCGCGCCATGGGCAAGAAGAAGAAGGAGATCCTCGACAAGGAGTACGAGGGTTTCGCCCAGGGCATGAAGGACAACGGCTACTCGGCCGCGGCGATCAAGACGCTGTGGGACATCCTGCTGCCGTTCTCCGACTACGCGTTCAACCGCGCGCACTCCGCGGCCTACGGCGTCGTGTCGTACTGGACGGCGTACCTCAAGGCCAACTACCCCGCCGAGTACATGGCCGCGGTGCTCACCAGCGTCCGCGACGACAAGGACAAGGCGGCGATCTACCTCGCCGAGTGCCGCAAGATGGGCATCACGGTGCTGCCGCCCGACGTCAACGAGTCGGTGCTCAACTTCGCCCCGGTCGGCACCGACATCCGCTTCGGCCTCGGCGCGATCCGCAACGTCGGGACCAACGTCGTCGACGCGATCGTCACGTCCCGCCGGGAGAAGGGTCCCTTCTCCGACTTCTCCGACTTCCTGCGCAAGGTCCCCCAGCAGGTCTGCAACAAGAAGACGGTCGAGTCGCTGATCAAGGCCGGCGCCTTCGACTCGCTGGGCCACCCGCGCAAGGGCCTCGCCCTGGTGCACGCCGAGGCCGTCGACGCCGTGATGACCACGAAGAAGGCGGAGGCCGACGGCCAGTTCGACCTCTTCGGCAGCTTCGACGGCCCGGACGAGGACACCGTCGACACCACGGGCATGTTCGACGTCAAGGTCCCCGAGGGCGAGTGGGAGCCCAAGCACCGCCTCGCCCTCGAGCGGGAGATGCTCGGCCTCTACGTGTCGGGGCACCCCCTCAACGGCCTCGAGCAGGTCCTCGCGAGCCGGGCCGACACCGCGATCACGAAGATCCTCGAGGGCGACGTCGCCGAGGGCGCGACGGTCACGGTCGGCGGCATCCTCGCCACCGTCACGCGCCGGGTGAACAAGAAGGGCGAGCCCTGGGCGTCGGCGCAGATCGAGGATCTCGCCGGCGGCATCGAGGTGCTGTTCTTCCCGCGCACCTACGCCGCGGTCTCGATCGACGTCGCCGAGGACGCGATCGTGCTGGTCAAGGGCAAGGTCAACAAGCGGGACGACCGCGTCAGCCTGTTCGTCGAGGACCTCGCGGTGCCCGATCTCTCCGGTGGTGTCGGCGGGGCGCCGGTCAAGGTCGTCCTGGAGAGCGCGCGCTGCACCCCGGAGCGGGTCGGCAAGCTCAAGGAGGTCCTCGTCGCCCACCCGGGACCGAGCGAGGTGCACCTGACGCTGATGGCCGCCAACGGGGCGAGTCACGTGCTGCGTCTCGACGACGGGCTGAAGGTCCAGAACTCCGGCGCCCTCATGGGTGACCTGAAGGCCCTGCTCGGTCCACGCTGTCTGGGCTGAGCACGCTGACCTACGGTGGGAGGAGCCGGTCATGAGCGGTCGGGTGGTCCATTTCGAGGTCCCGTTCGACGACGGTGACCGCGCGCGGGCGTTCTACGGTGCGATCTTCCGGTGGACGCTGCAGGACATGCCCGGGATGGACTACACCATCGCGATGAGCGGCCCGGTCACCGAGACCGGGGAGCCGGAGGAGTCCGGGTTCATCAACGGCGGGATGTTCCAGCGGGGTCCGGACACCCCTCGCAGCCCGGTGCTCGTCGTCGACGTCGGCGACATCGACGAGACCCTCGCGCGGGTCGCCGAGTACGGCGGCACGGTGGTGCAGGGGAAGCAGCCGGTCGGTGAGATGGGCTTCGCCGCGTACTTCCGCGACACCGAGGACAACGTCATCGGGCTGTGGGAGACCGCGGGCGGCTGAGGGTCACGCGGAGGGTCGCACCGAGGTCACGCGGAGAGCCCGTCCCAGGTCCACCGCGGCATCGCCGCTCCCGCCGGGACCTCGGCGCCGGGCGGTGAGTACGCGAGGACGTCGGCCACGGCCCACTCCATGTAGGCGCGCAGGCACGCCCGCAGCTCGGGGTCGTCGGGCACGCCGGCGTCGTCGAGCGCCAGCAGGAAGCATGCGAGGAAGCGGCGCCCGAGGTCGTCGATCTCCCCGTTGCCGCTGTGCAGCCACAGCACGTGGGTCTGGTCGGCACACCCCCGGGAGTAGCGCGCGGGGCCGCCGAGCACCTCCGCCCAGTACGCCGCGAGCCGTTCGACGTGCTGCGGGTGCTGGTCGGGCCCCGAGAACGGGTGCTCGAGCTCGGGGTCGGCGAGGCAGCGCCGGTGGTGCGCCCGGGCGAGGGCGAGGAACGCGTCCTCGCCGCCCACGGCGTCGTAGACCGAGGGCCGTCCTGCTGCGGTCACGTCGGGAAGCGTGGCCCGCTCGTGAGCATTCGACAAGCATCGGGCCTTGACCCGGGCCGGGAGCGCGGCGCACGGTCGAAGGCATGGCCGCCCCCACGCAGGACCGCAGCACCGACAACGAGATGTCTGCTTTCAAGCCCTCGCAGGAGGGCATCACGATGCCGCAGCCGCCGACGTTCGCGACGAGCGCCGAGGAGCGGCTGCATCGCAAGCAGCAGCTCGCGGGCGCGTTCCGCATCTTCGGGCGCTTCGGGTTCGGGGAGGGGATCGCCGGCCACATCACGGTCCGCGATCCCGAGGACCCGCACATGTTCTGGGTCAACCCGTTCGGGATGAGCTTCCGGCACATCCGCGTCTCGGACCTCATCGCGGTGAACCACGAGGGCGACATCGTGCACGGCTCCAGGCCGGTCAACCAGGCCGGCTTCGTCATCCACTCCGCGGTGCACCACGCGCACCCGGAGGTCGTGGCCGCCGCGCACGCGCACTCGGTGTACGGCAAGGCGTGGTCGTCGCTGGCCCGCCCGCTCGACCCGATCACCCAGGACGCCTGCACGCTCTACGAGAACCACGGCGTCGTCACCGAGGGACGCGGAGCCGTCGTCCTCGACCCCGAGGTCGGACGCGCGCTCGCCACGGGCCTGACCGGCCGCAAGATGGTCTTCCACCAGAATCACGGGATCTTCGCCGTCGGGCAGACGGTGGCCGAGGCCGCGTGGTGGTTCATCAACACCGAGCGCAACTGCCAGGCCCAGCTCATGGCCGAGGCCGCCGGGACGCCGACGCAGATCGACCACGCGAACGCGAAGTTCTCCGCCGAGCAGACCGGCACCGCCTACGCCGGCTGGTTCTCGTTCCAGCCGCTGTGGGACGAGGTCGTCCGGACGGACCCGGACCTCTTCGACTAGCCCTGTCGGCGTGCTCCCCTGACTCCGTTCCGAGAGCACGGGCGAGCGCGCCCACGCCCGCAGGGCAAGATGAGCCCGTGATCGTCGACGCCCACGTCCACGTCGCCCACCTCGCGCGGCTGAAGGTGCCGTGGGAGCAGTGGATCGGCCCCGCGGGCGACACGGACGCGTGGGCGGCCGCCTACGACAGCGAGGGCGCCGCGATCCCGGAGAAGGTCTCGGGGCTGTTCGCCGCGGCCGGCGTCGACCGCGTGCTGCTGTTCTGCGAGTACTCGCCGAAGGCCACCGGGTGGCAGACGATCGAGGACATGCTCCCGCTGGTCGACGCGGACGCCGAGCGCTTCCGGATCGTCGCCAACGTCAACCCGCACGTCCACCACCCGGTCGGCCGTGAGGTCGATCGCCAGCTCGACCTCGGGGCGGTCGCGCTCAAGGTGCACCCCGTGCACGCCGGCATCGCCCCGAACGACCCGCAGCTCTACCCGGCCTACGCGCGGTGCGTCGAACGCGGCGTGCCGGTGATCGTGCACACCGGGCCGTCGACGTTCCCCGGCGCCACGGCGCGCTACGGCGACCCCGTGATCCTCGACGACGTGCTGCGCGACTTCCCGGACCTCACGCTCGTGCTCGCCCACGGCGGGCGGGGCTGGAGCTACGACGCCGCGGCGTCGCTCGCGCTCACCCGCGAGAACGTGTGGCTCGACCTCGCCGGCCTGCCCCCGCGCAAGCTGCCCGGGTACTACGAGCGCTTCGGGTTCGACCGCGTCGCCGCCAAGTCGGTGTTCGGCACGGACGCGCCGTCGGCCGACCCGGCCCGCAACATCGCGGCGATCCGCGAGCTCGGCCTGGGCGACGAGCTGACCGCGGGCGTGCTCGGCGAGCATGCGCGCCGCGTCTATCCCGGACTGGACACCCCGCCCCACCGCGTCTGACCGCGCTCGCCCCGGGAGCGTGTACTGTCCTACCTTGGGGGACCGGTCGGTCCGGGACCGCGCGGTCCCGCAGGAGGGAAGGAGCCGCCGTGGCACGGACGCCCGCACCCGGCACCCGGGAGCGCATCCTCACCACCGCGTCGCGGCTGTTCTACTCCCGCGGCGTCCGGGCCGTCGGGATGAACCAGATCATCACCGAGGCCGGCACCGGCAAGAACCTGCTCTACTCGCACTTTCCGACGAAGTCCGACCTCGTCGCGGCCTACCTGCTGCGCGCGCAGGAGTTCCGGCTCGCCGGCGCCCGCCGGGCCCGGGAGTCGGCGGACGGCGACGCCCGCTCGCAGCTGATCGCGACCGTCGCCGAGGTCGCCACGCTGGTGCAGCACCCCCGGTTCCGCGGGTGCGCGTTCCGCAACTACCTCGCGGAGTTCCCGGACGAGACGGGCACGGCCGAGAGGGGTACTGCCGACGCCGGTGACGACGCCGGTGACGACGCCGCCCCCACGCCGGCCGCTGTCGCCCGCGACTTCCTCGCCGCCACCCGCGAGGAACTCGCCGCGCAGGTCGCGGCCCTCGACGTCGCCGACCCCGACCGTCTCACCGAGGAGCTGTGGCTGATCGTCGACGGCCTGTTCCTGCAGGCCGCCTACCGGCGGCGCCTGGACGGGCGGGTCGGGGCGGACGCCGCCGTCGACCTCGCCGGACGCCTCGTCGACGCCGCGATCGGGGACCGATGACCCCGTCACCGCGCACCGTCCTGCTCATCACGTCGGCCGCGGCCTTCCTCTCGAGCCTCGACCTGTTCATCGTCAACATCGCCTTCCCCGACATCCGGGCCGACTTCCCGGGCGCCGACCTCGGCGACATCTCGTGGGTCCTCAACGGCTACACGGTGGTGTTCGCGGCCTTCCTCGCCCTCGCCGGGCGCCTGGCCGACCGTGCCGGGCACCGCCGCGTCTTCCTCGTCGGGCTCGCGGTGTTCACGGCCGCCTCGATCGCCTGCGCGATCGCCCCGTCGGTCGCCCTGCTCGTCGCCGCGCGGGCGGTACAGGCCCTCGGCGCCGCGCTCGTCACGCCGACGTCGCTGTCCCTGCTGCTCGCGGCCTACCCCGCCGAGCGCCGCGGGTACGCGGTCGGGGCGTGGGCCTCGATCGGTGCGGTCGCCGCCGCGCTCGGGCCCCCGCTCGGCGGCCTCCTCGTCGAAGCGTCCTGGCACTGGGTCTTCCTCGTCAACGTGCCGGTCGGGCTGGTCGCCCTGGTGGCGGGGTTCCGGGTGCTGCCGGACAACGTCATCGAAGGCGCCGGCCGGCCCGACGTCCTCGGCGCGGTCGGGCTCGTCGTCGGGGTGGGCGCGCTGGCCTACGCGCTGGTCCGCGCGCCCGACCTCGGTTGGGCGTCGGTGCCCGTGATCGTGGGGCTGGCGGTGGCCGTGCTCGGGCTCGCCGGGGTGGTCGCGCGCTCGCGTCGGCACCCGGTCCCGGCGATCGACCTCACCGTCGTCCGCACCCCGGTGGTCGGGCTCGCCGCCCTCACGATGGTCGCGTTCACCACCGGCTTCGCCGGCATGCTCGTCGTCAACGTCCTCTACCTGACCGGCACGTGGGGCTGGTCGGCGCCGGTCGCCGGGCTCGCGCTGGCGGTGGGTCCGCTGGTGGTCGTGGGGGTCGCGCGCCTGTCGGGCCGGCTCACCGGGCGGTTCGGGATCGGGCCCGTCGCGGCCGTCGGCGGGCTGTTCTTCGCCGCGGGGCCGGCCTGGTGGGCGCTGCACCTCGGCGTCGAGCCCGACTACGCGCTGTCCAAGTACTGGGGAGGGATGCTCCCCGGCCAGATCGCGACCGGGGTCGGGGTCGGGCTCATGCTGCCGACGCTGTCGTCGGTGGTCGGGTCGGCGCTGCCCGCGCACCGGTGGGGCAGCGGCTCGTCGCTCATCAACACCGCCCGCCAGGTCGGCTCGGTGCTCGGGGTCGCGCTGCTGGTGTCGGTGATCGGCACCCGCACCACCGGGCGTCCCGAGGAGCTCGGGCTGGTGCGCGACGGCTGGCTGCTCCTCACGGCCGCCGGCGTGGTCGCCGCGGTGCTCGCGCTGGCCCTGGCCCGTGCGGAACGACGGCCGGCGGCACCGGAGGTCGTTGAGGTCCGGACCGTCGGGGATTGCCCGGCGGGGCGAGCGGGGTAATCGAGGACATGGCCATCGCAACGACGAACCCCGCCACGGGGGAGACCGTCAAGGAGTTCGACGCCCTCACGTCCGAGCAGCTGGAGGAGAAGCTCCAGCGCGCGTGGGACGCGTTCCAGACCTACCGCGACACGACGTTCGAGCAGCGCGCCGGCTGGCTGCGTGCCGCCGCCGACATCTTCGATGCGGAGAACGAGCGGCTGGCCGAGCTCGCCACGCTGGAGATGGGCAAGACGTTCGCCGCGGCCAAGGCCGAGGTGACGAAGTGCGCGCTCGGGTGTCGCTGGTACGCCGACCACGCCGAGGAGGACCTCGCCGACGTCGAGTGGCCGAAGCCGGCCTCCGCCCCGGAGCACGCCCGCATCTTCACGCGCTACCAGCCGCTCGGGCCGGTGCTCGCCGTCATGCCGTGGAACTTCCCGTACTGGCAGGTGCTGCGCTTCGCGGCCCCGGCGCTCATGGCGGGCAACGTCGGCCTGCTCAAGCACGCCTCGAACGTTCCCCAGGTCGCGCTCGCCATCGAGGACGTCCTGACCCGCGCGGGCTTCCCCGACGGCGCGTTCCAGACGCTGCTCGTCGGCTCGTCCGTCATCGAGGGCATCATCGACGACGACCGCGTCCGCGCCGTCACG
The DNA here is from genome assembly GCF_028737215.1 of Actinomycetospora chibensis. Lineage (GTDB taxonomy): Bacteria > Actinomycetota > Actinomycetes > Mycobacteriales > Pseudonocardiaceae > Actinomycetospora > Actinomycetospora chibensis. The sequence continues at coordinate 55,803 of NZ_JAQZAM010000011.1, read as the reverse complement.
CTGACCGGCAGCGAGCCCGCCGGGCGTGAGGTCGGCGCACGCGCGAGCCAGAACGTCAAGACGAGCGTCCTCGAGCTCGGCGGGAGCGACCCGTTCATCGTGATGCCGTCGGCGGACATGGACTCCACCGTCGCCGCCGCGGTGTCGAGCCGGATGCTCAACAACGGCCAGTCCTGCATCAACGCGAAGCGGTTCATCGTCCACGAGCAGATCGCCGACGAGTTCACGCAGAAGCTGGTGCAGAAGATGGAGTCGCTCACGATGGGCGACCCCATGGACGAGAACACCGATCTCGGTCCGATGTCCCAGGCCCAGGGCGTCGAGGACCTCGACTCGCAGGTGCAGGACAGCGTGGGCGCCGGTGCTCGCCTCCTCACCGGCGGCAAGCCGCACGGCGGCCCGGGGAACTACTACCCGGCGACGGTGCTGGCCGACATCCCGAAGGACGCCCGCGCCTACCGCGAGGAGCTGTTCGGGCCGGTGGCGCTCGTCTTCCGCGCCCAGGACGCCGACGACGCGATCCGGATCGCGAACGACTCGGACTTCGGGCTGGGCGGCAGCGCCTGGACCGAGGACGAGGACGAGAAGATCAAGTTCGCGACCCAGGTCGAATCGGGCATGGTCTACATCAACAAGGTCACCGAGTCGACGCCCGAGGTGCCGTTCGGCGGGGCGAAGAACTCCGGCTACGGCCGCGAGCTCGCGAGCTTCGGGCCCCAGTCGTTCGTCAACGCGAAGACGATCTGGATTCAGTAGCGGACGGGCACTCCAGGCCGAGGGCCCCGGCTGCGCGCAGCGCGCCCGGGGCCCATTCGGCGTGCCTGCCGTGGAAGACCTCGGCGGCGCGGTGGCCCACCCAGGCGTCGGGCAGGAGATCGTCCGGGAGCCCGGGGTCGAGGAACGGGAACCGGCGCCAGGCGTCGACGAGGCGCACCTGCGCGGCGAGGGTCTCGGCGTCGGTGGCGGGGGAGAGGTCGGCGAAGCGGGCGACGAAGTCCTCGTAGCGGGCCGCGAGTTCGCCCAGGTCCCAGGCGCGCGCCGCGAGCTCGGTGGAGGACAGCCCGCCCTCGTACTCGCCGGTGATCACGTGGGCGTCGGCCGGATCGATCTCGGCGAGGACCTCGCGGACCTCGGCGAGCCGCCCGGTGTCCGTCGAGACCCACATCCCCGCGGCCGGTGACCCCAGACCGGCCCACGCCAGGCGGGTGCGCAGCCGGTGGCGGCGGGCGCGCTGCTGCTCGGGGACGCTGGCGACGACCACCAGCCAGCGCCCGTCCCACGCCGGGCGGGCCCGTCCGTGCGCGTAGATGCGGGCCGCGCCCTCGGTGAGCAGCCCGTGGCCCCAGGGGGAGAGGTCCCACCGGACCCGCCGCCCGACCCGTTCCGAGGTGAGCATCCCGTCCGCCGCCGTGCGGGCGAGGGCCTGGCGGGCGGACTTCTCCTCGACCCCGACGAGGCCGAGGACGTCCACGACGGTCTGGGTCCACACGGGCCGGCCGGCGGGCAGCACGATCTCGCCGAGCACCGTCATCAGCAGGGAACGCGCGCTGGTGGCCGCGACCTCGCGACGCCGCGAGAACGGGTCGGGCCGCTCCTCGGGCTCGCTCCCTCCGGCGGTCGACATCCCGCTGATCCTAGGGCTCGCCGTTACGGTGCGCGGATGACGTCGCCGGTCACCTCTGGCCCAGTCCCCGCCGCGTCCCTGCGGGACCTCGACCGGGCCCACGTCTGGCACCCCTACGGCCCCATGCCCGGGCGGAGCGACCCGCTGGTCGTCCGGTCGGCGCAGGGCGTGCGGCTCACCCTCGACGACGGCCGCGAGCTGGTGGACGGCATGTCGTCGTGGTGGGCCTCGGTGCACGGGTACCGGCACCCCGCGCTCGACGACGCCGTGGTCCGCGCGACGGGGTCGATGAGCCACGTGATGTTCGGCGGGCTCACGCACGACCCCGGCGTCGCGATCGCCGAGCGGCTCGTCGCGATCACTCCCGAGCCGCTGCAGCACGTGTTCCTCGCCGACTCGGGCTCGGTGTCGATCGAGGTCGCGATCAAGATGTGCCTGCAGTACCAGCGGGCCCGCGGGCGCCCCGACCGGACGCGCATGATGACCTGGCGCGGCGGCTACCACGGCGACACCTTCGCCGCGATGAGCGTGTGCGACCCCGAGGGCGGGATGCACGCCGCCTGGAGCGGGTTCCTGCCGCGGCAGGTGTTCGCCGACCGTCCGCCGACGGTCTTCGAGCCCGCCTACGACGAGCACCTCCGTGCCGTCGCGGAGGCCCACGCCGGCGAGCTGGCGGGCATCGTCGTCGAGCCCGTCGTGCAGGGCGCGGGCGGCATGCGCTTCCACGACCCGCGGCACCTGCGCACGCTGCGCGAGATCGCCGACGCCCACGACCTGGTGCTGGTGTTCGACGAGATCGCCACCGGCTTCGGGCGCACCGGCACGCTGTTCGCCGCTGAGCAGGCCGGCGTCGCGCCGGACGTGATGTGCGTGGGCAAGGCCCTCACCGGCGGCTACCTGACGATGGCCGCCGCGCTCTGTACCTCCGCCGTGGCCACGGCCGTGAGCGAGGGGGAGGCCGGCGGCCTCATGCACGGCCCCACCTTCATGGCGAACCCGCTGGCCGCCACCGTGGCCGCCGCGAGCGTGGACGAGCTGCTGCGCCGGGACTGGGCGGGCGAGGTCGCGGGCCTCGGGGCCGGCCTGCGGGAGGCGCTCGCTCCGGCCCGCGAGCTGCCGGGCGTGCGCGACGTGCGGGTGCTCGGCGGGATCGGCGTCGTCCAGCTCGACCACCCCGTCGACGTGCCCGCCGCCCAGGCCGCGGCCGAGGGCGTCGGGGTGTGGCTTCGCCCCTTCCGCGACCTCGTCTACGCCATGCCGCCCTACGTCACGCCGGCCGACGACGTCCTGCGCATCGGGGAGGCGATGGTCGCCGCGGCCCGTGCCGGCTGAGCGCCGAGGTGAACGCAGCGTGACGTCGGTGTGAGACGGCGATGAGGCGGCGATGAGGCGGCACGACACGCTCGTCCTTCTCGTCCGATTCGTCCAACTTCACCCTCCCGGCGTAGCGAGCCGCTCGGGCCAGCACGGACCGACCGTGCATGATCAGCGCGAGAAGTCCTTCTCGGAGCCGGGTCACACTCGGACGAGGGACTCGCGGTACCGCCTCGAAGGGTCTGATCGGAACGCAACGTAACGATCAACTTCGCGGGCGGACCGGGTGCGGCGGCCGGTAGGGCACAGTGAGCGCAGCGCCTCCGGCCCGCGGCGACGACGCCCGGCCGGTGACTCCGGGTGAACACCGTTCCCCGGATTCGCGAGCGCGCCCCGAGCCCGGAGGTGATCGACACAGATCACCCCCGCCGGGCCGGTCCACGGCCCCCCGACGGAGGACCCATGACCACCGGAGCGACCACCGTCCCCGAGCGGGACACCCCCTCCCGGCGCGAGAGGCTGCGCTCGAACCTGCGCTCGAACCTGCGTGCCGACCTCCCCGCCTCACTCGTCGTCTTCCTCGTCGCCGTGCCGCTCTCGCTGGGCATCGCGGTGGCCTCGGACGCCCCGCTGACCGCAGGGCTGATCGCCGCCGCCGTCGGCGGTCTCGTCGCCGGCGCCCTCGGCGGCTCCCCGCTGCAGGTCAGCGGACCCGCGGCGGGCCTCACGGTCGTCGTCGCCGACCTCGTGGGTCGCTTCGGTTGGGGCGTGACCTGCGCGATCACCGTGGCGGCGGGGCTGCTGCAGGTGCTGTTCGGCCTGACGCGCACCGGCCGTGCGGCGCTCGCGATCTCCCCGGCCGTGGTGCACGGGATGCTCGCGGGCATCGGCGTGACGATCGTGCTCGGTCAGCTGCACGTCGTCCTCGGCGGCGAGCAGCAGGACGACGCGATCGCAGGAGTCCTCGAACTGCCCGGGCAGCTGATCTCCCTGCACGGCCCGGCGACCACCCTCGGCCTCGCCGTCATCGCGATCCTGCTGATCTGGCCGCGGCTGCCGAGGAGCCTGCCCGGCTGGGTGCGCGGCATCCCCGCGCCGCTGCTCGCCGTCGTCCTCGTCACCGCCGCGGCCGGGCTGTTCGCGATGCCCGTCGAGCGCGTCGAGATCGGCGGCTCGCTGCTCGAGGCGATCACCCCGCCGGTGCTGCCCGACGGGCGGTGGGGCGCGTTCGCGGTGGGCGTCCTGACCATCGCGATCATCGCCAGCGTCGAGAGCCTGCTCTCGGCCGTCGCCGTCGACCGGATGCACGCCGGGGCGAGGTCCGACCTCGACCGCGAGCTCATCGGCCAGGGGGCCGGCAACACGCTCTCCGGCCTGCTCGGGGGCCTGCCGATCACGGGTGTCATCGTCCGCAGCTCGACGAACGTCGCGACGGGGGCGAAGAGCCGCGCGTCGGCAATCCTGCACGGCGTCTGGATCGTGGTCTTCTCGGTGGCGCTGCTCGGGCTCGTCCAGCAGATCCCGATGGCCGTGCTCGCCGGGCTGCTCGTGGTGATCGGCGCGCGCCTGGTGAAGCTCGCCCACATGCGCGAGCTGCACCGCCACGGCGAGCTGCCGGTGTACGTCGTGACGATCCTCGGGGTCGTGGTCGCCGACCTGCTCACCGGCGTCATCGCCGGGCTGGCGCTCGCGCTGCTGCTGGTGCTGCGCCGCGTCGTGTGGGCGTCGATCGAGGTCCAGGAGCCGGCGGCCGCGGATGCCGACGACCGCGGCGAGCACCCCTGGCACGTCGTCGTCGAGGGCGCGCTGTGCTTCCCGTCGATCCCGCGCCTGGCCCGCCGGCTGGGCCAGGTGCCCGCTGGGGCGCCCGTGGTCGTCGACCTCGTCACCGACTACCTCGACCACGCCGCCTACGACCACCTCGCGGAGTGGATCGAGCGACACGAGCGGGGCGGCGGGCACGTCCGCGTCGACGAGGTCGGGTCGATGGGCCTGCTCGACCGGCGCGCGGCGTCGTCCGGTGGCCCGGGTGCCCGGCGGCCCGGGCCCGTCCCACGGTTCCTGAGCCCGTGGGCGATGTGGCAGGCGGGGCACGAGGCGACGGGCGGAGGGCACGGCGGTCACGGTCATGCCCTCGACGCGGGCGACGACCCCGACGACCCGATCCTCACCGGTCTCCGCGAGTACCACCGCCGCGCCGCGGGCCTCGTCGCGCCGTACCTGTCGGACCTCGCCGACGGCCAGTCCCCGTACGCGCTGTTCCTGACCTGCTCGGACTCGCGGGTCGTGCCCAACGTGCTCACCTCGAGCGGGCCCGGCGACCTGTTCACCGTCCGCAACGTCGGCAACCTCGCGCCGGTCGGCACCGGCGCCGACGCCTCGGTGGGCGCGTCGGTGGAGTACGCGCTCGACGCGCTCGAGGTGCCGACGCTGGTGGTGTGCGGGCACTCCGGCTGCGGCGCGATGACCGCGGCCCTGCACGGCACCGGCGGCAACGGCGTGCTCGGGCGGTGGCTCGACGGTGCCGACGAGAGCATCGACCGGTGGCGCGCCGGCCACCCGGTGGCGGTGTCGGCCGCGGCCCGCGGGGCCTCGGACGTCGACCAGCTGGCGATGGTCAACGTTGCGGTCCAGCTCGACCGCCTCGCGCGGCACCCCGCCGTCGCCCGTGCTCTCGCCGACGGCCGGGTGCGGCTGGTCGGGCTGTACTTCGACATCGCCACGGCGCGCATGTCCGTGCTCGACGGCGCCCGCTTCGTCCCCGCGTCGCGGGACCGCCTGGGCGCCGGCGCGGCGGGCACCCCGGGCGACCCCGCCACCGCGGCCTTCCCGGCCGCCCCGACACCGGACCCCGTCTGACACGTAGCGACATAGGGTGGCGGCCGTGAGCTGGCTGGGCGCGTGGCTGGAGGAGACGGCGGCGGCGCGCGCGGAGGCCGGGCTGCGGCGGACCCTGCGCCCGCGGGAGGCCGTCGACCCCGTGGTCGACCTCGCCTCGAACGACTACCTCGGCCTGGCCCGCGACCCCCGCGTCGTCGAGGCCGCCGCCACGGCGCTGCGGACGTGGGGCGCCGGGTCGACCGGCTCGCGCCTCGTCACCGGCACCACGCGGCTGCACACCGACCTCGAGGACGCCCTCGCCGCCTTCACCGGTAGCGAGGCGGCGCTGGTGTTCTCGTCGGGCTACACCGCCAACCTCGGTGCGGTCACCGCGCTGAGCGGGCGCGGGGCGCTCGTCGTCTCCGACGTCGCCGCCCACGCCTCGCTCGTCGACGCCGCGCGGCTCTCCCGGGCGCGGGTCGAGGTGGCCCGGTGCGCCGATCCCGCGGCCGTCGACGCCGTGCTCGCCGCGCGCCACGAGGCCCGCGCGCTGGTGGTCGTCGACGGCGTCGACAGCGTCGACGGGGCCATCGCGCCGCTCGCGGAGCTCTACGCCGTCTGCCGCGAACGCGACGCCGTGCTGTTCGTCGACGACGCCCACGGGCTGGGCGTCCGCGGGCCGGGCGGGAGCGGCACGCTCGCCGAGGCGGGCCTCGCCGGCGCCCCCGACGTCGTGCTGACCGCCACGCTGTCGAAGTCGCTCGGCAGCCAGGGCGGCGTGGTGCTGGGCGCCCGCGCCGTCACCGAGCACCTCGTGGACGCCGCCCGCCCGTTCATCTTCGACACGGGCCTCGCCCCGGCCGCCGTGGGCGCGGCGCTCGCGGCCCTCGGGATCGTGCGCGCCGAGCCCGAGCGGGTCGCGGCGCTGCACGCGGCGGCGGCGTCGGTGGCGGCGTCCGCCCGGGCGGCGGCACCCGGCGTCGACGTGCCGGCGCCCACCGCGGCGATGGTGCCCGTCGTCCTCGGCGACCCGGTCGTGGCCCTCACCGCCGCCGCGGCCTGCGCCGAGCACGGCCTGCGCGCCGGCTGCTTCCGGCCGCCGTCGGTACCCCCGGGCACCTCGCGGCTGCGGCTCACGGCCCGGGCCGACCTCACCGGGGACGATCTCGCGCTCGTCGACCAGGTGCTCCACAAGGTCCTGGGGCCGGTCGCATCCGGCCGCTGACGTCGCTCCGACCGGCCGCACCGGGCACCACCGAGCGTCGATCGACTCGTCACGCACCGTGGCGACGCGGTACCCTCTCGGGCGAGCACCGGGCACCAGGGGAGGACGCGTGACCGCACCGCTGCGCGTGCGCCCCGACCTCGACGTCCCGGCCTCCCGCCACACACTCAACGTCGCCGACGCCGTCGACCAGGGACGGCGGGGCACCGCGTCCTGGGTCGAGCGGGAGCTCGCGCACGGCTCGAAGGTCTTCTACAAGGGCTGGCTGCCCGACGGCCGCCGGCCCGACCAGCACTGGCTCACCGGACCGGCGGGCCCGCGCGGTGCGCGCGACGCGCTCGTCTCCGGGCAGATGGAGTTCCTCGACATCCCGACCGCCATCGAGCGCTCGGGCGGCACCGCGGACGGGGTGCTCGGGCTCTACCGCGGCGAGGTCGAGCGGGCCCTCGACGACCAGTGGCCCACGATCGCCATGACCCAGGAGAGCCCCGAGCTCCCCATGGCCGACGACCCGGCGCTCGTCTCGGAGTACGTCACCTGGGAGGCCGGGTTCGACCTCCTCGCGCAGCAGTGGCCGGTGCGGCTGCTCTGCCAGCTCAGCGTGCCCCTGGAGAGCGAGACCTCGGTCTGGGAGACCGTCGCCGTCCACCACCGCGACGTCGTCGACGGGTTCTGGTCGGCGACCGCGGACGACTCCGGGGTCTGGAGCCCGCGTGGTGACGTCGACGCCCACGTCGCCCGCCGCTTCGGCGCCGCGGTGCACGGGGCGCTGCGCGCCGCCCGCCGGCGCGGCGAGTCGAGCGACGAGTGCACCGACCTCCACGTCGACCTCTCCGCGATCGACTTCATGGACGTCTCCTGCGCGCAGATCCTGATGCTCGCGGCGCGCTCGGCCCCGGACGGCCAGCAGATGGTGCTGCACGGCGGGCCGCGGTTCCTGCGCAGGCTCTTCGACGCGGTCGGGCGACCGGTGACCGTGCGCGAGAGCGAGGACGCGCGATGACGGGCCCCGGGCTCGTCCACCTCGGGCTGCTCCACGACGGGCCCGAGGACCTCGTCGCCGGCGCCGTCGACGAGGTGCGGCGGGCCCTGGAGGCCGGCGACGACGTCTACCTCGCCGTCGACCGCCGCACCGTGCGCGGCTTCCGCGAGGCCCTGGGCGACGACGCCGAGCGCGTCACGTTCCCGCCGCCGTCGTCGATGCTCCCGCCGTCGGCGGCGGGCTTCCTCGCCACCGTGCGGCGCTGGGCCCGCCCGGACCGGCGCACGACGGTGCTGGGCCAGTACCCGTCGACGATGTCGGCGCCGGACTGCGGGTTCGGCGAGGACGCGCTGAACCTCGTGCTCGGCGACCTGCCCCTGACGCTGATCTGCTGCTGCCGGCGCGACCTCGACCCCGACCTGCTCGCGGTCGCCCGGCGCACCCACCCGCTGCTCGCGACGACGGCGGGCCCCGCCGACAACGCCGACTACCGCCCGCCCGCCACGGCCAGCCCGACGCCGGCCGCGCTCTGGGGGACGGTGGCGGCACGGCTCGAGGTCGACGGGACGGAGGACCTGGCCGAGGTGCGCCGCCGCGTCGCCGACGTCGCGGGCCGGGCCGGGCTGGAGGGCGACGCCGTCCGCGCCGCGGTGCTCGCCGTGCACGAGGCGGCCGTGCTGGCCTGCCGCGGCAGCGACCCCGAGTCGGCCGGCCTCACCCTGGAGATCCGCGCCCGCCCGGGCGATACCCTGTTCTCCGAGGTCATCGGCCCGCGCAGGGCGTCGGCACGCGACGGCGACCTGCTCTCCCACGTGCGGCCGTTCTGCGCCTGCGCCGCCCTGCACGACGACGCCGGCCGGCGCGCGGTCCGGGTGCTGAGCACCGTCTGACCCCTCACCGCCGGGCCTGCACCTAGGCTCCCGCGGCGTGCGGACCCTGATCGTCACCGGCACGGGCACCGACGTCGGCAAGACCGTGGTCGTCGCCGCGATCGCCGCCCTGGCCCGCGCCGCGGGCGAGCGGGTCACGGTGGTGAAGCCGGCGCAGACCGGGGTCGGGCCCACCGACGACGGCGACCTGGCCGAGGTCGTGCGCCTCGCCGGGCCCGTCGACACCCTCGAGCTCGCCCGCTACCCCGAGCCGCTCGCCCCGGCCACCGCCGCCCGGCGGGCCGGTGCGACGCCGATGATGGCGGCGCAGGTCGTGGACGCGGTGGGGGAGCTGGACGCCGACCTCGTCATCGTCGAGGGCGCCGGCGGCCTGCTCGTGCGGTTCAACGACCTGAACGAGACCCTCGCCGACGTCGCCGCGGGTCTCGACGCGCCCGTCCTCCTCGTCGCGAGCGCCGGGCTCGGGGTGCTCAACACCGCGGCCCTGACGGCCGAGGCCCTCGCCCGCCGCGGGATCCCGCTGGCCGGGGTCGTCGTCGGCGCCTATCCGGCCGAGCCCGACCTCGCCGAGCGAACCAATCTCGAGGACCTGCCGCGGGTCACCGGGGCACCGCTGCTCGGGGTCCTGCCCGCCGGTCTGGGCGGGGTCGACCGGGAGGGTCTGCTCGCCGCGGCGAGGTGTGGGATCGGTCCCGTCCTCGGTGGTGGGTGGTCCCCGTCCGGAGCATCGTGAGGCACACTGCGGCGCGGGACGGGCACGGCGGTGCGGTGCGATCATGGTCATGATCGCGGCCGCGGCGGCACGGACGTCCCGCGACACCGTGTCCGACGAAGGGAGCCCTGCGTGACGGCCGTGGAGACCGGCGGGACCGGCGGGACCGGTGAGGAGACGGGCGGGGACGTGCTCGCCGTCGCCCGCGAGCAGGTGCTCGAGCGGGGGGTGGGCCTCACCGAGGACCAGGTCCTGGCCGTCCTGTCGCTGCCGACCGAGCGCCTCTCCGACGCGTTGAAGCTCGCCCACGACGTCCGCATGCGCTGGTGCGGGCCGGAGGTCGAGGTCGAGGGCATCGTGTCGCTCAAGACCGGCGGCTGCCCCGAGGACTGCCACTTCTGCTCGCAGTCGGGGCTCTTCGAGTCCCCGGTGCGCGCGGCGTGGCTGGACAAGGACCGGCTGGTCGAGGCGGCCAAGCAGACCGCCAAGACCGGGGCCACCGAGTTCTGCATCGTCGCCGCGGTCCGCGGCCCCGACGCGAAGCTCATGGAGCAGGTGCGCGCCGGCATCGCCGCGATCCGCGCCGAGGTCGACATCAACGTCGCCTGCTCGCTGGGGATGCTGACCCAGGACCAGGTGAACGAGCTCGCCGCCATGGGTGTGCACCGCTACAACCACAACCTCGAGACCGCTCGCTCGCACTTCCCCGAGGTGGTCACCACGCACTCCTGGGAGGAGCGCTGGGAGACCCTGCAGATGGTGCGTGCGGCCGGCATGGAGGTCTGCTGCGGCGGGATCGTGGGCATGGGCGAAACGCTGGCGCAGCGCGCGGAGTTCGCGGTGCAGCTCGCGGCGCTCGAGCCCGACGAGGTGCCGCTCAACTTCCTGATCCCGAACCCGGGCACCCCGTTCGCGCACCTCGAGGTGCCCCAGGGTGCCGACGCGCTGATGACCGTCGCCGCGTTCCGCCTCGCCCTGCCGCGCACCGTGCTGCGCTTCGCCGGCGGCCGGGAGCTGACCCTCGGCGACCTCGGCGCCGAGCAGGGGATGCTCGGCGGGGTCAACGCGATCATCGTCGGCAACTACCTGACCAACCTCGGGCGCCCGGCCGAGCAGGACCTCGACATGCTCGAGACCCTCAAGATGCCGATCAAGGCCCTGAACGACACGTTGTGAGCGCCGTCGTGGAGCCGCCCGCCGCCGACGCCGGGGCAGCGCCCTTCTGCGCCTGGTGCGGGGGCGCTCGCGCCGAGGGCGACCACGCCGCATGCGAGCGACGGCTCGCCACCGTCGACCCGCCGCGGCACTGTCCGGTGTGCGCGCGGCGGATGGTCGTGCAGGTCGACCCCGTCGGGTGGACCGCACGGTGCAGCCGGCACGGGGAGTCGGCGGGGACGAACGGCTTCGCATGACGACCGGCGACACGGGAGACGCAGCGGAGCGGAGCTCGACCATGACCGTGGACGACGACTTCCTGCCGCTCGAGCCGACGGGCCGGCTCGAGCGGACCGAGCTGCGCGGAGATCTCCCGGGAGCGCTGCGCTACGCCGCGATCCTCGTCGTGATCGGGCTCCCGCTCGGTGCGCTGTGGGCGTTGCTGGCGCCCGTCGTGCACACGGTGGCGCTGCCCGGCGCGGGGACGGGCTCGCCGTCGGGGGAGGCCGACCACGCCTTCGACGCCGTCGCGATCCACGTCCTGCTCGTCGCGTCGTTCGGGGTCATCGCGGGCGCGGTGGCCTGGCGGCGCCGGCACCGCCGCGGCCCGGTGCTGCTCGTGGCCGCCGCCGTGGGATCGCTGGTGGGCGCCGTCCTCGCCGGCCGGGTGGGTGGGCTGCTCGCGTGGGCGGCCTCGCCGGTGCCGGTGCTCGTCGACCCGCGGGCGCTCGGCACGGCCGGGGCTCCCGGGGCGCCCGTGCCCGCCGTCCTGACGAGCCTGCCGCCGTCGCCGGGACCGTGGTGGATCGCGCTGGTCGCGGGCCTCGGTGCGGCGCTGACCTACGTGCTCTCCGCGATCGTGGACGGGCACGAGGACATGGGGCGGGACGACCCGCTCTGATCCCCGCTGGAGGCACCCCATGAGTCGCACGGACGCCGCCGTCGACCTGGCCTGCGAACTGGTCCGTCTCGACACCCGGGGCGGTGGCGAGAGCGCGGCCGCGGCACTGCTCGCCGGGCACCTCTCCGACGCCGGGCTGTCCGTCGCGGTCCACGAGACCCGGCCGGGGCGGGCGAACGTCGTCGCGCGCCACGGCGACGAGACGCCCGTGACGCTCACCGGGCACCTCGACACCGTGCCCGCCGACGAGGCCGTGTGGTCGTTCGACCCGCTCGCCGGCGACGTCGTCGACGGGCGGCTGCGCGGGCGGGGGAGCAGCGACATGAAGGCGGGCGTCGCCGCGGCCGTCGTCGCGGCCGCCGAGCACGTCCGCGCGGGCGGGCGCGGCGTGCAGGTCGTCCTGACGTTCGGCGAGGAGACCGGCTGCGAGGGCGCCCGCGAGATCCCGGCCGACGCGCTGACCCCGTCCGGGACGCTGCTCGTCGCCGAGCCGACCTCGAACCGCGTCGTCCTCGGCCACAAGGGCGTGCTGTGGCTGGTGCTGCGGGCCCGCGGCATTCCGGCGCACGGCTCGCGGCCCGACCTCGGCCACAACGCGCTGGTCGACCTGGCCCGTGCCGCGGTGCGGATCCACGAGCACGACGGGTGGCCGACGAGCCCGACGCACGGCGCGACCACGGCGAACGTCGGGATGATGCGCGCCGGCGTCCAGCCCAACGTCGTGCCGGACCGGGCCGCGCTCACCGTCGACCTGCGTCTGGTCCCCGGCGACACGGCCGACGCCGCCGAGGCCACGACGGTCGGGCTCGCGGGCTCCCCCGTCGAGACCGAGCGCCTCGTCGAGCTGCCGCTGATCGACACCGACCCGGCCCGGGTCGCGCGGACGGTCGAGCTGCTCGGGGGCGGGACGCCGAGCTACGCCACCTATTTCACCGACGCGAGCGTGCTGGCGTCCGCCCTCGGCGGTGCGGACACGATCGTCTTCGGCCCCGGTGAGCCCGAGCAGGCCCATGTCACCGACGAGACCGCCCCCGCCGGCCTCATCGGCCCCGCCGCCGAGGCCTACCGCGCGGTGCTCGGCGCCCTCACCTGAGCCGGTCCTCCCGCCTCAGGTGACGGTGTAGGCGTCGTAGACGACGGCCGACGCCTGCCGGCGGGCCACGGCGACCGTGAGGACCCGGGTCATCCAGCGGTACTGCGGCGCCGCGGTCTCGAACGTCGCCGTGACGCGGAAGTAGTACGCCGATGGATCGACGTCCTCACCGCGCCCCAGGGCGTCGAGCACCCTGCGGGGTCCGGAGCGGACCCCGCCGGTGCGGATGTGGACGAGGGCGCCGTCGTCGGCGCGCAGCGTGTAGCGGGTGTCGATGGTGACGGCGCCGTCGTCGTGGACGACCTGCCAGTCGGCGCCGCCGGGCAGGACGACGCCCGAGAAGCGCTCGCCGGTCACGGTGCCCCCGACGATCGGGACGATGCGCCGGTGACCGGCATCGGTGACGCCGAGGTCGAGCAGCTCGCCGAGCTCGACCTCGACGTGGGCGAGGAACTCGAGGCCCGGCACGGGAAGGGTCACGAGCGGCCGGCCCTCAGTTCGGGCTGTGCTCGACCGCGAACTTGGCGCTCGGCGCCCACACCGCGCGCAGCTCGGCGAGCAGGACCGCCTCGCGGGTCATCGAACGCCGGATCAGCTGCAGGCGCTGCATCGGGCAGGTCTCCTCGAGCAGCTCCTGGCGGTCGGAGAGCGGCAGGAGGCAGTCGCCGGCGAGGATGTGGGCGAGCTCGGGGTCGGCGACGTCGGTCGCCCCCTCGTCGGTGAGGTCGGCGGGCATCTCGCCGTCCCCGCCGCCCTGCTGGCGCCAGGCGGTGGTGCAGTAGCGGCGGTGCGCGGCGCGGGCGGCCATCGCGAACGGCGCGAGGTCGGTGGGGGAGTCGCCCTCGTCGTCGGGGAGCCACTCGACGTTGGCGACGAGGTAGGGCGCCGTGGAGTCGTCGACGTCGACGAGGCGGAAGCGCCGGTCGCCGGTGGTCTGCAGGTCGAAGCGCCCGTCGGGCAGGCGCCGCACCTCGCGCAGCGACGCCGTGCAGCCCACGTCGTGCAGGCCCTCGCGGCCGTCGTCGGGACTCCAGCCGTCCCGCACCGCGACGACCCCGAACTGCTTGCCCGGGATCGTCCCGGTCACCAGGTCGATCGTGAGCTGGCGGTAGCGGGGTTCGAAGACGTGCAGTGGCAGCGAGGCGCCGGGAAGCAGCACGGTTCCCAGCGGGAACAGGGGCAGCGTCTCGACCACGGCGACCACGCTACGACCCCGCAGGGCTCGCCGCCGGGTGGCGTCATACGGCATGCCCGGGGGGCCGGAGCGCGGCGAAGGGGTCGGTCACGCGCAGCTCGTGCTCGGAGAACCGGTACATCGCCGCCGGGCGCCCGCCGCTCGGGCCCGGCGGCGCGGTCTCGCCGGTGGGCACCAGGACGCCGCGGCGGGTCAGGACGCGGTGCAGGTTGGTCGCCGAGACGCGGTGCCCGAGGGCGGCGGCGTAGAGGTCGCGCAGCTCCGAGACCGTGAAGGCGTCGGGGGCGAGCGCGAAGCCGATGTTCGTGTAGGACAGCTTGGCGCGCAGCCGGTCGACGCCGTCCCGGGTGATCGCCCCGTGGTCGAACGCCGTCTCCGGCAGCGCGTCCACCGGGTGCCAGGCGGTGTCGTGGGGGACGGCCGGGTCGGCGTCGGAGGGCACGAGGCCGAGGAACGCGGTGGCGACACGGCGGGGCGGCGGGCCGCGGTGGGGGTCGGAGAACACCCCGAGCTGCTCGACGTGGGCGACCTCGGCGAGGTCGACCTTCTCGGCGAGGTGGCGGCGCACCGAGGCCTCGACGTCCTCGTCGGGCCCCAGACGCCCCCCGGGCAGCGCCCACCGGCCGGCGTGCGGCTCCCGGGCCCGCTGCCAGAGCAGCACGCTGGGCACCGACCCCGTGATGCGCAGGACGACCGCGAGCACGTCGTGGGCGTAGGTGCCCTGCTCGCCTCCGGTCTCCACGGAGAGTGATCGTAGGCCGTGCAAGCCCTGCGGCCTCGCTGACACTCATCGCGCGGAAAGCCGCATCCTCGCGCGCCGGGACGTGGTTCGCGCCACTGCCCGTGACGGGTGCTGGCGCGGGGCTCGGGGTGGCGGGTACGGTCGAGCATGTTTTCGACCACGAGGCGAAAACCACCGAGACCGGCCGCCCTCGACGCCGAGGGGCCGCCGGGGGAGGAGACGGCGATGACCGTCACCGCTGCCACGGACCTCGTCGGGCCGCTGACCGCCGGACCGGGATGGGACGACGAGATCCGCAGGCTCGCGCGGGAGCGCGACGCCGTGGTGCTCGCACACAACTACCAGCGCCCCGAGATCCAGGACGTCGCCGACCACACCGGAGACTCGCTGGCCCTGAGCCGGATCGCCGCCGCGAGCGACGCGAGCACGATCGTCTTCTGCGGCGTCCACTTCATGGCCGAGACCGCCAAGATCCTCGCGCCGGACAAGACCGTGCTCATCCCCGACGCGCGCGCCGGCTGCAGCCTCGCCGACTCGATCAGCGCCGACGAGCTCCGCGAGTGGAAGAGCGAGCACCCGGGTGCGGTCGTCGTCAGCTACGTCAACACGACGGCGGCGGTGAAGGCCGAGACCGACGTCTGCTGCACGTCGTCGAACGCCGTCGAGGTGGTGGCCTCGATCCCCGAGGACCGCGAGATCCTCTTCCTGCCCGACCAGTTCCTCGGCGCCCACGTCAAGCGCATCACCGGCCGGCGGAACCTGCACATCTGGGCCGGCGAGTGCCACGTCCACGCCGGGATCAACGGCGCCGAGCTCACCGCGCAGGCCCAGGCCGACCCGGAGGCCGACCTGTTCGTGCACCCCGAGTGCGGCTGCGCGACCAGCGCGCTCTACCTCGCCGGCGCGGGCGCCGTCCCCGCCGACCAGGTCCACATCCTGTCCACCGGCGGGATGCTCGACGCCGCGAAGAACACCACCAAGCGCAGCGTCCTCGTCGCCACCGAGGTCGGCATGCTCCACCAGCTGCGCCGCGCCAACCCCGACGTCGCCTTCCGCGCGGTCAACGACCGCGCCTCCTGCGGTTACATGAAGATGATCACGCCGGGGGCGCTGACGAGGGCGCTGCGCGAGGGGCGCGACGAGGTGCACGTCGACCTCGAGACGGCCGAGCGCGCCCGCGGCGCCGTCCGGCGGATGATCGAGATCGGGCGGCCCGGAGGCGGGGAGTGAGCGCGGGGGAGTGGGAGACCACCGCCGACCTCGTCGTCGTCGGCTCCGGGGTCGCCGGGCTGACCGCGGCGCTCGCGGCGCGGCGCCGCGGCCTGCGCGTCCTCGTCGTCACCAAGGACGTCCCGGACGCCGGGAGCACGCGCTGGGCCCAGGGCGGGATCGCGGTGGTGCTCGGTGATGTGGCGGGCGACTCCGTCGACGCCCACCTCGCCGACACGCTCGCCGCCGGCGGCGGGCTGGTCGACGCCCGTGCCGCCGCGGAGATCCTCGCCGCGGGCCCCCGGGCCGTGACGGGGCTGCGCGCCGAGGGCGCGGTCTTCGACGGCCCCGCCGCGCGCCTCGCCCGCACCCGCGAGGGCGGGCACTCGGCGCTGCGCGTCGTGCACGCCGGCGGGGACGCGACCGGGGCCGAGGTGGAGCGCGCGCTGCTGGCCGCCGGTGACCGCGCCGGGCTCACCGTGCTCGCCGGCCACGCCGCGTCGTCGGTGCTCACCGGCCCCGACGGCTCCGTGCAGGGCCTGGAGGTCCGCGACGCGGACGGGCGCGCGGGACGGCTGGCGGCGCCCGCGGTCCTGCTCGCGACCGGCGGCGTCGGCGGGCTCTACGAGACGACGACCAACCCCGACGTGGCCACCGCCGACGGCTGGGCGCTCGCCCTGCGTGCCGGCGCCACGCTGGCCGACGTCGAGTTCGTCCAGTTCCACCCGACGGCGCTGTTCACGGGGCGGGGACGGCCGGGCCGCGCCCCGCTCGTCACCGAGGCCCTGCGCGGGGAGGGAGCGGTGCTGCGCGACACGACCGGCGCCTCGGTCACGGCCGGCGTGCACCCGCTCGGCGACCTCGCCCCGCGCGACGTCGTCGCCACGGCGATCACGCGGCGGATCGCGGCGCTCGGCGTCGACCACGTCTGGCTCGACGCCACGGGCGTGCCGGACGTCGTCGCGCGCTTCCCGACGGTCGCCGCCTCGTGCGCGGCGATCGGCGTCGACCTCGCCCGCGACCCGGTCCCCGTGCGGCCCGCCGCGCACTACTCGTGCGGCGGCGTCGTCACCGACACCCACGGGCGCACCGGGGTGCCGGGGCTCTGGGCGGCGGGGGAGGTCGCGCGCACCGGCCTGCACGGGGCCAACCGGCTCGCCTCGAACAGCCTGCTCGAGGGCCTCGTCGTGGGACGCCGCGCGGCCGACGACGTCGCGCGGGCGCTCGCCGGCCCGCGGCGGCTCGCCGAGCCCACGGAGACCCACGCCCGGCCCGTGCCCGTGGCCGACCGCGCCGTGCTCCGGGCCGCGCTGACCCGCAGCGCCGGGATCGGGCGCGACGCCGCCGGGCTCGCCGCCGCCTCGGACGCCGTCGAGGCCGCCAGCACCCTCCGGCTGCCGGTGACCCGCGCCGAGACCGAGGACGCCGCCCTGACCCTCGCCGCGCACGCCCTGCTCGCCGCGGCCGGGTCGCGCACCGAGACACGGGGCTGCCACGTCCGCACCGACCACCCGGCCACCGACGACCACTGGCAGCGCGCCTCGAGCACCGTCGCGCTCGACCCCGACGGACGGCTGCACGTCGGGACCACCGACGCCCGCCACGGAGGTGTGGCATGACCCTGCCCCTGCCCGCGACCCTGACCCTGACCCTGACCCTGACCCTGACCCTGCCCGACACGCTCGACGCCGCCGACGTCGACGCGGTGGTCGCGCGCGCCCTCGACGAGGACCTGCGCGACGGGCCGGACGCCACGACCGAGGCGTGCGTGCCCGAGGGCGCCGTGGCGGTGGGGGAGTTCCGCACCCGCCCGGCGGGCACGCTCGCCGGCGTCGGGGTGGCCGTGCGGGTGCTCGAGCGGGTCTGCGGGCCCGATCTCGAGATTCTCGACGGCCGCGCCGACGGCGACCGGCTGGCCCCCGGCGACGTCGCCCTCGCCGTCCGCGCGCCGCTGCGCACCCTGCTGACCGCCGAGCGCACCGCGCTCAACCTGCTCGGCCAGCTCTCCGGGGTCGCGACGGCCACCGCGGCGTGGGTCGACGCCGTCGAGGGCACCCGCGCCCGCATCCGCGACACCCGCAAGACCGTCCCGGGGCTGCGGGCGCTGCAGAAGTACGCCGTGCGCTGCGGCGGCGGCGTGAACCACCGGATGTCGCTCGGCGACGCGGTCCTGATCAAGGACAACCACGTCGCCGCCGCGGGGTCGGTGACCGCGGCGCTCGCCGCCGCCCGCGCCGCGGCGCCGGACCTGCCGTGCGAGGTGGAGGTCGACTCGTTCGCGCAACTCGACGAGGTCCTCGGACTCGGTGTCGAGCTGGTCCTGCTCGACAACTTCACGCCCGCGCAGACCTCGGAGGCCGTGGTGCGTCGCGACGCCCGCGCGCCGGGCACGGGCCTGGAGGTCTCCGGCGGCCTGACCCTCGACACCGCCGCCGCCCACGCCGCCGCGGGCGTCGACTATCTCGCCGTCGGCGCGCTCACCCACTCCGCGCCGGTCCTCGATCTGGGCCTCGACCTCCGTACGTGAGTGAAGTTCCCGGCGACAGCCGGGAAGATCGCGCACATGGGTGTGGTCGTCGTCGGCGGCGGGATCGCCGGGATGTCGGTCGCCGCGGAGCTCGCGCGCGACCGTGACGTGCTGCTCGTCGAGGGCGAGCGCGAGCTCGCCCGGCACACGACGGGCCGCTCCGCCGCGAGCTACATCCCGGGTCACGGCGCGGCGCCCGCCCGCGCGCTCGTCGCCGCCTCGCGCGACCGCTTCGCCGCCCTGGCCGAGGAGGCCGGCCACCCGTTCCTGCGGCCACGCGCGGTCCTGCACATCGCTCAGGACGACGACGAGGAGCGGACGCTGCGCGAGGAGATCCTGACGCTCGGCACCGTCGACGAGCTCACCGTCGCCGAGGCCGTCCGGCGCTGGCCGGCGCTGCGGGCGGACCGCGTGCGGGCGGCGGGCGTGGTCGAGGACGCCCAGGACGCCGACCCGCTGGGCCTGCACGAGCACTACCGCCGCACCCTGCGGGCCCGCGGCGGGGAGATCCGGACCGGGGCCCCGGTCACGGCGCTGCACCCGTCGGCGACCGGCTGGCGCGTCGGGATCGGGGACGACACCGACATCGACACCGTCGACACCGACACGGTCGTGCTCGCCGCCGGTGCCTGGACCGACCGGTTGCTCACGCTCGCCGGCACCGCGCCGATCGGCCTGCGCCCGCTGCGGCGCACGATCGCCATCGCCCGGGTGCCCGACGGTGCGCCGGTCCGCCGTGACGACCCGTTCGCCGTCTCCGTGGGCGAGCGCTGGTACGCCAAGCCGGAGGGCGAGTACCTGCTGGTCTCTCCGTCCGAGGAGACCCCCGCCGAGCCGGGCGATCCCCGCCCCGAGGAGCTCGACGTCGCCCGCGCCCTCGAGGCCGTCAACGACGTGACGACGCTGGGCCTGCGCTCGGTGGTCACCAGCTGGACGGGACTGCGCACGTTCGCCCCGGACCGCGCCCTGGTGATCGGCGACCGCCCCGCGCACCCCGGCCTGCACCTGTTCGCGGGTCAGGGCGGCTCGGGCATCGAGACCGCGCCGGCGGCCGCCGTCCTGGCCGTCGCGGTGATCACCGGTGCGGATCCGCCCCCCGACGTCGTCGCCGCCCTCGAGGCCCACGGCGCCGGGCTCGACGACGTGCTCGCCCGGCGCGTCCCCACCCCCGGGAGGTGTCCGGATCGTCCTCGTTAGCCTCCCCCCGTATGGGTGATGCCCGGCGGCTGCTCGCCGCCGCAGTGGCGGTGCTGGCACTCGTCCTCGCCGGCTGTGGCGGGGCGGGCGGGGAGACCCAGGGGACACCGCCCCCGCCGACCGCCGGGGCCCCGATCGTCAACGGCGGACCGCTCGCGCCCCTGCCTCCGGAGGGCTCGCGCGAGGGTCGACGGATCTGCGGGAAGTTCCAGTCGGTGCCCGTGGCCGGCGGGCGCTACGAGGTGCAGAACAACGCCTGGGGCGCGACGACCCCGCAGTGCACCACCGCGTTCGACACCGGCTTCTCGGTGCAGGCGAGCCACGACAAGGACTCCGGGCCGGCCGCCTACCCGTCGATCGTCGTCGGCTGCAACTACGGGACCTGCACCCGCGACGCGCCGTTCCCGCGTCCGCTGGCCGATCTCGGGGACGTGCGCTCCAGCTGGGCGGTCACCGTCCCGCGCCGCGGCGACTACAACGTCGCCTACGACGTCTGGCTCGACCCGACCGCGCGCCGCGACGGCGCCAACACCGGCGCCGAGCTGATGATCTGGCTGGACCGCACCGACCGCGTCCAGCCGATCGGCTCGAAGCGCGCCGACGTCGAGATCGGCGACGCGCGCTGGGAGATCTGGCAGGGCGAGAACGAGGGCCTGCCGGTGATCTCCTACGTCCGCGAGGAGTCGACCACCACCGTCCTCGACCTCCCGATCAGCGACTTCATCACCGACGCCACCCGGCGCGGCGTGGTCGAGCCGTCCTGGTTCCTCACCAACGTCCAGGCCGGCTTCGAGCCCTGGATCGGCGGCGAGGGCCTGTCCACCGACGCCTTCGCGCTCACCCGGAACGGTGTCTGAGTGCTCTACTGAGGTTCGTGTGGGGGAAGGACCACCCGTTCGGACGGGGGACGAGACTGCCTCGAAGACCTCGACGAACGTAGCTTCAGGCGCGACGAACGGTCGAGCAGCGAGGATGGCGGCGGATGAACGGTCGACGACGGGCGACGAGCGGGATGATCGTGGCGCTCCTGGCCGTGCTCTCGGTGCTGCTGGGTGGGAGCCCGGCCCTGGCCACCACGCCCCGCGTCGACGGGGTGCGGGTGTGCGACAAGTTCGGGTCGACGCCGGTGGCCGGCGGGCGCTACGAGGTCCAGAACGACGTCTGGGGTGCCGACACCCCGCAGTGCATCACGGCGTTCGACACCGGCTTCGTGGTCGACCCGGCCGACCACCACAAGGAGAACGAGCCCGCCGCGTACCCGTCGATGGTCTGGGGCTGCAACTACGGCAACTGCACGAAGGACAGCCCGTTCCCGAAGCCGGTCTCGCAGCTCGCCGGACTGCGCTCGTCCTGGTCGGTCGCCGTGCCGCCGACCGGCGACTACAACGTCTCCTACGACCTCTGGATGGACCCGACGCCGCGGCGCGACGGCCGTCCCACCGGCCTCGAGCTCATGATCTGGCTGAAGAACACACCCCGCGTGCAGCCGATCGGCGAGAAGAAGGCCGAGGTCAGCATCGGTGGCACCATGTGGGACGTCTGGCTCGGCGCGATCGACCTGCCGACGATCAGCTACGTGCGCCAGCAGCCGACGCTCGAGGTCACCGACCTCCCGCTCGACCAGTTCGTCGCCGACGCCCAGCGCCGCGGCGTCGCGAAGCCCGAGTGGTACATGACGAGCGTCCAGGCCGGCTTCGAACCCTGGATCGGCGGCCGGGGTCTGACCACGAAGTCGTTCTCGGCCACGCTGTAGTCCGCGCTCACAGCCCGTCGGGGTCGGCGCCCTCCCGCAGGGCGTCCTCCCGCAGGGCGTCGATGAGCCGGCGGTCCCGCTTGGTCGGACGGCCCGCGCCGCGGTCGCGCACCGCGACCGGCGCGGGCCGTTCCTCGGGCGGCGGGGGCGGCGGCGTGTGGTCGACGTAGCAGGTCACGGCCACCGGGGCACCGACGCGCTTCTCGATGACCTTCGTGACCTCGACGATGCGCGGGATCTCGTAGACCCGCGTGCGGATCGTGTCGCCCGGTTTCACGGCCGTCGCGGGCTTGGCCGGGGTGTCGTTGACGCGCACGTGCCCGCCGCGGCAGGCCTCGGCCGCGTCGGCCCGGGTCTTGGTCAGCCGCACCGCCCACAGCCAGCGGTCGACGCGCGTGGATTCCATCGCCGACCAGTGTGCCGTCCCTCGGCGCGGGATAATCAGCACGACGTGGACCACGGCATCTTGATGTTCCCGACGCACGACGCGATCGACCCCGCCACGCTCGCCAAGGAGGTGGAGGACCGGGGCTTCGACTCGCTCTGGTTCCCCGAGCACAGCCACATCCCGGTGAGTCGCGAGTCGCCCTACCCGGGCGGGGGCGACCTCCCGCGCATGTACATCCACACCTACGACCCGTTCGTCGCCCTCACCGCGGCGGCGTGTGCGACGACGACGCTGAAGCTCGCCACCGGCATCTGCCTGGTGATCGAGCGCGACCCGATCCACACGGCCAAGGAGGTCGCGAGCCTCGACCACCTCTCCGGCGGGCGTTTCCTCTTCGGCGTCGGCGGGGGCTGGAACCGCGAGGAGATGGCCGACCACGGCACCAACCCCAAGACCCGCATGCGCCGCATGGCCGAGCAGATCAAGGCCATGAAGGAGCTGTGGACGAAGGAGGAGGCGGAGTTCCACGGCGAGTTCGTGGACTTCCAGCGCAGCTGGGCCTGGCCGAAGCCCGCCCAGGACCCGCACCCGCCGGTCTACGTCGGTGGCATGGGGCCGACCACCGAGGACCGCATCCTCGACTTCGGCGACGCCTGGCTGCCCCAGCGCGTCGGTCCCGACAACATCGACGAGTTCGAGCAGCGGGCGAACGCGCTGCAGCAGCGCGCCGCCGACGCCGGGCGCGGGCGCATCCCCATGTCGCTGTTCGCGGCCGAGACCTCGTCCGAGGCCCTCGACGCCTACCGCCGCGTCGGCATGGACCGCGTGATCTACGCGGTGAACCCGTCCGACCGCGACACCGTGCTCACGGAGCTCGACGGGCTCGCGAAGCTGATCTGACCCGTGCCCACGCTCGAGGTCGACGACGCGCGCCGCCGGTTCGCCGCGGCGCGCGTCGCGCGTCTGGCCACGGTCGCGGGGGACGGGCAGCCCCACCTCGTGCCCGTCGTGTTCGCGGTCGAGGTCGACACCGTCCTCATCGCCGTCGACGCCAAGCCCAAGCGCCACCGCGCGCTCAAGCGCTTGCGCAACATCGCCGACCACCCGGCCGTCTCGCTGCTCGCCGACCACTACGACGACGACTGGAGCACCCTGTGGTGGGTGCGCGCCGACGGCGTCGCGACGGTCACGGACGACGAGGCGGTACTCGCACGGGCCCGCGAGGCGCTCGGTGCCCGCTACCCCCAGCACCGCGACGAGCCGCCCGAGGGGCCGGCGATCATCGTCGAGGTCACCCGCTGGTCGGGGTGGTCGTGGTCCTAGGCCCTCGGGTCGCCTACCCGGTCTTGCCGACGTGCAGGTGCTCGACGAACCAGTCGCGGGCGGCGGCGGAGCTGATCTCGAAGCCCCGTCCTGTGTAGGCGTCGAAGTGCCCGCCCGGGGCGAGCACGATCTTCTTCGGGTGGACCGCGGTCTCGTAGGCCGCGGCGGCGAGCTCGCCGGCGATGAGCCGGTCGTTCGGCGTCACCACCATCTGCACCGGCGTCGGGGAGATCAGCGGGAGGAACGCCCGCGGCTCGTAGCCCTGCAGCAGCTCGACCGACCGCAGCGTCACCTCGTTCCGCCACGACGGCGCACGGTCGCGCTGGGTGCGGGTGAACCACTCGTAGGAGTCGGGGGTCGGCAGGGCTGCCGGCGCCGTCGGGTCCTCGGTGACCACCGGCATCATCGCCGGCTCGCCGCCCCGGGCGCGCTCGAGCCGGTCGGCGGCGAACGCCTCCCAGGTCGGCCCCCATGCGTCGATGCGCACCAGCGACTCGAAGCCCCGACGGCCCGAGACCAGCGGGGCCTGCCCCGACACCGCCTTGACGCGCCGGTCGATGGCGCCGAGCACGTAGACGTGCCCGCCCGAGTAGCTCGACCCCCAGGCGCCGATCCGGTCGGCGTCGACGTCGTCACGGCTCTGCGCGTAGGTGACTGCGTGCTGGTAGTCGCGGATCTGCTCCCAGGGGTCGATCTCCTGGCGCGGCTTGCCGGGCGCGGCGTCGGAGGCGCCGAACCCGCGGTTGTCGTAGACCACGCACGCGAGGCCCGCGGCGGCGAAGACCTCGGCGTAGTCGTCGAGGTGCTGCTCCTTGACCGCCGAGAAGCCGTGCGCCATCACCACGCAGGGGTGGCCACCGTTCGCGTCCGCGGCGTCGGGTGCGTAGAACCACCCGCGCAGCGTCGCGCCCTCGGCGTCGAAAGAGATGTCTTCGCGCATCGTCGCTCCCACAAGTCGTCGACCCTGACGACCCGAGCGTGGCCTGCCGGGGTGCGGCGCGGGAACCGTTCCCGCGTCACGGTTCGGTCAGCGTGCGGCGAGATCGATGCGGCACTCCGGCGCGGCACCCGGCGCCATCGGGGCGACCGAGACGACCTCGAAGGCGCCGCTCAGCGCCACACCGCCGCCGGCGGAGGCAGGTCGCGGCGCGAGGTGCTCGGCGTCCGCGCCCTCGATCGTCAGACGCGTCGCGGCCGGCTTGCCGTCGGCGCCCGGGCAGCTGTAGGTGCGCAGGACGATCGTCGCCGGCTGCGCCACGGGGTCGCCGCCGCGCAGCGCCACCTGGTCGATCTGCACGCCGAGCTCGGCCCGGCCCCCCGCGAGCGTGCCGCCGCGGAACGAGTCCGGGTACGACACGAGCGCCGCGACCAGGCCGCTCGCGTCGACGTCGTTGCGGACCGTGCGGGTGATGTCCTTGGCGAACAGGCCCCGGGTGACCCCGGTCAGCACGAGCACGGCGAGGACGACGATCACCACGAGGAGCGCGGCCAGCACCCCGACGACGATCCGTGTCCGCCCCCTCGGCGGCGAGCTCTCCTGCGTCGACATGGACGTCCCCCGATGGTTGTGCTCGACCTGTCCGCGGACGATCGGAGCAGATCTACGGAACGTCAGCGAGCCGATACGCCG
This sequence comes from Actinomycetospora chibensis, assembly GCF_028737215.1. Taxonomy (GTDB): domain Bacteria; phylum Actinomycetota; class Actinomycetes; order Mycobacteriales; family Pseudonocardiaceae; genus Actinomycetospora; species Actinomycetospora chibensis. The sequence goes on along the minus strand of NZ_JAQZAM010000011.1, from coordinate 31,123 downwards.
AACGAGTGGGGGTCGCCGTCCACCTCGGCGCGTTCCGCGGTGTCGGTGCCCGGTGCGATCCTCGGCGCATGGTGGCCTGGCACGACGTCGAAGAGGCGGCGCCGCAGTTCGCGCAGCGGGTCCGCGCGCTGTTCGACGCCCACAAGCACAAGACCCTCGCCACGCTGCGGGCCGACGGGTCGCCGCGGATCTCGGGGATCGAGACGGTCTTCGAGGACGGCCGGCTGACCTTCGGCTCCATGCCCGGCGCGCGCAAGGGCGCGGACCTGCGGCGGGACCCGCGGTTCGCCCTCCACAGCGCCACGGTCGACCCCGTCGAGGGTGCCGAGGCGCAGTGGCCGGGCGAGGCCAAGATCGCCGGCCGGGCCCTCCTCGCCGGGGCGATCACCGAGGGCCCGGAGGGCGACCTGTTCCACGCCGACATCGACGAGGTCGTCCACACCCACCTCGACGAGCGGGCCACGCGCCTCGTCGTCGAGTGGTGGACACCCGCGCACGGGCTCCGGAGGGTCGAGCGGGAGTAGCCCGCTCACCAGCCCCGCTCGCGCCACTCCGGGAGGTGCGGGCGCTCGGCGCCGAGGGTCGTGTCGTCGCCGTGGCCCGGGTAGACGTGGGTGTCGTCGTCGAGGCGGCCGAACACCTTGTGCTCGAGGTCGTTCATCAGCGACTCGTGGTGCTCCAGGGTCGCCGTCTTGCCGTGGCCGCCGGGGAACAGCGAGTCGCCGGTGAAGAGGTGGGCGCTGCCGGCCGGGTCGCGGTAGAGCAGCGCGATCGAACCGGGCGTGTGGCCGTCGAGGTGGATGATCTCGACGAACGAGTTGCCGAAGGACACGGTGTCGTCGTCGCCGACCGTGTGGTCCGGGGTGACGGGCAGCTCCGGGGCGTCCTTCTCGTGCGCGTAGGTGCTCGGGTGCACGGCGCCGACGACGTCCTCGAGCGACTGGATGTGGTCCCAGTGCTTGTGGGTCGTCGCGAGGGCGGAGAGCGTGTCCCGGGAGGCGACCGTGTCGACGGTGTCGAGCAGCCGGTCGGTCTCGTTCGCCGCGTCGATCAGCAGCGCCTGCCCGGTGGCCTTGTCGACCAGGACGTAGGCGTTGTTGTCCATCGGCCCGACCGACACCTTGGTGATCGAGACGTCCTGGAGGTCGCGGCGCGCGGCGGGGCCGGCGGGCTCGACATGGCCGGTGTACTGGTCGAGGAGGTCCACGCCCGGAAGGATAGTGCCGACGGGATCGTGGCGGTCAGGACCGCTCGGGCTTGTAGCCCGCCTTCCGCAGCGCGTCCGGGCTCAGCGTCTCGCCGCAGTGCTCGCATCGGGGCGGTTCACCGGCGGTGACCACCACGGCGAGGTGGCCCCTGCGGTCGGCGGCGCACTCCGCGCGGGCCCCGGCGGCGTCCTGGCTCCACGCCCGCGACCGCAACCGCGCCAGGTCCGCGGGGTCGATGTCGCTCATGACCACCATCCTGCCCCGCCGGGGAGGTCAGGGACGCCAGGACGGGTCGCGCCCCGCGACGGCGACGACGCGGTCGAGCAGCGGCGCGTCGGGGGCGACGTCGACGGCGGGGCCGAAGGCCCCCATCTGGCGCCCGAGCGGCGTGAGCAGGGAGAGCGCGTCGTGGGCCTCCTCGAGCAGCGCGTCGTTCCAGCTCACGGTCCGTCCGAGCCCGCGGGCGAGGTCCCAGCCGTGCAGCACGAGCTCGCAGAACGTCATCGTCCCGACGACCGCGGCCGGCAGCTCGGAGCTGGTCATGGTGGTGGTGCCCTGCCAGGAGCCCGGGTCGCTCCAGACCGCGACGAGGTCGTCGCGGTCCTTGCCGAGGACGGCGGGCCAGTCGCCCTCGAGCGTCGGCGCGCCCGGCTCGGGCGGCGCCCCGCGGCCGGCGCCGGCGAGGACCGGGGTCCAGGTGAGCATGTGCTCGGCGAGGTCGCGGACGGTCCAGCCCTCGCAGGGCACGGGCGCGTCGAGGTGGTCGGCGGCCGCGGCGACGAGCGCTTCGTGCGGTGCGGCCGCGGCGGCGACGAGGTGCGGGCGGGGGGTGAAGTCGGGGAACACGGCACGGGACGCTAGTGACGTGCCGGCGGCCGGTCATGGACGAACGCGACAACCCGACGAGCGGGACCCCCGCGAGCTCGGCGGGCACTGGCGCACGGCCCAGCGGATCGCGGTGCAGGAGCCGGATGCGGAGCTGGCCCCGTGGGTGGAGCGGCTGTGGACGGCGTCCTGGGAGTACGCCGAGCCCTACGCCCAGAAGATCGTGCCGTTGCCGCAGGTGCACGTGTCGCTCATCGACGAGGGGCCGCCGCGCGTCGTCGGGCCACGGAGCCGGCACATGGTGCGCGAGCTGGCGGGCCGCGGCTCCGTGGTGGGCGCGGCCTTCCGGCCCGGTGTGTTCGGGGCGCTCGCGGACGGGCCGGTGAGCGCGCTCGTCGACCGCGAGGTCGAGGTCGCCGAGGTTCCGGCACTGGCCGGCGAGCCGGTCCTGGCCGGCGCGATGGCCGACTGGCTGCGCGCCCACCTGCCCGCCGACGGCCCCGGACCTGCGGCGCGGGAGGCCCGCGAGCTCGTCGCCCGGGTCGCCGCCGACCCCATGATCGCGCGGGTCGACCGGCTCGCCGCGGCGGCGGGGCTGGGAATGCGCAGCCTCCAGCGCCTGTTCTCCGAGCACGTCGGGTTGGGTCCCAAGTGGGTCATCCGCCGGTACCGGCTGCAGGAGGTCGTCGACCGGCTGGAGACGGGCACGCGGGTCGACTGGGCGGGCCTCGCCGCCGAGCTGGGGTACGCCGACCAGGCGCACCTCTCGCGCGATTTCGCGGATCTGTTCGGTGAACCGCCCACCTGGTACGCCCGGCGCTACCCGTCGTCCTGACCCGTACGGACCCACCGGCGACACCGGACCGGTCGTCGCCCCGAGCCCCCGCCCGGCCGAGCCCACCCGGCCACCGGCGGCCGTTGTCGGGGGTCGCTCTTAGCATGGAGAACGCCGGGGGAGAGGCAGCCGATGTCGCGTGTCCCCGTTCGGCGCGCTCTCACCGGAGACCAGGAGGCCCTGCACGTGGTCGATCGTCTCGTCGTCCAAGGCGCCCGTGAGCACAACCTCACGGGCGTCGATCTCGACCTGCCGCGGGACAGCCTCGTCGTCTTCACCGGCCTCTCGGGGTCCGGGAAGTCCAGCCTGGCCTTCGACACGATCTTCGCCGAGGGTCAGCGGCGGTACGTCGAGTCGCTGTCGGCCTACGCGCGGCAGTTCCTCGGGCAGATGGACAAGCCCGACGTCGACTTCATCGAGGGCCTCTCGCCCGCCGTGTCGATCGACCAGAAGTCGACGAGCCGCAACCCGCGCTCGACGGTCGGCACCATCACCGAGGTCTACGACTACCTGCGCCTGCTCTACGCGCGCGCCGGCACGCCGCACTGCCCCACCTGCGGCGAGATCATCTCGAAGCAGACGCCCCAGCAGATCGTCGACCAGGTGCTCGACATGGAGCCGGGCCGCCGCTTCCAGGTGCTCGCCCCGGTCATCCGCGGCCGCAAGGGCGAGTACGTCGACCTGTTCAGCCAGCTCCAGGGGCAGGGCTACTCCCGCGTGCTGGTCGACGGCACGGTCCATCCGCTGGCCGAGCCACCGACGCTGAAGAAGCAGGAGAAGCACGACATCTCGGTCGTGGTCGACCGCCTGTCGGTGAAGTCGAGCGCCAAGCAGCGCCTCACCGACTCGGTCGAGACCGGGCTGCGTCTCGGCGAGGGCATCATCGTCCTCGAGTTCGTCGACCTCCCCGAGGACGACCCGGACCGCGAGCGACGCTTCTCCGAGCGGATGGCCTGCCCGAACGGCCACCAGCTCCAGGTGGACGACCTCGAGCCCCGCGCCTTCTCCTTCAACTCGCCCTACGGCGCGTGCACCACGTGCACGGGCCTGGGCATCAAGAAGGAGGTCGACCCGGAGCTGCTGGTGCCCGACGACGAGCTCTCGCTCGCCGACGGCGCCATCGCCCCCTGGGCCATCGGCCAGTCCGCCGAGTACTTCACCCGGCTGCTCACCGCGCTCTCCGAGCAGGTCGGCTTCCGCATGGACGCGCCGTGGCGCAAGCTCTCCGCGCGGGTGCAGAAGGCCGTGCTGCACGGCTCGGACGACCAGGTGCACGTGCGCTACCGCAACCGCTACGGCCGGGAGCGCTCGTACTACGCGTCGTTCGAGGGCGTCGTGCCGTTCCTCGAGCGCCGGCTCGACCAGGCCGAGTCCGACAGCGCCCGCGAGCGCTACGAGGGCTACATGCGTGACGTGCCGTGCCCGGCGTGCGGGGGGACGCGCCTCAAGCCCGAGATCCTCGCGGTGACGCTGCGGCACGAGACGCTGGGCGACCGGTCGATCGCCGACCTCACGGCGCTCTCGGTGGCCGATTGCGCCGAGTTCATGAAGGGCCTGGTCCTCGGCCCGCGCGAGCAGGTCATCGCGGGTGCGGTGCTCAAGGAGATCGACGCCCGGCTGGGCTTCCTGCTCGACGTCGGGCTCGACTACCTGTCGCTGGCCCGCGCGGCGGCGACGCTGTCCGGTGGCGAGGCGCAGCGCATCCGGCTGGCCACGCAGATCGGGTCGGGCCTGGTCGGGGTGCTCTACGTCCTCGACGAGCCGTCGATCGGGCTCCACCAGCGCGACAACCGCCGGCTGATCGACACGTTGTCGCGGCTGCGCGACCTCGGCAACACCCTCATCGTCGTCGAGCACGACGAGGACACCGTCCGCGCCTCGGACTGGGTGGTCGACATCGGCCCCGGCGCCGGCGAGCACGGCGGGCGGGTCGTCTACTCCGGCCCGGTCGAGGGCCTCGAGACGTGCCCCGAGTCGCTCACCGGGGCCTACCTCTCGCGCCGCGAGCAGATCCCGATCCCGGAGATCCGCCGCCCGATCGACCGGACGCGGCAGGTCGGCGTCGTCGGCGCCCGCGAGCACAACCTGCACGACGTCGACGTCGCGTTCCCGCTCGGATGCCTCGTCTCGATCACCGGGGTGTCGGGGTCGGGCAAGTCGACGCTGGTCAACGACATCCTCGCCACCGTGCTGGCCAACAAGCTCAACAAGGCGCGCCAGGTCCCGGGCCGGCACACCCGCGTCACCGGCCTCGAGCACCTCGACAAGCTGGTGCGCGTCGACCAGTCGCCGATCGGCCGCACGCCGCGGTCCAACCCGGCGACCTACACCGGCGTGTGGGATCACATGCGCAAGCTCTTCGCCGCCACCAACGAGGCGAAGGTGCGCGGCTACGGGCCCGGGCGGTTCTCGTTCAACGTCAAGGGCGGGCGCTGCGAGGCGTGCGCGGGCGACGGCACGATCAAGATCGAGATGAACTTCCTGCCCGACGTCTACGTGCCCTGCGAGGTCTGCAAGGGAGCGCGGTACAACCGCGAGACGCTCGAGGTGCACTACAAGGGCAAGAACGTGGCCGAGGTCCTCGACATGCCGATCGAGGAGGCCGCCGAGTTCTTCAAGCCCATCGGCGCGATCCACCGGCACCTGCAGACGCTCACCGAGGTCGGGCTGGGCTACGTCCGGCTGGGGCAGCCGGCCCCGACGCTCTCCGGCGGCGAGGCCCAGCGCGTGAAGCTGGCCTCCGAGCTCCAGAAGCGGTCGATGGGCCGGACGATCTACATCCTCGACGAGCCGACCACGGGCCTGCACTTCGAGGACATCCGCAAGCTGCTCGGCGTCATCAACGGCCTGGTCGACAAGGGCAACACCGTCCTCGTCATCGAACACAACCTCGACGTCATCAAGGTCAGCGACTGGGTGGTCGACATGGGCCCCGAGGGCGGCAACAACGGCGGCACCGTCGTCGCCCAGGGCACCCCGGAGCAGGTCGCGGCCGTCGAGGGCAGCTACACCGGCCAGTTCCTGGCCGACCTCGTCACGCCCGAGGTCGCGCCGGTCCGCCGTGCCCGCGCGCGGAAGGCCGGCTGACCCGCGCTGCGCCCCCGCTGCCGGGGAACACCGCAGCGCAGTGGTACGTTGTGGCCTGAGCGACCAGCTCGGTGGGTGTTCCGCGTCCATCGAGCGGCAAGTGGAGCCCCGGCTCCCACCCGTCCGCCGCACAGGTGAGCGGGTTCCGGTCCGCCACCGTGGCACGTGAGTGTCGGGGTGGATGCGTCCTTGAAGACGGACGCGGGATCGGTCGACCGTGGGCCCTGCAGCCACCTGACGTGGCGCGGGGCCCGACGTTCGTCGGGGCTCCTCGCGCCAGGGTCGCAGAGACAGTGTCACGGACCCGAGGAGAGCTCATCAGCACAGAGACCCGCATCAACGAGCGCATCCGCGTTCCCGAGGTGCGACTGGTCGGCCCCAACGGGGAGCAGGTCGGGATCGTCCGTATCGAGGACGCCCTGCGCCTGGCCCGCGAGGCCGACCTCGACCTGGTCGAGGTGGCCGCCCAGGCCCGCCCGCCGGTCTGCAAGCTCATGGACTACGGCAAGTTCAAGTACGAGAGCGCGCAGAAGGCTCGCGAGTCGCGGCGCAACCAGCAGCAGACGGTGATCAAGGAGCAGAAGCTCCGGCCGAAGATCGACCCGCACGACTACGAGACGAAGAAGGGTCATGTGACCCGCTTCCTCGGGCAGGGTCACAAGGTCAAGGTCACCATCATGTTCCGTGGCCGCGAGCAGTCGCGCCCGGAGCTGGGCTTCCGTCTCCTCCAGCGTCTCGCCGAGGACGTCGGCGAGCTCGGTTACGTCGAGGCGACGCCGAAGCAGGACGGTCGCAACATGACCATGGTGCTCGCGCCGAACAAGAAGCCGCAGAAGGCGCCGCGCGCGAACCAGGAAGCACACCAGGACGCGCAGGAGCCGGCCCCCGAACCGGCGAGCTGAGCGGTCCGCACGACCGGCGGCACCCACCACCGGGTGGGCGTCCGCCGGCATCCCGGGCGTCCGTACCGTCCTGAGAACGACGGTGCAGGCGTCGACCACCCCGGCAGGAGACGGAGCGCAGCGGAGCTCGACCATCGACTCCGGAGCATCCCGATCCGCACGAGGAGCAAGGACAGGACATGCCGAAGAACAAGACGCACAGCGGCACCAAGAAGCGCATCAAGGTGACCGGCACCGGCAAGCTGCTGCGCGAGCGGGCGGGCAAGCGCCACCTGCTGGAGAAGAAGTCCAGCCACAAGACCCGCCAGCTCTCCGGCAACGACGTGGTCGCGCCGCAGGACACCGGGCGCATCCGGCGCATGCTCGGCAACAGCTGAGTCTCACCGGCCTCCGAGTCCCACCCGGCCCCACCCGGCCCCGGCCGACCCACCCCGGACGGATCACCTCCGCTCCCTGATCAGATCGAAGGCAGGACCACGTGGCACGCGTGAAGCGCGCGGTCAACGCGCAGAAGAAGCGTCGCACCACCCTGGAGATGGCCAGCGGCTACCGCGGCCAGCGCTCCCGGCTCTACCGCAAGGCCAAGGAGCAGACGCTCCACTCGCTGACGTACGCCTACCGCGACCGCAAGCAGCGCAAGGGCGACTTCCGGCAGCTGTGGATCACCCGCATCAACGCGGCGGCCCGCTCCAACGACATGACCTACAACCGGTTCATGCAGGGCCTCAAGCTCGCGGGCGTCGAGGTCGACCGCAAGAACCTCTCGGAGATCGCCATCTCCGACCCGGCCGCGTTCACCGCGCTGGTCGAGGTCGCCCGGGCAGCGGTCCCGGCCGACAAGAACGCCGGCGACAAGGCGAAGAACGAGGACGCCGCCTGAGCGAGCTCCTCACCGAACGCACGCCGCGCGTCGTAGCAGCCCGCAAGCTGCTGCGGCGCGCGGCGCGTGTCGAGGCCGGGCGTTTCCTCGTCGAGGGCGTCCGGCCCGTGCGGGACGCGCTGACCTGGGCGCAGGACGGCCCTGGCCGGCATGAGAACCGCAGGGTGCACGACCTCTTCCTCACCGATGCGGTGGCCGACCGTCACCCGGAGCTCGGTGAGCGGGCGGAGGCCGCCGGCGTGCGGGTCGCCCGTGTCACCGACAAGGCCGCGGCCGCCCTCTCCGACACCGTCACGCCCCAGGGTGTCGCCGCGGTGTGCTCCACGGTCACCGTCGGCCTGAGCGAGGCCCTCGCCGGCGACCCGCGGCTGGTCACGGTGCTGGTCGGCGTGGCCGACCCCGGCAATGCCGGCACGGTCGTGCGCACCAGCGACGCCGCCGGCGCCGATGCCGTGGTGCTCGCGGGCGAGGCCGTCGACCCGCACAACGGCAAGTGCGTCCGGGCGAGCATGGGCAGCCTCTTCCACGTTCCCGTGGCGGCCCACCGCGACGTCGACGAGGTGCTCGACGCCCTGCGGGCCCGCGGCCTGACCGTGCTGGCCACCGCGGGCGACGGCGACACCGTGCTCGACGCGACCGCCGACGACCTGCTCGCCGGCCCCACGGCCTGGCTGTTCGGCAGCGAGGCCCACGGGCTCGACGACGCCACCGCCCGCCGGGCGGACCGTCGCGTCCGTGTCCCGATCCACGGCCGGGCGGAGAGCCTCAACCTCGCCACCGCCGCCGCGGTGTGCCTCTACGCCTCCGCGCGGGTCCATCACAGCTGACAGGTGGCCAACGCGTTCGACCTGCTCCGATACCATCGCCACGCACCCGAGAGCGGCAGGAGCGAGACCACCTCGATGTCCGGCACCAACGACCTCTACGACCCCAAGCAGGTCGCGGCGCTCGACCCCGAGACCCTCGATGCGGCGCGCGCCGACGCGAGCGCGGCCTTCGCGGGCGCCACGACGCTCGAGGCGCTGACGGCGCTCAAGCCCGCGCACCTCGGTGACCGGTCGCCGGTGCTCACCGCGCGCCGCGAGATCGGGGCGCTGCCCCCGCAGGCGCGCTCGGAGTCGGGCAAGCGCGTCAACGAGGTCCGGCAGGCGATCCAGACCGAGTACGACCAGCGCCACGCGGTGCTCTCCACCGAGCGCGACGAGCGGGTGCTGGCCGAGGAGGCCGTCGACGTCACCCTGCCCGGCGACCGGCACGCGCGCGGCAGCCGGCACCCGTTGACCCAGATCTCGGAGCGGGTCGCCGACATCTTCATCGGCATGGGCTACGAGGTGGCCGAGGGCCCCGAGGTCGAGTCGGAGTGGCTGAACTTCGACGCGTTGAACTTCCTGCCCGACCACCCGGCGCGCACGATGCAGGACACGTTCCACGTCGAGCCGCCCGAGGCCCGCCAGGTGCTGCGCACCCACACCTCGCCGGTGCAGATCCGCACGCTGCTCGCGCGCGACCTGCCCGTCTACGTCGTCTGCCCCGGCCGGACGTTCCGCACCGACGAGCTGGACGCCACCCACACCCCGGTGTTCCACCAGGTCGAGGGGCTGGCCGTCGACGAGGGCATCACGATGGCCCACCTCAAGGGCACGCTCGACGCGTTCGCCCAGGCCATGTTCGGTCCGGAGTCGGTGACGCGCCTGCGCCCGTCGTACTTCCCGTTCACCGAGCCGTCGGCCGAGGTCGACGTCTGGTTCCCGGAGAAGCGCGGCGGCGCCGGCTGGGTAGAATGGGGCGGCTGCGGCATGGTCGACCCGAACGTCCTGCGCGCCTGCGGCGTCGACGCCGAGAAGTACTCGGGGTTCGCGTTCGGCATGGGTCTCGAGCGCACCCTGCAGTTCCGCAACGGCCTGCCCGACATGCGGGACATGGTCGAGGGCGACGTGCGGTTCACCTCGGCCTTCGCGGTTGAACCGTGATCGTGGCTGAATCCTGAGCCCTCGCCGCTCCGCCACCCCCACCCACGGAAGGTCCTGACCGAAGTGCGCGTCCCCGTCTCCTGGCTCCTCGAGCACGTCCAGCTGCCCCCGGACGGTGCACCGCTGACGGCCGAGGCCGTCGGCGAGGCGCTGATCCGGGTCGGGCTCGAGGTCGAGGACGTCCTCCCGATCCCCGCCACCACGGGGCCGCTGGTCGTCGGCCGCGTCGCGTCGATCGAGGAGCTCACGGAGTTCAAGAAGCCGATCCGCTACTGCCGGGTCGACGTGGGGCCCGAGCACAACGACAGCGAGGGTGACGGAGCGGGCACCCGCGGCATCGTCTGCGGGGCCACCAACTTCGTCGAGGGCGACCTCGTCGTGGCCGCGCTGCCCGGCGCCGTGCTGCCCGGCGACTTCGCGATCGCGGCCCGGAAGACGTACGGGCACGTCTCCGACGGCATGATCTGCGCGCTCGACGAGCTGGGCCTCGGTGACGACCACAGCGGCATCCTCGTGCTCCCGCCCGGCACCGCCGACCCCGGCGACGACGGCGCGACGCTGCTGGGGCTGGACGACGCGGTCCTCGACATCGCCGTGACGCCCGACCGCGGCTACGCGCTCTCGGTGCGCGGAGTCGCCCGCGAGCTCGCGTGCGCCCTCGACGCGCCCTACGGCGACCCGGCCCTCCTGGGGTTCGAGCTGCCGACCCCCGACGGCGTCGCCTGGCCGGTGACCCTGGACCCCGCGTCCGGCTGCCGTCGCTTCGTCGCCCGCCGGGTCACCGACCTCGACCCCACCGCCCCGTCGCCGTGGTGGCTGCGCCGTCGATTGCTGCTGTGCGGCGTGCGCCCGATCTCGCTGGCCGTCGACGTCACCAACTACGTGATGCTCGAGCTCGGCCAGCCCATGCACGCCTACGACGCGACGAAGCTCAGCGGCGACATCGTGGTCCGCCGCGCCGGCGCCGATGAGAAGATCACCACGCTCGACGACGCCCAGCGCGCGCTCGACCCCGACGACGTCCTCGTCACCGACGACTCCGGCCCGATCGGGCTCGCCGGGATCATGGGCGGCGCGAGCACGGAGGTCGGGCCGGAGACCGCCGACGTCCTGCTCGAGGCCGCGACCTGGGACGCGCCGTCGGTGGCCCGCGCCGCGCGACGCCACCGCCTGCCCAGCGAGGCGGCCCGCCGCTTCGAGCGCGAGGTCGACCCCGGGGTCGCCCGGGCCGCCGCCGACCGCGCCGCCTGGCTGCTCGCGAACTACGGCGGCGCCACGGTGTCGCCCGGGGTCACCGACGAGGGTGGGGTGCCGGCGCCCGCGCCCGTGCTCATGGCCCTCGACCTGCCCGACCGCGTGGCCGGCACCCGCTACGAGCGCGGCGCGGTGGTGCGCAGGCTCAGCCAGATCGGCTGCGCGGTCGAGGTCGCGGGCGCCGACCCGGGGGGCAGCGGCGAGGCCGGCGTGCGCGCCACCCCGCCGACCTGGCGCCCCGACCTCACCCGGCCCGCCGACCTCGTCGAGGAGGTCCTGCGCCTCGAGGGCTACGAGGGCATCCCCTCGGAGCTGCCGGCCGCGCGCCCCGGCACCGGGCTGACGCTCGGGCAGCGCCGCCGTCGCCAGCTGTCGCGGGCGCTGGCCGACGCCGGGTACGACGAGGTGCTGCCGTCGCCGTTCGTCGCGCCGTCGGTGTTCGACGCGCTGGGTCTCGACGCCGACGATCCGCGCCGCCGCGCGCTGCGCCTGGCGAACCCGCTCGACGCCGACCGCGCCCTCATGGCCACGACCCTGCTGCCCGGGCTGCTCGACGCCGTGGTCCGCAACGTCTCGCGCGGCCTGCGGGACCTCGCGCTCTACCAGATCGGCCAGGTCGTGCGCCCCGACGCCGACGGCCCGACCGAGGCCCCGGTGCTGCCGGTGGACGCCCGGCCCGACGACGCGGCGTTCGCGACCGTGCTCGAGGGCCTGCCCGCCCAGCCGCTGCGGGTCGGCGCGGTGCTCGCCGGGGCGTGGGACCGGGCCGGCTGGTGGGGCCCCGGGCGCCCCGCGGACTGGGCGGACGCGATCGAGGCGGCGCGCCTGGTCGGCCAGGTGTACGGCGCGGAGCTGACCGTGACCTCGGACCGGCACGCACCCTGGCACCCCGGTCGTTGCGCGGCGCTGCACCTGCCCGACGGCACCCTCGTGGGCCACGCGGGCGAGCTGCACCCGAAGGTGCTCGAGACCCTCGGGCTGCCCGCGCGCACCTGCGCGATGGAGCTCGAGCTCGACCGGCTCCCGCTCGTCGAGGCGCGCCCGTCGCCTGCGGTGTCGCCGTTCCCGCCGGTGCTGCTCGACGTCGCGCTCGTGCTCGACGCGGCCGTCCCGTCCGCCGCGGTGGTCACGGCCCTGCGCGACGGCGGCGGCGACCTCGTCGAGGACGTCCGGCTCTTCGACGTGTACACGGGCCCGCAGGTGGGCGAGGGGAACCGCTCGCTCGCCTTCGCCCTGCGCCTGCGCGCCCCGGACCGCACGCTGACCCTCGAGGAGGCGTCCGCCCGCCGCGACGCCGCCGTCGAGACCGCCGCCGAGCGCCACGGGGCGCGGTTGCGCTGACGCGTCCAGGCGCACAGCGCACGAAGCAGCCATGGCGGCGACCGGGGGCGGCGACCACCGCGCGGAGATCGTGCGGGTGGCGACGGCCACGATCGCCCGCGACGGCCTCCCGGCGCTGCGCGTCCGGGCGGTGGCACGCGCGGTCGGCGTCAGTCACGCGACCCTGCACTACTACTTCCCGACGAAGGCCGACCTCGTCGCCGCGGTGCTCCAGGACCTGATCTACGAGGGCATCGCCGTCCCGCTGGTCGAGCGCTCGACCGCGACGACGGCCCGCGACGAGCTGCGCGGGGTCCTGCTCGGCGTGGTCGCGGGCTACGACGACGACGCGCGCACGGCCGCCATGCTGGAGCTCCTGCGCCACGGCGACGCCGACGAGGTCGTCGCCCCCCTCGGGCGGTACATGGACCGGTGGCGGGGATACCTCGTCGCGCTCGTGGCGCGGGGGCAGGCGGCGGGGGAGCTGCGGGCCGACCTCGACCCCGACGCCACGGCCGGCCTGCTCATGGAGTTCTGCCTCGGCGCCCAGACCCGCGCACCCCTGCCGGACGGCCTCGCCACCGCCGGCGTCGACCAGTTGGTCTCGCTGCTCAGCGTCTGAACGGCGGCGCGCAGATGTCAGCGGCGTGGCGCCGCAGACGGTGGACGTCCGTCACGCCACGCACTCGACCCGCGCCTGTCTACCACCTGGTTGACAGGCGAGCGTGTCCTCGGCATGCTGTCTTCCACTTGGTAGACAGGAGGACGGCGATGTCGGCTCGGACGTGGCGACAGCTGCTCGTGTGGCTGCACCTGGCGTCGTCGGTGAGCTGGATGAGCCAGGCGGCGGCGCTGGCCGTCCTGCTGTTCACGGCGATCGGGCCGGCGTCGATTCCTGTCCGGATCGGTGCGGTGACGTCGGCGAAGCTCCTGGACACCACGCTGCTCGTGTACTCCGCGAACATCGCGACGGCGACGGGGCTCCTGCTGGCGGCCACCACGAGCTGGGGCTTCTGGCTGCACCGCTGGGTGTCGATCAAGTTGGTGCTCACGACCGGCCAGCTCTACCTCGGCATCGGCATCTTGTCGCCGCGCACGGACGCGGCCGTCACCACCGTGACGAGCGGGGGGGCCGCCGGCGTCGCCGGGCTCGGCGCCGCGGCCACGCTCATGGCGAGCGCCTTCGCCGTGCAGGTCTGGCTCTCGGTGGCGAAGCCGGGCGGGAGGACGCGCCGGGCCGCGAACGCCCGGCGCCCGGGCTCGGCGCCGGGGTGGCTGTTCGCCCTCGCGGTCCTCGCCCCGATCGCCGAGACGGTCCTGGGCGTCGGCATCACCGGGCCGCTGCCCGTGCTGTCCCTGGTCGTGCTGATCGTCGCCGCCGTGCACCGCACCCGTGAGCGGAGCTCCGCGCCTGGGCCCGGGAAGGCGCTCACGAGCGCGAAGCGCCAACCAGCAGCCAGTCGAGCGTGACCTCGAGGTCGGCGCGGAGCTGGTCGGGGGTCAGGCTCGCGTCGTCGGCGGTGGCCAGGGCCGCGTAGCCGAGGGTGTGCACGATCAGCGCGCGCACCACGCGCCCGGCCGCGTCCTCGTCGACGCCGAGCCGCGCGAGCAGCACGGTCATCGCCTCGCCCAGCGCCCGGGCGCGGGGACCGCGCGCACCCTGGCGCTCCAGGTAGGTGGGCACGAGACCCGGGTGGGTGACGAGCAGGTCGAACGTCGCGAGCATGACCTCGCGGAGCCCGGTCCTCGGGTCGGCATCGGCCGGCGGGGGAGCGAGGCTCCCGAGCACGTCGTCGAGCAGGGCGTCGACGAGCGCGGTCTTGTCGGCGACGTGGCTGTAGAGCGCGTTGGGGGCGACGCCGAGGTGCGCGGCCACCGAGCGCATCGACAGACCGGCCCGTCCGCGCTCGGCGAACACGTCCCGCGCCGCGGCGAGCACGGCGTCGTACGTGAGTCCGGCACGCTGACCCGGGGTCCTGGGCATGGACGAACTGTACACCGTCCATTATGCTGGACACCGTACAGTTCGACGGAGGGAAACGCCGTGATCACCAGCTCTGCCGAGGTCGGGACCGCCGCAGGTGTGCCGTTCGTCGTCGTGCCGCCGGAGAACGGGCCGCCGGAGAGTGAGCCCCGGCCTGACGCGCCGGTGCTCGTCGGCTGGCACCTCATGGACGCACCGCGCAGCGAGGCCGCGTTCGCCGCGGCCCTGCCGCTGGCCGGGCTCGACGCGTGGCGGGTCTACCTGGGGCTGCCGATGATGGGCGCCCGGCTGCCCGCGGGTGGGATGGACGAGATCATGCGCCGCGGCTACGAGGACGCGGTCGTGCTCATGCACGGGCCCGTCAACGCCCAGGCCGCCGACGAGTTCGGCGCGGCCCTGGAGGCGCTGCGCGCACGGTTCGGGTTCGGTGCCGGGCCGCTGGGCCTGTTCGGCGGGTCCGCGGGCGCGGCGGTCGCGCTGGAGGTGGCGACGCGTCGCGACGACGTGGCGGCGCTGGTGGCGCTGAGCCCGCTGGTCCAGCTCCGCCCGGTGGTCGCGATCCTGGGGCAGCTCTTCGGCGTGGACTACCGGTGGTCGCCCGAGTCCGACGCCGTCGCCGCGCGGATGGACTACGTCGCCCGGGCCGGCGAGCTGGGGGCGACGCCGGTGCGGCTGGTCGTGGGCTCCGAGGACGACGCGTCCGCCTTCCTCGAGCCCGCCCGGGACCTCGCGGCGGCCGCCGCCGGCCCCGCCGACGTCGTGGTGATCGAGGGCATGGGGCACGCGCTCGCCGACGAGCCGGGGCTCGAGCCGGCGCCGCAGACCGCGCACGCCGCGGAGGCCGACGCCGCTGCCGTCGCGTGGTTCCGGCAGCATCTCGGGGCGTGAGCACCCGGGGCGCGTCGGAGATCGGGCTGCTGCGGCTGATCGCCCAACGCGTCGTCGGACCGCAGGCGGACGACGTCGCCGGCGTCGTCCGCCACCTCGGCGCCGTCCAGGCCCAGGACCTCCCGGGAGCGCTGCGGTCCGTGGCGCTCCGGACGGCGAGCCGGTCGCGCGCGGCGGTCGTCGCCGCCTGCGACGCCGGCGAGGTCGTCCGCAGCTGGCCGATGCGCGGGACGCTGCACCTCGTCCCGGCGGAGGACCTCGGCTGGATGCTGCCGCTCGGCACGCCGCGGGCCCGCGCCCAGGCCGCCCGGCGGCGCCTCGAGCTGGGCCTCACCGACGCCGACGTCGACCGGGCCCGCGAGCTGGCCCTCCCCGCCGTCCCCGCCACCCGCGCGGAGCTCCTCGCCGTCTGGGAGGAGGCGGGGCTCGAGCCGGCGAAGGGGCGCGGCTACCACCTGCTCGCCGAGCTGGCCCAGACCGGCGTGCTGTGCTTCGGGCCGATCCGTGACGGTACCGAGCCGGTGATCGTCGACGTCGCCCGCTGGATCCTGGCGCCCCGCACGCTCGCGCGCGACGAGGCGCTGGGGGAGTGGGCTCGCCGCTACTTCCGCTCGCACGGGCCCGTCCCCGCCGCGGAGTTCGCGCTCTGGACCAGCCTGCCCGCGGCCGACGCCCGCACCGGGGTCGCCCTCGCGCGGCCCGACCTCGCCGCGATGGACGTCGACGGCGTCGAGTACCTGCTGGACCCCGCCGTGCCCGACCTCCTCGCCGAGCACCGCCGCGAGGCCGCCGGGGTGCACCTGCTGCCGGGCTTCGACGAGTTCGTGCTCGGCTACCGGGGGCGCGACGACGTCCTCGACGCCGCCGAGCGCGACCGGATCGTCCCCGGCGGCAACGGGGTGTTCCGCTCGACCGTCGTCCACCGGGGCCGCATCGTCGGGACGTGGGCGGAACCCCGGGGGCGGTTGGAGGTCACGCGGTTCCGGGAGTCGTTCACACCGTCCGACACGGCCGTCGCGCGCACGCACGCTCGGCTCCCGTGAGGACCGCTCGTCGCCGTTCCTGAGAGCCATGAAGGCGGCGGCTACCCCGATCGGAGGATCACTCGACCGGTGACCGCGCGGCACGGGTGGATGGACGGCTCGCGGCGCGTCGCGTTCTCAGGTGGTGGCCCGGACAAGATCGAGGTTCGTAGCGTGACCGAGTCGTGATCCCGGGGGCTCCCCCATCGCCCGGGCCGACCACCTCGACCCCGATCGCGAGGAGATCCACGCATGTCCAGCGCGCCCGAAGAGCCGCACCAGCTCGACCCGTCCCCGGACACGGGCAGCCGGTGGGCCACCGCGGACTTCGTGGTCGGGCGGGGGTCGTTGCTTGTCATCGGGCCGGTGGTCGTGGCGCTGCTGTGGGCGTTCGGCGCCCTGCCGGCGTGGGGCGCGGCCGCGCTCGGCGGCTTCCTGTGCGTCGTCGCGGTGGTCTTCCTCGTCCGGCTGCGCGGCGCGCGTACGGGTGACGGCGTCGAGGGTGCACGCGTGGTCGTCGTCGGGGGCGGCTACGCGGGACTCGTGGCGGCGCGGGCGCTGCAGGCGCGGCTGCCCGGCGGCACGCGCGGCGGGCGCCACCTCGGCGCGGGCGAGGCGGGCTCCGGCATCGCGGGCATCACGGTGATCGACCCGCAGGCGCACATGACCTACCAGCCGTTCCTGCCCGAGGCGGCGGCCGGCGCGATCGAGCCGCGCCACCTCACGGTGCCCCTGCGCCGGGTGCTGCGACGCTGCGACGTGATCACCGGGTCGGTCGCCGCGGTCGACGACTCCAGCCGGCGCGTGGTCGTCAGCCTGCCCGACGGCGGCACCCGCGAGCTCACCTACGACGTCCTCGTGGTCTCGCCCGGCACCGCCCCGCGCCGCCTGCCGATCCCCGGTCTCGACGAGCGCGCACTGCCGTTCCGTTCGGTGACCGACGCCCTCGCCCTGCGCGAGCACGTCCTGTCCCGTCTCGACGCCGCCGCCTCGACCACCGACCTCGCCGAGCGCCGCCGCCTGCTCACCTTCACCGTCATCGGGGGTGGGTTCGCCGGCCTCGAGGTGCTCGGCGAGCTCGAGGACATGACCCGGCGCGCCGCGCGCCACCAGCCCGCCTACATCGGCGAGGAGGTCCGCTGGGTGGTGCTCGAGGCGGCCGGGCGGATCATGCCCGAGGTCACCCCGGCGCTCGCCGCCCGCGTGCACGCCCAGCTGCTGCGCCGCGGCATCGAGGTGCGGGTCGGCGCCACGATCAGCTCCGTGGAGGGCGGGCAGGTCGTGCTCGCCGGCGGGACGACGTTCGCCACCGACACGATCGTCGTCGCGGCCGGCTCGGTGCCCAACCCGCTGCTCGAGCGCACCGACCTGCCACTCGACGGACGGGGCCGCGTGCGCTGCGCGACGACGCTGCAGGTGCGCGACCGTGCCCATGTGTTCACCGCCGGCGACTGCGCCGCGGTGCCGGACGTGACCGTCCCGACCAGCCGCACCGGCGAGCCGGCCACCACCGCCCCGACCGCCCAGCACGCCGTCCGCCAGGCCCGGCTGCTCGCGCGCAACGTCGACGCCTTCCTCTCCGGGCGCCTGT
The DNA here is from genome assembly GCF_028737215.1 of Actinomycetospora chibensis. Taxonomy (GTDB): domain Bacteria; phylum Actinomycetota; class Actinomycetes; order Mycobacteriales; family Pseudonocardiaceae; genus Actinomycetospora; species Actinomycetospora chibensis. The sequence continues at coordinate 13,357 of NZ_JAQZAM010000011.1, read as the reverse complement.
TGCGCGGCTACCGCCACAAGAACGCCGGCGCGGTCGCCGGGCTGGGACGCCGCCGCGGCGCCGCGCAGATCGGGCCGCTGCGCATGACCGGGTGGCCCGCGTTCATGCTCCACCGCGCCTACCACCTGTGGGCCATGCCGACCGCCGACCGCACCGTGCGCATCGCCCTGGACTGGCTCGTCTCCGGGCTGCTCGGCCGGGACCTCGTGGCCGTCGGCCGCCGCGACGCCGCCCCCGTGCCCGACGCCGACGCGCCGCCGACGGTCGCCCCGCGCGTCGAGGAGGACGCGACCGGCGAGACCGGCGAGCTGCCCGTCCTCCCGCTCACAGGCGGCACCCCGACGTGGGGCGCCGACCCGAGCGCGACCGGATCGCGGCCCGTCGTCCGCCCGGCCCCGGCCGGCCAGGCTGCCGAGCCGCTCCGGAGTGCCACCGACTCCCAGGGCATCCCGGCGCTGCAGATGGCCGCGATGCAGTCGGGTGACTTCCCCGCCGTGAAGGACGCCCTGCAGGAGCCGCACCCGTCGCTCCCGGTCGCCGAGCAGAGCGTCGCCCCGCGGAGCGTCGACCCGCGGAGCGTCGACCCGCAGAGCGTCGCCGCGCCGGGCTTCGCCGCGCAGCACACGGTCGAGGGCAGCCCCGCCGACCGCTACCCGCTGCCCACGTTCCGCGAGCCCACCCCGTCGCTGTCGTTCGGGGAGCCCCCTTCCGAGAGGCCACCGGGCGACCCGAACCCGTCCGGGTCCTTCCGCGAGCCGCACCCGTCGTTCCCGGCCACCTCGCACGGGGACCCCGCGGACGGCCCCCGCGCGCCGTACCCGTCGACGAGCCGGCCCCGCCACTCCCTGAGCGCCGACCACAGCCGCCGCAACTGAGACCGTTACTGGCTGGTATCGCTCCCTCAGCGAGCGATACCAGCCAGTAACCGCCGGAGAAATCGCCTGCGCGCCCCGGCCGCCCGGTGATGACATGGCGCGGTGGACGTCGCGTTCTCGAAGCGCCCCGACGGCGGGTCGCTCGCGCTCATCGACCGGGAGGACGGGGTCCGGCTGCGGCTGCGCTCCTACGACCGCACGGGCGACGTGCCGCACGACGCCGTCCACCTCATCGGCGAGCGCGCGCTGGGCCTGACCCGCGGGCTCTGGGGCTCGCTGCAGGCGGGCGCGCTGTTCGACGGCGTCGAGGTCCTGTCCGGCCGGCTGCGCCACGACCGCCGGCAGCGCTCCGACGCCGTCCGGCGGGAGAACGCGGCGCAGCTGCGGCTCGCCGAGACTGTCGTCGGCGTCCTCCAGCAGAACCTCGACGGCGACGGTCCGTCGACGAAGGCGGCGCTGGACCGGGCGTGGGGGATCACCGAGGTCGGCCCGAGCCCGTTCACGGCGGCGCAGGCCTCGGTCGCCGTCGCGGAGCTGCGCGGGCTGCGGGACCGCTGGCGCGATCTCACCCCGGACGAGACGATCACCTTCACCTGGCGGCCCGGGCGCCGCCGCCGGTGACCCCCTCGTTGCATGGATTTCCGTGAGCATGCATAGTGATGCGTATGCGCGTCGCCGTGGCCGGAGCCAGTGGATACGTCGGGGGTGAGGTGCTGCGGCTCGCCCTGGGCCACCCCGAGGTCGAGATCGGGGCGGTGACGGCGGGGGAGTCCGCGGGCACCGCGCTCGGCGGCCACCAGCCCCACCTGCCCACCCTCGCCGACCGGACGATCGCCGAGTCCACGCCGGAGCAGCTCGCCGGACACGACGTCGTCTTCCTCGCCCTGCCGCACGGGCGCTCCGCCGAGCTCGCCGCGCAGCTGCCGGACGACGTGCTCGTCGTCGACTGCGGCGCCGACCACCGGCTCACCGACCCGGCGGCCTGGGCGCGCTGGTACGGCGGCGCGCACGCCGGGGCCTGGCCCTACGGCCTGCCCGAGCTGCCTGGCGCGCGCGAGACGCTGCGCGGCAGCCGTCGCATCGCCGTCCCCGGCTGCTACCCGACGGCGAGCACCCTGGCGTCCTTCCCTGCCGTGGCGGCCGGGCTGGTGCGCCCCGAGATCAGCATCGTCGCCTTCTCCGGCACCTCCGGCGCCGGCCGGGCGGCGAAGCCCCACCTGCTCGGCTCCGAGGTCATGGGCTCGGCCACCGCGTACGGCGTCGGCGGCGGGCACCGGCACACCCCGGAGATCGTCCAGAACCTCGCGACGGTCAGCCCGGAGCCGGTGCGGGTGTCGTTCACCCCCGTCCTCGCCCCGATGCCGCGCGGCATCCTCGCCGTCGCGAGCGCGCCCCTGGCCGACGACGCCGTCACCGAGGACCAGGCCCGCGAGGTCTACGCCAAGGCCTACGCCGCCGAGCCGTTCGTGCACCTGCTGCCGGCCGGCGTCCAGCCCGCGACCAAGTCCGTGGTCGGCTCGAACGCCGTGCAGATCCAGGTCGCCGTCGACCCCGACGCCGGGCGCCTCGTCGTCACCGCCGTCATCGACAACCTCACCAAGGGCACCGCCGGCGGCGCGTTCCAGTCGGTCAACCTCGCCCTGGGGCTCGACGAGACCCTCGGGCTCCCGACGACAGGAGTGAGCCCGTGAGCGTCACCGCCGCCCAGGGATTCCGGGCCGCCGGCGTCCGCGCCGGACTGCGGGCCCACGGCGAGCGCCCCGACCTCGCGCTGGTGGTCAACGACGGCCCGACGCAGGTCGCCGCCGGGGTCTTCACCCGCAACCAGGTCAAGGCCGCGCCCGTGCTGTGGTCGCAGCAGGTGCTCGTCGAGCACGACCTGCGCGCCGTCGTCCTCAACGCCGGCGGCGCCAACGCCTGCACCGGGCCCGACGGGTTCGGCGACACCCACCGCACGGCCGAGAAGGTCGCCGACGTCCTGGGCTGCGGGGCCATCGAGGTCGCGGTCTGCTCGACGGGCCTCATCGGCGAGCGCCTGCCGTTGTCGAAGCTCCTCGCCGGGGTCGACGCCGCCGCGGCGGAGCTCGCCGACGGCGAGGAGGCCGGCACCGGGGCCGCGACCGCGGTGCTGACCACCGACACCGTCGACAAGCAGGCCGCCCGCACCCGCCACGGCTGGACGGTCGGCGGCTTCGCCAAGGGCGCCGGGATGATGGCGCCGAGCCTCGCGACGATGCTCGTCGTCGTCACCACCGACGCCCTCGTGGACGCCGCCACCGCCGACGCCGCCCTGCGCGCCGCGACGTCGACGACGTTCGACCGCCTCGACATCGACGGCGCCACCAGCACCAACGACACCGTCCTGCTGCTCGCCTCCGGGGCCTCCGGGGTCGAGGCCGACGCCGCCGCCTTCACCGAGGTGCTCACCGAGGTCTGCGACGAGCTCGCGAAGGGCCTGCAGGCCGACGCCGAGGGCGTCACCAAGCGGATCGCCGTCACCGTGACCGGAGCCCGGGACGACCGAGACGCCCTGCTCGGCGCGCGCACGATCGCCCGCGACAGCCTGGTGAAGACCGCGCTCTTCGGCTCCGACCCGAACTGGGGCCGGATCGCCGCCGCGGTCGGCGCGAGCGAGGCGTACGTCGATCCGCAGAGCCTGAGCGTCACCGTCAACGGCGTGCTGCTCTGCGAGGCCGCCGCGGCCGTCGGCGATCGCTCGAAGGCCGACCTCTCCGGCCCGGAGGTCACCGTCGACGTCGACCTCGGGGTCGGTGACGGGCGGGCCACCGTGCTCACCACGGACCTGTCGCACGCGTACGTCGAGGAGAACAGCGCGTATTCATCATGATTCTGGCCTCCACATGACCGACATCGACACCGACCAGACGCTGACGTCCATCCCCGTCCCCGCCGACGTCCCCGACCGCCTCCACTCGGCCGCCGCCAAGGCCGGCGTGCTCGCCGAGGCGCTGCCGTGGCTGCAGCGCTTCCAGGGCGCGGTCGTCGTCGTCAAGTACGGCGGCAACGCCATGACCGACGACGCGCTGCGCCGGGCGTTCGCCGAGGACATGGTCTTCCTGCGCCTCGCCGGCATCCGGCCCGTGGTCGTCCACGGCGGCGGGCCGCAGATCACGAGCATGCTCGGGCGGCTCGGCATGGAGGGCGAGTTCCGCGGCGGCCTGCGGGTCACCACGCCCGAGACCATGGACGTGGTGCGGATGGTGCTCGTCGGCCAGGTCGGCCGCGAGCTCGTCGGGCTCATCAACGCCCACGGCCCCTACGCCGTCGGGCTCTCGGGCGAGGACGCCCGCCTGTTCACCGCCGCCCGGCGCACCGCGACCGTGGACGGCGAGGCGGTCGACGTCGGGCTGGTGGGCGACGTCGTCGACGTCAACCCGGCGGCGGTGCTCGACCTCGTGGCCGGCGGGCGGATCCCCGTGGTCTCGACGGTCGCGCCGGACGTCGACGGCGTCGTGCACAACGTCAACGCCGACACCGCCGCGGCCGCGCTGGCCGAGGCGCTCGGCGCGCGCAAGCTCGTCGTCCTCACCGACGTCGAGGGGCTCTACACCGACTGGCCGGACCGCTCGAGCCTGCGCTCGCAGATCGACGACACCGAGCTCGCCACGCTCCTGCCGGGCCTGGCCAGCGGCATGATCCCGAAGATGGAGGCCTGCTTGCGGGCCGTGCGCGGCGGCGTGCCGCGTGCCCACGTCATCGACGGCCGGGTGGCGCACTCGGTGCTGCTCGAGGTGTTCACCAGCGCAGGGGTCGGGACGATGGTCGTCCCGGCGGACGGGAAGGAGGCCTGACGATGACGGCAACAATCTCCGGTGAGGACCTCCGCCGTCGGTGGGCCGCCTCGCTCATGGACAACTACGGCACCCCGCCGATCAGCCTCGTGCGCGGCGAGGGAGCGCGGGTGTGGGACGCCGACGGGCGCGAGTACCTGGACCTGCTCGGCGGCATCGCGGTCAACCTGTTGGGCCACGCGCACCCGGCCGTGGTCGAAGCGGTGTCCCGGCAGGTCGCAACGCTGGGCCACACGTCGAACCTCGTCATCAACCCGCTGACCGTCGAGCTCGCCGAGCGCCTGCTCGGGCTGCTCGGCCACGAGGGCCGCGTGCTGTTCTGCAACTCCGGCGCCGAGGCCAACGAGACCGCCTTCAAGATCGCCCGGCGCACCGGTCGACCGAAGATCATCGCCACCGAGAACGCCTTCCACGGCCGGACGATGGGCGCGCTCTCGCTGACCGGGCAGCCGGCCAAGCGGACGCCGTTCGAGCCGCTCGTGCCCGGCGTGGAGTTCGTGCCCTACGGGGACGTCGAGGCGCTGCGCGCGGCCGTCGACGACGACACCGCCGCGGTGTTCCTCGAGCCGATGCAGGGCGAGGCCGGCGTCATCGTCCCCGCCGACGGCTACCTGCGCGCCGCCCGCGACATCACCACCGAGCGTGGCGCTCTGCTCGTGCTCGACGAGGTCCAGACCGGGGTCGGGCGCACCGGCCTGTGGTTCGCCCACCAGCGCACCGACGTCGTCCCGGACGTCGTCACGCTGGCCAAGGGCCTCGGCGGTGGGCTGCCGATCGGCGCCTGCATCGGGGTCGGGGCGGCCGGCGACCTCCTCGGCCCGGGCCAGCACGGCACCACCTTCGGTGGCAACCCCGTGTGCTGCGCCGCGGCGCTCGCCGTCCTCGACACGATCGCCTCCGAGGGGCTGCTCGACCGGGCCACCGCTCTGGGTCGCGACGTCGCCACGCGGGTCGAGGGTCTGGGCCACGGCCAGGTCGACCACGTCGACGCGGTCGGCATCCTCATCGGGATCGCCCTGCGCAGCCCGATCTCCACGCAGGTCGCCGCCGCGGCCCGCGAGTCCGGCTACCTGATCAACAACGCCGTCCCGGAGCGGGTGCGGCTCGCGCCGCCGGTCGTGGTCACCGACGCCCAGCTCGACGGCTTCCTCGCCGCCCTGCCCGAGGTGCTCGACCAGGGGGCGGCCGCCGCGGAGGCGGCGGGCTCGTGACGACGACCGACGCACCGGGGCCACCCGCCGGCGAAGCAGGCTCGACGCGACGGAGGAGCGGCGAGGGTGCTTCCGCCTCGGCGGGATCTCCACTCCGCCACCTGCTCCGCGACGACGACCTGACCCCGGCCGAACAGGCCGAGGTGCTGGAGCTCGCCGCGGTGATGAAGGCCGCCCCGTTCGCCCACACGCCGCTGGCGGGCCCGCGAGCCGTCGCGGTGGTGTTCGACAAGGCGTCGACGCGCACGCGGGTGTCGTTCGAGGTCGGCATCGCCGCCCTCGGCGGCACGCCCGTGATGATCGACGGCAACGCCGCCCAGCTCGGCCGCGGCGAGACGGTCGCCGACACCGCCCGCGTGCTCTCGCGTTACGTCGACGCGATCGTGTGGCGCACGAGCGCCGAGGAGCGCATCCAGGAGATGGCCGGCGCCGCGACGGTCCCGGTGATCAACGCGCTGACCGACGGCTTCCACCCGTGCCAGGTCCTCGCCGACCTGCAGACGATCGTCGAGCGCCACGGCCGCACCGCGGGCCTCACGCTGACCTACCTCGGAGACGGCGCCAACAACATGGCTCAGTCGCTGCTGCTCGGCGGGGCCACCGCCGGCATGCACGTCCGGATCGCCGCGCCGACGGGCTTCACCCCCGACGCGGCGGTCGTCGAGGACGCCGGGGCGCGCGCCGTCGAGACCGGCGGCTCGGTCACCGTCACCGACGACCCGGGCGCGTCCGACGGCGCCGACGTGCTGGTCACCGACACCTGGACCTCCATGGGCCAGGAGTCCGACGGACGCGACCGGGCGGTGCTCGAGCCGTTCCGCCTCGACGAGGCCGCGGTGGCCCGCGCAGCGAGCGGCGTCACCGTCCTGCACTGCCTGCCCGCCCACCGCGGGGACGAGATCACCGCGGGCGTCATCGACGGGCCCGCCTCGGCGGTGTGGGACGAGGCCGAGAACCGACTGCACGCCCAGAAGGCGGTGCTGGCGTGGCTGCTGGAGCGGTCGCGATGACCGAGACCAGGGGTGTGACGAGCCGTGCCGCGCGCCAGGCCCGCGTCGTCGCCCTGCTCACCGAGCGCGAGGTGCACAGCCAGGCGGAGCTGGCGGGGCTGCTCGCGTCCGAGGGCGTCGAGGTCACCCAGGCCACGCTGTCGCGCGACCTCGACGAGCTGGGCGCGGTGAAGCTGCGCGGGGCCGACGGCGGGGTCGGCCGCTACGTGGTGCCCGACGACGGCAGCCCGGTGCGCGGTGTCGTCGGGGGCACCGACAGACTGTCCCGGCTGCTCGCCGAGCTGCTGGTCTCCGCCGACCACTCCGGCAACCTGGCCGTGCTGCGCACCCCACCGGGGGCCGCGCACTACCTGGCCAGCTCACTGGACCGCGCGGCCCTGGCCGAGGTGGTCGGCTGTATCGCCGGTGACGACACGGTGCTCGTCGTCGCCCGCGAGCCCCTCGACGGGGCAGGTCTCGCGGCGTTGCTGCGGACGTTGAGCACCCGGACGACGGCGCGGTCGTCCTCGACCATCGAGCGCGAGCAGGAAGAGGGAGAGCAGTGAGCGAGCGGATCGTGCTGGCGTACTCCGGAGGTCTCGACACCTCCGTCGCCATCGGCTGGATCGCGGAGGAGACCGGGCGCGAGGTCGTCGCGGTCGCCGTCGACGTCGGGCAGGGCGGCGAGGACCTGGAGGTCATCCGCAAGCGGGCCCTGGACTGCGGGGCCGTCGAGGCGGCGGTTGCGGACGCCCGCGACGAGTACGCCGAAGGCTTCTGCCTGCCGGCGCTGCGGGCCAACGCGCTCTACATGGACCGCTACCCGCTGGTCTCGGCGCTGTCGCGGCCGCTGATCGTCAAGCACCTCGCCGAGGCGGCCCGCGCCCACGGCGCCTCGACGGTCGCCCACGGCTGCACCGGCAAGGGCAACGACCAGGTGCGCTTCGAGGTCGGCGTCGGCGCGCTCGCCCCGGACCTCGACGTGATCGCCCCGGTCCGCGACTTCGCCTGGACCCGCGAGAAGGCGATCCAGTGGGCCGAGGAGCGCTCGCTGCCGATCGACGTCAACAAGCGCTCGCCGTACTCGATCGACCAGAACGTCTGGGGCCGCGCGGTCGAGACCGGCTTCCTCGAGGACATCTGGAACGGGCCGATCGAGGACGTCTACTCCTACACCGCGAACCCCGCCGAGCCGCGCGAGGCCGACGAGGTCGTCGTCGGGTTCTCCGCCGGCGTGCCGGTGACGATCGACGGCCAGAAGGTCACGGTCCTGCAGGCCATCGAGCAGCTCAACCGACGTGCCGGCGCCCAGGGCATCGGGCGGCTGGACATGGTCGAGGACCGCCTCGTCGGCATCAAGAGCCGCGAGGTCTACGAGGCCCCGGGCGCGATCGCGCTGATCACCGCCCACCAGGAGCTCGAGAACGTCACCCTCGAGCGCGAGCAGTCCCGCTTCAAGCGCCAGGTCGAGCAGCGCTGGGGCGAGCTCGTCTACGACGGCCTCTGGTTCTCGCCGCTGCGCCGCAGCCTCGACGCGTTCGTCGACTCGACCCAGGAGCACGTCACCGGCGAGGTCCGGATGACGCTGCACGGCGGTCGCGCGGTGCCCACCGGGCGCCGCAGCGCCGAGTCGCTCTACGACTTCAACCTCGCCACCTACGACGAGGGCGACCTGTTCGACCAGTCGCTGGCCAAGGGTTTCGTGCAGCTCTGGGGACTGCCCTCGAAGATCGCCGCACGGCGTGATCAGAACGAGGGGGACCAGGGCTGATGCCGGAAGGGTCTGCCCTCTGGGGCGGGCGGTTCGCGTCCGGACCGGACGCGGTGATGGCGGCGCTGTCGAAGTCGACGCAGTTCGACTGGGTGCTCGCGCCCTACGACATCGCCGGCTCCCGCGCCCACGCCCGGGTGCTGCACGGCGCGGGGCTGCTCACCGACGAGCAGCTCGAGGCCATGCTCGACGGGCTGCGCCGCCTCGCCGAGGACGTCGAGTCCGGCGCGTTCCTGCCCGCCGAGGACGACGAGGACGTGCACACCGCCCTCGAGCGGGGGCTCATCGAACGGGCGGGGGAGGACGTCGGCGGGCGCCTGCGCGCCGGCCGCTCGCGCAACGACCAGATCGCCACCCAGCTGCGGATGTGGCTGCGTGACGAGCTGCGCGAGGTCGTGCGCGGCGTCGCGGGTGTGGTCGACGCGCTGCTCATCCAGGCGCGCGCGTACCCGGACGCCGCCATGCCCGGGCGCACGCACCTGCAGCACGCGCAGCCGGTGCTGCTGGCCCACCACCTCGCGGCGCACGCCCAGGCCCTGCTGCGCGACGTCGGCCGGTGCCGGGACCTCGACCGGCGGCTCGCGTACTCGCCCTACGGGTCGGGGGCCCTGGCGGGGACCTCGCTGGGCCTCGACCCGGCGGCCGTCGCCCACGACCTGGGGTTCGTCGACGCCGTCGACAACTCCATCGACGGGACGGCGTCGCGCGACCTCGCCGCCGAGGGCGCGTACGTGCTGGCCCAGATCGCGGTGGATCTCTCGCGGATCGCCGAGGAGGTCATCCTCTGGGCGACCGCGGAGTTCGGGTACGTCACGCTCGCGGACGCCTGGTCGACCGGGTCGTCGATCATGCCGCAGAAGAAGAACCCGGACGTCGCCGAGCTCGCGCGCGGCAAGGCCGGCCGGCTCGTCGGGAACCTCGCGGGGTTGATGACGACGCTCAAGGCCCTGCCGCTGGCCTACAACCGGGACCTGCAGGAGGACAAGGAGCCGCTGTTCGACTCGGCGGCCCAGCTCGCGATGGTCCTCCCGGCGTTGGCCGGCATGATCAGGACGCTGACGTTCCACACCGACCGTCTCGCCGAGCTCGCCCCGGCGGGCTTCACGCTGGCCACCGACCTCGCCGAGTGGCTGGTGCGCCAGGGCGTGCCGTTCCGCCGGGCCCACGCGGCCGCGGGCGCCTGCGTGCGCGCGGCCGAGGCCCGCGGCGTGGGGCTCGACGAGCTCACCGACGCCGAGCTGGCCGAGTGCGACCCGGCGCTGACCCCCGACGTCCGCGCGGTGCTCACGGTCGCCGGCTCGATCGCCTCGCGCGACGCGCACGGCGGGACGGCCCCGAAGCGGGTGTCCGAGCAGCTCGACCGCGTCTTCGCCGCCGCGATCGAGGCCCATGCCTGGGCCGGGCGCCCGATCGACCGTCGCTAGGCAGCGGTCCCGGAGCTCTAGCAGGTCCTCCGTGCGTGTGGACGCGGTCATGAGCCCCTCCTCGGCCACGGCTGGAGGAGGCCCACGTCGTTACGCTCGGACACCGTGATCGGGGAACGGTGGGGACGGGGGCTCCTGGTGGCCGTCGTCCTGCTCGCGGTCCTCGTCGGGTGCACCGATGCGCCACCCACGCCGCCGCCCGCCGCACCCGTCCAGCCCGCTGCGCCGCAACCGTTCCCCGACGCGATCGGCCCCCACGGCCCGACGGTCTCCAGCGACCCCACGGCCCTGGCCAGGGAGATCGACGCGGCCCAGGCCACGATCGCCGACCCCGCCCGATCGCCGCGCGAGGTCGCCGCCGCGGCGCGGACCGCCCAGGTCGCGTACGAGGAGCTCGCGTTCCACCCCGAGCGGCTCGCCCCCGTCCTCGCCGCCCTGCCGCCGGGCCCCGCCGACGTCACGAACCGCATCGTCACCGCGGGCCGCGACCTGCTCGCGATGGCGAAGGGCGCCCCCGGCGACGAGCTCCCGGCCTGGCGCATCGCCGAGCCGCTCCCGCCCGACCGGCTGCGTGCCCTCTACGCCGGCGCCGAGGCACGCTTCGGGGTGCCGTGGCACATCCTCGCCGCGGTCAACCTCGTCGAGTCCCGGATGGGCCGCATCGCCTCGCACTCCGAGGCCGGGGCGCGCGGACCGATGCAGTTCATGCCGTCCACCTGGGCGAGTTACGGGCTGGGTGGCAACGTCGAGGACCCCCACGACGCGATCCTCGGGGCGGCGAACTACCTGCAGGCCAACGGCGCCGACACCGCGACGGGCCTGGACCGGGCCCTGCGGCGCTACAACAACGACCAGCGCTACGTCCGCGCCGTGCGCGCCTACGCCGACGTGATGGCGGCCGACGAGCGCGCGTTCCTGGCCTTCCACGCCTGGGAGGTGTACTTCCGGACGACCTCGGGCCGTGTCCACCTGCCCGTCGGGTACGACGAGCCCCGCGCGGTCCGGGCCGACGAGTACCTCGCGCGGACGGGGGCGCCGCGCTGACGGCCCGGCCGCACGGGGGAGGATCAACCGCGATGACGCTGCTGGACGCCTCGGATCTGTCGGTCGACGTGCTCGAGGCCGCTCCCGGGCTGCTCGGCGCCGAGCTCGTCGCCGACACCCCCGAGGGGGAGGTGCGCGTGCGCGTGGTCGAGGTGGAGGCCTATCGCGGCGCGGACGACCCCGGGTCGCACTGCCACCGGGGCCGGACACCGCGCAACGCCGTCATGTGGGGACCGGCCGGGCACCTCTACGTCTACTTCGTCTACGGCATGCACTTCTGCGCCAACGTCGTCTGCCTCACCGAGGGCGAGGCCGGCGCGGTACTGCTGCGCGCCGGAGAGGTGCTCTCGGACCTGGGGCTGGCGCACGCCCGTCGCCCCACGGCGCGGGGACGCGACGCCGAACTGGCCCGGGGCCCCGCCCGGCTGTGTGCCCTGCTCGGGCTCGCGCGCGAGCACAACGGCATCGACGTGCTGTCCGCGTCCTCGCCCGTCCGGCTCGAGTCCGGGCACCGGGTGCCGGACGCCGACGTCCGCACCGGCCCGCGCGTCGGCGTCGCGGCGGGCCAGGAGCGTCCGTGGCGGTTCTGGGTCGCGGGGTCCCGGGCCGTGACGCCGTACAAGGCCGGGCGCGCGCGGGCCGACGGTCCGGACTGGTGAGCCCGCACGCGACAATGGCGCGGTGACCGCTTCGACCGGGGGCCCGCACCTCCTCGACGACCTCGCCTGGCGGGGCCTGATCGCCCAGAGCACCGACCTCGACGCCCTGCGCCGCGACCTCGACGCCGGCATGGTCACCCTCTACTCCGGGATCGACCCGACCGCGCCCAGCGCCCACATCGGACACCTGCTGCAGTGGCTCACGCTCGCCCGGTTCCAGCGCGCCGGGCACCGTCCGATCGCCCTCGTCGGTGGCGCGACCGGCCTGATCGGCGATCCGAAGCCGACGTCCGAGCGGGTCCTCAACGACCGTGAGGTCGTCTCCGAGTGGGTCGACAAGCTCGGCGCGCAGCTGCGTCCGTTCCTGGACTTCGACGCGGGGGAGAACGCGGCCCTGCTGGTCAACAACCTCGACTGGACCGAAGGCCTCTCCGCGCTGGACTTCCTGCGCGACGTCGGCAAGCACTTCCGGGTCGGGCGGATGCTCGCCAAGGAGGCGGTGAGCCGGCGCATGGAGTCCGACGAGGGCATCAGCTACGCCGAGTTCTCCTACCAGCTGCTGCAGTCCTACGACTTCCTCGAGCTCCACCGGCGCTACGGCTGCACGCTGCAGACCGGCGGGAGCGACCAGTGGGGCAACCTCACCGCGGGCACCGACCTCGTCCACCGCGTCGAGGGGAGATCGCTGCACGCGCTCGGGACACCGCTGATCACCAAGGCCGACGGCACCAAGTTCGGCAAGACGGAGTCGGGCACGGTCTGGCTCGATCCGAGCATGACCAGCCCCTACGCCTTCTACCAGTTCTGGATCCAGGCCGAGGACGCGATGGTGGGCACCTACCTGCGCGCCTTCACCTGGCTGGAGCGCGAGGAGATCGAGGAGCTCGAGCGGCTCACCGAGGAGAAGCCGCAGGCGCGCGAGGCCCAGCGGGCCCTGGCCCGGGCGGTGACGGCGCAGGTGCACGGCCAGCAGGAGGTCGAGCGGGCCGAGGCCGCGAGCCGCGCGCTGTTCGGACGCGGCGAGCTGCGCGAGCTGGACGCCGCGACGCTCGCCGCCGCGGTTGCGGAGATCCCCTCGTACACGGCGGAGCGCTCGGAGCACCCGACGATCGTCGACATGCTCGTCGGGACGGGCCTCGCCACCGGGCGCGGCGCGGCCCGGCGCACCATCGCCGAAGGTGGCGCGTACGTGAACAACGCGAAGATCGAGACCGAGGACTGGGCGCCCGCCGACGGCGACCTCCTGCACGGCCGCTGGCTGGTCCTGCGGCGGGGGAAGCGCAACGCCGCCGGGGTGGAGCTGGCCGGCGCCTGAGCCGTTTCGGCCTGCTGGGGACGGGGCAGCCGTCGATGACCAGGGACGACGTGCTGATCCACCCCCCGCGTGAGGCCAGGTTTCGGGCGTGTGTAGAGTTCTGGTCATCGCGAGATCAGGGGTTGCCCCCGGACCTCGTGGAGAACTAGATTGGGAGGTCGCCCTCCGGAAGGTCTGGCCCTGTGGGTCGGCTTGTACGGTGGTGTGGTTGTCCTTTGAGAACTCAACAGTGTGCTGAATGTTTGGTGGGTTTTTTT
>NZ_JAQZAM010000010.1 GCF_028737215.1 Actinomycetospora chibensis | reverse complement strand
CCTGTCTCCGATGTGCTGAGACAGACCTGTGTCAGATGTGCTGAGACATCACAGGTCGCCATGACGACCCGGATCGCTCACGTGGCCGTCGGCCATCGCGGCGGACGCTTCTCCAGGAACGCGCCGATGCCCTCGCGGCCCTCCGGGGAGAGCCCGCGCTCGCCGATGCTCGCGGCCTCGGCGTCGAGGTGGGCGTCGGTGAGCACGCCGCCGGCCCGGCGCACCAACCGCTTCGTCGCGGCGAGCGCCTCGAACGGGCCGGCCGCGATCCCTTCGGCGATGCCGTCGGCCGCGAGGCGCAGGTCCTCGTCGGCGACGACGCGGGACGCCAGACCGCAGGCCAGGGCCTCCGCGGCGCCCATCGGTGCGTTGGTGAGGAACATGTCCATCGCCCGCGCCCGGCCGGCCGCTGCGGGCAGCAGCGCGGTCATGCCGCCGTCGGGGGTGAGCCCGATCGCCGCGTACGCCGGCCGCAGACGGGCGCCCGCGCCGAGCACGATGAGGTCACCGGAGAGCGCCAACGACAGCCCGATGCCCGCCGCCCAGCCGTTGACGGCGACGACGACGGGCGCCGCGAGGTCGAGCAGGGCCCGCTGACCGACGTGGATGGCGTCGGCCAGCTCGGAGAGGCTGCGGTCGGGCTCCGCGGCGAACCCGGAGATGTCGCCGCCGACGCAGAAGTTCGCGCCCTCGGCGACGATCTCGACGCAGCGGGCGTCCCGGGCCGGGCCGGAGAGGGCGGCGAGGAACTGCCGGCCGAACGCGTGGTCGACGGCGTTGTGACGCTCGGGGCTCGCCAGCACGAGCCGGCACACGCCGTCGGACTGTTCGACCCGAATCCGTTCGGGGTCACTCACGGGCTCTCCCCTCGTTGCGCTGAACTGATGGTCGAGCTCCGCTCCGCTTCGTCTCGCTCGGCCGCGGGGATGCTGCCACGCTCGACCCCACCAGCACCGGCCGAGATGATCGAGGGACGACAGACGTGCCCGACCTGCACATCCCCGCCTCCGCGGGCAGTCACCAGTCCGCGTTCCTCGCCGTGCCCCCGGTCGGCGACGGCCCGTTCCCCGGCGTCGTCGTCCTGCAGGACGCCTTCGGCCTGCGGGGGACGCTGCGCGAGCACACCGAACGCCTCGCCGCCGCGGGCTACCTGTCGGTGGCGCCCGCCCTCTACACCGCCCGCGGTGGGGGACCCCGCTGCATCGCCGCGACGATGAAGTCGATGTCCACGAACACCGGCCCGGTGTTCGACGACATCGAGGCGGCGCGCCGCTGGCTCGCCGGGCGCGAGGACTGCACGGGCCGCGTCGGCGTCATCGGGTTCTGCCAGGGCGGCGGCTTCGCGCTCATCGCGGCGGCACGCCACGACTTCGCCGCGGCCGCCCCGAACTACGGCCGGGTGCCCGACGACGCCGAGCGCGAGCTCGAGGGCATCTGCCCCGTCGTCGCGAGCTTCGGCGGCAAGGACCCGTCCCTCAAGGGCCACCCCGAGCGCCTCGAGTCGGCGCTCACCGCCCTCGGCGTCGAGCACGACGTGCACACCTACCCGGACGCCAACCACAGTTCCCTCGAGCCGACGCCGCCGCCGCTGGCCGTCTTCGGTCTGGGTCTGCACCGCCCGTCGGCCGAGGACGCCTGGGGCCGCATCCTGCGGTTCTTCGACACGCACCTGCGGGAGACGCCGTGACCGAGCCCCTCGAGAGCTACCTCATCGACATGGACGGGGTGCTCGTCCACGAGGAGAACGCCCTGCCGGGGGCCGACGACTTCATCCGCCGGCTCGGCGAGGCCGGCAAGCGCTTCCTCGTGCTGACCAACAACTCGATCTACACCCCTCGCGACCTCCAGGCCCGCCTGCACGCGAGCGGCATCGAGATCCCGGCGGCGTCGCTGTGGACGAGCGCACTGGCCACCGCCCAGTTCCTGGACGACCAGCGCCCCGGCGGCACCGCCTTCGTGGTCGGCGAGGCCGGGCTGACGACGGCCCTGCACGACGTCGGCTACATCCTCACCGACCGCGACCCCGACTACGTCGTCATCGGCGAGACCCGGACGTACTCCTTCGAGGCGATCACCCGTGCAATCCGCCTCATCCAGGGCGGTGCCCGCTACATCGTCACGAACCCGGACGCGACCGGCCCGTCGCCCGAGGGCACGCTGCCCGCCGCGGGCTCGGTGGCCGCGCTGATCACCCACGCGACGCGCAAGGACCCGTACTTCGTCGGCAAGCCCAACCCGCTGATGATCCGCGCGGGCCTCAACACCGTCGGCGCGCACTCCGAGACCACCGCCATGATCGGCGACCGGATGGACACCGACATGGTGGCCGGCATGGAGGCCGGGCTGCACACGATCCTCGTGCTCTCCGGCGTCACCGACCCCGCCGAGATGGACCGCTACCCGTACCGCCCGAGCCAGGTGGTGCAGAGCGTCGCCGACCTCGAGGTGGGCGTGCGGGGCTGACCGGGTACTTCGCGGACATGCCCGAGGATTTCGAGGATCTCCCGTCGACGCTGCAGCGGTCGCCCGAGAGCGCGCGCAAGACCTACGCCGAGGCCAAGGAGTCTGCCGAGGGGACCTACGGCAAGGGTGAGCGCGCCAGCCGGACGGCGTACTCGGCGCTCAAGCACACACACGAGAAGGTCGGCGACCACTGGGAGCCCAAGGAGGGGAAGGGCCCGTCGGACTCGCAGGCGCGCAGTGGCGGCCCGAACCCGAGCGGTGAGTCCGCGGGCGGGGTGGACGCCAACGCGAGCAAGGAGCACCTCTACGAGCGTGCCCAGCAGCTGGGCGTCGAGGGTCGCTCCGACATGACCAAGGACGAGCTCGTCGAGGCCCTCCAGAAGGAGAACGATCGGCAGACCCGCAGGTCCCGGGGTGACTGAACCCGCGGCTCCCGCCGCCGACCCCGCCGACCCCGCGCCCACCATCCGGCCGTCGCTGGGATGGCTCGAGCTCGGCGTGGCAGCCCTGTCCTACGTGGTCGTCCAGCTGGCCCTGGCCGTCGTGGCGGGCCTGCTCTCCGAGGGCGTCCCGTCCGCCCCCGTGCTCGTGGCGATCTCGGGTGTCTCGGCGCTCGCGGCGGTCGCCATCGCGCTCTCGCTGCGGGTGCGCTCGCGCGCCGCCGTCGGGCTGGTCCGCGTCCCCGTGCGCACGGTGCTCGTCGGCATCGGACTCGGCGTGGTCGTGTGGCTGGTCTCACGTGCCCTGATCCTCGCCTACGTCGCGATCACGGGGGATGCGTCGGACCCGCAGGCCGCGCTCACCCTCTTCAGCGGCCCGGTGGCCGCGACCCTGGTCGTCCTCATCGGCGGGCTCGTCGTCCCGCTCGGTGAGGAGCTGCTCTTCCGGGGAGTGGGTTACGGCGTCCTGCGGCGCCTCGGGCAGGTCGTCGCCGTCGTGCTCTCGGCCGGGGTGTTCGCGCTGGCCCACGGCCTCAACGTCGTGTTCGCCGCCGCGCTGCTGCTCGGCGTCGTCAACGCCGTGCTCTACGAGCGCACCGGCTCGATCTGGCCGCCGGTCGCCGCCCACGCGACGTTCAACCTCATCTCGTTCGCGCTGGTGCTGGCGGTCGGCGGCCAGGTCTGACGCGAGTTCGACGGCTCAGGACGCCGCGAAGGCGTCGAAGCCGAACTTGATCGCCGTCGGGTCGCGCCGCACCGTCACGACGCCGGCGGCGTCCTGGGTGTCCAGCTGGCACAGCAGACGGACGAGACGGTGCGCGGCTCCCTCGGGCTCGTCGGCCGTCTGCGCCAGCGTGCGGTGCGACGCTCCGACGTTCCACTGCGACGTCGTACCCGCACCCTGACTGACCGCGATCACGACATCGAGCAGCCAGCGGGCCGGCTTGCCGGTGAACGCCGCCGTCTGGTGGGCGAGGACCTCGACGACCTGGTCGGCGCGGACCAGCCCGTGGTCCTGGGTCTCGATCCATACCTGGTTCAGCGCCATGACCCACCTCCTCGCTGCGGGGCGACATCGCCTGCCGGCGGGAGCCGGGCCGACGTCCGGAACGACCCGAGTCGAGGAAGGGTCGGCGTACCGCCGTGGGTCGGTCGTTCCGGTCGGCCCCGGACTCCCGCCGGGAGGGCCATGCAGTAGCAGGGACCGTTGATCGGATCGCGTGTGCGGTGGGTCATCACCTCCTCGTCGAGACGGTCGTCGCGGGCGGGTGCACCGGAGGCGCCCGCGTCCGGGGAACGGGTCGTCGACGGCCACCCCGGGCCCTCGCCGTGCCGAGCCGGGGCAGGTCCCCGCCGGCGGACACCCCGCGAGAGGATCTCGGCGGGGGCTCACGGCGGGCCCTCGGGCCGCGCCGCGGAGGTGTCGCGCGAGGCGCGGGCCGTTCCTCGCCCCAGGGCTGCTCGGCCATCACGAGGGCGACGAACTCGGCGTCGAACACGGCCTGGTCCACAGCGGGCCCGCCCTCGATCAGCACCAGAGGCTCCGGGGCCGGGACACCCCCGCGACCGCGTCGCGGTGTCTCCTCGAGGCCCTGCGCCCCGTCGAGCACGTCGACCGTCATGACGAACACCTCCTCCGGTCGCCACTCTCACCGGCTCCAGCGCCCTCGCCACGATCTGCGAGATACCTACAACTCTAGCTAGAGCTTTTCGACTGTTCAACCCTGAGGTCGGTCGTTCCGGCCCTGGTCAGGCTCATGGCGGGCGGAGTCGCGTTGCCGGCGCGCCGTATCGCGTTCGTCGAGCGCGGTGTCCCGCTCGCGGCGGGCCCGGTCGCGCTCCTCGGTGGTGGCGGCGTGCCGCGCGCGCTCGTCGGCGAGATCGGCGCGCAGATCGAGGATCTTCGTGGCGCCGGCCAGGGTGTGACCGTGATCGGTCAGCTCGCGCAGTGCCACGACCCGGGCGAGGTGGTTGCGGGAGTAGCGCCGGTGCCCGCCCCCGGAACGGGCCGGGCTGACCAGTCCCGCGGTGTCCAGGCTCCGGAGGAACGCGGCGGTGACCCCGAGCAGCTCCGCGGCCTGTCCCATGCCGTAGGCGGGGTGGTCGGGATCGTCCAGACGGTCCAGAGTCATGCGTCGCCTTCTCCCACCGGGCGTCCGGGCCGCACGGTACCCGGGTCCGGGACACCGGGCGGAGGAGCCGGTGGGCGTGGTGATCGGCCGGCTGCCCGGACGAGGCGTACCCGGGGCCCCGAGGTGGAACCCGACCCCGTGAGCACCCCCACCGACACCGCCATCGAGATCCACGACCCCGCGACCGGGGAGTTCGTGGGCAGCGTCCGCCCCGCCGGCCCCGACGAGGTCGACGCCGCCGTGGGCCGGGCACGCACCGCCCGCGACGCCTGGGCCCGCACGGCGCCCGGCGACCGCGCCGGCCTGGTGCGCGACGCCGCCGGGGCGCTGCGGGGCGTCGCCGAGGAGTTCGCGCGCCTCAACGAGACCGAGACCGGGCGGCCCTACGACGACGCCCTGGGCGGGGTGCTGGCCGCGGCCGGGACGCTCGAGCAGTACGCCGAGCTGGGCCCGCTGCACCGCGGGCGCTCGCTGCAGGGGTCGTGGGACGCGACCGACCTCATGGTCCCCGAGCCCCGCGGGGTCGCCGCGGTGATCACGCCGTGGAACGACCCGGTGGCCGTGGCGGGCGGCCTGATCGGCGCGGCGCTGGTCACCGGCAACACCGTCGTGCACAAGCCCAGCGAGCGCTGCCCCCACCTGGGGCGACGGTTCGCCGAGCTCGTCGCGTCCTTCCTGCCCGAGGGCGTCCTCGAGATCGTCGACGGGGCGGGCCCGACCGGTGCCGTGCTGTCCGGGCACCCGTCGATCGACCTCGTCGCCCACGTCGGCTCGATCAACGCCGGGCGCGCCATCCGCCAGGCCGCCGCCGGCACGGGCGCGCACGTCCTGCTGGAGAACGGGGGCAACGACCCGTTCGTCGTCGACGCCGACGTCGACCCGCGCTGGGCCGCCGAGCAGGCGGCGCTGGGGTCCTACGCCAACGGCGGCCAGGTGTGCGTGTCCGTCGAGCGCATCTACTGCGCCGCGGCGATCGCCGAGCCGTTCCTCGACGCGCTGGCCGAGGAGGCCGGGCGCTGGGTCTACCGGCCCTCGGCGGCGGGCGAGAAGGCCCTCGGTCCCGTCGTGGACCGCC
The DNA here is from genome assembly GCF_028737215.1 of Actinomycetospora chibensis. Taxonomy (GTDB): domain Bacteria; phylum Actinomycetota; class Actinomycetes; order Mycobacteriales; family Pseudonocardiaceae; genus Actinomycetospora; species Actinomycetospora chibensis. The sequence continues at coordinate 248,913 of NZ_JAQZAM010000010.1, read as the reverse complement.
GGCACCGCGAGCACGTCCACTCCCACGTCGCCGCCGCGGTCGAGGACGGTGCGCGGGTGCACGCGGGCGGATTCGTGCCCGAGGGCGAGGGCGCCTTCTACCCGGCGACCGTGCTCTCCGGACTGACCCCGACGATGACGATCCTGCGCGAGGAGACCTTCGGGCCGGTGGCGCCGGTCCGGGTGGTCGAGGACTTCGCGCACGGGCTCGCCGAGGCGATCGACGACCCGCACGGACTCGCCGCGACCGTGCTCACCGGCAGCATCGCCCACGCCCAGCAGGCCTGGCGCGAGCTCCCCGTCGGCACCGTGAAGATCAACGGGGTGTTCGGCGGTGCGCCGGGCGGGGCGGCCGAGCCGCGCGGTGTGTCGGGGTCGGGCTTCGGCTACGGCCCGGAGCTCCTCGACGAGATGACCACCACCAAGGTGGTCCACTGGTCGCCACTTCCGTGAGGCAGTTGCTGACCCTGAGTACGTGTTGATCGAGGCGTGACCCCCGGACGGGTGCTGTCGTTACCCCGACGTGACCAATGACGACGACGCCGTCACGGCCGCCGCACCGACGACCGCACTCGTCCGGCCGGCCCGTCCGCGCCCGGCGCCGCGGTGGCCGCTGGTGCTCGGCCGGTCGGTGCTCGGCGTCGCCGCCACGGTCACGGGCGTGCTCGGGGTCGGCGTCGCGACCGGCGCGACGCCGATGCTGTCGATGGTCGAGGGGCCGCAGGCCTCGCTCGCGGTCCCGCCCCCGCCCGTCGTGCCGGTGCTCGGCCCGCCGCCGTCGGTCGAGGCGACGACCACGGACACCGGCGAGACGACGACGCGCACGACCACGCGCTCACCGCGCCGGACCGTCGACGACGAGACCACCACCGCCCGCCGGACGGCCCGCCCGGCACCGGTCGTGCCCGTCGTCCCGGAGCCGGAGCCGGAGCCGGAGCCGGAGCCCGTGCCCCCGGCGCCCGTCCAGCCGTCGCCGGGTGGTGGCGGGCCGGACGGCGGCGGGCCGGGCGGTGGCGGGCCGGGCGGTGGCGGGCCGGGCGGTGGTGGCGAGGACGGCCAGAACGGCGGCGGCGGTGGCGAGAACGGCGGTGGCGGCCAGGGTGGCGGCGGCCAGGATGGTGGTGGTCAGGATGACGGCGGCGCTCAGCAGCCGCGTCTCACCACGGGCGCCGGCTGACCGGTCCCGCGACGGACTTCGGTGACGGAACCCGCGCTGCGCGCGGGTTCCGCCACCGGAGTCGAGGGCGAGGTCGGGCTCGGTGTCGGCAGCCTCAGCGCACGAGGGCGACGAGGTCGCCCGGGAGCTGCTCGAGGGTCCGGTCGACCTGGTCCTCGGGCAGCCACTCGCGCAGCAGGTGCAGCACCTGCTCCACCTGGTGCTCGACCTTCTCGGCGTCCACGGACGTCACGCGCCCGGAGACCGCGTCGACGAAGGCGTCCTTCGTGACGGAGCGGGCCTGGTCGTCCTTCGGGCGCTGGGCGCGCAGCTCCGCGGACAGCTCCGGGGGCAGGCTGACCGTGAGGTCCTGCGCGAGGCCGGAGCTCACGGCCTTGCCGAGCTCGTTCAGCGTGGCCCGGACCAGCACCTCGGCCTCGGACTGCGTCTCCAGCCCGATCCGACGCTGCACCTGCCCGGTGAACGCCGCGAGCGTCGCGCTCGAGCGCGCCGGGTTCGGGTCGTCGGGGTTCTCGTCGGACTGCACCGGCGGGGTGGTCATGTCTTCTCGTGCCTCCAGCTCGTGACTGCTTCTTCTCCGGACACGGGCACCCACTCAGGAGGCAGGCGCAAACCCCTCGTCGCCCGCGCGTCGCACTCCTTCGGTCCAGCGGTCGCGGCGCTGGGCCTCGGTCTGCTCCCACCACTCCGGGCCCCGCTCGCCGAGTGCGGTCTTCGCCGCGTGCACCCGCGCCCGCGCGGACGCCTCCGCGTCGGCGTCGTCCGCGCGCTTCGCGGTGCCCACGTCCCGGCGCGCGGCCATGAGCCAGCGGCGCAGGACGGAGGCGTCGTCCTCGGGGATCAGCGGGTCGGTCGCCCGCCAGCGCCGGCCGTCGATCACGACGTAGTGGCCGTCGTCGGTGTGCTCGACCATCACGCCACGCCCACGCGACGCAGCCGTCGGGACGCCGCGAGCACCTCGTCGGGGCCGATCTCCAGGCACTCCTGGTCGAACGGGCACACGAGCTGGCGGCACGGGCTGCAGGAGACGGGACGCGTGAGCACCTCGGCGCGGGTGGACCGCGGCCGGTACTGGTCGACGGTCTCGGTGCCGGCGAACAGCTCGACCACCGGGGCGCCGACGGCGTCGGCGAGGTGCACGCCGCCGGAGTTGTTGGCGACGACGACCTCGGCGTCGGCGAGCACCGCCGCCAGGTCGCCGAGCTCCAGGCCCGTGACCGGCAGTCCCACGTCGCCGGCGACCGCCGCGACGAGCTCCGCCTCGCGCTCGGTGCCCGTCACCGCGACCGTCAGCCCGTCGTCGGCGAGTCCCCGGACGACGGCGGCGAACCGCTCGGCGGGCCAGCGTCGCGACGGGCAGCTCGCGCCGGGCGCGACGACGGCGTAGCGGGCGAGGTCGAGCGCGGCGGGGACGTGGGTGTCGAGGGGGACGCGGGCGTGCAGCGTGTGCCCCTGCGACGGCACGCCCACGGCGGCGAGCAGGCCGAGCATGCGGTCGACCTGGTGCACCTCGTCGGGCGGGGCCGGCACCCAGTGGGTCAGCAGGGCGCCACCGAACTCCTTCGACGTGCCCACCCGGACACCGATGCCGGCGCGGCGGGCGAGCTCGGCGGCCGGCCACGGCGACTGCGAGAACGACGTGAGCACGATCGCGGCGTCGTGGTCGCGGGCGGTGAGCTCCTCGACGAGGTCGGCGTCCGGGTCGGCGCCCGGGACGAGGTCGAGCTGCTGCCAGGACACCGAGGCGGTGACGACGTCGTCGACCTCGGGGAGCAGGGCGGCGGCCGCCGTGCCGCCGGGGGAGGCGAGGAGGTCGAGCGACGCGTGCGGTGCCACGGCGCGCAGCGCCCGGAACACGGGTCCGGTCATGAGGACGTCGCCGACGTTGTCGGGACGCACGACGAGGATGCGGCGCATCGCGGACCACTCGGGGTCGCCGTGCCCGGGTCGGTGCGCGGCGGGGTGCCGGAGGTCGGCGGGGAGGTCGGGCACGGCGACGAGTACCCGAAGGTGCTGGCAGGCTCACCCCGTGAGCTGGTCGCGCTGGTTCCACACCCGGCCCGTCGCCCGCGACGTCTGGCTGGTCGCCGAGCCCGGCCACGTCAACTCGTGGCTCGTCGCCGGGCGCGACCGCGCGGTGCTCGTCGACAGCGGGCTCGGGATCGCCCCGATCCGCCCGGTGGTCGAGGGCCTCACCGACCGGCCCGTCGACGTCGTGCACACCCACGCCCACCTCGACCACGTCGGCGGCGACGCCGAGTTCTCCCGCGTCGCGATCCACGCGGCGGGGGTCGCCGAGCTGACGGCGGGCGCGAGCGCGGCGGAGCGGCGCCGCTACCTCGCCCACACCCGCCGGATGCTCGCCGCCGCCGACGCCTACCGGTCGCTCGACCGCGACTTCTTCCACCTGCTCTCCGCCGACTCCGACCCACGCCCGCTGCCGCCCGGCGTCGACGAGACCACGTGGGCGCCCGGACCGGCGCCCACCCCCGACCTCCTCGCCGAGGGGGACGTCGTCGACCTGGGCGGTCGGGAGCTGCGCGTGCTGCACACCCCGGGCCACAGCCCGGACTCCGTCTGCTTCCTCGACGAGCGGGCCGGCCTGCTGTTCGGCGGCGACACGGTCAACACCGGGCCGGCCTACGCCCAGGCCCCGGAGGCCGACCTCCCCGCGTTCGCCGCGTCCACCGCCCGGCTGGCGGAGCTCGACGTCCACCTCGTCCTCATGGCGCACTTCGGCCGCGCGGTCGCCGAGGGCGCCTACCTGCGCGAGGTCGCCGACGCCTTCGCGCGCCTGCTCGCGGGGGACGCCGTCCTGCGCCCTGCGCGCGACTGTGACGACGACCCGGTGCGCGAGGCCGTGTTCGACGCCTGCTCGATCTACGTGCCCGCCGAGGAGTGAGCGCGGGTCCGAGACACCTGGCGGCGTCGAGGTCCTCGTCTTCGCCGACGCCTCCCGCGACGCGCTGGCGCAGCGGGCGCTCGCCCGCGGACCGGACCTGACCGAGCGGGCGCTCGGGTTCCTGCGGGGCCGGCTGCACGCCGGGTTCGCGCCGGAGCGGGGAGCTTCGAGCTGGTCACGCTCGAGGTCCCCGCGGCGTTCGAGCCCGGCGGCGGCGACGTCGTCCTGCGGTTCGTGTTCACCCTCGACGCCGCGCCCGAGGAGTACGGCGACACCTGGTTCGAGGTGGCGTTCACCGAGCGGGAGCACCCGCCCGACCCGTTCCGGCCGGTGGGGATACGCCTCGGCTTCTGGTGAGGCTTCTGGTGAGGCTTCTGGTGAGGCTTCTGGTGAGGCTCCTGGTGAGCGAGTGGCCGGGATCGGGTACCGACGGCGGGTGGCTGACCTCCGCGTCGCGCTCGTCCACGGGCGCGCCGACCCCGCGCACGACGGCGTCGCCGACTACACCGTCCACCTCGCCGAGGCCCTCGACCGCCACGGCGTGGACGTCGTCGACGTGCCCGTGGACCCGGGGGCGCGCGGGCTGCTGCGCGCGGCGCGCTCGCTGCGCGCGAGCGGCGCGGACGTCGCGCACGTGCAGTTCGCGCCCTCGGCGTTCGGATTCTCCGGCGCACCGGGCCTGCTCGGCGACCTCGCGGGGATGCCGCTGGTGACGACGCTGCACGAGTACGGCTGGTGGTCCTGGGCGCCCCGGGTGCCCGACGGCGTGTGGTCGTTCCTCGAGCGCCGTCGCCTCGCCGACCGGGAGACCGGGCGCCTCGTCCCGCGCAGCGCGGCGGTGCTCACCACCAACGGCGAGCACGCCGCGACCCTGCGGGACCGTCTCGGCGTCGAGGCCGGCCGTGCCCCGCTGCTGCCGAACGTCGAGGTCGACCCGGACGCCCCCGACCGGGCCACCACCCGGCGCGCCCTCGGCGTGCCCGCGGACGCCGAGCTCGTCGTCTTCTTCGGCTTCGTGCACCCGGTGAAGGGCCTGCGCTACCTCGTCGACGCCGTCGCGCGCCTGGCGGCCGAGCGCCCGCGGCTGCACCTGCTGGTGCTCGGCGGGTTCACCTCGCTCGCCCTGCCGGAGGACGAGGCCGCGGCGTTCCGCGACGAGCTGACCGCGCACATCGCCGGGGCGGGCGCGACCGACCGCGTGACGATCACCGGCCACCGCCCCGCCGGCGAGGTCTCGGCCGCGCTGCAGTCCGCGGACGCCGCGGCCTTCCCGTTCACCGCAGGGGCCACCCTCAAGAGCGGCGCGCTGCTGGCCGCGCTGGATCACGGGCTCCCGACGCTGATCACCCGCCGTCCCGACGCCCCCGCGGACCCCGACCTCGTCGACGGCGGGACCGTGGTGATCGCCCCGCAGGTGCGCGACGCCGACGTCCTGCTCGACGGGCTGCGCCGCCTGTTCGGCGACGACGACCTGCGCGCGCGGGTCGCGGCCGCTGGGCACCGTCTCGTCCGCGGCCGCGACTGGGACCGGCTCGCCGCGTCGCACGTGGCCACCTACCGGGCGGTGCTCCCCTAGTGCGCCGCGTCCTCGTGATCGACCTCCTCGGCGGGCTCGGCGACCTGATCATGGTGCTGCCGAGCGTGCACGCCTTGGCCGAGGCGCACCCGGACGCCGAGCTCGCCGTCCTGACCCACGCCCCCGGCGCCCCGCTGCTCGCGCGCGACCCTGCCGTGGGCGCGGTCCGCACCGCCGAGAAGCACGACGAGCGCGCCGCGGTGGAGGCGGCGCTCGCCGACCTCGTGCCCGACCTCACGGTCACGACCACGCGCTTCGACGGCATCGGCGACCTCGTGGACGCGGACGCCGCCGCCCGCGGCACCCGGGCGGTGAGCAATCTCTGGCGCCGCCCGCCCGCCGACGAGCTGGTGGGCGAGCGCTACCAGCGGATCCTCGCCGCCGAGGGCGTCATCGCCGCCACGATCCGCCCGCCCCGCGTCGTCCTCGACCCCGCCGAGCTCGCCGCCGGACGGCACGCGCTCACGTCAGCGTGGGGGCCACGCTGGCACTCAGCGTCAGGAAGTCCACCCGCTCACCCGACACCCACCGTCCTCGTCCCCGACGCCGGCATGGCGGTCAAGCGCTGGCCCGCCCGTCGGTGGGCCGAGCTCGCGCACTCCCTCCCCGGCCCCGTCCTCTCGATCGGCCCCGTCGACGGCGCCGAGCAGCTCCCCCCGACCGACCTCCGCGGCCTCGCCGCCCAGTTCGCCGCCGTCGCCGAGGCCGGCGGGGTCGTCGTCGGCCCCGACACCGGCCCGGTGCGCCTGGCCGCGGCGGTCGGCGCCCGCACGGTCGCGCTCTTCGGCCCGACGGCCGCGACGCGCTACGGCCTGGAGGAGGGCACCAACCTCCAGGGCCTCCCGGAGTGCCCGCACCGCATGCCGACGGCCATCACCGAGCAGGTCTGCTGGTGGGAGGCCGCCTGCCCGCTCGCGCCCGAGCCCGCCTGTCTGCTCGATCTCACCGTCGACCGTGTGCGCGGGGCCGTGGTCGCCGACGGGTAGAACGGGGACATGCGCTACCTCGATCTCCCCACGGCGAAGAAGTGGTCGGCCATCGGGCTGGGCACGTGGCAGTTCGGTTCCCGCGAGTGGGGATACGGGCAGGACTACGCCGCCGGCCCCGACAGCGAGGCCGCGAAGATCGTGGCGCGCGCCCTCGATCTCGGCGTCACGGTGTTCGACACCGCCGAGGTCTACGGCCTCGGGCGCAGCGAGCGCATCCTCGGCGACGCCCTGGACCGCGCCGACGCCGACCCGCAGACCACGGTGGTCGCGTCGAAGATCTTCCCGGTGCTGCCCGTCGACCAGGTCGTCGTCCAGCGCGGCACGTCCAGCGCCGCCCGGCTGCGCCGCAAGCTCGACCTCTACCAGGTCCACCAGCCGAACCCGCTGATCGGCGACGGCACGACCATGGCCGGCATGCGCACCCTGCAGGCCGCGGGCGTCGTCGACGAGGTCGGCGTCAGCAACTACTCGCTCGACCGCTGGCAGGGCGCCGAGACCGCGCTGGGCACCCAGGTGATCTCCAACCAGGTGCAGTACAGCCTCGTCTCCCGGGAGCCGGACAAGGAGCTGCTGCCCTACGCCCGCACCGCCGGGCGCGCGATCCTCGCCTACAGCCCGCTCGCCCAGGGTCTGCTCTCCGGCAAGTTCGACGCCGACCACCGGCCCGCGAACCGCGTGCGCTCGCTCAACCCGATCTTCCTGCCGGAGAGCCTGCGCCGCGTCACGCCGCTGATCGAGACGCTGCGCGCGGTCGCCGACGCGCACGACGCGACGCCGTCGCAGGTCGCGCTGGCCTGGACCATCCACCACCCGGTGGTCGTCGCCATCCCCGGCGCGTCCAGCGTCGCCCAGCTCGAGAGCAACTGCGCGGCCGCGGAGATCACGCTGACCGACGACGAGTACCTCGCGCTCACCGTGGCCGCCGAGTCGTTCCGGCCCGTCGGGGGCTTCTCGGCGCTCACCGGGATCGCCCGCGCCCAGCTCGGGGTCGGCTGACCGCCCGTCAGCCGAGACGCGCGAGCATCGTCCGGTTGTGCGTGCCGGTCTTGCGCAGCAGGGACCCGACGTGCTTCTCGACGGTCTTGGCGGAGATGGCCAGGGCCCGGGCGATCTGGCGGTCGGTGAGCCCGCGGGCGACGAGGCGTCGCACCTCGGTCTCGCGGGGCGTGATGCCGGTGGCCGGGCGGGGCGGGGCGGCGAGACGACCGAGCTGGTCGTCGGCCAGCAGACTCTCGCCGCGCCCGGCGGCCGTGACGACGGCGACGAGACGTTCGGCGCCCGCATCCGGGTCGACGCAGCCCTTCACGCCGGCGGCGACGGCGGCACGAAGCCGGTCGTCGGGACAGTCGTCGGCGAGCAGGACCACGGCCGGGGGATCGGGCAGGGCGGCGAGGCCGTCGAGCTGGGCGACGAGGTCGTCGCCCAGCAGGTCGTGCTCGACGACCAGCACGTCGGGGCCGAGCAGGCGGCAGGCGCCGGCGAGGTCGTGGGCGCTGCCGGTGGGCGAGACCTCGGAGACCATGCCCAGCCCGGGCGCGCCGAGCTGCAGCAGTCGGACGACGCCCGCCCGCACGACGGGGCGCCGCGCGGCGACCACGACGCCGGTGCGCGTTCGGCCGGGGGCGGGCACCGGGCCCGCGGTGCAGGGCACGGTGAGCCGCAGGCGGGCACCGCGTCCCGGCGCGCTGTCGATCTCGAGCTCGCCGTCGAGCCGACGCGCCCGCGCGGCCATCGCCCGCAGCCCGAGCTGCGCCCCGGTGGCCGCGACGCGCCGGCGTGACTGGGCGCCCGCGTCGAACCCGCGCCCGTCGTCCTCGACCAGCACGGTGAGGGTGCCCGGGCCGTGCAGCAGGCCGACCCGCACGCACGCGGCGTCGGCGTGGACCGCGACATTGAGCAGGGCCTCCTGCACCATGCGGAAGACCTCGTCGGCCACGTCGTCGGCGACGGTCCCGGCGCCGACGGTCATGAGGTCGGCGCGCGTGGTGCCGCGGGCCTCGACCCACGCGAGCTCCTCGCGGACGGCCTGCTCGAGGGTGCGCCCGGCGAGGACGCCGCCGTCGGCGAGCGCGAGGGCGGCGTAGTCGGCGAACAGCTCGGCGAGGTGGAGGTCGGCGGGGGAGAAGCCGCCGCGCCCGGCGGTGACGACGCAGGCGCCGACGACCCGCGGACCGCGACGGACGGGGACGGCGAGCACGCCCGGCTCGCCCGGGGCGTCGAGAAGCACCGGGTCGCAGCTCGCGACGAGCTCCTCGACGACGCTCGCGGGCACGGCGACGCCCTCGGCGTCCGGCCCGGCGAGCACAGTCCAGGTGCCGGTGGCCTCGTCGACGCGCACGACCCAGCCGTCACCCCCGGTGAGGGTGCCCAGGTGGTCGGCGATGCGCCGCAGCAGCGGGTCCGGCGTGGCAGCCGGTGAGGGGGAGGCGGTGACGACGCTGGACGGTGCCGGTACGACCACCGGTGGCCTCCCTGAGTCCTCGGCGACGGTCCTCACGACACCGCTCCCGGCCGGCAGCTACGCGGAGCCCCCGATCGGTTGGATGCATACAAGATGCATCGATGAGATGAGAGTAGGGTCACCGCGACTCCGAGGGCAAGGGCGGTGCGGTGACGGCGACCGGCGGGATGTCGGCGAAGGAGCGGGCGTACCGCGACACGAAGGCCCGCATCCTCGACGGGTCGCTCCCGGGTGGTGATCTCATCACCGAGGGTCAGGTCGCCGATGCGCTCGCGATGAGCCGTACCCCGGTGCGGGAGGCGTTCCTGCGGCTGGAGGCCGAAGGCCTGCTGCGGCTGTTCCCGAAGCGCGGCGCGCTGGTGGTGGCGGTGTCCCCCAGCGAGGTCGAGGCGGTGCTCGAGGCCCGGGAGCTCGTCGAGGGCCACGCGCTGACCAAGCTCTGCGCGTCGCCGGAGGCCGACCGCTCCGTGGTGGCCCACTCCCTGAACGAGGTGCTCGACATCCAGCGCGCGGCGCTGGCGGCCGAGGACGAGCCGGCCTTCGCCGAGGCCGATCGGCGCTTCCACATCACGCTCGTCGAGAGCGCCCGCAACATGATCCTGCTCGAGCTCTACGCCTCGCTGCGCGACCGGCAGCTGCGCATGAACCTCGGCTCGCTGGACCGCGGCCCCCACCGGCCGAACGAGATCCTCGCCCAGCACGAGGCGATCGTCGACGCGCTCGGCCGGGGTGTCGCCGGCGAGGCCGTGCTGCGGCTGCGCGAGCACCTCGACGCCACGCGCGGCGCGGTGGTCGGCCGTACGGCCGGCGCCGGCGGCGCGAGCGCACTGGGCCGCTAGGGGCCCGCCCGCTGGTCCGGGCGGCCTGGGGGAAATCCCCCAGGGATCCCGGTGGGGACTGTCCCCGTGGTCCGGGACGCCTCCGCGCTCCTAGCGTCCTGCCTCGCCGGGCGGTGCCCGGCCGCCCGCCTCCCGACCGGTCCCTCCCGTGGGCCGGTCCGGTGCAGGGCGTCCACACCACTGCGCGGAGGTGACCCGGATGCCGGGACTGACCCTGGCCGAGGCCCGCCGGATGCTCGACGCCGGCCTGGCGGAGGCGGACAGGATCGGCCAGCCGATGAACGTCGCGATCCTCGACGCCGGCGGCCACCTGCTGGCGTTCGCCCGTCAGGACGGCGCCATCCGGGCCAGCATCGACATCTCCCAGCGCAAGGCGACGACCGCGCTGCTCATGGAGGCGCCGACGGCCGCGCTCATGCCCCTGGTGCAGCCGGGCGCCGAGCTGTACGGCCTCGAGCAGACCGCCGGCGGGATGGTCGTCTTCGGCGGCGGGATCCCCGTGCAACGCGACGGCGAGCTGGTGGGCGCCGTCGGCGTCAGCGCCGGGTCCGCCGAGCAGGACGTCCAGGTCGCCGAGGCCGCGGTCGCGGCCGTCAAGGCGTGATCAACCCCACCCCGGTACGCCGCCACCCGACCACGACCGCCGCCGAGGTCGTGGTGCCCACCGCGACCGCCTCGGCCGAGGAGAAGACGTCATGACGACGAACCCGGATCTGGCACCCGAACTGACCCCCGCGGACTACCCGCTCTCGGTCCACCGCCCCGAGTTGCTGCACACGCCCACCGGCAAGACCCTCGACGACCTGACGATGGCCGCGGTCGTCGCCGGGGACATCACGTCCGAGGACCTGCGCATCAGCCCGGAGACCCTGGCCCTGCAGGGCCAGCTCGCCGCGGCCGCCGGCCGCCGCCAGCTCGCCGAGAACTTCCAGCGTGCCTCGGAGATGACCACCATCCCGGACGCCGAGGTCCTGGAGATGTACAACTCCCTGCGGCCCAACGCCTCCACGGCGGCCCAGCTCGAGGAGATCGCCTCGAAGCTCGAGAACACCTACTCCGCCACCACGTGCGCCGCCCTCGTCCGCGAGGCGGCCCAGGTCTACGCGGCCCGCAACCTGCTCGCGGAAGAAGAATCCCCCGTCGCTCCGCTCGCCCCGCAGGAGGCCTGAGATGACCGCCGTCGCACCCCGCGCCGAGGGAACGGGCGCGTCCCTGACCACGTCCAAGCGCACCGACGTCCTGGAGAACCGACCCGTCAACCTGGACGGGTTCGTCGAGGAGTGGCCCGAGAAGGGCCTCGTCGCGATGGAGTCGGACTTCGACCCGCAGCCGTCCGTGCGCGTCGAGGACGGCCGGATCGTCGAGCTCGACGGCCGCACCCGCGACCAGTTCGACTTCATGGACACGTTCATCGCCGACCACGCGATCGACGTGGACACCTGCGAGTCCGCCATGGCGACCGAGTCGGTGGAGATCGCACGGATGCTCGTCGACCCGCGCACCTCGCGCGCCGACGTCGTCGCCGTCGGCCGGAGCCTGACCCCGGCGAAGATCCTCGACGTCGTCAAGCTGATGAACGTCGTCGAGATCATGATGGGCATCCAGAAGACCCGCTCTCGGCGCACCCCCGCCAACCAGGCGCACTCGACGAGCGCCAAGGACAACCCGATCCAGGTGGCGGCCGACGCCGCCGAGGGCGCCGTCCGCGGGTTCGCCGAGCTGGAGACCACCCTCGGCGTCGTGCGCTACGCCCCCCTCGTGGCGATCGGTCTGCAGGTCGGCGGCCAGGTCGGGCGCGGCGGCGTGCTCACCCAGTGCGCGCTCGAGGAGGCCACCGAGCTCGACCTCGGCATGCGCGGCATCACCGCCTACGCCGAGACGATCTCGATCTACGGCACCGAGTCGGTGTTCGTCGACGGCGACGACACGCCCTGGTCGAAGGCGTTCCTCGCCTCCGCCTACGCCTCGCGCGGCATCAAGATGCGCTTCACGTCGGGCACCGGCTCCGAGGTGCAGATGGGCAACGCCGAGGGCCGTTCCATGCTGTACCTGGAGATCCGCTGCATCCTCATGGCCAAGGGCGCCGGGGTGCAGGGCCTGCAGAACGGCTCGATCTCGTGCATCGGCGTGCCCGGAGCGGTGCCGGGCGGCATCCGCGCGGTCGCGGCGGAGAACCTCGTCGCCAGCTGGATGGACCTGGAGTGCGCCTCCGGCAACGACCAGTCGTTCTCCCACTCGGCGATGCGCCGCACCAGCCGGCTGCTGCCGCAGATGCTGCCGGGCACCGACTTCGTGTGCTCCGGGTACTCCGCGGTGCCGAACAAGGACAACATGTTCGCGGGGTCGAACCTCGACACCGACGACTACGACGACTGGAACACCATCCAGCGCGACATGCAGGTCGACGGCGGCCTGCGCCACGTCCGGGAGGACGTGATCCTGCAGGTGCGCAACAAGGCCGCGCGCGCCATGCAGGCGCTGTTCGTTGAGCTCGACCTCCCGCCGATCACCGACGAGGAGGTCGAGGCGGCGACCTACGCCAACTCGAGCGACGACTACCCCGACCGCGACGTGCTCGCCGACCTCGAGGGCGCCCGGAGCGTCATGGAGCGGGGCATCACCGGCATCGACCTGGTGCGGTTCCTGGAGCGCGCCGGGTTCGGCGACGTCGCCGAGAACTACCTGCAGGTCCTGCGCCAGCGTGTCTCGGGCGACCTCCTGCAGACCGCCGCCGTCCTGACCGGCGACTTCACCCCGCTGGCGGCGATCAACGACGCCAACGACTACGCCGGCCCCGGCACCGGTTACCGCCTGACCGGCGAGCGGTGGGAAGAGCTCAAGAAGCTCCGCCACGTCACCTCCGCCGAGAACCCCGAGGAGGAGGTCGTATGACCGCAGCACCCGTCGACTCCGTCCGGACGCTCGCGCTCAACGAGGTCGGGCCCGCCGAGAAGGGCACCCGGCCCGAGGAGGTCGTCATCGCGCTGTCCCCGGCCTTCGGGGACCCGTTCACGAAGACGATCGTGGACGTGCCGCACGCCGAGGTGATCCGCCAGCTGCTGGCGGGCATCGAGGAGCGCGGCGGCGTGGCGCGGGTGATCAAGGTCTACAAGACCGCGGACCTCGCCGCGATCGCGCACCACGGGGCCAAGCTGTCGGGCTCGGGGATCGCGGTGGGCGTGCTGTCCCGGGGCACCACGGTGCTCCACCAGCGCGATCTGGCGCGGCTGTCGAACCTGGAGCTCTTCCCGCAGGCGCCGTTGCTCGACGCCGAGGTCTTCCGCATGATCGGGGCGAACGCCGCGCAGTACGCGCAGGGGCAGTCGCCCAAGCCGGTGCCGACCCGTAACGACCAGATGGCCCGCCCGCGCTGGCAGGCCAAGGCGGCGCTGCTGCACCTCAAGGAGTTCGAGTGCATCGACCACTCCCGCGAGGCGGTGGAGGTCGAACCGGTCATCACGAAGGTGGACTAGGGCGTCCCGGTGGAGCGAGGGTCACGTTCGCTGCGTCCCACGCAGCGGGGGTGACCCTCGCTCCACGTCGGTAGGGCGTCACGGGGAGCGAGAAGGGACAGGCGTGTCGCTGGTCATCGGCGTCGACATCGGCAACTCCACGACCGAGGCCTGTATCGCCGACGTCGGGGACGGGACGGTCGGGAGGCTGGCGTCCTCGCTGACCCGGACGACGGGGGTGAAGGGCACCCCGGACAACACCACCGGTGCCGTCACCGCCGTCCGGCGGGCCCTCGAGGCCGCCGGGCGGCCGGCGGGTGAGCTCGCCACCGTCCTGCTCAACGAGGCCACGCCGGTGATCAGCGGCCTCGCGATGGAGACGATCACCGAGACGATCATCACCGAGTCGACGATGATCGGGCACAACCCGGACACCCCGGGCGGTGACGGTCTCGGGGTCGGCACGACGGTGGCCCTCGACGACCTCGCCGGCGTCGAGGAGGAGGTCCCGGTCGTCGTCGTGGTGGGGGCCGGCGCGGACTTCGACGACGTCGCGCACCTGCTCAACAGGGCCGTCGAGCAGGGCGTCGACGTGGTGGCCGCGGTGCTGCACGGCGACGACGCGGTGCTCGTGGTCAACCGCCTGACGCGGCGGATCCCGGTGGTCGACGAGGTGTCCGCGGTCGACCGGGTGCCGCTGGGGATGCTCGCCGCGGTCGAGGTGGCCGCGCCCGGGCGCACCATCCGCACCCTGTCGGACTCCTACGGGCTCGCCTCGACGTTCGACCTCGACGCCGAGCAGACCCGCCAGGTGTCCCCGGTGGCGCGGGCGCTCTCGGGCAACCGCTCCGCGGTCGTCGTCCGGACCCCGTCCGGCGACGTCACCGACCGGCGCATCCCCGTCGGCACCCTCACCCTCTCCGGCGCCGGACGCTCGCTCGACGTCGGCGTCGACGAGGGCGCGGACGCGATCATGGAGGCGATCGGGCGGGTCGCGCCGCTCGACGACGTGCACGGCGAGGCCGGCACGCACGTCGGCGGCATGCTCGCGAAGGTCCGCGACACGATGACCGACGTGACCGGGCAGCCGGCGTCGGAGATCCGCATCCGCGACGTCCTCGCCGTCGACACCCTCGTGCCGGCCGTGGTGCGCGGCGGGCTCGCGGGCGAGGTCTCGCGGGAGAACGCGGTGGCGCTCGCCGCGATGGTGCGCACCAGCCGCAGCCGCATGCAGGCGGTGGCCGACGCGCTGTCCGACGAGCTGGGCTGCGAGGCGATCATCGGCGGGGTCGAGGGCGAGGTCGCCGTGCGCGGCGCGCTGACCACGCCGGGTACGTCGGTGCCGATCGCGATCATCGACATGGGCGGCGGCTCCACCGACGCCGCGCTGCTCGACCGGGACGGGACCGTGTCGGCGGTGCACGTCGCCGGGGCCGGGGAGCTCGTCACCAAGCTCATCGACTCGGAGCTGGGCCTCGAGGACCGGGACGCCGCGGAGTCGGTGAAGCGCCACCCGCTGGCGAAGGTCGAGAGCTTCTTCCACGTCCGCCACGAGGACGGCACGGTGCAGTTCTTCTCCGAGCCGCTGCCGCCGCACGTCTTCGCGAAGGTCGTCACCGTGACCCCCGAGGGCCTCGCGGCGGTGCCCGTGCGCGGCCCGCTCGAGGAGGTCCGCCGCGTGCGCCGCGAGGCCAAGCGCCGGGTGTTCGTCGTTAACGCGCTGCGGGCGCTCGCGCAGGTCGCCCCGCAGGGGTCGCTGCGCCTGCTCGGCTCGGTGGTGCTGCTGGGCGGGTCGGCGCTGGACTTCGAGATCCCGGGCATGGTCGCCGACGCGCTCGCGCCGTACGGCGTCGTGTGCGGCATCGGCAACGTCCACGGCACCGAGGGCCCGCGCAACGCGGTGGCCGCGGGCCTGGTGGACGCGCACGCCGGCACCGTCGCCGGCCCGGCGCCCGAGAAGCTGCAGCGTCAGGCGGCCGCCTCGTGAGCGGGGCGACGAGTCCCCTGTCCGGGGTGTCCGTCCTGGGTGGGCCCGGCTGCCACGGCCGCATCGACCGCGCCGATGACCCCGCGCTCCCGCCCGCGGTGCTGGTCTCCGTGCACGACGACGCCCCGCCCGCCGTGGTGCGCGAGGTGTGCGCGGGCGCCGAGGAGCAGGGCATCCCCACGGCGATCCTGGCGCCGGTCGGGACGGAGGGCGACGCCCTCGCCCGTCACGCGGCGGGCGAGTCGCGGCTCGAGGTGGGCGTGGGCCTCGGGCCCGACGGCGCGGTGGTCGTCCGCCACGCCCTGGTCGCCGGGGCCGTGCTCCGGCTGGCCGGCGACGCCCCGCCGGGCCGGGTGCGGCTGGCGGGGGCCGACGCGGCGCGGATCGTCGCGGGGCTGCCGCTGCGGACCGCCGCTCAGGCGCTGGAGAGCTCCGCGTCCTGAGCGTCCCGGCCGTCGTCGTCGAGCTCGAGGGCGATGCGCAGGGCGTCCTGCCCGGTCTCGATGCCCCTCCGCAGGACGTCCGGGTCGGTCTCGAGCGGGTTGATGGTGTCCGCGCCGGACGGTGGACGGACCTCGAACAGGTGCGGCGCCTCGTCGGTGGGCGACGCCGTCGCGTGGGCGAGGCGGGAGTCGTCGGCCCGGCGGTTCTCGAGACGGTTCCCCATCACGTGCACGAGCCCCGGCACGTTGACCTCGCCGAGCCGCGAGACCAGCGCCTTCTCCAGACGGGTCGCGTCGACGGCGGTCTGGTCGGCGCGGCGGGTGCGCAGGACGAGCACGTGCGTGGCGCCCTGGGCGAGCGCGGTACGGAACGGGATCGGCTCGGCGACGGCGGCGTCGACGTAGCGCCGGCCGTCGATCTCGACGGGCAGCCCCGCGAGTAGCGGCACCGCAGCGCTCGCGCGCAGGGCGAGCTGCAGGGAGGCCTTGTCGACGATCGTGTCGGCAAGGTCGACGGCCTCGCCGGTCTCCACGTCGGTGGCCACCGGGTGCAGCGGGACCTCGGCGTCGAGCACGGCCTGCCAGTCGACCGGGATCACCTTCTCGCCGACGGTGTGCACGAGGTACTCGACGTCGACGACGGGCTTGCCGCGCAGGCCGCGCCCGGGGTTGGTGACGCGCTCCATGAGCCCCGGCCGGTACCAGCCGGCGCAGCAGACCGCGGCCTGCGCGCCCACGAGCCAGCTGCCGGCCAGCGCGCCCGCGGAGGCGCCGTAGACGGCGTCGAAGCAGGTCGCGAGCCCGAGCTCCTCGAGCGCGAGCACCATCCCGCTCGAGTAGGTCGCCCGGCTGCCCCCGCCCTCGACGGCGAGCGCCACGTGGTGGCCGTCGGTCCGGTCGCTCGGGCAGGAACCCTCGGCGCGCCGGGAGGCCAGGACGTCGAGAACCGGGTGGGGACGCACGGCGGCATCATGCCCGCTTCACCCGGGCTCCACCGAACGGGCTACGTGAGCACTTTCCGTCCCGATGAGGTCGGAAAGTGCTCACGTACGGCGGGACAGCACCACGCGGTCGATCTCGGTGCCGGTGTCGGTGGTCGCGCGGACGGTCAGGGTCGTCTCCCCGCCGCCGGCCGGGGCCGGGACGACGTCGACGGTGACGTAGGCGTAGTCGAGGTAGCGGGCCTGCGACCAGTCGACCTCGTCGGGCTGCTTCGCGTCCTCGCCGAGCGCCAGGTAGCTGGCGACGGTGACGCCGCTGTCCGGCCCCGGGTTGCCGCGGTAGCGGTCGGTCACGCCGTCGAGCCAGCTGTAGCGGGGTCGCCCGCCGGAGCCGACGCACACGTAGGTCGTGCCGTCGGTCTCCGGACGCACGGTGGCGCCGTCGGGGGCCTGGACGACCGAGCGCCCGCGCCGGATCGGGTTCGTGCGCTCGTACTGGTGGTTGTGGCCCTGCAGGACGAGGTCGACCGAGAACTCGTCGAACAGCGGCGCCACCGCGGCGCGTACCCCGGCGTCGGAGGCGTGCGCCTTCGACGTCGCGAAGGCGCAGTGGTGGAAGAACGCGACGATCCAGTCGACGCCCGCGTCGGCGCGCAGTGCGGTCAGCGTCCGGCGCAGCCACGCCGTCTGCGCGCCGCCGGAGTAGCCCGCGTTGGTGGGGATCTCGGTCGAGAGGTCGTTGGCGTCCAGGCTGATGACCCCGACGGTGCCGTGGCGGAACGTGTAGACCGATGGGCACCCCGACGGGCCGGTGCGGGGCAGGTCGAGGCGCGCCGCGTGCCCGCCGTAGCCATGGCTCGCGCCGCCGGCCCGGTTGTCGTCGTAGAGCGCCTCCATGTCGTGGTTGCCGGTGGCGAACATCCACGGCGTGGACGCGGCGCTGCGCTCGATGAGCCCGAAGTACGTCGTCCAGACCGTCGGGTCGAAGCTCTCGAAGCCGCTGCCGCCACGGCGTTCCGGGAGCCCCTCGCCCGAGGGGTCGGCGTAGCAGATGTCTCCCGCGAGCAGGTGGAACGCCGGGCGCTGCCGCGCGATGCGGTCGACCATCGAGGTCGACGGCGTCATCGTCCGCCGGGTGTCGTCCGACTCGTAGTCGTTCGTGTACCCCTCCTGCCCGCTCGGCGGCACGGTGTCGACGCCCTGGTCGGCGAACGCGGTGAAGCTCCACGGCGCCGTCGCGCCCCGCCCGGGCGCGGTGACGAAGTCGGCCTCCGGGGTCGTCGTGCCGTCGGGGAGGCGGAACCGGTAGCGGTAGCGCTCGCCCGGTGCGAGGCCGTCGGCGAGGGCGTGGACGAAGAACTGCTCGCTGCCGCGGATCGCGTCGCCGTCCTGCGGCACCCGGGACACCAGCCGGCGCACGTCCACCGGCAACGTGGTGCCGAAGCTGCCGTCGCGTCCCAGGTCGACCACCACGGGGCCGGGCGGCGGCGCGGTCAGCTCGCCGGCGAACGCCATCTGGCGCTGCGGGTCGGCACCGTAGGCCAGGTGCCGGCCGACGACGGCGACCGGCGCCTGCGCGGCGGTGGCGCACGCGGCGAGCGTCCAGGGCGCCGCGGCCAGGCCCGTCGCCGCGAGCACGCCGGCGCAGCCGCGCAGTGCGCTGCGACGGCTCACCGGGTGACGGCGCAGGAAGGAGGACAGCCAGTCGTGCTGCTCGGCCACGGTCATGCGGTCGGCCAGCTCGGCGGGGACACCGACGTCCGGTGCCTGGCCGCGGGGAGTCCGGGTCACGGGAGGCAGAGTCGTCCCCGCGGGCGCGCGGGACCACACCGGGTCGTGGACGCGGGGTGGACGACCGTCACCGCCCCGGGCGGATCGGCGCCGCCGGGCGGGGCCTCGCGCCGATCGGCGAGACTGCGCGCGTGAGCCTCGCGACCGCCGTCCTGCGCCGGGCCATGCGCCTGCCCGCGCCCCGCACCTCCCGGGTCACGGTGGATCGCGACGTCGCGGTCCCGATGACCGACGGCGCCGTCCTGCGCCACGACCACCACCGCCCGGCCGGCGTCTCCCGCGGACCCGTGGTGCTGGTGCGCAGCCCCTACGGCCGGGCCGGGTGGATCGGCGTCGTCTTCGGGCGCCTCGTCGCCGAGCGCGGCCTGCAGGTGGTCGTGCAGTCGGTGCGCGGCACCGCGGACTCCGACGGCGTGCTCTCGCCGTTCGACGAGTCCTCCGACGGCGGCGAGACGGTCCGCTGGGTGCTCGACCAGCCGTGGTGCGACGGACGGCTGGCCACCCTCGGCCCCAGCTATCTCGGGCTCACCCAGTGGGCGCTCGCACCCGCCGCCGGGCGGTCCCTGCGTGCGATGGGCACGCTGGTCACCGCGTCGTCGTTCCGGGACCAGACCTACGCCGGCGGATCGTTCTCCCTGGACAACGCGCTGTCCTGGAGTGCGATGATGCGGTCGATGGCGGCCGGGCCGTTCGCGCGGTCCACCCGGTTGCTGCGCGGGCGGAAGACCCTCGTCGACGCCCTCGACGTGCTGCCGCTGCGCGAGGCCGACCGGCGCGCCACCGGCGCCCAGGTCGACTTCTTCCAGGACTGGCTGCGCGAGTCCGACCCCGGCTCGGCGTACTGGGCCCGCCGCGGCTACACCGCCGGCCTCGCCGAGGTGGCCCGCGCCGACGTCGACGTGACGATGACCGGCGGCTTCCAGGACATCTTCCTGCCCTGGCAGCTCGCCGACCACGCCGCGCTGCGGGCCGCGGGCGCCCGCCCGCGCCTCGTCCTCGGCCCCTGGGTGCACACCTCGGCACCCGGCATCGCCGCCGGCCTGCGCGAGTCGCTGGCCGCGTTCGAGCGCGTCTTCGACGGCACCCACGGCAGCGGCGGGGTCGCCGCGGCCACCACCGAGGACGCCCCGGTCTCGGTGACGCTCTCCGGCGACGGGGGCGTCCGGCGTCTCGTCGACTGGCCGCCGCCCGACGCGGTCCACCGGACCTGGTTCCTGCGCGCCGACCACTCGCTGTCGGTGCAGCCGCCGCCCGACCGCACCGCGGGCGCCGTGCACTGGCCCGGCACCCGCATCGACTACGACCCGGCCGTCCCCACGCCCGCGGTCGGCGGCCCGATCCTCACCGGGAGGTCGGGGCCCCGCGACCAGACCGCGCTCGAGGCCCGCACCGACGTCGCCGTGTTCAGCTCCGACCCGCTCGGCGAGGACGTCGTCGCCCTCGGGCCGGTGTCGGCGACGGTGTTCCTGCGCGCCGAGGTCGAGCACCTCGACGTGTTCGTCCGGGTGTGCGACGTCGACCCCCGCGGGCGCTCGGTGAACGTCACCGACGGCCTCGTCCGCCTCGCCCCCGGCGACCCGGCGACCGGCGCCGACGGCAGCCGCCAGGTGGCCGTGGAGCTGTGGGACACCGGCCACCGGTTCGCCGCCGGGCACCGCCTGCGTGTGCAGGTCTCGGGCGGCGCCCACCCCCGGTTCTCCCGCCACCCCGGGACGGGCGACCCGCTCGGCGAGGCCACGACGCTCGTGCGCCAGCCCCGCGAGGTGCTGCACGACGCCGCCCACCCCACGGCCGTGACGCTGGCGGTCGAGCCGCGCCACTGAGCGGGTCGAGCGGCACCGTCCCTGCTCCGAGGGGGTGAGACGCGATCGGTGCTGCCGACCGCGTCACACCGTCCGTCGGTCCCCGGGTGCTGCTGGTCGACGTCACCGCTCCCGGGGCGTGCGGGACCGGGGTGCGCTGCTGATCCTGGGGACATGGCCGTCCTGCCCTCCGAGCGGGCCGGCGCGGTGGCCGTCGACCCCGGGGGAGGGGTCACGGAGATCGCCCCGGCCCGGACAGCACCGTCCCCCTCCTCCGGCCCTTCAGCGCTCCCCACCACCCGTCCGCCGCGCCCGGTCCACGGCGTGCGCACCACCGACGGCGTCGGACTGCACGTCGAGATCCACGGCCACCACGGCCCGGTGGTGGTGCTCAGTCACGGCTTCACCGTCGACTCCGACGAGTGGTCGCCCCAGATCGAGGCCCTGACCCATCGCGCGCGGGTCGTGACCTGGGACCAGCGCGGCCACGGACGCTCCGGGTGGGGCGATCCCGCGAACGCGACCATCGACCAGCTGGGACGCGACCTCGCCGCCGTCGTCGACGCCGTCGCCCCGTGCGGGCGGGTGGTGCTCGGCGGGCACTCCATGGGCGGCATGAGCGTGCTCGCGCTCGCCCGCCAGCACCCGGAGTGGTTCGGCACCCGCGTCGCCGGGGTCTTGCTCGTCGCGACGTCCGCCGGCGACCTCATCTCCGACGGGCCGCTCGGCGCCCTGCACGCGGTCGCCCGCCGCGCCGGGGTGCTGCCCGCGGTGCTCCAGGGGGCCCGGCTGGCCGCGCCGGTCGCCGACCAGCTGCCGTGGCGCGACTCCGCCCTCGGCCGCTGGCTGGTGCGCCGCATGGCGTTCACCGCCGACGCCTCCGACGACGACGTGCGTCGGCTTCAGGCGGCCACCGAGAGCCTGCCGCTGACGGTGAGCTCGGCGTTCTCGTCGTCGCTGCTGGCCCACGACGAGACCGGCTCGCTGCCGGTCCTGGCGTCGGTGCCGACCACCGTGGTGACCGCCACCGACGACCGACTCACCCCGGCCACCCACGGCCGGCGCATCGCCGAGGCCCTCGGACCACGGGCCCGCCTGGTGCTGGTCGACGGCGCCGGGCACGCGGTGAACTGGACGCACCACGACGTGGTCGACGCCGCACTGCTCGATCTGGTGGACCGGCTGCGGCACGCCTGAGCGGGCCTCGCACACCCGGTGCGACGCCGCCGCGGCGCGACCGGTTCCCGCCCGCAGCTCGCCATGTCGATCTCTCGGCAGTGCCACCGGAGCGGGAGCACCGACCGCACCCGGGGAGATCGAACCGGAGAGCCCCTGCCGACCTCCCCGCGGATCGGCCGGCCCCCTCGGACGCGCGGACGTGCCCAGGCCGATGTGTGACCTCGTGGACTACGGGGCACTGACACCTCACGAAGGCATTCTCCGGTTCAGACAGACAGCCGGGTCAGCTCACGTGCCACGAGCGCCCCGTCTGACTGATCTGCCGATCAGCACGCCGGGGCCCCGTCGAGGGGTGACCACATGGCTGGACGGACGACCGACTACGACGAGTACGTCCCGCTGCTCTCCGAGTACGCGGACCTGCCCGAGGACGACCCGCGCCGCGAGCGGGTGCGCGAGAAGCTGGTCCACGGGTTCCTGCCGGTGGCGCGCAACATCGCCCGGCGTTTCGCCCGGCGCGGTGAGCCCACCGACGACCTCGAGCAGGTCGCCTCGCTGGGCCTCCTGCACGCCATCGAGCGCTTCGACCCGGGCCGCGAGCGCGACTTCCTCTCCTACGCCGTCCCGACGATCATGGGTGAGGTCCGGCGGCACTTCCGCGACTCGGCCTGGTCGGTGCGCACGCCGCGCAGCGTCAAGGACCGCTATGTCGCCGTGGGCTCGGCGACCGCGTCGATGTCGCAGCGTCTGGGACGGGCCCCGACGGCCGTGGAGCTGGCCGAGCACCTCAACATGACCCGGGACGAGGTCGCCGAGGCGATCTCCGCGCACGGCTCGTACCAGCCGGCGTCGCTCGACGAGTCCCTCGGCTCCGGTGACGACTCGGCCCTCGTCGACATCCTCGGGGTCGTCGACGGTGAGCTCGACCGCGTGGAGATCCGGGCGCTGGTCGGGTCCCTGGTCCGCGACCTACCCGAGCGCGAGCGCACGATGCTCGCCCTGCGGTTCGTGCACGAGAAGACGCAGGCCGAGATCGCCGCGGTGCTGTGCATCTCGCAGATGCACGTCTCCCGGCTGCTCTCCCGCACCCTCGCCGCGCTGCGCGACCAGATCGAGCGCGAGACCACCGCGGAGCAGCTGGTCGCCGTTTGACGTCCCGGGCGGCCGGACACCTCCGTCCCATGGCCACCACGCCCCTGCCCACCCGCGAGCTCTCCGCGTGGCACGACCCGGAGCACGCCGAGGAGCCCGACACCTACCCGGTCCTGCGCGGCGACCGCCGGGTCGACGTGGCGGTCGTGGGCGCCGGGATCACGGGCCTGACCACGGCGGTCCTGCTCGCCCGCGAGGGGCTGCAGGTCGCGGTGCTGGAGGCCCGCCGGATCGGCGCGGTCGCGTCCGGCAACACCACCGCAAAGATCTCGGTGCTGCAGGGCACGCGCGCCGCGACGCTCGACCACCGGCACTCCCCGGAGACCGTCGACGCCTATCTCGCGGCGCACCGGGCGGGCTTCGACTGGCTGCTCGACCGCGCCCGGCGCGCGGACTGCGACCTCGAGCGCCGCGCCGCCGTGACGTTCGCGACCTCCGGGCGCTCGTCCGCCGCCGCGGAGACGGTCCGGCGCGAGGCCGCGGTGCTGCGCCGCGCCGGCTTCCCCGCGCAGCTCGGCACCGAGGTCGGCCTGCCCTTCGAGGTCTCGGAGGCCGTGACGCTCGCCGATCAGGCGCAGTTCGACCCGATGCCCTACCTCGCCGACCTCGCCCAGGAGCTGCACGAGAGCGGCCATCTCGTGTACGAGCACACGCGGGTCCGCAGCGTCTCGCTCCTCGGCGCGCCGCGGTTGCGCACCGAGCACGGTGACGTCCGCGCCGAGCGTGTCGTCCTCGCCACCGGCGTCCCGATCCTCGACCGCGGCCTCTACTTCGCCCGCGTCGAGCCCAGCCGGTCCTACGCCCAGGCCGTGCGCGTCGACGGGCCGCTGCCCCCGGCGATGTACCTGTCGGCCGACGAGCCGGGGGTGTCGCTGCGCACCGCGGTGATCGAGGGGGAGGAGCGGCTGCTCACCGGCGGCTTCGGCCACCGGGTCGGCGCGAGCACGCCGACGTCCTCGCACGAGCGGGAGCTCGCCGACTGGGCCACGCAACGGTTCCCGGTCCGGGAGATCACCCACCGCTGGTCGGCCCAGGACTACCTGCCCGAGGACGGCCTGCCGTTCGTGGGTCCGATGCCGTGGCAGTCACGGGTCCTGGTCGCGACGGGGTTCGCGAAGTGGGGCATGACCGGCGGCACCGCGGCCGGTCTGGCGCTGCGCGACCACGTCGTGGGGCGCGCCAACCCCTGGTCCGGAGCGTTGCGGGCCGACCGCGCACCGGTCGCGTCTGCCCTGCCCGCCCTGGCGAAGGCGAACGGGCAGGTGGGGCGCTACATGGCCACCGGCTGGGCTCGCCCGCACCTGCCGTCGGACACCCCGCTGGCCGAGGGGGAGGGGCGCATCGAGACCACCACCCGCGGCAAGGTCGCCCGCTGCCGCGTCGCGGGGGTGGAGCACGAGCTCGGCGCCGTGTGCCCCCACCTCGGCGGCATCGTGGCGTGGAACGACGCCGCGCAGAGCTGGGACTGCCCGCTGCACGGCTCCCGCTTCGCCCCCGACGGCAGCATCCTCGAGGGCCCCGTCACCGCCCCCATGGCCGACGCGCCCGGCCTCGCCCGCGTCGTGATGCCGCGCGCGACCTGACCGCACCGGGTGCCAGCCCTGCGTCCACGCTGCCCCTATCGGCGTGCTCCCCTCACCGCAGGGAAATCCGCGTCGATCATGAACCTCGGGCGCGGCGCGGCGGGCGGGGCAGGCGCTGCTCGCGGGGCAGGTGCGTCTCGGGGGCCTGGCGGCGTCGGACCGGCGGGCGGACGTCGTCGTCGGGCACGTCGGCCGTCGCCTCGGGCGCCGCGGGCTCACCGCCGGCGTCGGCAGGCGGCTCCTCGGCGGCCGCGCCCGCGGTCCACCGGTGTCGTGCCAGCCAGCGACGCACGTCCGCACCTCCCGCTCCGTGTCCACTGTGGTGGTGGACCGCGTCGGACGCTACGGAGAAACACCTTCGAGGGGAGTGGGGCCAGGTCCCCGTCCGCCTGGGGCATTCCCGACCGTCGGTGGGGTACGGCACCGTGTGCCCCATGCCCCCGGGTCCGGAGACCACCGACGAGACGGACGAGGAGCTGCCCACCTCTCTCGAGGACGCCGCCGACCTGCTCTACGGCGTGGGGCGCGAGGAGTTCATCGGGGTGCGCGACGCGCTGGTCAAGCAGGTCCGCGCCGCGGGCGACCGCGAGCTGGCCACGGAGATCGGCGGGCTGCGCAAGCCGTCGGTGGCGGCCTGGGTGGCCAACCGGCTGGCCCGCGAGTACCCCGACGAGGTCGAGGGCCTCGAGGAGCTGGGCGGATCGCTGCGCGAGGCCCAGGAGAAGCTCGAGGGCGACGCGCTGCGCCAGCTCTCCCGCCAGCGCCATGGGCTGATCAACGCACTGGTCGAGCGGGGCCGGCGCATCGCCCGCGAGGAGGCCGTGCGTCTCGGGGACCCGGCCGTGCGCGAGCTCGAGAAGACGATCGGGGCCGCGCTCGCCGATCCCGCCGCCGCGCGGGCCCTGGCGGGCGGGCAGCTCGCGGGCGGGATGGAGGCGGGGCCGGGGCTCGGCGACGGTGGGATCAGCGCCGCGCTCGGCGGCCCCGCCTCGGGCGCCCGCTCCGCCCGCACGGCGCGGCCGTCGCGGCCCTCGACGCGCCGCCCCGATCGCCGCCCCCCGCGCGCGCCGCGCACCGGGGACGCCACGGCGCCCGGGCCCGAGGAGCCGATCGACCGGGACGGGGAGGACCGGGCGCGCGCCGAGCAGGAGGAGCGCCAGCAGGAACAGCGCCAGCGGGAGGAGCGCGAACGCCGGGAGCGCGAGGAGCGTGAGCGCGCGGAGCAGGCCGCCCGCGAGAGCCGCGAGCGCGCCGACGAGGCCGCCGAGCTGGCCCGCCGTGCCGCCGAGGAGGCCGACACGGCGACGGGCGAGGCCGAGGACGCCGACGCTGCCGTGAGCGACCTGCGCGCCCGGCTCGAGGCCGCCGAGGAGACCCGCCGGAGCGCCTGGGACGCCGCCGACGCCGCCGCCCGCAAGCGCGACGCCCGTCGCCGGGAGGCCGACCGCGCCCGGGAGGACGCCGAGTCCGCCGAGCGCCACGTTCGCACGCTCGGGGTACAGAGCTGACCTCGGACGCGCCGACGCGGCACGCTGTCCCCATGACCGCACCACTGCCGCCGCCCGCGGACGGCGCGACCGAGAGGCCCCCGCTGATCTTCTCGATCGGCCGCGAGGAGCTGATCATCCGGCGGCGCTACGAGGTGGCGTCGATCGTCAACGACATCCTCATCGCGCTGTGGTTCCTCATCGGCAGCATCCTGTTCTTCTCGGAGGAGACCACCTACGCGGGCACCTGGTTCTTCGTCGTCGGCAGCGTCGAGCTGCTGATCCGCCCGGCGATCCGCCTGGCCCGCCGGGTGCACCTCCAGCGGATTCCCGGCACCGAGGGCGTCCCGCCCGGGACCGGTCCCGACTTCTGAGGGTTTCGCCGTCGCGCGCGTCGGGTGACTCGGTGGGAGTGACCACCGAGCACACGGCCGGGGAGGCCGTCGAGGACGCGGCCGAGGAGGCGGTCGACCGCACGCTGCACGGCGGCGGCGACGCCCCGAGCCGCCTCGTCGAGCTCCTCGGCCGCGCGGGCCTGGTCGCGTACGGCGCGGTCCACCTGCTCGTCGCCGGCCTGGGTCTGCGGCTGGCGCTGGGACGGACGCCCGCGGAGGTCGACCAGCAGGGCGCCGTCGCCGCCGTCGCCTCGGTCGGCACGCTCGGGGTGCTGCTGCTCGTGGTGTTCGTCGCCGGGCTGGTGGCCTTCGCCGCCTGGCAGATCGCCGCGACCGTCGCCGGGTTCCGGTGGGTCTCGGGCGGCGAGCGCTTCCGCAAGCGGGTGGGCGCCGCGTCGAAGGCGGTCGCGGTGCTCGCCGTCGCGCTCGCGGCCGCCCGCAGCGTGCTGGGCGACCAGCAGAACGGCCGCGCGGGACCCCAGAAGCTCGTGACGTGGCTCCTGGCGCTGCCGGCCGGCAACCTGCTGGTGGGCGCGGTCGCGGTCACCGTCATGGTGATCGCGGGCACGATGGTCTACACCGGCGTCGCCCGGACCTTCATGGGCGATCTCGTCGACGACATGCCGGCCGGGGCGCGTCGGGCCGCCGTGGTGCTCGGCGCGGTCGGCAACGTCGCCCGGGCCGTCGCCTTCGGCGCCGTCGGCGTGCTCTTCGCGGTCGCGGCGTGGCACGGCGACCCCGCGCGGGTCGGCGGCCTGGACGCCGCGTTGCGCGAGCTCGTCAGCCGGTGGCAGGGCGTGAGCCCGCTCGTGCTGATCTCGCTGGGAATCGCGGCGTTCGGCCTGTACTGCGTCCTCGACGCCCGCTACCGCCGCGCCTGCTAGGCGGTCGCGGCCAGCCGGTCGAGGCGTCGGGGCGTCGGCCACTTGACGTGGCTGACCCAGCCGAACTTCTCGAAGATCCAGATCAGGCGCGCCGAGATGTCGATCTGACCGCGACCGACGCCGTGGCGGGCCGAGGTGGGGTCGGCGTGGTGCAGGTTGTGCCACGACTCGCCCATGCTCGGGATCGAGAGCAGCCAGACGTTCGTCGAACGGTCCCGGGCCCGCCAGGGGCGCTCGCCGACGAGGTGACAGATCGAGTTCGTGGACCACGCCACGTGGTGGGTGAGCCCGATGCGCACGAGGCTCGCCCAGAAGAACGCGGTCAGCGCGCCCCACCACGACCAGGTGATGAGCCCGCCGAGCAGCGGCGGCGCGAGCAGGCTGATCACCGTGAGCGGGGTGAACCAGCGGTTGACCGCGCGCATGTCGGGGTCGGCGAGGAGGTCCGGGGTGAACCGCTGCTGGTTGGTCAGCGAGCGGTCGAAGATCCAGCCCATGTGGGCGTGCCAGAAGCCGCGCACGAGGGCCACCGGGGAGGTGCCGAACGCCCAGGGCGAGTGCGGGTCGCCCTCCTTGTCGGCGAAGAGGTGGTGACGGCGGTGGTCGGCGACCCAGTGCCGGATCGGCCCCTGTACCGCCATGCTCCCGGCCACGCCGAGGGCGATCCGCAGGGCGCGCTTGGCGCGGAACGCGCCGTGGGTGAAGTACCGGTGGAACCCGACGGTGACGCCGAGCATGGTCAGCACGTAGAAGAGCGCGGTCAGCCCGACGTCCACCCACGTCAGCCCCCAGCCCCAGGCCAGCGGCACGGCGGCGATCAGGGCGACGAACGGCACGAAGGCGAACAGGTAGACCATCACGTGCGGCGCGATGTGGCGCACGTGGTCGGACAGGTCCCCCTGGGGGGACGCGGGAGTGTGTGTGGCGGGCGGGTCGGCGGGGGGCGAAGCCGGACCGGACGTCATGCGGAGGAGCTCCCGGGGGGCGCGGCGGGTCGTGGGCGACGGGCTCGTCGACCAGGTGGTGGATGCCGGATTTCTACCCTGACACGGGCCCGACGGTCCCCGCGCTGCGGGAGCAGGGGGACGCGCGACCGCCGGGCGGGGTTCGCCCGGTGGCCACTCGGCGCTCACCCGGACGCTCCGGCGGGGTGCACCCGTTCGGTCAGCTCGCCGGGACGCCCGCGTAGCCGGTGACCGCGAGCTCGAGACGGCCGTCACGCACCCGGGTGCGGAACGTCGGCTGCGGGGCGGTGGCCGGGCCGTGCACCACGGAGCCGGTGTCGAGCCGGAACACGCTGCCGTGCCAGGGGCAGACGATGCACGCGGGCCCCTCGCCGTTCGTGATCCGGCCTTCGTGCAGCGGCGCCGAGGCGTGGGCGCAGCGGTCGGCGAGGGCGTGGATCCGCTCGCCGCGACGCACGACGAGCACGCCGACGTCACCGACGATCCGCCGGGTGGGCTCGCCCTCGGGCAGCTCGTCGACGGTGCCGACGTCGGTCCAGTCGCCGGGCCCGATGTGCGGGTAGCCCTCGGCGTGGTTGGCGCCCATCGCCTGGTGATAGGCCATGTGCCCGCCCAGGGCGGCGCCTGCGGTGCCGACGGTCAGCGCGGCCCAGCCGAGCAGGGCGCCCCGCACGCCGCGTCCCCGCAGGCGCGCGGCCAGCGACGCCGCGTAGCCGGCGAGCATGACCCCGTTGGCGGCGGCGTGGACGACACCGACGCGCTGCTGCTCCTCGTGCCCGTCGGCGTAGTCGGCCCAGCCGGCCGCGGCGGTCGGGACCGCGGAGACCAGCCCGAGCGCGATGAGGACGGTCGCGGGCCGGCGGGTGCGGGGCGCGACGTCGAGCACGCCCGCCGAGACGAAGCTGCCGAGCGAGAGCTGCGCGAGCATCGGGTGCAGCGGGTGGCCCATCCACACCCCGTGCAGCGCGTCCTTGACGTCCTGGCGGCGCAGCACCTTGTGGACGGCGTCGCGCAGCGGTGCGGCGACCTTGTCGAGGGCGGGGTTCTTCGCGAGGCGGTCGATGTCGTCGAACGGGCGCATGCGGGCGTCCTCCCGGGCGGTGGTGGTGCTCGGGGTGTCGCCGATCACCGACCCCGGTCAAACCCCCGTCGGGGGGTGCGCTCCGCGCACGTGAGCACTTCGGAGTGCTCCAGCACTCCGAACTGCTCACATGCCGGAGGCACCCAGCGTGTACGACGCGAGCTCGGGCTCGGCGAGCACGTGCGGGTAGAGCGCCACCTGCGCGCCGACGCCGGCGGTGAAGGTCGCGAGGCGGGCCGGGAAGGTCACGGGGTCCACGCCCTCGTGGAGGGGTGCGAGGCACGCGGCGCGGTCGACGCGCGACGCCCGCGCCGGGCCGTCGTGCTCGAGGGCGTCGATCACCAGCGCGTACGCGACGGCGTCGAAGGTCCCCATCGACAGGTGGTCGGCGACGTGGCCCGGGCAGACGTCGAAGGTCGAGATGTTGGCGCGCCGGCCCCCACCGGTGGTCAGCGCCGAGCTGGGCGCGGGTCCGAGGTTCGGGACCACCACCTCGTCGGTCGGCGTCCACATCGAGGTGTAGTCGATGCCGGCGAAGGTCTCGGCGCGCGAGTTGAGCGCGGTGGTGAACGCCGAGAGCGTCTGCTGCTGCCAGAACGCCGGCGCGCAGCCGGCGGCGGCGCAGACCGGGTAGGCGTCGAGCGTGCCGTGGTTGGACGGGTCGATGCCGATCACCTCGGCGACCCGGACGCGGGTGTCCGGCCAGAAGCGCAGCGCCCAGCGGCCGATCATGCCGCCCTGGCTGAACCCGACGATCGCGACGCGCTGCCCGCTGCGCTCGTGCATCGCGCGGATCGCGGCGACGACGTACTCGGCGGAGACCTGGATGTCGCTCATGGCGTGGTTCGGCAGCGTGACCGTGCAGTACGGGCGGTCGTCGGCGGCGAACGCGCGCTCGTAGTTCCAGGAGAAGTTCTCCTGCGCCGTCAGCGTCGTCCCGGGGATCAGCAGCACCGGCGGGCGCGACGCGCCGTCGACGTCGGCGGTGCAGTCGAGGGCGTCGTCGAGGTCGTCGTCCGCCACGCCCAGAGCGGGCCCGGGCCGGTCGAGCGGCGCGTACTCGCGCTCGGGCTGCGGGACGGGCAGCGGGAGCTGGGGTCCCGGCGCGGCCAGGGCGGGCACCCCGGCCCCGATCAGCGCCCCGGTCAGGGCAACGGCCACCCCGGCGGCGACGCACCAAGCACGGACCCGGCCGACCTGCCGCATCGCGGACCTCCCGTCACCGGGCCGCGACCGTCCCGGTGGATCACCGGCCCGGCGGTCCAACGATCGGACGTGGGCCCGGTCACGCGCCGCGTTCGGCCGTGCGCGGGGCGTCCGCGCCCGCCGCGCTCGGCAACGGGGTGACCACGCCCGACGGACGGCGCCGCGCCGACGGCGAGCCCAGGGCCCGCGAGATCCCGCGGGCGGTGGCCCGGACGGCCGGGACGATGGTGCGCGGGTCGCTGCCTGCGCTCGGCACGACCACCGACATCGCTGCGACGACCCGGTCGTCCTCCCCGCGGACCGGGGCCGCGACCGAGAGCGAGAGCAGGTCGACCAACCCGTCGCAGACGGCCACGCCCTCGCGACGCACGGCGGCCAGGGTGCGGCGCAGCGCGTGCGGGTCGGTGACCGTCCGCGGGGTCAGCGCGCTCAGGGGACCGGCGAGGACCTCCTCCTGCACCGAGACGTGGGCGAACGCCAGCAGCACCTGGCCGACCCCGGTGGCGTGCAGGGGCATGCGCCCGCCGACGCGGGTGAACACGCGCACCGCCTCCGGGTGCGCGAGGCGCTCGACGTAGACCACCTCGTGGCCGTCGCGCACCGCGAGCTGCACGTTCTGTCGCGTCGCCTCGTAGAGGTCCTCGAGGTAGGGCATGGCGCGTTCCCGCAGGCCCAGGCTGCGCGGCGCGAGCGCCCCGACCTCCCAGAGCCGCAGGCCGATCCGGTAGCGGCCGTCCTCGCCGCGCTCGAGGGCGCCCCAGGCGGCGAGCTCGCCGACCAGCCGGTGCGCCGTGGACAGCGGGAGACCGGCCGCGCGGGCGATGCCCGAGAGGGACAGGGCCTCGGCCCCCGGGCCGAACGCGGACAGGATCCCGAGCACGCGTCCGGTGACCGACGGTCCGCTCTGACCGTCGCGCTGTGGGCTCACCCTGCGCTCCTTCCGGTGGCCGGAAGCTCGATTCTGGCACGGCGCCGGCGCCAGGCACCCTGGCGGCGTGAGCGCATCGCAGGAGCCCGCGACGCAGCGGGCGGTGTCCGCCGAGATCGCCGAGGCCGCGGCGGCGCCGCCGCGGCCCGACGGCCATCCCGACCGGGCCTATCGCCCCTACCGCAGCACCGCCCTGCGGGCCCCGCAGCGACCTCTCGTCGTCACGCCGCCGAGCCTCACCGAGCTGGCCGCTCCGGTGTTCGGCGCGGCCGACGTGGCCCCGATCGAGGCCGACCTGACCCGGCACCACGCCGGCGAGCCGCTCGGCGAGCGGATCATCGTCACGGGCCGGGTCCTCGACGGCGACGGACGTCCGGTGCGCCACCAACTCGTCGAGGTCTGGCAGGCGAATGCCTCCGGGCGCTACCGCCACGACGGCGACCAGCACCCCGCACCGCTCGACCCGAACTTCACCGGCGGCGGCCGGGCGCTGACCGACGACGAGGGCCGCTACCGCTTCGTGACGATCAAGCCGGGCGCCTACCCGTGGCGCAACCACACCAACGCGTGGCGTCCCGCGCACATCCACTTCTCGCTGTTCGGGACGGCGTTCACCCAGCGCCTCGTCACGCAGATGTACTTCCCCGGGGACCCGCTGTTCGGGCTCGACCCGATCTTCCAGTCGGTCACCGACGAGAAGGCGCAGCAGCGGCTGATCGCCGCCTACGACCACGACGTCACCCAGCCGGAGTGGGCGCTGGGCTACCGCTGGGACATCGTGCTCGACGGCACGCACGCCACGCCGCCCGATGTGGACGGAGCCTGATGCTCGACCTCACGCCCTCCCAGACCGTCGGCCCGTTCTTCGCGTTCGGCCTGCCCTTCGACGGCGGCGGGGACGTCGTCCCCATGGGCACGCCCGGCGCGATCACACTGCACGGCACGGTGCGCGACGGCGCCGGCGCGGCCGTGCCCGACGCGCTGCTGGAGTTCTGGCAGACCGGTCCCGACGGTCGCGTGCCGGTGCGCCCGGGCGCGCTGCACCGCGACGGCCGCTCGTTCACCGGATTCGCCCGCGTCGCCACCGACCGCGCGGGGGACTACCGGCTGCGCACCTTGCGCCCGGCGGCACCGTCCGGCGCCCGCGACGCCCCGCACCTGGCCGTGACGGTGTTCGCGCGCGGCCTGCTGCACCACCTGTTCACCCGCGTCTACTTCCCGAACCACGTCGAGGCGAACGCCGCCGACCCGCTGCTCGCGCAGCTCGACGAGGAGCGCCGGGCCACGCTGATGGCCGTGCCGGACGGCGGCGTCACCGGCCCCGGGTACCGCTTCGACGTCCGGATGCAGGGCGCCGGGGAGACGGTGTTCCTCGACCTCTCGGTGTCCGGCGCCCCGGTGCCCACGTGAGCGCCCCGGACCGCACGCAGGTCGCGATCGTCGGCGGGGGACCCGCCGGCCTGATGCTCGCGCACCTGCTGCGGCGGCGCGGCGTCGACTCGGTGGTGCTCGAGGCCCGCCCGCGGCAGCGCGTCGAGACCCGCCAGCGCGCCGGCATCCTCGAGCACGGCACGGTCGAGGCCCTGCGCGAGGTCGGCGCCGACGCCCGGATGGACGCGCTCGGCATGCCGCACGACGGCTTCGAGCTGCGGTTCTCCGGGCGCAGCGTGCGCGTCGACATGCAGGAGCTCACCGGCGAGCACGTGATGATCTGGGCGCAGACCGAGGTGACCAAGGACCTCATCGCCCTGCGCCTGGAGCAGGACGAGCCGCTGCTGTTCGACGCCGAGGTGCTCTCGGTCGAGGACGTGGAGACCGACAGTCCGTCCGTGCGATACCGCCACGACGGCGCCGAGCACGTCCTGCGCGCCGATGTCGTCGTGGGTGCCGACGGGTCGTACGGGCCGGCGCGCCGCGCGATCCCGGACCACCTCGTGCGCCGCTTCGAGCGCATCTACCCGTACTCGTGGCTGGGGATCCTCGCCGACGTGGCGCCCTCGTCCCACGAGCTGATCTACGCCCGCGGGCGCACCGGGTTCGCGCTGGCCTCGATGCGCTCGTCGTCGGTCACCCGGGCCTACATCCAGGTGCCCAACGGCACCGACGCCGCCGACTGGGCCGACGAGGCCATCTGGGACGAGCTCGCGGCGCGCTTCGCGCTCGATTCAGGGGAGCACGCCGATAGGGAACCGTTCACCCTCGCCCGCGGCCCGATCACCGACAAGTCGGTGACCCCGATGCGCAGCATGGTCACCGAGCCGATGCGCCACGGGCGGCTGTTCCTCGCCGGCGACGCCGCGCACATCGTCCCGCCCACCGGGGCCAAGGGGCTCAACCTCGCGGTCGCCGACGTGCGGGTGCTGGCCGAGGCGCTCTCCGAGTGGTTCGCCACCAAGGACGAGACGCTCATCGACGCCTACTCCGACACCGTGCTGCGCCGCGTCTGGAGGGCCGCGCACTTCTCCTGGACGATGACCACGATGCTGCACGTCGACCCCGACGGCGACCCCTTCGACGAGCAGCTCGCCCTGGCCCACCTGCGCCACATCGCGACCTCGGAGTCCGCCAGGCGCGCGCTGGCCGAGAACTACCGGGGCCTCGCCCTGGGGGCGGTGTAGGCGGCGCCTAGGCTGCATCCGACGGGCGGCCCCGACGAGCGGCCTCGACGAGCGCAGACCCCGGGGGAGAACACCGCATGGGCGACCGGCTGATCTTCCAGCTCGGCACCAACAACTGGCAGCGCGACGGCGAGTTCGCCCCCGGCTCGGGGATCCTCCACGAGGCCCACCACACCGCGTACAACGATCTGCCCGGCGTGCGCTGCTACTCGGTGTTCCCGTCCCGGGTGCAGCGCTGGCGCACCGATGACGTGCGGGTGTTCCCGCTCGAGCACGACATCCCGATCTGCGAGTCGATCTCCCCGGTCTCGAGCTACCGGTGGCACGCGATGGACCCCGACGAGGTCGACGCGTACCGAGCCCGTCTGACGGCCTTCGTCACCGAGTGGATCGACGAGATCGAGGCGAGCACCGGCGACGAGTTCGGCCTGGCGATCGCCCACCACGCGTTCATGAACGCCGTGGTCATGCGCGACGTGATCCGGGCGCGGACGGCGGCGGGACGCCCGCGCATGCCGCTGCTGGACTTCGCCCACGGCACCGAGCTCAAGATGTACGTCCACGAGCAGCGCGGCGACAACCCCGCGGAGTTCCCGTGGCGGTTCCTCCCGTTCATGCAGCAGGAGAAGATCTTCGACTGGTCCGCGGGCCCGGAGCACGGCGTCGACGTCGTCGCGTCGATCTCCTCGGAGCAGATCGAGGCGTTCTCGGCGGTCTTCCCGGAGTTCCCGCGCGAGCGGATGGTGCTCTCCCACAACGGCTACAACCAGCACGCCTTCTTCCCCGCCCCGGAGCTGTACGCCGACCGCGCGCAGGTGCTCGCCGGTGTCACGACGCAGCCGCCCGCGGGATCCGAGCAGGCGCCGGAGGCGGTGGCGCCCGAGGGCGGGTTCGACGCCGTCGTCGCGTTCGTCGGCAAGTTCGCCGACTGGAAGCGCCTGGACGCCCTGCTCCGGGCGGCGGCCTCGTACGAGCGCGGCGGGCGGCGCGTGCTGACCCTCGTCGCGGGCTCGGGGCCGGTCGAGGAGCAGGTGAAGATGCACGATCTCGCGGCCTCGCTCGGCCTGGAACGGACCTACTTCCTCGGGCCGCGCCAGCAGGAGGAGCTCGCGACGGTCTTCGCCTGCGCCGATGTCGGCGTCTTCCCCTCCTACCGCGAGCCGTTCGGGCTCGTGTTCCTCGAGTGCATGGCCTGCGAGACCCCGGTGATCGGCGCCGACTCCGGCGGGCCGCGAGACTTCGTCACCGACGAGGTCGGCACGCTCGTGCCCGAGACCGACGACCGCCAGGAGCTCGCCGACTCCCTCGCCGCCGCCGTCACCCGGGCGCTCGACGAGGGCTGGAAGCAGAGCAAGGGCCCGGAGGCGGCCCGCTACGCGCGCGAGCGCTTCAGCGTCGTCACGCAGGTGTCGGACCTGCTGGGAGAGGTGGACCGGCTCGCCGGGGACTAGATCCGGGTGACCCGGTCCACCAGGCCCGAGGTCGCGACCATCGTCGTGAACCGCGCGACGCCCGGGACGCGGGCGAGCGTGCGCCGCAGCAGCACGTCGAGGGCCTCGACGTCGGCGACGTCGACGCGCAGCAGGTAGTCGACGTCGCCGGTGACGTGGTGGCAGCTCACGAGCCCGGCGAGGTCCACGATGTGGCGCTCGAAGCGGCCGACGGTGTTCGCGGTGTGATCGACGAGCGTCGCCGTCAGGTGCACGACCAGCCCGCGGTCGACGGCGTCGGGGTCGAGGACCGCGCGGTAGCCGCGGACCACCTTCTCGTTCTCGAGGCGCCGCAGCCGGCGCTGGGCCGACGAGGCCGAGATCGACACCGCCTCCGCGAGGTCGGCGAGGCTCTCCCGTCCGTGGTCGGCGAGGTGGTCGAGGATGCGGCGGTCGACCCGGTCCAGGGCGGGCTGGGCGGATCGTGCACGGTGGGGCGCGGTCATGACGCCATCATGCGCCTGCGGGCCGTCGACCCTGGAAGATCGCCCGGCATCACCCGCGGTCGCGCGCGCATCGTGGAGGCATGACGAGGAGGACGGCGCTCGGCGCGATGGTGCTGGCCGGCGCAGGGTGGGCCGCGGTGTTCGTGGCGCCGGAGCTGGCGCCGCTCGCGCCTGCGCTGCTGCTGGCGATGGGGAGGTTCGTGGCGTTCGGGGCGGTGTCGTTGCCCCAGCTGCGGCGCGTGCTGCGCACGGACGTCCCGTGGGTGCGGGTGACCGCGCACGCCGTCACCGGCTCGCTGCTCTACTACGGCCTCGTCGCCCTGTCCGTGCGCCTCGCGGGCCCGACCATCGCCGTCGCGACCATCGGCCTCGTACCGGTGGTCATGGCGCTGATCTCCGCCCGCCACCGGGGGCGCGCGGGCCTGATGGCCCTGCTGCCGGCCCTCGTGCTCGTCGGCGTCGGCCAGGTGCTGGTGCACACCTCGCCGACGCCCGGCCCCGGCGGCTGGTCCGCGGTGATCGGCACGGTGCTCGCGCTCGTCGCGGTGGCGTCCTGGAGCTGGTACGGCCTCGACTCGCACCGCCTGCTCGCCGACCGCCCCGACCTCGGGCCGGTGCTCGCCGGCGCCCAGGGCCTCGCCGCCGGCGTGCTGGCCCTGCCGCTGGCGATCTGGCTGCTCGCGACCGGCGGCGTGCCCGCCGAGCCGGTGCGCGCCCTGCTCGTCGTGCTCTTCCTCGGCCTCGTGTCGTCGTGGCTGGCGGTGCGGCTGTGGCACGCCGCGGCCGCGCGGCTCTCGCCCGTGCTGGTGAGCCAGCTGATGGCCCTCGAGACCGCGTGGGGCTTCGTGTTCGCCGCGCTGCTCGCGGGCGCGGTGCCCGGCCCGTTGGCCCTGCTCGGCGAGGTGGCCCTCGTCGCCGGCGTCGCCCTGGCCGTGGTCACCGACGGGCACCGGGAGCGGCGGGCCCATACCGCTCACGGGACACCCGGTTCGTCGGCGAGCAGCGCTCGCGCCGCCCGCAGCGCCGCGTCCCGCACGCGGGACGAGCGGGGGTCCTCGGCCGAGGTGTGCGCGACGGCCTCGAGCAGCGCGCACACCTCGAACCCGGCGTAGTCGCCGGCGAGTCCGGCGTAGCGACCGATCGCGACCCGCCGCCGCAGGACGGCGGCGGCGCGGTCGATGGTCTCGGCGTCGAGCCGCGCGCGGGCGCGGCGGTGATCGGCGTGGGTGGACACGACGGCTCCCCGGGGGCAGGCAGGAACGGGCGACGGCACCGCGGGGGAAGCGCGACACCGACCATCCTGCCCTTCACCCCCGACACCGGGCGGCCGCGACGAGCCTCGTGGAGCGAGGGCGTCCCTGGGTGCGTGGGACGCAGCGAGGGTGACCCTCGCTGCTCGACCGGGCCCCCGCGAGTCCTTCAGCCCACCGGCCAGCGCACGACGAGCCGCGTCCCGCCGTCGGGCGAGCTCGTCGCGCGGGTGGTGCCGCCCCGCCCGGCGACGAGGCGGGCGACGAGCGCCAGGCCGAGCCCGCTGCCCTCGCCCGCCTCGGGGGCCAGGCGGGTGAAGCGGTCGAAGACCCGGTCGCGGTCCCCGGGTGCGATGCCGGGCCCGTCGTCGTCGACCAGCAGGCGCACCCACCGTCCGGCGGGCACCACCGACACGTGCACCACGGTCGCGGCGTGCCGCCGGGCGTTGGCGAGCACGTTGTCCAGCACGATCGCGACCTCGGCCGGCGTCGCGGCGACCGTCACGGGCATCGGGGCCCACAGGGTCATGGCGACCAGGGGCTCCTCGGGCAGGCGCGCGAGCGCCTCGCCGACCGCGTCGACGAGGTCCACCGGCCGCGCCGGCATCCGCTCGCCCGCGTCCGCGCGCGCCAGCGCCAGCAGGTCGCCGACCAGGTCCGAGAGCCGCTCGGCCTCCCGCGCCACCGACCGCCACGTCTCGTCCCGCCCGATCTCGTCGGCTGCCGCCTGCTCCGGGTGCGCCACGGCGACGTCGGCCTGGGCGCGCAGCGCGGCGATGGGGGAGCGCAGCTCGTGCGCGGCCTCGCTGGTGAAGCGCTCGAGGCGCCCGACGGCGTCGTCCCGGCGGGCCAGCAGCGCGTTGATCTCGACGGCGAGGGCAGCGAGCTCGTCGCGCGACGGCGGGACCGGCAGGCGCTCCCCGGGGGCCACCGCCGCGGCCGCCACGCGCATCC
Organism: Actinomycetospora chibensis; assembly: GCF_028737215.1. Classification (GTDB taxonomy): domain Bacteria; phylum Actinomycetota; class Actinomycetes; order Mycobacteriales; family Pseudonocardiaceae; genus Actinomycetospora; species Actinomycetospora chibensis. Next base: position 210,936 of record NZ_JAQZAM010000010.1, on the reverse strand, counting down.
GGTCCACCGGGCGCAGCGCCACGCGCGTCGCGACCCACGCCGCGACGCCCACCCCGACCGCGCCGAGCAGGGCGGCCACGGCGAGCCAGCGGGCGGCGTCGGCGACCAGGCTCGCGGCGCCGACCAGGTCGCGCGACGCCAGGACCAGACGCGGCGACCCGTCCGGGGCCGGCACCGGCACGGCGACCCAGCGCTGCGGCCCGAGCGCCCTGTCGGTGACGGTCACGGGCTGCCCGGCGGCCAGCCGCGACAGCGCGTCCGCGTCCACGGGGCGCGGTCCGCGGCCGTCGACCGGGGTCCCCGCCAGGTCGACCACCCGCACGCCCGGCGGCACCGTCGTCCCGCCGGCGACCGCTCCCGTCGCGGCGACGGCGCGCTCGGTGAGCGTCTGGTCCCCGCTCTCCACCAGCGCGGAGAACAGCAGCCCGCCGGCGACCCGGCCCACCGCGAGCAGCGCGACGACGGCGACGACCCCGACGACCAGGGTGATCCGCGTCCGCAGCGAGCGGCGCGCCCACCAGGACGTCACCCGGAGACCAGCCGGTAGCCCCGCCCGCGCTCGGTGCGCACGAGCTCTCCGGCGCCGACCGCCGCGAGCTTGCGCCGCAGGTAGCCGACGTAGACCTCGACGACGTTGCGGCTCGCCGACCCGCCCCCGCCCCAGACGGCGGCGAGCAGGTCGTCGCGCGTCAGGACGTCGTCGGGGTGCACCGCCAGCGCGTGCAGCACCGCGAATTCGCGGGCCGAGAGCTCGACGTCGCGGCCCTCCCAGGTCACCGACCGGGTCGCGGGATCGAGGGCCAGCGCGCCGTGCACCACGCGGGTGGTGGCGGGGCCGGAGCGGCGCAGCATCGCGCGGAGCTGGGCGACGAGCACGACGAACGAGAACGGCTTGACCAGGTAGCCGTCGGCGCCCAGGTCGAGCCCGTCGGCCTGGTCGACCTCGCCGTCCTTCGCCGAGAGCAGCAGCACCGGGGTGGCGACGCCCCCGGCACGCAGCGCCTCGAGCACCCGGTAGCCCGAGAGCCCGGGCAGCATGATGTCGAGGACCACCGCGTCGTAGGCACCGGTCGACGCCTCCTGCAGGCCCGCGTGGCCGTCGGCCACCGACCGGACCTCCATCCCCTCGGCGGCCAGCCCTCGCGCGAGGGCGTCGCGCACCCCCGGCTCGTCGTCGACCACCAGCACCCGGGGCACGGCACCGACGGTAGGCCTCCTCCCCGTCGTCGACGCTGAGAGGAGTCTCAGCGGGCGGGGGACACGATGGGGTCATGGGTCGCAGGCGCTGGGTCGGGGCAGGGTTGGGTGCGGTGCTCGTGGGCGCCGTCGGTGTGGGTCTCGTGGTCGCCCCGGCGGGCGCGTCGGCGGCCCCGGTGCTGCCGCCGGTGAGTCCCGAGGACCTCGTGTCCTCGGTGATGACCGCGGACCGGCAGCCGTTCGCCGGCGAGGTCGAGGTCGACAACGCCCTCGGTCTGCCCGCCGTCCCCGGCGTCCCGCAGCTCGCGAACGGCACGTCCTCGGTGCGCGTCTGGTCCGGCGGCGAGGGACGCGGGCGCGTCGCGCTCCCGTCGTCCGACGGCGAGCGGACGCTGGTGTCCGACGGCACGACGCGCTGGGCCTACGACTCGCGCGACCGCACGGCGACCCGCGCCCCCGCAGGTGAGGGCCGTCCGGACAACGCCGACAACCAGGACCCGACCACCGCCGCGACGCAGGCCATCGCGACGCTGCGGCAGTCGAGCACCGTCGCCGTCGACGGCACCGCCGAGGTCGCCGGACGCGCCGCCTACCAGCTGGTGCTGACCCCGCTGCCCACCGAGCGCACGCTGTTGCGCGAGGTGCGGGTGGCCGTCGACGCCGAGACGCGCCAGCCGCTGCAGCTCACGGTGCTCGCGCAGGGGTCGGGCGAGCCGGCGCTGCAGGTCGGCTTCTCCGAGATCGCCTACGGGCCGCAGGATCCGTCGCTGTTCACCTTCACCCCGCCGCCCGGCACGACCGTCCGGGACGCGCCGGCCCGCGGGGACCGTCCGGACCGCCCCGAGGGCGACCAGGGCCAGCGGGTCGGCGACGGCTGGGACACGGTGATCGTGGGCCGGGCGCCCCAGGGACAGCCGGGCCAGCAGCCCGACGGCCAGCAGCCGGAGGGTCAGCTGCCGGAGGGCCAGCAGCCCGAGGGTGCGCCGGACCTGTCCGCGCTCGGCACGCCGGTCAGCGGCCCGTGGGGCAGCGGGCGCGTGATCACCACCGCCGTGGCCACCGTGATCGTCACCGCGGACGGCCGGATCGCAGCCGGTGCGGTGCCGCAGCAGGTGCTCACCGAGGCCCTGGCCCGGTGACGGCGGGGACGAGCGCGCCGACGGACCAGCAGCCGGCGACCGCGTCCTCCCCGGACGCGGTCGCCGCGCGGGTCCGCGGGCTGCGCAAGACCTTCGGGGACACGGTCGCGATCGACGACGTCGATCTCGACGTCCCGGCCGGCGCCGTGCTCGGGATGCTCGGCCCGAACGGGTCGGGCAAGACCACCCTCATCCGGATGCTGCTCGGGCTGACCCGCCCGACCGCCGGGACGGTGGAGCTCCTCGGGCGCAGCGGGAACGACCTGGCCTCGGCGCTCCCGGACGTCGGCGCGCTCGTCGAGGGGCCGGGCTTCCACCCGTTCCTCTCCGGCCGCGACAACCTGCTGCGCAGCGCGGCCGCCGAGCCCCGTCTCGGCGGCGACCTGCGCGGGCCCGTCGACGCGGCGCTCGAGCGGGTCGGGCTCGCCGACGCCGCGCGCAAGCGCTACCGCGCCTACTCTCTGGGGATGAAGCAGCGCCTCGGGCTCGCCGCGGCGCTGCTCGTCCCGCGCCGCCTGGTGGTGCTCGACGAGCCGACCAACGGGCTCGACCCCGCGGGTACCCGTGACGTCCGGCGGGTCGTCGCCGAGCTCCGCGCGTCGGGGGCGACGGTGCTGCTCTCGTCGCACCTGCTCGCCGAGGTCGAGGCGGTGTGCAGCCACGTCGCGGTGCTCCAGACCGGGACGCTGCTGGTGGCGGGCGAGCTGCAGACGTTGCTCGACGCGGACACCGGCGGCCTGGTGGTCAGCACCCCCGACGTCGACGACGCGATCCTCGCCCTGCGCGAGGCGGGCGCACCCTCGTACCGCGCCGAGGGCGGTGTCGCGGTGCCGCCCGGCCCGCTCGAGGCGCCGGAGATCGTGGCCGCACTCGTCGCGGCGGGCGTCGCGGTGTGGGAGGTCCACCGGCGCCGGGCCCACCTCGAGGAGCTCTTCGCCCGCCTGACAGAGGAGGACGCGTGACGACCCTCGAGACCCGCACCCCCACCCGGACCACGGCCCCGCTCGGGCGGCTCGCGGCCGCCGAGGTCCGCTGGGTCCTGCGCCGCCCGCGCACCCTCGTGCTGCTCGGGCTCCTGGCCCTCGTCCCCGTCGCGATCGGGGTCGGCATCGCCCTCACTGGCGGGCCGGGCGACGGTGATCGCGACGGCCCCGGGCTGGTCGCCGCGGTGGCCGGCAACGGCCTGGTCCTGCCGATCGCCGCGATGGGGCTCGCCCTCACACTGCTGCTGCCCCTCACCGTCGCCACCGCGTCCGCCGACGCCCTGGCCGGCGAGGCCTCGCACGGCACGCTGCGCGGGCTGCTCCTGGCGCCGGTCGGGCGGACCCGGCTGGTCGTCATGAAGGCGGTCGGCGTGGTGACCGTCGCCGTGCTTGCCGTCCTGCTGGTCGCCGTCGTCGGCGTGATCACCGGGCTGGTCGTCGTCGGCGGCCCGAGCGGCACCATGATCACGCTGTCCGGCACGACGCTCGGGCTCGGCGAGGCCCTCGGACGCGTCCTGCTCGTGGCCGCCTGGACCGTCGTCCAGCTCCTCGCGGTCGCCGCGGTGGCCCTCGCGGTCTCGGCGTTCACCGAGCACCCGCTCGTGGTCCTGGCGGCCGTGCTCGGCGGGCTCATCGTCTTCGGCGTCCTCGCCGCGATCCCGTCGCTGGAGTGGCTCCAGCCCCTGCTGCTGACCTCGGGCTGGAGCGCCGGCACCGACGCCCTGCGCGACCCGCTGCCGCTCGACGGCCTCGTCTCCAGCACCGGACGCGCGCTGGTCTACCTCGTCCTCGGCGTCGGGATCACCGTGTGGCGCATGCGGCGCCGGGACGGGTAGCGCGGCTCAGACGAACGCGTCGAGATGGTCGCGCACCCACGTCGCGAAGCTCCGGCCCGGCGCTCCGAGCAGCGGGGCGACGTCGTCCACCGGCTGGGGCCTGCCGTCGCTGGCCGACCAGAGACGCAGCAGGGTGTCGGCGACCCAGGGCGGGGCGAACCGGCCCATCCGCTCGCGGTAGTCGTCGGCCGACAGCCCGGCCACCTCGACCTCGCGCCCGACCTCGGCGGCGATCACGCCGACCTGCTCGCGGAACGACAGCGACTCCGGCCCGGTGAGGCTCGGCGCCGTGCCCCGGACGGCACCCCCGGTGAGCGCGGCGACGGCGACGTCGGCGATGTCGGCCTCGTGGATCGGGGTGACGTGGCTGTCGGGGCAGGGCAGCTCCACGAGGCCCGCGCGCACCCCGTCGGCCCAGTCGAGGGTGTTGGTCGCGAACGCGCCGGGGCGCAGGAACGTCGCGGTGACGCCGGCGTCGTGCCAGGGCGCCTCGGCGCCGCGGTGCATCGCGCCGATCCGGTCCTCGGGATCGTCGTCGAGCACGGACAGCGAGGACAGCAGCACGACGTGCGCCACCCCGGCGGCGCGCGCCGCCTCGGCCACGAGGGAGCCGTCGCCCGAGGCGTAGAGGAAGGCCTGCTCGACACCGTCGAACGCCGCGGGCAGCGTCGACGGATCGGCGAGGTCGGCGGCGACCGTGATGATGCCCGCGGGCACGCCGAGGACGGACGGGTCGCGCCCCGAGGCGCGCAGCCGGTCGGCGGGGACGCCGGCGGCGAGCAGGCCGTCGAGGACGGCGCGGCCGACGTGGCCACGGGCTCCGGTCACGAGGATCATGCGAGGACCTTCCGTCCACGAACAGTGTTCGTCGCGAACACCGTACGCCGCGAACACCGTTCGTCAAGCTAGGGTCGGCGCGTGCCCCCGGGACCCCGCACCCGCCCGGCGAAGACCGCCCTCAGCCGCGAGGCGGTGGTCGCCGCGGCGCTGCGCGTCGTCGACGAGGTGGGCTACGAGGCCGCGAGCATGCGGCGGGTGGCGGCGGAGCTCGAGACCGGGCCGGCGTCGCTCTACGTCTACGTCGCCGACCGCCGCGAGCTGATGGAGGCGGTGCACGACCTCGCCCTGGCCGACGTCGCGCTCCCGACCGGCGCCGACGGCGACTGGCGCGCCCGCCTCGAGCTGCTGATCGACCGCATGGTCGCGGCGCTCGCCGCGCACGCCGACATCGCGATGGCGGCGATCGCCGGGGTGCCGCTGGGTCCGCACTCGCTGCGGGTCAACGAGGAGGTGCTGCGCCTGCTGCGGGTCGGCGGCATCGACGACGCCGCCTGCGCCTGGGCCGCCGACCTCCTCGGGCAGTACGTGGCCTCCTCGGCGCTGGAGCAGGCGGCGTGGCGCCGCGAGCAGCGCGAGATCGCCGACCCGGGCCGGGCGACGACCGAGGCGATGGGCGCCGCGTTCGCGGGTCGCATCGACGCTGTCTACGCCGCCCTGGATCCCGCGGAGTTCCCGACGATCGTGGCTCTGCGGCCCCTGTTGACCGGCGGCGGGGGCGACGCGCGGGCGTCGTGGAAGCTGCGGGTGATCGTCGACGGCCTGCTGGCCCAGGGGTAGCCGCGCGCCGCGGCGGGCGGGTGCCCATCATGGGCGCCATGACGCTGCTGGCTGCGCTCCTCGAGGGAGGCCTCGACGATCCCGAGGCGATCCGCATCGGAGACACGTCGATGTCCGGCCCGGAGCTGCTCGGAGCGGCCTCGGTGGTCGCCGACCAGATCGTCGACCGGCCCGCCGAGGGCCCGGTCGCGGTGCTCGCCGAGCCGACGGCGCACGCGATCGTCGCGATGGTCGGCGGCCTGCTCGCCGGCACCCCCGTCGTCCCGGTGCCCCCGGACGTCGGCTCCGGCGAGCGCGCGCACCTGCTGGCCGACTCCGGGGCGTCCCTCTGGATCGGGGAGCGGCCGACGGACGTCACCCTGCCGGTGCGCAAGGTCGACCTGAGCCGCCGCAGTGGCGACGTCGCCCGCGAGGCCCCGCACGACGGCCCGGCCCTGGTGCTCTACACGTCGGGGACCACCGGCGCACCGAAGGGCGTGCTGCTCTCGCGGACGGCGATGGCGGCAGGACTCGACGGTCTCGCCGACGCGTGGGAGTGGACCGCCGAGGACACCCTCGCCCACGGCCTGCCCCTGTTCCACGTCCACGGGCTGGTCCTCGGCGTCTTCGGCGCGCTGCGGCTCGGGTCGCGGCTGGTCCACGTCGGACGTCCCCGCCCCGACCTCTACGCCTCGGCGGTGCGCGACCACGGCGCCACCCTGCTGTTCGGGGTGCCGACGATCTGGTCGCGGATCGCCGCCGACCCGGCCGCCGCCGAGGTGCTGCGCTCCGCCCGGCTGCTCGTCTCCGGCAGCGCGCCCCTGCCCGTCCCGGTGTTCGAGAAGCTGCGCGAGCTCACCGGCCAGGCGCCCGTCGAGCGCTACGGCATGAGCGAAACGATGATCACCTTGTCCGTCCGTGCCGACGGCGAACGCCGCCCCGGGTGGGTGGGGGTGCCCGTCGCGGGCGTCGAGACCCGGCTCGTGTCCACCGACGAGGAGACCGACGGCGAGCTCCTCCCGCACGACGGCGAATCCATCGGCGAGCTGCAGGTCCGCGGCCCCGGCCTCTTCACCGGCTACCTCGGGCGACCGGAGGCCACGGCGGAGACGTGGACGAAGGACCGCTGGTTCCGCACGGGCGACGCCGCGGTGATCGACGCCGGCGGGTATCACCGGATCGTCGGCCGCCGCTCGGTCGACCTGATCAAGACCGGCGGCTACCGGGTCGGCGCCGGCGAGATCGAGACCGCGCTCCTCGAGCACGACGGCATCCGCGAGGCCGCGGTGGTCGGCGAGCCCGACGACGACCTGGGCCAGCGGATCGTCGCCCATGTCGTGCTCGCCGGCGAGCCGGTGGACCCCGACGAGATCATCGCCTTCGTCGCCGAGCGCCTGTCGGCCCACAAGCGCCCGCGCGAGGTCCGCGTCGTCGACGCCCTGCCCCGCAACGCCATGGGCAAGGTGCAGAAGGCGCGCCTGTCCATGTGAGCACTTTCCGCCCCCAACAGGGGCGGGAAGTGCTCACCTGGAGCGGCGGACGCGCAGGACGGCGTCGTAGAGGAACCGTGGCCGCCCGTCGGGCTGGACCGCGTCGCGACCCCGGCGCTCGGCCACCTCGATCGTCCAGCCCTCGATCGCGTCGCCGAGTTCGGTGACCAGCTCCTCGGCGGTGGCGAACATGTCGTGCGGATGGTCGTGTTCCGCCTCGGGGGGCATGCCCTCCGGATCGTGGCCGACGAGCAGCAGCGTGCCGCCCGGAGCCACGGCACGGGCGATCGCGCGGTAGAGGCGGGGCCGCACGGCGCCGGGGAGCTGCATGAAGTGGGCGGTGACGAGGTCGTGGGGGCCCGGCAGCTCCTCGGCGAAGAGGTCGACCGGCATCGTCGTCACCCGGTCGGCGACGCCCTCGGCCTCGGCACGGGCGGCGACCCGACCGAGGGCGACCTGCGAGACGTCGATCGCGGTGACCCGCCAGCCCTGCTGCGCCAGCCAGATCGCGTCCCCGCCCTCGCCGCTGCCGACGTCGAGCGCGGATCCGGGTGCGAGGTCGGCGACCTCCTGGACGAGGACGGCGTTCGGGGCGCCGCTCCAGATCTGCTCGCTGCCGCGGTAGCGCTCGTCCCAGAACGCGGCGGTGTACTGCTCGTGGGTGGTCATGCGACGGCTCCCTCGCGGTGGCGGGCGACGGCCCGGGCGGTGTCCTCGACGACGAGATCGGCGTTGATGCGGGCGCCGGCGAGCGTGCCGGCGGCCGCGGCGGCGACGACCTGGGCGGACAGGTCGCCGACGTTGCCCGCGATCCAGACCCCGGGCACGGCGGTCTGCCCCGTGACGTCCTCGGCCGCGGCGTAGCGCCCGCCCCAGGGGTGGTCGGCGACCGGGACGCCCAGGTCCTCGAGGACCGCGCTGCGCGCGACGAAGCGCGGGGCGAGGGCCAGCGCGGTGCGGGGCAGGACGCGTCCGCTCGCGAGGCGCACGCCGGAAAGACGGTCGTCGGTGATCTCCAGGCCCGTCACCTCCTCGTCGACGACGGGGATGCCGAGGGCGGCGAGCTCCTCGGCCTCCTCGGCGGTGGGCTCCGGGGCGTGGTGGCGCAGGTAGACGAGGTCGGCGGTCAGCTGCCGGAAGAGCTTCACCTGGTGCAGGCTCCCCGGCCCGGTGCCGAGCACGGCCAGCGGCTGGTCGCGCACCTCCCAGCCGTGGCAGTACGGGCAGTGGAGCACGTCGCGGCCCCAGAGCTCGCGCACGCCGGGCAGGTCGGGCAGCTCGTCGACCAGGCCGGTGGCGACGAGCAGGCGCCGCGCGTGCAGCGTCTCCCCGTCGACGGTGTCGACGGCGAACAGGTCGCCGACGCGCCGGGCGGCGACGGCGGTGCCGGGGCGCACGCGGCCACCGTAGGACTCCACCTCCGCGCGCCCGAGACGCACGAGCTCGGCGGGCGGCAGGCCGTCGCGGGTGAGGAAGGCGTGCACCCCGGCGGCGGGGGCGTTGCGGGGCTCGCCGGCGTCGAGCACGAGCACCGAGCGGCGGGAGCGGGCGAGGGTCAGCGCACCGGACAGGCCGGCCGCGCCACCTCCGAGGACCAGGGTGTCGAGGGGTTCGTCGTTCATGCTCACGAGCCTGCTCCGCGCCGCCCCGCACGACGAGGATTCTTGCCAGAATGGCAAACGTGACAACTGACGACGTGCTCGACGGGCTGGGCGCACGGCTGGCGACCCGCCGACGGCGGGAGGGTCTGGGGCTCGCCGAGCTGGGCGAGCGCACCGGGATCTCGGTCAGCACCCTCTCCCGGCTCGAGACCGGCGGCCGGCGGGCCACGCTCGAGCTGCTGCTGCCGCTGGCGACGGTCTACGGCACCGGGCTCGACGAGCTCGTCGGGCTGCGCGAGGCCACGCCGGCCCGGGATGCGCCGGTCTCGCGCAGCGAGGACACCGTCATCTACCGCCTCTCCCGCAGCCCCGGTCAGCCCGCGGCCTACAAGTTCGTCTTCTCGCCCGCGCGCCACACCCCGCCCGACGAGCTCCCCGTCCACCAGGGCTGGGAGTGGGTCTACGTGCTCGCCGGCCGGCTCCGCGTGATCAACGGCGACGACGACCTCGTGCTGCGCCCGGGCGAGGCGACCGAGGTCGACACCCGGCGTCCGCACTGGCTCGGCACCACCGGTGAGGGGCCGGTCGAGGTCCTCGCGCTCTTCGGGCGCCAGGGCGAGCGCGTCCACATGCGCGTGTGAGCTCCGCTCGTGTGCGCCCTTTCGGGTGTTCTGACACGGTCAAGCGCTCCCGACGCCGCAGGCCAAAGGTGGGGTGTCGCACGGTGGAGAAGCGGTCGGGCGTGACGGTTCTACGATCCCGGGCATGACCTCAGGTGCGACAGAGCTCGACGAGAGCCCCGAGGAGCTGACGCTGGCCGGGGAGTTCGACGACCCCACCCGCGCGCAGTGGCGCGAGCTCGTCGCCGGCGTGCTGGCGAAGTCGGGCCGTGAGGTGACGCCCGAGGAGGCCGAGGCCGCGCTGGCCACGGTGACCGACGACGGCATCACGATCGCCGGGCTCTACGCCGCCGAGGACGCCCCGGGCGTCGACATCGGGGTCCCCGGCCTGTCGCCGTTCGTGCGCGGCGCCCGCCCCGAGGGGCAGGTCGCCGACGGGTGGCTCGTGCGCCAACGGCACGCGTTCCCCGCCGACGTCGAGGTCGCCGAGGCCCACGACGTCCTCATGGCCGAGCTGGAGAACGGCGTCTCGTCGCTCTGGCTCGTGCTCGGGGACGCCGGCGGGCCGCCGGTTGCGGCGCTCGACGGCCTGCTCGAGGGCGTGTTCGTCGACCTCGCGCCGATCGCCCTCGAGGCCGGCCGCGACACACCGGACGCCGCCGCGGCGCTGCTGCGCTTCGCCGAGCACGCCGGGGCCGGCGCGATCCCCGGCTCGCTCGGCTACGACCCGCTGCTGGACCGCACGCAGGGCGGGCCCGCGCTCGAGCAGCCGTTCCACGACGCCCTCGTCGAGCACGCGAGGACGGCCGCCGCGAACCACCCGCAGCTGCGCACCGTCGTCGCCGACGGCCTGCCCTACCACCGCGCCGGCGGTAGCGACGCCCAGGAACTCGGGGCCGCGCTGGCGGCGGGGGTGGCCGCTCTGCGCACGCTCACCGAGAGCCAGGAGAACGGTGGGGCGGGCCTGAGCACCGACGAGGCCTTCGCCCGCCTGGAGTTCCGCCTCGCCGCCACCGCCGACCAGTTCGCGACCCTGGCCAAGCTCCGGGCCGTGCGCCGCTGCTGGGACCGCATCGGCGACGTCAGCGGCGCGTCGGAGAGCAGCCGCGCGATGGCGCAGCACGCCGTCACGAGCCCCGCGATGATCACGCGCCGCGACCCCTGGGTGAACATGCTGCGAACCACCGTCGCCGCCGTCGGCGCGGGACTGGGCGGCGCCGCGGCCGTCACGGTGCTCCCCTTCGACAGCGAGCTGGGTCGTCCCGACGAGGCCGCCCGCCGCCTCGCGCGCAACACTCAGGCGCTGCTGCTCGAGGAGTCGCACCTCGCGCACGTGATCGACCCAGCCGGCGGCTCCTGGTACGTGGAGTCGCTCACCGACGCGCTCGCCCACGCGGCCTGGGAGGAGTTCACGCGCATCGAGCGCGACGGCGGGATCGAGGCCGCGCTGGACGACGGGAGCCTCGCCGCCCGCCTCGACGGGACCTGGCAGCAGCGCGCGGCGCGCATCGCCCGCCGCCAGGACCCGATCACCGGCGTCAGCGAGTTCCCGAACCTCCACGAGGAGCTCCCGCGCCGCGCCCCGCGCCCCGACACCCACGGCGAGGGCGGCCTGCCGCGGCGCCGCTACGCCGAGGTGTTCGAGACGCTCCGGGACCGGGCGGACGCGAGCGACACGAGGCCCACCGTCTTCCTCGCCACCATCGGGAAGCTCGCCGAGTACACCGTGCGGGTGTCGTTCACCGCCAACCTGCTGGGCGCCGGCGGCATCGAGACCGCCGAGGGCCCCGGCGGCACGGACCCGACGGAGATCGCGAACGCGTTCCGTGAGGCCGGCACCCCGGTCGCGGTGATCGCGTCGTCGGACAAGAACTACGACCGGTACGCCGCCGACGTCGCGGCCGCCCTGCGCGAGGCGGGTGCCACGCGCATCCTGCTGGCGGGGAAGAAGGACGTGGACGGCGTGGACGGCACGCTCTACGCCGGCTGCGACGCGGCCGCCGTCCTGCGCGACACGCTCGACGAGCTGGAGGGTCAGCGATGAGCATCCCGAACTTCGGCGACGTCGAGCTCGGCGCGCCGCAGGCACCCTCGGAGGACTGGGAGGCCGCGCTCGAGGCCTCGACCGGCAAGGGCGCCGAGGACCTCGTCTGGGAGACCCCCGAGGGCATCGGGGTCAAGCCGCTCTACACCGACGCCGACCTCGAGGGCCTCGACTTCCTGCGCACCTACCCGGGCATCACGCCCTACCTGCGCGGGCCGTACCCGACGATGTACGTGACGCAGCCCTGGACGGTGCGCCAGTACGCCGGGTTCTCGACGGCCGCGGAGTCCAACGCCTTCTACCGGCGCAACCTCGCCGCCGGGCAGAAGGGCCTGTCGGTCGCGTTCGACCTGCCGACCCACCGCGGCTACGACTCCGACAACCCCCGCGTCTCCGGCGACGTCGGCATGGCCGGGGTGTCGATCGACTCGATCCTCGATATGCGCCAGCTCTTCGACGGCATCCCGCTGGACCGCATGTCGGTGTCGATGACCATGAACGGGGCCGTGCTCCCGGTGATGGCGCTCTACGTCGCCGCGGCCGAGGAGCAGGGGGTGTCGACGGACCAGCTCGCCGGGACCATCCAGAACGACATCCTCAAGGAGTTCATGGTCCGCAACACCTACATCTACCCGCCCAAGCCGTCGATGCAGATCATCTCCGACATCTTCAGCTACACCAGCGAGAAGATGCCGAAGTTCAACTCGATCTCCATCTCCGGCTATCACATCCAGGAGGCCGGGGCCTCGGCCGACCTGGAGCTGGCCTACACGCTGGCCGACGGGGTGGAGTACCTGCGGGCGGGTCAGCAGGCCGGTCTGGACGTCGACACGTTCGCGCCGAGGCTGTCCTTCTTCTGGGGCATCGGCATGAACTACTTCATGGAGATCGCCAAGCTCCGCGCGGCGCGGCTGCTGTGGGCGAAGCTCGTGGCGTCGTTCGGCGCGACCAACCCGAAGTCGCTCTCGCTGCGCACGCACAGCCAGACCAGCGGCTGGTCGCTCACCGCCCAGGACGTCTACAACAACGTCGTCCGCACCTGCGTCGAGGCGATGGCCGCGACGCAGGGGCACACCCAGTCGCTGCACACGAACGCCCTCGACGAGGCGCTGGCGCTACCCACCGACTTCTCCGCGCGCATCGCCCGCAACACCCAGCTGCTCCTGCAGCAGGAGTCCGGGACCACGCGCACCGTCGACCCCTGGGGTGGCTCGGCCTACGTCGAGCGCCTGACCCGCGAGCTCGCCGGCCGTGCGTGGGCCCACATCCAGGAGGTCGAGTCCACCGGCGGCATGGCCCAGGCGATCGACGAGGGCCTGCCCAAGATGCGCATCGAGGAGGCCGCGGCCCGCACCCAGGCGCGCATCGACTCCGGGCGCCAGCCGCTGATCGGCGTCAACAAGTACCCGCTGACCTCGGGCGAGGACGTCGACGTCCTCAAGGTCGACAACGCCGACGTGCTGCGCCAGCAGGTCGAGCGGCTCAAGCAGCTGCGCGAGGACCGCGACGACGACGCCGTGCGTTCCTCGTTGCAGGCCCTGACCGACGCGGCCCGGGCCGCCGACGAGGGCACGCGCGAGAGCGGCCTCGACGGCAACCTGCTCAAGCTCGCCATCGACGCCGCGCGGGCGAAAGCCAGTGTCGGGGAGATCTCCGACGCACTCGAGGAGGTCTACGGCCGGCACCGCTCGGACGTCCGGACGATCTCCGGGGTCTACCGTGACGAGGTGGGCGAGAACTCCGCCGTCGAGCAGGCCAGGCAGGCTGCGCAGGCGTTCGAGGAGGCCGAGGGCCGCCGGCCCCGCATCCTCGTCGCGAAGATGGGCCAGGACGGGCACGACCGCGGGCAGAAGGTCATCGCCACCGCGTTCGCCGACCTCGGTTTCGACGTCGACGTGGGCCCGCTGTTCCAGACCCCGGGCGAGGTCGCACGCCAGGCCGTCGAGTCCGACGTGCACGTCGTCGGCGTCTCGTCGCTCGCCGCCGGCCACCTCTCGCTCGTGCCCGCGCTCCGCGACGAGCTCGCCGAGGCCGGGGCCGGGGAGATCCTGATCGTCGCCGGCGGCGTCATCCCGCCCGGTGATCACCAGGAGCTGCTCGACAAGGGCGCCGCGGCGATCTTCGGCCCGGGCACGGTGATCGCCGAGGCGGCCACGCAGCTCCTGGAGACCCTGTCGCAGCGGCTGGGGCACAGCACGTCCTGATGGATCTGGACAAGTACGTCGACGGCGTCCGGTCCGGCTCGCGGCTCTGGATCGGGCGGGCGATCACGCTCGTCGAGTCGACGCGCCCCGACCACCGGGAGGCGGCTCAGGAGCTGCTCGTCGAGCTGCTGCCGCACGCCGGCGGGGCGCGCCGGATCGGCATCTCCGGGGTGCCCGGCGTCGGGAAGTCGACGTTCATCGGCGCGCTCGGGTCGTCGCTCACCGCTGCGGGGTCGAAGGTGGCGGTGCTGGCCGTCGATCCGTCCTCGACGCGGTCCGGCGGCTCGATCCTCGGCGACAAGACGCGGATGAACGAGCTCGCAGGAGACGACAACGCCTTCATCCGCCCGTCGCCCACCGCCGGGACGCTCGGCGGGGTGGCGAAGGCGACGCGCGAGACGATGGTCGTGATGGAGGCGGCGGGCTACGACGTCGTCATCGTCGAGACGGTCGGCGTCGGGCAGTCCGAGACGACCGTCGCGCAGATGGTCGACTCGTTCCTCTTCCTCACCCTCGCCCGCACCGGCGACTCCCTACAGGGCATCAAGCGCGGCATCCTCGAGATCGCCGACGTGATCGCGGTGAACAAGGCCGACGGTCCCCACGCCCGGGAGGCGAAGCGCGCGGCCCGGGAGCTCGAGCAGGCGCTCGCGATGCTCCGTGGGGAGCGCGAGACGTGGAAGGTCCCGGTCCTGACCTGCAGCGCCGCCGAGCGCACGGGGCTCGACGACGTCTGGGCGGCGCTCGTGCGCCACCAGGAGCACCTGGAAGCCGAGGGCGGCCTCGCCGAGAAGCGCGCCCGTCAGCAGGTGGACTGGACCTGGCAGATGGTGCGTGACCGCGTGCTCGGGCGCCTAAAGGACCATCCCGAGGTCAAGGAGATGCGCAGCGAGCTCGAGCGCGAGGTCCAGGCCGGCGAGCTGACCCCGGCCCTCGCCGCCGACCGCATCCTCGAGGCGTTCCTCGGCTCGCGCGGCTGACCCCGGCACCCTGCGGGCGAGATGCTTCGGAAACCGAAGCGTTCCCCGGCGAGGTGGCCGACCCCGAGCGGGTAGAACGTGCTCATGAGCGAGGAGCCCGCCGGCGGTCAGAATCCCCTCTGGAGCCTCGTCTCCGGACTGCGCGGGATGGCGGACAACGTCGTGCGGGCCGCCGGCGCGGCGAACCCGCTGGGCGAGCTGCCCGCCCTGCCCGACATCGCCACCCACCCGGGCGCGATGTCCGCCGCGCAGCTCGGGGCGATCCGCACGGCGCTGCAGGCCCAGCGCGACGCCGTCGCCGCGATGCAGAGCCAGCTCGTCGCGTTCGACCAGCAGCTCCAGGTGCTCCAGCGCCTGCTCGTGCCGCTGGCGGAGTGGAGCGAGACCTGGGCGCGCCTCGAGGCCCGGGTGGTCCCCGGGACGATGCCGGACGACCGGTGAGCGCCGAGCCGATGCTCCCGGACCCGGCGGCGCCCGGCCTGCACGACGTCATGCCGGCGGTGCTCGCCGGACTCGGCGCCGGCCCCACCGTGCCCGGGCTGGCGCTGCCCGAGGCGCGCGCGACAGGGCTCCTGCTCATCGACGGGCTCGGTCACGCCCAGCTGCGCGAGCACGCGCGCGACGCCCCGTTCCTCGCGGGGCTGCCGGAGCACGGCCCGCTGCCGGTCGGCTTCCCGTCCAGCACCCCGATCAGCCTGACGACCCTCGGCACCGGGCTGCCGCCGGGCGCCCACGGCACCCTCGGCGTCCGGTTCCGGGTCGACGACCTCCTGCTCGACGCGCTGACCTGGACCGCCGACGGCAAGGACGCGCGCGACCAGCTCGTGCCCGAGGTCGTGCAGCCGCACCCCACGGCGTTCGAGCGGGCCGTCGCGCAGGAGATCGGGGCCACCGTCGTCTCGCACCGGGCCTTCCGTCAGTCGGGGCTGACCCGCTCGGCCCTGCGCGGTGCGGACTACCGCGGCGTCGGGGCGCTCGGCGACCTCGCCGCCGAGATGATCGAGGCCCTGCGCCGTCCCGGGCGCCAACTCGTCTACGGCTACCACGCGGACCTCGACCAGCTCGGGCACCTCCACGGCCCGGGGTCGCTCGCCTGGCGGTTCCAGCTGCGCCAGCTCGACCACCTCGTCGAGCAGCTCGTCACCGAGCTCCCGGCCGACGCGCTGCTCGCCGTGACCGCCGACCACGGGATGGTGACCGTGGACCGCACGCACGACGCCGACACCGACCCGGACCTGCTCGGAGGCGTCGCCCTCGTCGGCGGCGACCCCCGCGCCCGCCTCGTCTACGCCCGCCCGGGCGCGGCCGACGACGTCCTGGACGCATGGCGCGGGGTGCTCGGTGACGACGCGTGGATCCGCTCCGGCGCCGAGGCCGTCGAGCAGGACTGGTTCGGGCCGCTCGACCACGCGCTGCGGGCGCGGGTGCCGGACGCCGTGGTCGCCCTGCGGGGCACGGCCGCGGTCGTGCGCACGGAGGAGGAACCCCTGCTCTCGCGCCTGCCGGGCCAGCACGGGTCGCTGACCCCCGAGGAGCGGTACGTGCCGCTCCTAGTTGCTGATGGCCGGTGACGCCCCGACGAAGCGGTCGTCGGTGAGCTGACCGACGAGGAACGCCGCGACGTCGGTGCGTGCCATCGGCGCCCCGACGTCGCCGCCGAGGAACCCGGCGCGCAGGGTGCCGTTGGGCGGGATGTCGATCGGCGCGGTGATCCGTGCGAGCGTCCAGTCCAGCTCGGAGGTGGTGACGACCTCGCTGATCCCCTGGATCTCGCGCAGCGCGCCGGGGATGAGCAGGCCGATCCCGACGGGCACGAGCCGGTCGATCAGTCCCGGGCGGTCGCGGGGGTCGGGGACGCTGACGGTCGCGAGGGCGATGAGGCGCCGGACGCCGCTCTCGTGCATCGCGGCGACGATCGTCCGCGTCGCCTCGGTGAGCGGGCCGCTGCGCAGGAACGGGTCGATGGCCGGACCGAGTGCGCTGATCACGGCGTCCGCGCCGTCGACGGCCTTGCGGATCGCGGGGGCGTCGTCCAGCTCGGCGACGATCACCTCGAGGTGGTCGTCCTCGATCGTGAGCTTCGCGGGGGAGCGCACCAGCGCGCGGACGTGGTGACCGGCCTCGAGCAGCTGCTCCACGACGAGATGGCCGATCTTGCCGGTCGCGCCGAACACCGTGACGTCCATGGAGGCGGGTACCCGCGCCCCGGCGGCCCGGGGCGTGGGCGCGCTCACACGGATCAGGGCGACGTCCCGACCCCGCGCGACAGCGTCGGCCACAGCGCGTCCGAGCCCCCGGCCGCGAGAGTGCGCCCCAGCCTGATGGCCCACGCCCGCTCGCCACCCCACTCGTCGCGCCACGACCACAGCCGCCGGGTGAGGACGCCGAGGGCGAACTCGCGGGTCACGCCCATGGCGCCGGTCGCCTGGTGGGCCGCGGCGGCGACGAGCCCGGCGGCCTCCGACGCCACGGCAGCCGCGGCCGCTGCGTCCAGCGCGGCGGGCTCCCCGTGCTCGCCGGCGCCCATCGCGGCCGCGCGCGCGGCCATCGCCGCCATCTCGGCCTGCTCGGCGAGGCGGACGAGGTGGTCGGCGACGGCCGGGAACCGCGACACCGGGCGCCCGAACTGCACGCGCTCGCCGGTGTAGGCGACGGTCAGGTCGCGGACGCGGTGTGCCGCGCCGGCGATCAGGGCCGCGCGGGCGAGCGCCCCGCGTCGGGCGAGCGCCTCGCGGGCGTCGGGCGGGGCCGGCGCGAGGGTCTCGGGGACGACGCCGTCGAGGTCCACGGCGTCGCGGGGCTCGCCGGCGAGGTTGCGGCCGGGGGTGATCGACGCCGCGGCCGGGTCGACGACGGCGACGACGAGGCCGCCGGCGGGGTCGTCGGCGAGCAGGACGATCCGGTGGGCCCGCCGCGCCCACGCCACCCGCTCCAGGCGCCCCACGAGCGCCCCGTGCCGCAGGGCGACGGGGCCGACGCCCGTGGTCAGCGGCCCGTCGGGCAGCACGAGGGCCGCGTGCGCGAGCAGGCGGCCGGCGAGCAGGCCGGTCTCGGCGAGCGGCACGGGGGCGGCGGCCGCGCCGATCTCCTCGAGAACCGCGCACGCCTGCGCCACCGACCCGCCGGCGCCGCCCGCGTCCTCGGGCACCCCGACGGTGGTGAAGCCGCCGGCGTGCAGCGGGTCCCACACCCCGGGGGCCCAGCCGTCGCGCTCGGCGTCCTCGAGCGCGGCGGGGGTGCACCGGTCGGCGAGCACGTCCGCGACGGCCTCGCGCACGGCGGTGACGTCGCTGAGCACCGTCATCGCGTCAGCGCCTTGGCCGCGATGCCGCGCAGCACCTCGGTGGTGCCGCCGCGCAGCGTCCACGTCGGCGCGTTGAGCACGCATTCGGCCAGCAGTCGCTCGAACATCGTCGGGCCCTCCGGATCGATCTCCCCGCCCGCGGCGTCGCGCAGGGTCTCGACCACCTGCTGCTCGAAGGTGGTGCCGACGTCCTTGACCAGCGCGGCCTCCACCGCAGGCGCCTCGCCCTGCTCCAGCGACCGGGCGACGGCGAGCGAGAGCTGGCGGATCGTCCACATCTGCGCGCCGATCCGCCCGATCGCGGCGGCCGTCGTGTCGTCGACGTCGTCGGCGGAGTCGTGGCAGACCTCGAGGAACGCCCGGTACACGCCGAGCACCGACAGGTAGCGGTCGGGTCCGGAGCGCTCGTGGGCGAGCTCGGCGGTCACCTGCGCCCAGCCCTTCCCGACCTCGCCGAGGACGCGCTCGTCGGGGACGAACACCCCGTCGAGCACCACCTCGTTGACGTGTTCCTCGCCATCGATGAGCGGGATCGGCGAGACGCGGACGCCGTCGGCGCCGAGGTCGACGATCAGCTGCGAGAGGCCCGCGTGGCGGTCGCCGGCCTCCGCCTCCGGGGTGGTGCGGCAGAGCACCACCGCGAAGTGGTTGAGGTGCGCGTTGGTGGTCCAGACCTTGGTGCCCGTGACCCGCCAGCCTCCGTCGACCCGTGTCGCCGTCGTGCGCACCGACGCGAGGTCCGAGCCGGCGTCGGGCTCGCTCATGCCGAGGGAGAACCAGCACTCGCCGGCCGCGATCCGGGGCAGGAACCAGCGGCGCTGCTCCTCGGTGCCGAAGCGCAGCAGGGCGGGCGCGGTCTGGCGCTCGGCGATCCAGTGCGCCGCGATCGGCGCGCCCGCCGCCAGCAGCTCCTCGACCACCACGAAGCGCCGCACGGTGCTCGCGCCGGCGCCGCCGTACTCGACCGGGATCGACATGCCGACCCAGCCCTGCTCGGCCAGCACCCGCGTGAACTCGGGGTCGTGGCGGCCGCCGAGCCCCAGGCCCGGGCGGAAGTCGGCGGGCAGGATCGCGGCGAGGAAGCTGCGCACCTCCTCGCGCAGCGCCTCCTCCCCGGGCGACAGCGCGGACGGAGCGAAGATCATCGGTCGGCCTCCCGGAGTGGCGCGCGGTCGCGCTGCCACCGTGCCGCACCGGAGGACCGGCGGCCACAGGTGCACCAGCCGCCGGGCAGGCGATCAGGCCCGGGCGCCGGGGTCGCCGTCGGGGATGACGACGCTCGTCGCCGTGCGGGCCGGAGCGCCGCGGGTGGACACGGTGTCGAGCACCTGGAAGTCCGCCCGCCACTCGCGGGGCGTGACGACGTTGCGCACGTAGCCCCGCCGGCGGTCGACGAAGCGGATGTGGGGGTTCTCGGCGAGCAGCGCGGCGTCGCCCGCCCCGCGCGCGCTGCCGTTCCCCCCGGAGCTGATCGAGGTGGTGACGAGCTCGGTGGCCACCACGCGCGACGACGGGTCGGTGAAGTCCGCCCGCACGTCGCAGGCGTGGGCGGCGTGGACGTCGCCGGTGAGGATCACGGGGTTGGGCGTGCGGGCCGCGACGAGGTGGTCGCGCAGGGCGTCGCGCTCGGCGGCGCAGTCGTCCCAGGAGTCCTCGTCCAGCCCGGTCGCCGGGCCGGCGGTGAGGTCGCGCGGGGAGAAGAAGACCTGCTGGCCGAGGGCGTTCCACCGCGCGGTCGGGCCGGCGAGGGCCGTCGTCAGCCACGCGCGCTGCTCGGCGCCGAGCATCGTGCGGGCGCGGTCGCGGGGGCGCTTCGGGTCCTGGTCGGTGCGGTACCGGCGGGTGTCGAGCAGGTGCAGGTCGAGGAGGTCGCCGAAGGTCAGCCGCCGGTGCATCCGCATCTCCGGGCCCTGCGGGCGCTGGGCTCGGCGCAGCGGCATGTGCTCCCAGAACGCCCGGTAGGCGTCGGCGCGCCGGGCCCGGAACACCGCGGGGTCGTTGTCGGGTTCGTCGTCGACCTGCGACACGTCGCCGGCCCAGTTGTTCTCCACGTCGTGGTCGTCGATCGTCACGGCCCAGGGGGCGGCGGCGTGTGCGGCCTGGAGGTCGGGGTCGCTGCGGTACTGCCCGTGGCGCAGGCGGTAGTCGGCGAGGGAGACGGCCTCGCGGGCCGGGAGGTGGGCGCGTCCGGGAACACCCACCGCGGCGCTCTCGTAGATGTAGTCGCCCAGCCAGGCGACGAGGTCGAGGTCGTCGCGGGCGATCGCCGCGTGGGCGTTGTAGTAGCCGTCGGGGCGGCTCTGGCAGCTCGCGATCGCGAACGCGAAGCGGTCGACCCGCGCTCCGGGTGCCGGAGCGGTCCGCGCCCGCCCGACCGGGCTGATCTCGGTGCCGACCCGGAACCGGTAGAAGTGCTCGGCCGCGGGGCGCAGGCCGGCGACCTCGACGTGCACGGCGTGGGCGTCCTCGGCCCGCGCCACCGCGCTGCCCCGTGCGAGCGGCGCCCGGAAGCCCGCGTCCGCCGCGACCTCCCACTCCACGAGCACCGGCCGGGACGGCATGCCGCCGAGGCCGTCGGGGGCGAGCGGGTCGGGGGCGAGGCGCGTCCAGAGCACGACCCCGTCGGGTGTCGGGTCGCCGGACGCCACCCCGAGCGTGAAGGGGGAGGCGGTGGTCGTCGGCGCGGTGGCGTCGGCGACCCAGGGGGCGCGGAGCGCGACCGCCGCACCCGTGAGCGCGACCGCGCCGCCGAGCAGCGTCCGGCGCGACACCCCCATGCAGCGTCCCCCTGCAGATCGGCCGTCCGGACGGAACGGGGGAGCGCCGATGGACCAGGCCTGTCCCCTGCCCACACCAACGGATGACCACCACCGGGCGGTTCGGACGTTCCGTCACCGGACTTTCGCGCTGTGTGACCACCTCTCACAGCTCGCGCACAGGAAGCACCCAGCGGAGGCCGACGGCCGGCTGACAGGCTGCGTGTCATGAACGCCGCCGCCCGTGCCGACCTGCGCCGAGCCGACGGCACGCCGGTCCGGGCGCTCGTCGTCGACGACGAACCGACGCTGGCCGAGCTGCTGTCGATGGCCCTGCGCTACGAGGGCTGGGACGTCCGCAGCGCCGGCGACGGGCTGGGCGCCGTGCGGCAGGGACGGGAGTTCCGTCCCGACGTGGTGGTCCTCGACGTGATGCTCCCGGACATCGACGGGTTCGAGGTGCTCCGCCGCCTGCGTGCCGACAGCCCCGACGTGCCGGTGCTCTTCCTGACCGCCCGCGACGCGGTCGAGGACCGGGTCGCCGGCATCACGGCCGGCGGCGACGACTACGTGACCAAGCCGTTCAGCCTCGAGGAGGTCGTCGCCCGCCTGCGCGGCCTGCTGCGGCGCGCGGCGGCCGCGACCGCCGTCCGCGGCGACGCGACCCTGGCCGTCGGCGACCTGACCCTCGACGAGGACAGCCACGAGGTCGCTCGCCACGGCGAGCCGGTCGAGCTCACCGCCACCGAGTTCGAGCTCCTGCGCTTCCTCATGCGCAACCCGCGCCGCGTGCTCTCGAAGGCCCAGATCCTCGACCGCGTCTGGAACTACGACTTCGGCGGGCAGTCGAACATCGTCGAGCTCTACATCTCCTACCTGCGCAAGAAGATCGACGCCGGACGCGCGCCGATGATCCACACCGTGCGCGGCGCGGGGTACGTGCTGAAGCCGGCCGCGGAGTGAGGGCGCCCGTCCGGCGGGTGCTCCGGCGTGTCCCGTCGCTGCAGAGCCGGCTGGTGGTGACGACGGTCCTGCTGCTGACCGTGGTCTTCCTCGTCGTCGGGATCGGGGCGGCGCTCTCGCTGCGCGGTTACCTCTACCGGCAGCTCGACGCGCAGGTCACGGAGATCGCCCGCTTCCGCAGCGACCCGCCGCCGGGTGACCCGGACCCCCGACCGCCACCGCCGGACGCGGGCGGCGGGTTCATCGGCGGTCCGGACCGGCCCGCCAACACCCTCGAGGTCACCGTCGACGACGGCCGGATCGTCCGCGCGGCGGTGCTCGGGCGCCGCGGCGCGAGCCGTCCGGTCGACCCCGCCCAGGCGGCGCCCGCGATCGCGATGACCCCGGGCCAGCCGCCGCGCACCGTCGATCTCGAGGGGCTCGGCACCTTCCGGCTGGGCGCCGCCGCGGGCGAGGACGGCACCGTCACCGTCGTCGGCCTGTCCACCGAGGCGCTGGAGAACACCGTCGGCGAGCTGGTGCTCCGCGAGGCGGTCATCTTCGGGATCGGCGTCGTGGTCGCCGGCGTGGCGGCGGCCGTCGCCACCCGGTGGACCCTGCGCCCGCTGCACCGCGTCTCGGCCACCGCGCGCCGGGTCTCGGAGCTGCCGCTGTCCTCGGGGGAGGTCGAGCTCGCCGACCGGGTGCCCGACGTCGACGCCGACCCGCGCTCCGAGGTCGGCCAGGTCGGTGCGGCGCTCAACCGGATGCTCGGCCACGTGGGCGCCGCCCTCGCCGCCCGGCAGGAGAGCGAGACCCGGCTGCGGCGCTTCGTCGCCGACGCCAGCCACGAGCTGCGCACCCCGCTCGCCGCTATCCGCGGGTACAACGAGCTCGCCGCGCGCCACGCCGACGAGCTGCCGGGCGAGGTCGCGGGCCTGCTCGAGCGGATGGGGTCGCAGACCGTGCGGATGACCGCGCTGGTCGAGGACCTGCTGCTGCTCGCCCGCCTCGACGCCGGTCGGCCCCTGGCGCGCGAGCGCGTCGACCTCGCCCGGGTCGTCGTCGACGCCGTCACCGACGCCCACGCCGCGGCCGGCGAGCACCGCTGGGCGTTGGACCTGGTGGGCGGGGAGGACGGCGGAGGGGACGAGGACGAGGACGCCGTCCTGCCCGAGGTCGTCGGCGACCCCGAGCGGCTGCACCAGGTCGTCGCCAACCTGCTCGCCAACGCCCGCACGCACACGCCGCCGGGCACGCACGTCACCGTCGGCCTGCACCCCGCGACCGGCGACGACGGACGCGCCGTGGTGCGGCTCTCGGTCGCCGACGACGGCCCCGGCATCCCCGCCGACCTGCTGCCCCGAGTCGCCGAGCGCTTCGCCCGCGGCGACTCGGGGCGGGCGCGCACCACCGGCAGCACGGGCCTCGGGCTCTCGATCGTGTCCGCGGTGGTGGGCGAGCACGGCGGCACCCTGCGGATCACCAGTCGCCCGGGCGAGACGCGGTTCGTCGTCGACCTGCCCGCGGCGGGCGGGACGCCCGACGGTGCTCCCGTCGACCCCGGCGTCCGCCTATCCTCCCGGCCATGAGCGAGCCGGCGTCCGACGACCAGACGCCCGACGAGCAGGGCGCGAACGCACCGTCCCGTCCTCCGGCCGTCCCCGCGGAGCCGCCGCCGATCCGCGCGTCCGACGCCGAGCGGGAGCAGGTCGCGGAGGTCGTGCGGACCGCGGTCGCCGACGGGCGGTTGACGATGGTCGAGGGCGACGAGCGCCTGCGCGACGCCTACGCCGCGATCTTCCGGCGGGACCTCGCGCCGATCACCGCCGACCTCGGGCCCGTCGACGCCGCGCCGGGCACCGACGCCTCGGTGCGGCGGCCGCTGGGGCGGCTCGACCGGCCCTCGTCGACGGCCTCGGTGGCCGTGCTCTCGGGCACGCAGAAGCGTGGCGAGTGGACCCCGGGGCTCACCCACCGGGTGTTCGCGTTCTGGGGCGGTGCCGAGCTGTCCTTCCGCGACGCGCGCCTCGACGACGCCGGGCTCGCGATCGGCGCCATCGCGATCATGGGCGGCATCAGCCTCGACCTGCGCGGCGTCCCGGCCGGCGTCGAGGTGACGATCCAGGCCGTCGCGATCATGGGCGGCATCGACGTCACCGTCGACCCCGACACCACGGTGATCGAGGACGGCTTCGGCTTCATGGGCGGGTTCGAGGACGGCTCGGGCGTGCCGCGACGCGCCGACGGCCCCCGCGTACGCGTGACGGGCCTCGCGCTGATGGGCGGGGTGTCGGTGTCCCGCAAGCCGCCGGCCCTCGAGGGCGGCGACGACCGGTCCGCGCTCGAGAGCTGAGCCGCTCCTCCGGCACTGCCGTGCCAGCCCTGCGTCCACGCTGGCGTTGAACGTCAGGATCGCCACATCCTCGCCGGCGCGACACGCCGTGGGCCGGCCGCGAGCCTCAGCGCCGGAAGCGCTGGGCGACCTGGTCGGCGACGTCGGCCACGGCCCGCGCCGCGGTCCCGGTGGCGTCGCTCGCCGCCTGGCCCGCCTTTTCGGCGAGCTCGCCGGCCTTCTCCTCCGCCTTCTCGGCGGCCAGGCCCGCCTTGTCCGAGAAGGACCCGGCCTCGATCGTCGCGTCGGGGCCCGGGCTCACGATCGTCTCCTCGCCGGAGTCGAACCGGACGCGGTAGGGCGGACCGTCCTCCCCGAGCACCGCGACCACGGTGCCGACCCTGTCGGGGACGTCGGTGTGGTTGGAGTGCATGCGGATGCGGTCGCCCACGGACGCGCTCACGGGGTTCTCCTCCTGCTCGGAACCTGCTCGGACGGTGCCTCCCGGCCAGGTACCCCGAGATGCGCGAAGGGCACCTCCAGCCGCCTTGAGCGGCCGAAGGTGCCCTTCGCCAGGTCACCCCGAGAGACGCGAAGGGCACCTCCAGCCGCAGAGAGCGGCCGAAGGTGCCCTTCGCGCAGGACGAGCCTCAGCCGGCGGTCACCGGCGTGGCGGCGACCGGGTCGTCGGACACCGCGAACGTCAGCTCGCCGTCGGCCACGTCGACCGTGACCGTCTGCCCGCCGTGCAGCTCCTCGGAGAGCAGCATCGCCGAGAGCCGGTTGCCGACCTGGCGCTGGATGGTCCGGCGCAGCGGCCGGGCCCCGAACTCGGGCTGGAAGCCCAGCTCGGCCAGCCGGTCGACGGCGGCCTCGGTGACCGCGATGCCGACGTCCATGGCGGACAGGCGCTCGCGGGTCTCGTCGAGCAGCAGGTCGGTGATCCGGCGCAGCTGCGCGGCGTCGAGGCGCTTGAAGACGATGACCTCGTCGATCCGGTTGAGGAACTCCGGCCGGAACGACTCGCGCAGCCGCGGCATGAGCCGCTCCTGCAACGACTGGTCCGCACTCTGGTTCGACGGGGCGAACCCGAGCGCCTGCGTGTTCGTGGTGATCAGTTCCGAGCCCACGTTGCTGGTCATGATCAGCACCGTGTTGCGGAAGTCGACCGTGCGGCCCTGCGAGTCGGTCAGCCGCCCGTCGTCCAGCACCTGCAGCAGCGTGTTGAAGACGTCGGGGTGGGCCTTCTCCATCTCGTCGAGCAGGACCACCGAGTACGGCCGACGGCGGACCTCCTCGGTGAGCTGGCCGGCCTCGCCGTACCCGACGTAGCCGGGGGGCGACCCGACGAGCCGCGAGACGGTGTGCCGCTCGGAGAACTCGCTCATGTCGACGCGGACCATGCGGTCCTCGTCGCCGAACATCTGCGCGGCCAGGGCCTTGGCCAGCTCGGTCTTGCCGACGCCGGTCGGGCCGAGGAACAGGAAGCTGCCGATCGGACGGTCGGGGTCACCCAGACCCGCCCGCGAGCGACGCACGGCCTCGGCGATCGCCGCGACGGCGTCGTCCTGGCCGACCACACGCTCGTGCAGCTGCTCCTCGAGCGCGAGCAGACGGTCCCGCTCGGTCTCGGTCAGCTGGCTGACCGGGATGCCGGTCGAGCGCGAGACGACCTCGGCGATGTCGGAGACGGTCACCTCGAGCACCCCGACCTGACCGGACGCCCGGTCGGTGCGGGCGAGCTCGAGCTGCGACTGGGCCTCCGCGATCTCGTCGCGCAGGGCGCCGGCCCGCTCGTAGTCCTCGTCCGCCACGGCCTGGTCCTTGTCGCGCTGCAGCGACTCGAGCTTGCGCTCGAGCTCCCGCGAGTCGGTGTGCGGACCCTTGGCCCGCAGTCGTTTGCGCGCACCCGACTGGTCGACCAGGTCGATCGCCTTGTCGGGCAGGAACCGGTCGGTGACGTAGCGCTCGGACAGCTCCGCCGCCGCGGTCAGCGCCTCGTCGGTGAACCGCACCTGGTGGTGCGCCTCGTACCGGTCACGGAGCCCGTGCAGGATCGCGATCGTGTCCGCGACCGACGGCTCGGGGATCATCACCGGCTGGAACCGCCGCTCGAGCGCCGCGTCCTTCTCGATGGACTGGCGGTACTCGTCGAGCGTGGTGGCGCCGACGATGTGCAGCTCGCCGCGGGCCAGGGCCGGCTTCAGGATGTTGCCGGCGTCCATGCCGCCCTCGGACGAGCCACCCGCGCCGACGACGCCGTGGATCTCGTCGATGAAGACGATCAGCTCGTCGGAGTGCTCGCGGATCTCGGTGACCACCTTGGTCATCCGCTCCTCGAAGTCGCCGCGGTAGCGCGTGCCGGCGACCATGCCCGACAGGTCGAGCTGGACGATCCGCTTGCCCTCGAGCTGCTCGGGGACGTCCCCCGCGACGATGCGCTGGGCGATGCCCTCGACCACGGCGGTCTTGCCGACGCCGGCCTCACCGATCAGTACCGGGTTGTTCTTGGTGCGGCGCGACAGGACCTCGAGGGTCTGGTCGACCTCGTCCTCGCGGCCCACCACCGGGTCCAGCTCACCGGCCCGCGCCTTCGCGGTCAGGTCGACGCCGAACTGGTCGAGGGTCGGGGTGCTGGAGTCGGCGTTGTCGCCGCCACCGGGGCCACCCTGGCCGCTGCTCGGGCGCTGACCACCGGACGCGGCGGAGCGCTGCAGCGACTGCGGGGTGACGCCCTGGGCGCCGAGCGCGCGGCCCACGGGGCTGTCGTTGTTCGCGGCCAGCGCGAGCACGATGTGCTCGGGGCCGATGTAGCTGGAGCCCAACGCGCGGGAGATCTGGTGCGCGTCGAGCAGGGTGCGCTTGGCCGTCGGCGTCAACGACGGCGGCTCGGTGCGGGCCTCGCCGCGCGGCAGCTGCTCGTCGGCGGTGCGGGCCAGGGCCTCGGGGTCGGCGCCCGCGCCGGAGAGCAGCTGGCGCAGTGGCGGCACCTGGGTGACGACGAGCAGCAGGTGCCACGCGTCGAGGTCGGTGTTGCCCCGCTCGGCGGCCTGCTGCGCGGCCGCGCCGACGAGCTGGCGGGCCGGCTCGGTCATGAGCTGGGTGATGTCGATGCGCTGGACACCTCGGGGGGACGACCCGCCCAGGAAGGAGGCGAGGAAGTCGTCGAACGGGCCGGACCCGGCGCCACCGGGCCCGAAGGCGCTGGTCATGAAGCTCCTCAGTGGGGGTCCACGCCGGCTGGGCGCCGGCACTGTCCCTCTCAGCGATCGGGGGGAACGATTCATTCCTGAGTCAGGTCGACTCATGTCACACCCGAGAGGGTGAGCGGACCCGGCTCAAGCCCGGGGCTACCCGCGTCACGGCATCGACACGCGTGGGACGGGCATCCTGGCTTCCATGAGCCGCTCGACCACTGCAGGGACCGTGACCGCCCGCGAGGTCCACCTCGTCCGCCGACCCTCGGGCTTCCCCGAGCCCGACGACTTCGCATTCGTCGACCGCGAGCTCCCCGAGCCGGGCGAGGGCGAGGTCCTCGTCGCCAATCACCACTTCTCCGTCGACCCCTACATGCGCGGTCGCATGAACGACGTCCCCTCGTACGTGGCGCCGTTCCGGCTGAACGAGGCCATGGACGGGCGCTCGGTCGGCGAGGTCGTCGCGAGCCGCAGCAACGACCCCGATGGCCCAGCCGTCGGCGACCTCGTGACGGCCAACCTCGCGTGGCGCACCCACGGCGTCGTGCCCGCGAAGCAGGTGCAGAAGGTCTCGGCGCCCGACGGCGTCAGCCCGTCGGCGTTCCTCGGCGTGCTCGGCGCGCCCGGCCTCACCGCCTGGGTCGGCCTGCTGGACAAGGCGGCGTTCCGTGAGGGCGACTCGGTGTTCGTCTCGGGCGCCGCCGGCGCCGTCGGCAGCCTCGTCGGGCAGCTCGCGAAGCTCAAGGGTGCCTCGCGCGTCGTGGGAAGCGCCGGCAGCGCCGAGAAGGTGGCCTGGCTGACCGGCGAGCTGGGCTACGACGCGGCGTTCAACTACAAGGACGGATCGGTCACCGACCAGCTCCGCGAGGCCATGCCCGACGGCGTCGACGTGTACTTCGACAACGTCGGCGCCGACCACCTCGAGGCCGCCATCGCGTGCGCCAACGACTTCGCCCGCGTCGCCGCCTGCGGAGCGATCGCGCACTACAACGACACGGACGAGAACCCGACCCCCGGGCCGGCCAACCTCTTCCAGATCGTCAAGAAGCGCCTGTCGATCCAGGGATTCATCGTCACCGACTCGATCGACCGCATGCGGCCGTTCCTCGAGGAGGTCACCCCGTGGGTGGCCGAGGGCCGCGTGAAGTTCGCGGAGACCACCGTCGAGGGCATCGACCGGGCCGTCGAGGCCTTCCGCGGCATGCTCCGCGGCGAGAACACCGGAAAGATGATCGTCAAGGTGTGAGGAGCCGGAGGCCCACGCGAGCGATGTGGGTCGTCCCGACGACCCACATCACTCACGTGCGCGGCAGCGCCTCGTTTCGAGCCGGAACATGGTCGGGCAGCCCGACCCATGCGCGCATTGACTTGGCAGGGCCAGCACGACGTCCGGGTGGAGACCGTCCCGGACCCGACGATCCAGGCGCCGACCGACGCCATCATCAAGGTCACGAGCACCGCGATCTGCGGCTCGGACCTGCACCTCTACGAGGTCCTCGGACCGTTCCTCGACGCCGGCGACATCCTCGGCCACGAGCCGATGGGGATCGTCGAGGAGGTCGGCTCGGAGACCGGCGACCTGAAGGTCGGAGACCGCGTCGTCGTCCCGTTCAACATCTCCTGCGGGCACTGCTGGATGTGCGAGCGCCAGTGGTTCTCGCAGTGCGAGACCACCCAGAACCGTGACCAGGGGATGGGCGCCTCGCTGTTCGGCTTCACGAAGCTCTACGGCCAGGTCCCGGGCGGCCAGGCCGAGTACCTGCGGGTGCCGCAGGCGCAGTTCGGGCCGATCACGGTGCCGGAGGGCCCGGCCGACGAGCGCTTCCTCTACCTCTCCGACGTGCTGCCCACCGCGTGGCAGGCCGTGGAGTACGCGCGCATCCCCGAGGGCGGGAGCGTCGCGGTGTTCGGCCTCGGGCCGATCGGGCAGATGGCCGCGCGGATCGCCCGCTACCGCGGCGCCCGGGTCATCGCCGTCGACAGCGTCCCCGAGCGCAACGCGATGGCGCGCCGCCACGGCGTCGAGGTCGTGGACTCGAACACCGTCGACGACGTCACCACGGCGATCCGGGACCTCACCGACGGGCGCGGCACCGACTCCGCGATCGACGCGGTGGGCATGGAGGCCCACGGCGGCTCGGCGATCCCGCAGATCGCGCAGAAGGTGGTCGGCAAGCTCCCGGACGCCATCGCCGCGCCGCTGCTGCAGGTGGCGGGCGTCGACCGGACCGCGGCGCTCGTCGGGTGCGTCGACGCCGTGCGCCGCGCCGGCGTCGTGTCGCTCTCCGGGGTCTACGGCGGCACCGCCGACCCGATCAACATGCTGAAGATCTTCGACAAGGGCATCAGCCTGCAGATGGGCCAGGCCCACGTGAAGCGCTGGGTCCCGGAGATCCTGCCGCTGCTCACCGACGAGGACCCGCTCGGCGTCCACGACCTCGAGACCCACCGGCTCCCGCTCGAGTCGGCGGCCCACGGGTACGAGATCTTCCAGAAGAAGCAGGACGAGTGCATCAAGGTCGTCCTGGCGCCGTGACCGAGTCCTCGCTCTACTTCGTCGGGACAGCGACGACGGTGCTGCGGTGCGGGGGGTTCACGTCCTCACGGATCCGAACTTCCTGCACCGTGGATCCAACACAGCACGCCGATAGGGCGCGTATCTGGGCAAGGGGCTGACGTCGAAGCGCCTCACCGAGCCCGCGTGCACCCCGGCCGAGCTGCCCGCGCTCGACGGCATCGTCCTGTCGCACCTGCACGGCGACCACTGGGACCGCGTGGCCCGGCGGTCCCTCGACCGGTCGCTGCCGGTGGTGACGACGCCCGCCGCGTCCCGCACGCTGCAGTCGCGCCAGGGCTTCCGGCGGGCGCTCGGGCTGCGGACGTGGGAGTCGCACACGCTCGTCCGGCCCGACGGGGCGACGCTCGAGGTGACGGCGTTGCCGGGGCAGCACGCGCCGGGCCCGCTCCGGCGGGTGCTGCCGCCGGTGATGGGGAGCCTGCTGGAGTTCCGGTCGCCGGCGGGCGAGACCCTGCGCCGCGTCTACCTCTCGGGCGACACGCTGCCGTTCGACGGCATCCGCCGGATTCGCGAGCACATCGGTGAGGTCGATCGCGCCGTCCTGCACCTCGGCGGGACGACGCTGCCCGGCGGCATCGTCGTGACGATGGACGGGCGGATGGGTGCCGACGTGCTGGAGACGGTGGCGCCCCGGCGGGCGACCCCGATCCACGTCGACGACTACGACCGCTTCCGCTCGCCGCTCTCGGCGTTCACCGCCGAGGTCGAGCGGCGCGGCTGGGCCGAGCGCGTCGACTACGTGGAGCGCGGGGGGACGATCTCGCTCTGAGCCATGCGCGCCGCGATCTCGGCGGGCATGCCCGGCCCGGGACGCGCGTGCACCTCGTCGGCGTCGTGGAGGACGCCGCACGTGCCGCACACCAGGCGCGGGGTGACGTCGTCCCCGCACCCGGTGTGCGTGTAGTGCACGGGCGGTCCGTCGGGGGCGAGCCATCGGTCCCCCCAGGCCGTGAGGGCGACGACGACGGTGGCGAGCTCCCGGCCCTGCTCGGTGAGCAGGTACTCGGGGCCGTTCACGTCAGTGCGCTCCATGATCCCCGCCTCGACGAACCCCTCGAGGCGGCCGGCGAGGACGTTGGTCGCGATCCCCAGCGAGCGGAAGTCGCCGAAGCGCCGGGCGCCGGCGTAGAGCGCCTTGCGCACGATCAGCAGGCTCCAGCGCTCGCCGACGAGCTCCAGCGCCCGCGCGGCCGAGCACACCTCGCGGTCGTACGTCTTCCCGAGCACGGCACCACTCTAGGGAGCCCTGCTTGCATCACGCCACCGAGCGGGTTCAGCCCTCGCGCAGCGTCAGCAGGAGGTGGTCCTTGCCCTTCGGGCTCACGAGCTTGGCGTCCCAGCCCCCGTCGGCCTCCGCGGTGTGGAGATGGACCGTCGAGGGCGCGCGCACCGGCGCCTTGAACACGACGTCGACCGTGAACGCCGGGCCGTGGCGGCCGGCGAGCGCGGCGAGGACGCGGGCCTTGGTCCACATCCCGTGGGCGATGGTGCCCGGCATCCCGAACGCCTTGGCCGCGAGGCCGTTGACGTGGATCGGGTTCACGTCGCCCGAGACGGCGGCGTAGCGCCGGCCGATGTCGGAGGGGATCCGCCACACCGCATGCGGGAGCCGGCCCACGTGCGGGTCGGGCTCCGGCGGCGCCGAGGGCTCGGCGTCGGGCGCGGGCGCCCCGCGCACGAAGTACGTGCTCCGCGAGCCCCAGATCTCGACCTCGTCGGCGTCGATCACCGCGGTGACGAGGTCGACCTGCGCGCCCTTGGGGTGCGCGGCCAGGTGGTCGGCGTGCACGGCGACGCGCAGGGGCTCGCCGACCTCCGGCGGACGCTGCTGGGTGATCACGTTGCGCAGGTGCACCATGCCCGGCGCGGGCAGGGGGAACTCGCGGTCGGTCATCAGCCGCATCTGCAGCGGGAACGCCAGCATGTGCGGGTAGGTCGGCGGTACGACGCCGCCGACGGAGAACCCGCAGACGTGGTTGTAGTCGGCCACCGTGTCGGCGTCGATGCGCACGCCGGGCAGGTCGAGGCGGCGGTCGGGCAGCGTGGAGCCGCCCGAGCGCGCCGTCAGCAGCGCCCGTCCGTAGAGCACGCCCAGGGTCGGTGGGCCGTCGAGCGTCTCGATGGTCACGTCAGGCCCCCAGGAAGTTCTGGCCGTCGACGCGCAGGACCTGGCCGTTGACGGCGTACGAGGCGCCCTGGGCGAACCAGGCGATCGTCTCGGCGACGTCCACCGGCAGCCCGCCCTGGGTCATCGACGACAGGCGCCGCCCGGCCTCGCGCGTGCCGACGGGCATGGCCTTGGTCATCGCGGTCTCGATGAAGCCCGGCGCGACGGCGTTGATCGTCGCGTCCTTCTCGGCGAGCAGCGGGGCGGTCGCGTCGACCATCCCGATGACGCCGGCCTTCGAGGCGCCGTAGCTGGTCTGGCCGCGGTTGCCCGCGATCCCCGCCATCGACGAGACCGTGACGATGCGCCCGCCGCGGTGGAACACCTCGGAGCCGAGCAGCGCGTCGTTGATCGCGAGCTGCGCGTTGAGGTTGACGTCGATGACCGAGTTCCAGCGGTCGCGGTCCTGGTTGGCCAGTAGCTTGTCGCGGGTGATGCCGGCGTTGTGCACGACGATGTCCAGCCCGCCGTGACGCTGGGCGTGCTCGAGCAGCGTGGCCGGCGCGTGGTCCGCGGTGATGTCCAGCTGCAGCGCGGTCCCGCCGATGTCGTTGGCCGTGTGCGCCAGGGCGTCGCCCGCCGACGGCACGTCGACGCAGATGACGGTGGCGCCGTCGCGGCGCAGCGTCGAGGCGACGGTGGCGCCGATGCCGCGCGCGGCACCGGTGACCACCGCGGTCCGCCCGGCGAGCGGCTTGTCCCAGTCGACACCCTGACTCGAGCCCGAGAAGCCCGGGACGGTGCCTACGTCGAGACGCTGCCCGTGCACGAACGCCGAGCGCGACGACAGGAAGAAGCGCAGCGTCGACTCGAGGTCGTTCTCCGCACCGTCCGCGACGTGCACGAGGTTCACCGTCGCGCCGTAGCGGGCCTCCTTGCCGGCCGAGCGCACGAGGCCCTCGAGGGCCCGGCGGGCGGCCCGGACCGCGGGCGAGCCGGCCTCGGCGGGCACGTCGCCGATCACGAGGATGCGGCCCGAGGGACCGATCCGGCGCATGACCGGGGTGAGGAAGGCCTGGACCTCGGCGAGGTCGGCCGGCGACGCGAGGCCGGTCGCGTCGACGATCCCCGCGGCGACCTTCGAGGTCGAGCTGCCCCCGCCGACGGCGGCGTTCGGGTCGTCGTGGACCTCGACGCCCAGGTCGGTGAGCAGCGAGCGCACGACCTTGGCGACGCGGCCGTCGGCGGTCGCGGTGCCCAGCAGCGCCGGACCCGACAGCAGCGGCTGGCCGGGCTCGTAGCGACGTAGCTGCGGCACCGGCGGGAGCCCGACGGAACCGGCGATCGACTTGCCGAATCCGGAGTTGACGAAGTCGGAGTACCAGTCGTTGGACATCTGCTCAGTAGCTCCTTGGTCCTAGGCCTCGAGGATGGCGACGACGCCCTGGCCACCGGCCGCGCAGATCGAGATCAGGCCGCGCACGGTGCCGGATCCCCCCTGCGTCGACTTCTCGTGCAGCAGCTTCGCCAGGGTCGGGACGATGCGGGCGCCGGTGGCCGCGAAGGGGTGGCCGGTGGCCAGCGACGAGCCCGCGACGTTGAGCTTGGCGCGGTCGAAGCTGCCCAGCGGCTCGTCGAGCCCCAGGCGCTCCTTGCAGAAGATCGGGTCCTCCCACGCGGCGAACGTGGCGAGGATCGTCGAGGCGAACGCCTCGTGGAACTCGTAGAAGTCGAAGTCCTGCAGCGTGAGGCCGTTCCGCTCGAGCATCCGCGGCACGGCGTAGGTCGGGGCCATGAGCAGGCCCTCGTCGCCGTGGACGTAGTCGACCGCAGCGGTCTCGGCGTCGACGACGTGCGCGAGGACCGGCAGGTTGCGCTCGGCGGCCCACTCGTCGCTGGCCAGCAGCACCGTGGCGGCGCCGTCGGTCAGCGGGGTGGAGTTGGCCGCGGTCATCGTGGCCTCGGTGTCCGGGTAGCCGGCGGGCTTGAACACCGGCTTGAGCTTGGCGAGGCCCTCGAGCGTCGAGTCGGCGCGCAGGTTGTTGTCGCGCGTGAGACCGAGGTAGGGGGTCATGAGGTCGTCGAAGAACCCGCGCTCGTAGGCGGCGGCGAGGTTCTGGTGGCTCGCGACCGTGATCTCGTCCTGTGCGGTGCGGCTGATGCCCCACGCGGCGGCGGTCTGGGCGGCGTGCTCGCCCATCGCCATGCCGGTGCGCGGCTCGCGGTTCGCCGGGATCTCGGGGACGATCTGGCCGGGACGCAGCCCGGCGAGCGCCCTGAGCACGCCTGCGGTCGACTTCGCGCGGTTCGCGGCCAGCAGGACGCGGCGCAGCTCGTCGTTGACCTCGATCGGGGCGTCGCTCGTGGTGTCGACGCCGGCGGCGACGCCGCTCTCGATCTGCCCGAGGGCGATCTTGTTGGCGACGAGCACCGTCGTCTGCAGGCTCGTGCCGCACGCCTGCTGGACGTCGTAGGTCGGCGTCGCGGCCGAGAGACGGCTGCCGAGCACGGACTCGCGGGTGAGGTTGAAGTCCCGGCTGTGCTTCAGGACCGCACCGGAGACGACCTCGCCGAGGCGCTCGCCGGCGAGCCCGAACCGGGCCACGAGGCCGTCGAGGGCCGAGGTGAGCATGTCCTGGTTGGAGGCCCGCGCGTAGGCGCCGTTGGACCGGGCGAAGGGGATGCGGTTGGCGCCGACGATCGCCGCACGGCGGGGGAGCGTCGGTCGGGACGGTGCGGAAGGCACTGTTCCTCCCAGTTCAGCTGGAGTCTGCAGGGGCGGTCACGGGCACGCGACATGCGCCGTGCCGACGGAGTTACCCGAAAGTATCAGGTACCGTCGGTAACGTGAGCCGTCGTTCCACGCATCACTCCGACGCGGGTGTCGGTGGCGCGCGCGACAGCGAGCGCGAGTCCGGCACCCGGCCTCGCCGCGACCGCCGGTCCAGCCGGTGGGACGAGCACCGCCGCGCCCGGCGTCACGAGCTCACCGCCGCCACGATCGTGGCCATCCGCGAGCACGGCGCCGAGGTGGGGATGAGCCAGGTGGCCGCGCAGGCGCGTACCAGCAAGACCGTCGTCTACCGGCATTTCGCCGACAAGAACGACCTCTACCTCGCCGTCTGCGACCGCGTGGCGGCCACGCTGGTCGGGCAGC
Organism: Actinomycetospora chibensis; assembly: GCF_028737215.1. GTDB lineage: Bacteria > Actinomycetota > Actinomycetes > Mycobacteriales > Pseudonocardiaceae > Actinomycetospora > Actinomycetospora chibensis. The sequence continues at coordinate 175,870 of NZ_JAQZAM010000010.1, read as the reverse complement.
TCCAGACGGCCATGCGCGAGGCGTCGGACGACCCCCGCCGCACGCTGGTCTCCGGCATCGACGCCTACCTGGGGCTCATCGCCGCCGACCCCGAGGTCTACCGCTACGTCATGCGGCCTCCGAAGCTCGACCGGCCGGAGAGCGAAGACCCCGTCAGCGACCTCTGCACGGTCATCGGCGACCACATCGCAGAGATCATCTCGACCGAACTGCGCCGTCAGAACCGCGATCCCTCGCCCGCCCAGACGTGGGGCCACGCCCTCGTGGGCATGGTCCGCGCTGCGGGCGACCAGTGGCTGGCCACCCGCCCCGACCTCGAGCGCGAGGAACTGGCCGGGCAGCTGGCGGACCTCGCCTGGTCGGGGCTCTCGCGCACTGTGACGCCCGCTGCGGCGTCGTCCGCGTCCTGACGGGGCACACCCGGATCACGAACCGCTCCCCCGGAGGGACCCCGTGAGTAGCCCGTCCAGTCGCACCTCCCCCGACGACGTCACCGCGGCCACCGTCGCCGCCGTCCGGCGCACCCTCGACGGACGCTGGCACACCGTGCGCGACGAGATCCGCGACCGGCCCGACTTCGCCGAGCTGCGCGTGGACCCCGGCCTCGACGTCGAGAGCTACCGCGCGGAGATCTGGGCGATGCTCCGGCGCCTCGCCGACGACGGCCACGCGGTGCACGGTTTCCCCACCGCCGTGGGTGGGCGCGGGGACATCGGCGCTTCCGTCGTCTCGTTCGAGATGCTGGCGTTCGCCGACCTGTCGCTGCAGGTCAAGAGCGGGGTGCAGTGGGGTCTGTTCGGGGGCGCGATCCAGGCCCTCGGCAACGCCGAGCAGCACGCGCGCTTCCTGCCCGGCGTCATGGACCTCTCGCTCCCGGGCTGCTTCGCGATGACCGAGACCGGCCACGGCTCGGACGTCCAGTCGGTGCACACCACGGCGACCTACGACGCCGACACCGGCGAGTTCGTCGTCGACACCCCGACCGAGTCGGCGCGCAAGGACTACATCGGCAACGCCGCCCGCGACGGGCGGATGGCGGCGGTGTTCGTGCAGCTCTACACGGGCGGGCCCGGAGAGGAACCACAGCGCCACGGCGTGCACGCGGTCCTCGTCCCCCTGCGCGACGACGACGGCGCGGTGCTGCACGGCGTCGAGATCACCGACGACGGGCACAAGCAGGGGCTCAACGGCGTCGACAACGGCCGGCTGGCGTTCCACGGCGTGCGCGTGCCGCGCGAGAACCTCCTCGACCGCTACGGCGCCGTCGCCGAGGACGGCACGTACTCGAGCTCGATCGAGAGCGAGAACCGCCGCTTCTTCACGATGCTCGGCGCGCTCGTCCGCGGTCGCGTGAGCGTCTCGGGCAGTGCGGTGGGCGCCGCGTCGCTGGCCCAGACCATCGCCGTGCGCTACGGCGAGGCGCGGCGGCAGTTCGCGGCGCCGGGCAGCGAGGAGGAGATCACCGTCCTCGACTACCTGGCCCACCAGCGCAAGCTGCTGCCGGGCCTGGCGCGCACCTACGCGCTGCGGTTCGCGCAGAACGAGCTCGTCGAGATGCTCCACGACATCCAGACCACCCGGGAGGCGGGCGGGGACGTCGACGAGAAGCGTCAGCGCGAGCTCGAGTCGCGCGCCGCCGGGACGAAGGCGCTCACGACCTGGCACGCCACGGCCACCATCCAGGCCTGTCGCGAGGCGTGCGGCGGGCAGGGCTACCTGTCGGAGAACCGGCTGGGCGCGCTGCGCGCCGACACCGACGTCTTCACGACGTTCGAGGGCGACAACACCGTCCTGCTCCAGCTCGTCGCGAAGGGCCTCATCTCGGGATACGCCGACGACTTCGGGAACCTCGACACCCTGGGCACTGTGCGCTTCGTCGCCGACCAGGTGCTCGACACCGTCGCCGAGCGCACCTCGCTGCGCCAGCTCGCCGAGCGCCTGCGTGCCGTGGCGCCGGGTCGCGACGAGGACGACGTGCTCGACCGGTCCTGGCAGGTCAAGTTGCTCGACGACCGCGAGGAGCACACGCTCGACGGCCTCGTGCGCCGCCTGCGTCCCGCGCGCGACAAGAGCCTGTCGGCGGAGCGGCAGTTCGCGATCTTCAACAACGCGCAGGACCACCTCCTGCGCGCGGCGCGCAGCCACCTCGACGGCCTGGTGCTCGACGCCTTCGTGCGCGGTGTCGAGGCCGCCGTCGACCCGTCCGCGCGGGCCCTGCTGGGCAAGGTGTGCGACCTCTACGCGCTGTCGGCCATCGAGGAGGACAAGGGCTGGTTCCTCGAGCACGGGCGGATCTCGGCCGCGCGGGCCAAGACCGTGACCGCCGAGGTCAACCGCCTCTGCCAGGAGCTGCGGCCCCACGCCCGCGCGCTCGTCGACGCCTTCGGCATCCCGGAGAGCTGGATCGGCGCGCCCATCGCGACCGGCGCCGAGCAGCGCCGCCAGGACGAGGCCCGCGCCCACGCGGCGTCGCTGCACTGACGGGGTACCGGCCTGGCGGCCATCCTGACGGTCGGGTACAGCACGCCGATAGGGTCAGGAAAGCCCCCCTCTCGGTGGCTCTCCGCGCCGTGGAGTCCAGGGATAACGGGTACCGGTGGCACGATGACCAGCCCGGCCGTCGGCCGGAGCTTCGAGGTGCGAGAGGACGTTCGACGTGACCACTCCGGGCGACGGCTACGGCCAGCAGGGGCAACAGGGCTGGCAGCAGTCCTACGGAGACCAGGGCGGCAACCCGCCGGGCTGGGGGCAGCCGGCCACGCCGCCCAAGCCCCGCAACGGCATGGGGACCGCGGCGCTGGTGTTCGGCATCCTCGCGCTGCTGTCGATCGTCATCGTCTGGGTGCCGTTCCTGGGCATCGTCACGATCATCCTGGCGCTCCTGGCCGTCATCCTCGGCTCCGTCGGCCGGGGCCGGGTCAAGTCGCTGCAGGCCACGAACGGCGGCGCGGCCATGACCGGGCTGGTGCTGGGCGTGATCATGCTGATCATCGGCATCATCACCCAGATCCTGGTGATCTTCTTCGCCGTCGCGTTCCTCAACTTCGGCGGGGCGAACTCGCTGCAGCAGCTGCAGGACTGCGTCACCAACGCCAACAACCAGCCGAACCCGGCCGCGGTCCAGCAGGCCTACGAGCAGTGCGGTCAGCAGTTCGGCCAGCAGCTGCCGGGCACCCAGCCGGAGGCCCCGGAGGCCCCGGAGGGCGAGGGCGGCTGATCCCGCCCCGCGACGACGACGGCCCCCGCACCCTGATGGGTGCGGGGGCCGCCGTACGTCAGGTGTCCGGACCGGGCGATGAGCCGCCTCGCGGCGCGCGGCACAGCAGGGCTTCAGCCGAACGATCGTCCCTGGAGGCCTTCTTAAATGAGACCCGGGGGCACATGGCGCCCGGCCCGGACGTCTCATTGAACCGCATGACGGGGCCGCGTGTTCCCGGGCGGGGGTCGGAATCGTCGGTGCCCGATCGGCCTGAGACCGATCGAGAGGGGGGTCCTGACCCTATCGGCGTGCTGTATCGGTCAGCGTGGCCCCCGGGCGTGCAGGTCAGCGGGGGAGGACGGCGAGGGCGTCGGTCACGGCGCGCAGGGGGTCGGCGGAGGGGCTGTTGACGACGGTGAGGTCCTCGTCACGCCCGCGCCGGACCATGGTCGTCGAGCCCCCGCCGTCGAGGGCCGCGGCGACGGGCGCGCCGAGGTCGGTGAGCAGGCGTCCGAGCTCGGCGAGGGTGGTGCCGACGCTCGCGTCCTGACGCCCGTCGACGGTGACGAGCCACAGCCGCCGCCCGTCCGCCGACAGTCCGACCGCGGTGCGGGGTGCGCGCTCGGTGGCCTGCAGGCCCGGCAGGGGACGGCCGGCGCGCGCGAGCGGCAGGGCCCCGACGGCGACATGCAGCGGCGGGGCGCCGACGGCGTCGAAGCGGTAGTCGACGGCGACCCGGGTGCCGACGGGCAGCGCGCGCAGCGACGCCGCGCCCCGTTCGCGTCCGACGAGGGCGAGCGTCCCGGCGGGCAGGCGGCCCTCGCCGGGCGGTCCCACCGCGGTGACCCGCCCGCCGGCCACCCGGACCTCGAGCGTGTCGGCGCTGCACCCGGCGCGCGGGTCGGTGTCGGAGCCGCAGGTCGCCGCCTCGCGGGACGCCTCGCCCCACGCCGGGTCGAACACCCCGACGCCGTCCACCGGCACGGCGTAGCCGTCGAGGCCCGCCAGCGGCACCGTCCGGCGTCCCGCGACGAGCCGGCCCCGGAACTGCACGCGCGCGAGGTGCGCGCGCCCGGTGCGGTCGATGCCGACCACCGAGTCGGCGTCCTCCCCGGGCGGCACCGGCGGGGCGGGTCGCCGACCCGCGGGCACCCCGGAGCTGCGCGGCGCCCCGGCGACGATCTCCGCGCCGAGCGGGGCGCCGCTGCCGCCCTCGTCGAAGAAACCGCCGTTGACCGCCGCGACCGCCCCCGCGCGCCCGGCGAGCTCGGGCACCGTCGCCACGGCCGCCACCGTCGGCGGGGTCAGCAGGTCGACGCGGACGGCGGGCGAGGTCAGGTCCACCTCGACGACGTCGCCCCGGATCGGGCCGCCCCGCGGGTCGGGCAGGGTCGTCGTGAACTCGCGGTACGACGTGCCGGGAAGGTTCGGCGCGCCGCGCGGGGCGAGGAGCTGGTCGAGGACCCGCCCGTCCGGGGGCGGCGGCGTGGGCGCGGCGCCCCCGAGGGCCAGCGTCCCGGCGAGGGCGAGGGCGAGGGCGAGCGCGGACCAGCGAGGGCCCACACGCACCTCCGGGTCCGTCGGTCGACCCGGGGGACCCTGGTGGGACGGACGATCATGCCGGGGCCCGACACCCCGACCCACCTCGTTCTCCGCCCGTCCGTGTGAGACGGCACGAATCCGGACATCGGCGTCGTTACCGCTCGCGGGTCGGTATCGTCACACCGGGGAACCGACCGACCACCGCGTCCGTTGGCGAACGCGACACCCCGAGCACGACGACGGCGATGGCAAGGAGCAGGCGTGACGGTCCCGTTCTGGGCATGGGCAGCCACGATCGGCGGGATCATCGTGCTCGTCGGTATCGACATCTGGCACGCGCGATCCCCGCACGAGGTCAGCTTCCGCGAGGCGACGCTCTGGTCGGTCATCTACGTCGCGGTCGCCGTCGCCTTCGGCGTGATCCTGCTGTTCACCATGGGCACGCAGTCGGGCACCGAGTACTTCGCCGGCTATCTGGTCGAGAAGAGCCTCTCGGTCGACAACCTGTTCATCTTCGCGGTGATCCTCGGGCAGTTCGCCGTACCCAAGCGCCACCAGCAGAAGGTGCTGCTCTGGGGTGTCATCGGCGCGCTGGTGATGCGCGCGATCTTCATCGCCATCGGCGCCGCGGTGATCTCCGCCTTCGCGTTCGTCTTCGTCATCTTCGGCCTGTTCCTGATGTACACGGCGTGGACGCTGATCAGGCAGCACGGTCAGGAACCGAAGGACATGCACGACAACCGCGCGGTCAAGGTGGTCCGCCGGTTCGTCACCGTGCACGAGGAGCAGGGCGACCACGAGGGCGAGTCCGACGACGGCCGGCTCACCTCGCGGGTCAACGGCAAGTGGGGCGTCACGCCGCTGTTCATCGTCGTCGCGGTGATCCTGTCGGTGGACCTCGTGTTCGCCCTCGACTCGATCCCCGCGATCTTCGGGATCACCCAGAACTCGTACATCGTCTTCACGGCGAACGCGTTCGCGCTGCTGGGCCTGCGGGCGCTGTACTTCCTGCTGGTCGGCCTGCTCGACCGGCTCGTGCACCTGAGCTACGGGCTGGCGTTCATCCTGGCCTTCATCGGCGTCAAGCTGATCCTGCTGTACCTGCACGAGGACGTGAACCCGGCGATCCCGGAGATCCCCACCTGGCTGTCGCTGGTGGTCATCGTCGCCACGCTCGCCGTGGTCACCGTCACCAGCCTGATGTCCACGCGGAACGCGACGACGGAGTCGGCCGACGACGGCGGGGACGACGACTCCCCGGCCGTCACCGAGGGCGAGGGATCCGCGGGCAGCCAGAGCCGCGAGGACGGCCAGAGGACGACGACCGACGCCGAGCAGACGGGCTCGCGCTCGCAGTCCTAGGCTCTCCGGCGTGGTGGCCGACCGGGACCGGGACGAGGCGGGACGCGCGAAGAACTCGCGACCCCGCGACGCCAGCGGTCGCCCGCTGCCCCGCGGCGCGACGGGCGTGCCCCGGCCCGACGAGGAGGAGGACCTCCCGCCGGACGAGGTGTTCGCCCGTGCGCAGGACCTACTCGACCGGGACCGGCCGTTCGACGCCCACGACGTGCTCGAGGGCGCCTGGAAGGCCGCGCCACCCGACGAGCGGATGCTCTGGAAGGGCCTGGCCCAGCTCGCCGTGGGCCTGACCCACGAGCAGCGGGGCAACCCGCGCGGGGCGACGTCGCTGCTCCGGCGGGGCGCGGAGACCGTCGCGGAGGCCCCGGCGGCGGCCGCTCGCCACGGCGTCGACCCCACGGCCCTCGCGGGATGGGCCGCCGCCCGTGAGGTCTCCGGCCCCCTCGCCCCGGGGCTCGTGCTGCGGCAGCGCTGACCGTTTCGGGCCGCCCGTCGACCGGGGACCCGAGAGGTGAGCACATCGCACACCCTCGAGGAGGACACCCGGAATGGCCGGCGCACTGGACGGACTGCGGGTCGCGATCATCGCGACGGACGGCGTGGAGCAGGCGGAGCTCGAGCAGCCCCGCGCTGCGGTCGACGAGGCGGGCGCGCGCAGCACGCTCGTCTCGCTCTCCACCGACGCGATCCAGGCGATGAACTCGGACATCAACAAGGGCGACACGTTCACCCCGGACGCGGCGATCTCCGACGTCTCGGCCGACGACTTCGACGCGCTCGTCCTGCCCGGCGGGACGATCAACGCCGACCAGCTGCGGCAGAGCGGCGACGTCGTGTCGTTCGTGCAGGCGATCTTCGCGGCGGGCAAGCCGGTCGGCGCCATCTGCCACGCGCCGTGGACGCTGGTCGAGGCCGACCTCGTGCGCGGCCGCACGCTGACGTCGTATCCGAGCCTGCGCACCGACATCCGCAACGCCGGCGGCGAGGCCGTCGACGAGGAGGTCGTGGTCGACCGCGGCCTCGTGACCAGCCGGACCCCCGACGACCTCGACGCCTTCTGCGCGAAGATCGTCGAGGAGTTCGGCGAGGGCGCGCACAGCGTCCGCCACGCGGGGGCCACCGCCCAGGCATGATGCCCGCGTGACCGACCGTCCCGGGCTGTTCGACCCCGTGCTCGCGCGCGGGGACACCCGGGCGGCGGTCGCCGACGACGCCTGGGTCGCCGCCCTGCTCGAGGTCGAGGCCGCGCTCGCCGCGGCCGCGGCCGATGTGGGCACGCTCGACCGCGAGGACGCCGACGCCATCGCCGAGGCGTGTCGTAGCCCCGTCGACGCGAGCGCTCTCGGCGAGCAGGCCGCCGCGTCCGGGAATCCCGTGGTGCCGCTGGTCGCCCACCTGCGGGGGGCGTTGAGCGACGCGGCGGCCTCCGGGGTCCACCGTGGCGCCACGAGCCAGGACGTCATGGACACCGCCGCGATGCTGGTGGCGCGTGCGGCGATCGGCGCGATCACGGCCGACCTCCGCACCGCCGCCGACGCAGCCGCCGGTCTCGCTGTGGCACACCGCGACCGTCCCGCCGCCGGCCGCACGCTGCTGCAGCAGGCGGCCCCCATCACGTTCGGGCTCCGGGCGGCGGGGTGGTGCTCGGGGCTGGACGCCGCCGCCGACGCGCTCGCCGCCTGGCGGCCCGCGGTCCAGCTCGGCGGCGCCGTCGGCACCCTCGCCGCGTTCGACGGCCACGGCCGGGGCGTGCGCGCCGCGCTGGCCCGCCGGCTCGGCCTCGTCGACCCCCCGCTCGCCTGGCACACGGAGCGCGGGCGGATCGCCGAGCTCGCGGGCCTGCTCGGCCGCGCAGGTGCCGCGGTCGGCTCGGTCGCCACCGACCTCGTGCTGCTGGCCCAGACCGAGGTCGGCGAGGTGCGCGAGGACGTCCCGGGCCGCGGCGGGTCCTCGACGCTTCCGCACAAGCGCAACCCCGTCGCCGCCGTGTCCGCGCGGGCAGCCGCCCTCGCCGCGCCGGGCCTCGTCGCCTCCGTGCTCACCGCTGCGTCGCTGCACGAGCACGAGCGCGCCGCCGGACCCTGGCACGCCGAGTGGCGCCCGCTCACCGAGCTGCTGCGCACCGTCGGGTCCGGGGCGGCCTGGCTCGCCGACGCGGTGACGCACCTCGTCGTCGACCCGGACCGCGTCGCCGCCTCCCTCGACGTCACCGGCGGACTCCTGCTCGCCGAGCAGGCGACCACCGGCCTGCGCGAGCGGCTCGGGCACGCCGCCGCCAAGGACCTCGTCTCCGCGGCGGCGAGCACCGCCCAGGACGAGCACCGGCCCTTCGCCGACGTGCTGGCCGAGGCCCTCGCCGGTCTCGAGAACCCGCCCGCCGACCCCGCCGCCGAGGTGCGCGCGCTGCTCGACCCGGCCCGCGCCGTGGGCGAGGCCGCTGCACTCGTCGACGACCTGCTCCGATCGCGGAACCCGCAGCATCCAGACGAGCACGCCGATAGGGGAGCTCGACCCAGGAACACCGAGGAGACTCCGTGAGCCCGCACCCCTCCACCGAGCACTGGGACCCCGCCGGCGAGGAGGTGCGCCGCGCGGTCCTCGGCGACGCCCACGTCGATCGTGCCGTCGCGAACACCGACGACGTCACCGCCGACTTCCAGGACTTCATCACCCGCTACGCCTGGGGCGGTATCTGGACGCGGCCCGGGCTCGCCCGCCGGGAGCGAAGCATCGTCACGCTCTCGGTGCTCGCGGCCCTGCACCACGACGGCGAGCTCGCGATGCACGTGCGCGCGGCCCGACGCAACGGCCTGACCCGCGAGGAGATCCAGGAGGTCCTCCTGCAGGTCGGCGTGTACGCCGGGGTCCCCGCGGCCAACCGGGCGTTCGGCGTCGCGCAGCAGGTGCTGGCGGAGGAGGAGTCGGACGGCTGAGGTGCGCCGCGCCCGGCCCCGGTGACCGCTACTACCGTGGTCGGCGCAGTACCGTCACGGGCACCTGCGGCGAGGGCGGGCGACGGCGACGACGAGCGGGGGCCGATGGAGCGCGCGGGAACGGGTCCGGCGACGTGTCCGGCGAGGGGGCCGGCGCGGCGGGGGCCCCGACGCGGGCACCTGGCGCTCGCGGGCGCGGCCACCGGGCTCGCCATGCTGCTGAGCGCCTGCTCGTCCAGCCTGCCCAGCGGCACCCCGCCGATCCCGACGTTCCCCGGCCCCGGCGCGGCCCCGGCGACGAGCGCACCGCCGCCGCGCAACAGCATCCTGCCGACCGACTGCGACCAGGTGCTGCCGTCCGACCAGGTGCCGAACTACCTCGGCCTGCCGCTCGGCACCGTGCGCGTCACCGACCTGCGCGACGTCCCCGCGCCCTCGGTCGGGCGCCTCGAGCGAGTCACGTGCAACTACACCTCGCTCGGCGGCCCCGGCGCGCCGCCGTCGAACACCCTCATCCTCAAGGTCCTGACCAGCGGTTACACGACTCCCGAGGCCGCGAGCGCGCAGTCGCGGGTCAACCGTGACGCCCAGGCCAGCTCCGGCGTGCCGGCCCAGCCGGTGCCCTTCGGCGCCGCCGAGGCGGTGTTCTACCCCGACCCCGAAGGCCCGGTGCTGGTCGTCGTCTACGGCCGGGTGACGGCCAGCTTCACGCTCACGCCCGACCGCCCGATCCCGGAGGACCAGGCCCAGCCGGTGCTCGTCGACCTCGCGCTCCGCGCCCTGCCCGTCCTCGTGCCGCAGGCCGGGTCCTAGGGGGCCGGGGCTCCCGCGGCGTCGACCGTCCCGCGGATCGAGGCGAGGAAGGTGTCGAGCCGGACGCGCAGCCCGGCGACGCGCTCGTCCACCGGGTGGCTGAGATCGGGCGCGACGCCCGGCGTCGCCTTCTCGAGGCGCGTCGTCGCGGGGCAGGCGAGGTCGTCGCAGATGTAGGTGCCGACGGTGTTGCCGTCCCGCCCGGAGGCACCCGCGCGCGGCGCGGTGAAGAGCGTGACGTCGCCGCCCGAGCGGGTGGTGCGGCACAGCGCGCACATCGCCGTGCGCCGCGGCCCGCCGCCCGCGGCCGGCCGCAGGAGCACGCCGGTGACCGCGCCCTCGTGGAGGCTCACGACGTACGCCCGCTGCGGCATGCGCGGGTCGCGCCAGCCGACGAACTCGACGTCGGTGAGGTCGGTGTCGACGACGTCGTCGGCGAGCGTCATCCGCTTCGCGTCGCCCTTCGAGCAGTTGATCATCGAGCGGCGCGCGGCGTCGGCGGTCAGGGCGGTCACGGGCGGCCTTCCGGGGTGGGCATGCGGCGTACCCCGGGCACGGTACGAGGACGTCACACCGCGGGGCTCGACGATGCGTGCCTATAGTTGACCAAACCTAACGGTCAGACGGCGGAGGCCACGTGACGACGAGGGCGGACGCGGCGGTCGCGCCGGCGGTGGCGCACCTGGGGCCCCGCTACAGGTGGATCGCGCTGACCAACACCACGCTCGGCGTGCTGATCGTGACGATCAACATGTCGATCCTGCTCATCGCACTCCCGGACATCTTCCGCGGCATCGCGCTCGACCCGCTGCGGCCCGAGAACATCAGCTACCTGCTCTGGCTGATCATGGGCTACCTGGTGGTGACGGCCGTCCTCGTCGTCACCTTCGGCCGCGTGGGCGACATGTTCGGCCGGACCCGGATGTACACGCTCGGGTTCGCGGTGTTCACCGTGTTCTCGATCCTGCTGGCCGTCACGTGGCTCAAGGGCGACGCGGGCGCGATCTGGCTGATCTCCATGCGCGTCCTGCAGGGCATCGGCGGCGCGCTGCTGCTCGCGAACTCCACGGCGATCCTCACCGACGCGTTCCCGGCCCACCAGCGCGGCCTGGCGCTCGGCATCAACTCGATCGCCGCCATCGCCGGGTCGTTCCTCGGGCTGATCATCGGCGGGGTGCTGGCCCCGGTGGCCTGGCACCTCGTCTTCATCGTCTCGGTGCCCATCGGCGTGGGCGGCACGATCTGGGCCTGGTCCAAGCTCCGGGAGACCAGCGAGCGCCACGAGGGCCGCATCGACTGGTGGGGCAACGTCACCTTCGCCGTCGGCCTCGTCGCGGTGCTGATGGGCATCACCTACGGCATCCAGCCCTACGGCGGGCACGTCATGGGCTGGACGAGCCCGACGGTCCTCGTCTGCCTCATCGGCGGCGTCGTCGTCCTCGCGGTCTTCGTCGCCGTCGAGCGGCGCGTCCCGCACCCGATGTTCCACCTGTCGCTGTTCGGGATCCGCTCGTTCACGGCTGGGAACATCGCGAACCTGCTCTCCGCGCTCGGGCGCGGTGGCCTGCAGTTCATCCTGATCATCTGGCTGCAGGGCATCTGGCTGCCGCGCCACGGCTACGACTACGAGTCGACGCCGCTGTGGGCCGGCATCTACATGGTCCCGCTGACCATCGGCTTCCTCGTCGCGGGACCGCTCTCCGGCGTGCTCTCCGATCGGCACGGCGCCCGCTGGTACGCCGCCGGCGGCATGCTCGTCGCCGCGGTGAGCTTCCTGCTCATGGGGTTCCTGCCGGTCGACTTCCCGTACTCCCTGTTCGCGATCCTGCTCGCGGTCAACGGGCTCGCGATGGGCCTGTTCTCGTCACCGAACCGCGCCTCGATCATGAACAGCGTCCCCGCCCGCCAGCGCGGCGCGGCCGCGGGGATGACGGCGACGTTCCAGAACGGCGCCACCGTCCTCTCGATCGGCATCTTCTTCTCGATGCTGATCCTGGGCCTCGCCTCGACGCTGCCCGCGGCGCTGTTCACCGGGCTGACCGGGCAGGGCGTGCCCGCCGACGTCGCGGGCCGCATCGCCGAGCTCCCGCCGGTGAGCACGCTGTTCGCCGCCCTGCTCGGCTACAACCCGATCGAGACGCTGCTCGGGCCCGGCGTGCTGTCGCAGGTGGGCCCGCAGCAGGCGGGGTTCCTCACCGGCCGCAGCTTCTTCCCGGAGCTGATCTCCGGCCCCTTCGCCGACGGCCTGTTCCTGGCGCTCGGCTTCGCCGCGGTCTGCTGTCTCGTCGCCGCGATCGCGTCGCTGTTCGACAGCGCGAAGCCGTCGGTGCGGGAGGCCGAATCGTCCGGCGAGGCGCTGGGGGAGGAGGACCGGGGTGACCCCGTGGACGTTCGTTCCGTCGCCGTCGCGGGCCGCATCCTGGCGCCCGACGAGGCGCCGGCGGCGGCCGTGCTGACGCTCGTCGACGCCCACGGACACGAGGCCGACCGCGCGGAGACCGACGACGAGGGCCGCTTCGCGCTCAGCGCCGGCGGGCGCTCCGGGGACTACCTGGTGATCGCGACGCCCCGCGGGCGCGGTGCGGTGGCCCCGGCCGCCACCCGGGTGACGGTCAACGGGTCGCCGGTGCACGTCGACGTCGTGCTGCGCGAGCGTGCGGCCGTGCGCTGAGCCACGCTGGACCGGACGTCCGAGCGGCCTCACACGAACGCAGTCCGTAGGTCATGAGTTCGTCAAGACCCGCTGTCAGCGTCGGTGTGCGTGACCGGATTCGACGAACCCGAGCAGCGTCCCCGCACGCTCAGCGCCGTGACCGTCGTCCTCACCGCTGCCGCGGGTGCGATCGACGTCGTCACGTACTTCGCCTTCAACCAGGTCTTCGCCAGCACGATGACCGGCAACCTCGTCATGCTGGGGCTGGGCCTCGGCCAGGGCGACTGGCCGCAGATCCTCGACAACGTCTGCGCCATCGCCGGCTACTGCGGCGGTCTGATCGCGGGCACCGTGTTCTGCGGGCTGGCGATGCGTCGCTGGCCGTGGCGCAACGCCGTCGGCGCGACGCTGACGTTCGAGCTCGCGCTGCTCCTGCTGCTCGGCGGGTTCTGGTACGGGGTCGACGGGGACAGTCCGCTCGTCCAGTGGAAGGTCGTCGTGCTCGTCGTCGGCTCGGGGCTGGCGATGGGCGTCCAGGCGGCGGCCGTGCGTTACGTCGGTCCGGCCGGGACCCCGACGAGCTTCATGTCCGGGACGATCACCAACTGGGTCTCGAGCCTCGTGGAGCTGCACAAGCCCTTCACGTGGAACTGGAACTCGCCGCTGCGCCTGCTCGCCGTGATCGCCGCCGCGGGCGGCAACGCCGTGGTCCAGCGCTTCGCCCCGGACTGGTCGTTCGTGGCTCCGGTGGTGCTCGTCCTGGTCGCGATCGTGCTGATGGCCGTCGTGACGCGGGCCAACAGCGGGGGGCTCACCGCCGGCGAGCCGCAGTTCGCCCCCGACCCGCGCGAGGAGGTCCCCGACGCCGACGCCCACGAGGAGGCCGACGGGGACGCCGGCGTGACGGCCGGTCCCGTGCACGGTCGCGTCCTCGGGCTCGACGGCCACGCCCGCCCGGCGGTGCTGACCCTGGTCTCGGACGGTGGGGAGCAGGTCGCGCGCGTGCACACCGAGGTCGACGGCACCTACCAGCTCGATCCGCCGGGGTCCGGGGACTTCATGCTGGTCTGCACCCCGCACCGCATGGGAGGACGGGCCGCCCGGCCCCGCGCCGTGCTGATCTCGGTCGACGGCCGCCCGGTCGTCCACGACCTCGTGCTCGGCGCCGCCCCGGGCGAGAGCGACCACGAGCCGGTGCCGACCTGACCGGGGCGCCGGAACCTGATCATCGGGTGGTGGGAGGGCTCAGGCGAGCTCTGATCCCTCGCGGCCACCTGCTGATCACGGAAGGACCTTGCGGGCGACGCGGGCGGCGAGGGCGTCGGCGGCCACGGGGTCGAGGACGGGCGCCGAGGGGACGTGGAGGATCTCCCAGCCGAGGTCGTCCAGGGCCGCGTCGCGGAAGTGGTCGCGGTTCTGGCCGGTGATGGTGCGGTGCTCGGGGCCGTCGTACTCGACAGCGACCTTGCGCCGACCGGGAGGGACGTCCGGCCATGCGAGATCGAGGCGCACGTACCGCCCGGAGGGGAGCCGGACCCGGTACTGGGGGATCGGCGCGGGCACTCCCCGCAGCACGAACAGCAGCCGCGTGCGGGTCTTCATCAGCGACTCGGCGCGCGGGTCGACGAGCGTGAGGACCTGCCGGAGCGCCACGGGTCCGCGGGTCCGCGGATGGTGCTCCGCGAGCGCGTCGAGCGCCGTGGCGTCGAAGCGGCAGGCGTGCGCGAGCGCATCCACCGCGGCGACGGCCTCGACGAGCGGTGCGCGCCGGCCCAGGTCGAACGCCGTGCGCACGGGCGTCGTGATCGCCACCCCGTGCCGGGTCGCGATCTCCTCTGGTCGCAGGCGGTCGCTGCGCCCGCACACCCCGGCGGGGACGGGGTTCCAGTGCCCGGGCAGGACCAGCTCGGCGTCGTCCCAAGGGCACTCGACCTCCCACGCCAGCGCAGCCAGCGGGCCGGCGACCATGCCCCGACCGCGGCTCCGGGCGTCGAGGGCCTCGAGCCGGACGCGCACGCCGATCTCGGTCGCGGCGCCGACGTGGACGTCGCGGGCGAGGGCGACGAAGTCCGGGCCGCGCAGGCGATCCCAGGTGATACGGCCGGCGGCGACGGCCTCCGAGGCGCGGAACGGTGTGCTGGTGAACCGGGTGATGACATCCATGCCGGTCTCGACGCAGCCCGCGGCGTCCGGGATCCATCGGATCGGCGGAGCTGTGGACAGCTCGGTGATCAGCGGGTGATGACGGGGCGACCTCGGTGCTCCGAAGCCCGACCGCCACCCGATGATCACAGCGCCGGAGGAGCCCCCCGGCCCGCTAACCGCCGGTCAGGGCGTGCGCACCGCCTCGATGTCGATCTCGATGCGCAGGGTGCGGCCGACGGCGAAGATGCCGGCGATCACCGACTGGTTCCAGCGGATGTCGAAGTCGTCGCGCGAGAGCTGGGTGGTCGCGCTGAAGCCCGCGCGCTCGCCGCCCCAGAGGTCCGGCCCGGAACCGTGGTAGACGACGTCGAGGGCGACGGTGTTGCGCACGCCCTTGAGCACCAGGTCGCCGGTCATCGTCCAGTGGTCGGGACTCCGGGCGGTGATCGCGGTCGAGGAGAACTCGATGCGCGGGAACGCGAGGACGTCGAGGAAGTCGCCGGCGCGCAGGTGCTGGTCGCGGGTGTCGTCGTCGGTGTCGACGCTCGCCGGGTCGATGGCGGCGTGCACCCGCGTCCCTGCGAGGTCGGCGCCCATCTCGATCGCCCCGGAGAAGCTCCGCAGGCGTCCGTGGACCTTGGTGATGCCCAGGTGGAACGCCGACGCGGCGATGCGCGAGTGGACGGGATCGATCTCCCAGCGCCCCGGGGCGGGCAGGCGCAGCGCACCGGAGCGCGTCAGGACCACGCGTCCCAGGTCGCCCGGCCCGGACAGCGGGCGCGCCGCCGGGGAGTGCCCGACCGCCGAGGTGATCACGGTGACCGGCCCCGAGGGCAGGCCCTCGACCTCGAACGTGCCGTCCCCGCGTATCGACGCGCCGCCGACCTGGGTGCCGGACGCGTCGATCACCGTGACGACGGCGAACGGCACGGGCCAGCCGTCGCTCGTCACGGCGAGACCACGAACCTGACCATCGCCCCGGGGTGCGCCGGAAGCCGTCTCCGCCGTGCGCTGCGAGAGATGGTCGAGCTCCCCCATCGGCGTGCTCCCCTGAACGCTCCGTCTCCCGCCGTCACTCACCGCGGCTCGCCGCCGGCCTGGCTGTCGGTCCGCGGCGTCCCGGCGACGTCGTCGGTGTCGAGGTGGTGGACGTGGCGCCCACCGGTGGCGCCGTCGCCGTTGCCCGCGGCCGCCCCGTCGCCACCGGGTGGCGCGGCCGGGCGCGACGGCGCACCGTCGACGGCGGGCGGCACCAGGCTCAGCACCACGTCGGACGGGTGGCCCGGTCCGATCTCGATCTCCGAGGCCACGGGGGCGTAGCCGCTCGCGGTGATCGTGTAGACGCCGTGCGCGACGTCGTCGAAGCGGAACGAACCGTCCTCGCCGGTGACACGCGAGCCGACGACGTGGCCGTCCTCGCTGACCAGGGTGGCCAGGGCCTCGGCGACGGGACGCCCGGCGCCGGCCGAGCGGACGGTGCCGGAGAGCTGGGTGCGGGTGGCCAGCGCGACATCGTGGGTCACGTGGCCCTCGCCGGGGACGCGGACGGTCTCGGCGACCGGCGCGAGGCGCGGCGCCGCGGCGGTCAGCGTGTAGGTGCCCTCGGTGAGGTCGGAGAAGCGGTAGCCGCCGTCGCTGCCCGAGCGGGTCACGGCGACGACGGCGCCGCGCACGTCGGTGAGGGTGAGCACGACGTCGTCCCACCCGCGGACGTTGCCGGCCTCGGACGCCCCGTTGGTCCCTGCCCCGTGGCGCACCCCGACGGTGCCGCCGAGCGAGGCCCCGCCGCCGGAGAGCCCGACGTCGTGGCGCAGCGGGCGGTCGGCGACGGCGACCAGCGAGGCGTGCGGCTGATGGGTCGAGGACGCGCAGATGACGAGGTAGGTCCCGCCGGTCGGCGGCACGAGCTGGAAGTGCCCGCCCTCGTCCGCGGCGGCGCGGTCGAGCTGGTCACCGGAGAGGTCGCACAGCGTCAGCGCGGCGCCGGGCACCGGGGCGCCGTCGCTCCGCGTGACCCGACCGAAGATCATGATCGGTTCCTGTCCGTCCACCGACGTCCACCTCTCTCGACACGCGTCCGGCCGCTCCCATCGTCCACCGGTCGGACCCCACCGGCCGGGAGCGGGCACGACCGGGCCCCATTTGCTTGGATAGTACAAGCATCATCTCGACGCGGCCCGCCGGTGATCAGTGGCGTGCCCCGGCGGCGCGGGCCACGCTGGAGGGCATGCCCGAGCTCCCATCCGACTTCCCTGCCCTGCCGCGGCCCGCCCTCGACCTCGCCCCGGACCGGGATGCGGTGGCCGATTTCTTCGACTACGCGGACCTGCTCACCGACGACGAGACCGCCACGCTGCGGCGCCTGCGCTCCTACCTCGGCGAGGACGTCGCCCCGGTGGTCGAGAACGCCTGGGAGCGCGCCGAGTTCCCGATGCAGCTGGTCAAGGGCTTCGCGGACCTCGACCTCGCGGGGCTGCCGTACGGGCTCGGCGAGGGCCGGACCGAGCCCGCCCGCCGCCTGTTCCTCGGCTTCCTGCACGCGGAGATCGCGCGGGTCGACCCGTCGGTGAACAGCTTCTTCGGCATCCACACCGGCCTCGCGATGGGCTCGGTGCACGCGGGCGGCACGGAGGAGCAGCGGCAGCGCTGGCTGCCCTCGATGGCGCGGATGGAGACGATCGGCGCGTTCGGGCTCACCGAGCCGGACGGGGGGTCCGACGTCGCGGGCGGCATGCGGACCACCGCCCGCCGCGACGGGGACGAGTGGGTCCTCGACGGCGACAAGCGCTGGATCGGCAACGCGACGTTCGCCGACATCGTCGTCATCTGGGCGCGCGACCTCGAGACGAACGAGGTGCGCGGGTTCGTCGTCCCCCGCGACACCGAGGGCATGACGATCGCCAAGATCGAGGGCAAGACGGCCCTGCGCATCGTCCAGAACGCCGACATCGCCCTGCGCGGGGTCCGGGTGCCCGACGACCACCGCCTCTCCGGCGGCACGGGCACGTTCGACGACGCCGGCGGGGTCCTGCGGTTGACCCGCGGCAACGCCTCCTGGGGCGCGGTCGGCACGCAGATGGGCGCCTACGAGCTCGCCCTGTCCTACGCGCTGCAGCGCGAGCAGTTCGGTCGCCCGATCGCCGGGTTCCAGCTCATGCAGGAGCTGCTCGTGCAGATGCTGGGCAACGTCACCGCGTCGCTGGGCATGGCGGTGCGCAACGCCCAGCTCCTCGACGCCGGCCGGGGCTCCGACGCGCACTCGGCGCTGGCCAAGGAGTTCTGCGCGAGCCGGATGCGCGAGACCGTCGCGTGGGCCCGCCAGCTCGTCGGCGGCAACGGGGTGATCCTGGGCAACGGGGTCGGGCGCTACTTCGCCGACGCCGAGGCGCTGTACTCGTTCGAGGGCACCCGGGAGATGAACACGTTGATCGTCGGCAAGGCGGTCACCGGCCACAGCGCGTTCGTGCGCTGACCCCCCGGACCGGGTACCTCGCCGCCGTGCCACCCCTCCCCGTGTCACCACTTCCTCCCGGGCGCCGACGGTGACCGCCAACGCCTCCTTCGCGGTCGCCCTCGCCTGCTGCTCCGCGCTGGCCTACGCGCTCTCCGCGGCCCTGCAGCGGCGCGAGACCGCCCGCACCGTCGACGGCTCCACCCGCACCGGCACCGGCGTGCCGTTCTTCGGGGCGCTGCTGCGCCGGCCCTGGTGGTGGGGCGGGGTGACCGCGATGGTGCTCGGGGCGCTCATCCACGTCGTCGCGCTCGGCTTCGGCTCGATCACGCTCGTCCAGCCGATCGGCGTGACGTCCCTGATCCTGGCGCTGCCCCTCGACGCGTGGCTCGAGCGTCGCCGCATCCACCGCCGCGAGTGGATCGGCGCCGTGGTGCTCGTCATCGGGCTGGCGGGGCTCTTCGGGCTCGCCGAGCACCAGCCGTCGGACACCCGCCCCGACGCCGGGATCGTGCTCACGACCCTGCTCGTCATCCCCCTCGTCGCCCTGTTGGTGGCCGGGGCGAGCGGCCGCGCCCCGGCCATGCCGCGGGCGGTCATGCGCGCGGCGGTCTCCGGACTGTGCGCCGGGGCGACGTCGGGCCTGGTCCGCCTGACGTTCCGGCTGGTGCAGGACGGCCGCTCGCCGTGGCTCATCGGGGCGGTGCTCGCCGCGGTCGTGGTGCTGCCCGTGGCGTCGGTCCTGCTGCTGCAGACCGCCTACCGCGACGGGGGGCTCGACGCCGGGCTGTCCACGCAGATCACGGCCGATCAGGTGACGGCGATGGCGATCGGCATCGTCGTGCTCGGCGAGCGCTTCGCGCTCGGTCTGTCGGGCGGGATCCTCGCCGGGCTGAGCGCGGTGGTCGCCGTCGCGGGGCTCGTCACGCTCATCCGCTCCGGGCCCACCCCGGAGCAGCGTGCCCCGGTGGCTACGGCAGCACCAGCACCACACCGGTGACCAGCGCCAGCAGGGCCACCGCACCCCCGAGCAGCGGGACGGCGCGGTCGGCGGCCAGCGGCGAGGGCAGCGGGGCGCGGCTCAGCAGCCGTGTGCGGTGCCGCCCGTAGAGGGCGATCACCACCGCGAGAGCGGCCGCGGCCCCGGCGAGCACGAGCGCCTGTCCCGGCTCGTCGTGGGTGAGCTCCCGGACCGCGAGCAGCACCGCGTTGGCGCCGACACCGAGCGACGTCCGGCTCCACGACAGCCCGGTCCGCTCGGCCTGCAGGCCCCCGTCCGACGGGGAGGTCACGCCGCCCCGCGCAGGGCGATCAGCACGAGGCCGAACACGGCGAGGACGACGAGCCCGCCCGCGAGCACCCACGGCATCCGCTGGGTCGGCAGCGGCAGGCCCCGCCGGATCGCGACCTCCACCCCGCGCCAGCGCAGCACCCCGCCGGCGGCGGTGATGACGGCCAGCACCGCGAGCAGGCCGCCGACGACCACCCGCGTCCCGGGGACGGCGAACTCGGGCAGGAGCTGGACGACGGCCACCCCCGCGGCCAGCAGCGAGAGCGACGTCCGCAGCCACGCGAGGAAGGTGCGCTCGTTGGCGAGGGTGAAGCGGTAGTCGGGCTCGTGCTCCTCGGTGTCGGTGTCGGTGTCGCTGTCGGGGGCCTGACCCACGGACCCTCCCTCCGGTGCACGAGCGACGACGTGCGCATCGTGCCCGGTCGGAGGCGCGGGCGTGGGATCAGGCGGGTGCGAGGAGCACGACGAGGGAGCCGTTGGTGGTGGAGCCGCTGGAGGGAGCGGTGCCCTGCGCGAGCCAGAACAGCACCCCGCCCAGGACGAGCAGGACCGCCAGCAGGGCGGCGACGAGGACGCCGACGGGTGGGCGGCGGGACGAGCGAGCGTCGGTGCTCATGGGATGACGACCTCCGGATGCGCACCACGACGGTGCCGTCGCGGATATCCGGTGCGCGCCCGCCCACCCGTGTTCCGGTCAGATCGCGTGCAGCGTCACGCGGGCCCAGGAGTTGTTGACGTAGCCCTTCGGGTTCCAGACCTCGGCCGGGTCGGCGGGCTGGACCCCCGCCGCCGAGTCCCACGCGCGGGCGACGACGCGGGTCGTCCCGGGCGGCAGGTCGAGCTCGGCGTGCCACAGCCGCCAGCTCCACCGCGAGGCCTGTGGGTCGAGGTCCGCCTCGCGCCAGGTCCTGCCGTCGTCGGTGGACACGTCGACGCGCACCACGGTGCGGTCGCCGCCGGCGAGGGCGTAGCCCGTGACCCGCGTGGGGCCGGGCGGGACCTCGGCGCCGTCGGCGGGGGCGAGAACGTCGGCGTTCACCGCGATGGGGCCGAGCGGGACTCCCCGGCCGCGGGCGGGGGAGGCGTCGGCGGGCAGCAGCCGGTACGCGACGGCCTGGTAGTGCCCGTCGGAGGGCCGGTCGGCGACGGTGACGCGCTCGAGCCACTTCACGCTGCGCGCACCGATCCAGCCGGGGACGACGACGCGGATCGGAGCTCCGTGCGCGACCGGCAGCGGCTCGCCGTTCATCGACCAGGCGAGGAGCACCTCGGGCGCCAGGGCCTTCTCCAGCGGCACCGAGACCGCGTACGGCTCGGGGGCGCCCGGCTCCTCGGTGACGTCCGCCCCGGTGAGCTCCACGTCCGTGGCGCCCGCCTCGACCCCGACCTCGCGCAGGACGTCGGCGAGGCGCACACCGGACCAGCGCGCCGTGCCGACGGCCCCCGGGCCCCACGGTGTCTCGCCCGGCAGGTCGGCCACCTCGGCGAGCCCGGCGCGCCGGTTGCCGGCGCACTGGAGCGTCACGACCTCCGTGTGCCCGCGGAACCGCTCACGGAGCGCGCCGAGCGAGAACGTCGCCGGCCGCTCGACCATCCCGTCGACCCGCAGCGTCCACCTCGCGGGATCGGGTGACGGCGTCTCGGGGGCGTGGTTGCGGTGGTAGAACGCCTCGAGGGGCGTGAGGTCGCGGTCGGCGAGGGCCGTGCGCGGTGGCTCGGCGTTGTACGGCTGCGCCGAGTGGACGGTGAGTTCGACCGGTGGGTGGGGCACGATTCTCCGACCTCGGCGACACGGGGTGAGGGCTGTTCGGGCCTGGTTGATCCGTTGGGGTGGACCTCGTCGGCGGGTCCGTGACCGGTCCTCGTGCGGTGTCCGGTCATGATCGGCGGCAAGGCCCTCCGCGAGGACGTGTCCCCAGCTCAGCGGGGGTGTGAAACCCCGGGTGGGTGTGGCCGGAGTGGCCGTCGGGCGTCGTCGGCGGAGTCGTAGGGTGCCGCGCATGATGCAGACGCCGATCTACGAGGAAGTCCGCCGGGCCCTCGGCCGGTCCGATCGTGGAGCCGAGCGGCGCGCGTTCCGTGAGGACCTCTCCGGAGGGGGCGAGTCCCGGCCGTCCCGGCCGGTCATGCTCCGCGGCACCGGCGGCCGTCACCGGCGTTCCGGCGGCTGACCGGACGCCTCCGGTGCGGGGTCGCCGAGGGCCCGGCCCACGCACGGACCGGGCCGTGGGGCACCCTGGTGACTCGGTCACGTCCGGGCGCGGGACCGGTCGCCGAGGTCAGCGAGGGCAGGGATGAGCGAGCAATCCGGACCCCCGGACGGCTCCGGACGCGGGCGCCACTCCGCCCCCGGGCCGGACGCGGACAACGCCCCGCAGGGCTCGTCGGGCTCCGACGCCGCCGATCCCGCCGCACCGCAGGGACCCGGCGCGGCGCCCGCAGGATCCGGGCGACCCGGTCCCGGTGGACCGCCCGGAGCGCCCTGGCCGCCGCCGCAGCCCGGCCCGCAGGGAGGCCGCCACGGTGCGCCGGCCGGCCCACCCCGGTACGGCCCACCGCAGGGCATGCCGCCGCAGGGCCCGCCCCCGCCGGGCATGCCTCCGCAGGGCCCACAGCAGGGCCCACAGCAGGGCCCGCCGCCCGGCCGGTACGGGCCGCCGCCCGGGGCGCCGGGACCTCCGGGCCACGGCGGTCACGGAGGGCCCGCGGCGCCGTACGGCGGGGCTGTCGACGACCGGCCGTGGCGCACGCCGGCCGACGACCAGCGCACCTCCGTCGCGCCGGTGTCGCGCGAGCCGGGGCCGAGCGAGCCGGGCGACGAGCCGACGAGCCACCGCCCGGCGGGGGCCGCGGCGGCGTCCGAAAATCCGCTGTCGGCGATCAAGGTCTCCGGCCAGGCCTTCGCCGCGATCCTGACCGCGGGGGCCGGCTCCTTCATGGGCGGTGCGGCGGGCACCGTGGCCGGCGCCGGGATCGCCGCGGTCATCACCACCGTCGGCGACGCGGCCTACCAGCGGTCCGTCGAGCGGACCCGCGACCACGTCCGCAGCCGGATGAAGGCGCGCCGCGGACCGGGGCGTCCCGGCGAGCCCGAGGACGGGGCCGACGAGCGCCGCACGGTGGCCGTCGGGGCCCCGGGCCGGGGGGCCGGGCCGGACGAGCAGCCCACCGTCGTGATCGGTGGCGGCGCGGCGCGCGTCGGGGCGGCGCCCGCCACGATGGCCATGGGCGCTGGACCGGGCGGCGGTCCCGTCGGACCGGGCGACGACCCGACCCGCGCGATCGGCGACGACGCCACCCAGGCCGTCGACCCCCGCACCCGCGCGATCGGCGACGACGCCACGCAGGCCGTCGGTCCCGGCACCCGCATGATGGGCGGGCCCGACGGCGACCCGACCGTCCTGCACGGTGTCCCCGGCGGCCCGGACGACCCGGACGACGGCGACGACGGCGACCCGCCGCGCCGGACGCCCTGGAAGCGCTACGGGGTGCTCGCAGCCACGGCGCTGCTGATCTTCCTCATCGCGATGCTCGCGATCACCGGGATCGAGCGGGTCAAGGGCTCGCCGATCTCGGGGGGCGAGTCGGGCACGAGCTTCGGGCAGGTGTTCGGCACCGCCGAGCCGACGACGTCGACGTCCGCACCGGAGACCACCACCAGCGGCGACGCGCCGGAGGGCACGACGACGTCCGGTGAGGAGACGCCGACCAGCACCACGGGGAGCACCTCGTCGTCACGGACGACGACCTCGGAGCGCCCGCAGCTGGTGCCGAGCGGCCTGCTCCCGGGTAACTGACCGGCGTGCGCACCGACTTCGACCCCGACGCCTTGGGCGCCGGCCGCTTCTACCAGTTCCTGACCCAGGTGATCGTGCCGCGGCCGATCGCCTGGGTGGTGACGCGGTCGGCCGACGGCGTCGACAACCTCGCCCCGCACTCCTTCTTCACGGTGGCGAGCACCGACCCGCCGATCGTGCAGTTCACCTCGGTGGGGGAGAAGGACTCGCTGCGCAACGCCGAGGCCACGGGCGAGTTCACGGTGTGCCTCACGCCCGAGAAGCTCATCGAGGAGATCAACGCCACGGCCACCGACTTCCCGGCGGACGAGAGCGAGATCGACGCGACGGGGCTGACCCGCGAACCGTCGTCGCACATCGCGACCCCGCGGATCGCCGAGTCACCCGTGGCGCTGGAGTGCCGGCTGGAGCGCACCGTCCCGCTGGGCAACTGCACGCTCGTGCTCGGCCGCGTGGTGCACGCCGTCGTCGACTCCGAGGCGCTCGTCGACGGACGTCCCGACGCCCGGCGGCTCGCGCCGATCGCCCGTCTCGGCGGTTCCGAGTGGTCCACCCTCGGCGAGGTGCTCGCCACCCCGCGCATCCGCTACGACGAGTGGCCCGGTCACTTCTCAGGGGCTGCCTCGGAGGGCTCGCCGAGCAGCTGAGGGCCGGTCTCCGGGTCGGCCAGCGCGAGCATCCGTCCGCGGGGGTCGGCGACGAGCCGTCGGGTGGCGTGGTCGAGCAGCCCCATGACGCCGGTGAGCGTCGCGCACACCTGCTCGCCGCGACGGAGCTCGGTGTCCATCCGGAACGTCTTCCCCTCGCCGAAGCGCACGTCGAGCGCCACCTCGACCACGTCGCCGACGCGGAGCTCGGCCAGGAACCGAACGGTGGACTCGAGGATCACCGGACCGAGGCCGGCGGCCGTCAGGTCCGGCACGTCGAGCCCCGCGACGCGGAGGAACTCCGTGCGCCCGTGCTCGCCGTACTGGTGGTAGACGGCGTGGTTGACGTGCCCGTTCGCGTCGGTCTCGTAGCCGCGCACCGTCACCGTCGTCGTGAACACCCTCGCGCCCTCGCCTCCGCCGGCTCCATGATCCGGGCGATCGTGGCAGGCTGCCCCGGCGGGACGGCCAGGGCGTCGGGCGCGGAGCGAGGAGGCAGCGTGCGGATCGGGATGGGCCTGAACTACAGCGGCGGTTTCGAGGAGACGGTCGCGGAGCTGGCCGAGCACGAGGCAGCCGGGCTGGACATCGTCTTCGTGCCCGAGGCCTACAGCTTCGACGCGGTCAGCCAGCTCGGGTACATCGCTGCGCGCACGAGCACCGTCGAGATCGCCTCGGGCATCCTGCAGATCTACACGCGAACCCCGTCGCTGACGGCGATGACCGCCGCGGGCCTCGACTACGTCTCGAACGGCCGGTTCACCCTCGGCATCGGGGCGTCCGGGCCGCAGGTCATCGAGGGCTTCCACGGCCTGCGCTACGACGCGCCGCTCGGGCGCACCCGCGAGATCGTCGACATCTGCCGGCAGGTGTGGCGCCGCGAGAAGGTCCAGTACTCCGGCAAGTACTACTCGATCCCCCTGCCGGCCGACCAGGGCACGGGCCTCGGCAAGCCGCTGAAGATCATCAACCACCCGGTGCGCGACCGGATCCCGATCGTCCTCGCCGCGATCGGGCCGAAGAACGTCGCCCTGACCGCCGAGGTCGCCGAGGGCTGGCTGCCGATCTTCTTCGTCCCCGAGCGGGCGCACGAGATCTGGGGCGAGTCCCTGGAGGCCGGGAAGGCGAAGCGCGACCCGGCGCTCGGCGACCTCCAGGTCTACCTCCAGGCCTCGCTGTGCATCACCGAGGACGAGGCCACCGCGCAGGCGATGCTCGACGGCATGCGCCCGTTCGTCGCGCTCTACGTCGGCGGCATGGGCGCGAAGGGCAAGAACTTCTACAACGACGTCGCCCGCCGCTACGGCTACGAGCAGGAGGCGGAGAAGATCCAGTACCTCTACCTCGACGGCAAGAAGGACGACGCCGCGGCGGCGGTCCCCGAGGAGCTCGTCCGGGCGATGTCGCTGATCGGGCCGCGCTCCTACGTCGCCGAGCGGCTGCAGGCCTTCGCCGCCGCCGGCATCACCACGATCAATGTCACGCCGCTCGCCGGCACACCCGCCGAGCGGGTGTCGTTGGTGGGGCAGGCCAAGGAACTCTGCGCCAATCTGTAGGGCCGAACCTCTAGGAGCTCCCCATGCGCGTGTTCGCCGACATCGAGGAACTGCGCGGTGCGGTGGGCGAGGACCTGGGCACCAGCCCCTGGGTCACCGTCGACCAGAAGCGCGTCGACACCTTCGCCGACGCCACCGACGACCACCAGTGGATCCACGTCGACCCGGAGGCGGCCGCCGAGGGGCCGTTCGGGAGGACCGTGGCGCACGGCTTCCTCACCGTCGCCCTCATGCCCAAGTTCGGGTGGGACACCTTCAAGGTCGAGGGCGTCTCGATGACCGTGAACTACGGGCTGAACAAGGTCCGGTTCCCGGCCCCGGTGCCCGTCGGCTCCCGTGTGCGAGGTCACTGCCGCCTGGTGGACGTCACGGACGTCCCGAACGGTGTGCAGGCCACCATCGGGGGGACCGTCGAGATCGAGGGATGGCCCAAGCCGGCGTGCGTCGCCGAGGTCATCCTGCGCTACGCGTACTAGCTCTGTCGTTGTCGAGGAGGTCGGCCGTGGCCGATGCGGTGATCTGTGAGCCCCTGCGGACCCCGGTGGGGGGCTTCGGCGGGGCGCTGCGGGACGTGGCGGCCCAGGAGCTCGCGGCGACGGTGATCCGCGAGCTGGTGTCGCGCACCGGTCTGCGGGCCGAGGACGTGGACGACGTGGCGTTCGGGCACTGCTATCCGACGATGGACGCCCCGGCGATCGGGCGGGTGGCGGCGCTGGACGCCGGGCTCGAGGTGACGGTCCCGGGGATCCAGGTCGACCGGCGCTGCGGGTCGGGGCTGCAGGCGGTGCTGTACGCGGCGATGGCGGTGCAGACCGGCGGGGCGTCGCTGGTGCTCGCCGGCGGTGCGGAGTCGATGTCGGGCGCGACGTACTACTCCCAGGCGCCGCGCTGGGGCACCAAGGCGGGCGGCTTCCAGATGAAGGACGCGCTGGCCGAGGGCCGCGTGCACGCCGGCGGCAAGGACCACCCGGTGTGGGGCGGGATGATCGAGACCGCCGAGAACGTCCGGAAGCGGTACTCGATCGGGCGCGAGGAGCAGGACCGGCTCGCGATGCGCTCGCACGAGAAGGCGACCGCGGCGGTCAAGGACGGGCGCTTCGCCGAGGAGCTGGTGGCGGTGACGGTGCCCGGGCGGAAGTCGGACACGGTCGTGGAGGCCGACGAGCACATCCGCCCGGACGCGGCGCTGGAGAAGCTCGCGACCCTCAAGCCGATCATGGGCAAGCAGGACCCGGAGGCGACGGTGACCGCCGGGAACGCCTCGGGGCAGAACGACGGCGCCGCGGTGTGCATCGTGACGACGCCTGATCGCGCGGAGCAGCTGGGCCTGCGCCCGCTGGCGCGGCTGGTGTCGTGGGGCCTGGCCGGGGTCGGGCCCGAGGTGATGGGGATCGGGCCGGTGCCGGCGACGGAGGCGGCTCTCTCCCGGGCCGGGTTGTCGCTGGCGGATCTCGACGTGATCGAGCTGAACGAGGCGTTCGCCGCCCAGGCCCTCGGGGTCGGGCGGGAGTGGGGCATCGACCTGATCACCGACGAGCGGGTGAACCCCAACGGCTCGGGCATCTCGCTGGGCCACCCCGTCGGCGCCACCGGGGTGCGGATCCTGGCGACCATGCTGCGCGAGATGGACCGTCGCGAGGCCCGCTACGGCCTCGAGACCATGTGCATCGGCGGCGGCCAGGGCCTCGCGGCGGTCTTCGAGCGGGTGCGCTGACGCACATGTGAGCACTTCGGAGTGCTGGGGCACTCCGAAGTGCTCACATGCACGAAGTGCACCTCCGAGGCTCGTCCTCCCAGCCGAGCTCCCGGAGCCGGACGCCGACGAGGACTGCCGCCTCGCACGGCTCGTGGTGCACCTCTTCCCATCCGAAGGTCATCCGTGCGCGATGGGCGAGCTCGGCGGCGTTGTCGCGGGCTCGATCACTGCGTGCCGTCGTCGTGTCGGCCTGATGGCGCCAACCGTCGAGGCGGACGATGAGTTCGCCCCGTGGCATGGCATAGAGCAGGTCCTCCGCGCGCCGGCGCCCCTCGACGACCACGGAGAACTGGCGGGTCGGCGCCGGCAGACCATGCGCTCGCTCGACGTCGAGCGCCCAATCGGCCTCGAGGACGGAGCAGACGCCGTCGCGGAGGAGCGTCACGGCATCGCGCAGGGGACGCAGGTAGCGCCGTGGTCGACGGAGCTCGATCGCCTCCTCGAGGAGCAGGGCCGGCACACGCGCCGCGGCCGCCAGGGAGGTGAAGACCCGCATGGCCTCTCGCGCGTCTCCTGCGTCGACGGCCAGGTCGAGGATCGTGTGCGCCTTCCCGACATGGGGAGGGTCGTCATCGACCGTGATGTGGGTGAACGCGCGCGACCGGTGCAGGACGACGTCGGAGCAGCCACTCCGACGTGCTCACATGCGCCGGAGGCGCACCTCAGCGGCCCCGCCAGCGGGGCTCGCGCTTCTCGCGCGCCGCGGACATGCCCTCGGCGGCGTCCTCGGTCGCGCCCGCGACGCGGCGCATGGTCTCGCCGAAGCGGATGGCGTCGGTCTCGCCCAGATACGGCGCCCGGCGGGCCATCTCCTTGATCGCCCGCTGGGCCAGAGGTGCGCCGGCGAGGAGCCGATCGGCGAGGGCCCGGGCCTCGGTGAGCAGGCCGTCGTGCGGGACGACGCGCGAGACGAGCCCCATCTCCCGGGCGCGCTCGGCGTCGACCCGCTCGCCGGTGAGCAGCAGCTCCATCGCCGGTTGCCAGCCGATGCGCTGGGGCAGGCGGATCGCGCCGACGATCGTCGGGATGCCGAGGCGGACCTCGGGGAAGCCGAACGTCGCCCGTTCGCTGGCGATCACGAGGTCGCACCAGGTGACGAGCGTGAGCCCGTAGCCCAGGCAGTGACCGTTCACCGCGGCGATGACCGGCTTGTAGATCTCCCAGCCGCTCTCGAACGAGTTGACCGTGGGGCGCTCCCAGAACGAGCCGGGGAAGTCGCCGGCGGGGTTGCCCTCGCCGCTCGCGTCCGCCCCGACGCAGAACGCCCGGCCCTCGCCGGTCACGATGCCCACCCACGCCTCGTCGTCGGCGCGGAAGCGGTCGAACGCCTCGTTGAGCCTGTCGCGCATCGCGCCGTCGATCGCGTTGAGCTTCTCGGGGCGGGAGTAGGTGATCGTCGCGACGTGCCCGTCGCGCTCGTAGGTGACGCGCTCGCTGCTCACGGTTCGCCACCGTAGGGCGCGGCGCGTTCCAGCGAAGGGCGCCCGTCGCCGCTCTATCCGGCCGAAGGTGCCCTTCGCGCGGAAACCCGCCCGCCCCGGACCCCCCCAGGGACGTCCTCGATCGGGGCCCGGTTGGCGGGAGCACGGACGCCGGGTGCATGCTTGTAGTCAGCAACCGATTGTACGGAGCATGCAATGGATTCCACGCGGCTCCCGGCACCGCCGGGGGTGGACGACCGCTGGCTGGTCTCGGACCGCCTGGGCCACCAGATGATCCGCCTGATGCGGGCGGTCGAGCGGGCGAAGGCCGGCAAGGCCGTCGGCCCGGACGGTGTCGAGCGGGCGGCCTACGTCCTGCTCGCCCGCCTCGTGCTCGAGGGACCCCGGCGCTCCAACGCGCTCGCCGAGTCGGTGCACTCCGACCCGTCCACCGTCAGCCGGCAGGTCGCCGGCCTCGTCCGGGCCGGTCTCGTCGAGCGACGTCCCGACCCCGACGACGGGCGGGCCACCCTGCTCGCCGCCACCGACGAGGGCCTGCGCGTCTTCCAGGCCAACCGCGACCGTCGCAACCGCGAGATCGGGGCGCTCACCGCGCACTGGGACGAGGCCGACCGCCTGCGGCTCGTCGAGCTCCTCGACCGGCTGACCACCGATTTCGAGAACCACCACCTCTCCAGCGCGGCGTCCTCGCCCGTGCTGGCTCCCCCGGAGGCTTCATGAGCACCACCGCTGCCCCGGCTCCGCCGGCAGCCGCCACCGCGGCGAGCAGCACCGGCTTCACCCACCGGCAGATCCTCGCCATCCTCTCCGGGCTGATGCTCGGGATGTTCCTGGCCGCGCTCGACCAGAACATCGTCGCGACCTCGATCCGCACGATCGCCGACGACCTCCAGGGCCTCAACCTGCAGGCCTGGGCGACGACGGCCTACCTGCTCACGGCCACGATCTCGACCCCGCTCTACGGCAAGCTCTCCGACCTCTACGGGCGCAAGCCGTTCTTCCTCTCCGCGATCGGGATCTTCGTCGTCGGCTCGGTGCTGTGCACCATCGCGACCTCGATGTACGAGCTCGCCGCGTACCGCGCGATCCAGGGGCTCGGCGCCGGCGGCCTGATGAGCCTCGCGCTCACGATCATCGGTGACATCGTCCCGCCGCGGGAGCGCGCCCGGTACCAGGGTTTCTTCCTCGCCGTGTTCGGGACGTCGAGCGTGCTCGGCCCCGTGATCGGCGGGTTCCTCGCGGGCCAGACCACGATCTTCGGCATCACCGGCTGGCGCTGGGTCTTCCTCGTCAACGTGCCCATCGGCATCGTCGCGTTCTTCGTCGTCTTCCGGGTGCTCAACCTGCCGCACACCCGCCGCGACCACCGCATCGACTTCCCCGGCGCGATCGCCCTCGCGGTCACGCTCGTGCCGATCCTCATCGTCGCGGAGCAGGGCCGGGAGTGGGGCTGGACCTCGACGTCGGCGATCGTCTGCTACGTCGTCGCGGCGGTCGGGCTGGTCTCGTTCCTCCTCGCCGAGCGCGCCTACGGCGACGACGCCGTGCTCCCGCTGCGGCTGTTCAACAACTCGGTGTTCAGCCTGACCTCGATCATCGCGATCATCACCGGGATCGGGCTGTTCGGCGGCATCGCGCTCGTCCCGCAGTACCTCCAGATCGTCACCGGCTCCTCGCCGACGCAGGCGGGCCTGGAGATGCTGCCGCTGGTCGGCGGCCTGATGGTGTCCTCGATCCTCTCCGGCCAGCTCACCTCCCGGACGGGCCGCTACAAGATCTTCCCGGTGATCGGCCTCGGCCTCATGACGGTCGGCCTGGTGCTGTTCCACCTGCGGCTGCATGCGGACACGCCCTACGGCGAGGTCGCCGTCCTCATGGCGATCTTCGGGCTGGGCGTCGGCCTGTGCATGCAGACCCTCGTGCTCGCGGTGCAGAACGCGGTGCCGGCCAAGGACATGGGCGTCGCGACGGCGTCGGCCACGTTCTTCCGGCAGATGGGCGGCACGCTCGGTGTCGCGGTCTTCCTGTCGATCCTGTTCTCCACCGTCGGCGACAACATCCGGACGGCGTTCGCCGCCGCCGTCGGCACCCCGGCGTTCCAGGCCGCGGCCGCGGACCCTGCGGTGGCGGCCGACCCGGCCAACGCCGTCGCGCTGAACCCGGTGACGGGCGCGGCGCAGGTCGTGCAGGACTCCTCGGTGCTGCAGCGCATGGACCCCCGCCTCGCCGAGCCGTTCCTCGTCGGGTTCGCGGACTCGATGGACCTCGTGTTCCTCGTCGCCGCCTGCGTGGTGGCGATCGGCTTCGTGCTCATCTGGTTCATGCGGGAGCTGCCGCTGCGCACGGTCTCGGGCATCCAGGCCCGCGACGAGGAGCAGGCGGCCACCCCCACCACGACCGGGGCGGCCGTCGGCGGGCCGACCGCCGGGGCAGCGGCCCTGGACACCACGGCCTCCGCGCCGCCCGTCCCGGCGGGGGCGGCCGCCGGGCCGTCCCGCCACGACGCCGAGCCCGGGTGGGGACCGCCGAGCGCGGCCGACACGCCGAGCCCCGCGCCGCGCCGCTCCACGGGACCGACCGTGCACGGCCACGTCACCGGCACGACCGGGGCCACGGTCGAGGCGGAGGACGAGGTGACCGTCTCGCTCCACGGCCTGGACGGCGCCCCGGTGGAGCGCACGGATCTCGACCCCGCCGGCGGCTTCGTCCTGCGGGCGCCCGCATCCGGGACCTACGTGCTCATCGCGAGCTCGCCGCGGCGCCGGCCCTTCGCCGAGCTGGTCACCGTGGACGGCGTCCCCGTGCGCCGCGACGTGGCCCTCGCCCGCGCGGCGACCCTGGGCGGGCGGGTCACCGAGCCCGATGGCACGGGCGTCGCCGGCGCCACCGTGACCGTCACCGACCCCACCGGCGGTGTCGTCGGCGTGCACCGCAGCGACGCCGAGGGCGTCTGGGAGGGCGGCGAGGTCGCGGCCGGGATCTACACGGTCACCGTCCTCGCTCCCGGGCGCGCGCCGCGGGCCACGCGGGTCGAGGTCGGCGACGGTGGGGGCAGGGCGGACGTGACGGTGCCGGTGGCGCGCTACACGCTCGCCGGGGCCGTGCGGGCCTCGGGCGGGGCGCCCGTGTCCGAGTCGCTGGTCGTCCTCGTCGGACGCGACGGCGGCGTGGTGGCCTCGGCGGTCACCGGTGCCGACGGCCGCTTCCAGCTCGACGACCTGGCGCCCGGGCGGCACATGCTCACCGCGAGCGGCTTCGCGCCGGTCACCGAGCAGGTCGTCGTCGACGGCACCGCCGGCCCGGTGGACGTGACGCTCACGGTGGCCCCGCCGCGTCCCGCGACCCCCGGCCCGGAGGGTGGTCGCCACGAGGCGCCGGACACGCCGGCACCGCAGGACCGCGACGACCTCACGCGGTCGGCCCCGTAGACGCCGCCACCAAGTCACGTCCGGCCGCCGGGACCTCCGGGTCCCGGCGGCCGCGTGGGCGTGCTCACCGGCTCAGTGCGTGCCCTGCTCCTCGGCCCGCTTGCGCGAGGCCTTGATCTCCAGCTCGGCGTCCGCGCGGCCGACCCACGAGGCGCCCTCGACGCTCTTGCCGGGCTCGAGGTCCTTGTAGACCTCGAAGAAGTGCTGGATCTCGAGGCGGTCGTACTCCGAGAGGTGGTGGATGTCGCGCAGGTGCTCCTGGCGGGGGTCGCCCGCCGGCACGCAGAGCAGCTTGTCGTCGCCGCCGGCCTCGTCGGTCATCCGGAACATGCCGATCGCGCGGGCTGCCACCAGGCAGCCCGGGAACGTCGGCTCCTGGATGAGGACCAGCGCGTCGAGCGGATCGCCGTCCATGCCGAGGGTGTGCTCGACGTATCCGTAGTCGGCCGGGTACTGAGTGGCCGTGAAGAGCGTCCGGTCCAGCCGCAGCCGGCCGCTCTCGTGGTCCATCTCGTACTTGTTGCGGACCCCCTTGGGGATCTCGATCAGTACGTCGAACTGCACGGTGCCGCTCACCGCTCCCTGTGCTCGCTCTTGTCGTGGCCTCGTCGGCGGCGTGGCCGGAGGGCCACGACCCGGCCTCTAGTGTGGGGTACCGACCGGGGTGCACCGTCACCTGAGTCGACGTGACCTCTCCCTCGTCCGGGGTGGGGTGAACTGCAGGTGAGGAGGGGTCCGGGGGCGTGAGCGGCGACGGTCACCGCGCGGATCCCGCGACGTCGTCCGCCGGTCGCCGGTGGATCCCGGCGCTCCTCGCGCTCGCGGTCGTCGTCGTCCTGCTCGCCGGTCTCGGCGTGGGCACGTCGCTGCAGGCGCCCTCGTTCGCCCGGTCGGTCGGGCTGCCCGTCTCGCTGCTCGGCGGGGAGGCCGCCGAGCCCCCGGAGCCCTCGACACCCCGGCTGCGCCTGGCCGCCGCCGGCGCCGACGCGCCGGTCCCGACCGAGGCCGGGCTCGCGACGGCGCTGGACGCCCGGGCCGCCGCGCTCGGCGACCTCACCGGCGCCGTCGTCGACCCCGCCACCGGCACCACCCTGTGGAACCGTCGGTCCTCCGAGCCCCAGGTCCCGGCGTCGGTGACGAAGCTGCTCACGGGCACGGCCGCCCTGCTGCGGCTCGACCCGACGATGCGCTGGACGACGACGGTCGTCGCCGGGCCGACGCCCGACTCCGTGGTGCTCGTCGGCGGCGGCGACCCGACGCTGTCGTCGCTTCCGGCCGGGCAACGGACCGTGTACCCCGACGCGGCACGGCTCGACGACCTCGTCACGGCGGTGACCGCCGCCCGCGCCGGGCAGCCGGCCGTCACGCGGGTCTACGTCGACGTCTCCCGCTACGAGAACGGCGGCGGCAACGGGGTCGCGCCGGGGTGGGACCCCACCGACGTCGCCGGCGGCTTCGTCGCGCCGATCGTGCCCGTGATGCTCGACGGGGGGCGCTCGGACCCGACCCAGCTCGACGTCCCGCGCACCGCGACGCCCGCCTCCGACGCCGCCCGCGAGCTGGGTCGTCGCCTCGCCGCCGGCGGGACCGCCCCGACCGCGACGGTCGGCACCGCGCCGCCCGGCGCGGCGGTACTCGGGCAGGTCGTCTCGCCGCCGGTCACCGAGCTCGTCCGCACGGCGCTGCAGAACTCCGACAACGTCCTCGCCGAGGCCCTCGGCCGCGAGGTCGCCCGTTCGGTCGGTCTGCCCACGACGTTCGACGGCGCGGCCCGCGCGGTGACGCAGGTGCTCGCCGAGGCGCAGATCGACACCGCCGGGGTGACGCTCGCGGACACCAGCGGGCTCTCGGTGAACAACCGCGTGCCGGCCACCGCCCTGTCCGGGGTGCTCGCCCCCGCCGCGGCCCCCGTCGGCACCGACCCACGCACCCCCGCCCTGCGGCCGCTGCTCGACGGGCTGCCCGTCGCCGGCGGCGGGGGCACGCTCGCCGACCGCTACACGCCCGGGACGCCGGCGGCGGACGGCCGCGGCTGGGTCCGCGCCAAGACCGGCACGCTCACCGCCGCCAACGCGCTCGCCGGCGTCGTCGGCACCGCCGACGGGCGGGTGCTCGTCTTCTCCTTCATGAGCAACGGCGTCGACCCGGGCAGCGCCCGACCGCGCCTCGACGCGCTGGCCGCGGCGCTGCACGACTGCGGCTGCCGCTGAGGGGCCCGCCGGCGGAGGAGGCGCGACGTACGGTGGAACCGTGACCGCCGAGCTGACCTCCGCGCCCCCGACGGGGCTGCCCGTCGACTGGGACCTCGCCGCCGGCACCGGGGTACGCCTGGTCTCCGCGGGGCCGTCGGTGACGCCCGAGGAGGCGGCCATCGAGGTCGCGCGGCTGCGTGACGGCGCCCGGGTCGGCGAGGGCCACGTGCGGGCGCTCACCGGGCTCGGCGCCGGCCTGCCCGTGCCCGACGCCGACGTCGTCGACCGGCCCGGGTGGATCCGCTCCGCGGTCGACGGCGTCGCCACGCTGCTCGAGGACACCCCGGGCCCCCGCGCGCCGGAGGGCCTCGTCGGCGACGCGTTCGGCCGCGTCACGCGCTCGGCGGCCGGCCTGCAGATGGGCACGCTGCTGGCGTTCCTCGGCAGCAGGGTGCTGGGTCAGTACGACCCGTTCGGCGGCCCGGAGAAGGCCGGGCGCCTGTTGCTCGTCGCGCCCAACGTCGTCGCCGCGCGCCGCGCCCTCGACGTCGATGCCGAGGATTTCGCCCTGTGGGTCTGCCTGCACGAGGCCACCCACCGGCTCCAGTTCACGGCCGTCGACTGGTTGCGCGACCACTTCCGCTCCGAGGTCGCCGCGTTCGCGGGCGGGTTCGACCGCACCGCGTCGGGCGCCGTCGACCGCCTGCCCGAGATCGTCAGGGCGGTGCGCCGCGACCCGCCGCGCGACGGGCTCGCCCTGGTCGAGATGTTCCAGGGACCGGAGCAGCGCGAGGTGCTCGACCGGCTGCTCGCCCTCACCACGCTGCTCGAGGGCCACGCCGAGCACGTGATGGACGCCGTCGGCCCCGAGGTCGTCGGGTCGGTGTCCACGATCCGGGCGCGCTTCACCACCCGGCGCCGGGGCGGCAGCCTCGTCGACCGGCTCCTGCGCACGCTGCTGGGCGTCGACGCCAAGATCAAGCAGTACGAGCAGGGACGGGTGTTCGTCGACCACGTCGTCGACGCCGTCGGCCTCGACGGGCTCAACGCCGTCTGGACCTCGCCGGACACCCTGCCCCGGCGCGCGGAGATCACCGACCCCGCGGCCTGGCTCGCCCGCCTCCACGGCTGACGCCCCGCTCGTGCGCGTCCCGGAGCCGGTGGCCGAGGTCCGCCGCGCGGTGCGCCAGGCCGTGCCCGGGGGAGCGGACGGCCCGTTCGCGGTGATCGTCGCGTGCTCGGGCGGGGCGGACTCGCTCGCCCTCGCCGCCGCGGCGGTCCACGTCGCGCCGGGGCCGGTGCTCGGCGTCGTCGTCGACCACGGCCTCCAGGGCGGCTCGGACGAGCACGCGGCGCGGACGGCGGCGCTCCTCCGCGACCTGGGGGCGGCGCGCGCCGACGTCGTCGCCGTCGAGGTCGGCACCTCCGGCGGGCCCGAGGCCGCCGCGCGGGCAGCCCGGTACGCGGCGCTGCGCTCGATCTCACAGCAGCACGGGGACGCGCCCGTGCTGCTCGGTCACACGCTCGACGACCAGGCCGAGACGGTGCTCCTGGGACTCGGCCGCGGATCGGGCGCTCGCTCGCTCGCGGGCATGGCCGCCTGGGACCCGCCGTGGTGCCGCCCCCTGCTGGGCGTGCGGCGCGCGACCACCCGCGCGGCGTGCGCGGCCGCCGGCCTCGCGGTGTGGGACGACCCCCACAACGCCGACCCGCGCTACACCCGCGTCCGGCTGCGCCACGAGGTCCTTCCCCTGCTCGAGGACGTGCTGGCCGGCGGCGTGGCGCCCGCCCTGGCTCGCACCGCCGCCCAGCTCGCCGACGACGACGCCACGCTCACCGCCCTGGCCGACGGGCGTCGTCATGAGCTGGTCGACGACGACGGCGCCCTCGACGCCGTCGCCCTCGCGGTCGACCCGCCCGCGATCCGGCGGCGGGTGCTGCGGGGGTGGCTGCACGCCGCCGGGGTCGCGGAGCTCAGTGACGCGCATCTCCGCGCCGTCGACGCGCTCGTCGCCGCGTGGCGCGGCCAGGGCGCACCTCCCCTCCCGGGCGGGTTGGAGGTCGTGCGGGCTCGTGGCAGGCTGCGCGTGGCCGCGGCCGGAGCAGGGACTGCGCCACACGCCCCACCACCGATCTGCTGAGGAGCTCGACAACGGTGTACGACGGCGACATCGCGTCCGTGCTGGTCACCGAGGAGCAGATCCAGAGCAAGATCGCCGACCTGGCGACCGAGATCGGCGCCGCGTACGGCGAGCACGACCAGGACCTCGTCCTCGTCGGCGTGCTCAAGGGCGCCGTGATGTTCATGACGGACCTCGCGCGCAAGCTCCCGATGCCCACGCAGCTCGAGTTCATGGCCGTGAGCTCCTACGGGTCGTCGACGTCGTCCTCGGGCGTCGTCCGGATCCTCAAGGACCTCGACCGCGACATCTCCGGGCGCCACGTCCTGATCGTCGAGGACATCATCGACTCGGGGCTGACGCTGTCCTGGCTGCGCAAGAACCTGGAGTCGCGCGGGCCGGCGTCGCTGCAGGTCGTCACCCTCCTGCGCAAGCCCGAGGCGGCCAAGCTCGACGTGGACGTCGCCTACATCGGCTTCGACATCCCCAACGAGTTCGTCGTCGGCTTCGGCCTCGACTACGCCGAGCGCTACCGCGACCTGCCCTACATCGGCACGCTCGACCCGCACGTCTACGCCTGAACCGTCACTCACCCAGTGCGGACCCGGGCGTCGGGGACGCGTGACGTGGGGATAGCGTCCGCCACATGGCCGGTGGGCGTCGCTCTCTGTGGATCGTCAACGGGCTGATCGTGCTGGTCGTGCTGCTCGCCGCGGGCGGCGCCGTGGTGGCCCTGTCCTCGAGCGGCACGGACGACGCCGGCCTGCGCACCACCCCGGTGGGCCGCGGCACGGTCGCCGAGACCGTCACTGCCTCCGGCGCCGTGACCAGCGCCCGGAGCTCCACGCTCAACTTCGCCGCCGGCGGACGCGTCGAGGACGTCCGGGTGGCCATCGGGGAGACCGTCACGGCGGGCGAGGTCGTCGCCACCCTCGACCCGGAGTACGCCGAGGCGAACCTCGAGGCCGCGCGCGCCCAGCGGGACTCCGCCCGCCAGCAGCTGCGCGACGCCCGCGAGGCACGCGACGAGCCGACGACCACCGCCGCGCCGGCCCAGCAGCCCGCGGCGCAGCAGCTGGCGGCGGGCGGCACGATGCCGCCGGCCGCGCAGCCGACGGCCGGCCAGCAGCCCCAGGTTCAGCAGCAGCCCGCGCCGGCCCAGCAACAGCCGCCGCCGAGCCAGCCGCCCTCGAGCCAGCAGCAGCCCCAGCAGCAGAACGCTCCGCTGGTCGGCGTCCACGGCTTCTCCTCGCAACCGAAGGCCGCCGCCCCGACGCCCACGCCCACGCCGACGCCGGGCACCGGCACCGGCAGCACCGGGTCCGGAGCCGCCGGCGGGTCGGGCGCGGGCGCCGCGGGAGGCGCCGCCGGTGCCTCGACCCCCGAGGGCGCCGTGGCCTCGGCGGAGGCGGCGCTCGCGCAGGCCGAGGCGTCGGTCATCCAGGCCGAGCAGTCCGCCGACGACCTCGAGCTCTCGTCCCCGCAGGACGGCACGGTCGTCAGCCTCGACATCGGCCCCGGCCAGATCGTGTCGGCCGGCGCCACGGTGAGCAGCTCGACGACGTCGGGCAACCCGACCGGCGGCACGCTGCCCGACGGCACCGCGGGCGGGACCGGGGCCGGCGCCTCCGCGGCGGCCGGTGCGGCCTCGGGCGGGGCCGGTGCGCAGTCGGGCGGGGGGACCGCGTCGGTCACGGGGTCGCCGACGGCTCCGGCGGCCATGACCGTCCTCGATCTCACGACCCTCCAGATCCGCGCGGACGTCCCCGAGCTCGACGTCGGGCGGCTGACGGTCGGGCAGCCGGTGGAGGTCTCGGTCAACGCGCTGCCCGGGCAGGCGCTGCCCGGCATCGTGAGCGCGGTCGACCTGCTGCCCGGCGCCGGCACCTCGGTCGAGTACGGCACCGCCGTCACGCTCACCACCCCGCCACCGAACCTGCGGCCGGGGATGTCCGCGAGCGTCGCGGTGACCGTCGCGCAGTCGCCGAACGTCGCGTTCCTCCCGTCGGTGGCCGTGACGCCGATCGGCGGCGAGGGCGCGACCTCCGGGACCGTGCAGGTCCTCGGGCCCGACGGCCTCCCGCAGGCCCGCACCGTCGGGCTGGGGCTGAGCTCGGACACGCTGACCGAGATCCGCTCCGGCCTCGCGCCCGGCGAGCTCGTCGTCCTGCCCGACCCGAACACCGGCAACGCCTTCGCGCCGGGCCAGCCGCCGCCGCGTCTCGACAACAACGGTGGTGGCGGCTCCGGCGGGGGCGGGTGACGGTGTCGGCCATCGAGGGCGTCGGGGAGGTCGAGCACGTCCTCGACGTCCGCGGCCTCTCGAAGGTCTACGGCGAGGGCGAGACCGCGGTCCACGCGCTGCGGGACGTCGACTTCAGCGTCCGCCGCGGGGAGTACGTCGCGGTCATCGGCCAGTCGGGGTCGGGCAAGTCGACGCTGCTCAACATGCTCGGCTGTCTCGACGCCCCGACCTCGGGTCGCTACCTGCTCGAGGGTCTCGACGTCGCGAACCTCGACGAGCGCCAGCAGGCCGTGCTGCGCAACCGGCAGATCGGCTTCATCTTCCAGGCGTTCAACCTCATCCCGCGCACGACGGCGCTCGCCAACGTCGAGCTGCCGCTGGTCTACGCGGGTGTCGGGCGGCGGGTGCGCCGCGAGCGGGCGGAGGCGGCGCTCTCGCTCGTCGGGCTCGAGGGACGGTCCGACCACCGTCCCAACCAGCTCTCCGGCGGGCAGCAGCAGCGGGTCGCGGTGGCCCGCGCCCTGGTCACCACCCCGGCGCTGCTGCTGGCCGACGAGCCCACCGGCAACCTCGACACGGCGAGCACCACCGACGTGCTCGGGTTGTTCGACCGCCTGCACGAGGCCGGCCGCACCATCGTGATCATCACTCACGACGACGAGGTGGCCGCGCGGGCCGAGCGCGTGGTCGTCGTCACCGACGGTCGGCTCACCGAGGCGGCGCGACGGTGAGCGTCATCGAGATCGTCCGCTTTGCGATGCGCGGCCTGATCGCCAACCGGCTGCGGTCGCTGCTGACGATGCTCGGGATCATCATCGGGATCGCCGCGGTCATCCTGCTGACGGCGCTGGGCAACGGGGCGTCGGTCTACATCCAGAGCCAGATCGCGGGCCTGGGCGCCAACAGCATCACGGTCCTGCCGCGCCAGCCCCCCGAGACCGCGGGCACCGACGGACGCCCGCTGACCTCGGCCGACGCCCGGGCGCTCGCCGATCCCCAGGGCGCCCCGGACGTCGCGTCGGTGTCCCCGGTGGTGACGCTCTCGGCGACCACCGCCGCCGGCCGGGCGACCAGCGACGTCACCGTCGTCGGCAGCACCCCGTCCTACTTCTCGGGCGCCAACGTGCAGATGGGCACCGGCCGCTTCTACACCGACGCCGACGTCGAGGCGGGCCGCAAGGTCGTGCTGCTCGGCCGGACGGTCGCCGACGACCTGTTCGGCGCCGGTTCGGACCCGGTGGGACAGAACGTGCTGGTGGACGACGTGCCGTTCCTCGTGATCGGCACCCTCGCGCCGGCCGGCCAGGGGCAGGGGCTGTCGAACCCCGACGAGAACATCCTCGCCCCGCTGACCGCCGTACAGGGTTCGCTGACGGGCTTCGGCAACCTGAGCCAGATCGTCGTGCAGGCCCGGTCCACCGAGGCGCAGGCCGCCGCCGAGAGCGAGATCAACTCGATCCTCGACCGCCGCCACGGCATCGACGGCGTCGACGCCCGCGACTACCAGGTGATCAGCGCCCGCCAGCTCGCCGACGTCCTCGACCAGACCCTCTCGGCGTTCACGCTGCTGCTCGCCGCGATCGCGGCGATCTCGCTGGTGGTCGGCGGGATCGGGATCACGAACATCATGCTGGTGTCGGTCACGGAGCGGACCCGGGAGATCGGGATCCGCAAGGCCCTCGGGGCGCCGCCGTCGGCGATCCTCGGGCAGTTCCTCGTCGAGTCGATCATCCTCAGCGTGGTCGGCGGCATCCTCGGCGTCGCGGTCGGCTACGCCGGGACGCTCGTGCCACTCGGCGACTTCCGGCCCGTGATCCTGCCCGCCGCGGTGGTGGCCGCCGTCGCGGTGTCGGCCGCCATCGGCATCTTCTTCGGCGCCTACCCCGCCCGCCGCGCCGCCCGCCTGCGGCCCATCGACGCCCTGCGCCGGGAGTGACACCCGTGGACCTCCAGGAGGAGCCGTGACCCAGCCCGACCCCGACGAGGGGACGTCGACGGACACCGAGCCGTCGCGGGACGACCGCGACGCGAGCGACGGCCGTGACGACGGCCGTGATGCCGAGGCCCCCACGGCGGTGCACACGCCCGACGCCGCGCCCACCGAGCAGTTCCCGGTCCCGCCGCCCCCGGCGCGCCGGTCGGGGCCGGCCCGGCAGACCCGGCCCGCGCCCCGGCAGGACGACGCTGCGTCGGTGCTCGACCGCCCCGTCGACGACGTCGACCTGGCCACCCGCCTGCAGCGGCCCGGGCTCGCGCGCTCCACCCGGATCCTGCTGCTGGTGCTCGGCGGGGTCGTCTGCCTGGCGCTCGGGGCCTTCATCGGCCGCGCGACCGCCCCGGACACCGGGCCCGGCTCGGTACCCGACCTGCTCGGCGTCGTCGAGTCCGTCCAGCCGACGGGCGGCGGCTTCCCGATCGTCACCGTCCGCTCCGGCGACGGCACCCTCACGCCGCTGCGCACCACGGCGGGCACCGGCGTCGCCGTCCCGCGCCCCGACGGCCCGGCCGGCCTGCGGGTGGGCCAGCAGGTGACGGTGCACGCCGAGCGCGGCGCCGACGGCGCGATCACCGCGGTGCGCGTGGACGTGCCCGCGGGGTCCTGAGCGCTCGCAGGGTGGTGGAGCGAGGGTCACCCCGACTGCGTGGGAGGCAGCGAGGGCGTCCCTCGCTCACCGCCGCCCGCGGACCCGAGGTGGAGCGAGGGTCACCCTGCCTGCGCTGGATGCACCCGAGGTGACCCTCGCTCCCAGACGCCCGCGAGCCCCACGCCGGTGATCCACCCCGGGAGCGCGCCGGCCCGCTAGCCTCCCCCCGTGGCCGACCAGGGTGCAGCTGCAGAGATCGCCGCCGGATATGCGACCGAGGCGGGGGCGCTCGAGCTGGGAGCGGTCGTGATCGACGGCGTCGCGGTGCCGGAGGCGCACGTCCGCATCCCGTTCGCGACGCTGAACCGCCACGGCCTCGTGGCCGGCGCGACCGGCACGGGCAAGACCAAGACGCTGCAGAACCTCGCCGAGCAGTGCTCCGCAGCCGGGGTCCCGGTGCTGCTCGCCGACATCAAGGGCGACCTCTCCGGTCTCGCGCGCGAGGGCGAGACGTCCGACCGCGTCACCCAGCGCGCGCACGAGACCGGGGACGACTGGGCCCCGACGGCCTACCCCGTGCAGTTCCTCTCGCTCGGGCAGGGGATCGGCGTGCCGGTCCGCGCGACGATCACCGGGTTCGGGCCGATCCTGCTGTCCAAGGTGCTCGGGCTCAACGAGACCCAGGAGTCGACGCTCGGGCTGATCTTCCACTGGGCCGACGGCCAGGGCCTCGCGCTGCTGGACACCAAGGACCTGCGCTCGGTCATCCAGTACCTGATCTCCGACGAGGGCAAGGCCGAGCTCAAGGGCATCGGCGGGGTCTCGGCGTCGACGGCCGGCGTCATCCTGCGGGCGCTCGTCAACCTCGAGGCCCGGGGCGGCGACGAGTTCTTCGGCGAGCCCGAGTTCGACCCGGAGGACCTGCTCGTCGTCGAGCCCGACGGGCCGTTCCAGGGGCGAGGGCGGGTGACGCTGCTCGAGCTCGCCGACCAGCAGGCCGACCCGACGCTCTACTCGACGTTCCTCATGTGGCTGCTCGCCGAGCTGTTCGAGGAGCTCCCCGAGGCCGGCGACGTCGAGAAGCCGAAGCTCGTCTTCTTCTTCGACGAGGCGCACCTGCTCTTCAACGACGCCTCGAAGGCGTTCCTCGACCGCATCGAGCAGACGGTCAAGCTCATCCGCTCCAAGGGCGTCGGCGTCTTCTTCTGCACCCAGCAGCCCACCGACGTCCCCAATGACGTGCTCTCCCAGCTCGGGGCGCGCGTGCAGCACGCCCTGCGCGCGTTCACCCCCGACGACCAGAAGGCGCTGACGAAGACGGCGCGGACGTACCCGAAGAGCGCGGTCTACGACATCGAGGAGCTGCTGACGACGCTGGGCACCGGCGAGGCCCTCGTCACCGTGCTCTCCGAGCGGGGGGCGCCGACGCCCGTGGCCTGGACGCGGGTGCGCGCACCGCGCTCGCTGATGACCGCGATCGGGGAGCCCGCGGTCACCGAGGCGGCCCAGGGCTCGCCCCTGTGGCCGAAGTACGGCACGCCCATCGACCGCGAGTCGGCCCACGAGAAGCTCGCGGCACGCACGGGGGCGACGAGCGCGCCGGGCACGCCGCCGGCCGAGCCGGTGCCGCCGCAGCAGGCCCCGCAGGAGGCACCGCCGCAGGCTCCGCCGCCCGCCGAGGACGAGGGCCCGGGCATGGTCGAGAAGGCGATGGCCAACCCGGCGGTGAAGTCCTTCGTCCGCTCTCTCGCCAGCCAGCTCGGTCGTGAGATCACCCGCGGGCTGTTCGGGACCGCGCGCCGCCGTCGCTGAGGGCCACCGGTCTTGCGCGCCCGGACCACCGTCGGGTCCGCGGGGTACATTGAGCAGATCAGGGCCCCACGGACGTCCGTGCGTGGGCGGACCCCGAGCCGAGACGACTGACACCGACCGCAGGGTCCACCCGGGGAGGGTCGAGGGCCGCCTGGAGGCCGCAACCGTATGGACCGCAAGCGCCTTCTCCGCAATCCACTCATCTGGATCGTGGTGTTCTTCCTCGTCTACCTCGGGGTCTCGTCGCTGCTCAGCGACACCCGCGGGTTCACCGAGGCCCCGACGTCGCTCGCCCTGCAGCAGGTCGAGGCCCGCAACGCGTCCGAGATCACGATCGAGGACAAGGAGCAGCGTCTCCGCCTGACGCTGACCAACCCCGTGCAGGTGCCCGGCGTCGACGGCGCCGCGCCCACGACGACCAACCAGATCTACGCGCAGTACCCGGCCGCAGCGACCGACCAGGTGTTCGCCCTGGTCCGCGAGAACCCGGCCGGGTCGGGCTTCGACACCCGGGTCACGCAGGACTCGATCCTCACCCAGATGTTGATCTACCTCATCCCGCTGGGCCTGGTGCTCCTGCTGCTGTTCTGGATGATGAACTCCCAGGGCGGGGGCAACCGCGTCCTGTCCTTCGGCAAGTCCAAGGCCAAGCAGCTCAACAAGGACATGCCGAAGACCACGTTCGCCGACGTCGCCGGGGCGAACGAGGCGGTGGAGGAGCTCTACGAGATCAAGGACTTCCTCCAGAACCCGACCCGCTACCAGCAGCTCGGCGCGAAGATCCCCAAGGGCGTCCTGCTCTACGGCCCGCCCGGCACCGGCAAGACGCTGCTGGCCCGCGCGGTCGCCGGCGAGGCGGGCGTGCCCTTCTACACGATCTCCGGCTCGGACTTCGTGGAGATGTTCGTCGGCGTCGGCGCCTCCCGGGTGCGCGACCTGTTCGAGCAGGCCAAGCAGAACTCCCCCTGCATCGTGTTCGTCGACGAGATCGACGCCGTCGGCCGCCACCGCGGCGCCGGCATGGGCGGTGGCCACGACGAGCGCGAGCAGACGCTCAACCAGCTGCTCGTCGAGATGGACGGCTTCGACGCCCGCGGCGGGATCATCCTCATCGCGGCCACCAACCGGCCCGACATCCTCGACCCCGCGCTGCTGCGTCCGGGCCGCTTCGACCGCCAGATCCCGGTCGCCGCGCCCGACCTCGCCGGCCGTCGCGCCATCCTCGCGGTGCACTCCGCGGGCAAGCCGCTGGCCCCGGAGGCAGACCTTGACGGTCTCGCCAAGCGCACCGTCGGGTTCTCCGGCGCCGATCTCGCCAACGTCATCAACGAGGCCGCGCTGCTCACCGCCCGCCTGGGCAAGACCGAGATCGACAGCGCCGCGCTCGAGGAGTCGGTCGACCGCGTGATCGGCGGCCCGGCCCGCAAGAGCCGCATCATCTCCGAGCAGGAGAAGAA
The DNA here is from genome assembly GCF_028737215.1 of Actinomycetospora chibensis. Taxonomy (GTDB): domain Bacteria; phylum Actinomycetota; class Actinomycetes; order Mycobacteriales; family Pseudonocardiaceae; genus Actinomycetospora; species Actinomycetospora chibensis. Next base: position 131,447 of record NZ_JAQZAM010000010.1, on the reverse strand, counting down.
GGTCGCGGCCTACCACGAGGCCGGCCACGCGCTGGCCGCCTGGGCGATGCCCGACATCGAGCCGGTCTACAAGGTCACGATCCTGCCCCGCGGGCGCACCGGCGGGCACGCCCTCGTCGTCCCCGAGGACGACAAGGAGCTCATGACCCGCTCGGAGATGCTCGCCCGGCTGGTGTTCGCGATGGGCGGACGCTCGGCCGAGGAGCTCGTGTTCCACGAGCCGACCACCGGCGCGTCGTCCGACATCGAGCAGGCGACGAAGATCGCCCGCGCGATGGTCACCGAGTACGGCATGAGCGCCAAGCTCGGGGCGGTCAAGTACGGCCAGGAGGGCGGCGAGCCCTTCCTCGGCCGCACCGCGGGCAAGCAGAACGACTACTCCCTCGAGGTCGCCCACGAGATCGACGAGGAGGTGCGCAAGCTCATCGAGGCGGCGCACACCGAGGCGTGGGACATCCTCAACGTCCACCGTGACGCGCTCGACGCGCTCACCGGCGAGCTGATCGAGCACGAGACGCTGCAGCGCCGCGACCTCGAGCGCATCTTCGCGTCGGTCACCAAGCGGCCCCGGATCACCGCGTTCAACGACTTCGGCGAGCGCGTGCCCTCCGACCGCCCGCCGATCAAGACCCGGCGCGAGCAGGCCGCCGAGCGCGGCGAGCCGTGGCCCCCGCCCGGCGAGCAGCGCGAGGAGCCCGCCGCCGTCGGCTCCGTCGCCGGCAACGGCCACGCGCCGGCTCCCGCCGTCAACGGCTCCTACGGCGCCCACGCCGCGGGCAACGGCCACGACCGTCCCCACGACGGCGGCCAGTCGCCCACCCCGCCCCAGGGCACGCCCACGCAGGGCATCCCGGACGTCTACCGCAGCGTCGCCGCGGGCTCCAACGGCGGCGGCCGTCGCTCGGCCGAGGACAAGCCGTCGTCGGTGGCACCGAACTACGGTGCCCCTCCCGGCTGGACGCCCGCGACGGTGCCGCATGGCACGACGTGGAACCCGGGCGGAGCCGGGCGCTCCGGCGGGCCGGGCCAGGGCCAGGCGCCGGGTCAGTACGGCGCGTCACGCCCGGCGGGCGAATCCGTGCCGAACCCGTACGGTGACCCGGATGGCCGAACCCGCGAGGGCCGGTCGGACGGCCGGCCGGAAGGTCGGTCGGAGGGTCGGCACACCGGGTCGTCGTCCACGGGCTGGGGTCACGACGGGTCCGACGGCACCACCGGCTCGTCCGGCTCGGACGGCCGGGACACCCCCCGCGGCCAGGGCTGAGCCAACCGCAGGGCCGGCTGTCCGCCGGCCGGTCGAGGAAGACCGCGAGGGAGACGTGACGACCAGTCAGGAACTGGACGGCCAGTCGGCGAACGGCACCGGCCCGGCGCCGGAGCTGCCACCGTTCGACGCCGAGCGCGCCGAGGCCGCCGTGCGCGAGCTGCTGATCGCCATCGGTGAGGACCCCGACCGTGAGGGCCTGCGCGACACCCCCGGCCGGGTGGCGCGCTCGTACCAGGAGCTGTTCTCCGGGCTGCGCGCCGACCCGCCGGCCGTGCTCGACCGCACGTTCTCCGAGAACCACGACGAGCTCGTCCTCGTCCGGGACATCCCGATGTTCTCGATGTGCGAGCACCACCTGCTGCCCTTCCACGGGGTCGCGCACGTCGCCTACATCCCCGGAACGCAGGGGCTCGTCACGGGCCTGAGCAAGCTCGCCCGGCTCGTCGACCTCTACGCCCGCCGCCCGCAGGTGCAGGAGCGTCTGACCACACAGATCGCCGACGCCCTCGCCGAGCGTCTCGACACCCGGGGGGCGCTGGTGGTGATCGACGCCGAGCACCAGTGCATGTCGTCGCGCGGCGTCCGCAAGCCCGGCGCGCGCACGACGACGTCGGCCGTACGCGGCAGCTTCAAGACCTCGGCCAGCACCCGGGCGGAGGCCCTCAACCTCATCCGGGGCGGCTGAGGTGGGGGCGCCCGTCGGGTCCGAGCCGCCCCGCTCGCACCGGTTGCCCGACCCGGGCCGGTGCGTCGTGATGGGCGTGCTCAACGTGACGCCGGACTCGTTCTCGGACGGCGGTCGCTGGCTCGACCGCGACCACGCGGTCGCCCACGGCATCGACCTCCACCAGCGCGGCGCCGACCTCGTCGACGTCGGCGGCGAGTCCACCCGGCCCGGCGCGGAGCGGGTCGACGCCGCCACCGAGACCGCGCGCGTCGTGCCCGTCATCCGGGACCTCGTGGCGGCCGGGGTACGCGTCACCGTCGACACCACCCGCGCGGCCGTCGCCTCCGCGGCCGTCGAGGCCGGCGCCAGCATGATCAACGACGTGTCGGGCGGCCTGGCCGACCCGCACATGGCGCGGACGGTGGCGGAGGCCGGCGTGCCGTGGGTGATCATGCACTGGCGCGGCCCGAGCGATCGGATGGTCGAGCTCGCCTCCTACGAGGACGTCGTCGGCGAGGTCCGCGCCGAGATGGTCGAGCAGGTCGACCGCGCGGTGCTCGCCGGCGTCGACCCGTCGCTGCTGGTCCTCGACCCGGGTCTCGGGTTCGCCAAGACCGCGTCGCACAACTGGCAGATCCTGCGCAAGCTCTCGGTCTTCACCGGGCTCGGCTTCCCGGTGCTCGTCGGGGCCTCGCGCAAGCGCTTCCTCGGCGCCCTGCTCGCCGACGACGATGGCACGCCCCGCCCGCCCGACGGCCGGGAGATCGCGACGGCGGCCGTCTCGGCGCTCGCCGCCGCGAACGGCGCCTGGGGCGTACGGGTGCACGAGGTCGGCCCGTCGCTGGACGCCGTGGCGGTGGCGGCGGCGTGGTCCTGGGGAACCTCGCCGGCGGAGATCGAGCCGTGAGCGATCGCATCGCCCTGCGCGGTCTGACGGTGCGGGGCCACCACGGCGTGTTCGACCACGAGCGCCGGGACGGGCAGGACTTCGTCCTCGACCTGGTGCTCGACGTCGACCTCGCCGAGGCCGGGGCGTCCGACGACCTCGCCGACACCGTCGACTACGGCGCGCTGGCCGAGGGCGCGGCGGCCGTCGTCGCCGGCCCGCCGCGGCGGTTGATCGAGGCGGTGGCGGCCGAGGTCGCGCAGCGGGTGCTCGACGACGAGCGGGTCACCGCCGTCGAGGTGACCCTCCACAAGCCGCAGGCCCCGATCACCGTGCCGTTCGACGACGTCGCGGTGGTGGTGCGGCGGTCCCGGGCGGGGGAGCGCGGATGAGCCGGGCCGTGCTGTCGCTGGGCTCGAACATCGGCGATCGCGCCGCGAACCTGCGCGGCGCCCTCGCGACCCTGCGTGCCGCGGGCGCCCGGGTGGTGGCCGTGTCGCCGGTCTACGCGACCGCGCCGTGGGGCGGCGTGGACCAGGACGACTTCCTCAACGCCGTGGTCGTCGTCGAGGACCCGAACTCGCGTCCCCGCGACTGGCTCGCCCGGGCCCGGGCCGCCGAGAGCCGCGCGGGCCGCACGCGGGACGTCCGCTGGGGCCCGCGCACGCTCGACGTGGACGTGCTCGACGTCGACGGGACGACCAGCGACGACCCCGAGCTCACGCTGCCGCACCCGCGCGCCGCGCAGCGGGCGTTCGTGCTCGTGCCCTGGCTCGACGTCGACCCCGGGGCCCGGATCGCGGGGCACGGCCGGGTCGCCGACCTGCTCGCTGCGCTGCCCGCCGCCGAGCGCGACGGGGTGCGCCCCGACCCCGCGGCGCGGGTGTCGTGATGAGGACGCGCACGAGCCCGTCGCTGCTGGTGGTCGCCGCGGTCGCCGTCGGGCTGGCCGTCAACCTGGCGGTGCAGGTGGCCTACGGCGACCTGCCTCCGCTGCCCCTGCTCGCCGGGCTCACCCCGCTCATGCTGGGCATCGCCGAGCTCGTCCTCGCGGCGGTGCTGCGTGCCCGCATCCGGCGCCGGCCCGGCTCACGTCCCGTCGACGCGATCGCCACCGCTCGCGCGGTCGCGCTGGCCAAGGCGTCCTCGGTGGCCGGCGCGGTGCTCGGCGGCGCGTGGCTGGGCGTCCTCGCCTACGTGCTCCCGCTGAGCGGCCAGGTCGACGCCGCGGGCGCGGACACCGCCGGCGCGATCGTCGGCGTGATCGGCAGTGCGGTGCTCCTCGGCGCGGGCCTCTGGCTGGAGTACTGCCTGCGCATCCCCGACGACCGGGACGATCACCGGGACGACCCGGAACGGCGGCGGTCCTGACCGCGGCGGCGGACCGGTCGCCGGGCGCGACCACGCGCTCGTCCGGCCGGGTGACCGGGACCGTTCCGGCACGGGGCTATCCTGCGACGATGAGCACCCCGGACGGGGAGCTGCGCGGACGCGCCGGCCCCGACCGCCGTCGCGCCGCGCTGCTGGCCACGGCGGCGACGCTCGCGGCGCTGGCCGCCGCCGCGGTGGTGCTCGCCGACGACGCCCGCTGGCTGCGCCTCGGCGTGGTCGCCGCCCTCTGGGCCGCTGTCGTCGCCGGCATCGTGGTGGCCCGCCATGCCCGCGGGGCGGCGGGAGCGGACGAGGCCGCGCAGGACGCGGCCGCCGACCTCGCCGCGGCCCAGGACGAGGCCGACGACGTGGTCGCCGCCCTGCGCCGCGAGCACGACCTGGAGCTGGCCCGCGAGGCGGCCGCGCGGGAGGAGTCGGAGCGGGCCGCCGAGAAGGCCCGCGAGGACGCGGCATCCCTGCGCGAGCAGCTCGAGCGGATGCGCCTCGAGACCGGCGCCGACGCCGTCACGCTCCAGTCGGCCGGGATGCCCGTCGCGCCGCAGCCCCTGCGGCCCCTGGCGCCCCGGCCCCGGGACACGCGCCTGCGGGTCGTCGGCGACTCCGGGCCCCTGCCGGCCGGACGGTCCGCCGCCGTACCGCCCCCGGTCCCGCCGCCCACGCCCCTGCGCCCCGCGGTGCCCGTCGCGCCTGCGCCCCGCTCCGGCGGGGGCGTGGACGGGCGCCGCGCGGTGACGTCGCGGCCCGTGTCGCCGCCCCCGGCCAGGGCCGACGTCCCGCCGACCGCGGCCGGTGCGTCGGTGGTCGCGACCGGGTCGTTCGTCGACCAGTACGTGCGCTCGGCCGGCTACGAGCCCCCCACTGAAGTGGCCCCCGAGCAGGCCCTCGAGCAGGCCCTCGAGCAGGCCCCAGCCCCGGGTCCCGGACGGCCCGACGAGCGCCCCGGCCGCCGCAGCGCGCCGGACGAGACGTCCCGCCGGTCCACCGACTCCGACTCCGGCGGACGCACGGTCGCCGAGCTCCTGGCCGCCCACGCCGCCAACGGTCGCGCCGGTGGGAGGCGCCGCCGCGAGCCCTGACCCGGCGGTCGGGCGGGCTGCGGCGTGGAGGAGTCGTTACCCTCCCGAATGGTGATCGCCCCTCCGGTACGGCTCGCGCCGCAGCAGCGCCGCACGCTCGTGTGGCCGGTCGTCGGCCTGATCGTGCTCGGCGTGTGCGGGCTCGTGACGGTCGGACTGGCGAGCACCGAGATCGGGGTCGTCGGCGTCGTCATCGGCGTGGTGCTCGCGCTGCTGCCCGTGGCCCCGGTCGTGGCGGCGTTCCTCTGGATCGACCGGTTCGAGCCCGAGCCCCCGCGGCTGCTGCTCGCGGCGTTCCTCTGGGGCGCCGGGCTGTCGGCGCTCGTCGCGGTCGTCATCAATTCCAGCGCGATCATCGCCGCCGAGCTGCTGCTCGGGCGCGGTCAGGGCGACGTGATCGGCGCGGTGATCTCGGCCCCGCTGGTCGAGGAGTTCGTCAAGGGCGCGTTCGTCGTCGGGCTGCTGCTGGTCCGGCGCCGGGAGTTCGACGGGATCGTCGACGGCGTCGTCTACGCCGGCATCACGGCGGCGGGCTTCGCGTTCACCGAGAACATCATCTACTTCGGGCGCGCCTTCACCGACGCCGAGGGCGCGCCGGGCACCGCCGTGCTCGCGACCTTCGTGCTGCGCGGGGTGCTCTCGCCGTTCGCGCATCCGCTGTTCACAGCCATGATCGGCATCGGGGTGGGCATCGCGTCGCAGGCGCGGTCGCGCGTCGTCGGCACGCTCGCGGTGCTCGGCGGCTACGTGCTCGCCGTCATCCTGCACGCGCTGTGGAACTCGTCGACGCAGCTGGGCGCCGGCTTCTTCGGCGTCTACGTCCTGATCATGCTCCCGCTCTTCGCCGGCATGATCGAGCTCGTCGTGTGGCAGCGACGGCGCGAGCGCGAGGTGCTCGCCCGCCAGATGCCGGGGTTCGCGGCCGCCGGCTGGATCGCGCCGAGCGAGGTCCCGCTGCTCTCCAGCCTCACCGGGCGGCGGCGCTGGCGCGCGGCCGTGCACCGGCGGGCCGGGGCGCCCGCGGCACGGGCGGTCGAGGACTACCAGCACGCGGTCACCGAGCTCGCGTTCCTGCGCGCCCGGGCGGAGCGCGGGGCCCTGCCGCCGCGGCCCGACTGGCACGCGGAGCTCCTCGACAACGTCGTGCGCGCCCGCCTCGCCGCGGTCAACGCGCCCGGCGTCCAGGGCCCTGCCGGGGCGCCGACCCAGGGTCACGTCGGCCCGCCGCCGTCCTGGCCCGGCGGGCCACCGTTGCGCCCGCCCGGCGCCTGAGCCTGCGACGCCGGGAGCGAGGGTCGCCCCGGCTGCGCCGGAAGCAGCGAGGGACGCCCTCGCTGCCACCACCGCGCGGCGTGAACCCGCTCACCGCGGCGGCCGTCGCCGCCCCCGACGACTACCGTGGGTCCCAGTGATCGTCCGGTACCCGCGCTGGCGGGACGGGAACGAGCCGAACGAGTGAGGTGGCGCGTGAGCACCGACGCCGACGGGGGCGCCGGGCGGTGGGAGCAGGGCTCCCCCGATCCGTCCAGGGGCGCGACCCCGACTCCTCGTGAGGGCTCTCGGCTCGCGGTCGGCGTGGTCTCGGCCGGGCGGGTCGGTGCGGTGCTGGGCGCCGCGCTCGCGAACGCCGGTCACCAGGTCGTCGCCGCCTCCGCGGTGTCCCGCGCGTCGCGCGTCCGGGCCGAGGAGCTCCTGCCCGGCGCCGAGATCCTCCCGCCCGACGAGGTCGTGCGCCGCGCCGACCTCGCGCTGCTCGCCGTGCCCGACGACGTGCTGCCCGGCCTGGTCCGGGGCCTCGCGGCGTCGGACTGCCTGCGTCCCGGCCAGATCGTGGTGCACACCTGCGGCGCGGCCGGGGTCGGTGTGCTGGCCCCCGCCGCCGAGCACGAGGTGCTGCCGATCGCCCTGCACCCGGCGATGACGATCACCGGGCGGGCCGAGGACGTCGCGCGCCTCACCGGCGCCTGCGTCGGCGTCACCGCGCCCGAGGGCCCGGGGGAGGACGCGGAGGCCGCCTGGCTCGTCGGCGAGGCGCTGGTCGTCGAGATGGGCGCCGAGCCGGTGCGCATCCCCGAGGCCGTCCGCCCGCTGTACCACGCGGCGCTCGCGCACGGGGCCAACCACCTGGTCACGCTCGTGCGCGAGGCCGCCGACCTGCTCTCCGGCGCCGGCATCGAGCCCGCCGAGCGGGTCCTGGCCCCGCTGCTGTCCGCGGCCCTGGACAACGCCCTGCGCCACGGTGACCGCGCGCTCACCGGCCCCGTCGTGCGCGGCGACGCCGGCACGATCGCCACCCACGTCCGCCACCTCCAGGAGCGGGCCCCCGACGCCGTGCCGCTCTACCGGGCGCTGGCCCGGCGCACCGCCGAGCGCGCCCGCGCCGGCGGCCTGCTCGACGCGACCGCCGCGCAGGACGTGGTGGACGCCCTCGCCGAGAGGCCCCGCTCGTGACCAAGCCCTCCAGCCTGCGCACGCACGACCTCGTCGGTCGCGCCCGTCCGCAGTACCACGCCGACCGGCTCACGGTGCAGCGCGACCCGACCGCGCTGCGCCGCGTCACGAAGGCCCTGCGCGGCGCCGGCCGTCGCGTCAACCTCGTGCCCACGATGGGCGCGTTGCACGAGGGCCATCGCGAGCTGATGCGCCGCGCGCGGGGCGTCCCGGGCGCCACCACCGTCGTCTCGATCTTCGTGAACCCACGCCAGTTCGGGCCGACCGAGGACTTCGACCGCTACCCGCGCGCCTTCGAGGGCGACCTCGAGATGTGCCGGGAGGAGGGCGTCGAGCTGGTCTTCGCGCCCGAGGTCGAGGACATGTACCCCGACGGCTTCGCGACCTCGATCCACCCCGGGCCCCTGGGCGACGAGCTCGAGGGCGCGATCCGCCCCGGGCACTTCGCGGGGATGCTCACCGTCGTCGCCAAGCTCTTCGCGATCGCCGTGCCCGACGTCGCGTTCTTCGGCGAGAAGGACTACCAGCAGCTCGCGCTGATCAAGCGGATGGTGCGCGACCTCGACATCGACGTCCACGTTGTCGGCGTCCCGACCGTCCGCGAGGACGACGGGCTGGCCCTGTCGAGCCGCAACGCCTACCTGTCGCCGGACGAGCGGGCGGCCGCGGTCGCGCTCTCGGCCGCGCTGTCCGCGGGGCAGTACGCCGGCGAGCAGGGCGCGGCCGCGGTGCTCGACGCCGCGCACGCCGTCCTGGCCGCCGAGCCGGGCCTGCAGGTCGACTACCTCGAGCTGCGGGACGACGACCTCGCCCCGAACCCGACCATCGGTCCGGCACGGCTCCTCGTGGCGGCCCGGGCCGGCTCCACCCGACTGATCGACAACGCCGCGGTGTCCCTCGTGAGGAGAGTCTGACGTGCAGCGCACGATGCTGAAGTCCAAGATCCACCGTGCGACGGTGACGGACGCGAACCTGCACTACGTGGGCTCGGTGACCGTCGACGAGGACCTCATGCGGGCCGCGGACCTGCTCCCCGGCGAGCAGGTCGCGATCGTCGACGTCACCAACGGCGCCCGCCTCGAGACCTACGTGATCACCGGACCCGCCGGTTCGGGGGTCATCGGGATCAACGGCGCGGCCGCACACCTGGTGTCGCCCGGCGACCTCGTCATCCTCATCTCCTACGGGGTGATGGACGACGCGGAGGCGCGCACGTACCAGCCGCGCGTGGTGTTCGTCGACGAGGCGAACCGCGTCCTCGACCGCGGCGCCGACCCGGCCCGCGTGCCCGCGGCCGCGCCGACCACGTCCCTGCTGCGCCCCGGCACCGAGGCCCGCCCGGCCCGTCGTGAGGCCGTCGCCGGGCCCGCCATGACCACCGTCGGCAACACCTGGGGCGCCGAGCCGGCCGCGCCGCCCCGGGAGCAGGCGAGCCGTCGCGGCGGGCGGTCGGGCCGCAAGCCCGCCGAGACCACCGACGCCCGGCGTCTCGACGCGCTGCTGTCCGCCGACCACTAGGGCCGGGCACCCGGGGGGAGGGCGAGGCCGTCGTGCTGCTGTGCGTGGACGTCGGCAACACTCAGATCGCGCTCGCCCTCTACCCGGACGACGAGACCGGCGCCGCGGTCTGGGACGCCCGTCTGCGCACCGAGCCGCGTGCCACGGGCGACGAGCTCGCGCTGCTGGTGCGCGGTCTGCTCGGCACCCGGGTCGGTGACGTGTCGGCGGTGGCGGCCCTGTCCACGGTGCCGGCCCTGCTGCGCGAACTGCGGGGGATGGTCACCCGGCACTTCGCGGGCCTAGACCACCTGCTCGTCGAGCCCGGCGTCCGCACCGGCGTGCCGCTGCTCGTCGACAACCCCAAGGAGGTCGGCGCCGACCGCGTCGTCCAGGCCCTCGCCGCCTACGAGCGCCACGGCGGGCCGTGCGTCGTGGTCACGTTCGGGACCTCGACGACGGTGGACGCGGTGTCGGCGCGCGGCGAGTTCCTCGGCGGTGCGATCGCCGCGGGCGTTGCCGTGTCCGCCGAGGCGCTCGCCGTGCGTGCCGCCGCGCTGCGCCCGGTGGAGCTCGTGGTGCCCCGCTCGGTGCTCGGGCGCAACACCGTCGAGAGCATGCAGGCCGGGCTCGTCCTGGGGGCCGCGGCCATGGTCGACGGCCTCGTGACCCGCGTGGCGCGCGAGATCACCGCCCGCGACCCCGACGGGCGCGCGCCGGTCGCCGTGCTCGCCTCGGGTGGCCTGGCGCCGCTGGTGGTCGGCGAGTGCGCGACCGTCACCGAGCACGTGCCCGACCTGACCCTGCTCGGCCTGCGCACGGTGCACCGCCGGTGGCGGGAGCGGCGCGACGACCGGGCCGCCCGGCGCGCCGCCCGCTCCTGAGGCACCACCTCCGCGAGGGGGCACGCCCCCGCGCCCGGTGGGGGCCTGCCCGGCCCGGCACGGGGGCGCTCCCGATGGAGGGTCGCGGCGCGGCCGCGCAGGCTCGGGCCGGCACGGACACGCCGCGCACGGCCCGCCGGAGGAACGACCATGAGCCAGATCCACGAGCACCCCCACGGCGCCGGACCCCACCCCGGGCCGCCGTGGGCGACGATGCCGCCGCCGGCCCCCTACCCCTACGTGCCCGCGCCCCGCCGTGGTGACGTCCCACCGGCCGGGCTGTCCTACGGCTACGGACCCCCGACCCCCTACGGCGCCGGACCGCCGACCTCCTGGATGCCGCCGGCTCCGCCGCCGCCCCCGCGCCGGAGAACGGCCTTGATCGCGTTCCTCCTCGGCCTGGTGCTGCTCGGCGGGATCGTCCTCGCCGTGACGATCATGGCCCGGGCGCTGTCCGCACCTCCGGTCCCGGGGCCCGTCGCGCCGCCGGCCCAGAGCGGACCCCCGTCGAGTCCCTCCACACTGACCAGCATGTTCGGGGGCAACGGCACCTGCACCCCGACGACCCCCGACGCGCAGATCCCCCTGAGCGCGGAGGGGCTGGCCTGCAGTGGACAGGGCGACGGCACGGCGTTCGTCTTCTACCGGTACACCGCGCCCACCGACACCTTCCAGGACACGATGGTGCGGGAGTGGGGAGGCTCGGGGCTGACGCAGCGCGCGCAGGACGACTGCCGCACCCAGTACACCGGCACCGTCGACGTCCCCGGTACCGGGACCACCCCGGTGGTCGTCGACGTCTACCGGCACTCCCCGTTCATGGCCGTGACGGCAACGGCCGGTGGCGGTACGGGGGGTGGCGGTGGTGGCACCACCGACGCCACCACACCGCGGTACCGGGTCGCCGACCGCGGCAGCCTGTGCACGGGAGGCTGACGCCGGACATGTGCCCGTCGGCCGAGCGAGCACCGGCCGAGCGAGCACCGGCCGAGCGAGCACCGGCCGAGCGCGCTCAGGCCGACCGGTCGACGATCCGGTCGCGGCGCGGGTCGCCGTCGGGCAGCAGGCGGCGCAGGCGCCGGGCGATCTCGGGGTCCTCGGCGCCGGACTCGGTCTGGGCGAGCGCCCACAGGGCGTCGACGTCACCGCGGCGCAGGACCGCTCCGCGCACGCCGACCTCGATGACGTCGCGCTCCTCGCGCACACCGGGGGCGTCGGAGGTGGGCAGCAGGGTGCCGCGTCGGAGGACGTCGGGCGGGGGGAGGCGCCGCTCGCGCAGGGCGGCGCGGACGTCGATGAAGTCGGCGTCGACGCGGACCCGCAGTCGGTAGGGCTGGGTGCTGATGATCGAGGAGCCGAGGGCGGCGCGCAGGCGGTGCACCTCGGAGCGGACCGTCACGGGGTTGCCGGCCTCGCCGTAGAGCGCCCGGGCGAGCTGGTCGGCGGTGAGGCCGTCGGGGTGCAGGGCGAGGAGCACGAGCATCTCGGCGTGGCGCAGGCTGATCCGCACCGGACGCCCGTCGAGGCGGGCGACGGGACGCTCGGCGCCGAGGAAGGGCAGGGCGAGCGTCGGGCGCGACGTGGTGCGCGGCGCCAGGCGCAGCAGCCATCCCTCGGCCAGCGGCTCGAGCAGGCCCTCGCCGCGGTCGCCGAGGTCGACGCGGTCGCCGTCCTGGGGGATCGGCACGCGTTCGGGCAGCCAGCCGTCGGGCCGGGCGGTGAGGACCCTGCCGCGGGGCGCGAGCAGTGCGCCGGGCTCGCCGCGCAGCCCGTCGAGGTGGGGCTCGTTGCGCGCCCGCAGCCGCTCGTCGCGCTCGACGAGACGCGCCCGCAGCGTCATCTCGGCCAGCTCGGCGGCGGCGCGCACGAGGGCCAACGTGCTCGGGTGGAACGTGCTCAGGGGGCCGGTGAGGTCGACGGCCGCGATCACCTCGCCCGTGTCGGGGTCGTGGATCGGGGCCGCGGCGCACGTCCACGTGCGGTAGAGCCGCACCAGGTGCTCGGCCGAGTGGATCTGCACCGCGCGCCCGTCGGCCAGCGCCGTGCCCATGGCGTTGGTGCCGATCGAGTCCTCGCTCCAGCGCGTGCCCTCGACCAGGGCCACGTCGTCGGCGCGGCGCAGCACGCCGGTGTTGCCCTCGCGCCACAGGATGTGTCCGCGGGCGTCCGTCACGATCATCATGTGGACGGCCTCGTCGGCCGCGTCGAGCACGGTGCGCCGCAGGACGGGCAGCACCGGGGCGAGCACGTGGCTGCCGCGGACCTCGTCGAGCTCGTCGGCGCCGAAGACGTGACGCGGGCGCCCGTGGTCCGGGTCGACGTGCGCGTCGAGCGAGCGGCGCCACGACGCGGACACCACGTCGCGGGGCGAGGCGGGACCCACCGTGCCGGACAGGACGGCGTCCCGGATCCTCTCGAGCAGCCGGCCGCGCTCCACCGGGTCGTCGGTGGGGGCCCCCGTCGCGGGGCGTCCACCATCGCCGTCGCCCACCGGCATCGGCGCCCCCAGCACTGGAACGGGAGGCGGGACGAGTGCCGTCGTGGCACTGCGGCGTCCCACCGGGGACACGGGGTCCCTCCGAGAAGAGTGCTCCATCGGGGCTGGTGAGGCAATCCTTCATCGACGCCGCGCGCGCGGTGCCTTCCGGCCGAGCTACCCGAATCTGCGGTTGCAACGCCCGTGCAACCCCCGCGTGCCTAGTGTCCGCGATCACGTAAACCAGCATGTGGAGGACACAGATGGCCACGTATGCGGCCCCGGGCACCGACGGTTCCGTCGTCAGCTTCAAGCCCCGTTACGACCACTTCATCGGCGGCGAGTACGTCGCGCCGGCGAAGGGCCAGTACTTCGAGAACCCGACCCCGATCACGGGTCAGACGTTCACGGAGGTCGCGCGCGGCACCGCCGACGACATCGAGAAGGCCCTCGACGCCGCCGAGGCCGCCGCCCCGGCGTGGGGCAGGACCTCGGTCGGCGAGCGCGCGAACGTCCTGACCAAGATGGCGGACCGCATCGAGGCGAACCTCGAGATGATCGCCATCGCCGAGTCCTGGGAGAACGGGAAGGCCTGCCGCGAGACCCTCGTGGCCGACATCCCGCTCGCGATCGACCACCTGCGCTACTTCGCGGGTGCGATCCGGGCGCAGGAGGGCGGCCTCTCCCAGATCGACAACGACACGGTCGCCTACCACTTCCACGAGCCCCTGGGCGTCGTCGGGCAGATCATTCCCTGGAACTTCCCGATCCTCATGGCGATCTGGAAGCTCGCGCCCGCCATCGCGGCCGGGAACGCCGTGGTCCTCAAGCCCGCCGAGCAGACCCCGGCCTCGATCCACGTCCTCATGGACGTCGTCGCCGACCTGCTCCCGGCCGGCGTCATCAACATCGTGAACGGCTTCGGCGTCGAGGCGGGCAAGCCGCTGGCCTCGTCGAGCCGCATCCGCAAGATCGCGTTCACGGGTGAGACCACCACCGGGCGGCTGATCTCCCAGTACGCCTCGGAGAACCTCATCCCGGTCACCCTCGAGCTCGGTGGCAAGAGCCCCAACGTCTTCTTCGACGACGTCGCGGCGCAGCAGGACGCCTTCTACGACAAGGCGCTCGAGGGCTTCACGATGTTCGCGCTGAACCAGGGCGAGGTCTGCACCTGCCCGTCGCGCGCGCTCATCCAGGGCGGCATGTACGACGAGTTCCTCGGCCAGGCCGTCAAGCGGACCGAGCAGGTCAAGCAGGGCAACCCCCTCGACACCGACACGATGATCGGCGCGCAGGCCTCGAACGACCAGTTCGAGAAGATCCTGTCCTACATCGACATCGGCCGCCAGGAGGGCGCGAAGATCCTCACCGGCGGCGAGAAGGCCGACCTCGGCGGCGACCTCTCGGGCGGCTACTACATCCAGCCCACCGTCTTCGAGGGCCACAACAAGATGAGGGTGTTCCAGGAGGAGATCTTCGGGCCGGTCGTCTCGGTCGCGCGGTTCAACGACTACGACGACGCCATGAGCATCGCCAACGACACCCTCTACGGCCTCGGCGCCGGCGTGTGGTCGCGTGACGCCAACACGGCCTACCGCGCGGGGCGGGACATCCAGGCCGGTCGTGTCTGGGTGAACAACTACCACGCCTACCCGGCCCACGCGGCCTTCGGCGGGTACAAGCAGTCGGGCATCGGGCGTGAGAACCACAAGATGATGCTCGATCACTACCAGCAGACGAAGAACATCCTGCAGAGCTACTCCGACAACGCGCAGGGCTTCTTCTGATCCTCGAGGAGGATCCATGACCGAGGTCACGACCGACACCGACTCCACGTTGCCCGTCCCCGCGGTGCCGGGGTCGGGCACGGCACGGGTCGCGGTGACGCCCGCGGCGGCGGAACTGCTGCCGAAGCTCACCGAGATCCACGGACCGCTGATGTTCCACCAGTCCGGCGGGTGCTGCGACGGCAGCGCCCCGATGTGCTACCCGGAAGGTGACTTCAAGATCGGCGGATCGGACGTCCACCTCGGGGATCTCACGATCGAGGGGCTGGAGAAGCCGATCGGCTTCTACATGTCCTCGTCGCAGTACGAGTACTGGAAGCACACGCACCTCACCGTCGACGTGGTGAAGGGCCGTGGCAGCGGGTTCTCGGTGGAGGCGCCGGAAGGCGTGCGCTTCATCATCCGCTCGCGGCTGTTCACCGACGACGAGATGCGCGAGCTGGGCGACCTGTAGCGCGGTCCCCGAACACGAGCACGATCGAGGGGCGCCCTGACTGCGTGACACGCGGCCGGGGCGCCCCTCGCACGTCCAGGCCATTCCCGATGAAGGGTTCGACGATGAGCACCCCGTCCACGACATTGCGCGAGCTGACCGGCATGCCCGCGACGCCCGCGAGCCTGCGCGACTCCGCGCTGGTGATGATCGACCTCCAGAACACCTACACCCGCGGCGTCATGGCTCTCGAGAACGTCGAGCCGGCCATCGACGAGGCCGCCGCGCTGCTGGACCGCGCGCGCAGCGCCGGCATCCCGATCGTCCACGTGCAGCACGACGCCGGTGAGGGCACGCCCTACGACGTCCGCGACGACATCGGCGCGATCGTCGACCGCGTCGCCGCCCGCGACGGCGAGCACCGCATCGTCAAGAACTTCCCCAACTCCTTCGTCGGCACCGACCTCGCCGAGTACCTGCGCGGGGCGGGCGTGACGAATCTGGTCCTGGCCGGGTTCATGTCGCACATGTGCGTGAACTCGACGGCCCGCGGCGCGTTCAGCGCCGGTTTCGCCCCGTCCGTCGTCGCCGGCGCCACCGCGACCCGCGCGCTGCCCGGCCCCGACGGCACGGTTTCCGCCGCGAGCCTGCAGGCGGCGAGCCTGGCGGCGATCAGCGACATGTTCGGTGTCGTCGTTCCGGACAACAAGGGGATCCCCGACTGAGGTCAATTGTGGCCGTCCTGCGAAAAAACGCGACGGGCGACGCGCGTCACTCGACAACTCCCGGCTCCGGAAATAGGGTCCGGCCACATTAATGGTCGGTGATCGGCGGAGGTCGCGTGATGGCGCAGAAAGTCGTGGTTTCCCTCGTCGACGACCTGGACTCGTCGGAGGCGGACGAGACCGTCGAGTTCGGGCTCGACGGTGCCACGTACGAGATCGACCTGTCGGACGCCAACGCCGCCGCCCTGCGCGATCGGCTGGCCGACTTCGTGGCCCACGCGCGGCGCAGCGGCGGCCGGCGGCGGTCGTCCCCCGCTGCGTCGTCGTCCGGCTCGCGCCGCAGCAGCGGGTCGGGCGGTCGCGCGGCCGTCGACCGTGAGCAGAACCAGGCCATCCGCGAGTGGGCCCGCAAGCAGGGCATGACGGTCTCCGAGCGTGGCCGCATCCCCAGCGAGGTCAGCGAGGCCTACCACAAGGCCCACTAGACGGGGTCCGACGACGCCCCCGTCGTGTAGGCGACGAGGGCGGCGCGGTCGACCGTCAGCGTCCGGCCCCCGGGGTGGACGACGAGCAGCCCCCGGGCGGCCAGGCTCCGCAGTGCCGTGTTGAGCGTCTGGCGGGCCACCCCGAGGCGCTGGGCGAGCAGCACCTGCGGCCCGCCGAGGTCGATGTGGTCGTCCCGGTGCTCGAGCTCGAGCAGCAGGGTCGCGACGCGGCGCGTGACCGGGTGGAACACGCGCTCGACGACGGCCCGGTTCTGCTGCCGCACGATCCGCACGAGGTCCCCGAGCAGGGCGAAGAGCGTGTCGGGGCTGGTGCGCAGCGCCCGGAGCGCGACCGCGGCGGGCAGGACGAGCACGGTCGCGTCGCGCAGCGCCACGGCGTCCTCGGCCCGCGGGCTCGGCCGGAGCACCTCGAAGTACCCGAAGGCCTGCCCCGCGGTGGCGACCCCGACGTCGACGACGTCCCCGTCCGGCGAGCCGGTCCGCGCGACCACGGCGCCGCGCAGGAGCACGAACATCGACTCGCACGTCTCGCCGGTGCGGAAGAGCGCGTCCCCGGCGGCGTAGTGGCGCACCGAGGCGGCACCGGCCAGCGCGTCGAGGGCCGCCGGCGTGAGGCCGTGGAGCTGCGGACAGGCGAG
Source organism: Actinomycetospora chibensis (assembly GCF_028737215.1). Taxonomy (GTDB): domain Bacteria; phylum Actinomycetota; class Actinomycetes; order Mycobacteriales; family Pseudonocardiaceae; genus Actinomycetospora; species Actinomycetospora chibensis. The sequence continues at coordinate 114,762 of NZ_JAQZAM010000010.1, read as the reverse complement.
GAGTGCGCCCCGGACGTGCTCGCGCCGGTCACCGACGGGCACGGCTGCGGTCGTCGTCATGCCACCTCCCGGAACGGGTCGGCCGTGGATCACTCCTCCGGCCCAGAGGTGCTGTCACGCCGGTGACAGCGTGTCGATCATCGGCTCCCTACGTTTCCTCGTCGACGCCTCCGTCGGATCCCCGACAGTTGCGGGCGTCGGGACCTCGGGGAGACGGCGTGCGGACAGGTGGGCCTCGGCGGGCGGCGGCGATCGGGGCCGTGCTCGCGGCCGTGCTGGTGGGTGGGGCGTGCGGCTCGCCCGCAGCGGGGCCGCCGCCCCCGTCGGTGTCTCCCGCGCTCGGCGCCGTGTCCGTCGAGGGTCCGTTCGGCGGCCCGTCGGCCTCGGACACGGTGGTGGGCGGGACGTCGGTGTTCACCCCGGTCGCGGCGTCGGTGCTCCGGGCCCCGATCCCGGTGCCCGCAACGGACGGCCGGGTGCACCTGGCCTACGAGCTCCAGGTCGACAACATCCTGATCTCTCCGGCCACGATCAACGCGGTCGAGGTCGTCGGCGACGGCCGGTCGCTGCTGCGGCTGGAGGGCGACGCCCTCGCCGCCTGGATCAAGCCGTTCGGCGGGCAGCTGGGCTCGCGGGACCTGCAAGGGGGGCAGGGCGGGCTGATCTGGCTGGACGTCACCCTCGCGCCGACCGACCCCGTGCCCGCCCGGCTCGAGCACCGCCTCGACACGGCGTTCGCCCAGCCGTCGCCGCCGCTCGTCCCGCCGACCCTGACCGCGACGGTGGCGCCGACGGCGGTCGACCGGACGCCGCCGGCGCGCATCTCGCCGCCGCTGCGCGGACCCGGGTGGCTCGACGGCGACAGCTGCTGCCGCCTGGGGGCGCACCGTGGCGCGGTCAGCCCGATCGACGGGCAGCTGTGGGCGCCGGAGCGCTTCGCCATCGACTACGTCCGGACCGACGCGGCCGGCCGGATGATGACCGGACCGCCGACGGACATCGCGAGCTACCCGTACGTCGGAGCGGACATCCTCGCCGTCGCCGACGGCCCGGTCGTCGGGCTCGTGGGCGATCTCCCGCAGCAGCCGCCCGGGGCGAACCCGGGCGGCCTGACGCTGCAGCAGTACGGGGGCAACCACGTCGTCCAGGACATCGGCGGCGGGCGCTACGCCTTCTACGCGCACCTGCAGACGGGGAACCCGCTGAACCTCGCCGTCGGGCAGCAGCTGCGCCGCGGCCAGGTGCTCGGCAAGCTGGGCAACTCCGGCAACTCCGATGCTCCCCATCTGCACTTCCACGTGATGGACCGCCCCGACCCGCTCGCGTCGAACGGTCTGCCCTTCGAGTTCGACACCTTCACCCTCGAAGGCCGGGTGACGTCCGAGGAGGCGCTGCAGCAGGGCACCGCCGGTCCCGTGCCGTTCCCGATCGACCGGGCGGGGGCCGGTCCGCGAGCGGGTGTGTCGCCGCTCGGCCTCGACGTGATGGGCTACGCGCCCTGACCGCGGCGACCTCACCGGCGTGGATGGTTCGCCCGTGGCGAACGGTTCGTGGGGATGAGGCGAACGTCTCCGGTGGTTGGACGGGCCGTGGTGCCCCGGGTTCCAGCGGCCCGGGAGCAGGATCGATGTCGGCGCGCGTGACGGCCGTCACGGCCGGGGAACCGTCACCGTCCCGTGACGTCCCGCGCGACGACTAGGATGGGGCTGCGGTGTTCTGCCAGCTTGGGCATCGTGGGCGTCCCGATCCGTCATCGGGCACCAGCCAAGGGGCCACCGGGCCGTCTCTTCGTGGACACTCGGTGGAGGACCGCCGGCGCAGCAGTCAGGAGTGACGAATGTTCGAGAGGTTCACCGACCGCGCGAGGCGGGTGGTCGTCCTGGCCCAAGAAGAGGCCCGGATGCTCAACCACAACTACATCGGCACCGAGCACATCCTGCTCGGGCTGATCCACGAGGGCGAGGGAGTCGCCGCCAAGGCGCTCGAGTCGCTGGGCATCGCCCTGGAGGGCGTGCGCCAGCAGGTCGAGGAGATCATCGGCCAGGGCCAGCAGGCTCCGTCCGGGCACATCCCCTTCACCCCCCGCGCGAAGAAGGTGCTGGAGCTGTCGCTGCGCGAGGCGCTGCAGCTCGGGCACAACTACATCGGCACCGAGCACATCCTGCTCGGGCTCATCCGTGAGGGCGAGGGCGTCGCCGCCCAGGTGCTCGTCAAGCTCGGCGCGGACCTCAACCGTGTGCGCCAGCAGGTGCTGCAGCTGCTCTCGGGCTACCAGGGCAAGGAGCCCGCGGAGTCGGGCAGCCAGCGTGGCGAGGGCACCCCGTCGTCGTCCCTCGTGCTCGACCAGTTCGGTCGCAACCTCACCCAGTCGGCCCGCGAGGGCAAGCTGGACCCGGTCATCGGCCGGGAGAAGGAGATCGAGCGGGTCATGCAGGTCCTCTCCCGGAGGACCAAGAACAACCCGGTCCTCATCGGCGAGCCCGGCGTCGGCAAGACCGCCGTCGTCGAGGGCCTCGGCCAGGCCATCGTCAAGGGCGAGGTCCCCGAGACGCTGAAGGACAAGCAGCTCTACACCCTCGACCTCGGGTCGCTGGTGGCCGGCTCGCGCTACCGCGGTGACTTCGAGGAGCGCCTCAAGAAGGTGCTCAAGGAGATCCGCACCCGCGGCGACATCATCCTGTTCATCGACGAGCTCCACACGCTCGTGGGTGCGGGTGCCGCCGAGGGCGCGATCGACGCCGCGTCGATCCTCAAGCCGATGCTGGCCCGCGGCGAGCTGCAGACCATCGGGGCCACCACCCTCGACGAGTACCGCAAGCACGTCGAGAAGGACGCCGCCCTCGAGCGCCGCTTCCAGCCCATCCAGGTGGGGGAGCCCTCGGTGGCGCACTCCATCGAGATCCTCAAGGGGCTGCGCGACCGCTACGAGGCGCACCACCGCGTCTCGATCACGGACCCGGCGCTCGTCGCGGCGGCCACGCTGGCCGACCGCTACATCAACGACCGCTTCCTGCCGGACAAGGCCATCGACCTCATCGACGAGGCCGGCGCCCGCATGCGCATCCGCCGCATGACCGCGCCGCCGGACCTGCGCGAGTTCGACGAGAAGATCGCCGACGTCCGTCGCGAGAAGGAGTCCGCGATCGACGCGCAGGACTTCGAGAAGGCGGCGCGGCTGCGCGACGAGGAGAAGAACCTCATCGGGCAGAAGACCGAGCGCGAGAAGCAGTGGAAGTCGGGCGACCTCGACGTCGTCGCCGAGGTCGACGACGAGCAGATCGCCGAGGTGCTGGCCAACTGGACCGGCATCCCCGTCTTCAAGCTCACCGAGGAGGAGACCACCCGTCTGCTCCGCATGGAGGACGAGCTCCACAAGCGGATCATCGGCCAGGAGGACGCCGTCAAGGCGGTCTCGCAGTCGATGCGCCGTACGCGGGCCGGCCTCAAGGACCCGAAGCGCCCCTCGGGCTCGTTCATCTTCGCCGGCCCCTCGGGTGTCGGTAAGACCGAGCTCACCAAGGCGCTCGCGGAGTTCCTGTTCGGTGACGACGACGCCCTCGTCCAGATCGACATGGGTGAGTTCCACGACCGGTACACCGCCTCGCGGCTCTTCGGCGCGCCCCCCGGGTACGTCGGCTACGAGGAGGGCGGCCAGCTCACCGAGAAGGTGCGCCGCAAGCCGTTCTCGGTGGTCCTCTTCGACGAGATCGAGAAGGCCCACTCCGAGGTCTACAACACCCTCCTGCAGGTGCTCGAGGACGGTCGCCTGACCGACGGTCAGGGCCGCATCGTCGACTTCAAGAACACGGTCATCGTGTTCACGTCGAACCTCGGCACCCAGGACATCTCGAAGGCGGTCGGCCTGGGCTTCCAGTCCGGCTCCGACAGCGGCTCGAACTACGAGCGGATGAAGAACAAGGTCACGGACGAGCTGAAGAAGCACTTCCGTCCCGAGTTCCTCAACCGCATCGACGACATCATCGTGTTCCACCAGCTGACCGAGCAGGAGATCGTTCAGATGGTGGACCTGATGATCGGGCGCACCGAGAAGCAGCTCCAGAACAAGGACATGTCCCTGGAGCTCACCGATGCCGCGAAGAAGCTGCTCGCCCAGCGCGGCTTCGACCCGGTGCTCGGGGCCCGGCCGCTGCGCCGCACGATCCAGCGCGAGATCGAGGACCAGCTCTCGGAGAAGATTCTCTTCGGCGAGATCGAGGGCGGTCAGATCGTGCTGGTCGACGTCGAGGGCTGGGAGCCCGAGACCGACGACAACGGGGTCACCAAGCAGGCTCCGGAGACGGCCACCTTCACCTTCCGGGGTGAGGCCAAGCCGACCCCGGTGCCCGACACCCCCGAGGTCGCCGCGGCGGAGTAGCCTTCCGATCGCTGCACGCCCGGAGCCCCGGTCCCCCTCGTGGGGGCCGGGGCTCCGGCGTGTGTGGGGGACGTGTCAGCGAAGTGCCGTCGCAGACGTTGAGTGTCCGTATCGGTACTTCGATCACCCGGCTTGCCGGACGGCAGGGCCGGGGCCGTAGAGCGCACGCGGCGCCGGAAGGGCCGCAGCGATCGCCAGATTCGCGAGGATGTCCTCGTGCAGACCCTCTGGATCGTCGCGGCGCTGGGCAGGCCGGGTCCCGAGGACGTGCAACCCCAGCGCGCGCAGCCGACGCTGCCGAGCCAGCGTCTCGCGCACCTGCTGCGGTGTCGCGAAGTGGTTCTCGACGGAGTCGATCTCCCAGACGAAGCCGAGCTCTCGGCAGAGCCCGTCCACGGTCGCGACGAACTCGCCGTCCTCGGTGTAGACATCGATGTTCCACTCGATGGGCGGTAGGTCGTCGTACGACTCCCAGAAGCCGCGCGCGGTGTACTCGGCAGGCGAGAGCACCCCTGCGCGGGTCGCTTCGAGAACCCGCCGCGGAGCTGCGGTGCCCTTACGGGTGCTCCTCTCGAGCTCGGCCCACAACGTCTCCTCGAGCACCATTCCCCGCTGGATGGCTTCCGTGACGACGGCGGCGATCTGTTCCTGGTCCTTGAGCCTGCGGACGTGGTCGATGATGCATCGCGCCAGCGGCGCCACAGGAAGCCCGGCGCGCTCCATGGCTCGCGGCAGCCGGGTTGTCCGTTCGACCCGGGCGCGGCCGATGCTGAGCGCCCGCCGCTCGATGGAGATCAGGACATGGTCGAACTCAGGTTCCCCGCCGCGGCGTAGGCCGTGGTGGCGTGCTGCCCCCAGACCCGTGAGCATCGCACCCGGCCCGGCGTGGACGAGCGCCGCGATCTCCCACTGCCGCAGCGTCGGCGTGCCCTTCGTGAGCATCAACGTCGCCGGGTAGAGCAAGGTCCAGGGACCGTCCTCCTGCGTCCGCCGGTAGACCGTTCGCTCGGGCACGCCCAGGCGGACGAGATCGCGGGCCGAGATGATGCCCTCCCAACTCTTGGCCCGGAGGACGTCGAGATTCTGGGCCCACCCTCCCCGTCGCATGTCGAGCAGCGTCGGCCTCGGCGAGGTGAGACGTCACGCCGAGCGCAGTCTGCTGTGGACGAGGTCGGCTCCTGTGGATGGACCTCGGCTGCACCCGCAACGGCGGGCCCCGACGCACCACCGAGCGGGCTGGTATCGAAACGGATCGACCTCGCACCCGGGCTCGGTCGTCGCGCGGTGATCGAAGTACCAATACGGACACTCAACGTCTGCGACGGCACTTCGCTGACACGGCAGTCAGGCGTAGAGCCCGGCGAGGGTGCGGGCCACGTCGGCCATCTGCTCGCGCAGGGCGACCGGGGCGAGCACCTCGACCTCGGCGCCGAGGGCCAGCAGCTCGGAGCGGGCGTGGGCGAGCGACTCGATCGGGATCACCGCGCGCACCCAGCCGGTGTCGTCGGCCGGCCAGCTGCCCTCGGCGAGCGCGCGGGCGGTGTGCGGGCGCAGGAGGGCCGGGGCCAGCTCTATCGCCCGCGGGGAGAGGCGCACGGTCGCCTCGGCCTGGTAGAGGGCGTCGGTGAGCTCCTGGGTGCGCCGGTGCCAGTACTTCCAGAGGTCGAAGTCCTCGGGCCGGTCGAAGCGCACGTCGAGCGTCTCGAGCGCCAGGATGCGGGCCACGCGGTAGGTGCGCGGCGTCGCGCCCGGGTCGCCGCCGTGGGGAAGGGCGACCAGGTACCAGGTGCCGGCCTTGAGGACGACCCCGAGCGGCTCGAGCTCGCGCTCCACCTCCGGCTCGCGCCCGCCGGTGGCCCAGCGCCGGTAGCGCACGCGCAGCACGCGCTGGTTCCACACCGCGTCCGCGACCCCCGTGAGCGTCGGGACATGGTCGGCCTCGCGGAACCAGCCGGGGGCGTCGAGGTGGAAGCGCTCGGCGATGCGGCCCGCGCGGTCGGAGAGCTCGCCGGGCAGCGCCGCCTGCACCTTGAGCTGTGCCGCCGCGAGCACCCGCCCGAGACCGAGTTCGGCGGCGGCCTCGGGCATCCCGGAGAGCGCGAGCGCGTCGGCCTCCTCGGCGGTCATCCCGGTCAGGTGGGTGCGGTAGCCCTCCAGGAGTGAGTAGCCGCCGTCCGGACCGCGGTCGGCGTAGACGGGCACCCCGGACGCCGACAGGGCGTCCATGTCCCGGTAGATCGTGCGGATCGAGACCTCGAGCTCGTCCGCGAGCTCGCGCGCGGTCACCCGTCCTCGGTTCTGCAACAGGAGGAGCACGGAGAGCAGCCGGCTGGCGCGCACGGGGTCAGTCCTACCCCATCCCTGACATCGCCTGTCAGGCACGTCCCCCGTCCGGCGTCACGGGTTCAGCCGACTGCTGGTCCTGCGGCTCGGGCTGCAGCTCGTCGGGGATGCCGTCGGCGTCGTCGTCGCGCAGCAGCGGGTCGTCGATCCCGGCCCGTGCGCCCTCGAGCTGCGCGGCGACGGCGATCCCCAGGAGCAGGGCGACGCCGGTGACCGTCGCCCACAGCAGCAGCGCCATGATCCCGGCGAGCGGGCCGTACGTGTCGCTGAAGTCCCCGGACACGGCGACGTAGAGCGCCACGCAGCCCGACGCCGCCAGCCACAGGATCACGGTGAGGCCGGCGCCGAGCGCGAGCCAGGAGAGCCCGGGCTGGTGGCGCCGCGGCGAGTGCCGGAAGAGCACGGTGACGGCGACGACGAGGGCCGCGAGCCCGACGGGCCAGCGCAGCACGTCGAAGATCGTCTCGGCGACGTCGCCCCACCGGTAGACCTGCTCCACGGCGTCCCCGAGCGGCCCACCCGCGATGATCAGCACGAGGCCCAGCCCCAGCGACGACCCCGCCGTCAGCGTGAGGACGGCGGCGCGGGTGTACTTGCGCAGGAACGGCCGGTCGCGCTCGGTGCCGTAGATGCGGTTGGTGCCGCGCTCGAGCTGGGCGATCGCGCTCGTCATGGCGAGGAACGCGGTGATCAGCCCGAACGCCACCGCGAACTCGCCGACGTTCTCCGAGCGCGTGTCGTCGCCGCCGGCCTCCTCGGGGAGCTCGGCGGGCCCGCGGGCGACGACGTCGGCGAGCAGTTGGTCGCCCGCCCCGGGGGACACGGCCACGACGGTCTGCGCGACGACCTGCGCGACCGACTCGGCGCCCACGGCCGTCGCCAGTCCGCTGCCCGCGATGACGAGCGGGACGATCGCCAGCGCGAGCTGGAGCGCGAAGCCGCGCGCGTGGCTGAACCCGTCGCCGAAGCGGAACCGGACCAGCGCGTCCCGCAGCAGCGCGACCAGCCCGATCCGGCGGGCGGTGTGCCAGGCGTCGTCGGCCGACAGCGCGTCCCCGTCCATGTCCGTCGTGACGGGCACCGCGCGCACCGAGCTCACGCGCCCATCTTCCCCCGCAACCTGACGGGAGGTGTCAGGGACGGTGCGGAAAGCTGGCCACCATGGTGGAGACGATGACGCGCGAGCAGGTCATGGCGCACCGCATCGCCGTGCAGGGACTGCACCGCGACCGCCCCGGTGCGGTCGCGGCCCTGGCCTCGCTCGGCATCCAGGACTCGGGTCCCACCGCACGGCTCGTCCTCGCCGCCCGCATCGATGACGATGACGAGGTCGACCCGGCGGCCCACGACCTGACGGACGGGTGGACGCACCGCGGCGCCCCGCACCACCACCCGACGCCGCAGCGCAACGACATCGCGGCGGCGGCGCGGCCGTTCGGCGACGCCGACGCGGGCGCCCGCCTCCACTGGAGCGGGCCGGAACAGCGGCGGGTCGGCATCCCGGCGCGGGAGGCGATCGACCGGGCGGCAGACGCGCTCGCCGAGGTCGTCACCGAGCCGATGACCAAGGGCGCGGCGAGCACCGCCGTCACCAAGCTGCTGCCCGAGGCGCTGCTCCGCGACTGCCGGCCCTGCGCGTGCGTCCACGTCAACGAGCAGCTCATGCGGCTCTCGGCGTTCCCGGTCGGTGTCGGGCTGGACGCGACGGGCAGGACGCTGCTGCTCACCCCGCCGCCGCCCGACTGGTCCCGCCCGGTCGAGGGCGACCCGGCCCGCGCCGCCCGCCTGGTGCTCGACTACTTGCGTGTCCTCGGGCCGGCGGGGCCCCGCGAGGTCGCCGACTTCGTCGGGACGTCCCCGACCGCCTTCGCGCCCGGGTGGGAGGCCGCCCTGCCGCAGCTGGTCGAGGTCCGGGTCGACGACCGGCCCGCGTGGCTGCCGGCCGCGGACCTCGACGCGGCGCTCGGCGCCCCGGAGCCCGACCTCGTGCGGCTCCTGCCGCCGCTGGACCCGATGCTCCAGGCCCGCGACCGCGAGCTCCTCGCGCCCGACCCCGCGGTGCGCAAGGACCTCTATCGCGTCATCGGGAACCCGGGCGCGCTGCTGGCCGACGGCGAGATCGTCGGGAGCTGGAGGCCGCGGGCCTCGGGCAAGCGCCTGACGATCGAGGTCGCTCCCGTCGCGGAGCTCGAGCCGGACGTCCGCGCGCGCCTGGACGACGAGGCCGAGCGCGTCGCCGCCGCCCGCGGCCTCACGCTCGCCGGCCTCACGGGCGTCTAGGACGCCGCGAGGACCGCGTCGATCGCCTCGAGCGTGGCCCGTGCTCCGGAGGCCAGGGAGACGCCGCGACCGTGCCGGATCCCGGGCTCGCGCACGTTGATCCGGATCAGCGCCCCGGAGGCCGCCGACGCGAGCTCGGCGTGCCGGCGCACGGTCGGCACCGCCGTCCCGGCGCCCAGCTCGACGACGGCGAGGCCCTGCGCGTCCTGGGCGCGCAGCCACCCGCGGTGGGCGGCGGCGCGCTCGGCATGGTGGCCGGGCACCCAGAAGCCGTCGCCGAACATCAGGATGTTGGGCCGCGCCACGGCCCCGCACCGCGGGCAGGCCGGCAGGGGAGGCCGGGCGCGCATCGTGTCCTCGTCGACCGCGAGGTCGACCCGATCCCACTTCCCCGTCGATTCGCTCGCCGAACCGTCCGCCGACCAGGTCCCGTCGTGGCACGGCCGGGTGCACTGCAGGATCCCGATCGCGCCGTGGCACTCGGTGACCGTCTCGGGGTCGAACCCCGCAGCCTGGAACGCGCCGTCGACGTTGGACGTGAACACGCGCGTCGGCCACCGGTCGGCCCACCGGCGCAGGACCGCGTACCCCGCGTGGGGCACGGTGCGCCGGTAGAGCGCGAGGCGGTGGCCGTAGAAGCCCCAGGCGAGCTCGGGGTCGGCGTGGAAGTGCTCGGGATCGGCGATCTCCTCGAAGCGCAGCCCGAGCCGGCGGTAGGGCGGGTAGGCGCGCCAGAAACCCTCGGGACCACGGAAGTCGGGCAGCCCCGAGTCGACGCCCATCCCGGCCCCGGCGCACACGAGCAGCGCCCTGGCCTGCGTGAGTCGCTCGGCGGCCTCGGCGACGTCCTCCGGGTCCGGGGACTCCGGAGAGGTCAGGAGCCCGATCCGTCGACGTGCAGCACGACCTCGAACTCCATGAGGTCGGCGCCCGACGAGACCGGCTTGGCGCGCTCGCCCGCGTGGGCGGCGGCCGCGGCGCCCCCGTCACGCCAGTTCGCGAACGCCTCCTCGGACTCCCAGCGGGTGTAGACGAAGTAGCGGTCGTCCCCGGCGGTGGGACGCAGCAGCTCGTAGCCGAGGAACCCCGGCGTGTCCTTGATCGCGTCGCCACGGGCGGCGAACCGGCGCTCCAGCTCGGCCTCGTTGCCCTCGGGGACCTTGATGGCATTGATCTTCACGACGGCCATGACCCGAGCCTACTGCTCTCCCGGTAGGCAGAACCGGCCGTCGGCGAGCTGCTCGACGAGCCCGTCGACGAGCAGCGAGTCGAGACACCGGGCGCGCTGGGCGGGGTCGGTGAGCCAGGCCGCGTCGAGCGCCGCCGCCGGCACCGGCCCCGGCGCTCCCCGCAGCACGTCCAGCAGCCGCCCGCGGACCTGGCGGTCGGTGCCCGCCCAGCGCTGCGCCTTGCGCGCCGGACCGTCGCCGGCGGGACGCCCGAGGCGCTGCCAGGCGCATGCGCCGGACACCGGGCAGTCGGCGCAGCGGGGGGTGCGCGCCACGCAGATCGTGGCGCCGAGCTCCATGAGCGCGGCGGACATGGTCGCCGCGTCGGTGGTGTCGTCCGGGAGCAGCGCCTCGGTGTCGGCGAGGTCGCGGGACGCGGCGGCCCCGGCGTCCGCGCGACCGAGCACCGCGCGCGCCACGACCCGGCGGACGTTGGTGTCGACCACCGGGACGCGTCGGCCGTGGGCGAACGCCGCCACCGCGCGAGCCGTGTAGGTGCCGATGCCGGGCAGCGACTCGAGCGTCTCGACGTCGGCGGGGACGACGTCACCGTGGTCGGCGGCGATCGCCTGCGCGGCCGCGTGCAGGCGCAGCGCCCGGCGCGGGTAGCCGAGCTTGCCCCACGCCCGCAGCACCTCGGAGGCGGGCGCGGCGGCCATCGCCGACGGTCGCGGCCAGCGCTCGAGCCACGACCGCCACGGCTCCTCGACCCGCGCCACCGGGGTCTGCTGCAGCATGATCTCGGAGACGAGCACGCCCCACGCCGTCGTCCCGGGGCGGCGCCAGGGGAGGTCCCGGGCGTGCGCGCGGAACCACGGGACGAGGACGTCGGCGAGGGTCGTGGTGGTGGGGCCCATCGACCGCCGATCCTGCCCCGGCCGCCCGCTGACGCCACCGTCGGGTGAAACGGGCGGGCCACCGCGTGGTGGTCGGTCGCGGAGAGCGCAGTGGAACTTACTTTCCGTGACGTGTGGGAGCCGCTCGGACCGCTCGCGCCGTCGGTCTACTGGCGGCGCCGGATCGCCGCGCTCGGGGTGGTCCTCGCCGTGCTCGGCGGCTTCGTCTGGGCCGTGGCGGGTCTGAGTGGGGGCGAGCCCGACAGCGCCGCCGTCGAGGCCCGCGCCCGCGCGGCGGCGATGGCGAGTGCGCCGACGCCGGAGCCCGCTGCGCCCACTGGGCCCACTGGGCCCACTGGGCCCGCAGAGACCGGTACCCCCGGGCCCATCGAGGCCGCGCTGCCGGCGGTCGTCCCGCCCGGCGGCGCGCCGGGCCTGGTGGCGCCGCCCTCGCCCGACGACGCCCTGTTCGCGCCCCCGGGCGGCGACGGCTTCCGCGGTTTCCTCCCGCCCGGGGTGCCGACGGGCTCGGCGGGGCCGCTGCTCTCGACGCCGACGAGCACCCCCGCCCCGGTGGTGCCGCCGAGCACGACGCCGCCGGTCACCTCGCCGCCGGCCACCTCGGCGCCGACCACCGAGGCCGCTCCGGCCGAGCCCCCGCCGGAGCGGGCGGCCGCCCCCGGCCCCTGCGCCGACGGCGACCTGACGGTCACGGCGCGCACCGACGCCCCGCGCTACGCCGCCGGCACCAAGCCGGTGCTGAGCCTCGTCGTCACCAACTCCGGCAGCGCGCCCTGCGTGCGCGATCTCGACGCCGCCAAGCAGGCGGTCGCCGTCGTCGTCCGTCCCGGCGAGGGGCTGTGGGGGAGCAACGACTGCTCGCCCGGCGACACCGACGACGTCCGGACGCTCGCGCCGGGCGAGGAGGCGGTGTTCTCGGTGCGCTGGTCGGGCAGGACCTCGGCGCCCGGCTGCGCCGGAGCACGCACCGTCGTGCCCCCCGGCGACTACCAGCTGCTCGCCCGCCTCGACGGGATCGTCAGCGAGCCGGCGAGGTTCACGCTGGCCGGCTGACCCCCACGTGCGCGATCTTCTCAGTGATGGCTGAGGAGATCACGCAGGTACGCTGACCGGCCGGGCTCAGACCGTCTGCGCCGTGGTCAGCCCGACCCGGAGCAGCGCGCCCTGGAGGTCGTCGACCACCACCGCCCCGAGCCCCTGCGGCGAGCGCACGTCGCCGGGCGGCACGAGCGCCCGGCTGATGCCCAGCCGGCCGGCCTCGGCGAGGCGGCGTTCGAGCGCGACCACCCGGCGGACCTCGCCGCCGAGCCCGACCTCGCCGACGGCGATCAGCCCGGGCCGGACGGCCTCGTTGCGGTACGCCGACGCGATGGCGATGGCGATGGCCAGGTCCGAGGCGGGCTCGCGCAGACGCAGGCCGCCGACGGTGGCGACGAACACGTCCTTGTCGTGCAGGCGCAGGTGGCAGCGTTCCTGCAGCACGGCGAGGATCTTGGCGACGCGCCCGCCGTCGAGGTCGGAGACGACGCGGCGCGGCGCGCTCTCCGAGCTGCGCGTGGCCACGAGGGCCTGCACCTCGGCCATGAGCGGGCGCTTGCCCTCCATCGCCACCGTGATCGCCTGACCCGCCACGGTCTGCACGCGCCCGCCCGTGAACAGGCCCGAGGGATCGCTGACCTCGGCGATGCCGCCGTCGTTCATCTCGAAGCAGCCGACCTCGTCGGTGGCCCCGAAGCGGTTCTTCATCCCGCGCACCAGCCGCAGCGGGGAGTGGCGCTCGCCCTCGAACGACAGCACGACGTCGACGAGGTGCTCGAGCGTGCGCGGACCGGCGACCGCGCCGTCCTTGGTGACGTGACCGATGAGCACGACCGGCAGGTCCCGCTGCTTCGCGAGGGCGACGAGCGCCGACGTGACCGCGCGGACCTGCGACACGCCGCCGGGCGTGCCGTCCACGGTGGCGGTGCCCACGGTCTGCACGGAGTCGACGACGAGCAGCTCCGGGTCGACCGCCTCGACGTGCGCCGCGACCTCCTCGAGGTCGGCCGTTGCGGACAGGAACAGGTGCGGCGCGAGAGCGCCGGTGCGCTCGGCGCGCAGCCGGACCTGGCCCGCCGACTCCTCCCCGGTGACGTACAGCACTGTCGCCCCCAGCCGGGCGCGTCGCGCCGCGACCTCGAGCAGGAGCGTGGACTTGCCCACCCCTGGCTCGCCCGCGAGCAGCACGACGACCCCGGGCACGAAGCCGCCGCCGAGCACCCGATCGAGCTCGCCCACGCCCGTGGGGCGCGCCGTCGCCGTCTCGAGATCGACCTCGCTGATCAGCCGCACGGGGCTCGACGGGCGCGCCGCGGGGGAGGGCGGGACGCCGGTGCGGCCGCCGCCCGTCGTCACGGCGGGGAGGTTCGGGGCCTCCTCGACCGTGCCCCACCCGCCGCACTCCGAGCAGCGGCCCACCCACTTCGCGGACGCGTGCCCGCAGGCGGTGCACTCGAAGCGGGGGGCGCGGGTCCGTGGGGGCACGGTCCGCACCGTAGGCCGGACCCCCGACAGCGCGGGGCCCGCCGGGCGGATCAGCCCTCGGCCTCGCCCTCGCCGACGACGATGACGGGCACGGTCACGGTGCCGGCCTTCTCGAAGGTGAAGGTGACCTCGTACGTCGGCCCGGGACGCAACTGCTGCGTGACGCCGGTGAGCACGATGCGGGCGCTGCCGCCCACGCGGACGAAGGGGTCGGGCGGGCCGAGCGGGCCGGGGTCGTTGCCGATGATCCGCAGGGAGTTGTTGGCGGGGATCGTCGTCGGGCCCTCCGGCCGGACGCTCACGGCGTACGGCGAGGTGACCGACACGAGCCGGTCCTCCGTCGGGGTCTGGTTGATGATCGTCAGACGCAGGGGGACCTCCGCGCCCGAGGACACGGTGTTCGTCGGCCCGGCGTCGAGGGAGACGTCCCGCAGGAGGATGCCGCCGACCTGTCCGGTCGCCCCGTCGGCCTGGGAGACGATGGTGTCGGTCTGGGTCACGGAGCCGGCGCTGCAGCCCCCGAGCGCGAGGCCCGCGGTCAGCAGCGTCGCGACGACGATCGACGGTCGGGTCCCGCGCGGGCGGCGGCTCATGATCTCCGAGTGTCCTCTCGGGAAGTGGGGCACACTGGTCTCCGGGCAGCGACACCCTAGTACCAGGGCCGGGTCCCGGCCTCGCGGGAGCGCGGGGTGCCGGGGCCAGCACGCCCCGATGCCTCTTGTCAAGTCCCTGACCTGCGAAGACGGCTCAATCCCCTGCGATGCCCGCTCGCTGGGCGTGTTAATCTGGGTGTAGCGAAAGGGGCTCGGGACACATGGTTTTCAAGGTCGGCGAGACCGTCGTCTACCCGCACCACGGTGCCGCTCTCATCGAGGCCATCGAAACCAGGACGATCAAGGGCGAAGAGAAGAAGTATCTCGTCCTCAAGGTTGCTCAGGGCGACCTGACCGTCCGGGTTCCCGCGGACAACGCCGAGATCGTCGGCGTCCGTGACGTGGTTGGCCAGGAGGGGCTGGATCGGGTGTTCGAGGTGCTGCGTGCGCCGCACACCGAGGAGCCGACCAACTGGTCGCGCCGGTACAAGGCGAACCTCGAGAAGCTCGCGTCGGGCGACGTGAACAAGGTGGCCGAGGTCGTCCGCGACCTCTGGCGCCGTGAGAAGGACCGCGGCCTGTCCGCGGGTGAGAAGCGGATGCTGGCGAAGGCCCGGCAGATACTGGTCAGCGAGCTGGCCCTGGCCGAGGGCACCGACGAGGTGGCGGCCGAGTCGCTGCTCGACCAGGTGCTGGCGTCCTGATCCGGTCCTGAAACCGACGTGATGGCCGCGGTGACGCGGTGAGCGTTGCCGCGATCGTGCCGGCGGCGGGTCGAGGCGAACGACTGGGCCTCGGCCTGCCGAAGGCGTTGGCGGTCGTCGGCGGTCTCAGCCTGGTCGCGCGTGCCGTCGACGGACTCGTCGCGGGTGGAGTGGACACCGTTGTCGTCGTCGCCCCTCCGGGCGGCGAGGACGCGATGCGTCGTGCTCTCGGCGACCGTGACGTCACGGTGGTGGCCGGTGCCGACGACCGCGTCGGCTCCGTCTCGGCGGGCCTCGACGCGCTGCCGGCCGACGCCGACGTGGTGCTCGTGCACGACGCCGCGCGGTGCCTCTGCCCGCCGGAGGTCGTGCGCGCCGTCGTCGGGGCGGTGCGTGCGGGCCATCGCGCCGTGATCCCGGCGACACCGGTGGCCGACACGCTGAAGCGAACCGGTCCGGCGGGGCAGATCCTCGCGACCGTCGACCGCTCCGACCTGGCCGCCGTCCAGACCCCGCAGGGCTTCGAGCCCGCGACGCTGCGCGCGGCCCACGGTCGTGCCCGCGCCCGGCGCGACGCCGGCGAGCCGGTCGCGGCCACCGACGACGCCGGGCTCGCCGAGGACCTCGGTGTGACCGTCGTGACGGTCCCTGGCGATCCACGCGCCTTCAAGGTGACCACCCCGCTCGACCTC
Source organism: Actinomycetospora chibensis (assembly GCF_028737215.1). Classification (GTDB taxonomy): domain Bacteria; phylum Actinomycetota; class Actinomycetes; order Mycobacteriales; family Pseudonocardiaceae; genus Actinomycetospora; species Actinomycetospora chibensis. The sequence continues at coordinate 99,166 of NZ_JAQZAM010000010.1, read as the reverse complement.
GCGATGGCCGAGGCGCTGGTCACGGCGGGGCCGGCGTGACGCGGGTCGGGATCGGCACCGACGTCCACCCGGTCCGCGCCGGCGTGCCGTGCTGGGTGGCGGGCCTGTTCTGGGCGGGCGTCGACGGCTGCGCCGGGCACTCCGACGGCGACGTCGCCGCGCACGCGCTGTGCGACGCCGTGCTCTCCGCCGCGGGGCTCGGCGACCTGGGCGCGGTGTTCGGCACCGGGCGACCGGAGTGGTCCGGAGCGTCCGGGGTGCGGCTGCTCGCCGAGGTGCGCGCGCTCGCCGCGGCCGAGGGCTGGGTGCTGGGCAACGCCGCGGTCCAGGTGATCGGCAACGCCCCGAAGATCGGCACCCGCCGCGCCGAGGCGCAGGCGGCGCTGTCGGAGGCGCTCGGGGGCCCGGTGGCCGTGTCGGGCACGACCTCCGACGGGCTCGGGCTCACCGGCCGCGGCGAGGGCCTCGCCGCCGTGGCGACGGCCCTGCTCGTCCCCGCCTGAATCCCCGCGCCGAGTTCCTCCGAACGGCACCCACGGCTCGCTCCCGGTTCCTACGATCCGCGAGGGGAGGTGGGCCGGTGTTCGCGACCAACTGGCAGGGGAAGAGCCACCAGGAGATCTACGACCAGGTGAACGGCGGTCCCGCCAGCGGCGTGCCAGGCGACGGGTTCGTCGACAGCGGCCAGTCGTGGCACCGCCTGGTCGGGCGGATGCAGCGCGTCGCCGACACCGTCGACGCCGCCGGCTCGAGCCTGCGCGCGCACTGGCAGGGGCAGGCCGCCGAGTCCGCGGACAGGTCGATCCACCCCCTCAAGCCCTGGGTCGACCAGGCGCGCGCCCTCGGTCGCGCCGTGGGCAGCGTCTCCCACGAGCAGGCCGCCAACCTCCAGGACGTTCGCCTCGCGATTCGGGCGCCGACGCCCGCGCCTGTTCCCGCCGCTCTCGGGTGGGGCGACGTCTTCGGTTCGGCGGGCCCGCTCGGCAGCGACTACCAGAACGCGCTCGCCGCGCAGGCGGAGAGCGAGCGGGCCGCCCAGCAGACCATGGAGCGCTACCAGCACTTCAGCGCCGACCGGATGACCACGCTGCCGCAGTTCGCCGGCCCCGTCGGCCCGCAGATCACGCCGGCCGACCTGTCGGTGGGCGGTGGCGCCGGGTCCGAGGGCGGCGGGATGGGCGGTACCGGTGGTGGAGCCGGCGGTGGTGGAGCCGGCGGTGGTGGGGCCGGCGGAGGCGCCGGTGCGGTGCCCGGTGGCGCCGGGGCCGGTCTCTCCCCGGGCGGCGGAGGTTCCGGCGGGGGCGGTGCCGGCGGTGCTCCCGGCGGTGGTGCCGGGGGAGCAGGCACGGGCGCCGCGGCACCGGTCGTGCCGTCGCCGTCGCCGGCGGCCGGGACACCGCCCCCCAACGGGGTCCCGGCGCCCGCGGGGGGCGCGGCGGGGCTACCGGGCGCGGGCGGCGTCCCCACCGGGAGTGCGCCGAGCACGGGGAGCGGTGCCGGCGCCGTCGTCCCACCCGTGGGGGCCGTGCCGGGCGGAACGGCTGGTGGGGCGGGCCGGCTCCCGACGGGGGCGTCGACCGGCGCGGGTAGGTCCGGTGTCCCGGGAAGCGCGGGCGTCCCGGGCAGTGCAGCCTCGGCGTCGGGAGGACTCGTGCCGGGCGCCGGGGTCGGCGGTGGCGTCGGGAACGGGTCCGGGGGAAGCGGTGTCGGTGCCGGCCCGGGTGCCGCCGCGGGCACGGGACGAGGCGGTGTCGGCGGCGGCGCTTTCGGTGGGGGAGGCGCCGGTGAGGTCGGCGCGCGCGCCGGGGTCGGCGGCGGTGGCGCCGTGGCGGAGACGGCCGCGGCCCGCGCGGCCGGGGCCGCCGCCGAGGGCCGTGGCGGTGCGGTCCCGATGATCCCGCCGGGCGGGATGGTCGGCGGCCAGGCAGGCGGCGGGGATCGGCGCCGGCCGGACTACCTCCACGAGGACGACCCCGACGCCATCGCGGGCGCCCTGCCCGCGACGACACCCCCGGTGCTCGGCGAATGACGACCGGGTTCCGCGCCGGCGTGCACCTCGACACCGGCCAGTACCTCGCGCTGTGGCGGCATCTCGGCCTGGGCGAGCACCCGCTCCTGCTCTCCGTCCTCGACCACGGCCGCACCTACGCCGAGCGCGACGCCCTCGACGCCGCGGCCCGGGACCGGCTCGCGGCCCAGGGTCTGCTCGACGACCCGTCCCTCGCCGACATGCTGTCCGTGCTCGCCGTCCCCGCCCGAGAGGTCGACGTCCGGGTGATGGTCGAGGGCGGGCCGCCGCTCGGCGTCGTCGCCGCGACGCGGGGCGTGCTCGGTGTCGTGTCGTTTCTGGTCCCCGGCGGTCTGCGCCTCGATCCCGCCGATCCGGACGACCCCGCCGGCGCACTGCTCGCCCGCCTCCCCGACCGGCCCGCCGCCCCCGGCGTCCCGATGTCCCTGCCCGCCGACGCCCTGCTCGGCGACGGGGTCACCCTCGACGAGCGCGCGCGCCGCCTGCGCCGCGCCGGCGTCGCCGCCCACCACGTCGAGCGACTGCGTGCGATGTGGGCCGCCCCGCCCGAGCGCTCTGCGACCTTCGGGGTCGCGGTCCGCGACGCGGCAGGGGTCCGCCGTCGCGGACTCCGGGTGATCACCGTGCTCGACACGGCCGGCGGCCGCCTCGCGATGGGGCCCGACGCCACGGGCTCCCGCATCGTGGTGCGTCCCACCGATCGTCCCCGCCTGCGCATCGAGCTCGCCGCCCTCCTCGAGGGTCACGAGCGGGACGTCGCCACGAGCTCCCGTCGCCGGTAGGACCCGGAGCCGACGCGGAGGTGTCCTCGCTGCACCGCGAACGCTTCGGTTTCCGAAGCGTCAGCGCCATGGGTGGTAGCTCGACGGCCGGTCCGGCGGAGCCGTCCTTGCCGCACCGCGGATGCTTCGGTTTCCGAAGCATCGTGCTGAGGGTCGAGACGACCGGAGGCTCAGCGCAGCACCGCCCGCACGGCGGCCGGGGCGTCCGAGGGCCGGAGCAGCGGCACGGACCGTCCGCCACCTGCGGCGGCGATGCGGGCGCACGACGTCCGCGCCTCCTCGTCGTCCACCGTCACCAGCGTGTGCACCCGCGCGGCGCCGGAGGCCCCGGCGATCGGAGCCGGATCCTCGCCCTCGTTCCAGGCGCCGTCGGTGAGCACCAGGACGTCGGCGTGCGGCACCCGCGCGGCCGTGGCCTGCGCGAGGGCGGTGCGCAGGCCGAGCGCGAGATCGGTGGTGGACCCGCCGCGCAGGTCGAGCAGCGAGTCGAGCACCGCGGAGGTCGGAGCGGGGGAGTGCAGGTGACGCAGCACCACCGCGCGCGACCAGAACGCGATCACCGCGAGCTCGTCGTCGGTCCGGAGCCCGGCCGCGAGGGCGCCGGCCGTGGTCACCGCCGTGGTCAGCGGCTTGCCGGCCACCGAGCCGGACGCGTCGACCAGCAGCACGATCGCACGCCCCGGCGAGCGCCAGCCCCGCCAGCGGAGGTCCTCGGCGCGGATCGGCCGGTGCTCCAGCGACTGCTCGAGCGTGGCGTCGAGGTCCAGGTCGAGGCCGTCGCCGGTGACGGTCGCGAGCCGGGTCGAGCCCCGTCGCTCCGTCTCGCCCGCCCGGGCCGGGGGCACGAGCAGGCGGACGGCGAGGCGCCGTGCCTTCGCGCGCAGCAACGGGTCGGTGGCGCGGGCGAGGTCGGCGAGCAGGTCGATCGTCCCGTCGGCGTCCTCGCCGAAGGCCCCGGCAGTGGCGGCCTCGTCGAGCACCCCCACCGTCGGGCTGACGCTCTCGAGGTCGTCGTGGCGACGCTGCAGGTCGGCGCGGGTCTCGGTGCGCCGGGCCTGGTCGCGCAGCAGGTCGGCGACCTCGCGGGGGTCCGACACCACCTTCGGCGGCGCCCCGGGCGAGTGGCCCGCCTGCGGGGGCGGCGAACCTCCGGGGCTCAGGCTTTTCCCTCGCCACCGCCCTCGGCGCCGACGGGCTCGTCGACGGGTGCGCTCGCCGCCCACAGGTCGGCGACGACCTCCTCGACGGTGCGTGTCGAGCCCTCGAGCAGCTGCACGCGCCCGGAGAGGGCGGCCAGCGCGGCGTCGGTGCCGGTGGTCTCGGCGTCCGGGGCCAGCCGGCCGGCGAGCCCGACGTCGCGCAGCTCGGCCAGCGAGGCCGCGACGGCCACGAGGTCCAGCGCGCCGCGGACCGAGGAGCCCAGGCGCAGGTCGGGGTGCTCGCGGGTCGCCCGCGTGGCCCGGACCGCGCGCGCGAGGAAGCCCTCGTCGACGACGCCGTGGTCGCGCCGCACGATCGCGGTCTCCTCGTCGGCGTCCTGGTGCGCGAACCCGACGCGACACGACCGGTCGTAGAGCGCGGGCGTGATGCGCCCGGTGCCGACGGCGTCCGACGGGTTCATCGCCGCGACGAGCCGGAACGACGGCGCCGCGTCGACGATCCCGAGCCGGGGGACGTGCAGGCGCCGCTCGGAGAGCACGCCGAGCAGGACGTTGAGGGTCTCCTCGGGGACGCGGTTGAGCTCCTCGACGTAGAGCAGCGCGCCCGAGGTCAGCGCCCGGACCAGCGGGCCGGGCACGAAGTTCTCGGGGGTGTAGTCCTCGGTGAGGACGCGCGAGGGGTCGTGGTGGCCGACGAGGCGCGCCGGCGAGAGCTCGGCGTTCCCCTCGACCAGCTCGAGCCCGACGCCGGCGCCCTCCGCGAGCGCGCGCAGCAGCGTCGTCTTGCCGGTGCCGGGCGGGCCCTCGAGCAGCACGCTGCGCCCGGCGGCGAGCGCCGCGGCGATCACCTCGGACTCGCGCACACGCCCGATGACCCGGGCGCGGGAGGCGTCGATCATGGCGCGGACCGGCAGGCCGCCCGCGGTGGGCAGACGGGGGGCGGCCCCGGTGTCCACGAGGGAGACCGGGGCCGCGGAACCGTTCGTCACAGGGAGTCGATACCTCAGTCGAAGATCAGGACGCCGCGGATGTTCTTGCCGGCGTGCATGTCCTCGTAGCCCTGGGCCACCTCGTCGAGCTTGTACTGCTTGGTGACGAGCTCGTCGAGCTTGATCTTCCCGTGGTTGTAGAGGTCGAGCATCTTGGGGATGTCCGCCTTCGGGTTGGACGAGCCGAACAGCGAGCCCTTGATCTTCTTCTCGAAGAGGGTCAGCTCGCCGATCGGGATCGGCACGCCCACCTCGGTGATGTCGCCGAGGCCGGTGACGACGACCGTGCCCTGCTTGCGGATCGAGGCGAAGGCGTTGCCGACGTGCTCGGGCTTGGTGATGCCGATCGTGACGATCGAGACGTCGGCGCCCTGGCCGTTCGTGTAGCCCTTGGCGAGCTCGGTGGCCTCCTCGATCGACTCGACGGCCTCGGTGGCGCCGAGCTCGAGGGCCTTCTCGCGCTTGAACGCGACGGGGTCGACGGCGATGACGTTGGCCGCGCCCGCGTGGGCCGCGCCCTGGACGGCGTTGGCGCCGATGCCGCCGATGCCCTGGATGATCACGGTGTCGCCGGGGGCGACCTCGCCGGTGTTCACGGCGGTGCCCCAGCCGGTGCCCACCGAGCAGCCGAGCAGGCAGGCGACCTCGAGCTTGGTGTCCTGCGGGACCTTGATCGCCGAGTCGACCGCGACGGTCGAGTACTCGGAGAAGGTCGAGATGCCGCACATCTGGCCGACGTTGGTGCCGTCCTCGAGGTGCAGACGGGTGGAGTCCTCGGTCCAGCGCGTGCCCGCGAGGAGGCCGGCGCCGAGGTCGCAGAGGTTCGAGTGGCCGGTGGCGCACCAGCGGCACTGCCCACAGGCGGGGAGGAAGGAGAAGAGGACCTTGTCGCCGACCTCGAAGCCCTTGGTGTTCGGGCCGACCGACTCGACGATGCCGCCGCCCTCGTGGCCCCCGGCGAAGGGGTAGGTGCCCACCGGGATGTCACCGGTGGCGATGTGGTCGTCCGAGTGGCAGAGGCCCGAGGCCACCATCTTCACCCGGATCTCGTCCTGACGTGGGTCGTCGACCTCGACCGTCGCCGTCTCGTACTTGCCCGGGGCCTGGCGGACGAGGGACGTCCGGCACGTGATGGACAACGCTGACCACTCCTTGCGTAGCGAAACCGTCGAATGATGCAGCCGACTCTATGTCTCGCCTCACACGTTGGGAAGAGGGTTACCGAACGATCGGTCGGTTGCGTTCCGGATGCGTCCGTGGGAACGGATCCGCGGTTCCGTAGGATCCGGACGGTGAGCCTGCACCTGTACGACACCGCACGACGCGAGCTGCGGGAGTTCCACCCGCAGCGCGCCGGCACGGCGTCGATGTACGTGTGTGGGGCGACCGTGCAGGGCGTGCCCCACGTGGGCCACGTGCGCTCGGGTCTGGACTTCGACGTGCTCCGCCGCTGGCTCGCCCACAGCGGGTACGACGTGCTGCTCGTCCGCAACGTCACCGACATCGACGACAAGATCCTGAACAAGGCCGAGGCCGCGGGCCGGCCCTGGTGGGAGTGGGCGGCGACGCACGAGCGCGCCTTCTCCGCGGCCTACGACGCGTTGGGCTGCCTGCCGCCTTCGGTGGAGCCGCGCGCCACGGGCCACATCACCGAGATGGTCGAGCTGATCGAGCGCCTCGTCGAGCGCGACCACGCCTACGCCGTCGACGGAGACGTCTACTTCGCGGTGGGCACCTGGCCGTCGTACGGGGAGCTGTCCGGCCAGCGCGTCGAGGAGATGGAGCAGGGCGAGGGGGCCGATCCACGCGGCAAGCGCGACGCCCGCGACTTCACGCTCTGGAAGGCCGCGAAGCCCGGCGAGCCGTCCTGGCCGACGCCGTGGGGCCGCGGGCGCCCGGGCTGGCACCTGGAGTGCTCGGCGATGGCCACGCACTACCTGGGCCCGCGCTTCGACATCCACGGCGGCGGCCTCGACCTGGTCTTCCCGCACCACGAGAACGAGCTCGCCCAGTCGCGCGCAGCCGGTGACGGGTTCGCCGAGTACTGGCTGCACAACGCCTGGGTGACGATGTCGGGCTCGAAGATGTCGAAGTCGCTCGGCAACACGCTGACGATCCCCGCGGTGCTCGAGCGCGTGCGGCCGGTCGAGCTGCGCTACTACCTCGTCGCGCCGCACTACCGCTCGACGCTGGAGTACTCGGAGCACGCGCTGGCCGAGGCGGCCGCGGCGTACCGGCGCGTCGAGACGTTCGTGCACCGCGTGCACGATCGCGTCGGCGCCGTGGAGGTCGGCCACATCTCCGACGCGTTCGCCGCCGCGATGGACGACGACGTCGCCACCCCCGCGGCGCTGGCCGAGGTGCACGAGACCGTGCGCGCCGGCAACGCCGCCCTCGACGCCGGCGACCGCGTCGCCGCGATGGCGGCCGCGAGCGGGGTGCGGGCGATGACCGGCATCCTCGGCCTCGATCCCGTCACCTGGGGCGACGCCGCCGCCGGTGGCGGTGCCGACGACGCCGCGCACCAGGCGCTCGGCTCGCTGGTCGACTCGCTGCTCGAGCAGCGCACCCGAGCGCGCGCCGACCGTGACTTCGCGCGGGCCGACGCCCTGCGCGACGAGCTCACCGCGGCCGGCGTCACCGTCGAGGACACCTCCGACGGCCCGATCTGGTCACTCAAGGACGGTGCCTGAACCCCATGGCCGGCAACTCCCGCCGCCCCGGCGCCCGCCGCAACCCGGGCTCGAAGAAGGGCCCGACGAAGGGCTCCGGCGGCAAGGGCCGCAAGAGTCTCGAGGGCCGGGGCCCGACCCCGCCGGCGGAGAAGCGCCCGAACCACAAGTCGTACCGGGGCGAGGGCGGGTCGAGCTCACCGTCCGCGCCCCGGCGGCCCGCCACCCAGGACGACCGCTCGGCGCCGCGCCGTTCCCCGACGCGGCGTGACGACCCCGACGGCCCCCAGACCGTGCTCGGTCGCAACCCGGTCGTCGAGAGCCTGCGCGCGCACAGCCCTGCCATCGCGCTCTACATCGCCCAGAACATCGACGTCGACGACCGCGTCCGCGAGTCGATCCGCAGCGCCTCCGAGCGCGGGATCTCGGTGCTCGAGGTGCCGCGCGGCGACATCGACCGGATGGCCGACGGCGCGGTGCACCAGGGGCTCGCGCTCTCGGTGCCGGCGTTCGACTACCTCCACCCCGACGACCTGCTCGAGGAGGCGCGCCAGCGCGCCCACCTGCAGAAGGTCGAGCCGCTGCTCGTCGCCCTCGACGGGGTCACCGACCCCCGCAACCTCGGCGCGGTCCTGCGCTCGGTGGCGGCGTTCGGCGCGCACGGCGTGCTGCTGCCCCTGCGCCGGTCGGTCGGCGTGACACCGGTGGCCTGGCGGACCTCGGCCGGGGCGGCCGCGCGCGTGCCCGTCGGCCGGGCGACGAACCTCAGTCGCACCCTGTCGGCGTGGCTCGACGACGGCCTCGTCGCGGTCGGGCTCGACGGCGGCGCGGACGCCGACATCGACCATCTCGACGACGCCGCGGGCCCCGACGCCGCCCGCGGGCCCCTCGTGCTCGTCGTCGGCTCCGAGGGCAAGGGGCTGTCGCGCCTGGTGCGCGAGACCTGCACCGCCTCGGTGTCGATCCCCATGGCCGGCGAGTTCGAGTCGCTCAATGCCTCCGTCGCGGCGGGCGTGGCCCTCGCCGAGATCGCCCGGCGGCGCCGCGCCTGAGGTCCCCGGTATCGCTGACGACCCCTCCTTCGGCGGTACCGGTGGCGACTCCGCCCGCGGCGACGGCGACCTCCTCGGTGAGGATCGAGGACCCGGGAGAGGCCGCGCTCGACGCCTGCATCGAGCAGACCGGCATGACGCGCGAGGAGTCCCGCCGACGACGCGGCGGGCACCGCGAACTGAGCGGTGCGACGGGCACGTCCGACGTGTGCCATGAAGATCAGGAGCGCGACGACCACCCTCCGGGCGCCGCGGGGGTGGATACCGCTCCCGTGATCTCTCGTGGCGGGCACGGGCACGGGCGCATCCGAGCTCCTGGCGAAGGGCACCCCTCGCCGCTCTATCCGAGCGAAGGTGCCCTTCGGCCGGAATCGTCGGGCACCTCGCGCGCCGAACCGGCCGGCGCGTACTCGCGCGGCACAGCCAGGTCGGTGTCGGCCTCGCGACCCCGGAGCACGCGGGACTCGACGACCTCCCAGCGCTCCGCCTCGTCGCCCGCGCGCGACAGCGCCGCCCCCGACGCCACGACCCCGCCGTCGAGCTCCTTCGCGACCTCGGTCAGCCGCGCGGCCTCGTTCACCGGGTCGCCGATCACCGTGTACTCGTAGCGGCGGGTGTCTCCGATGTTGCCGGCGACGGCCTCGCCGGCCGACACGCCGATGCCCGCGGAGATGTCGTCGAGCTCGTCGGCGATGCGCCGCGCCATCTCCCGCCCGGCGCGCAGGGCGCATCCGGCGGCGTCGTCCAGGGCGGTCGGTGCGCCGAAGACCGCGAGCGCCGCGTCGCCCTCGAACTTGTTGATCCAGCCGTCGTGCTGCTCGACGACGTCGATCACCACGGCGAAGAACGCGTTGAGCGCCTCGACGACCTCGTGCGGGGGCCGGGTCGCGGCGAGGCGGGTGGAGCCGACGAGGTCGACGAACAGCACCGCGACCTCGCGCACCTCGCCCCCGAGCTCGACGTCGTTCTCCATCGCGGTGCGCGCGACGTCCTCGCCGACGTGACGGCCGAACAGGTCCCGCACGCGCTCCCGCTCGCGCAGCCCACCGACCATGGTGTTGAAGCCGGCCTGGAGCAGGCCCAGCTCGGTGGTGTCGAACACCGGGACCTCGGCGTCGTAGTCGCCGTCCTCGACCTGGCGCTGGGCGCGACGCACGGCGAGCACCGGCGCCGCCGTCGACATGGCGGTGAGCACCGTGACCAGGAGGCCCACCACCAGGGCGACGCCGCCGAGCACGAGGACGACGAGGGCGAGCCGGTCGGTGGTGTAGCCACCGAACGCCAGCGAGGCCACGGCGGCGAGCAGGACCCCGACCAGCGGGACCGCGGTCCCGAGCACCCACGAGCCCACGGCGCGCAGCGCCACCCCGGGCAGGACGCGTCCCGAGGGCGGGCGGTCGTTGAGCACGCGCGCCACGTCGCGGCGCAGGACGCGCTCGACGAGCCGGTACGTCACCGCGACCGTCGCCACCCCGCCGAGCGCGACGGTGATGCCCACCGACACCCCCAGCCGGGGGCTCGCGAACACGTTGATGAGCACGAAGACGACGACGGCCGCCGCCCACAGGACGGTCTGGACCGTCGCGAGCCGCAGCGGCCCGCGCAGCACGACGCGACGCAGGCGCTTGCGCTGCCGTCGCACGGCACGGTCGTCGGCGCCCGGACCCGGGGGCGGCGGGACCCGCATCCGGAAATGACCCCAGACGACGCCGACGAGCACGGCGCCGAGCAGGTAGGCCCCGAACGCGATGAGGTTGCGCATCAGCGCGCCGGGGTCGTCCTCGGCGAGCTCGCCGAGGGGCAGCACCCAGGCGGCGACGACGAGCACGACCCCCGCGCCCACGATGTTGGGGATGACGACGACGAGGGCGAGCGCGAGGCGTGTGACCGTCCGGAGCCCGCGCTCCTCGGTCGCAGCAGCTCGGGACGCTCCGGACATGGGCGGACCCTAGCGGCGGGCCGTGGACCACCCGCGTCACACCACCGGGAGGCTCACTCCCCCGTGGGCGGAACAGCGCGACGGCGCCGGACGACCACCCACGCGGCGACGTAGGCGACCGCCGCGGCAACGACCACCGCCGCGAGGACCGGGTGCATGTCCTTCGAGAGGCTCGGCGCGCGGTCCGGGCCGACCGCCCAGAGCACGAGCGGCGTCGCGAGGGCGACGGCGAGACCCGCCGCCCACCACCGCAGGGCGCCGAGCCGAATGTTGCGCCAGCTGCTGACGACGACGATCGCGACCGGGACGACGGCGAGCATCGCGAACTGGCCGACGACCATGACGGCGACCGCCCCGGCGGCGATGGCGGGGGAGCGCGGCAGGCGCCCGGTCGTCGGCGACGGGCTGGTGACGGTGACGGACATGGGACGCTCCCCGATGTGTGACCACTGCTCACCTCTGCGAGCACTGCTCTCAGAGCGACACGCCGAGAGACGAGAAACAAGAGCAGCGCTCTCGCGGAGCATCACCGCGCCAGGAGCTGCACCAATGCCGCCACTCCCACCACGACGATCACCCCGCGCAGCACCACCGGCGGCAGCCGCCGCCCGACGAGCGAGCCGATCACGCCACCGACGATCGACCCGCCGGCCACGCACGCCACGACCGGCCACGACACCGGCGCGACCAGCGCGAACACGATCCCCGAGACGAGGTTCGCGAGCGTCGCGAGCACGTTCTTCACGGCGTTGTGCCGCTGCAGGTCGTCGTCGATGAGCAGGCCGAGCGTCGCGAGCAGCAGGACGCCCTGCGCGGCGCCGAAGTACCCGCCGTAGACCCCGGTGCCGTAGGTCGCGGCCGAGACGGCGGGACCGACGCGGGTGCGGGGCGCGCCGTCGGGACGTCGCGCGGCCATTCGGCGCGAGACCCAGGGCTGGATCACCACGAGCACCACCGCCAGGGCGACGAGGACCGGCACCACGGCGTCGAACGCGTCCGGCGGCAGCCAGAGCAGCAGCACTGCACCGGTGAGCCCGCCGAGCACCGACGCGACGCCGAGCCGGACGACCCGCCCGCGCAGGCCGCGGAGCTCGCGCCGGTAGCCGATCGAGCCGGTCAGGGAGCCGGGGACGAGGCCGAGCCCGTTGGAGACGTTCGCGGTCAGCGGCGGGTAGCCGAGAGCGAGCAGGACGGGGAACGTCACCAGCGTCCCGGAGCCGACGATCGTGTTGACCATCCCGGCCCACACGCTCGCGACGACGATGATCGCCGCGTCGCCGGAGCTCACCCGGCCATGATGGTCGCGCGCGTCGCCCGCCGCCGGGTCCGCAGCGCCCCGAGGGCGCGGCACCCCACGTAGATCGCGAACGCGATCGAGGCGACGAACGGGCTGATCGGCAGCCCGGCGTCGAGGGACGCGACGATCCCGCCGATCACGGCGACCTCGGCGAACACCACGGCGAGCACGGACGCCAGCGTCGGCGACGCCGTGACCTGCGCGGCGGCCGCGGCCGGCGTGATGAGCAGGCAGAGCACGAGCAGGGCGCCGACGATCTGCACGCCCAGAGCCACCGTCACGCCCAGCAACACCGCGAAGACGATCGAGAGCGCGCGCACCGGCACGCCGCGGGCGGCGGCGACCTCGGGGTCGAGGCTCGCGAACAGCAGCGGCCTGCGGACCACCGCGAACACGCCGAGCACGACGACGCCCACGATCGCGAGCGTCAGCACGTCGCCGACGTCCACGCCGACGATCTGGCCGACGAGCAGCCCGAACTTGTTGGCCGATCGCCCGGTGTAGAGCGACTGGAAGAGCACGCCGAGGCCGAGCCCGAACGACAGCAGCACCCCGATCACGGAGTCGCGCTCGCGCTGCGCCCTGCCGAGGGCGCCGAAGAGCAGGGCGACGAGCACCGCACCGACGAGCGCGCCCCAACCGACGGCGTCGGTGCCGAAGACGAGCAGCGCCCCGGCGCCGCCGGCGAACGCCAGCTCGGCGGTCCCGTGCACCGAGAACGCCATGCCCCGCCCGACGACCACGGGGCCGAGCAGCCCGGACAGGACCGCGAGGACGACGCCCGCGATGAGCGCGTTGCGGACGAAGTCGAGCGAGAGGAGGTCGACCGTGCTCACGGACCGCCCCCGGTGTGGACGAGGCGGTCCTCGGCCCCGACGACGACGATGCGGTCGCGGATCCGGACGACGTCGACCTCGGTGCGGTAGAGCTCGGAGAGCGTCTCGGAGGTCATCACCTCGTCGGGTGTTCCGATCCGGAACTGCCCGTCGACGAGGTAGAGCACCCGGTCGGTGACGGGCAGGACGGGGTTGAGCTCGTGGGTCACGAGCACCACCGCGGTGTCGTGCTCACGGCGGCGCCGCTCGAGCAGGTCGACCACCGTGCGCTGACGGGCCAGGTCCAGCGAGTGCAGCGGCTCGTCGGCCAGCAGCAGCCCCGGGTCCCCGACGAGCGCCTGCGCGATCCGCAGCCGCTGCTGCTCCCCGCCGGACAGCGCGCCCACCGGGTCGTCGGCCAGATCCAGGGCGTCGACCTGCAGCAACGCCTCCCGCACCTTCCGGGCCCGCTCGGCCCGTCCGCGCAGGGCGGGCCCGAAGCGGTGCCCGTCCAGGCCGAGCCCGACGAGGTCCCGCCCGCGCAGCGGGGTCAGCGGGTCGACGTTCGTGTGCTGCGGGACGTACCCGACGGTCGCGTTCCCGCGACGCGGCGCGTGCCCGCCGACCTCGCACGTGCCGGCGGCCAGCGGGAGCAGCCCGAGCAGCACCGAGAGCAGCGTCGTCTTGCCCGAGCCGTTCGGGCCCAGCACGGTGACGAACTCGCCGGGCGCGACGTCGAGATCGAGCCCCGTCCACAGCGTGCGCCCGCCGCGGCGCACCTCGGCGCCGGTGAGGCGGAAGGACGGGGTCGAGCTCATGCAGGTGCTCCCAGGGCGCGGGCGAGCTCGGTGCGGGTGGCGCCGAGCCAGGTCAGGTAGTCCTGTCCGGCGGGCAGTGTCTCGGTCACGTCGACGACCGGCACACCGGCACCCGTCGCCGCGTCGCGCAGACCGGTGGTGAGGGGGGTCTCGGTCTGCGGGTTGAACACCAGCGCGTTCACCCCGCGGGTGCCGACGAGCTGGTTGGCCTCGGCCAGCGTCGCGGCCGGCGGGTCGGTCTCGTTCTCGACGGCCTCGCTGAACGCGGGCGGGGTGGCGTCGGCGACGCCCGCGCCGGCGAGCAGGTAGTGCGCGATCGGCTCGGTGGCGAGCACGCGCGAGCCGGGACGGGCCTGGCCGATCGCCGCGAGCCGCGCCGTCTCCTCGTCGACACGAGCGGAGAACGCCGCCGCCCGCTGGCGCAGCGCGTCGGCCTGGGCGGGCTCGACGGCCGCGAGGCGGTCGGCGACCTGGGTGACGACGCCCCTGACCGCGGTCGGGTCGAACCACACGTGCTCGTTCTCCTGCGCCTGGTCGCCGCGCAGCGCGAACGCCTCGACCGCGCGGCCCTGCAGGGCGGGGTCGCCGTCGAGGATCTGCTCGACCCACTCGTCGTACCCGCCGCCGTTGTAGACGACGAGGTCGGCGTTCGTGATCGCCGCGGCGTCGGCGGGGGTGCTCTCGTACGAGTGCGGGTCGGCTGACGGGTCCTGGATGATCGAGCGCACCTCGACCCCGGGGCCGGCGATCGCGCTCGCCACGGATCCCCAGACGTTGGTGGTGGCCACGACGGTCAGCGTCCGCCCCGGCGCCGGAGCCTGTGGAGCGGGGGTCGCCTGCGGCGCCGGTGCGGGCGTGCCACCGGACCCTCCGCAGCCGGCGACCAGCAGCAGCGCACCGAGCGCGAGGGCGACCAGAGCTCTGACGGCCACAGGACGGGGACGGACGTGCACGGGCGGGCTCCTCGTCGACGGTGGTCCGGCGGAATCCGGTCCGTTCGCCCGAAACGATAACGGTTATCGATTGCGAGAGGCAGGGGCGGGTTCACCCGACCCGGTCACATGCGGTGCGCACCCGGCGCACTTCACCCCCGATCGGTCGCGCGGAGTGGCCCTAGATCGAAACAGTCGATACGTTCGGGCGGTGGGAGAGGCACTCGAGGGACGCCGGTCGCGGCGTACCGCCACGCTCGCCTCGTTGGCGGCTGAGCTGGGCGTTTCCCGGACGACGGTCTCGAACGCCTACAACCGCCCCGACCAGCTCTCGCCGGCCCTGCGCCGCCGCGTCCTCGACACGGCGCGACGCCTCGGCTACCCAGGCCCGGATCCGGTCGCGCGGTCGCTGCGCACCCGCAAGGCCGGTGCGGTCGGCCTGCTGCTCACCGAGGCGCTGTCCTACGCTTTCCGCGACCCCGTGGCGGTCCAGTTCCTCGAGGGTCTCGCGCTCGCCTGCGAGGACAACGGCTCCGGCCTGCTGCTCGTGCCGGTGAGCCCGGAGGCCGACGACCCCGGTGCCGTCGCGCGGGCCGGCGTCGACGGCTTCGTCGTCTACTCGATGCCCGACGACGACGACAACTTCGCCGCGGTGCTCGAGCGCCCCGTGCCCGTCGTGGTGTGCGACCAGCCCACGGCCGTCTCGGACGTCGACCGCGTCGGCATCGACGACCACGCGGCGATGGTCGACATGGCCCGGCACCTCGCGGGGCTCGGCCACCGCAGGGTCGGTGTGCTGTGCATGCGCCTGTCGACCGAGCGCAACGACGGTTTCGCCAGCGTCGGACGGCAGGAGAACGCCCGCTACGAGGTGCAGCGCCGTCGCCTGTCCGGGCTGCGCGAGGGGTTCGCCGAGGCCGGCGTGGACTGGTCGACGGTGCCGGTGGTCGAGCGCTTCGACCACAGCGAGTCGGCCGGCGCCTCGGGGGCCGAGCAGCTGCTCGCGCGCCACGACGTCACGGCGATCGCGTGCACGTCGGACCTCCTCGCCCTCGGCGCGCTGCGCCACGTCCGCGAGTCGGGACGCCGCGTGCCCGAGGAGGTCTCCATCACCGGCTTCGACGGCGTCCCCGCGGCCGAGCGTGCGGAACTCACCACCATCCGCCAGCCGACCCTCGACAAGGGCCGCGCGGCCGGCGAGCTCCTGCTCGACCGCGGCGACCGCCAGCGCTCCCGCACCCTGCTGCTGCCCACCGAGCTGCTCGCCCGCGCCACCTCGGGGCCCCCGCCCGAGCGTTAGGAGCCCACGCCCAGCGCGGCGAGGAAGCCCGCCGCCCAGCGCTCGACGTCGTGCTCGAGCACCTGCGCGTGCAGCAGGCCCATCCGTCGCCGGGCCTCCTGCGGGTCCTGCGAGGCGGCGGCGACGATCGCGTCGCCCACCGCGTGGAGGTCGTGCGGGTTGACCAGGTACGAGCCGTCGCCCAGCTCGTCGGCCGCGCCGGTGAACTCCGAGAGCACCAGCGCCCCGCCGCCGTCGGGCCGGGACGCGACGTACTCCTTGGCCACGAGGTTCATGCCGTCGCGGTAGGGCGTCACGAGCATGACGTCGGCGCAGCGGTAGAACGAGACGAGCTCCTCGTGGGGGATGCCCTGATGCAGGTAGTGGATCACCGGCCGGCCGATCGTGGCGTACTCGCCGTTGACGCGCCCGACGGTCCGCTCGACGACGTCGCGCATCTCGGCGTAGTGCTCGACGTGTTCGCGGCTGGGCGTCGCCACCTGGACCAGGACCGTCTCGGCGCGGTCGAGCCGCCCGTCGCCCAGGACCTCGGCGAACGCCCGCAGGCGGACGTCGATGCCCTTGGTGTAGTCGAGGCGGTCGACGCCGAGCAGCACGGTGCGCGGGTCGCCGAGCTCGTGGCGCAGGGCCTCGGCGCGCGTGGCCGTCTCCGGATCGCGGGCCATCTCGTCGAGCTGGGACGCGTCCACCGAGATGGGGTGGGCGGCGACGCCGACCGTACGGCCGTCCGGCGCGGTGAGGTGGTCTCCACCGGTCTCGGGGGCGGCCTCGGCGTGGGTGAGCCGGGTGGCGACGCGACGGAAGTTCTCGGCGCCGCCCGCGGTCTGGAAACCGATGACGTCGGCACCCAGCAGCCCCTCCACCACCGCGTCCCGCCACGGGAGCTGGTCGAAGAGCTCGGGGGGCGGGAACGGGATGTGCAGGAAGAACCCGATGCGCAGGTCCGGACGGCGCCGGCGCAGCAGGTGGGGGACCAGCTGGAGCTGGTAGTCCTGCACCCAGACCGTCGCCCCCTCGGCCGCCGCCTGCGCCGCGGCGTCCGCGAAACGCTCGTTGACCCGGCGGTAGGCCTCCCACCAGGACCGTTCGAAGCGCGGCGTCGCGACGACGTCGTGGTAGAGCGGCCAGAGCGTGGCGTTGGCGAAGCCCTCGTAGTACTCGGCGACCTCGTCGGCGCTGATCGACACCGGGCGGATCGCCAGGCCGTCGTCGTCGAACGGCTCGGGGTCCACGTCCGGCCGCCCGGGCCACCCGACCCAGGCGCCCTCGCGTGCGCGCAGGGTCGGCTCGAGGGCGGTGACCAGCCCGCCCGGGCTGCGCTGCCAACCACCGTCCTCGTCGATGTCGAGGGGTAGGCGGTTGGCGACGACCACCAGGTCAGAAGACCCGGGGGCGCCCTCGGCGTGCGTCACGTTCTCTGTCCTCCGCGTTCTCTCCGGGCAGCACACGGCGGAGCAGCCGTTGCAGCGGCCAGCCGATCTGTTCCCCCACCGAGACCCCGGCCGCGAGAGCGAGACCGAAGGTCAGGGCGAGCAGGATCGTCACCGCGCCCACGGCCACACCGCCGTACGCGAGCTGGGAGAACCCGCGGTACATCGTGAGGCCGGGCAGGAGCGGCGTGATCCCGGCGACCACCAGCACCAGCGGGGGTGTACCCAGTGAGCGGGGCAGGACCATCGCGACGAGGCCGAGTGCGGCCGCCGCGAGGGCCGCGGCCACCACCTCACCGGCGCCGAGGATCCCGAGCAGGCCGTACCCGGCCCACGCCACCGCGCCCGCGAGCGCCGCGAGCGGCAGCGAGCGCCACGGCGCGTAGGCCGAGAGGGCGAACAGCATCCCGGCCGCCGCGGCGGCGAGCAGTGAGATCGGGTGCAGCGACGGTGCCGGGCTCTGCGGCACCACGGCCGCATAGGCGCCGGCGTCGGTGCCGAGGACCGTCGCGACGAGCTTGATGCTGACGACGACGCCGACCAGCAGCCCCGACGACGCGAGCACGACCTCGACCGCACGTCCGGCGGCCGTGAGGGGGAAGCCCGAGATCGCGTCCTGCACCAGGCCGACCAACGACAGGCCCGAGAGCAGCACGACGATGCCGGCCGCGATGACGAACGCGGGGGAGTCCTCGAGGGTCCCGGTCCACGCCAGGGTCGTCGCGCTGAGCGTGACGACGGTCGCGCCCACCATCTGCTGGAAGAACATCGGGACCCCCTGCTTGCGCAGCCAGCGCGCCGCGGTCCAGATGACCCCGGTGGCCAGGGCGGCGAGCGCCGCGACGAGCAGGCCGCCGCCGATGAGGAAGGCGACCGCGCCGGCGAACAGCGACCGGGCCATGCCGGCGACGAACCGGGGGTAGGGGTGCGGGCCGTCGACAGCGGCGCCGAGGCGGGTGAACGCCTCCTCGACGCTCAACGGCTCCTCGTGGTCGACGATCTCGGAGATGATCGCGTCGACGTCGGCGAGGCGCGTGTAGTCCTGGGTCCGGTAGCGGACGTTGCGCATCGTCGTCACCGGGCCGGCCTCGTTGCCGCGGTGGCAGCACATCGTGATCGTGGAGAACGCGATGTCGACGTCGCACGTCGGCAGGCCGTAGGTCCTCGCGATGGCCAGCATCGTGTCGTGCGCGACGGCCGCGCCCGCGCCGGTGGCGAGCTGCACCTCGCCGATGCGCAGCGCGAGGTCGAGCACGCGCAGCACGAGGGTGTCGTCGGCGACCTGCGGCCCCGGCACGGCCGGGAGCAGCGTGTCGCGCATCGTCGGCGCGTCGATCGCGCGACGAAGATCGGGTGTGACCGGGAACTGTCGGCGGAGCGAGCCTCGTGCTCGCTGGGCCACCCCCACGGGCGGACCTTCCTCTCCCTGCTCGCCGGCGTGCTCACGCTGATGACGGGGCACTCCGGGAAACTTCATCCAGCACCTGCCCAGACGTGTGGGAGCCGATCGACGTTGCCCCGGTGGCGCGTGTGACGCCCCACCCGGACAGGGGGGCGGGGCCGCCCCGGCCCGACCGCCACCCCCGCGCGACGACACTAGCCACCGCCGCGCCGGGCGGGGGCTGCCCGCTGGCAGGCGCCTCGTACCATGGCTCCCGTGCCGGCGTAGCTCAATCGGCAGAGCACTCGCCTTGTAAGCGAAAGGTCCGGGGTTCGATTCCCCGCGCCGGCTCCACGTCCGACCAGGGACAACGCTCCCCGCAGCGGTCCTGTTCCTGGCGCTACTGCACCAACGACTGCACCGACGACGCTCGCCGAGAGTCGGGGACGAGGGCCTTCCAGCCGCGATGTCCCGCACGAGGCGGCAGTCGCCACGACGAACGGCGCGGCGCCTGTCCGCCGGACGTCGGCGCCGGTGAGCCGGTCGAGAGGCTGCCGCAGATCGAGAAGTTGGGGTCGGCGTCGGCGACGACGACGGTGACGTCGGTCGAGGGGTCGAGCTCGCGGGCGCGCAGCGCGGCGGGAGGACCTTCCTGAGCGGGGAGCGGGGGAGGGCTGTCGCGCGAGTCGGAAGAGCAGGAGCTGGAGGGCGAGAACCTGCACGAGGGCAGGTCCCCGCCCCGGTGTGTCAGCGGACGGTCGAGTGGAGCGGGGTGGCGCCGATGTCGTTGAGCAGGCCGCGCACGCGGCGCTCGACCTCGTCGCGGATGGGCCGGGTCGACTCCAGGTCGAGCCCGGCCGGGTCCTCCAGGACCCACTCCTCGTAGCGCTTGCCGGGGAAGACCGGGCAGGCGTCGCCGCAGCCCATGGTGATCACGACGTCGGCGGCGCGGACGACCTCGTCGGTCCACGGCTTCGGGAACTCGGTGGAGATGTCGATGCCGCACTCGGCCATCGCGGCGACCGCGGCGGGGTTGACCTCGCTGGCCGGCTCCGAGCCGCCCGACCAGGCGACCGCCTGCTCACCGGCGAGGTGGGTGAAGAAGCCGAGCGCCATCTGGGAGCGGCCGGCGTTGTGGGTGCACAGGAACAGCACCGTCGGGCGCTCGTCGTGGGACAGGCCCTCGGCCTTGGCCAGGGCCTGTAGCCGCTGGCGGGCGAAACGCTCGGCGAGCAGGGGCAGGAACTTGATGATCGTGGCGCGGCCGGCGAACTCGTCGTAGGACGAGTGCAGGAAGCGCTCGATCGTCTCGAGTCCGAAGGTCTCGGCGAATTCGCGCTGCAGGTTGGTCGCCGCGGTCTTGAGCGCGAGACGCTGATCGATCGACAGGTCGTGCCGCTGGTAGGTCTTGGTCATCGCTGGCTCCGTTGCGAGTGGGTGGACGCTGGATCGTCGAGAGGGCGCGGTGGCGTGGGAAACAGTCGGCGGCGCAGCCAGAGGGACACGTAGACCAGGGCGACCAGCACCGGCACCTCGATGAGCGGTCCGACGACGCCGGCGAGGGCCTGGCCGCTGGTGGCGCCCCAGGTGGCGATCGCGACGGCGATGGCGAGCTCGAAGTTGTTGCCGGCGGCGGTGAACGCGAGCGTGGTCGTGCGCTCGTAGCCGAGCCCGACGCCACGTCCGAGGGCGTAGGAGCCGGCCCACATCAGCGCGAAGTAGATCAGCAGCGGCAGCGCGATGCGGACGACGTCGAGGGGCCGGCTGGTGATGGCGTCGCCCTGGAGGGCGAAGAGGACCACGATGGTGAACAGCAGCCCGTAGAGCGCGAACGGCCCGATGCGGGGCAGGAACCGGGACTCGTACCAGTCACGGCCGCGGGACCGTTCGCCGAGACGGCGGGTGAGGTAGCCGGCGAGCAGCGGAATGCCGAGGAAGATCAGCACCGATCTGACGATGGCCCACGCCGACACGTCGAGCCCGGCCGTCGGGAGCCCGAGCCAGCCGGGCAGCACGGCGAGGTAGAACCACCCCAGGGCGCCGAAGGCGATCACCTGGAACACCGAGTTGAGGGCGACGAGCACGGCGGCGGCTTCGCGGTCGCCGCAGGCGAGGTCGTTCCAGATGATCACCATGGCGATGCAGCGCGCGAGCCCGACGACGATGAGCCCGGTGCGGTACTCGGGCAGGTCCGGGAGCAGCAGCCAGGCCAGGGCGAACATCAGCGCCGGCCCGAGGACCCAGTTCAACACCAGCGACGACACCAGCAGTCGGCGGTCGCCGGTGACGGTGTCGAGGCGGTCGTAGCGGACCTTGGCCAGCACCGGATACATCATGATCAGCAACCCGAGCGCGATGGGGAGGGAGACCCCGTCGATCGCGACCGCGCCCAGGGCCTCACCGAGCCCCGGGATGAGCCGGCCCGCGAGGAGCCCCACGATCATCGCGGCGAGAATCCAGACCGGCAGGAACCGGTCGAGGGTGGAGAGCTTCGCGACGACGCCGGCGTCCGCCGGGTCGTTCGCCGTCGAACTGGTGGCGTTCTCGGTGCTCACGCCTCGACCACCGGGAGGGTCTCCTCCGCCGTTCCGGGCACGAGCACCGCGGAGACCGTGGCGAGCAGCTCGGGGCGCACGCGGTAGTACACCCAGGTCCCGCGGCGCTCCCCGGTGATCAGCCCGGCCTCGCGCAGCACCTTGAGGTGGTGGCTGATCGTGGGTGCGGCCAGGTCGAACACGTCGGTCAGGTCGCAGACACACGCCTCACCGCCGACGTGGGAGGCGATCAGCGAGAGCAGCCGCAGACGCACCGGGTCGCCCATCGCCTTGAACACCCGCGACAGCTCGATGGACTGCTGCGCGGAGAGTGGCTCTCGGGCCAGCGGCTCGCAGCACCCCACGACCTCGGCGAGCTGAGCCAGCACCCGCTCCTCGTCACCCTGCTTCGACATACATCTACCTTGACATGTGTCGAACCAAGGAGCAACCTCTGATTAGACCGACGTCAAAGCAGATGTCGGAGGAGTTCGAGGAGGACGTCGTGTCCCGTGTGCAGCTCGCCCTGCGGGTCTCCGATCTGGAGGGCTCGATCCGCTTCTACAGCTCGCTGTTCGGGGTGGAGCCGGCCAAGCGCCGTCCCGGTTACGCCAACTTCGCGGTGGCCGAACCACCTCTGAAGCTGGTGCTCCTCGAGGGCGAGGCCGACCGGCCGACGGTGATGGACCACCTCGGGGTCGAGGTCGAGTCCACCGACGAGGTCGACGACGCCACCGAGCGACTGTCGTCCCTGGGCCTGTTCACCCAGGTCGAGGACGACGCCACCTGTTGCTACGCCCGTCAGGACAAGGTGTGGGTCCGGGGACCCGGCCACGAGCCGTGGGAGGTCTACACCGTCAAGGAGGACTCCCAGGACTTCGGCACCTCCGGGATCCTCGGCACGATGCCCGACGACGCCACCGGCGACGCCGGGAGCGAGAGCGTCGGAGCCTCGGCGTGCTGCGGGGTCACCGCGTGCTGCTCGCACGACGAGGCTGCGGCCGAGCCCGGGGTGACCGTCACCGAGGCCAAGACCGCTGCCGGCTGCGGGTGCGTCGCGTGACCATCGATCACGCGGACGGGTCGGCCGCGGCACGCGAGCGGGTCCGCGCCCGCTACGCCACCGCGGCCGGCCAGGTCCGCGCCGGCCGCACCCCGAGCTGCTCCGACGCCGACCCCGCCGGCATGTGTGGCGACGCCTACGACCCCGCCGAGCTCGCCGGTCTCCCGGGCGCCGGGGCCGCCGGTCTGGGCTGCGGCAACCCCCTCGCGGTCGCCGAGCTCGTGGCCGGGGAGACCGTGCTCGACCTCGGCTCCGGCGCCGGCCTCGACGTGCTGCTCTCCGCCCGCCGCGTCGGGCCCGACGGGTTCGCCTACGGCCTGGACATGACCGACGAGATGCTCGACCTCGCCCGCCGGCACGCCGCCGAGGCCGGTGCGACCAACGTCGAGTTCCTCCGCGGCCAGATCGAAGCCATCCCGCTCCCCGACGCATCGGTCGACGTGGTCATCTCCAACTGCGTCATCAACCTGTCGGTCGACAAGCCGGCCGTGTTCGCCGAGATCGCCCGCGTCCTGCGACCCGGCGGCCGGGTCGGCGTGTCCGACCTCGTCGGCGATGACGATGCCGACCCACGCGACCAGGCGCGGGCCGCTGCGACGGTCGGAGCGATCACCGGGGTCGTGCCCGTCGGCGACTACCGAGCGCAGCTCGAACGCGCCGGCCTCACCGACATCACGGTCACGGCGACCCACGAGGCCGCTCCCACGGTCTGGTCGGCGATCATCCAGGCCTCTCGCCCCGGGGTCAGCCGCGAGGGAGCAGGTCGATCCGTGTCGTAGGGGTCGCGACGAGGTCGCTGGTGACCAGGGTCAGTCGGGCGCGAAGGTCGCGGAAGGTGAGTCGGGGGAGCTGGAGGATGCCCAGTGCTGCCGGCGGCGGGAGCGGGAAGGTCGGCGAGAGGGTGATGGGCACGGTGGGGATGCCCGCGACGACCGGGGTGGCGGTGAGCTCGAGGACGTAGAGCCGGGCGGGGCGCCCGGCGACCAGGCAGTCCGCGGGACAGGTGATCGCGAGCCGTCCCGCCGGCGCGGGGGCCTGCACGGCGAGCTGCCGGGCGAGGGCTCGGAGTGCGCTGAGGCGCAGGGCGGTCCGCTGCTGCGAGTCACCGGGTGCGGGACCGGTCCCTTCGATGCGCAGGCCGTCGATGGTGATCTCGGCGGCGGTCAGGGCGAACTCGGCCGCTGACGCGGGGCGGGGTGCGGCAGCTTCGGTGGCGTCCGCGGTAGGGGTGTCGTTCTGCAGGCCGATGGCCAGGAGCAGGACGCAGATGGCGAGCCGCGCGCAGGTCGCGTTCCAGCGGCCCGGGAGCTCAGCGCTGGGAGTCGGCACGTGGTGAGCGGGGGGCCGGGGTCCAGGCCAGCGTCGCTGCCGCGCCGAGGATCGCGAGCAGGCTGCCGATGATCAGTCCACCCAGGTTGGTGGTGACCACTGCGACGAGCGCCGCGATCATGGCGACGACGCCGGCGGCGGTCTTGAACTCCGGGCGCCACCAGGCGGCGCCTCCGCAGCAGGCCAGTACCGCGGCGACCAGGGTGGCGGCGGAGCCTCCCGGGGTGGACAGCGACACGGTGATCTCGCCGATGCGCAGGGTGACGAACGGGATGGCGAGCACGACGGCCGCGCCGACCAGGATGCCCAGCCCGCCCCAGAACGGGCGGGTGCGCCGCCAGCGGCGGAACCTGTCTGCGGACATCGCTGGGCGCGTCGACGGGGCCATCAGTAGCACTCCCGCTCCTGGGCCCTGATGGCGATCCGGACCTGGTTGAGCCGCAACGTGCCGGCGGTGACCGAGCGGGTGATGATGCGGATGTTGTCGACCTCGAGGGTGTCGGACTGCAGGCCGAACCCACCGGGCCGGCCCGTCGCCTCGGCCGGTCCCTTGTCCAGTTCGCCGGCATCGCGGCCGAGCTCGACGTTGCGCTGCACGAGGTCGCCGTCGATCTGTTCGGCGGTGGTGAGGAGGTTGTCGGCCTGGAACCCCTCGGCGCCCGGGGTGGTGATGCGCAGGACGACTGGTCCGACACCGGCCAGGTCGACCACCGGGACCGAGAAGCAGAAGTTCGCCGCCTGCGCCTGCCGGAACCCGGAGGTGAACACCGGGACCGCGGCCTCCTCGGTGTTCTGCACCGCGGGATACTGGGCGACGCCCTGGGCGACGAAGCGATCGGCGGAGAGCTTGCCCGCCACTCCGGCGATCGTGAACGAGGCCGCGATGGCCCCCTGTGCCATGGCGAGGAGCAGCCCGGCGATCAGCACGATCCCCAGGCCGGAGAGCGCCAGCAGACGCGTGCGACGCGTGTGGCCCACCGGAGGCTCGCCCGAGCGGCCGATCTCGAGCTGCTCCGTGGCGGGTTCGTTCATGCGACGCACTGTAGCGAGTGCGTTTCGTCACGCGACTCGGGGTCTAGACTCGCGGTCGTGCTGGGCAGTGACTACGACGGGCAGGTCTGCGCGGCAGCACGCGCCCTCGAGGTCGTCGGACAGCGGTGGACGCTGCTGATCCTGCGCGATCTCTTCCTCGGGGAGGTGCGGTTCGAGGACCTGGTGCACAGCCTGGGAGTCACCCGCAGCGTCCTGACCCGCCGGCTCAGCCACCTCGAAGAGCAGGACCTCGTCGAACGCGAGCTCTACCAGCAGCACCCCGAGCGCTACGAGTACCGGCTCACCGCCAAGGGCGCGGAACTGCTGGACGTGCTCGCGCGACTCCTGGAGTGGGGCGAGCGGTACTACCCGCATCCCGACGGGCCCACCCGCCTTCTCGTGCACACCGGGTGCGGCGGCGCCGTCCACACCCGCCTCACATGCATTAGCTGCGGTGACCGGGTCGGACCCGCCGACGTCACGGCGTTACCCGGCCCTGCCCGCGAGGCCATGAGCACCACTGCCGGGGGTCGACCGACCTAGCTCGTGGCATGTGGACGATCAGGACATGGCTCGCCCTCCGGCACGAGGGTGAAAGTGCTGCTCAGGGCACTGCGCAGATCGAGTGAAGGTGGGTCGGCCCGCTCGGCGCGCTGTCACGCTCGGCGGGACTGAACGGCGAAACCACGGAGCGCCTGATGTCGATGATTTTCGCCGGAGCGCGGTCATGAACATCTACGGTCCCGACCTCGCGGAACCGCCGCCCGGCCCGATGCCGGAGATGATCCTCGACCGGCGCCCGCCCGCCCCGGCTCGGGACGGCTGAGCCGGCGACGATCCGCGAAATCTCGGGCACCATCGCGACGCATGTCCCTCGACGACGTCCGCGCGGCCATCGACCGCATCGACGACCAGATCGTGGCGCTGCTCGCGCAGCGGCAGGAGCAGGTCCGGGCCGCGGCCGCGTTCAAGGCCGACGACGCGGCGGTGCGGGCTCCGGACCGGCGCGCCGCCCTCATGGCCCGCGTGCGCGAGCGGGCCGAGGTCGAGGGGGCCGACACGGACGTGGTGGCGGCGACCTACGCCGCGATGGTGGACGCCTTCATCGCCCTGGAGCTCGGGGAGCACCGCGCCCGCGGGAACCCCGCGTAGGGGCGGGTCCCGCAGCGGGGGCGGGAAGGGCGGCACGTTACTCAGGAGGGGGCCATGGACCAGGTGACGGTCACGTCCCGCGACGGCACGCCCATCGCCTACCGGCGGAGCGGCCACGGGCCACCGCTCGTGCTGGTGCACGGGACATCCGCGGACCACAGCCGGTGGGCTCCCGTCCTGCCGGCGTTCGAGCCGCACCACACGGTCTGCGCGATCGATCGCCGCGGCCGCGGCGGCAGCGGTGACGCGGAGGACTATGCGATCGAGCGGGAGTTCGAGGACGTGGCCGCCGTGGTGGACTCGCTGCGGGAGCCGGTGATCCTCCTCGGCCAGTCGCACGGTGGGCTGTGCGCGCTGGAGGCCGCCCTGATCAGCTCCGGGGTCCGGGCGCTGGTCCTCTACGAGCCCCCGTTCGAGGCGGCGGGCGCGGAGATGAACCCTCCCGAGGTCCTCGAGCGACTCGAGAGCTTGTTGCGGGCGGGGGACCGGGACGGAGTGGTGGCGACCATGGCGCGCGAGGTCGCGGGGGTGCCGCCGGAGGTGGTTCAGTCCACGCGGTTCCTGCCCGTGTGGCGCGCGCGGATGGCCACCGCGCACACGATCCCGCGGGAGCTGCGTGCGGCCAAGGCGTACCGGTTCGACCCGGAGCGATTCCGGGAGCTCGCAGTGCCGACGCTGCTGCTCACCGGGAGCGAGAGCTCGCCCGCGTTGCGACGGGCGACGGAGGCCCTGGACGAGGCGTTGCCGGACTCCCGCGTCGTCGTCATGGCCGGCCAGGGCCACGTGGCCATGGACACCGGGACCGACCTGTTCACCGGCGAGGTCCTCCGGTTCACCGAGAGTCTCTGACGGTGTGAACCTTCGCCCCTCAGGCGCGCAGCGTCTCGCTGGGCGAGCAGCCGTAGCACCGGCGGTAGGCGACGGAGAAGCGCCCGGGGTGGGTGAAGCGCCAGCGCGAGGCGATGTCGGCGACGGTCCGGCCGTCGCGGGAGTCGGCGGCGAGCAGCTCCTCGTGGGCCCCGGCCAGCCGGATGTCGCGCAGGTGGGCCAGCGGCGTGGTGGCACGCCAGCGGCGGAACGCCATCTGCAGGCCACGGGTGCCGAGCCCGGCGGCCGCGGCGACGTCGGCGACGTCGACGTCCTCCGTCGCGTGCTCCTCGAGGTAGGCGAGGGCGCGGCGCACGTTCGCGGGCTCGGCGGGATGGACCGGCGCGGCGGCCTGCTCCTGAGTGAGCTCGTCGACCACCTTCTCCGCGCACGCCAGGATCGAGGCGCCGGCACCGGTGGCGCGCTCGAGGAGCACGTCGAACGCCGCGTCGGGCGTGATCCCGTGATGGCGGGAGAGCAGCGCGCGGGCCGCGACGACGACGTCGCGCGCCCGGACCGCCGTCTCCGCGTCCGCCGGGGTGTCCGACGGGGTGAGGAGCCGGTGCACGTGACGGGCGAGCTCGGCGGCGACCGCCCGCGTCGCGGCGTCGAAGGCGGCACGCGTGTGGGCGGCCAGGGTGAGGGCCCCGTCGCCGCCGGGGAGCGGGAGGACGAGCAGCGAGGCGGGCGTCCGGGTGCCGTCGCGCAGGCCGGTCCACCGGGGGCCGGCGGCGACGTCGTCGACGACGACCGTGGTCCCCGATCGGCACGCCGCGGCGCGGGGCCCGCGGGCCAGGGCCTCGGCGGTGGTCGGTGACACGTCGCCCGCCGACGCGACGACCGGCGCCGCGCCCCGGACGGCGACCGCGACCTGGGCCCACTGCACCGCGCCCGCGACCTGCAGCGCGTGCCCGCACATCCGTTCCAGGGCGCCGAGGGGCACCGCCTCCGCCTCGAGCCGGGGCCGCCCGGCACCGGGGTCGCGCTCCGGGGTGCGACGGGCCTCGCGGGCCAGCACCTGCGCCCGCCCGTCGAGCAGGTCGGCCAGGCCGACGGCGTCCGACGACCCGGGCGAACGCTGCTCGGTGCTCACGATCCCGGTTCCGTCCCACGTGACATTCCCGCGACAACCGGGGTGCAGCGGCTGGGCGGTCAACCGGCCCGTCACGGTAGCCCACGACGGCACCCGTCCGGGAGCGCACTTCGAAGGGATCCCGTCGGCGATACCCTGCACGGCATGCCGATCGGGACGGCCTCCGACGACGGTGCCGCGCGCGTGCGCCGGGCCGGGTGGCTGGTCACCGCGGCGGCGCTGCTCGTCGCCGTCGCCACGCTGGTCCTGGTCGGCCTCGTCCCGCCGAGCCCCGGGCGCACGGTCGCCATCGTGGTCGCCGTGGTCCTGGCCTTCGCGCTCGCCGGCTGGCGTGCGGTGCGGGCCCGCCGGGACCCCACGACCGTCGCCGGCCTGCGGCCGATCTCGAGCTGGCTGGCCGCCTTCGGATGGGGCGTCACGGTGTTCTCGGCGCTGGTCGCCCTCGCCGCGCCCGACTCCGGCGGCCGCGCGGTGATCGCCGGGATCCTCGCCGGGTGCCTGCTGGTGCTCGTCGGACGCTCGAGCGAGCAGGTGGCGGCGCGGTGGTGACCCGGATCAGGCCGACCCGGAGCTGACTCAGACCAGCCCGGCACGCCGCCAGACCAGCTCCGACGGGCCGCCGACCATGCCCACGCCCCGCAGGAAGTCCAGGACCTTCTCCAGCATGAAGCGCTTGGTCGCGAGGTGGTGCGGGTTGGCCAGCGCCGCGGCGCGCCCGACCCGCCCGGAGATCCCGACGGAGCGGTAGACCCGGGCCTGGACCAGGGCGTTCACCACCTGCGTCGACACGAGCGCGGTCAGCCAGCGCTCCCGCTCGAGCGCCGCCCGCGACAGCGTCGGGACGAGCCGGACGAGCTCCTCGCGGGCGAAGCGCACGTGCCGGGCCTCCTCGACGACGTGCACCCGGCTCACGGCGCGCAGCATCGGCTGGATGCGCTCGTCGTGCAGGGACTCGCGCTGCAGGCGGTCGGTGGTCTCCTCGGCGACCAGGACGCTCGCGAACATGCTGGGCCCGGCCCCGAGGTGGCCGTACAGCCCGCCGGAGCGGTGCAGGAGGCCGTGCGGGCGGTAGTCCGGCGTCCCGAGCTTGGTGACGGCCCGCGCGAACATCACCGAGTGCCGCGTCTCGTCGCCGACCTCGGTGAGCGCGTACTGGGCGTGGCCCTCGCGCAGGTCGAGGTCGTAGGCGTAGCGGGCGAGCATCTGCATGAGGATCACCTCGAACCACAGTCCGACCGAGAGCATGCTCGCGACCTCGTGCTCGGAGAGCGTGATCCGCTGCTGCTCGTCGAGGGTGTCCCACAGCTCGGTGCCGTAGAGCGAGGTCCGTTCCGGCGGCATGCCCCAGCCGCCGGGGACGAGTGGGGCGTCCCAGTCGACCTCGAGGGACGGGTCGAGGGTGTGGCGGGCCGAGGACGCCAGGAGTCGGGCGGCTGTGTGCTCCCGGTCGGTCGGTGCGAGCGCGCGGGTCATGGCGAGCCTCTCGTGCCGCGGGTAGGTGCAACGCAATGTAACGGATACATGGTGTTACGCCTAGTTGGTACCGTCCTGTCGGCGGTGGGACCCTCGGCGGACCATGAGCGAGACGCCCACCACCGACGGCCGGGCGCGGCGGTGGGCCGGGCACCGGGAGGCACGGCGCCTGGAGCTCGTCGACGCCGCGTGCTCCGCGATCGCCGAGCACGGTCCCGAGGTCACCACCGAGCAGATCGCCGCGCGCGCCGGGGTGTCCCGGCCCGGGCTGTACCGCCACTTCGACGGCCGTGACGACCTGCAGAGCGCCATCGCGGCGCGCTCGGTCGAGCGGCTCGTGGCCGAGCTCGAGCCGGTGTGGCGTCCGTCGGGACGCCCGTTCGACATGCTCGCCAAGGCCCTGCGGGCGCACCTGCGCTGGCTGGGCGCCAACGGCAACGTCTACCGCTACCTCAAGCGCACGTCCTTCGGCACGGGCGGCGAGTCGGCGACGACCAACGTGCGCGCGACCGTCGCGTCGCACGTCGCCGGGATGCTCGTCGACGGCTCGCTGGGCGCGGAGATCGAGCCCGCGGTGGCCCACCCGCTCGCCTTCGGGCTCGTGGGGATGGTCGACTCGGCCAGCGCGCACTGGCTCGACGAGCCCCACGGCGCGAGCCTCGACCAGCTCGTGAGCCAGCTCACGGAGTCCTGCTGGGCGGTCATCCGCGCCTCGCTCGGGACCGACGCCGTCGCCGGTCCGTGATCGGCCCCGTGCTCCGGTCCCCGGCGGCGGTGCGCCACGATTGGGGCCCCCGCCGGAGAGAGGATCCGACGCATGGCGATGCGCCGCTCGTTCCCCACCGTCCTGTCCGACCGGCTGCCCGAGACGCGTGACTTCTACGTCGCGCTGCTCGGCTTCGAGGTCGCGTTCGACAGCGACTGGTACGTGGCCCTCACCCGTCTCGACGGAGACGAGGCCCACGAGCTGGCGATCTGGGCGGTCGGCCACGAGCTGGTGCCGCCCCCGTACCGCGCCGACCCCGCCGGCGTGATCCTCACGTTCCTCGT
The DNA here is from genome assembly GCF_028737215.1 of Actinomycetospora chibensis. Taxonomy (GTDB): domain Bacteria; phylum Actinomycetota; class Actinomycetes; order Mycobacteriales; family Pseudonocardiaceae; genus Actinomycetospora; species Actinomycetospora chibensis. The sequence goes on along the minus strand of NZ_JAQZAM010000010.1, from coordinate 68,977 downwards.
CGACGACGTGGACGCGGTGCACGCCGAGGCGCGCCGGGCGCGGATCCCCGTGGTCGCCCCGCCGCGTGACCTGTTCCACGGCCGCCGCCAGATGCTGGTGACCGACCCCAACGGCATGCTCGTCGAGGTGTCGAGCCCGAGCACGCCGTCGCCCGCGTTCGCCGCGGAGCTCCTCCGCCGGGGCCGCGCCCCGGAGACCACCGGCTGAACGTGCCCGACGATCGGGGTCCCGGGGCGAACCCGCTCGCCGAACTGCTCGGTGGCAAGGGCCAGGCGATCGACGCCTCGCTCCCGTCGGTGGCGTTCGTCGCCGTCTGGCTCGCGGCGGACGCACTCGATCGGCCGCAGTCGGTGCTGGCCGGCGGGATCGCCGCCGTGGTCGTCGCGGGCGGGGTCGCCCTGTGGCGCCACCGGCGCGGGGAGCGTCCGCGCGCGGTCGCGGTCGGGCTGCTGCTGGCCGTCGGCGCGGCGCTGCTCGCCCTCTACACCGGGCGGGCACAGGACTTCTTCCTGCCCCGCATCATCGCCAACGCCGGGAGCCTCGCGGCCTGGCTGGTGTCGATCGCGATCCGCTGGCCCCTGCTCGGGCTCGTCGTGGGCGCCCTCACCGGCCACCCGACGCTCTGGCGCCGCGACCCGGATCTCGTGCGCGGGTACTGCCGGGCGAGCTGGGTGTGGGTCGCCCAGTACGCGGTGCGCGTCGTCGTGTTCACGGGACTCTGGGCGGCCGACCAGGTCGTCGCCCTGGGGGTCGCGCAGGTGGCCCTGACCTGGCCGCTCGTCGTGGCGTGCATCGCAGCGTCGTGGCCGTTGGTTCGCTCGGCCCTGCCGCCCGGGCACCCGGGACCCCGGCGTCCCGTCGTCCACGAGTCGTGAGCCTTTCGGACCAGCGATTGGGCCGAGCGGTGGAGACACAGATCGTCCGTGGGTGAACGCTCTCACCGACGGACAACGAGGCACGATGGGAGACGTCGTCCGTAGTGGCCGACGTGATGTCGACCTGCCATCCGGTGCCCTCACACGGCGCCGACCGCCCCCGATCCGTGCAGCCCGGGAGCCATGTCCGACAAGACCTCCGAAGAGAAGTCCGCCGCAGCCTCGTCCGGAATGGGACTGACCTTCCCGCAGATCGCAGCCAGCGCGCTGGCGGCCGCCACGGCGGCGATCCTCGGGTCGTTCATGGGTGTCCTCGGCACGATCGGTGGCGCCGCTGTCGCGTCGATCGTCAGTACCGTCGGGTCGGCGCTGTACCAGCGCTCCCTCGAGGCCACCCGTGACCGGGTCAAGCAGAAGCTCGTCGTCACGAGCGCCGGCAACACCCGCGTCGCCGCCGCTGTCGGCAAGGTCGCCGGTGTCGCGGGTGCGGCGGCGGTGCAGCCGGGGCAGCCCGGGCCGACCCGCGTGCAGGGTGGCCGGCCGATGGCCGCCCCACCGACGCCCGGTCCCGGGGTGCCGATGCCGCCTCCGCAGGGCCGCCCGGGCGTGCCGCCGCTCGACCCGACCCGCCGCGTCCCCACCGGTCCGCCGCCGGCGCGCCCCGGTCAGCCGGGCCAGCCGCAGATGCCGCCCGGCCGAGTCGCGCTGCGGGCCGAGGGGCTCGCGGACCCGACCCGGGTGCACCCGCGGATGGACCCGAACGCGGGCCCGAACGCCGCGCCCACCGAGGTGCGTCCCACGACGTTCATCCCGCAGAGCCGCCAGACCGGCACGCCTCCCGGCGGCGGTCCGACCGCGGTCATGGGTCAGCCCGGGCGTCCCGGCCCGGGTGGGCCCGTCGGTCCCCTGGGTCCCGGTGGGCCCGGCGGTCCGGACGACCCGGCCACCCGGGTCGCACCGCTCGAGCCGGAACCCGCGCGTCCGCGGTTCACCCTGGCGGGCCTCAAGGCCGGGCTGAAGGGCCTCGGCTGGAAGACCTGGGTGACGCTCGGCGGCGTCGCGGCCAGTGTGTTCGTCATCGCCCTGCTCGCCACCATCGGCGTCGAGACCGCCACCGGGCACCCGCTGTCCGGCGGATCGGGCGGCACCTCGGTGGGGAGCCTGTTCGGTCAGGAGACCGGCACGAGCGAGGCCACGACCACGCCGGCCGAGTCGTCCACCGACGACCAGGACACCGCGACGACGACCCAGGAGACCGAGCAGCAGCAGGCTCCGTCGAACGGCGACACCACGACGGCGCCGTCCACGCGGTCGACCACGCAGCCGCCGCGGACCTCGCAGAACGGGATCCTCCCGAACCTCGGGGGCGGTTCCGCCGGCCAGGGTTCCGGAGGCGGTTCCACCAACGGCTGACATCTCCGGTGATCTCCCACCGACGGCCGGACGAACGTTCTAGCGTTCGTCCGGCCGTCGGCGTCTGTAGGCCGAACGGCCCAACGGGCAGACGAGTCGGGGGTGTGGATGGGTCGGCGGGTCCTGCTCCTGCTGGTCGTCGCCGCCGCTCTGCTGGGCGCTCCGGTCCCGGCGCTCGCGGCGCCGGCCGAGACCCCTGCGGAGCTGGGGAAGGTGAAGGAGTCGATCGACGCGCTCGCCGAGCAGCGCAGCGCCCCGACGGCGGTCAGCGCGTGGTGGGTGGACGTGACGAGCCGCTCGGTCGTCCTGGCGCTCAACACGACCCCGCGCGACGCCCGCGACTCGGGGTGGGTGGACGAGGCCCGCGCCGTCGACCCGGCCGTCCGTGTGATCGACGGCGTCGCGGCGCCGACGCCGCGCGCGGACCCGCCCGTCTACGACGTCGTGGGCGGTGACGCGATCCGGATCACCGGGCGGCGCTGCTCCGTGGGCTTCTCCGCGACGGCCGCCTCCGGCGCGCAACGCCTGGTCACGGCCGGCCACTGCACGCAGCGGGGCGGCGAGGTCGCCGGCGCCAACAACGTGCCCATCGGGCCCGTGCGCAGCTCGGTGTTCGACCGCACCGGCGACTGGTCCGTCGTCGACGTGGGCCCCGGCTGGCGCGCGACGCCGTCGGTGGCCGCCGAGGGGTCGAGCACGCGCTCGATCACCGGGACCGCGACCGCCCCCGTCGGCGCGGCCGTCTGCCGCTCGGGCTCCACCACCGGCTGGCGGTGCGGCACGGTGACCGCCGTCGACGTCACCGCCAACTACGCGGCGGGCCCCGTCCAGGGCCTCGTGCTCACCACGGCGTGCAGTGAGGGCGGGGACTCCGGCGGGCCCTTCGTCTCCGGCAGCTCCGCGCTCGGAGTGCTCTCGGGCGGGACGGGCGACTGCACCACCGCCGGCGGCACGAGCCTCTACCAGCCGATCGACGAGGTGCTGCGCGCCGAGGGATTGGCTCTCGCCTCGTGAGTGCGTGCGCAAACGGCGGGCCGCCGCCTCGGGGTCGTCGGCCTCGGTGATCGCGCGGACGACGACGACGCGGGTGGCGCCGGCGGCGAGGACCTCGTCGAGGCGGGCGTCGTCGATCCCGCCGATCGCGAACCACGGCCGGGAGGGGGCCCGGGCGGCGGTCTCGCGGACCAGGTCGAGGCCGGGGGCCGGGCGCCCCGCCTTGGTCGGCGTGGGCCAGCAGGGGCCGGTGCAGAAGTAGTCGGCGCCGGGCTCGGCGGCGGCCGCGGCCGCCTGGTCGGCGTCGTGGGTCGAGCGCCCGATCAGCACGTCGTCGCCCACCACCCGGCGCGCCCACGGCACCGGGAGGTCGTCCTGGCCGAGGTGCAGGACGTCGGCGTCGGCGGCGAGGGCGAGGTCGGCACGGTCGTTGACCGCCAGCAGCGCGCCGTGACGCCGCGCGACCCCGCCCAGAACCGCGAGCGCGGCGAGCTCGTCGCGCGCCTCGAGGCCCTTCTCGCGCAGCTGGATGATGTCGACGCCGCCGCGCAGCGCCGAGTCGGCGAACTCGGCGAGATCGCCCTGCGCGGCGCGGGAGTCGGTGCACAGGTACAGCCGCGCCGCCCCGAGGCGGGCGCGGCGGTCGGTGCGGCCGGCGGCTCCGGCGATCGGCGTGGCACTCACCGTCACGACGCTAGCGCGTAGCGTCGGCGGGCGTGACGGACCGGCTCGTCGTCGTGGGCGCGGGGGCGGTGGGCGCCGCCGTCGCGTGGGTCGCAGCGCGGGACCGGCTCGCGGGCGAGGTGGTGCTCGTCGACCCCGACCCGGGTTCCGGGGCCTCGCGGGTGGCGGGCGGGATGCTCGCGCCGATCAGCGAGGCGTGGCCGGGGGAGCGCGAGGTCCTCGAGCTGGGCGCGGCGTCGCTGGCGCTCTGGCCGGGGTTCGCCGAGGCCGTCGCCGCCGACGGCGGGCTCCCGGTCGGGCTGCGTCGCGAGGGCACGGTGCAGGTGGCGGTCGACGCCGCGGACGTCGCCGACCTCGACCGCGTCGTCGAGCACCTGCGCGCGTGGGGTCGCGACGTCGAGCGGTGCGGGGGCCGCGAGCTGCGCCGTCGCGAGCCCGCGCTGGGGCCCGCGGTGCGGGCGGGGCTGCTGATCCCCGACGACCTCGCCGTCGACAACCGCGCGCTGCTCGCCGCCCTCGAGGCCGCGGGCCGGGCGCACGGGGTGGTGGTCTCCCGGCGGTCCGTGTCGCGGGTCCTGGACGACGGGGTCCGCGTGACGGGGATCGAGCTCGACGGCGAGGTGCTCGAGGCCGACCGCGTCGTCGTGGCCGCCGGCGCCTGGTCGGGCGCGCTGCACCCCGTCCTCGAGGGCCGGGTGCGTCCGGTGAAGGGCGAGATCCTGCGCGTGCGGGCGCGCCGGTCGTCGCTGCCGCCGCCGTCGCGCACCGTGCGCGCGGCCGTCAGCGGGCGGCCGGTGTACGCGGTGCCGCGCGAGGGCGGGCGGCTGGTGGTCGGCGCGACGCAGTACGAGGCCGGGTTCGATCCCGACGTCCTCGTCGGCGGGGTCCGCGATCTCGTCGGCGACGTCGAGCGGGTCCTGCCGGGCGTCGCGGACTACGCGCTCGAGGAGGCCGCCGCGTCGTTCCGTCCGGGCACGGACGACAACCTGCCGCTGCTCGGGCCGGTCGGGCCCTCGGGACTCTTCGCCGCCACCGGGCACGGGCGCAACGGGATGCTGCTGGTCGCCGTCACGGTCGGGGCGTTGGCGGCCGCCCTGCGCGGGGACCCCCTCCCCGACGCGGCCCGTGCGGCCGCGGCCGACCGCTCGGCCGTCGCGCCGGGCTGAGGTCCGCGCGTACGGTGGAAACGGACACCACGGGAGCCCCGTCAGGGGCTGAGAGGGGGCCTCCGGGCCCCGACCGTCGAACCTGATCCGGGTCATGCCGGCGCAGGGAGTGAGGGGTACGCGATGACCACCGTCTGGCTGAACGACGAGAGCCGCGAGGTGCCGGTCGGGACGACGCTGGCCGCGCTGATGGCCGAGCACGGCGTGCCCGAGCGGGGCGTGGCCGTGGCCCTCGACGGCGCGGTCGTGCCCCGGGCGAGCTGGGCGACCGTCCGGCTGCTCGAGGGCGCGCGCCTCGAGGTGCTCACGGCGGTGCAGGGAGGATGACCATGGACCCGCTGGTGATCGGCCACCGCAAATTCGGTTCGCGGCTGATCATGGGTACCGGGGGTGCGTCCGGCCTGGCGGTGCTCGAACGCGCGCTCGTCGCGTCCGGCACCGAGCTGACGACGGTCGCGATGCGGCGCCTCGACGCCGGCGGCGGACCGGGCGTGCTGGCCCTGCTCGAGCGCCTCGGCATCGAGGTGCTGCCCAACACCGCCGGCTGCCGCACCGCCGCCGAGGCCGTGCACACCGCCCGGATGGCCCGCGAGGCGCTGGAGACCGACCTCGTCAAGCTCGAGGTCGTCCACGACGAGCGGACCCTGCTGCCCGACCCGATCGAGCTCCTCGACGCCGCCGAGCAGCTCGTCGACGACGGCTTCACCGTCCTGCCCTACACCAACGACGACCCGGTGCTCGCGGCGAAGCTCGCCGACACCGGGTGCGCGGCGGTCATGCCGCTGGGCGCCCCGATCGGCACGGGGCTGGGCATCCGCAACCCGCACAACATCGAGATGATCACGTCGGCGGCCTCGGTGCCTGTGGTGCTCGACGCCGGGATCGGCACGGCGTCCGAGGCGGCGCAGGCGATGGAGCTGGGGTGCGACGCGGTCCTGCTCGCCACCGCCGTCACCCGCGCCTCCGACCCGGAGGCCATGGCGCACGCGATGCGCCTGGGGGTGGAGGCGGGCAGGCTGGCCCGCGGCGCCGGGCGCATCCCCCGCCGCCACTGGGCCCAGGCGTCGAGCCCCTCGGTGGAGTAGCGCTCGGTGCGTTTCGACGACCACGCCGACGCCGACGACGGCACGCGCCTCTACGAGAACCGGGCGGTGCTCGTGCTGCGCACACGCTGGGGCCGCGTCGTCGACCATGAGAACTTCTTCATCGACACCGAGCGGATCGCTGCCTCCGACCGCGCGCTCTCCGAGCGGGAGCCCGAGTTCACGGTCGTGGGCGGGACCCGTCGCTGACCGTCTCGACGACGTGGGGGCCTTCTGACCCTATGGGCGTGCTGTCTTGGATCGTCGGTACGGCCCCATGCTGACAACACGGCACCCTGATCAGCTCAGGGCCACCGGCAGGGCGTCGACGCCGTAGACGATCGAGGTCGTGCGGAAGGGCTGGTCGTCGAGGGTGCCGGCGTCGTCGGCGAGGCGCAGCTCCGGGAAGCGGCGCAGGAGGGCCGGGTAGGCCGCGCGCAGCTCCATGCGGGCGAGCTCGGCGCCGATGCAGCGGTGGATGCCGTGGCCGAAGGCCAGGTGCGGCGTCGGGGCGCGGCGGGGGTCGAAGCGCTCGGGGTCCGGGGTCAGGCGCGGGTCGCGGTCGGCGCCCGAGAGCGACACGAGCAGCCCGTCGCCCTTGCTGATCGCGACGCCGCCGAGGGTCATGTCCTCGGTGGCGAACCGGGGGAACGCGATCTGGACGACGGTCAGGTAGCGCAGCAGCTCCTCGACGAAGCCGTTCACGGCCTCGGGCTCGTCGCGCACGAGGGCGAAGCTGTCGGGGTCGCGCAGCAGGACCATCGCGCCGAGCGCCAGCATCGACGCCGAGGTCTCGAGGCCGCCGGTGAGCAGGCCGTCGGCGAGCTCGGCGAGCTCGTCGGTGTCCAGCTCGTCGCCGTGCTCGCGGATCAGCTGCCCGAGCAGGCCCTCGCCCGGCTCGATCCGCTGCCGCTCGACGACGCCGCGCAGGTACTGCAGCGAGCCGGAGATGTTGTCGAACACCGCGCCCGCGCCGCCGAAGAGGTCGAACCGGGCGGTGGAGAGCGCCTGGAACTCGTCGCGCTCGGAGTAGGGGATGCCGAGCAGCTCGCAGATGGTCAGCGACGGGATGGGCGTGGCGAAGTCACGCACCAGGTCCACCGGCTCGCCCGCCGCCGCCAGCTCCGTCATGGCGTCGAGGCGGCCCTCGACGATCTCGGCGATCCGGGGGCGGAGCCGGCTCAGACGCCGGTAGGTGAACTCCGGCGTGAGCAGCCGGCGCAACCGCGTGTGCTCCGGCGGGTCGGTGAAACCCAGCCCGCCGGGGTTCTGGCCGCCCTCGATGCCGGCCTGGCCGACGAGGTGCCCGAAGTCGTTCGACAGCCCGCGCGTGCGGCCGAGGACGGCGCGCGCCTCCTCGTGGCCGGTGATCAGCCACGCCGTCACCCCGAAGGGCAGCGGGAAGTGCCGCACCGGTGCGTCCTCGCGCGCCTCGCGCAACGCCGGCACCGGGTCCAGGCCCTCGCGCCGCAGGGGCATCAGCGCGTGGTCGGGGAGAAGCGTCACCGGGTCCAGGCCGCGGCGGCTACGCCACGCGAGGTACTGCCGGGCCGCCCATCCCACGACGCGCGACCGCAGTGCGGCCAGTCGTGAACGGTCCACCACCGTGTCCACTGTGCCCTCCCTGCCCGGTGCGACGCCGACCGGGGACCGAGGCTAGGCCGTGTAACCCCCGGTCGGACCCGGTGGAGGGGGTGTGTCACCCCACCGTCCGTCGGGGTCGCCCCCCGCAGGATGTCCGGGCGACCGCTCTGCCGTGCTGTCCGGATCGTCCCCGATGTCGCCGTTGCCGTCCACCGTCCGGGGCATGACCGGGCCTCGGACCAGGGTCGGACTGCCCAGACCGAGCCGCGCGAGCTCGAGATCGGCCAGCCGCGCGAGCACATGGGGGTCGCCCTGACGCCAACCGCTCGCCGCACCGGGCACCGATCGGGTGAGTCTGCGCGGTGACGCGTGGGCGAGCGCCCGCAGCGCGAGGAGGTCGGCATCGGCCTCCCCTCCGCGCAGCCCGTCGCGCAGCAGGAGGACGGCGCGGGCCGAGAGCATCCACCGCACGCGCAGCCACACCCACGCCACGACCACGGGGACGATCGCGAGCAGGGCGACCGCCCACGACAGGCCCCAGGCCAGCGCCTCGACCGCGGCGATCTCCTGGTCCCCGGCGGCCACCAGGCCCTCACCCGCCCGGGTGCCGTTCGAGAGCGCGCGGGCGAGGTCGTCGCCGACGAACGGGACCCCGGAGGCGGTGTCGGCGGCGCCGGCGAAGGTGTCGCGCACCTGGACGCCGGCCCCGCCGAGCTGGCGTCCCGGTCCCTGGAGGGTCAGCACCGCGTCGTAGAGCAGGATCGCGACCGAGACGACGACCGCGACCCAGGTGAGGACGGCGACGTCGGCGACGAACTGGCGCGCCCGCCGCCGCGGCCGCTCGGCGTAGACCGGCCAGCGGGCCCGCGTGGGGTTCAGGACGGGCACCGGGTCGCCGGCCTCGGGACGCACGGCGGGTGTCTGCCCCCGGGGCGCCCGGGGCACACCCGGCCCGTGCCGACCCCGCCCCGCCCATCCCGTCGCGTCGCCGTGCTCGACGACTACCAGCAGGTCGCGGCCACGTACGCCGACTGGGACGCCCTCGGGGCGGACGAGGTGACGTTCTTCGCCGAGCACCTCGGTGACGCCGACGGCGTCGTCGCCGCGCTCGAGCCCTACGACGTGGTCGTCGCCATGCGCGAGCGCACCGCCTTCCCGGCGGACGTCCTCGCCCGCCTGCGGAACCTCCGGCTGCTGGTGACGACGGGCCCGGGCAACGCCGCGATCGACGTCGAGGCGGCCCGTGCCGGCGGCGTCACGGTGTCGGGCACCGGGGGCGTCAGCCCGTCCACCCCGACCGTCGAGATGACCTGGGCGCTGATCCACGCGCTCGCCCGCCACGTCCCCGCCGAGGACCGCGCCGTGCGCGAGGGGCGCTGGCAGCACACCGTGGGGCGCGACCTCTCCGGTCGCCGTCTCGGGGTGATCGGGCTCGGGGGCCTCGGGCGGCCCGTCGCGACCGTCGGCCTGGCCTTCGGCATGGACGTCGTCGCCTGGAGCCAGCACCTCGACCCCGACGACGCCCGCGCCGCCGGCGTCGCCGCGGTGAGCAAGGAGGAGCTGCTGGAGACGTCCGACGTCGTGACGATCCACCTCAAGCTCTCGGAGCGCACCACGGGCCTGCTCGGACGCGACGAGCTGGCGCGGATGAAGCCGAGTGCGCTGCTGGTCAACACCTCGCGCGGGCCGATCGTGGACGAGCACGCCCTGGTCGAGGCGCTGCACGCGGGCACGATCGGCGGCGCCGGGCTCGACGTGTTCGGCACCGAGCCGCTCCCGGCCGACTCGCCGCTGCGCACGGCCCCGCGCACCGTCCTCACCCCGCACCTGGGCTACGTCACCGAGGGCACCTACGACGTCTTCTTCCGCGAGGCGGTCGAGGACATCCGGGCGTGGGCGGACGGGGCACCGATCCGCGAGCTCTGAGGGTCGAGGGCCGTCGTGCGGCGGAGCCGCATCACACGTGCGCCTGCACCGCCCAGAACGGCGAGACCGGGCCGACGCCGGCGCCGAGGGGGTAGGACTCGGCGACGGCGCGGCGGATGTAGCGCTCGGCCGAGGCGACGGCGTCGGGCATCGACAGGCCCCGGGCCAGCGCCGCGCAGGTCGCGCTGGCCAGGGCGTCGCCCGCGCCGTGGACGTGCGGGGTGTCGATGCGCGGCCCCGAGAACTCCCAGGTCTGCTCGCCGTCGAAGAGGAGGTCGACGACCTCGGGCGAACCGCGCAGGTGCCCGCCCTTGACCAGCACGTACCGCGGCCCCATCGCGTGCAGGGCCTCGGCGGCCTCGCGCGCCGTCGCCGCGTCGGTCACCGCGATCCCGGCGAGCAGGCGCACCTCGTCGAGGTTCGGGGTCGCGAGCTCGGCGCGCGGGAAGAGGCGGGTGCGGATCGCCTCCATCGCGTCCTCGGTGAGCAGCGGGTCGCCGCGCATCGAGGCGGCGACGGGGTCGACGACGAACGGCGTGCGCCTCGGTCCGCGCCCGATCCCCACCTCGTCGACGACGTCCGCGACCGCGTCGATGATCTCCCGCGAGGCCAGCATCCCGGTCTTGGCGGCGCCCACCCCGATGTCGGTGACCACCGCGCGCACCTGCGCCGCGACCGTCTCCGCCGGCACCAGGTGCACGCCGGACACGCCCAGCGAGTTCTGCACGGTCACCGCGGTGACCGCGACGCACCCGTGCACCCCGCAGGCGGTCATCGCCCGCAGGTCGGCCTCGAGGCCCGCGGCGCCGCCGGAATCGGAGCCGGCGATGGTCAGCGCGCGCGGCGGGGTGGGGTTCACGGCGGTCATCCTCACCCTTCGGAACACGGCGTCGCGCCGCCGGGACCAGCGTCGCTAGCGTGGCCCGGCTCACCCGCGCGCAAGGAGGCTCCATGACCCGCGACGTCCGCGTCACCGTGCTCGGCTCCGGATCCTGGGGGACGACGGTCGCGGGCCTCGCCGCGTCGAACGCGCCGACCCTGCTCTGGGCCCGCTCGCCGGAGACCGCGGAGGAGATCACCACCCAGCACACCAACGGTCGCTACCTGGGCGACCGGCGGCTCTCCTCGAAGCTGCGGGCCACCTCGGACCTCCAGGAGGCCGCCGAGCACGCCGACGTGCTCGTCGTCGGCGTGCCGTCGCACAGCATGCGGGCGGTGCTCACCCAGGCGTCCCCGCACCTGCGCCCGTGGATCCCGGTGATCTCGCTGGCCAAGGGCCTGGAGCCGGACAGCCGCAAGCGCCCCACGCAGGTCCTCGAGGAGGTCCTGCCCGGGCACTCGGTCGGCCTGCTCGCCGGCCCGAACATCGCCGGTGAGATCGCCGAGGGGCTGGCCGCCGCAGCGGTGATCGCGACGCCGGACACCGCGGTGGCCACCGCCCTGCAGCCGCTGTTCGCCCGGCCCCGCTTCCGCGTCTACACCAACCACGACGTCCTGGGCTGCGAGCTCGGCGGCATCCTCAAGAACATCGTCGCCATCGCGTCGGGGATGGGCGACGGCCTCGGGGTCGGCATGAACACCCGCGCGATGGTGATCTCCCGCGGGCTGGCCGAGATGACGCGGATCGGCGAGGCCATGGGCGCCGACCCCCGCACCTTCGCCGGGCTCACCGGGCTCGGCGACCTCATGGCCACGTGCATGAGCAGCGCGTCGCGCAACCGGCGGGTCGGCGAGGAGCTGGCGAGCGGGAAGAGCATCGACGAGGTGCTCGAGGGGATGACCCAGGTCGCTGAGGGGGTCAAGACCGCGCGCAGCGTCGTCGAGCTCGCCGAGGAGCACGACGTCGCCGCCCCCATCGCGGTCGAGGTCGACGGCGTCGTCAACTCCGGCCGCACGCCCGCGCAGGCCTACCGCGGTCTGCAGAAGATCGCCGCGGGCAGCGAGTACGAGGCGGCCTGACACACGACGGCCGGGCCCCTCACGGCTCCCAGTCGGCCACCGACCACAGCGCCGACACCGGGCCGTGCCCCGCGCCGAGCGGGTAGGCGTGCTCGACGGCCCGGGTGATGTAGGCCTTGCCCAGCGCGACCGCGTCGACGAGCGGGAGCCCGCGCGCGAGGCCCGCGGTCACCGCCGACGCGAGCGAGTCGCCGCCGCCGTGGCTGTGCTTGGTCTCCCGGCGCCGCGAGGTGAAGCGGTGCTCGGTGCCGTCGGCGGTGAGCAGGAGGTCGACGACCTCGGGCGAGCCCTCGAGGTGCCCGCCCTTGACCAGCGCCGCCCCGGCACCCAGCGCGACGAGCGCGCGGGCGGCCTCGCGCGCGGTGTCGTCGTCGACGACCTCGACGCCCACGAGCAGCCGGACCTCGTCGAGGTTGGGGGTGACGAGCGTGGCGCGCGGGATCAGGTCGTCGCGCAGCGCGCCGAGAGCGTCCGGCGCCAGCAGCGGGTGGCCGTGCATCGAGGCGGCGACGGGGTCGACGACGAACGGGATCCGCGTCCCGAGCCCGACCTCGTCCCCGGCCGCCACGACGGCCTCGATGATCTCCGTCGAGGCGAGCATGCCGGTCTTCGCGGCGTCGATGCCCATGTCGCCCGCCACCGTGCGGATCTGGTCGGCGACGACGTCGGGCGGGATCGGGTGGAACCCCGAGACGCCGACGGAGTTCTGCACGGTCACCGCCGCGATCGCGACGGCGGCGTGCACCCCGCAGGCGGTGAAGGCCCGGACGTCGGCGGTGATCCCGGCGCCGCCTCCGGAGTCGGTGCCCGCGATCGCGAGGGCGACGGGTGGGGTGCGTGGTTCCGCGGTCACCCGGCCAGCTCACCCCGCGGGTCGCGGGTGGGCAACTCCTGGAGCGGAGAGCTCGGGGGTCGACTCAGTGGTCGGCGAGCTCCGTCGGGACGGCGAGCACGTCGACCATCGCGGCGCCGCGCAGCACGGTGACCGGCATCGTCCGCCCGATCGACGCCGCGAACAGCCTCCGCTGCAGGCCCTGGGCGTCGGAGACGGGCTCGCGGTCGGCGGAGACCACCAGGTCGCCCGCGCGCAGCCCGGCCCGGGCGGCGGGGCTGCCGGCGACCACCTCCGCGACCCGCAGGCCCCGCGCGCGCCCGAGGCGCGCGGCGACCTCGGCCGGCAGCGGGGCCGGCGCGCCGACGAGACCGAGGTAGCCGCGGCGCACCCGGCCGTCGGCCCGCAGGGACTCGAGGATGCGCCGCGTGGTGGCCGAGACCGGCACCGCGAGCCCGAGACCCACGCCCGCCACGGCGGTGTTGATGCCGATGACGCGCCCCGCGGCGTCGGCCAGCGCGCCGCCGGAGTTGCCGGGGTTGAGCGCCGCGTCCGTCTGGATGACGTCCTCGACGACCCGGCTCGCGCGGCCGCTGCGCACCGGCAGCGCCCGCCCCAGCCCGCTGACCACGCCCGCCGTGACCGATCCGGCCAGGCCCAGCGGGTTGCCGACGGCCACCACGAGCTGGCCGACGACGAGCTCCGCGGCGTCGCCGAGCTCCAGCGGCGGCGGGGTGGGGTCGGGGGTGACGAGGACCGCGAGGTCGGAGAGCGGGTCGGTGCCGCGCACCGTCACCGCGCCCTCCGTGCCGTCGGCGTAGGCCACCGAGCCCTCGCGGTGCCCGCCGACGACGTGCGCGTTGGTGACCAGGACGCCGTGGTCGACGACCACCGCCGACCCGCTGCCCCGGCCCGCCCGCACCGCGGCCACCGACGGGCCCACGTGCGCCGCGACTGCGCTGACCGTCCGGGAGTAGGCATCGAGCTCGTCCACGCCATCGTGCTTACACCGTTGCACGTGCTCCCGGCCGCTCTGTCCGCTGTGGGTGAACCCCTCTCCCTGCGACCGGCTAGTGGCCGAAGGGGTCCGGGTCGACGCCGGGCATCCAGGAGTGGCCGGGGGCGCCCCAGCCGTGGTCGCGGACGGCGCGCTTGGCGGAGCGCCGGTACCGACCGACGAGTCGGTCGAGGTAGGTGTAGCCGTCGAGGTGGTCGGTCTCGTGCTGCAGGCAGCGGGCGAGGTAGCCCGTGCCCGTCACGACGACGTCGTGGCCGTCGACGTCGACCCCGCGGACCTCGGCGTGCTCGGCGCGACCGGTCGGGAAGGACTCGCCGGGCACGGACAGGCAGCCCTCGTGGTCGTCGTCGGGGTCCGGCATGGTCTCCGGCGCCGGGTCGGCGGTGAGCGCCGGGTTGACGACGACGCCGCGGCGGTTCCCGCCGTCGAGCTCGGGGTCGGGGCAGTCGAAGACGAAGACGCGGCGGTCGTCGCCGATCTGGTTCGCGGCGAGCCCGACCCCGTTGGCGGCGTCCATCGTCTCGAAGAGGTCGTCGACGAGGGTGCGCAGCGAGTCCCCGCCGAACTCCTCGGGGGTCACCGGCCGGGTCGGGCGGTGCAGCACCGGTTCTCCGACGATGAGGACGGGCCTGACGGTCACGGCGGGCACCGTAGTGCCCCCGCTCGACGGAGATGCGGGCGAGGAGCGCCCGCGCTGTCGGGGCGCCGTGCTTGAATGGAGGGGCCCGAATGACAGGCGTGTCATTCGTGGGCCAGCGCCGGGTGAGCGGGAGGCGAGAAGCGTGGCGGACGCCGTACGGGTGCATCCTCCTCAGGACGAGCCGTCGGACGGGCTCGACCGTCGCGACCGGGAGATCCTCGCGTTCGAGCGCCAGTGGTGGAAGTACGCCGGCGCCAAGGAACAGGCGATCCGCGAGCTCTTCGACATGTCCGCGACGCGCTACTACCAGGTTCTCAACGCCCTGGTCGACCGTCCGGAGGCCCTCGCGGCCGACCCCATGCTCGTGAAGCGCCTCCGCAGGCTCCGTCAGAGCCGGCAGCGGGCCCGTGCGGCGCGTCGCCTCGGAGTCGAGCCCCGTTGATGTTCTCCTGACTCCGAGGCGGTTTTCCGCCGAGCGAGCAGGGCGGACACGGTCCGCCGAGGGGAGCACGAGATGACAGGGCCCGGATCCGCCGACGCCTCGCGGATGCGTATCGCGGGCATCGTCCTGCTCGCGATCGCCGGCGTGGCCGCCGTGGTCGGTCTGCTCGCGCTCGGCGGGGAGGGGCCCTCGAGCCCCACGGCCGCCCCCGCGAGCCCGACAGCCGCACCGCTCCCCGGCGCGAACGGCGCCCCCGCTCCCGGCGATCCCGCCGCGCCGAACCAGGCCGGTCTGGCGCCGGCGCCGGGTACGCCCGGTGGTCCGGCCCTTCCCGGCGGCCCGATCCCCGGCGGCCCGATCCCCGGCGGCCCGATCCCCGGCGGCCCGGGTGGACCCGGCGCGCCCGGTGTCCCCGCTCCCGGCACCCCCGGCGCTCCCGGCGGCGCTCCTGCCGTCGGCGCACCGATCGTGCCCGGCGGCGGTGCTGGTGGCCCGGGCGGTGCAGGAGCGCCCGGTGGCGGCGGCGGTGGTGGCGGCGTAGTGGCCGGCGGGTCGGGCGGCGGCTCCGGTGGTGGTGGCGGCGGTGCCGTCTCGGCGGTGCCGGTCCGCGTGTTCAACAACTCGACGATCCCGGGTCTTGCCGACCGTGCGGCGGGCGAGATGCGCTCGCAGGGCTGGAACGTCGTCGAGGTCGGCAACTACCCGTGGGGCACGATCCCCGTCAGCACCGCCTACTACCGCCCCGGCACCGACGAGCAGGGCGCCGCCGGCGCCATCGCGGGCGAGTTCGGTCTGCGCTCGGAGCCCCGCTTCGACGGCATCCAGAGCGCCTCGCCCGGGGTCATCGTCATCGCCACCAACAACTGGGGCTCGAGCTAGTTCTCCCCGGCAGCTAGTTCTCCCCGGCGTAGGCCTCGAGCGCGGCGAGCTGCTGCGGGTCCAGCGAGGGCCGGACGGCCTCGCGGGCGGTGGCGAGGTCGCGCGCCGAGACCTCGGTGGACTCCAGCGACGTCCGCATCGCCGTCAGGGCCGCCTCGCGGATCAGCGCGGCGCAGTCGGCCGCCGAGTAGCGGTCGAGCTCCTCGGCCAGCGCGTCGAGGTCGACGTCGTCGGCGAGCGGTGTGTCGCGGGACGAGGCCCGCAGGATGTCCGCGCGGGCGGCGGCGTCCGGCGGCGGCACGTACACGCGGCGCTCGAGACGCCCGGGACGCAGCAGCGCGGGGTCGATGAGCTCCGGGCGGTTGGTGGCCGCGAGCACGACGACGTCGCGCAGCGGCTCGGCCCCGTCGAGCTCGGTGAGCAGGGCGGCGACGACCCGGTCGGCGACCCCGGCGTCGGTGGACCCTCCGCGGCGCGGCGCCAGGGCGTCCACCTCGTCGAGGAACACCAGCGCGGGCGCCGCGGCCGCGGCTCGGCGGAACAGCGCGCGGACGGCGCGCTCGGACTCGCCGACGTACTTGTCGAGCACCTCGGCGCCCTTGACGACGAACACGTTGAGCGCGCCCGTGCCGGCCAGCGCCCGCACGAGGAACGTCTTGCCGCACCCCGGCGGGCCGAAGAGCAGCACACCGCGCGGCGGGTCGACGCCGAGGCGCGAGAACGAGTCGGGGTAGCGCAGTGGCCAGAGCACGGTCTCGGTGAGCGCCTGCTTGGTCTCGACCATGTCGCCGACCCGCTCGAGCGTCAGCCCGCCCGACGACAGCGTCTGCGAGCCTGACGACAGCGACGCCGGGCGCACCGACGACACCGCGCCGAGCAGGTCGTCGGTCTGGAGTATCGGGTCGTCCTCGCCCGCGCCCACCCGGAGCGCGGCGCGGACGGCCGCCTCGCGGCGCAGCGCAACGAGATCGCCGGCCACGAAGCCCGGGGTCCGGGCACCCACGGCGACGAGGTCGACGTCCTCGGCGAGCGGCAGGCCGCGCAGCAGGATCCTCAGCAGCTCGGTGCGGTCGCGGTCGCCCGGGGCGGGCAGGGTCAGCTCGCGGTCGACGAGGTCGGGCGCGCGCAGGCGGGGGTCGAGGGCCTCGGCGTGCGCGGAGGTGACCACGAGCGCGACGCCGGGGGTGCTCGCGGCGCGTCCGAGGGCCTCGAGCACCAGCGTCGACACGGGCGGCGGGTCGGCGGCGGGCAGCAGCATGTCGGCGTCGGTCACGAGCAGCACGCCCGGTGTCGCCGACGCCGCGTCGTCCACGGCCTCGCGGACGCGGGCGGCGGCCGCGCCCGCCTCGATCGCCGCGACGGACGGCCCCTCGAGGCACACCACGCGCGCGTCCACCTCCGCGGCCGTGGCCCGCACGAGCGTCGATTTGCCCACGCCCTCGGGGCCGCTGACCAGCACTCCGAGGTGCGGGGCTGCGCCCAGACGCTCGAGCAGCTCGGGACGGCGGAACACGAGGTCGAACCACTCGCCGAGACGACGGGCGGGGTCGGCGTGCCCGACGAGGTCGGCGACGGCGACCGAGGGCGGGGGCGGGACCTCGCGGACAGGGGCGGGGGTGGCGGGACGCGTGCCGCTCGCGGGAGCGGACTCCACCGCGGCCGGTCCGTCCGTGCTCGCGCCGTTGCGCCAGCGCACGACCGTCGTCGGTCCGACCGCGAGGGCGGCGGCGGGGTCGGCGCCCGCGGGCGGCTCGGCGGCCGTCACCGTCACGAGCTCGGTGGTCCACGTGCCGCCCAGGGCCGCCGCGAGCCCGCGCCGGGCGCCCGCGGCGTCGGAGCCCGGGGTCGGGGCGAGGTCCTGGGGCAGCAGCGAGAGCGTGTCGCCGGGCAGCAGGACCTTGCCGGTCAGAGCGAGGCGCAGCGTCTCCGGGGCGAGGGCGACGGTCGCGAGGCGGGAGCCCGCCAGCTCGATGCCGCGCGCCACGGCCACCGGCGCGGCGGCGACGCCCACGATGGCGCCGTCGACGACGCCGGCGTTGACCATCGTGGTCTCGTCGAGCACCGCCGCACCCGGTGCCGCCGGCGCGGGGGCGGGGGCGACGAGGGCGGCGGTGGTGCGCGCCCCCGTGACCCGCACGGCGCCCCAGGCCTCGACGCCCAGGGCGGTGATGACCTCGGGGTGCAGGCGGACGACCCCGCGGCGCGCGTCGCCCGCGGAGGTGCCGAGACGCGCGAGGAGGTCGACACCGCTCGGCGCGGTCACGGCCGGTCGTCCCGGGGCCGGTCGTCGCGGGGCCGGTCGTCGCGGGGTCGGTCGTCGCGGGGTCGGTCCTCGCGGGGCCGGTCGTCCTCCCGGTGCCGACGGAGCCCGAGCCGGCCGGAGCCCCGCGGGCGACGGCCGTCCGGGATGCCGCGCTGGGCGGGCGGCGGCTGCGGGCCGGTGCGCTCCGGGCCGCGGGCGCGGTCGCGCTCGTAGTCCCGCTGGTAGTCGAACTCGCGGGGGTAGTCACCGTCGCCGTTGCGGTCCCGGTCGCGGCCGATGTTGCGGGCGGCGGTCCCGGCGCGCGCCGCGGCTCCCGCGACCCGTCGGCGCAGCGGGCGCCGGGGCGGCGCCAGCCCGAGCCGGCGGTGGGCGCGGCGCACCGCGCGGCGCTGGCGCGGGGGCACGTGCCAGACCTCGGGGTGCCGGCCCAGCCAGCGGTAGCGGTTGGCCGCGTAGGGGATGTGCAGCAGGTAGGCGCCGATGGCGACGGCGTAGACGACGAACGGGAAGGTCACCAGCGCGGCGGCGGCGAGCGCCACGGCCACGAGCAGCGGGGCGACGAGCCGCGGCGGCACCCGCACGCTCTTCAGCGACGCCGTCGGCACCCGGCTGATCATCAGCGCGCCGACCATCACCGTCCACACCGACACCACGAGCGGCTGCGACCAGAAGCCCGGGCCGAGCTGGACGTCGAGCGCCAGCGGGGCCAGCGCGACGAGCGCGCCGGCGGGTGAGGGGACGCCGACGAAGAACTCGCCCGCATACGGCGGGGCCTCCTCGTCGTCGGAGAGCGTGTTGAAGCGGGCGAGACGCAGCGCCGCCGAGACGACCATGGCGAGCGCGACGACCCAGCCGATGCGGATGTCGTTCAGCGTCCAGAGGAACAGGATCAGCGCGGGCGAGACCCCGAACGAGATGCAGTCCGAGAGCGAGTCGAGCTCCGCGCCCATGCGGCTGGTGGCGTCGAGGAGACGGGCGAGGCGCCCGTCGAGGGCGTCGAACACCGCGGCGAGCGTGATCGCGGCGAGGGCGGCCGCGCGGTTGTCCGTGAGCATGAACTGCACGCCGGAGAGCCCGGAGCACAGCGCGAGGACGGTGACCGCGTTCGGCAGCAGGCGCACCCCGCGGGCGCCGCTGCGCTCGGCGACGTCGGGGGTCATCGGGTCACGGTGCCGGGCAGGTCGGCCAGCACCGTCTCCCCGCCCACGGCGCGCTGGCCGGGTTCGACGAGCACCGTGCTCCCGGGCGGCAGCAGCAGGTCGACCCGTGAGCCGAACCGGATGAGCCCGTAGACGTCGCCCGCCCGCACCTCGTCGCCCGGGGCCGCGTCGCACACGATGCGCCGCGCCACCAGCCCGGCGATCTGCAGGACGGCGAGGTCGTGGCCGTCGGTGCCGTGCACCCACATCGCGGTGCGGGCGTTGGTGTCGCTGGCCGCGGGGAGGTCGGCGGACAGGTAGCCGCCGGGACGGTGCTCGACGGCCTGGACCTGGCCGTCGACCGGGACGCGCTGGACGTGCACGTCGTAGACCGAGAGGAAGACGCTCACCCGCGGTCGCGGGCCGGGCGGGAGGCCGAGGGCGACGAGGTCGTCGGGCGGCTCGGCGGTGTCGACGAGGCTCACCGTGCCGTCCGCGGGCGCCACCGCGATCCCCGCACGGCGCGGTGTCTG
The DNA here is from genome assembly GCF_028737215.1 of Actinomycetospora chibensis. GTDB lineage: Bacteria > Actinomycetota > Actinomycetes > Mycobacteriales > Pseudonocardiaceae > Actinomycetospora > Actinomycetospora chibensis. Next base: position 49,548 of record NZ_JAQZAM010000010.1, on the reverse strand, counting down.
CCGGTGCGGCGCGCGGAAGAAGGCGGCGACGCCTGCGGTGACGGCGAGGGCGGTGAACGTGCCCCGCCCGCGCAGGGCGCGCAGGCCGAACGCGGCGGCGGCGACCGCACCGATCACGGGCCGACCGCCGGGGTGCAGCGGGGGCAGGGTGTCGCGGACCAGGGTCAACGCGTGGCGCACCGTGCCGCCGGGCGGCCCGGACGGGCGGTCGGCCTCTCGGGGGGAGTGGTCGGACAGGACCATCGTCGGTACGGATCCCTCTCGTCGACGGCGCGCGCAGGAAACCTATCGGCCGGGCGGGAGGTGCGACGAGGTGGGAAGGCCCGGGATGGGGCCGGGGCCGCCAACCCCCGAGTCGGCGACCCCGGCCGGGAACCGCTCGTCCGCTCCCCAGCGACAAGCGGTTGGTCCTGTGAGGGGCCCACCCGGTCAGGTGTCCGGACGCGGCGAGACGCGACCCATGACACCTGTCACACATGGTGCCCGATGTCGCGTCACGGCGGTAGTCCGGGTCGCTCCAACGGCGCAACCGACGCGCTCGACAGGACGGTGGACCCCCGGTCGAGCCTCCGCCCGGGGCTCCATCGAGCCCCACGCGCATCACCCGTCCAGGAGCCACACCTCGACGACCTCGCCGGCCTCGACGCGCGTCGTCTCCTCGCCCACCACGAGCAGGCAGTCCGCGCGGGCCAGCGCGGCGAGCAGGTGCGAGCCCGGCGCGCCCACCGCGGTCACCGTCCCGTCGACGGCGTCCAGGCGTCCGCGACGGAACTGGCGGCGTCCGGGCGGGGAGTCCAGGGGCTCGGCGAGACGGGCCCGCACGCGCGGGCGCCCGGGCTGCGGGTGACCGAGCGCGGCGCGCAGCACCGGCCGGACGAAGACCTCGAACGACACCAGCGAGCTGACCGGGTTGCCCGGCAGCGTCACCACCGCGACATCGCCCGTCGGACCGTGGTGGTGCCCGAGCCCCTGCGGCATTCCCGGCTGCATCGCGACCTTGGCGAAGGTGATCCCGCGGTCCGTGAAGGCGTCCTTGACCACCTCGTACGCCCCCGCGCTGACCCCGCCCGAGGTGAGGACGAGGTCGACGGGGTCGTCGGCGCGGGCCGCGAGGGCCTCGTCGAGGGTCCCGAGGAACTGCTCGACGTCGTCGGGCACGAAGCGCAGGAGCTCGGCGACCGCGCCCGCGTCGGTGACCGCCGCGGCGAGCATCGGCCCGTTCGACTCGTGGATCTGGCCGTGGCGCAGCGGCTCGCCGGGGGCGACGAGCTCGGAGCCGGTGGAGAGCACGAGCACCCGCGGCCTGCGGCGCACCGGGAGCGACCCTGCGCCGACGGCGGCCGCGAGCCCCACCTGAGCGGGGCCGAGCACCGTGCCGGCGGGCAGGACGACCTGACCTGCGGTGACGTCCTCGCCGGCGACGCGCACGTTCTGCCCGGCGGCGACCGCACGCTCGATCCGCACCCGCTCCGTGCCGGCATCGGTCCACTCCACCTGCACCACCGCGTCCGCGCCGTCCGGCATCGCGGCGCCGGTCATGATCCGGTGCGCGGTGCCGCCGTCGAGGGCGGGGCCGTCGGTCCGGCCGGCGGGGATGTCGGCGGCGACGGGCAGTTCGGCGGGCAGGTCCGCCAGGTCGGCGCTGCGCACCGCGTAGCCGTCCATCGCCGAGTTCGAGAACGGCGGCAGCGCCATGGGGGAGACGAGGTCCTCGGCGAGGATCCGTCCCAGCGCCCCGGCCAGCGGCACCGTCTCCGTCGCCGTCGGCCCCAGCAGGGCGGCCACGGCCTCGGCGTGCTCGGCGACCGGCCGCATGGCCGAGGGATTGCCGTGGTCGTGCCCGTGTCCCGTCACGGGGCGCATCGTCCCGCCCGCGCGGTGACGTCGCGATCGGGCCCCGCGATCCGGCCCGGGCAAGCATCCCTGCGGCGTTAGGGTCGGCGGCGTGGCGGACCGCAACACGCAGGACCTGACCGGGCAGCGGCTCGGTCACTTCCGCGTGGACGGGGTGATCGGCCGCGGCGGGATGAGCGTGCTCTACCGCGCCACCGACACCCGGCTCGGGCGCCGCGTCGCGCTCAAGGTCATCGACGAGGTCCTCGCGGCCGACCGCGAGTTCCGCGAGCGCTTCGTCGACGAGGCCCGCAACACCTCGGCCGTCGACCACTCCCACGTCGTGCCGCTCTACGACTTCGACGAGACCGACGGCCACCTCTACATCGCCATGCGCCACGTCGAGGGCCCGGACCTGGCCAGCGTCATCGACGGCAGGCCGCTGACGGTCGCCCGGACGCTGCGGCTGCTCGGGCAGGTCGCCGACGCGCTCGACGCCGTGCACGCCCGCGGCCTCGTGCATCTCGACGTCAAGCCCGCCAACGTGCTGGTGACGACGCGGGAGTCTGCCGGCGAGCACGTCTACCTCGCCGACTTCGGCCTCACCCGCCGCGGCGCCACCGGCCACCGCACCTCGGGCGGCGACTTCCTCGGCTCGCCCACCTATGCGGCGCCCGAGCACCTCCGTGGCGAGCCCGTCGACGCGCGCACCGACGTCTACTCGCTGACCTGCGTCCTGTTCACCTGCCTCACCGGCCGCGCGCCCTACCTCGGCTCGGTCACCGAGGTCATCGACGGCCACCTGGGCGGCGAGGTCCCGTCGGCGGCCGAGCTCGCCGGGCTCGACCCGCGCATCGACGACGTCGTGCGCCGGGGCATGGATCCCGACCGTCCCCGCCGCCACGAGTCGGCCAGCGCCGTCATCGAGGCCGCGCGGGGTGCCCTCATGGTCCCCGGCCCCGCGCCGCTGGTCGGTCCGCCGCCGCGACGTCCCGCCGCGGGTCCGCCCCGCCGGGCCGGGGTGCCCCCGGTGCCCCCGGTGCCCCCGGTCGCCCCGGTGGCACCCGCCGCCCCGGTGCCGCCCGTCCCCGCCGTGGGGGCCGCGAGGAACGGCACCGGCGAGTCGTCGGCCCCGGACGCGCCCACCACCGGCGACGGGCCGCCGTCCGAGGCCGCACCGGCCACGGCACCCGCGAGTACCCCGCGGGGTGCGCCGTCCGGACCCCCGATTGCGAGGCGTCCGCCGTCGGGCCCGTTACCGGCGTCCGGCCGCGTCGGCCACCCCGGACATGCGGGGCCCCCCGGCCCGCCGCCGGGCCCGTTGACGCGGGCGTCGGTCGCGCCGCCGATGCGTCTGCGTGACCCCGTGCCGCCTGACCGGGACGGGTCGTTCGCCCGCAACACCGGGGCCGTCCCGCCGCGGGTGATCGCCGGCGCCGGGGCCGCCGTGCTCCTGGTGCTCGTGGTCCTGCTCGTCCTGCTCCTGGCCTGACGCCGACACCCGGGACCACCTCGGTTGCACTCGCCCCACCCGAGTGCCAACATGGCGTTGGCACTCGGTAGTGTCGAGTGCCAGGTCGGGTCGGTGAGGCCGGCGCAATGGAGCCGGTCGTCCGTCGCGGGCACCGCCTGACTGCGCACACGTGTCCACATCGGAGGACCACCCGTATGGCCAAGATGATCGCGTTCGACGAAGAGGCCCGTCGCGGCCTCGAGCGTGGGATGAACACCCTCGCGGACGCCGTCAAGGTGACCCTCGGCCCGCGTGGCCGCAACGTCGTCCTGGAGAAGAAGTGGGGCGCCCCCACGATCACCAACGACGGCGTCTCGATCGCGAAGGAGATCGAGCTCGAGGACCCCTGGGAGAAGATCGGGGCCGAGCTCGTCAAGGAGGTCGCGAAGAAGACCGACGACGTCGCCGGTGACGGCACGACCACCGCGACCGTCCTCGCCCAGGCGCTCGTCCGTGAGGGTCTGCGCAACGTCGCCGCCGGTGCCAACCCGATGGCCCTGAAGAAGGGCATCGAGAAGGCCACCGAGGCTGTCTCGCAGCAGCTCCTGAAGTCGGCCAAGGAGGTCGAGACCAAGGAGCAGATCGCCGCCACCGCGTCGATCTCGGCCGGCGACTCGCAGATCGGCGAGCTCATCGCCGAGGCGATGGACAAGGTCGGCAAGGAAGGCGTCATCACCGTCGAGGAGTCGCAGACCTTCGGGCTCGAGCTCGAGCTCACCGAGGGCATGCGCTTCGACAAGGGCTACATCTCGCCCTACTTCGTCACCGACCAGGACCGGATGGAGGCGGAGCTCGACGACCCCTACATCCTGCTCATGTCCTCCAAGATCTCGTCGGTGAAGGACCTGCTCCCGCTGCTGGAGAAGGTCATGCAGTCCGGCAAGCCGCTCGCGATCATCTGCGAGGACGTCGAGGGCGAGGCCCTGGCCACCCTGGTCGTCAACAAGATTCGCGGCACCTTCAAGTCGGTCGCCGTCAAGGCCCCCGGCTTCGGTGACCGCCGCAAGGCGATGCTGGCCGACATGGCCATCCTCACCGGCGGCGAGGTCATCTCGGAGGAGGTCGGCCTCAAGCTCGAGACCGCCGACCTGACCCTGCTGGGCCGCGCCCGCAAGGTCACCGTCTCCAAGGACGAGACCACGATCGTCGACGGCGCGGGCGCCGCGGACCAGATTCAGGGCCGCGTCACCCAGATCCGCTCGGAGATCGAGCGCAGCGACTCGGACTACGACCGCGAGAAGCTCCAGGAGCGCCTCGCGAAGCTGGCCGGCGGCGTCGCGGTGATCCGCGCCGGTGCCGCCACCGAGGTCGAGCTCAAGGAGCGCAAGCACCGCATCGAGGACGCGGTGCGCAACGCTAAGGCCGCGGTCGAGGAGGGCATCGTCGCCGGCGGCGGCGTCGCCCTGCTGCAGGCCTCGGTCGGCGACGTCTTCTCGGGCCTCGGGCTCGACGGGGACGAGGCCACCGGCGCCAACATCGTGCGCACCGCGCTCGAGGCGCCGCTGAAGCAGATCGCCCACAACGCCGGCCACGAGCCCGGCGTCGTGGCGGAGAAGGTCCGTGGACTCAACACCGGTGAGGGCCTCGACGCCGCCACCGGCGAGTACAAGGACCTGATCGCCGCGGGCATCATCGACCCCGCCAAGGTCACCCGCTCGGCGCTGCAGAACGCCGCGTCGATCGCCGCGCTGTTCCTGACCACGGAGGCCGTGGTCGCGGACAAGCCGGAGAAGGCCGGCGCGGGCGCCGGCGGCGACCCGACCGGCGGCATGGGCGGCATGGACTTCTGATCCACGCCGTCAGCGCCAGCTGATCACGCGAAGGGCCGCATCCCCTCCGGGGGTGCGGCCCTTCGTCGTGCGCGGGTCGCGTGCCCGGAGATCACGGGCACCTCGTCGACGTCGGACGCGCGCTCGAGGTGCACCAGGTGCCCGTGATCTCCAGAGACCCCGCCACGCGTCCCGCGAGGGCGTCCCCGGCTGCCTCCCACGCAGCGGAGGTGACCCTCGCTCCACGCGACCCGCGCCTAGGCTGTCCTCGTGGCGACCGCCCCCGTGCCGCACGCCGTGTCCGCGCTCCCCGCCCCCGGCGAGGTACCCGCCGACTTCCCGGACCTCCTCGGCCGCCTCGCCCGTCGCGACCCCGAGGTCACCGCCGTGCTCGACACGACGCCCGACGGCGTGACCCACCCCGTGAGCCGCGGCGATCTCTGGCGGCGCACCCGCGCGCTCGCCGAGGAGCTCCGCGCGCACGGGATCGGGCGGGGCGACGCCGTCGCGGTGTGGATGCCGAACTGGAGCGACGCGCTGGTCTGGCAGGCCGCCGTCGCGGCGCGCGACGCGCACGTCGTCGGCATCAACACCCGCTACGGCCTCGAGGAGGCCGCCCACGTGCTCGAGCGCGCGCGTCCGCGGCTCGTCGCCCTGGCCCAGGGCTTCCACGGGCTCGACCTGCTCGACCGCCTGCGCGCGTCCGTCGAGCGCTCCGGTGTGGTGCCTGCGGTCGCCGTCGTCACCGGGCCGGGCGGACCGACCCCCGAGCCGGAGACCTGCGACGTCGGCGCCGGCGCCTGGACCCCGCGTCGCCACGACGGGCCGGACCCCGCGCCGTCGGACCCGGACGCGCTCGCCGTCGCGTTCACGACGTCCGGCTCCACGGGCCTGCCGAAGCTCGCCGCACACACCACGCGGGCGGTCCTGATCCACGCGGTCGCCGACGCCGCCGTGCTCGGGCTCGTCGAGGGCGACGTCGTGCTCGGAGCGCTGCCGCTGTCCGGGGTCTTCGGCTACAACGCGATCACGGCCGGGCTGGCGGCGGGCGCGACGGTGCTGCTCGAGCCCACGTTCGACGCCGACCGCGTGCTCGATCACGTCGAGGCGCACCGCGTCACGCACCTCGCCAGCGGCGACGACCTCGTCCTGCGGCTGCACGAGGCCTGGACCGTGAAGCATCGCGACCTGTCGAGCTGGCGGTGGTGGGGCGTCGCGGACTTCCAGGGCCGCTCGCACGCGCTGGCCGCCTGGCTGGGCGAGCAGGGCACGCGGGTCGCCGGCGTCTACGGCTCGTCGGAGGTCTTCGCGCTCGCCGCGACCTGGCCCGACGACGAGCCCGCGCCCGGCCGCCTCGCCGGCGGCGGGCGCGTCGTGCACCCGGACATCGCCGTCCGCGTCGCCGACCCCGACACCGACGCCGTCCTCGAGCCCGGGCACGAGGGCGAGGTCCAGTTCCGCGGCACGAACGTGGTCGACGCCTACCTCGGTGCCGAGGTGCCCGACGCGTTCACGGCCGACGGCTGGTTCGTCCGGCGACCTCGGCGTGCTCGTGGACGAGGGCGCGTTCGTCTACGTCTGCCGCCGTGGTGACGCCCTGCGGCTGCGCGGGTTCCTCGTCGACCCCGCCGAGATCGAGCGTCGCCTGGCGGCGCACGAGGACGTCGCGACGGCGAAGGTGGTCGGCGTGCCCGGCGAGGACGGCGCTACGACGGCGGTCGGCTTCGTCGTCGCGAGGGCGGGGCGGGCGCCGGTGGGGGAGGATCTGGTGGCCTGGTGCCGCGCGACGCTCGCGGGGTTCAAGGTGCCGGGGGCGGTGCACGTCGTCGAGGCCATGCCCACGACGACCGGCACCAACGGCACCAAGATCAAGGCTGCGGAGCTGCGGCGGTGGGCGACGGAGCGGGCTCTCGAGAAGGGATGAGGCTCCGGTGCGAGGTGTGTACCTGCCGGGCGGGCGCCGGGTGGACGTGCGCGAGGTGCCCGAACCGCAGCCCGGGTCCGGCGAGGTCGTCCTCGCGGTGCGGGCCTCGACGATCTGCGGCAGCGACCTGCGGGCGATCTACCGCGAGCACCGGGGCGAGGGTCCCGAGGCCTACCAGGACGTCATCGCCGGGCACGAGCCGTGCGGGCAGGTCCTCGCCGTCGGCCCCGAGGTCGAGCGGGTCCGGGTCGGCGACCGCGTCGTCGTCCACCACATCAGCGGCTGCGGGCAGTGCGACGAATGCCGTCGCGGCTACCAGATCAGCTGCACCTCGCCGCGGCGCCAGGCCTACGGCTGGCAGCGCGACGGCGGGCACGCCGAACATCTGCTGGCCCGCGAGCGCGATCTCCTGCCGCTGCCCGACCCGCTGACCTTCCTCGACGGCGCGTGCGTGGCCTGCGGCTTCGCCACCGCCTACGAGGCGCTGTGCCGGGTCGCGCTCGCGGGTGGTGAGCAGGTGCTCGTCACCGGGCTCGGTCCCGTGGGGCTCGCGGCGGGGATGCTCGCCTCGGCGATGGGCTCGCCGTGGGTGGTGGGCACCGATCCCTCGCCCGAGCGCCGCGCGCTGGCCCGCGATCTCGGCGCCGTCGACGTCGCGGTCGAGGGCGACGAGGACGAGCTCGGCGACCTCCTCGGTGACGGCGCCGAGGTGACCGTCGAGTGCTCCGGGGCGGGCGCCGCGCAGCTCACGGCCCTGCGGCACACCCGCCGCCACGGCCGCTGCGCGCTGATCGGCGAGGGCGGGACCCTGACGGTCGACGTCAGCGAGGTTCTCATCCACCGCCAGCTGACCGTGCACGGCTCGTGGGTCGCGCCGACCTGGCGCATGGCCGAGCTGCTCGAGCGCCTCGCGCGCTGGGACCTGCACCCCGAGCGCGTCGTCACCCATCGGTTCCCGCTCACCGAGGCTGCGCGGGCGTACGAGGTCGCCGACGCCGGCACCGCCGGCAAGGTCGGCATCGTGATGGCGGAGTGAGCCTGTACGCAGGGCGCGCGCTCGCCTACGGTGCGTCGCACGGGGGCGAGTGTAGGGAGCACCGATGAGTCAGGTGTCCGATCCGGCGAGCACCGAGCGCCACCAGTTACCGGTGCGGACGCTCGTTGCGGCGAGCATCGGTAACGCGATCGAGTGGTTCGACTGGACGATCTACGCGACGTTCGCCGTCTACTTCTCGTCGCAGTTCTTCGACAAGTCGAGCCCGACGCTCGCGCTGATCGGCACCACGAGCACCTACGCGCTCGCGTTCTTCTTCCGTCCGCTCGGCGGGATCCTGCTCGGCCGCCTCGCCGACGTCCGCGGGCGTCGCTGGGCGATGCTCGTGACGATCCTGCTGATGGCGGGCGGGTCGTTCGTCATCGCGATCCTGCCGACCTACCAGATGGTCGGGTGGCTGGCGCCGATCCTGCTGCTGCTCGCCCGCATCGCGCAGGGGCTGAGCCTCGGCGGCGAGGTCTCCAACGCCAGCGCCTACCTCGCCGAGATCGCCCCGTCGTCGCGCCGCGGCCGGTACTCGAGCTTCTTCTACATCTCCACCGGCATCGCCCTGCTCGCCGCCGGGATCCTGGGCCTCGTCCTGACGACGACGCTGTCCCGCCCCGAGCTGGAGACGTGGGGCTGGCGCATCGCGTTCCTCGTCGGTGGCCTGCTCGGCCTGCTCGGGCTGTGGCTGCGCCGCACGCTCGCCGAGACCGAGCAGTTCGAGGAGAACGCCGAGCGAGCCCGTGCCGTGCGCAACCCGCTGCTGCTGACCCTCACGCAGCACCCGAAGGCGGTCCTGCAGCTGTTCGGTTTCACGCTGCTCTCGACGCTGTGCTTCTACACGTTCTTCAGCGCGCTGACCCCGTTCGCGGTGCAGTTCCGGCAGGCCGACGGCAGCGAGGTGTTCCTCGCCCTCTCGATCGGCACGGTCGTGTTCATCGCCCTGCAGTACCCCATGGGCGCCGCGGCCGACCGGTTCGGGCGCAAGCCCCAGCTGCTGATCTGGTCGGGGCTGATGACCGTGATCACCGTGCCGCTGAGCCTGCTGATCACCGACCGGCCACCGCTGCTCAACCTGATCATCGTGTTCTCGGTCGGCCTCGGGCTCTACACGTTCATGTCCTCGATCGCGCCCGCGATCATGAGCGAGCTGTTCCCGACCGAGCTCCGGGCCCTGGGCATCGGCGCCTGGTACAACCTCACGGTCGCCCTCTTCGGCGGCACCGCCCCGCTGCTGATCTCGGCGCTGTCCGCGGCGGACCGCCCCGACCTCTTCTTCTGGTACGTCTCCGGCGGCGCCCTGATCGCGTTCCTGATCATCCTGACGATGCCCGAGACCAAGGGCCGCCAGCTGATGTAGCGGACGAAACACCCACGCGGTGGCACCCTGGTGTCATGGCGCTGCTGCGGACCCTGCTCAACCTCGTCTGGCTGGTCCTCGCGGGGGTGTGGATGGCCCTCGGCTACCTGCTCGCCGGCATCATCTGCTGCATCCTGATCGTCACGATCCCGTGGGGGATCGCGTCGTTCCGGATCGCCCTGTTCGCGCTGTGGCCGTTCGGCAGCCGCATCGAGCGTCGTCAGGACGCCGGTGTCGGCTCCACGCTGGGCAACGTCATCTGGATCATCGTCGCCGGCTGGTGGCTGGCGATCGGGCACGTCGTCACCGCGATCCCGCTGGCGGTGAGCATCATCGGCATCCCGTTCGCCTGGGCGAACCTCAAGATGATCCCGGTGTCGCTCACCCCGCTCGGCCGACGGATCGTCGACACGGACGACCCGCGGGGCTTCGGGGTGGACGGGCACCACGCCGCGCCCCCGATGGCCGCGCGACGCTGATCGTCAGCACTCGACCGGCAGGTCGTAGCGCCGGCGGATGCTCGACCCGAGCCGGCTGACGTCGACGCCGTAGACGTGCAGCGAGATCGTCGTGACCGCCGCGCTGTTGGTCACGCGGTGGATGTCGCCGGGCGGGAGCAGCCCCGCCACGCTGCCGGGGCCGGCGACGTCGGTGCCGTCGACGACGAGGTGATCGTCCTCCACCCGGTACCGGGTCTCGTGCTCCTCGCCGGTGTGCACCCCGACCACGCACCACGACAGGTGGTCGTGGATCGGGGTGGTCTGCCCGGGCAGCCACACGAGCGCCACCAGTGAGAACGCGCCGTCGGGGGCGACGTGCAGGACGTGCTGCGTGTAGTGCTCGGGGTCCCCGACGCACTGGTCGGGTCGGAGCAGTCGTGGATCGCCCAGATACGGAGCGAGGGCGTGTCCGACGGCCGCGACCCGGGCCGGGCCGGGGTGCGCGCCGCGCACGGCGGCGTCGAGGTCGTCGGTGAGGGCGGTCAGCGGGGCGACGAGTGCGGTGGTCACGGCGTTCTCCTCAGGCGGCGGCGGTCAGGCGGGACGGGGTGCCGACGGAGAGGTCGGCGGTCAGGGTCGTCTCGTGGCCCTCGGTCTCGACCGTGACGATCGGGAGCACCGAGGCGAGCAGGACGCGCATCCCGGTGTTCTCGGTGAGCACATCGGCGACGAGGCGGGAGTAGCCCTCCTCACGACCGCGGGCGGCGACGGTGCGCAGGAGGCGGCGCCCCACACCGCGGCCCTGCCAGGTGTCGACGACCTCGATGGCGAGCTCGGCGTCACGGAGACCCAGGGAGACGAGCCGCGCGATGCCGATCGGCGCGCCGTCCGGACCGAAGGCGGCGACGGCGATGTGGCGCCGTCCGTCGACGGCGGCGAGCTTCATGCGCACCGCCCGGGTCAGGCGCGGGGTCGCGCCGTGGAAGCGCAGGTAGCGGCTGTGGGCGGAGAGGCCGGCGAACACGGCGTCGAGGACGTCGACCTCGTGACGTCCCAGCTCGCGCAGGGTCACGTCGGGCGCCCGACCGAGGGGTCGGGGCGCGGGTGTCTCCGGCGTCCCGGTGGTCGTCGATGTCGTGGTGGTGACGAGCTGCAGCACGTCCACGGTGGATCCTCCCGTCGGGGCCGGACACCTCGTCCGGCGACGGGATCGAGCGTGCTGCGCGGGGACCGGTCCCCTCGTCGGTGAGTACTCCCCATCTCGGCACGCGCCGGTCCCCATGCCGGGGCGCGCGGTCTACTCGGCGCTCACCGGGGCGCCATGTCCCGGTACATGCGGATCGCGGGCCCGAAGCGCGTGGGCGCCTCGCCGACGGTGCGGAAGCCGCAGCGGACGTAGAAGGCCTCGGCGCGCGGGTTCGCGGTGACCACGAGCAGCGGGACGCCGGCCTCGCGGGCCCCCCGTACCGCGTCCTCGACGAGCCGGGCGCCGATGCCGTGGCGCATCAGGGCCGGGCGCACGAAGAGGGCGTCGAGCTCGGCGGTCCCGTCGGGCAGGGGCAGCACGGTGGCGAAGCCGGTGACGGCGCCGTCGACCTCGTGGACGCGGACCCGACCCGCCCGGAGGTCCGCGCGCGGCACCTCGATCGCGTCGGGGTGGGCGAGCAGGTCCTCGCGGTGGTCGTTCCAGATCATCGAGGCCTCGCGCATGAGGTCCTCGAGCGCGGTGGCCTCGTCCACCCGCGCCGGGCGAAGGCGGCCGTGGTCCATCCGACGATGGTGCGGGCCGTGTCGAGCGGCTTGACGGCGCCGCGGTCCGCCGGGGCGGCCGCCCCGCCTACGAGGGGTCGGGACGCTCCGTCTCGGGTTCGCCCTCGGTCTCGGTGGGCACGTCGGGGATGACCGGCCCGAGCAGGTCGTCGGCGTCGACGATCCGGTAGGCGTAGCCCTGCTCGGCGAGGAAGCGCTGGCGGTGCGCGGCGTACTCGGCGTCGACGGAGTCCCGCGCGACCACCGAGTAGAAGTGCGCCTGCCGGCCGTCGGTCTTCGGCCGCAGGATGCGGCCGAGGCGCTGGGCCTCCTCCTGGCGGGAGCCGAACGTCCCGGACACCTGGATGGCCACCGAGGCGTCGGGCAGATCGATCGAGAAGTTCGCGACCTTCGACACCACCAGCACCGGGAGCTCACCGTGCCGGAACTGGTCGAACAGGAGCTCGCGCTCCTTGTTCTTCGTCGAGCCCTGGATGACCGGGGCGTCGAGGGCGACGCCGAGCTCGTCGAGCTGGTCGAGATACGCGCCGATGACCAGCGTCGGCTCGCCGGGGTGGCGCGCCAGGATGCTCTTCACCACCGGGATCTTGGTGCGCGCGCACGCGCAGAGCCGGTAGCGCTCCTCGGCCTCCGCGGTGGCGTAGATGATCCGCTCGTTGTCGGTCATCGTCACGCGGACCTCGACGCAGTCGGCGGGCGCCACCCAGCCCTGGGCCTCGATGTCGCGCCACGGCGCGTCGTAGCGCTTGGGCCCGATGAGCGAGAAGACGTCGCCCTCGCGCCCGTCCTCGCGCACGAGCGTCGCGGTGAGGCCGAGGCGGCGGCGCGACTGCAGGTCGGAGGTCATGCGGAACACCGGCGCGGGCAGCAGGTGCACCTCGTCGTAGATGATCAGGCCCCAGTCGCGGGTGTCGAACAGCTCCAGCGCCCGGAACTCGCCCTTGGTCTTGCGGGTCATCACCTGGTAGGTGGCGATCGTGACCGGGCGGATCTCCTTGCGCTCGCCCGAGTACTCGCCGATCTCGTCCTCGGTGAGCGACGTGCGCGCGACGAGCTCGCGCTTCCACTGCCGCCCGGCGACGGTGTTGGTGACCAGGATGAGCGTCGTCGCCCCGGCCCGCGCCATCGCGGCGGCGCCGACGAGGGTCTTGCCCGCACCGCAGGGGAGCACGACCACCCCGGAACCGCCGTGCCAGAACCCCTCGACGGCGTCGGCCTGGTAGTCGCGCAACTGCCAGTCGGACTGGTCGAGCTCGATCGCGTGGGCCTCGCCGTCGACGTAGCCCGCGAGGTCCTCGGCCGGCCAGCCGACCTTGAGCAGCGCCTGCTTGAGCCGCCCGCGCTCCGACGGGTGCACGACGACGGTGTCGTCGTCGATGCGGTCACCGATCATCGGGCTGATCTTCTTGTTGCGCAGGACCTCCTCGAGCACGGCGCGGTCGTTGGAGATCATGACGAGGCCGTGCACGGGGGAGTTCGTCAGCTGCAGACGCCCGTAGCGGCCCATGGTGTCGACGACGTCGACGAGCAGGGCCTGCGGGACCGCGTAGCGGCTGTACTGCACGAGCGCGTCGACCACCTGCTCCGCGTCGTGGCCCGCCGCGCGGGCGTTCCACAGCGCGAGCGGGGTGACGCGGTAGGTGTGGACGTGCTCGGGCGCGCGCTCGAGCTCGGCGAACGGCGCGATCGCCTGGCGAGCGGCGGGCGCCGCCTCGTGATCGACCTCGAGCAGCAAGGTCTTGTCGGACTGCACGATGAGCGGTCCGTTGCCGGGCTGGCTCAACCTCTCGACCTCCGGGCACATCGACGGGTGGTCCGTCCCATTGTCCCCGCCGGTACGACACACCGTCGGGCGGAGCTGGGACGCCGCTCGGGGAGCGCACGGACACGCCCGGTCATTCCCTGGGGCACGACGGATACAGTGAGCGCGCTCGACCCCGCCCTCGAGGAGTGACCACCCGCCCCGATGGGCTCACGGCGCAGCGCCGGGGCCCGTCACCAGCGAGAACCGTTCCACGGTTCTCGCGCCGACCGCCCTGGACGCCTGACCACCCTGATGCGCCCGCTCGCCTCGTTCTCCGACCGTCGCACCGACGTGCGCCCGCGTGACGTCGCGGAGTCACCCGTGTGCCACCGCTCGATTCGGACGGCAGCGACTGTAGCCCATCGCTGGTCACCGAGCGTGGACCAGGCAGGCCTTCGGCGTGGGGGAGGGTCGGGCGAAGTCCGACCGACCGGAGGAACCGGGAGGACCCGTCCGTGACCACCCCCGAGCGAAGCCCGGATCGGGCCTCCGTCCGGTACCACGACCCGCGCGACGGCCGTCCCGGTCCGGACGGCCCCGACGGCGGTGACTGGACGGAGCGCCTGGCGCTGCGCAACTGGAGCCTGCCGGTCAAGCTCACCGCGGTCCTGCTGGTGCCGACGCTCTTCGTGCTGACCCTCGGCGTCCTGCGGATCGTGGAGCAGACCCGGGACGCCGCCGAGTTCGACGGCGTCCAGCAGGCCGTGGCGCTCGAGGACGGCACGGCACGGGTGATGGGCAGCCTCGCCGACGAGCGCTCCGCCGCGGCGGTCTACGTGGCCGCGGGGCGCGCCGGTGGTTCCGGCCCGGTCGAGGAGCGCATCGGCGCCACCCGCGGCGCGGTCTCCGAGCTGCGGCGTTCCTCCGGGCTGGCCGACTCGCTCGACCAGCAGACCCGCACGTCGTTCGACCAGGCCGACGCCGAGCTCGACCAGCTCGACCGCCTGCGCGACGACGTCATCGACGGCCGGGTGGACGCCGCGGGTGCGATCGCCCGGTACACGGAGGTCGTCGACAACCTCGAGGTCTTCGACCGGTCGCTGTCCCGGGAGGCCGCCGACCCGAGCGTCGCCGGGCTCTCCTCCGGTCTCTACTCGCTGTCGGTGGTCCGCGAGGAGGACGCCTACGTCCAGGCCGTCGTCGCCGCCGGTATCGCCGCGGGCCGCATCGACGCCCCGTCGATCGACCAGGCGCGCAACGCCACGCTGCGCCGCTCGATCGCCGTCGACGACTTCCGCTCGGCGGTCGGCACCGACAACGCCGGGCTGGCCGACGCCGTCGTGGGCCCGGACGTCGACAACCGCGACCTGCTCGCCCAGGTCGTCCTCGGCCGCGGCGCCGCGGGGCTCCCGCTGCAGGTCTCGGGCCCCGACTGGGAGCGCGCGTCGTCGGCCGTCGAGGACCGGGACGCCGCGACCTCCGAGCAGCTGCGTGGCCAGCTCCAGGAGCAGGCCGGCGCCCTGCAGCAGGCCGCCCGCAACGGCGCGGGCGTCGCGTCGGTGATCCTGCTGCTGGCCCTGATGGCCGGCGCGGCGGTGGTCTTCTTCGTCACCCGCTCGCTGCTGCGCCCGCTGCGCCTGCTGCGCCGCAGCGCGCTCGACGTCGCCGAGCGGCGCCTGCCCCAGGCCGTCCGCAGCCTGCGCGAGGGCGAGGCGCCGGACACCACGATCGTCCCGACGCCGATCACGACGCGCGAGGAGATCGGCCAGGTCGCCCGCGCCTTCGACCAGGTGCACGAGCAGGCCGTCCGCCTCGCCGCCGAGCAGGCGGGCCTGCGGTCGGCGTTCAACTCGATCTTCGTGAACCTGTCGCGGCGCTCCCAGGCGCTCGTCGAGCGCCAGCTGCGTCTCATCGAGCAGCTGGAGAACTCCGAGGAGGACCCGGAGGCGCTCTCCAACCTCTTCCAGCTCGACCACCTCGCGACGCGCATGCGCCGCAACTCGGAGAACCTGCTGGTGCTCTCGGGCACCGACCTCTCCCGCCGGGGCAGCCGCCCGGTGCCGCTGGTCGACGTGCTGCGCGCCGCGGCGTCGGAGGTGGAGCAGTACCAGCGCATCGACCTCGCGCCGCCGCCCTCGGCCCAGCTGCTGGGCCGCACGGCGAGCGACGTCGTGCACCTCGTCGCCGAGCTGCTCGAGAACGCCACCACGTTCTCCGCCCCGGACACCCGCGTGCGGGTGCAGGCGACGCAGAACGGCGACGGCTCCCTGCTCGTGGAGATCATCGACTCCGGTGTCGGCATGAGCGAGGAGGACCTGCACGACGCCAACGTGCGGCTCGACTCGCCGCCGACCGTGGACGTGTCCGCCTCGCGGCGCATGGGCCTGTTCGTGGTCGGGCGCCTGGCCACCCGCCACGGCATCACCGTCTCGCTGCGCAACCGCGAGGACGGCGGCGTCGCCGCCACCGCCCTGGTGCCCGCGTCCGCGGTGCTCGCCGTCGCGCCCGAGGGCGCGGCGACCCCCGCGGTCACGGCCGGGGCGCCCGCAGGGGCCTCGACGGCCGTGCCGGACCAGGCCCGCGGTGGCGCCTCCGGGCTCCCGCAGCGCGGCCAGCGCCAGGGTGGCGGAGCGCCCGGGTCGTTCTTCGCGCCCGGCGTCGACCCCGAGCAGGGTGGCGGGGACGGTGCCCGTCCCGGTAGCGGACGCGAGCGCCGGTCGATGCTGCCGCGGCGCGGGCCGGCGAACGGGGTGCCGGGCACCAACGGCTCCCACGGCTCGAACGGCTCCCACGGCCACGGTACGAACGGCACCCATGGGTCGGTGCCGGGGCCCGCGGGCCCCGCCGGTCCCGGGCGTCCGGGGGGACCGACCGGCCCGGGACGTCCCGGGCCGGCGCCCTCCGAGCCGCCGCGCGAGCCTGCCGGCCGCGCCCCGGCCGAGGAGCCCGAGACCCCCGAGACGCCCGCCGAGGACACGGCCGCCGACGGCGCCGCCTCGCAGGACGAGCGGGGTCGCCACGGCCTGGTCGGTGGTGCGGCCGCCGGTGGGGCCGCCGCCCTCATCGGTGCGGCCGCCGCCCGGCGTCGCAGCCGCCGTCCCGAGGACGCCGACGAGGACGTCGCTCCCGACGCGGAGGCCCCCGGGGCCGACGAGGTCGTCGAGGCGAACGGCTCGGACGGCTCCGACGGCTCCGGCGGCGAGGCGCACGACCCCGACGAGGCGGACGCGGGCCGGCACGTCCTGCGTCCCACCGGGCTCGCGCCCGGTCAGGCGCCCGGTCAGGCGCCCGGCCCGATGCCTGCGCGCCCCGGTCCGGGTGGACCGGCCGGACCCGGCTGGGGTCCCCCCGGACCTCCCGACGCCCCGCGCGGCGGACCGCCCCCCGGCTGGCGCGGCCCCGGCGCCCCGCCCGGCCGCGGGCCGGCCGGCCCGGGCTGGGGACCGCCGTCCGCCGGTGCCGGACGGCCCGCCGCCGCCGGCCCGCCGATGTGGAACGGCGCGCCCGTCGTGCCGCCGCCCGGACCGGGTCCGGCCGAGTCCGACGAGGCGCCGGCCGAGGTCGTGGACGACGTCGAGAACGAGGTCGAGACGCCGGCCGAGGGGTCGGTCGAGAGCCCGGTCGACACCCCGGCCGACGAGCGGGTCGAGGAGTCGCCCGAGGCCGAGGTCGCCGCCGCGCCGAGCGAGACCCCGCAGGCCGCGCCACTCCCGTCGCGTCGCGGGACCTTCCCGCTGCGCCCCCGGGTCGTGCGGCCCCAGCCGCAGGCCGAAGCCGCCGAGAGCCCGGCCGAGAGCCCGGCCGGCGCGACGACGGCGACGCCCGCCGGCCCGGCCCCGGAGGCCGAGCCCGAGCAGGCCGTCGAGGTACCGGCGCGTGACGCCGACGCCGAGCCCGCCGGCGAGGACCCGATGGCCTCCTCGGACCCCTCCGCGGAACCGGGGGAGTCCGAGGACGCCCGTCCCGCTCGCCCGGCGGGTCGCCGCCTGTCGCCCAGCGGCGTGCCGTTCGCCCCCGGCATGGCGCCCCGTCTGCGTCCGCGACGCACGGGGTCGGCGGCCGAGGGCGACGACGTCCCCGCCGAGCAGCAGGAGACGACCGAGGAGCCCCCGGCCGTCGGAACCCCGGCCGCCGGGGCGCCCGACGAGATCGCGGCGGCCGAGCCGGAGACGCCGGACGCGTCGGCCGGACCGCCGCCCTCCCCGGGTGGGCTGCCCCGACGTCCCGCCGGTCCGCCCGCGCCGAACGGCGCGCCCGCGGTGGGTGGGCTGCCGCAGCGGCCGTCCGGACCGCCGGCCCCGTCCGGTCCGTCGGCGCCGGGCGCCCTGCCGCAGCGGTCGTCCCGGCCGCCACAGGTCCCGGCCGGTGCGAACGGGTCAGCCACCGGGGCGGGCGACGGCGCACGGCTCTTCGACGCACCGCCACCTGCGGATGGCGAGGGCCGCACCCGCAACGGCGGCGCAGCCCCCGGGCGCGCGACGCCCGGGAGCCCCCCGGGCCGCCCCGGTGCGCCGCAGCGGGAGCGCACGCCGATCTACGACGAGGTCGCGTCCGCCTGGTTCCGGGAGGCGCCGCCGTCGGCGGGACCGGACGAGGCCGAGTGGGCCTCGAGCTCGGGCGACGAGGGCTGGCGGGCGGCCGCGGCCACCGCGGACGCCCTCGACGCCGGCGTCAGCGCCGGCGGCACCACCGAGGCGGGCCTGCCCAAGCGGCGTCCCCGGGCACAGCTCGTGCCCGGTGCCGCCCGCTCCGGCGGCGCCGCCGCACCCGGCGGAGCCCCGGACGGAGCCGCCGCCGGACCACGGCGCAGCGCTGACGCGATCCGTGGGCGTCTCGCGAGCTACCAACGAGGCGTGGCCGACGGGCGCACCAGCCGTCAGGCCCGACCGGCCGACACCGGAGCGGAGCGCGACGCGCGTTCCGGGGATGAGGAGGAGCAGTGACGGGAGCCCAGTCGCAGCCGAGCCGGTTCGGCTGGTTGGTCTCGAACTTCGCCGAGCGGGTGCCCGGGGTGGCGCACGCGGTCGTGGTGTCCGCCGACGGGCTGCTGCTCACGGGGTCCAGCCGGCTGCCGCGCGATCGTGCGGACCAGCTGGCGGCCGTCGCGTCGGGGCTGATCAGCCTCACGCAGGGCGCCGCGCGGTGCTTCGAGGCGGGCGATGTCGTGCAGACGGTGGTCGAGATGGAGCGCGGGATCGTGCTGCTCATGTCGATCAGCGACGGCTCGTGCCTGGCCACCCTGGCCGCCCCGAACTGCGACATCGGCCTGGTGGGGTACGAGATGACGTTGCTGGTCGACCGGGTCGGCCAGCTGCTGACCCCCGAGCTCCGTGCCGAGCTTCAGGGGTCGGCGGTGCGATGAGCGCGTCGAGGGGGTGACGACCCGTGAGCGATGACCCCGGCGAGTCCTTCGCCGACGTCCTCAACGGGATCAGCGGACCGCCGCGGCCGAAGGGGTCGCGCGGCGAGCGGCGGGGGCTGTTCCGGCGTCGCCGCGACGAGCCGTCGGACGTCCCGGACGGGTCCGACGGGTCCGACGGGTCCGACGACGTCTCCTCCGAGACCACGCCCGGCACCGTCGCCGCGGACGGCTACCTCTACGGGAGCGGCGAGCCCGACGGCGCGCACGCCCTCGCCGAGGGCGAGCCGGCGACCGCGCCCTACGGCGTCCCGAGCCCGGGCGGCGTGCCGCGGCACGAGCTCCCGGAGCCCGAGCCGCCGGACGAGCGCGCCGACGATGTCGCGATCGTGCGCCCCTACGCCTGGACCGGCGGGCGGACCCGCCCGGTCTACGACCTGGCCATCGAGACCCTGGTCTCGATCGGCAACGCGGGCCGCGACACCTCGCGGATCCCCCAGTACGAGCACCGTGCCGTGGCCGAGCTGTGTCGCGAGCCCCGATCGGTGGCGGAGGTGGCGGCGTTGCTGACGCTGCCGCTGGGCGTCGCCCGGGTCCTCATCGGCGACATGGCTTCGCAGGGCACCGTCGTGGTGCACCAGACCGCCTCGACCTCGGGCGACGTCCCGGACATGGCGTTGATGGAGAGGGTGTTGAGTGGACTTCGACGGCTCTGACGCAGCGGTCGCCGACCCCGTCCCGACCACCACCTCGGCCAAGATCGTCGTGGCGGGGGGATTCGGGGTCGGCAAGACGACGTTCGTGGGCTCGGTCTCCGAGATCGACCCGCTGACCACCGAGGCCGTGATGACCGACGCGAGCGCCGGCGTCGACGACCTCTCGGCGGTGCCGAACAAGCGCACCACCACGGTCGCCATGGACTTCGGTCGCGTCTCCCTGGACTCCGACCTGATCCTCTACCTGTTCGGCACGCCCGGGCAGGACCGGTTCTGGTTCATGTGGGACGACCTCGTGCGCGGCGCCATCGGCGCCGTGGTGCTCGCCGACACCCGCCGGCTCGCCGACTGCTTCGCCGCGGTCGACTTCTTCGAGGACCGGCGCCTGCCCTACGTGCTCGGCGTCAACCTCTTCGACGGGATGCTCCGCCACGACCTCGAGGACGTCCGCGAGGCCCTGGCCATCGACCCGTCCGTGCCGATCCTGACCGTCGACGCCCGCGACCGGGAGTCGACCAAGCAGGCGCTCATCTCGCTGGTCGAGCACGCCATGCAGGTCTGGGCGGTCGGCGCCCGCGCCTGATCCCGCCAGGCGCCCGCCGTCGGCGGTGGTCCCCCTCCGGCTCGGGGTTCCCGTCACGACGGGCACGTTGCGCATGATCATCAGGCCGTCGCGCGTGCTGAACGTGCCCCTCGTCCGACACCACGGCGGTGCCCGTCCCGATCCACGGGGACTGTGCGCGAGCAGAAGCAGCGAATCGGGGGAGCACGCCGATAGGGCGTTCGCGCCGACAGACCGGGACCTAGCGGTCGGCGAGGACGCTGACCGAGGTGATGCGGTGCAGGGCGAAGGACAGGGGCGACCGGCCGATCACGTCGCCGTTGGTCTCGCCGTCCTCGTCGGTGTCCTCGATGCCCTCGAGCACCCCGCCGCCGACACGCAGGGGGCGCACGACGCGCTGGGACGCCGTGCCGTGGGCGTCGACGTAGCCGATCCACACGCTGCGCCCGGAGCGCGCCGCCTCGGCGAGGACCGCGACGGTGGCCGAGGTCGTCGCCGAGCGCGTCGGGTTCCCCGTCGCCCCGCGGCCCCGGGCGGCGCTCGCGGCGCGGTCGCCGGCGCGGAGCTGGGCGACGAGGGCGGTGATCTGGTCGTCGGAGAGCGTCGGCGCGGTGCCGACCGCGCGCTCGGGACGCCGCGCGGCGGTGCGCCGGCCCTTGGGGCGCAGGTCGAGCACACCGCCGACGTCGTCCTCGGCGACGGGGGAGAGCCCGGCGGCGCGCAGGGCCTCGAGCACCTCGACCAGCGGCTGGGTGCTGATCAGGACGGTGGGGGCGATGCGCCGCAGCTCGAGGCGCTCGGCCTCGGGGTGGACCATCACCTCGGCGATCAGCGCCTCGTCCTCGGAGCGCAGGAACGAGGCCGCCGCCCCGCCGCGCAGGCGTCCGTGGCGGCGGGCCACGTCGTCGACGAGGTAGGTGAGCCCCTGGGGAACGGGCGTGGCCGAGCGGGTGCGGAACAGCTCGTGCAGGTCCGCGGCCGTCTGCCCCAGGTCGAGCGCGCGGCGCACCGAGCCCTCGCTGATCCGGTAGACCGTCGCGCTCCCCGCGGACTCGACGTCGGCGACGCGGTCGAGCGCCGCGGCGAGCTCGGGCTCGAGGCGGCCCGGGGCGACGGCGGTGAGGTCGGCCTGCAGGAGCACGCGGTCGATGGGCTCGGGCAGGGCACGGCGCAGCGCGGCCGCCGCGGCGCCGTCGGGGTCGTCGCCGGGGCTGCGGGCGACGACGAGCAGCTCGCGGGTGGCGGAGGTGACCGTGTCGTGGGCGACGAGCCCGAGCGTCGTCGCCTCGCGCAGCACCGTGCGCGCCATCTCGTCGCGCTGCCGGCCACCCTTGCGCGGGGCGCGCCACGCGAGGGACGCGACGAGGTCGTCGGCGCTCGGGGGACCGTCGCCGTCGTCGAACTCGCAGAGCCGGTCGAGCACCCGGCGGCGCAGCGCGGGCGCCCAGGGCCGGCGCGCCTCGTCGGAGAGCGGGCCGATGAGCTTGTCGCCCACGTCGCGGGCGCCCACCAGCGACGGCGCGCGGGGCGTGTCGAGCCACCCGCGCGCCAGCGTCACCCAGCGCACGTCGGGGCCGGCGGCGAGCCAGCGGTCGACGGCGCTGGTGGGTGTCCACGCGGGGTCGTTCCCCTCGGAGACCGCGACGAGCCCCGCGCCGGCGAGGACCTCGACCAGCAGGGCCGCGTCCTGCTCGGTGAGACCGAGGTCGCGGGCCACCCGGCGCATGTCGCGCACACCGAGCCCGCCGGAGCGCAACACCGCCGGCGGGCTCGCCGACCACGCGGTGAGCACGGCCTCCGCGCGCCGGGTGACCTCGAGGATCTCGCCGGCGGCGGTGGCGTCGACGTCGGCCGGGTCGCGGTGGCGGGGCGGGGGCATGGGGTCGGTGACCGCGACGTCGCCGAGCGGGCGGTCGCCGCGCACCGCGAGGGCCGCCTCGCGGGTGAGCTCCACGGTCTCGAGGTCGACGCGCACGAGGATGCCGGCCGCGAGCAGCCGGCCCACCGGCCCCCGATCGGCGTGCTCCCCTGAACCGGGACCCTGGGCTCGGCTGCGGCCGATGGGGCCGTCGGCGGCCAGCGCGTCGACCACCCGGCGCTCGTCGGCGGGCAGGGCCTCGACGATCTCGGCCGGGTCGTCGGCGGTGGCGATCGCCGAGAACTCCGGCGCCGGCCGCCCGAGGCCGCCGGGATAGCGCACCGAGACGTCGCGCAGCGCGGGGACGGCGCGCACGCCCGCGGTGGCCGACGGGTCCGCGCGCGCCAGCTCCGGCGGCACGGTGGCGCCGTCGGACCAGGCCAGCGCCCGGCGCTCGAGGTCGGCGAGCGCGGTCCGGCCGGCGTCGGCGCGGTCGGGGCCGAGGAGGGCGAGCACGTCACCGATGGCGGCGGACATCTCGTCGGCGCGCACCACCAGCAGCGCGTCGACCACCTGGAGCGTGAACGCGTCGAGGTCCTCGCAGGCCCGTCCCACCGACATCCGCACGCTCGCGCGCGTGGCCACCACGCCGGTGTCGGCGGGGGCGGGCAGGGCCAGGTCCGGACGCGCGCGCAACAACGCGCCCAGGGTGTCGTCGTCCTGGGCGCGCAGGTGATCGAGCAGGGTCCGGCCGGACATCGCCTCCCCACGGTAGTCGGGCTCCGGCGCGCGCACTCCCGAGGTGCGGCAGACTGGAGCCCCGCCGCCCCGGCGGGTGCGTGTGCGAGACGGCGGGAGGAGCCAGCGGCCATGGCAGACGACGACGAGACCACCACCCCGCGCCAGGATCCGTGGTGGCCCGCGGACGAGGGCGACCACCCGATCACCGAGCTGATGGCGCCCACCCAGGGCTCGCCGTCGCCGTTCGGGGAGACGCAGTTCCCGCTGCCTGCCGACCAGCTCGGCTACGAGCACCCGGTCACCGAGATCAACCGCTGAGTACCGCCGCCGGTCTCCTGCTCGCCGCCGGCGGCGGCCGGCGGATGGGCCGGCCCAAGGCCGCCGTCGCGCTGGACGGCGAGCCCCTGGTGGCCCGCGGCGTGCGGACGCTGCGCGACGCCGGGCTCGACCCGGTGGTCGTCGTGCTCGGGGCCGGCCTGCCGGACGTCGCGAAGCTGCTGCCGGCCGGGACCCACTGGGTGCCCGCCCCGGGCTGGGACACCGAGGGACAGGCCGCCTCGCTGCGCGCCGGTCTGGACGCCCTGGAGCACACCGCCGCGGACGCGGTCCTCGTGGCGCTCGTCGACACCCCGGGCATCGGCCCCGCGGCGCTGGCCCGGGTGGCCGCGCGGGCGACCGGCCCCGACGTCCTGGCGCGCGGCGCCGTCGACGGCCGCGCCGGGCACCCGGTGCTGCTCGGCCGGGCGCACTGGGCGAAGGTGCGGGCGGCGGCCGAGGGCGACGCCGGCGCGCGGGGCTTCCTGCGCGGCCGGGACGACGTGGTGGCGGTGGACATCTCCGACGTGGCGGTGCCCGACGACCTCGACACCCCGGAGGACCTCGCGCGCTGGGCGCGCGGGACAACGACAGAAAGGGGCACACCGTGACCGTCCCGGGACCGGGGTACGCGATCACGGCCCGCGTCGAGGCGCCGGCCAGCGCCACGGCGGCGGGCGACCTCGCGGTGGCCGTCGGCCGCGTCGGCGGGGTCATGACCGCGTTCGACGTCGTCGAGTCGCGCACCGACGCCATCATCATCGACATCAGCTGCAACGCCCTGTCCGAGGAGCACGCCGGGCAGATCACCGACGCGCTCGACGGCCTCGACGGCGTGCGGGTCCGCAACGTCTCCGACCGCACGTTCCTCATCCACCTCGGCGGCAAGATCGAGGTGACGCCGAAGGTCGGTCTGCGGACCCGCGAGGACCTCTCCCGCGCCTACACCCCCGGCGTCGCCCGGGTCTGCCAGGCGATCGCCCGCCGCCCCGAGGACGCCCGCAGCCTCACCATCAAGCGCAACACCGTCGCCGTCGTCACCGACGGCTCGGCGGTGCTCGGGCTCGGCAACCTCGGCGCGGCCGCCGCGATGCCGGTGATGGAGGGCAAGGCGGCGCTGTTCAAGCGCTTCGCCGGCGTCGACGCCTGGCCGGTGTGCCTGGACACCCAGGACACCGAGGAGATCATCCGCACCGTCGAGGTCCTCGCCCCGGTGTACGGCGGGATCAACCTCGAGGACATCGCGGCACCGCGCTGCTTCGAGATCGAGGAGCGCCTGCGCGACAAGCTCGACATCCCGGTCTTCCACGACGACCAGCACGGCACCGCCGTCGTCGTCCTCGGCGCGCTGCGCAACGCGCTGCGTGTGGTGGAGAAGGAGATGAACGACTGCCGGATCGTGGTCTGCGGCGTCGGTGCCGCCGGGTCGGCGATCATCCGGCTGCTGCTGCCGCTGGCGCCCGCCGACCTGATCGCGGTGGACGTCGACGGGATCATCCACCCGGACCGCGAGGGCCTGCACCCGAGCCTGGAGTGGGTCGCCCGGCAGACCAACCGGGAGAACCGCACCGGGACGCTGCGCGACGCGATGCCCGGCGCCGACGTCTTCATCGGGGTCTCGGCCCCGAACCTGCTCCACGAGGCCGACGTCGCCGCGATGGCCGACAAGGCGGTCGTGTTCGCGCTGGCCAACCCCGACCCCGAGATCGACCCGTCGCTGGCGCAACGGCACGCGGCCGTCGTCGCCACCGGGCGGTCGGACTACCCGAACCAGATCAACAACGTCCTCGCCTTCCCCGGCATCTTCCGCGGGCTGCTCGACGCCCAGGCCCGGGGGATCACCGACGACATGCTGCTCGCCGCGTCGGCCGCGATCGGCGACGTCGTCGCGGAGCCCAACCCGCTGTTCATCGTGCCCAGCGTCTTCGACAGCACCGTCGCCTCGGCGGTGGCCGGCGCTGTGCGCAAGACCGTCGAACGGGCCCGCGAGCAGGGTGCCGAGGCCGTCGACGTCGGCGCCGCCCTGGCCCTGGGCGAGGAGACGGCGAAGGCGGTGGAGGGCGCCGATGAGTGAGCACCAGGGCCTCACCCACGTCGACGCCACCGGCGCGGCGCGGATGGTTGACGTGGGGGACAAGGAGGTCACGCGCCGCACGGCGACGGCCACCGGGGTCCTGCGCACCACCGCCGAGGTCGTCGCCGCCCTGCGGGACGACACCGTGCCGAAGGGCGACGCGCTGGGCACGGCCCGGGTGGCGGGCATCATGGGCGCGAAACGCACGCCCGACCTGATCCCCCTGTGCCACCCGATCCCGCTGGCGGGCGTCACCGTCGACCTCGACGTCGGCGACGACCACGTCGCGATCACCGCGACGGCGCGCAGCGCGGACCGCACCGGGGTGGAGATGGAGGCGCTGACCGCCGTCGCCGTGGCCGGGCTGACGCTGCACGACATGATCAAGGCGCTGGACCCGGCGGCGACGCTGGACGGAGTGCGCCTCGAGCGCAAGGAAGGGGGACGTTCCGGTGTCTGGACCCGACCCGAGGGCCGCTGAGGAGCCCGCAGCGGCCCCCACAGCGGACCCGACGCGCCGGGCGCGCGTCGTCACCGCGTCCAACCGCGCCGCGGGCGGTGTCTACACCGACCGCGGTGGGCCGATCATCGTCGACTGGCTCCGCGAGCAGGGCTTCACCACGCCCGACCCCGTGGTGGTGCCCGACGGGGAGCCCGTGGCCGCCGCGCTGCGCGACGCCGTCGCCGACGGCGCGCACGTCGTCGTCACCACCGGCGGCACCGGTATCTCGCCGACCGACGCGACGCCCGAGGCGACGCGGGCGGTCATCGACTACGAGATCCCGGGGCTCGCGGACGCGATCCGGCGCGCCGGCGCGGACGCGGTGCCGACGTCCGTGCTCTCACGTGGCGTGGCGGGGGTCGCGAAGCGCACCCTGGTGGTGAACCTGCCCGGCTCCCCGGGCGGGGTGCGCGACGGGCTGACGGTGCTCGCACCGGTGCTGGCCCACGCCGTCGACCAGATTCTCGGAGGGGACCACCCGTGACGTCCACTGCCCCGGCCCGCGTCCTGCGCGCCACCGTCACCGAGGAGCTCCTGGACGTCTCGGAGCACGCCGCGCTGGTCGACGACGCCGCCGCGGGCGCCGTGGTGACCTTCGCGGGCGTCGTGCGCGACCACGACCACGGCCGCTCGGTGACGGCCCTGGACTACGAGGGCCACCCGAGCGCCGCGGCCGTGGTGGAGAAGGTGGCCGCCGACGTCGCCGCCGCGTTCCCCGGGGTGCGCGCGCTCGCCGTCACCCACCGCGTCGGTGCGCTGGGCATCGGCGACGTCGCCCTCGCCTGCGCGGTCGCCGCGGAGCACCGCCGTCAGGCCTTCGACGCGTGCAGCGAGCTCGTCGACGCCGTGAAGCGGGAGCTGCCGGTGTGGAAGCGCCAGGAGTTCACCGACGGCACCGAGGAATGGGTCAACTGCCCCTGACGGACCCCGCCCCCGGCCTCAGCTCATCGTGAGCGTCTGGCCCGGGAAGATCAGGTTCGGGTCGGTGGCGACGTCGGGGTTCGCCTGGGCCAGCGTCCGCCAGGTCGCGCCGTGCGAGGCGGCGATCGAGCTCAGCGTGTCCCCGGCCTTCACGGTGTAGGAGCCGGCCGAGCCCGACGCGGGGGTGGTGCGCACGGTGCGGGCGTCGGGGGTGGCGTCGTCCGACGACGAGCCGGAGTCGGAGTCGCCCGAGGCGGAGGCGGAGTCGGAGTCGGAGTCGGAGTCGGAGCTGGTCCCGGAGCCGGAGCCGCTGTCGTCGGAGGACCCCGCGGACGGCACGCTGCTGTTGGGCGAGTCGTCGGTGTTGCCCGTCTTCTTCGAGCACGTCGGCCAGGCGTTCATGCCCTGCTCGGCCTTGACGCGCTCGGCGACCTGGATCTGCTCCTCGCGGCTGGCGTCCTCGGGCTGTCCGGAGCCGCCGAAGGAACGCCAGGTCGAGTCGGTGAACTGCAGCCCGCCGCCGAAGCCGTTGCCGGTGTTGATGGCCCAGTTCCCGCTGCTCTCGCACTCGGCGAGCGCGTCCCAGTCGGTGTCCGCGTGCGCCGCGGGTGCGGCGAGCAGCGCGGCGGGGACGACCGGGGCGCCCGCGGCGACGACGGCGAGGGTCGCCCGGCCGAGCCGGCCGGGACGGCGCGGCGCGCGGTGGCGTCCGGTGGTGGCGGTGGGCAGCACGGCACGAACGAGGTCCACGGGTTCTCCCGGAGCCGCGCCACGGCCGACCTGTCCCGGGCCGTCGCGGGTCGGGGAGCGGACGGCGCTCGGGGTCGGGTCCCTGTCCGGGCCGTACGTCGCGGGGAGCGGGGGCCCGTCGGACAGGGTGGCGCCCGGGCTCCGGTCGGCACCGCTCGAGCGGACCGACGCGTCGAGGCTAGATCCGCGTCGGGGCCACGGTGCGTGGCTCTCAGCTTCGTGAATCGGTCGCGAGGTCACGAACGAGTGACGAAGATGCTGCTCCGCGGTCTCGTTGTCACCGAGTGCGACGCTTCCGCACAGTCCGTCGCTGAGAAGACGTGAGCGGCATCACAGACGACGGCCCCGGCTCCTGGGTGGAGCCGGGGCCGTCGGACGTGCGGGAGGTGCGCCGGGGGAGTGCCTCAGCCCAGCTTCAGCTGCTGCCCCGGGGAGATCGAGTCGGGGTCGGCGATGGCGTTGTTCTGCGCGATCGACTGCCACGAGACGCCGTGCGCGGACGCGACGGAGCTCAGGGTGTCGCCGCTCGCGACCGTGTAGGCGCCGCCGGCCGGGGCCGTGGCCTTCTGGGCCGGCTGGGCCTGCGGGGTCGCGGCGATGCTCTCGGCCTCGGAGGAGTCCGAGTCGGACGAGCTCGAGTCGGACGAGCTCGAGTCGGACGAGCCCGAGTCCTTGGTGTTCGCCGAGCTGTCGGTGTTGCCCGTCTTCTTCGAGCACGTCGGCCAGGCGTTCATGCCCTGCTCGGCCTTGACGCGCTCGGCGACCTGGATCTGCTCCTCGCGGCTGGCGTCTTCCGGCGAGCCGGAGCCGCCGAAGGCCTTCCACGTCGAATCGGTGAACTGCAGACCGCCGCCGAACCCGTTGCCGGTGTTCGTGCTCCAGTCGCCACTGCTCTCGCACTCGGCGAGCGCGTCCCAGTCCGTGTCGGCCGACGCCAGACCGGTGCTCAGGGCCAGCGGGGCCGCCGCCATCGCGCCCACCAGGACGACCTGGGCTGCGCGCCGGGTGAAGGCGCGCGTCAGCGACTCATCGGTGTTCCGAAGCATGACCTCTCTCCGTACCGCGCCCCGCGGGAGGGACCACACGGGCGGGGTCGACGGCCGGTTCCACGCGGCCTCACCGCCCGCGGGTGCCAAGCACCCTCGGTCTCACGTCCTCGCGCCCGTCCGGTCCGCCACTTTCGTTTCGGGTCACCCGGGGCCGCTGGACGGGCATCCGGCGCGGCGACCTCGGGGGTGTCAGGCACCCGCACACACCAGTCCGGCGCGTCGTCGGGAGCCGTGTCCGAACGGTACGGAGCACAGTGCGTCTTTCAAGCCGACCAGTTGCGAGCGCGGTCACGCCGCCGACACCGTTTCGTGACCTGTCGCGGTGGAGATTCCCTGCTCCAGGCCGGATCTGATCTCCGTGCGGGACCTGTTCCCCCTGCGTGTCGCAGATCCAATCTGTGCGTGGCCTCACGGTTGTGCACGGCCGTTCGGAGCAGCCGAACCTGAGGACGGCGACGGGTCGTCCTCATCGAACGGACCGTCCGGTGGCTGCGGGTTCCCTCCTGCGGGATGCTGGTGGGGTGACCGCGAGTACCACACCGACCAGTCCGGACGACCTGGCGAAGGCCCTGGACGGCACGGGGTACCTCGCCGACGCGGGTCTCGCGTCGGCCGCCTTCCTGGCACTGCGCATGGGCCGCCCCCTCTTCTGCGAGGGCGAGCCCGGGACGGGCAAGACCGCGCTGGCACAGGCGCTCTCCGAGGCGTTGGGGCTGCCGATGGTGCGCCTGCAGTGCCACGAGGGCATCGACGCGGCGCAGGCCCTGTACGACTGGGACTTCCCGCGCCAGCTGCTGCACCTGCGTTCCCTCGAGGCGGCGGCGACCGCCTCGCAGTCGCCGCTCGACGTCGACGCCGTGGAGGCCTCCCTCTACGACCGCCGCTTCCTGCTCGCGCGCCCGATCCTGCAGGCGCTGCAGGACGCGCCCTGCGTGCTGCTCGTCGACGAGGTCGACCGCGCCGACGACGAGTTCGAGGCCTTCCTGCTCGAGGTGCTCGCCGAGAACTCGGTGACCATCCCCGAGATCGGCGTCGTCCGTGCCGAGACGCCACCGCTGGTGGTCCTGACGTCCAACCGCACGCGCGAGGTCCACGACGCCCTCAAGCGACGCTGCCTCTACCTCTGGCTCGAGCACCCCGACCTGGCCCGTGAGACGGCGATCCTGCGCCGCCGCCTGCCCGACCTGCCCGCGGAGCTCGCCGAGCAGGTCGCCCGCGCGGTCCAGGCCCTGCGCGGGCTGGACCTGCTCAAGCCGCCGGGCGTCGCCGAGTCGATCGACTGGGCCCAGGCCCTGCAGCTCGTGGGCGCGCGTCACCTCGACCTCGCCTCGGCCACCGCGACGCTGGGTGCGGTGCTGAAGTACCGCGAGGACGCCGACCGGGCGCGCGACAAGCTGGACGCCCTGCTCGCGTCATGAGCACCCGGGGCGAGCGGAGCGACGGGGAATGAGTACAGGTGACCGGGGCGGGAGCAGCGACGGGCTCGCCCCCCGCCCCCACGCCGGCGCGGTCGTGGCCTCCGGCGTCGTCGAGACGCTCGGCGGGGGCACCGACACCGCCACCGATGCCACCCGGGCCGACGGGGGCCCCGACGCCGTCCTCGAGGACTTCGTCGCCTTCACCCGCCTCGTCCGCAACGCCGGGGTGCCCGTCACCACCGACCGCGTCGCGGCGTACCTGCAGGCGCTGCGCCTGTCCGACCTCACCAGCGAGGTCTCCACGTACTGGGCGGGCCGCCTGACGCTGTGCGCCGACCCCGACGACGTCGTGCGCTACGACCACGCGTTCGCCGCCTGGTTCTCCGCCGACCCCCGCGACCAGCGCATGGGACGGTCGGCGCCGCCGAAGCCGCGCATCTCGACCATGGCCGCGCTCACCGAGCCCCCGCCGGGCTCGGGCCAGGACGGCGAGGAGGAGGAGACCCCCGAGCTGCGGGTCGCCGCGTCCGGCGAGGAGATTCTGCGCGACCGGGACATCGCCGAGCTCTCGATCGGCGAGCGCGAGCACCTCAAGAACCTGCTCGCGCTCCTGCGCCCGGCACCCCCGAGGCGCCGGGCCCGGCGCCGCCGCCCGGCCCGCCGCGGCGAGCCGGACCCGCGCCGCACGCTGCGGGCGGCGCTCGCCAACGGCGGTGAGATCGGCGAGATGCGCCGTCGGCGGCGGCGGGAACGACCGCGTCGCGTGGTGCTGCTGGTCGACGTCTCCGGCTCGATGAGCCCCTACGCGGACACCCTGCTGCGCTTCGCCCACGTCCTCACCCGGCGCACCCCGACCGCGGTGGAGACGTTCACCCTCGGCACCCGGCTGACCCGCGTGACGCGCGAGCTGCGCCAGCGCGACCCCGAGCGCGCCCTCGGCGACGCGGCCCGGGCGATCCCCGACTGGTCCGGCGGCACCCGCCTCGGCGAGGCGCTGCGGGCGTTCCTCGACCGGTGGGGCCAGCGTGGCGTCGCCCGCCGCGCGGTCGTCGTCGTGTTCTCCGACGGCTGGGAGCGCGGCGGGGCGGAGCTGCTCGGCGAGCAGTCGGCGCGTCTCGCGCGGCTGGCCCACAAGGTCGTCTGGGTGAACCCCCACGCGGGCAAGAGCGGCTACGCCCCGGTGCAGGGGGGAATCGCGGCGGCCCTCCCGCACGTTGACCGATTGCTGGCGGGCCACTCCCTCACGACGCTGGCCGAGCTGCTGGAGGTGCTGCGGGATGCGTGACGTTCTCCCGACTCTCGAGGGCTGGTGGGCCGAAGGCCGACCGGTCGCCCTGGCGACCGTGGTCGGCACCTTCCGGTCCGCCCCGCGACAGCCCGGGGCCTCGATGCTCGTCGGCGACGACGGACAGGCCGTGGGCAGCGTGTCCGGCGGCTGCGTCGAGGGCGCCGTGTACGAGCTCGGCTCCGGCATCCTCGAGGGCACCGACGACGCGACGCTGCAGCGCTACGGCGTCTCCGACGACGACGCCTTCGCCGTCGGCCTGACCTGCGGCGGCATCCTCGACGTCTACGTCGAGCGGGTCGACCGCGAGTCCTTCCCCCAGCTCGGCGCGATCGCCGAAGCCGTGCGCGAGCACCGGTCGGTCGCCGTCGCCACCGTGGTCTCCGGGCCCGCCGAGCGCGTCGGCCGTCGTCTGGTCGTCTGGCCGGACGAGGTCGAGGGCAGCACCGGGTCGGCTCGCCTCGACGACGCGCTGCGCGACGACGTCCGCGGGCTGCTCGCCGCCGGCCGGTCCGCGCTGGTGTCCTACGGCCCCGACGGCGAGCGCCGCGGCGAGGGCCTGCAGGTCTTCGTGGAGTCGTTCGCGCCGCCGCCGCGCCTGATCGTCTTCGGTGCCATCGACTTCGCCGCCGCGGTGGCGCGGATGGGCACGTTCCTCGGCATGCGGGTCACGGTCTGCGACGCGCGCCCGGTGTTCGCGACGTCGAGCCGCTTCCCGGAGGCGCACGAGGTGGTGGTCGACTGGCCGCACCGCTACCTCGCCGCCGAGGCCGAGGCCGGGCGGATCGACGGGCGCACCGCGCTCGCCGTGCTCACCCACGACCCGAAGTTCGACGTGCCGCTGCTCGAGGTCGCGCTGCGACTGCCCGAGATCGGCTACATCGGGGCGATGGGGTCGCGCCGGACGCACGAGGACCGCGAGCAGCGCCTCGTCGAGGCCGGGGTCACCGAGGCGGAGCTGGCCCGCATGTCGAGCCCGATCGGCCTGGACCTCGGGGCCCGGACGCCCGAGGAGACCGCGGTGTCGATCGCCGCGGAGATGATCGCCCACCAGTGGGGCGGACGGGGCACGCCGCTCTCGCGTCGCGACGGCCCCATCCACACCGAGTCCAACGTCGAGCCGGTGGTGTCGGCCGCGTCGCTCTCCGCCGCGGCGGGGTCCTGAACCGCAGACCCCACCCCCGGATCAGGCGCTCCAGGGCCCGAACTCGGACCCGATCTCGGTGACGCTGTCGGCCGGGAAGCCGCCGCACCGGGCGTGCTCGCGCACGACGTCGGCGGACACCGCCGTGTGCACGCAGTAGATCTTGTCGCCCGCCGCGAAGCTCTGGTGCCACGTGTAGGGCGAGTCGAGGCCGTCGACGACGGCGTTGGAGGTCCGGGCGATCTCCTGGAGCTCCTGCGGGCCGAGCCGGCCCGCGCCGGGGACGGTGCGCTCGATGATGTACTTCGGCATGTCGCTCTCCTGGGATGAGGACCGGGTCCGTCGCCGGTCACGACGGGTGTGGCGCGTCGTTCTCGCTCCGCGTCAGACGACGCGGGCGGTCAGCAGCAGGTACTCCCAGTCCATGACGGTCGTGCCGCTGCCGCGGTCGTGACGCTCGGCCACGGCCGCGATGTCGGTGTCGAGGGCCGCGGTGCGCTCGGGGTCGTCGGCGTTGTTGCGGTAGGCGACGATCGTCGGCCCGTAGGTCTCCCGCCAGTAGGACCGGAACGTGTCCGGCGAATCGAACGCCGTGACGGTGACGGTCTGCTTGCGCACCTCGACGTCGGTGACGCGGTCGCCGAGCAGTGCGCGGACGTGCGTCTCGTCGCCCCACAGCGGCGGGGGCTGGGCGCCGGGCGGGGGCGGCGGCACGTAGGGCTTCATGGTCCGGAACAGGTCCCCGACGAAGCCCTCGGGGGTCCAGCTGATCAGGCCGATGCGCCCGCCGGGGCGGGTCACGCGGACGAGCTCGTCGGCGGCCTGCTGGTGGTGGGGCGCGAACATCACACCGACGCAGGACAGCACGGCGTCGAAGGAGTCGTCGGCGTAGGGCAGCGCCTCGGCGTCGGCCTCCTCCCAGCGCACGGCCACGCCCTGGCGCTCCGCGAACGCGCGCCCGGCGGTGAAGAGCTCCGGGGTGAGGTCGGAGGCCACGACGTCGGCGCCGGCGAGCGCGGCGGGCACCGCGACGTTCCCCGTCCCCGCGGCGACGTCCAGCACCCGCTCGCCGGGTCGGATCCCGGCCGCGGTGACGAGGACGGGGCCGAGCTCCGGGATGAGGCGGGCAGCCACGTCGGGGTAGTCGCCCAGGCCCCACATCGTGCGGTGCTTCGCCTTGAGAGCACGGTCTGCGGCGGCGTCGGTGATGGTCTCGGTCATCGTCGTTCTCCCTCGTCGGAGTTCCCGCGGGGGCCACGGACGGTGGCGACCCCGGTGGAGAGAAGGCTTCCGCGCGCCGGTCACCCCGGACATCGGGAGCGCCTCCCCATGTTGTGTGGGGAGGGCCCTAGGCCGATCGGGAAGTTCCCCCCGTGATTTCGATCACGTACCGTGACACAGGTGGAGCTGCTCGAGCGCGACGACGAGCTGCGTCTCCTGGGCCGCGCGTGGCAGGAGGCGCGCGGCGGCGAAGGGTCGATCGTCCTGCTCGCGGGCGAGTCGGGGATCGGGAAGACCTCGCTGGCCCGCCTGTTCGCCGCCGGCCCGGACGTCGGCCCCGACGACGGCCAGGTGCTGTGGGGCGTCTGCGACCCACTCGGCGTGCCCCGCCCCCTCGGCCCGCTGCACGACGTCGCCGACGACCTCGGCGAGCCCGCCGCCGGGCTGCTGCGCGCCGGGGCGCCGCCGCACGAGATCCACCGCGCGCTCCTCGACGCGCTCACGGCCCGCTCGGTGCTGCTCGTCGTCGACGACCTGCAGTGGGCCGACGAGGCGACCATCGACCTGCTGCGCTTCCTGCTGCGCCGGATCGCCGGCACCCGCTCGCTGATCCTGGCCACCTACCGGGCGGACGAGCCGGACCCCCAGCCGGCGCTGCGCGCCCTGCTCGGAGACGTCGCGCGCACGCCGTCGGCGACGCGCGTCGAGCTCGACCCGCTGTCGGTGGCGGCGGTGACGACGCTGGTGGGGGAGCGCCACATCGACCCCGCCCACCTCCACCGGCTCACGCGCGGGAACTCCTTCTTCGTCACCGAGGTCGTCAGCCAGGACTCCTCCCTGGTCGACGGCGCGCTGCCCGTCTCGGTCCGTGACGCGGTGCTCGCCCGGACGGCGGGGCTCGACGCGGGCGCCCGGGACCTGGCCGACCTGCTCGCCTGCGCCCCCGGGGCCGTGCCGGACACGTTGCTGCCCGCGCTCGGGGTCGGCATCGGCCCGCTGCGCACGCTCGACACCGCCGGCCTGATCGCCCGCGACCGCCGCGGCATCGCCTACCGCCACGACATCTGCCGGCTCGCCGTCGCGGGCGCGATCCCACCGGGCGGCGAGATCGACCTGCACCGCCGGATGATCGAGGCCCTCGAGACGCTGCCGGATCCCGACCCGGCGGTGCTCGCCCACCACGCCCTCGCCGCCGGCGACGCTGGCCGGGTGTTCCGGTACGCCGCGCGGGCGGGACGCGTCGCGGCCGGGTCCGGGGCGCACACGGAGGCCGCGCGGTTCTTCACCACGGCCCTGGAGCACGCCCCGCAGGAGGCCGACGCCGCGCGGGCCGGGCTGTGCGAGCTGCTCGCCCAGGAGCTCTACCTCACGGATCGTCTCGAGGAGGCGATCGCCATGTGCGGCCGGGCCATCGCCTGCTGGGAGGCGGACGGCGACCTCGACGGCGTCGGCGCCGGGCACCAGTCGCTGGCCGTGTTCGAGTGGTACAACGGCAACCGCCCGAGCGCCGAGGAGCACGCGGCGCGGGCCGTCGAGATCCTCACCCCCCGCGCCGAGCCCGGCAGCCGCAGCGCGGCCCTCCTGGGCAGCGCGCTCATGATCCAGGCCGTCCAGTCCATGCAGGAGAGCGACCTGGTGGCGGCCCGCGAGCGCCACGACCGGGCCCGCACGGTCGCCGCCGGGGTGGTCGACTACCGCCTGGACGTGCGGCTCTCGGTGGTGGACTCGGTGGTCGCGATGATGTCGGGCGACCTCGCGGCACGCGACCGGATCCTCGCGGTGCTCGACGCGGCCGGCGACCGGTTCTGCGAGGCGCACTCGGCGGGCTGGAGCAATGTGGTCAACTCCGACGTCGAGCACCGGCGGCTCGACGCGGCGGAGAAGGCCCTCGACCGCAGCCTGCCGCTGACCGTCCAGTGGGACGTCCCGCTGTGTCACGGCTGGCAGCGCGGCGTGCGCGGGCGCCTGCACATGCTGCGCGGCGCCTGGGACGAGGCCGCCCTCGACGCGGGCGCGGTGCTCACCGAGAGCGCGGCGCCCCTGACCCACACCTGGCCGTCACTGGTGCAGGGCCTCGTCGAGCTGCGTCGCGGCGGCCCCGGGGCGGACGTGTCCCTCGAGCGCGGCTGGGACCTGGCCGTCCGGTACGCCGAGCCCCTGCGGCTGCTCCCGGCCGCGTCGGCGCTGGCCGAACGGTGCTGGGTGACCGGGACGGAGGACCGTCGCCTCGACGGCGCGGCCGAGCTGCTGGCGCAGGCCGCCACGCGGACGGGTACCGAGTGGTCGGCGGGCGAGCTGGCGGTGTGGCTGCGCAGGCTCGGGCGCGACGTGGAGGCGCCGACCCTCCCGCCCGGGTCGCCGTACGCCCTGATGCTCGCGGGCGACCCGAGGTCGGGCGCCGAGCGCTGGGCGGAGCTCGGGTCGCCCTACGACCAGGCGCTCGCGCTCGTCGACACCGGCGAGCCCGCCGACGTCTTCGCGGCGCTCGAGCTGCTCGATCGTCTCGGGGCCGACGCGGTGGCCGCGAAGGTGCGCCGCGACCTGCGGGGACGCGGCGTCACCGGGGTGCCCGCCCGGCCGCGCGCCACCACGCGCACCAATCCTGCGGGGCTCACCGCCCGGCAGGTCGACGTGCTGCGCCTCGTCGCCGAGGGCCTCACCAACGCCGGCATCGCCGCGCGGCTGTTCATCTCCGAGAAGACCGCCGACCACCACGTCTCGGCGATCCTCGCGAAGCTGGACGTGCCGACCCGCCGCGAGGCCGCGGTCGTCGCCCGCCGCCTCGGCGTCGTGCCCGAGCGCCGGCGCCGGGAGCTCGCGACCTAGGGAGCCGACGCCCGGGGATGGGTAACGGCCACCGATGTGGCGGCCACCCGGACAGCCGCATCGTGGCGGCATGGACATCACTCTCCGTCACACCCGCCGGGCCGACGGGGTCATGGACGCCGTGCGCGACCTGGCGCCGGTCGTCCTCGGCCTCGCCCCGTTCGCGATGCTCATCGGCGTCACGGCCGTGCGCTCCGGCGTCGGCGCCGGCACCGGCGTCCTCTCGTCCGCCCTCCTCTACGGCGGCAGCGGCCAGCTCACGGCCATCACGCTGATGGGCGGCGGCGCCGGGGCCGGTGCCGTGCTCGCCGCGGTGACGCTGGTCAACGCGCGCTTCCTGCTCTACGCCGCCGCGCTCGAGCCCCACTTCCGCGGCCAGCCGCGCTGGTTCCGCTGGGCGGCGGCGCACTTCGTCGTCGACCCCACCTACGCGATGGTGACCCGGCGCGGTGCGCTCGGTGACCTCGACGACCCGGCGCGCTTCCGCCGCTACTGGCTCACCGCCGGCGGGGTGCTCGCGGTGGCGTGGGTGGCGATGACCGCCCTCGGCGGCCTGCTCGCCCCGGTGCTGTCGGCGTCGTCGGCGCTCGACGTCGCGGCGCCCGCGATGTTCCTCGCGATGCTCGTGCCGCAGCTGCGCGCCCGCCCGGCCGTGGTGGGCGCCGGGACCGCCGGCGTCACCGCCGCCCTCGCCTCGCCCCTGCCGTCGGGCCTCGGCCTGCTGTGCGGGATCGCCGCCGGCGTCGTCGCCGCCACCGTCACCCCCCTCACCCGCACCCGCACCACCGACCCGTCCCGGAGGGCGTCGTGATCCTGCTCGTGACGGCCGCCGCGACCTACGGACTGCGGGTCGTGCTCATCACCCTCGTGCCCGCGCACCGGCTGCCCGCCGTGATGCGCCGCGGGCTGTCCCACCTGGCGCCGGCCGCGCTCGCCGCGCTGGTGGTCACCGCCCTCGTCGGCTCCCGGGGCGCGACGGCCCTGGTGGTGCTCGGCCCGATGCACCTCGCGCTCGCCGTCGCCGCGCTCGTCGCGTGGCGCTTCCGCAACCCCGCCCTGCCCGTCCTGGCCGCCGTCGCGGTCATGACCGTCCTGGAGGTGCTGTCGTGACCCGCACCCTGCTCGGCGTCTGGGCCCACCCCGACGACGAGACCTTCCTGTCCTCCGGACTGATGCTGGCGGCCCGCGAGCGGGGCGACCGCGTCGTCGTCGTCACCGCCACCCGCGGCGAGCACGGCACCGACGATCCGGACCGCTGGCCCGCCGACCGCCTCGGCGCCCTGCGGTCCCGCGAGCTCGACGAGGCCCTGAGTCTCCTGGGCGTCGCCGAGCACCGGTGGCTGGGCTACGAGGACGGAGCGTGCCCCCTGGTCCCGCGCCGTACCGCGGCCGACCGCATCGCTGCGATCGTCGAGGAGGTCCGGCCGGACACGATCGTGACCTTCGCCGACGACGGGGTCACCGGGCACGCCGACCACCGGACGGTGGGCCACTGGGCCCGCCTCGCGTGGCGGGCGGCGGCACCGCGCGCCGAGCTCCTCGAAGCGGTCCTCGCGCCCGGCTTCGTCCGGCGCTTCGCCGACATCAACGAGGCCTTCGGGGTGTTCATGGACGACCCCGCCCCGGAGGTCGCCCCCGACCTGCACCTACGGCTCGACGGTGAGCACCTCGAGCGGAAGATGGCGGCGATGCGCGCGCAGGACAGCCAGACGCGCCGCCTCGTCGAGGGTGTCGGGCTCCCGACGTTCCGGCGCTGGTGGGGCGAGGAGGCCTTCGTGCGCACCGCACCCGCAGCCGTGGGAGCAGCGTGATACGAACGCTGCCGGAGGACGGCTGGCCCGGGCGGAGCAGCACGAGAACCCGCTGCTCACCCTGCCGTCGCCCGGCGTCCGTCTGTAACGTGGGCAACAGTCGTCGTCCGGCAGCGAAGGGGGCAGCGTGGTCCTCGTCCACAGCGTCACCCGCGCGGGGGATTCCGTCATCGCCCGCCGTCGGACCCCCGGGTCCGCGGTCGGCGCGGCGGTCACCCCGTCGGCGAGCCCGGCCGACCGGGCCACGACGCGGCCGCGCACGGAGACCCCCCGCCTGGCGAAGTTCCACGTCCCCGAGATCCTCTTCGGCCCCGGCTCGCTGAGCGAGGCCGCGCACGCCGCGGTGCGCCTCGGCGCACGTCGCCCGCTGCTCGTCACCGACCCCGGGCTGTGCGCCGCGGGCTGGCCGAACCAGCTGAGCGCGCACCTCGCGGAGGCCGGGCTGCGGACGTCGGTGTGGGACGGGGTGACGCCCAATCCCAAGGATCACGAGATCGCCGCCGGGCACGTCCACTACCTGCAGGAGAACTGCGACGTCATCATCGCGCTCGGCGGGGGCTCGGTGATCGACGCGGCCAAGGGCATCGCGCTGCTCGCCGGCAACGGCGGCACGATCCTGGACTACGAGGGCGTCGACCGGATGGCGCTGCCGATCCCGCCGATGGTCATGGTGCCGTCCACCTCGGGCACGGGCGCCGACGTCTCGCAGTTCTGCATCGTCACCGACACCGCCCGCAACACCAAGATCACGATCCTGGGCCGCGCGCTGGTGCCCGACATGTCGATCGTCGACCCGCAGCTGCTCACCACGATGCCCGACTGGCTCAACGCCGCCACGGGCCTCGACGCGCTGACCCACGGCATCGAGGCCTACGTCTCGCGCGCGCACAACCCGCTCACCGACCACCACGCGCTGCAGGCGATCGCCCTGGTCGGCGAGCACCTCGAGCGCACGATGGACCACCCCGGCGAGGAGGCGGCGCGCACCTGCATGGCGCAGGCCGCCCTCGAGGCCGGGCTCGCGTTCACCAACGCGATCCTGGGCGCGGCGCACGCCATGAGCCACCAGGTCGGCGGCCTGCTGGACCTGCCGCACGGCGTCATCAACGGGGTGCTCCTGCCGCACGTCATCCGGTTCAACGCCGAGCCCGACCCGCACCGCTTCGTCCCCATCGCCCAGGCGCTGGGTCTGCCCGGCACCATCACGCCGGACTCCGACGCCGGGGCCGCCGAGGCCGCGGAGTGGGCGGCGCTCGAGGTCCGCAGGCTGGCCGACGAGCTCGGGGTGCCCACGGGGCTCGCCGAGATCGGTGTCGGCGAGTCCGACATCGGCGTGCTCTCGGCGATGACGCTGGCCGATGCCTGCCTCTCGACCAACCCGCGCGAGGCCGACCAGGCGGACATCGAGACCTTGTTCCGGGCGGCGATGTAGTGACGAACGGCCCCGCGAGGGGTGGCCAGGCGGTGAGCAGCCCGATGTCCACGGATCACCACGACCTCGACCAGCTCACGGGGATCCGGTCCGGGAAGCCGTCCTTCTACGTCGAGTACCTGGCCTCGGCCGAGCGCCTCCGCCGGGTCATCCACGCGCTCGACCGGATCTCCCGTGCGCTCGTGCGCACCACCGAGGGCCCCGGCACGCTCGTGCGCGCGGTGGCCGAGGCCGCCGCCGACCACCTCACGGCGCACTGGGTGGTGTTCGCGCTCGCCGACGGCGCGCTGCCCGAGGCCGCGCCGCGCCACCTCGTGCTCGGTCCCGCCGGCGAGGAGGTCGACGCCGACGACCCCGACGTGCCGCCGTGGGTGGCGGTGCACCTGCGGGCCGTCCGCTCGGGCGAGGGGCACACCCACGCCGACAGCGGGGGGCCCGGCAACGGCGTCGCCGAGGCCGCGACGGACCCGCACCACCTCCACGTGCCGGTCCACCTCGACGGCGACGTCGTCGGCGAGATCGTCGCCTGGACCGGGGCCGACCGCGCCATCGACGCCACCGACGCCTCCGTGCTGCGCGTCCTCGCAGGCCAGACCGCGGCCGCGCTGCAGAACTCGGCGCTGCACCAGCGCACGATGCGGCTCTACGGCGAGGCCAGCCAGCAGGCCGACGACCTCGCGGCACGCAACGAGCAGCTCCAGCACACCCGCGACGCCCTGACCGTCGCGCGCCAACGCGAGGTGCTCGACTCCGAGCGGCACCGGATCGCCCGCGAGCTGCACGACTCGGTCACCCAGTACGCGCTCTCCGCCGGCATGCAGATCGAGGTCGTGCGCTCCGAGATCCGCGACGAGCGCCAGCGCGAGCGCCTGGAGACCGCCAAGGCCCTCACCCGGCGCGCCGTGGAGCAGCTCCGCTCGGCGATCTACGCCCTGCACCACCA
This sequence comes from Actinomycetospora chibensis, assembly GCF_028737215.1. Taxonomy (GTDB): domain Bacteria; phylum Actinomycetota; class Actinomycetes; order Mycobacteriales; family Pseudonocardiaceae; genus Actinomycetospora; species Actinomycetospora chibensis. Next base: position 9,229 of record NZ_JAQZAM010000010.1, on the reverse strand, counting down.
CGGCGACCGCGGCCGGCAGAGCCTGCCCGCCCTGCTCGAGGAGCTCTCCACCGTTCACATGCCCTCGGACCTGCGGGTCGAGGTGCGCATCGAGGGACGGCCGGTCGTGCTGCCGTCGGCCGCCGAACGCTCGCTCTTCCGCGTCGCCGGCGAGGCGCTGTTCAACGCGGCCGTGCACGCCGAGGCGGGCGTCGCCGTCGTACGCCTGGCCTACCGCAAGGACCGCCTCGTGCTCTCGGTGTCCGACGACGGCCACGGCGACCCCGAGCACGTGCGCCGCTCGCTGCGCATCGCCTCCGCCGGCGACATCGACGGCTCGCACCGCGGCCTGGTCAACATCGCCGAGCGCGCCCGCGAGATCGGCGGCACGCTGCGCATCCGGCGCGCACCGCAGGGCGGAATCCGGGTCGAGGTCGGCGTGCCACTGGCCCCCGCCGGCCCGGCCCCCGAGCCCGCCGGGCCCGCTGCGCTCTCCGACACCTCCGAGACGTCCGGGAGGCCGTCATGACCGAGATCCGTGTCCCCGCCCGCGCCACCGCCCGCAGGGGCGAGGTGCGCATCGTGCTCGTCGACGACCATGCGATCGTCCGCCAGGGCCTGCGCTCGGTGCTCGAGCGCGAGCCGCAGTTCGCGATCGTCGGCGAGGCGTCGAGCGCGCCCGAGGCGCTCGCCGTCGTCGCCCACCAGCGTCCGACGATCGTGCTGCTCGACCTGAAGCTCTCGACGAGCTCGGACTCCGAGGGCCTGCAGCTGTGCCGCCAGCTCACCCAGGCGCACCCCGGGGTCGGCGTGCTCGTGCTCACGACGTTCCTCGACGACCGGCTCGTCGTCGAGGCCGTCCACGCCGGCGCCCGCGGCTATGTCGTCAAGGACGTCGACACCACCGAGCTGACCAGCGCGATCCGCGCGGTGTCCCGCGGCGAGTCGGCGTTCGACTCCCGCTCGGCCGCCGCCGTCGTGCGCTCGCTCAACGGCCAGCAGCCCCACGGTGACCCGCTCACCGGCCGCGAGCTCGACGTCCTGCGCCTGCTCGCCCGCGGCATGTCGAACCGCACCATCGGCCGCGAGCTCTTCATCTCCGAGACCACGGTGAAGTTCCACGTCGGCAACCTCATGCGCAAGCTCGACGTCACCCGCCGCGCCGAGGCCGTCTACGCCGCCTCGAAGATGGGGCTGATCTAGCACCTCCGGTGCCAGCGTGGGGGCCACGCCGACGATCCGACGCAGCACGCCGACAGGGTCGGGAAAGCCCGCACGATCTAGAGCTGCTCGACGTCCAGCTCCGCGAGCACGGCCGGGTCGGCGATCATCTCGATCGCTGCGATCCGGCCGTCCACGATGACGATGTCGAACGCCGAGTAGACCGTCCCGCCCGGGGCGTAGACCACGCCGGGCATGCCGTCGAGCAGCGCGGGCTGGGCCATGCGGGCCCGGCCGCTGAATACGCGGGCCACGGCCTCGGCGCCGTGCACGGTCTCCTCGACGTCCGGGGCACCCGGGTTGGCCTTCGCGGCGGCGACCGCCACACGGTCGGCGCGCAGCTCGACGTCCGGGTCGAGGATGGTGAGCAGGCCGGCGAAGTCGCCGTCGCGGGCGGCGGCCAGGAACGCCTCGACCACCTCGCGGCGCCGTGCCGGGTCGACCTCGGCGTCGGCCGACCCGCCCTGGACGCGGCGGCGGCCGCGGCTCGCGAGCTGGCGGGCCGCGGCGGGGCTGCGCTCGACCACCGTCGCGATCTCGGAGAACGGCACGGCGAACAGGTCGTGCAGCACGAACGCGAGCCGCTCGGCGGGGTCGAGGCGCTCGAGCACGACGTGCAGCGCCGCGCCCAGCGCGTCCGCCTGCAGCGCGCGGGTCTCGGGGTCGGGCTCGGTGTCCGGTTCCGCGCCGGCCTGGTCGAGGTCGGACTCGGCCCGGGTGCCGCGGGTCCGCAGCATCGACAGCGCGACGCGGCTCGCGACGGTGGTGAGCCAGGCGCGCAGGTTCTCCACCTCCGAGACGTCGGTGCGCGCGAGGCGCAGCCACGTCTCCTGCACCGCGTCGTCCGCCTCGGCCGGGCTGCCCAGGAGGCGCAGCGTCACAGCCCGCAGGTGCGGGCGGTGGCTCTCGAAGTCCGCCGCGAGAACCGTCTCGTCCATCGGTCACATCCTCCGCTCGTGGGACGTCTCCAGGGAGACCGCCGGGGACCGGCGGATGTGACCACCGAACGAGGAGCTTGTCATGACCGGACGACTCGACACCTTCACCCGCGCCCTGCCCGGCCTCGGCGAGGGGATCGGCACGGTGATCGGCGCGATCCGCGGCGCCGGCGTGCCGGAGACGACGCTGGAGCTCGTCCACCTGCGCGTGAGCCAGATCAACGGCTGCGCGTTCTGCGTGGACACCGGCACGAAGGGCCTGCGCAAGAACGGGGAGCCCGACGAGCGCATCGACCTCGTCGCCGTCTGGCGGGAGGCGCCCGGCTTCACCGACGCCGAGCGCGCGGCCCTCGCCCTCGGCGAGGCGGCGACGCGGATCGCCGACCGTCCGGACCCGGTGCCGGACGCGATCTGGGACGAGGCGGCCCGGCACTTCGACGCCACGGCGCTGGCCGGGCTCGTCGCGCAGATCGCGCTGACGAACCTGTTCAACCACGCCAACGTCACCATCCGCCGGCCGGTGGGCGCGTGGTGACGTGCGTGATCTTCTGAGCTGACAGCTCAGAAGATCACGCACGTCAGAGGAGCGGCGCCAGGAGACGGTGCGGGCGGCGCAGGGCGAGGCTGACGGCGTCATCGCGGACGTGGCGCTCGCCGTCGGCCCCGGCGTCCGGCTCCAGCGGCCGCGTCTCCAGGCTCGCCGGCGCGGGCAGCATGCCGCAGGCGGGGCAGACGCCGCCGTCGGCGAGGTCGGCGCCGCCGGCCGGGCAGTCGGCGTGGCGGAAGCGCCGCCGACCCCCATCAGGGCCCACACGGTGCCGGTCGCCCCACCGGGCGAGGCTGAAGACCACGGGCCAGAGGTCGAGGCCCGTATCGGTGAGCACGTACTCGTCGCGCCCGGGGGCGTACGGCCGGCGTTCGAGGACCCCGGCGTCGACGAGGGTGCCCAGACGCTCGGAGAGCACCGCGCGGGGGATGTCGAGGTGGGCGCGCAGGTCGGCGAAGCGGCGGACGCCGAAGAAGCAGTCGCGCAGCACGAGCAGCGTCCAGCGCTCGCCGACCACCTCGAGGGCGCGGGCGAGGGCGCAGTCCTGACGGTCGTAGTCGCGGCCCAGCGGCACGGTGACCACGCTAGCAGTTCGGTTCAACCATCGAACCCGACCTGCTAGCGTCCCCCGACGTGACCCCGAGCCCGGTCGACCGGCCCCGCGCCACCCTCGCCGTCGCCGCGGCGGCCACGTTCCTCGCGCTGGTGGCGTTCACCGTGCCCCTGGCGGCGCTCCCGTCGACGGCCAGCGCGCTCGACGCCGGCCCCGCGGCGCAGGCCTGGATCCTCAGCTCGATGAGCATCGGGCTCGGCGTGGCGCTGCTGTCGGTCGGCGCGCTGGGTGACGACCTCGGCCGGCGCCTCGTGCTGGTGCTCGGCGCGACCGTCCTGGCGGCGTCGTCGGTCCTCGCCGCCCTCGCGCCGTCCGCGCTCGTCCTCGTGATCGCCCGCATTCTGCAGGGCGTCGGCGCCGCCGCGCTGGTGGCCTGCAGCCAGGGACTGCTGGGCCACGCGTTCCCGGCCGGCACGCCGGAGGCGCGGACGGCGAGCAGCGTGTGGGGCGCGAGCCTCGGCGCCGGCATCGCTGCGGGACCGTTCCTGGCGTCGGGCCTCGACCGTCTCGTGGGGTGGACCGGGCCCTACTGGGCGACCGCGGTCGCGGCTGTCGTCCTCGCCGCCGTCACCCGGCGGGCGGTACCCGAGTCGCGGGCCGCGGAGCCCCGGCCGATCGACCTGCCGGGCGTGCTGGTCCTCGCCGCCGGGCTGGCGGCGCTGCTCGCCGGGCTCGTCGAGGGACGGTCGGGCTTCGGGCGCCCGGGGGTGCTCGTGCTGCTCGCGGTCGGGGTGGCGCTGCTCGCCGTCTTCGTGGTGCTCGAGCGCCGGCGTGCGGCGCCCATGCTCGACATGGCGCTCTTCGCCTCGCCCGCGTTCGTCGCGGCGACGGTCGGTGCGCTCGCGACCGGGATGGGCATCATCGCCACGACGTCGTTCCTGCCGACCGTCGTCGAGCGGGGCCTCGGCAGCACCGCGCTGGTGGGCGCCCTGCTGCTGCTCGCGTGGTCGGGCACGAGCGTGGTGACGGCCGTGCTCGCCCGGCGCCTGCCCGCCGCGTGGTCCGGGCGGCTCCAGCTCGCCGCCGGGCTGCTCGTCGTGGCGGCCGGGCAGGCGCTGCTGCTCGGGCTCGCGACCGGCGACTCCCCGCTCTCGCTCGTCCCGGGGCTGGCGGTGGCGGGGGCGGCGAGCGGGATGGTCAACGCCGCGCTCGGACGCGAGGCCGTCGCCAGCGTGCCCGCCGGTCGCGGAGCCATGGGCGGCGGCGCGAACAACACCGCCCGCTACGTGGGCTCGGCGATCGGCACCACCGTCGTCGCCGTCGTGGCCACGCGCCCCTCGCTCGGCGGAGGAGCGGCCGGGCTCGTCGCGGGCTGGAACGACGCCCTGCCGATCGCGATCGCGTTCTCGCTGGTCGGGGCGGCCGCCGTCGCCGCCTGCCGTCCGCGCCGCGTGCGCCAGTCCGTGACCACCGGGTGACGGACGGGCACGACCGAGGCAGGATCGGGGCCATGGACAAGTCGAAGCTCGCCGAGACCCAGGGCCCGCTCAAGTCGCAGTACAAGAACGACCCCGAGTCGGCCGTCGTGACCCTCAAGGCCGACGGCGACGTCGACGGCTCGGGCATCGCGTGCCGGGTGCAGACGTCCCAGGCGCTCGTCGAGGCCGGCCTGCACCCCGCCACCGGCGGCGACGGCACCCAGCTGTGCTCCGGGGACATGCTGCTCGAGGCCCTCGTCGCGTGCGCCGGGGTGACCCTGCGCGCGGTGTCCACCTCGATGGGCGTCGAGATCCGCGGCGGCAACGTGCACGCCGAGGGCGACCTCGACTTCCGGGGCACGCTCGGCGTCGCCAAGGACGCCCCCGTCGGGTTCCGCGAGGTCCGCCTGCGCTTCGACATCGACACCGATGCCGACGCCGACACCCTCGCGACGCTGCACAAGCTCACTGAGCGGTACTGCGTCGTCTTCCAGACGCTGGCGAAGCCGCCGGAGCTGTCGGTCGAGATGACCCCGCGCCAGGCCGCGAGCGCCTGAGCACCGGCCGCCCACGGACGAACGAACGGCGCTTCCGCTGCTTCGGAAGCAGCGAAAGCGCCGTTCGTTCGTCGAGGTGGCGGCGCACTCGGCCCCGCGGACACCCCCGAAGGGCTCAGTCCGTGTGGTACGGGTCGTAGTGGATGTTGCGGAACGGTGTGCCCGCGTCGAGCAGCGCGTTGGTGGTCGCGCGCACCATGGGCGGCGAGCCGCTGACGGTGATCTCGCGGTCGGCCCAGGCGCCGTAGCGGGCCACGACCTCGCCGACCGTGCCCGTCTCCGCCCCGTGCGGACGTCCGTCGTCCTCGACGACGGGCACGACGGTGAGCCAGGGGTTCTCCTGCGCGCTACGGCGCAGGCTCTCGATGTCGTAGAGGTCGGACCACGTGCGGCCGCCGACGAACAGGCAGACCTTGCGGTCGGTGCCCTCGAACATCAGCTGCTCGATGATCGACCGCGCCGGCGCGAGGCCGGTGCCGCCCGCGACCATCAGCAGGTCGGAGCGCGAGCGCGGGTCGAGCGTCATCTGGCCCATCGGCGGGCCGATGCGCCACACGTCGCCGACGCGGGCGTGGGACACGATCGCGCGGCTGACCCACCCGCCCGGCACGGTGCGGACGTGGAACTCGAGCACGCAGTCGGGGCCCGGGGCGTTGGCCGGGGACATCGAGCGCCACATGCGCGGGCGCTGCGGCGTCTCGACGCTGACGTACTGGCCCGCGAGGTAGGGCACCGGCTGGCTGGTCTGCACGCGGACCACGGCGAGGTCCTGGTTGATGCGCCGGTGCTCCATGACCCGGGCCATCCACACCGCGGGCCCGCGCTCGGCGTCGGCGGCGTCGCGCATCGACTGCGCGACGATGCCGTAGGCGCCGGTCCAGGCCTCCTCGACCTCGCGGGTCCACAGCGGGCCCGCGATCTCGCCGAGGGCGCCGAGCAGCGCCTCGCCCACCCTGTCGTAGTGCTCGCCGATGACCCCGAACTTGCGGTGGTCGCGGCCGAGCTGGCGCAGGAAGATCGAGAGCTCGTCGGGCCGGTCGACCATCTGCACGACGTGCACCAAAGCGCGCAGGAGCCGGGTGCGCTGCAGCTCCATGGTGACCGGGAAGAGCTCCCGGGTCTCCGGTGCGATCCGGAACAGCCAGCCGTAGAACAGCGACGTCAGCTCGTCGGTGCGGTGCGAGACGGCGTTGAAGCTCGTCCGGATGGTCGTGACCATGTCGTGGACGTCGTTCGACGCGGCGGCCTCGCGGGGCGCGGGCAGGCCGACGCCCTCCGGCGGCCCGGCGGGCGCGGCGGGCACGGCCGACGCCGGCATGGGCGGCGGGGGCGCGGTGGGGATGGGGCCCGGGCCCGACGGCGGGCCGGACAGCTGCCCTCCACCGCCGTACTGCGGCGGGGCCGCGGCACCGGGGTAGCGGGACCGCACGCCGGCGGGCGGGCCGTGCGGCCCGGACGGGTAGGTCATCGGGCTCCCCTCGGACGCGGAGCGGAACGAACCCGTGCGTTCGAGTCCGGTGCCTGACGGTACGGCGGACCCGTACGGAGCTTCGCGACGGTCGTCGGCAATGTCGAAGACCGAGCTGTCGGTCTGGTCGGATCCACCCTGGCGGCCTGCACCGAGAGGGCGGGAGGGGGCCGGCACGGACGTCTCGTACCCGTCCGGCTCGGAGCCCCGGGGGCCGGCGCCGTACCCGGCGTCGCCGTGGCGGGGGCCGTGGTCACGGTCGGAGCCCACACCCGTGGCCGGGTGCCCGCCGAGCGGTCCCCCGGCCAGGGAGCGATCGTCCCTCGCTGCGGTCACGTCTGGTCGACTCCTCGTCCCGGATGAGTGGGCACCCCCGACGCCGCGCCACCCTAGCGGTTGTCCCCGACCACGGAACGCTACTCCGCGTTCCGGGCAGGACCGCTCTGCCGTGTATTCGTGCGGTCAGCGTAGGGCCACGCCCGGTGAGCGGGATGCGGGCCCGCCCCCATCGGGTGACAGGGCCGAACGGCCGCGTCATCCGTCGTCGTTCGTCGACCGTTCCCCGTGATCTCGCCACGATCGGCCGCGTCGGACGCGTCGTGCGTCGCCGGACGGGCCTCAGCCCGCGGTGGCGTCCTCGCCGTCGAACGGGGATCCGGCGCCCGGGGCGTCCTCGACGTCCAGCCCGCGCTCGTCGGCCGTGGACTCGTCCGACTCGTCCGGCCCGTCGGAGCGGGTGGTGGGGCGAGGGGACGACGTCGAGCGCGGGGTGGGCGACGACGTGGCGGTCGTCTCCTCGGTCCGCGTCGAGGGGGTCGGCGACGTGGTGCTCCGCGGTCGGGACGTCGGTGTGGTCGCCCTCGGCGGACCCGCCGGGGCCGGACGTGCCGCCTCCGCGGCCACCGAGGACGGGGACGCGACCCGCGCCCCGCCGGCGTCCGGTTCGAGCGCCTCGACGACGCCGGTGTTGGCGGTCGGGCTCACGGTCTCCGTGCCCGTCCCCGTGCCGTCGCCGGTCTCCGGGACCGGGGTCTGGTCCGCCGGGATGTCGGGCATGTCGGGCAGCGCGACGCCGGTGCGCTCGGCGTCCAGGCCCAGGGCGATCCCGACGCCGCCCACGGCCACGGCGCCCATCACCGCGGCCACCGCCGGCAGTGACGACAGCGACGACAGCCCGCGCCGGGCCCGCGACGAGGGGGTCGCGCGGGCCAGCAGGCGGGCCATCTCGTCGGCCCGGGCGCGCATGTGCCGCGACGGGCGGGGACGGCGCGGGGCGGATTCGCCGTCGTCGACGACGGCGTCGACGTCGGGACGCCCGGGGGCGGCGAGGTCGGCGATCGCGGGCACCTCGGGCACCGCCGGGGCGGCGCGCTCGACACGCGGTCGGGTGGGGGCGGCCCCAGGGCGCACGACCGGCAGGGCGACGGTCGGTGCGTCGGCCGGGCCGCGGTGCGCGCCCGTGGCCGGCGCGTGCGTGAGCCGCGCGCCGTCCGGCTCGCGGCCCGCGGGCCCCGGGGCTCGCGTCACGGTGCACCTCCCGGCCCCGTCCGCGCGTCGTCCCCGACGACGTGACGCGCTGTGCACGAGGCCATCACACGTTGTCGACCGGTCAGCGTGCCAGATGCGATCGACCGGCCGCTGACGACCCGCTTCTCGGGCGTCCGGGTGACAGGCCCGGTGTGTGCAATGGGTGCCCGGACGACCCACTACAGTGGGCGCGCGTGGAGCCGTCACGGGGAGCCGGGACGCGAGCGTGCCCGGCATCGGGACGCCGCGTGTCCGCCGAGGTCGCCGCGTACCCGATCGTGGTCACCGTGGTCGGGGCCACCCTGTCCGTCGACGGCGGCACCCGGAGGTGCTGGGAACGCAGGCTCGCCGACCGCCGTGCCGGGGCGTGCCGCGCCGGCGGCGTGGCGTTCGATGCGCCGAACAGACCATCAGGGTTCGGACGCCCTCGTGTGTGATTGACCCGAACGGCGAGATCCGCTTCGAGCACAGGGGCGGCACAGTGGACGACGGCCGCGCGGGGACGGCACGAGACACGGAGGTGGCATGACGCGCGGCGTGGCGATCGATGTCGTCGGCTCCGGGGACCCCGTGGTCCCCACCCCGCACCCCCGGGACCGTCGACCCCAGCCCCGGCCCCGGGTGCCCGCGGTCGTCGGGGTGGCCGGACCGCCTGCTCCCGTGGTGCCGCCGGGACCGATCCACGGGCCCGACCCCGCCCCCGGAGCCACGTCTCCGGCGGGTGCCCCCGAGCCCAGCTCCGTCGCTGCGCCGGACGGGGGCGCCCTCGCGACCGCCTCGCCCGAGAGCACGATCGAGGTCGAGCCCGGGGCCCTGCCCGCGACGGCCCTGCCCGCGACGGCCCTGCCCGCGACGGCCCTGCCCGCGACGGACCTGGCCGCGACCGACGTGGCGACGCCCGGCGTCGACCCCGAGGTGGCCGAGGAGTTCGTCCGGCTGTTCCACAGCGAGAACCCGACGG